>JAWKNY010000016.1:0-78948 GCA_041391485.1 Bdellovibrionota bacterium | reverse complement strand
GGGAAGAGGGTTTTATTGAAATTGAAACTCCCATTCTCTATAAGACCACTCCGGAAGGGGCTCGAGATTACCTAGTTCCCAGCCGTGTCCACCCCGGACAATTCTATGCGCTACCGCAGTCGCCTCAGACTTTGAAGCAGCTTTGCATGATCAGTGGCTTTGATCGTTATTTCCAGATAGCCCGCTGCTTTAGGGACGAGGATTTGCGCGCCGATCGCCAACCGGAGTTCACTCAGGTGGACGTCGAAATGTCTTTTGTGGATCGCGAGGATATTCTGGCGCTTCACGAGCGCCTGATGGAGCGCGTGTTTGAGAGCGTCCTAAAGGTGAACGTAAAGCTTCCGTTCACGCGCATTTCTTACGCCAACGCGATGGAGCTTTATGGATCGGACAAGCCGGATTTGAGGAACTCCCTCAAACTTGTGGATCTCACCGAATCGGGGAAGAAGTGTGACTTCCAGGTTTTCAAAACCGCGCTCGCTTCTGGCGGTATTCTAAAAGGACTCTGCGTAGAGGAAAAACAACCACTGTCCCGCAAAGATTTGGATGCGCTTCCGAAGGAAGTAGCCCCTTATGGGGCCAAAGGGGTTTCGTGGATCCGCATCAAGTCACCTGGAGACTGGCAGGCCCCGCAGGCGAAGTTCTTTTCCGATGAGCTAAAAAAAGAGATTGAGGCGCAGCTTCCGTTTACGTCCGGGGCGATGCTCTTTTTGATGTGCGGAGCGCCCAAGATGGTGAACCAGTCTCTTAGCCACCTGCGAACCGTTTTTGGTGAGCGCTTCGGCTACGTCGACCAAAATGCTTTCAGTTTCCTTTGGGTGACGGACTTCCCGCTTTTTGAATACGATTCAGAGGAAGACAGGCTTTACGCCGCCCACCACCCGTTCACCGCGCCACACCCAGAAGACACGCAAGCCTTTCTGGACGCGAAAGACAATGAAGCGCTTCGCAAAATTCGGGCGCAAGCCTACGACATGGTACTAAACGGCTATGAAATCGGCGGCGGGAGCATCCGTATTTTTCGTCCTGAAGTGCAGGCGCGCATGTTCCGTGCGCTCGGCATTGGCGACGAAGAGGCGAAGACCAAGTTTGGGTTTTTCCTGGAGGCATTGGAGTACGGCACCCCTCCTCACGGTGGGATTGCATTCGGGGTAGACCGGATTACGATGTTGCTTGCGGGAACTGATGCGATACGCGAGGTCATCGCTTTCCCCAAAACACAAAAGGCTACGTGCTTGATGAGCGAGGCGCCCTCAGGCGCGGATGCCAAACAGCTTGATGAGTTGTCCATCCGTCTCATTCCAAGGGAGTAATGGCAGACGCGAACACAAAAACGTACGATGTAGCGATCATAGGTGGGGGTATCAACGGGGTCGGCGTGGCGCGGGACTGTGCCATGCGAGGTCTGTCCACCATTCTCTTCGAAAAAAACGATCTCTGCGCCGGTAGCACGGGTGCTTGTTCGGGTATGATCCACGGAGGCCCGCGGTATCTTGAGACCGAGCGCGAAACCACGCGCAAGTCTTGCGAGGACAGCGGTGCCATTCAAAAGATTGCACCCAACCTGCTTTTTAGAATTCCGATTCTCATCCCAGTCATGAAGCAGGATCCGAAGATCTACATGGAAATGGTGGAGACCTTCTGCACCGCCTATGACAGCTTTTCCGCGATTAAAGGTGGGAAACCTCACGTGCGCCTAAATCGGGACGAAGTGCAAGCGCTGGACCCGGGTTTTAGCAAGGACATTGTGGGCGCCGTATCGATGGATGAATGGGGAACCGATCCGTTTAGGCTCGTGATCCTGACCGCAAAGAGTGCGGTCGAATCCGGTGCTGAAATTGTGGTTCCCGCAAAAGTTCAAGAAGTCGTATCCGAAAACGGGAAAGTAAAAGGTCTTCGGGTGGCTCGCGAGGGGCACGGCGTAGAGTTTGTGCGGGCGAGTACCGTCATCAATCTGGGCGGCCCTTGGGCGCCTTTCATTGACGCGAAAAAAACACGATCCATTCGCATGCGCCCTTCCAAGGGAGTGCACCTGGTTCTGGATAGGCGCATCGTGAACGTTTCGCTGGTCTGTAAAGCAATCGATGGGCGCGAAAGTGTTTTTATTCTTCCGCACGAGCACACGACGATCATCGGCACGACCGATGATGATTACTACGGGCACCCCGATCGGGTGACGATTACTCAGGACGAAGTCGGTTATCTGCTGCAGGCGGTTCAACGTTATTTTCCTACACTTCACGACTACCGCATCATGCGTGCCTTTGTGGGAATACGACCGACCGTGTATGGGTGGGGAATGAGCGAGAGTTCCCTCAGCCGAGATCACGAAATTTACGATCACAAGGCTGATGGCGCGGATGGGTTGTATTCCATGATTGGAGGCAAGCTCGCCGCCTACCGGCTGATGGCGGAAGAGATGACCGACATTATCTGTAAGCGACTGGATAGGCGTGAGAGTTGCCGCACGCATCTGGAAAGTCTGCCTGGGTGCACCACCGAGATGCCCTGGATCGAAGAGGCCCGAAGAACGGGAGTGGATCCGCTGACGGTGCGACGCTTGTTCTTCCGGCATGGTTCGCAGGCGCACCAGATCTTGGAGGCCGCGCGAAAAGAACCCGAACTGCGGCAAACTCTTTGTGAGTGTGATCAGGTATTGGCAGCGGAAGTCGACTACTGCGTGCGCGAAGAGTGGGCAAAGAATCTCGCCGACGTAAGACGCCGGACACGTTTGGGGATGGGGCCGTGTCAGTCCTGCCGTTGTGCGAATCAGACGGCGCTCTTCATGGGCCGCCTCTTCAATTGGAGCGCCGACGAGGTAGACAAAGCCTCACAGGACTTCGTGGCACGTCGTTGGCGCGGAAACCAGCCGGTTCTATTTGGTGAACAGGCCAAGCAGGAAGAGTACGCGCGTGCCTTGCATTTGTACTCTACGGGAGAAGGTCATGGAGACCTTTGAGCTTTTGGTTTTGGGAAGTGGCGCTGCCGGGTTTGCGGCGGCGGTGGCGGCAAAAGAGCAGGGAATTTCCGTTGCGGTTCTGAGCCGCGGGGTCGGAGCCACTGCCGTATCTTCCGGGGCTTTTGATTTTGGGCGGCCGTCGACGAAAGCGGCTCCTACGGACTTTGCTTCCCGAACGCAGCACCCCGATTGGAAAAATGCGTATTCCAAGATCTTGGCCAATCCGGGCAGTACGCCGTCGCCGGTGGATGTGCAACGTGTGTTCATGGGTTTTGAAAGAGCGCTCGGATTACCGCTAAAAATGTGTTGGGACAAAGCTCTCGTTCTTCCCGTGAGCAATGGGCATTGGAAGCAGGTGCACATCGCTCAGTCCGTCCAGGCGGGAGTCGAGCTGGGGGCGTTGGCGGACAAGAGGTTGGCGTTCGCGTTCCACCCGTCCTGGCGGATAATGGCAAAAGCGCTTTGCCGTCAATGGGAGCAGAACGCCGAAACGAATTTTGAGACCCGTGTAAAAGTTGAGGCGGTCGAGCTAAGTGACTTGCCGGCGATGCCGGACGCGCCCCTTCCTGTAGTGGCGGTTCGGCTGCAAAGAGATGCAGAGTTTCGTGAGAAGTTTGTGAAGTCTGTTGCGAAAATGGCGGAGAGCTTTGACGGAGTTCTTTTGCCGCCGCTTTTTCTAGACATGAAGCCACTTGAAAACTTGCAGCAGGAATTGCAGAAACCTGTTTCCGAGTGTTTGGGAACGGTGGAGGCCGTTCCCGGTAAACGACTGCAGGACGCTATCTTTGCGGCTTTAAAGCGAATGGGTATTCCGTGCTTTACGGCTGAACACATTCGAGCGGAGAGGGCAGACGGAAAAATCGTGGGAGTGGAATACTGGAACGGTGGGGACAAGGAACCGCGCAAACTCAAGTCCCATCGCTACGTACTCGCGAGTGGAAAGTATTTTGGCGGTGGCGTGGAGCTGCAGTACGAAGATCTGGCCGAGCCCTTGTTCGGGTTGCCTTTAGCCAGTCTCGTCAGGAAGAGGGCGTGGGTCGGCGGGCGGAGCTACCGTGGTCGGACCGGGGGTTTTTTGAGCCCCAAGCTTGGTCGCAGTTGGGAGTGTGGGTAGATGCGAGCTGGCAAATCGGTAGGCGCCGATGGCAAGCCCGTCTACAAGAATCTATTTGCCTGCGGCAGTGTCTTGGGCGGATTCTGATTTCCCGCCCGGGAGCGTGGGTCTTGGCTATATGGTTTACTCAGGAGGGCACGGAATCCGTGGGCAGTAAACTGAGGCGAAGCTAGTTCTCGCCTTCGCTCTTCTTCGTTCACCTTATCAAGCGCGTTCTCTTTTTCTGGAAAAAGAAGCCGGGATTGAATGAGTTCCTTCAGAATTTTCAAAAGCGATAAATAATATCACGCCGGTAGGGATAGAAGAGCGCAAGCGTTTTCCCGAGTTTCAACGTTGTCAGGTGTGCTCACTGTGTACCTTTTCGTGCGAGGCGATCGCCACCGGACGGGCCCCGGCAGGCTTTGAACCCAAGTTTGTATTGCTCGGGTTTGGGCGCTCGGCGCACGAGTCGGAATATTTTTTCGATGAATGGTTACCCTGTTTGGAATGTGCGGCTTGTACGGTCGAATGCCCGACGCATGTTCCAGTCCACGCAAATGGCGGTGCAACCGTCGCCGAGCGTCGCAAGCATGTTGAGAGAAAATAAGAAAGAGGAAAAGACGCACACGGCTACCACGGTGTCTTTTCCCCGTTCGAACAAACTATTTGGTGACTTACTAGAAGCTGCCGAAGCCGCTACCGAATCCCGGAGGGACCGGCAAAGCGCAAATCGAATCAGCGCCCGTGTTTCCATCAAGGAAGCCGCCCGTTGTAAAAGGGCGAATGGCGAGAACATCATAGTTGGCTACGTCTGAAATGGTGATTTGGCCTGCAATTTCTGCATCGACCTGGACCACGGCTTGATACGTCGTCACTTTATAAGCGACTTCGCTGTTTACGATACCGATCTGAATGATGTTCCGCTGCGGCTTGGTAAGGAATAATGACCAAGTCCACATCGACACCGTTCCCCTTAGGAATTGTGTACACATCAAAGCTGCCAAGGGTACCGTCGCAATATCCGAAACCAAAGGTATTAGAAAGTAGGTTGATCGCTTCGAACAGCTCGTCAAAGACAAAGCGAGAGTGAACTACCGCTAGCACCCACCATTTCCTAATAACAAACAAAATTCTTCCCCTTCATGGCTCTACTCCATCCACTGCATGTAAACGTCTGCTGGTACTCATGTGGTATATGCAAGGCTGATTCCAACTTCAGAGAGCGGTAAGGACACGAAACCATTATGTGTTCATTTTGTCTTCGCCCCCCACGCCGATCTGTAGAGTTTCAGTAGGGGTTCGACACCACACAGCCAGAATGCATAGGAAAACAACAGTAAAAGTGATGGATTTTAAAGGTTTAGTGTTTTCAAGGCGACTAGGGAATTACTCACCTGTCGAACTCAGTAATCAGCTCTGTCTACGCTCTGGAATCTCGCCTAACTACTTGTTTTAAATCGTAAGACTCCATGTCTAGAAAAGGTACCACGTCTTTTGCACAAAGCTGTGGATTACGGCGCGCGCCGCGCAGTTATCCACAGGCGTGTGCCATTGGGAAAGTGGTACATAAAAAGGGGAGTTATCCACAGGGGATGTAAAAGGAACGTACCTAGAGGCCGAGTTCGGAGTCGGCACCACTGAATTCGGAGATCTCATCCGGCTCAAAGAGCGTGCAGATGCGGTTCACGCGGTAGCGAAGCTCCAAAAGGTCCAGCCCTTGTAAGGCCGGCATGCGTTGGAGATAACGTTGGACTTCACTCAGGTTGGGCTTGTCAGAGAGGATCTTTTTAAGTTCCAGGTATCCCATCTTTTCGTTCAATATCTTGCAGGGTTCAGAAATAGATTTTTGGGATTCATTCAGCTCTAGAAATTGAAGTCCTGCGCCGCAATCCACTTCGCATCGCTGCTTCGTCGAAAACAATGTGAGCCAGCCGAGCTTTAACGGACATGCTGCCAGTTTGATTGGGTAACAAAAAGGTCGTCGTGACGATAGTATCGATAGGGTAAGGATCCAGCGTCAACACGAAGATACCACCGCGGCTGAAGTTGCCCGCGTAGGCGGTCTTGGACGTCTTGCCGTCTGAGAAGATAACTCGATCGTGGTACGGAGTCTGTAATCCTTGCGTCTATCGACCATGGACATGATCGCTTACCTCATTGAAGTAGTTGCATTAGGGACTGGCGATCTTCGTCGGAGATGGATTCCTCATCGTGAGTGGGTTTTGAATCCTCTGCTTTTTCTGGCGGCTTGCGTTTACCGACCAACTCTATGTCGCCGATCGCCGAAACGGCTTTCTAGAGTCCGGTCCGACACGATGTTCAGAGCTTCGTATTTTTCGGTTGCGCCAATCGCTGCATCCCGATTTGAAACTGACTTAGAAACAGCACCAGTCCAACAAAGAGACGAGTTTGATTGTGGTTTGAAACATGCGGGTCTTTTTTAATTGTACCACAACGACCGGAATTCAGATTATAATGAAACTATCCCACTATCTTCAGGGAGACTCTCATGGCACAGCACGATCGTCAGACGTGCGATGAGAGTAGTGGACAGTGGCTCCCCCTTACGGAGTATTCCGTAAAGACCGGAGTCAGCACCAGTACCATCCGACGAAAAATCAAAAGCAACAGCATTCAGTATAAGTTGGAAAACGGACGCTATTTGTTGCTGCTGGATGATTTAGATAAATCAATGAACACCATGCAAACGAGCCCTATCCGGCCTACAGCGCCGGCAACTACAACCGTGAACTCAACACCCAAAGCGGCTCCCGCCGGTGCCATTGATCCCGCTGTTCGGATCGTTACTGCGGCCTACGAGCGAACTCTCAGAGAAAAAGATGAGAGACTCGCCCTTCTACAGCGACAGAACCAAGAATTACGCGAGCGTCTGGACGAGCTGCGTACTTTGGTCCAAGCCTTGGAAGAGAAGTACGAAGTCCGCTACTAAATCGCACAAAAAATAATCCTAACTGCAGACGCACTAAAAGTGCGGGGGCGAAGTATGTCTTCTAAATTTGCAGGGGCCATTCTCGGCGTATGGGTCTGGATTTGTCTCAGCCAAACGGCAACGGCGAATCCGGCACAGCTAGCGCCCTTGGACACGCTCTGGCAATCCGCCAGCGATACAGCCACGTCTTGGGAAATGCGCAAGAGGCTGTACGAAGAGTGGAACGCCGTAGCGGCTTCGTACGGGGTGCGCTCCGATTCGGCTTACCGCAATTTGGCTTACGGCGCGTGGAAAGCGGAAGACTTTCCCTCCGCAATAGAAAACACCGTATTGGCAGCGGAAACTTCTGGTTCGTTTCTCCAAACGCTGTCTTACCTGCGTGATTTGAAGCAACTAGAAACACGCCTTGGAAATAAAGATCAGCTCAGTCGGGAGTGGGGGTTCCGAAGCTATATCCTCGCCGGCCCCAATCTTAGGCTACTCCTTGCAGTGCTCTGTTTTTGGATTCTATTATTGGGCGCTCTCCGCTACCTGTTCCCCAAATTAAATGTCCCGCCGGCAGCCATGGTAGGCTATTGGAGCTTTGCCATCGTACTTTGTCTTTGCTCTGTGCTCTTGCATCTTAACCGCAGAGCCTACCCCAAAGTTGGAATACTGAAATCGTCTGAAGGTTCTGTGCAGACTTTTACCGATGGCGATCCCGAAAAGCCTCTTGTTAAACTCCCCTCAGGGACCTTGGTGCGCATCTTGAAGCAAAAAAATACCACCACGCAGATCGACTTTCCCGTCGCTGCCTGGGTGGACTCGCAAAGCGTCGCAAAACTCCTCCCCAACCCCTAACTGGCCTCCAATTTGCAATTTCATTTAAAGGAAAGACGTAGCCGTCGGTTGCGACGGAGGTGACCTGTTCTGATCTCAGTCCGTGACAGGTCGGTTACAGGAGGAGTCATGCAATTTGAAACAGCGCTCAGTAACTTATGGCACCTGCTGGTGGCTTATCTTCTCGCTCTACCGATCGGGTGGGAACGGGAGAAGAACGCAGAGAGCGCCGGCTTGAGAACGTTTCCTTTAGTGGCTGTAGGTGCGTGCGGTTTCATGCTCACCGGGGCCAGCGTCTTATCGGGTGATGAAGCGTACTCCCGGCTTATGTATGGACTGATGACGGGTATTGGCTTTATCGGTGGTGGAGCCATCTTGAAAGTAGGGCGAGAAGCCCATGGGACAGCTACCGCCGCCAGTCTATGGAACGTCGGAGCCATCGGCATGGCCGTCGCCTGGAATCGATTTGAAATAGCGTTTGTACTGACCGCCATCAATTTCGTTACGTTGGAGCTAATTCGGCCAATAAAAAGTCGAATGGGCTCCGTGCAAGAAAGTTAGTTTGTGCTTTTTGCGCCTTGCAAAGAGGACAGATCCAACCCAAGCGCAGGCAAGGACTGCTCGTCCGACAGAATCGCGTAGTGCTCGTCTAGTGTCGATTTGAGTGCTTCTACCAATTGCCGTTTGCGCGATTCGGTTTTGTCGACTTCAGCGATCACCCGCTCCAACCACTCTTCTGTTTTGAGGCGAATCTGTTCGGCGCGCTCCTGAACGGATTTCAAGAAAAGTGAAGCGTCTTTTGTGGCCTGGGCCTCAATTTCCTGGGCTTTGATCTTGGCGCCTTCCCGGAGTTGGATGAGCTTGTCTTCCCGATCCTTCCATTCTCTAAGGTCCTCTTCGAGGAGCTTAATCTTATTGAGGAGCTTTCGCTCTTCCGCATTCTTAGCTTCCCACTGAGCAGCAAGACTTTCTAAGAACTCGGCGACCTCTTTGGGCGTGTAACCCCAAAGCGATTTATTAAATTCCTTGGTACGGATCTGAATGGGAGTGAGCTGAGTCGAAAGGCTTTCTTTGTCTTGCATGCAATTCTCCTAGATGGAATTGCCCCAAGCATATCACAACCTTAGGAGGCGCGTTAACGGGCACCAAGTCATCGCACGCGCTCGCCGAAAAGGCAGGACCCCACTCGGACATGAGTCGCCCCTTCCTCCACGGCCACCGCATAATCTTCACTCGTGCCCATAGAGAGCAGGGAGAGGTGGTTCTCCTCGGCGAGCCGACGCAACGTGCGAAAAAACGGGCGTCTCCCCTCTACCGGGTTGAGCGGCGGAGGCATGCACATCAGCCCAAGAGGTTTTAGTCTGTCGAATGCGGCGAGCGCTTTGAGAAAAGCCTTTAGTTCCGACGCGGCGATCCCGGACTTGGTGCTTTCCTCCCCGACGTTAATTTCCACGAGTACGTTGAGCGTTTGGGCTGCCGTGCTTTCCAGCGATCGTTGCAGAATTTCTGCGACCTTAAGCCTCTCCAGACTGTGGATCAGGGAATAGTCGATAAGCCCTTTGGCTTTCCGACTCTGGATGTGGCCGATAAAATGCCACTGAACGGCTTCTTTAAGCTGTTCCCTCAGGCTCTCTCCCGCTTGCAGTTGGTTATCGCCAATATCTTTCAATCCGGCGCGGATCGCTTCCCGGATGCGCTCTATGGGCTGGTACTTGGCGGCCCCAATAAGGGTGATTTCCTCAGGCTTTCGCCCCGCCGCCCGGATGGTTTCGTGAATCTGCGCAAGATTTGCGGCGATGCTCATGGCCGGGCAAACCAGTCGAAGGGGTGCTCGCCCGTTGCCTTTTGGAGAAGGCGCAAGAAGGTCTCGACCGGAAACCCCACCACATTGGTGTAAGAGCCTTCGATGCTCTCAACAAAAAGGGCCCCGAGTCCCTGGATGGCGTACGAGCCAGCCTTATCCATGGGCTCGGCCGTTTTGGAGTAAGCGAGGATCTCTTTCTCCGTCAGTTTTTTAAAGCGGACCGCTGTTGTGGTCGCCTCTAATAGAGGCTTTTCCCCGCGCTTCAAAAGCGCGAGACCGGTGACCACCTCGTGGGTCTTTCCTGAAAGCGTGCGCAGGTGAGAGACCACTTCCTCAGGGTTCTTCGGCTTTCCCAAAAGCTGGCCGTCCAGCGAGACAACGGTGTCCGCGCCGATAACCCAGGCGTTATTCGCGCGAATCGATCGATCTAGGACTTCGGTCGCCTTTATCTCCGCGTTCGCAAGGGCCAGAGCCGTCGGACCCAATCCACTTTCCTTTTCTTCCGCCCCCGACACTTCAACATGGAACAAAAATCCCAATGATTTTAGCAAAGAGTGACGACGCGGTGAGCCGGAGGCAAGTAAGAGAGAGGGTTGCTTTAAGTATTTGGATTTATTGTTGTTTTCGGATTCGCCCATTATTGTTGCGTGCGTGAGTCGTGCCTGGCTCTGGTGCAAAATGACCCGAAATGTGGTATAAGGCGTTGACCGGGATTGTTGTTACTCGAATACAGAGGATATCTTAAATGCATCATTTCAAAGTTGGTGATAATGCGGTTCATCTCTCACACGGAGTTGGAGTAGTCAAAGGAATAGAAGAGCGTACTTTTAGTTCCGGTGGCAAACAACGGTTTTATATCCTAGAAATTCACGACAGCGGAGCGCCCAAGAAGGTTTTCGTTCCCATTGATGGGTCCGGCCAACGGTTGCGCCCGATCATCAAGAAGAAAGAAGTGGAAGAAGTTTATAAGATCCTTCGCAAAAAGAAGCCCAATGAGGTGGACCATCAGACCTGGAACCGTCGTTACCGGGAATATATGGAGAAAATCCATACCGGCCAGGTTCAGGAAATTGCCGAAGTCCTACGTGCCCTATTTTTGCTCAAACACGACAAAGATCTCTCCTTTGGCGAGCGCAAATTGCTGGATCAAGCCAAGAGCTTGCTGGTGAAAGAGCTATCGCTGGCCCAGAACGTGGAAGAGAAAGAAGTAGAGAAAGAACTCGAAACCATCTTCGGTACCTAGAGCAATGTTGATTTCGGACGCCGTCCTACTCGGCGGCGGTGTGGGAAAGCGGTATTCGGACTCCTCAGAAGGGAGTTCGGGGACCCCCAAACAGTTTGAACTCTTAGAAGGCATTCCAGTTTTCGTGCATGCCCTCAAGGCCTTGGAATCCACCGGCCAATTTCGAACTTTTGTCCTAGTTTTTCCCGAGTCTTTTTTGGAAGAGGCACGCGTGGCACTTGATAGCTACGTGAGCCCCGCTTTGCGCGAGCGCTGTTTGCTCGTTGCCGGAGGCGAGCAACGCCAGGACTCGTCCCGACGTGGCCTGCGTGCGCTAGAGACTCAGGATCCTCTCCCGACGCGAGTCATTATTCACGACGCGTGCAGACCCTTTTTGTCGCCGGCGTTTCTAGAACGGATGCGCGAAGCTTTGGAAGATCGCTCTTACGGGGCCTGGATTCCCACGGTTCCTGTCGTAGAAACCATCAAGTCCGTGCGGAGCAAGCAAGTCGTCGAAACAGTAGATCGCAGCTCGCTCCACCGCGTGCAGACGCCCCAGATCTTTGAATACGGAGTTTTGCGCTCCCTTTTTGAAAACCTGGAAAATGATCGCAATCTGCAATTTACCGACGATGCGTCCATCTGTGAGTACTACGGCATTCCCGTCGGTGTGTTTGGTGGCGACGAGAGAAATATCAAGTTGACTTACGGTTTTGAAATGGAGATGCTGCGCATTCTTTTTCAGGGGCAAACTCATTCTTCTTTGGAGGCGGCATGCGATTCGGGATCGGCTACGACATTCACCGCCTAATGGCCTCTAAAGAACCGTCTCATATTCCTATCGGCGGAGTTCAGATTCCCTGCTCGCTCAAAATTGAGTCCCATTCGGATGGGGATGTTCTACTCCACGCGGTGGTAGACGCCATTCTGGGATCCCTGGCACTCGGGGATATAGGCCGTTGGTTTCCCGATAGCGAGCCTGAGAACCGTGCCCGACCCAGCCATGAATTTCTTGAGATCGTTCTCAAGAAGGCCTATGAGATGGGCTGGGTGGTGAAGCAACTTGATTCCATCGTGCATCTTGAAACACCTCGACTGGCGGATCAGATAGACCGGATTCGGGAGAGTCTTGCGGGGCTTCTCAATATAGAGATGGACCGAACCAGTGTGAAAGCGAAGAGCGGAGAAGGGCTGGGACCCGTAGGGACGCGCAATGCGCTGGCGGCCCAAGCCTACGTTGTATTAGTGGAAAGAAGCTAGATGCCATGTTGCGAGTTACCAATACGCTGACCGGCGAAAAAGAAGATTTCAAACCCATTCATGCGGGCGAAGTGAAAATGTACGTATGCGGGCCTACCGTCTACGGGCTTACGCACATCGGAAATTTTCGTCCTGTGGTTTTTTTTAACGTTGTTCGAAATTACCTGGAGCGCAAAGGCTTCAAGGTGACTTACGTCTCCAACTTTACCGATGTCGATGACAAGATCATCAACAAGGCGCGCGAGCAAAAAATCTCGGCTTCGGAAGTTTCTGAGAAGTACACGGAAGAGTTTCTTAAGGATGTTGAGTCTCTCAGTATCCGCCGGCCGGACAAGGCTCCCAAAGTTACTGAGTTTATCCCGCAAATCATCCAGTTTATTGCGGGGCTTGTGGAAAATGGTTCGGCTTATGTTGCTGAAAATGGGGAAGTGTTTTTCTCCGTTCGTAACTTTAAGGACTACGGCAAACTTTCCAAAAAGAAAATTGACGATCTTCAGGTCGGCGCGCGCGTGGATCCGAATGAGCTAAAACGGGACCCGCTGGATTTTAGTCTTTGGAAGCCACAGAAAGCGGAAGACGAGCCCGCCTGGAAGAGCCCGTGGGGAATGGGACGACCGGGTTGGCACATCGAGTGCTCCGCAATGGCGATGCAGTACTGTGGGGAGAGTTTTGATATTCACGGCGGCGGAATGGATTTGATTCACCCGCACCACGAAAACGAAATTGCCCAGTCCGAGGGTCTCACCGGAAAACCGTTCGTTCATTATTGGATGCACAACAACCTTTTGACCATGGAGTCTGAAAAGATGTCCAGTCGATTGGGAATATCTTTCTGACTCGGGACTTTGTGGAAAAGTATTCGGCGGAGACTTTGAAGTTTATGCTTCTGTCCGGTCATTATCGTTCGCCCATAGACTTTTCGGAGAAGAATATCCGGGACGTGGACGCGGCACTGCACCGAATCTACTCAGCCAGACTCAAATGTGAGAGCTTCCCGACAGAAGGCTTGGCCCCCGGCGGAGAGGGCTCCACCGAGGAGAACAAGCTTGCGGCGTTCTCCAAAGAGTTTCCCAAACTTTGGCAAGAAGCGATGGACGATGACTTCAACACGGCCAAGGCGGCGGGTTACCTGTTCGAGTACGTACGGGCCGTGAACGCCTATTTGGATCGCAGAAAGTTTAAGCCCAATGAAAAAGCATTGGAGCTTTGCCAAACCTTTGTGGAAGCTCTCAAGGACTACGCGAGTGTGATGAACGTGCTTGGAGAAGACTCGAGCGATTTTCTACAAGCGCTACGCCTTCGTTACCTCAAAGCCAATGAGATATCGGAATCCACTGTACTGGAAAAAATCGAAGAACGGCGCGCTGCCCGCGCGGCGAAAGACTTCAGCCGTGCCGATGCGATACGGGATGAGCTTCTCGCTAAAAGTGTGGAAGTACGGGATGCAGGCGATTCCAGCACCTGGGACATTGTGATCACGCCTAAGGCCTAGGCGCCCCACAAAACAGAAATCTTTCCTTTTAGATAGCGATACGGAATGGGACCCCATTCGCGGCTATCGACGCTCTTTTCCCGATTGTCACCCAACGCAAAAAAATGCCCTTCGGGTACGTCGATGGGTCCGTAGTTTTGTGTTTCGTCCAGGCTAACGGTGTATTTGATGGAAGCCGAAAGCGATTCGTAAAAATACCCGGTTTCGGTGACTTCCGAGTATTCCAACGCCACATCGTTGATCAGCAGTTTGCCCGCTTTGATTTCCAGGCGATCGCCTCCGATGGCGACCACACGTTTGACGAAAGTAGTGCCAGGGGCATCGGGTAGGGTGAAGGCCACCACATCGGATCGAGCGGGGCTTCCTACGTTGATCAGCGAAAAATTGGTCATCGGAAGGTAGACGTTGTAACGAGCGCGTGACGCTACTACCAAGCTACCCTTGGGAATACTCGGCGACATAGAGTCCGAACGGATGCGGTAGACTTCAAGGAGAAAACCGCGCAGAAAAAGCGCCCCGACAGTCGAGACCACAAGGATGCGTGTCACCGGTGTCAGGCGATTCCATAATTTGTCGAAGAATGCCCGCATTGTTAATCGATAGAGAGCGCCGCAAGGAAAGCTTCTTGCGGGATGTCGACTTTACCGACCTGCTTCATCCGCTTTTTGCCTTCCTTCTGCTTTTCGAGAAGTTTTCGTTTGCGTGTGATGTCGCCGCCGTAACACTTGGCGGTCACGTTTTTGCGTAAAGGTGCAATCCGCTCCCGAGAAATGATCTTGCTGCCGATTGCGGCCTGAAGCACCACCTCAAACATCTGCCGTTCGATAAAGCCCTTCATTTTGGTGACGAGTTCTTTGCCGCGGTAGTAAGCTTTTTCCTTGGGGACAATCCAACTTAGAGCGTCTACCGGCTCGCCGTTGATGAGCAAATCCATCTTTACGAGCGGTGCCTCCTCGAAACGGGAGAATTCGTAGTCCAAACTGGCGTAGCCCTTACTCAGGCTCTTGATCCGATCATAGAAAGACATCACCACTTCGTTAAAGGGGAGATCATATTCCAAGAGAATGTGAGTGGGCGAATGGTAAAAAAGCTTGGTTTGCTTGCCCCGGCGATCTTCGCAGAGCTTAATCAGGTTCCCCAAAAACTTCTCCGGCGTGTGGATGGAAACATGGACAATCGGTTCCGCAATCGCCTCAACGTGCTGCACCGGTGGCAGTTGTGAGGGGTTGTGGATTTCAAGCGTTTCACCGGAAGTCTTGCGAACGCGGTAAACCACGGTGGGCGCCGTTGTGACAAGCGTCAGGCCGAACTCACGTTCCAGACGCTCCTGGATGATCTCCATGTGCAGCAGGCCCAGAAACCCGCAGCGCAGCCCAAAGCCCAAAGCGTCGGAGCTTTCGGGTTCGAAGGTCACGGAGCTATCGTTAAGGCTTAATTTCTCCATGGCCGCTTTGAGATCGGGGTAGTCCGCGCTGTCGACGGGGTAAATGCCGCTAAAGACCATCGGCTTTACTTCTTTAAAGCCCGGCAGCGGCTTGTCGGCAGCTTTACCACTGAGTGTAATCGTGTCACCGATTTTGATATCGCGAATGTCTTTGATGCCGGCGACTATAAAACCTACTTCACCCGCCTCAAGCGTTTTTACTTCCACGCCTCGGGGGGCGAACACTCCAAGCTTAAGGACTTCGTATTCCTTTTTGGAGTGCATCATGAGGATCTTTTGCCCAGTCGCAAGTTTACCGTTCACGATGCGGCACAAGAGGATGACTCCCTGATAGGGATCAAACCAGGCGTCAAAGATCAAACCCTGCAGATTGTCCTCGACCTTGCCTTTGGGCGGCGGGAAATACTTCACGACACCTTCAAGAACTTCGGCGATGTTCTTGCCCTCTTTGGCGCTGATGCAAACCGCGTTTTCCGCTGAAATGCCGATCAAATCCTCAATCTCCCGTTTGGTCTTCTCGATATCAGAACCGGGAAGATCAATCTTATTTAAGACGGGTAGAATCTCTAAATTGTTATCAAGCGCCTGATAAACGTTAGCGAGCGTCTGCGCCTCGACCCCTTGGGAGGCATCCACAACGAGCACGGCCCCTTCGCAGGCGGCGAGGCTTCGGGACACTTCGTAGCCAAAGTCTACGTGTCCAGGCGTATCAATCAGGTTGAGGACGTAGATCTGGCCATCCCCGGCGCGGTAGTTGAGACGCGCTGACTGCGCCTTGATCGTAATCCCGCGTTCGCGCTCAATGTCCATCTGATCGAGGAACTGCGAACGCATTTCACGTTGGGTGAGTGCGCCCGTAATTTGCAGGAGGCGATCCGCGAGCGTGGATTTCCCGTGATCGATATGAGCCACGATGCTGAAATTACGAATGCGCTGCGAGTCTGACAAAGAAGAGTACTGCTCAGTTATCCAGGGGTAACCGTCGGCCTCCGGATTTAGGACCGTCATCTTGAATCAACATCATCTGACCAGGCAGAAGGTGTTTGTGTCTTTCAAGAATGAGATCGATTCCTTCGCGAATATACTCTGCGATGGGAACCTTGGTCTTTTGGTTCAAGAGCTTCAGCAACCTATTTTGTTCGCTCGTAATATACACCGTCGTCGAAATTTTTTTTCGGCTTTCCATACAACCCCTCTAAATCACCCGATGACCCTAACGCTCACGATACATGACCATATACCTATGTCAATAAACCTTAATGCATTCCAAAACTTAGCAGAAAATCTTTTCAAAAATAATGTCTTAGTGATGACGCCGCGCACCGCCGGCGCAACAATTTTTGAAAAACTTTGGTCATAAATCAGGAGCAATTTTATCTGAACGGACTCTATGCGTCCAGGCAGCTAGTTATTTTGACAGGCGTCCGGCCCCTGTCCACCCCCTGTTTTTGGCGTCGGTTGATATCTCAGAGGATTCCTCTCGTATTCTACGAGTAGGCTTCACAATTGGTGTGGTTTGTAACTTGCACCTTTAGGGTTCAAGCAACTTGAAAGGTGGATGGAATGATTAGGGGAACATTTCTTTTTACTTGTCTTGCCGTGCTGAATCTTGCTTCGCCGGTGATGGCGGAATCCAAACCAAAAGGAAAAATTACAACGCTGCCGAACGGTTTCCTGGAGTTCGACCTGGAAGGGGGGACAGACGGGAGAGTGTGGGAGGGGATTTCCGAATTTGTACCCAAGCTGGAAGCGATCGTTCTTAATGACCCTCGAAGCATCCATGTCTCACTGATGGCCTTAGGGGTTATGGAAATGGCTGGTCGAAAGGAAGAAGCGGAGAGCTTACGACGTTCGCTCCATGAGGTTCTGGGTAAATTAGCAACTTGCGGGACGACGCCACACGTACCTCGTAAAGATCGCCACAAATAGGATTAGAGCAAGTTGGTTGCAAGCTCGGCGAGCTGTGAACGTTCGCCCTTCATCAGCGTTGTGTGCGCGGCGAGGGGTTCGTTCTTAAATCGCTCCACGATATACGAAAGACCGTTGCTGGAGGAATCCACGTACGGGTTATCGATCTGGTAACAGTCGCCCGTGAGTACGACTTTCGTGCCTTCACCCGCGCGCGTGATGATGGTTTTTATCTCGTGCGGCGTGAGGTTCTGCGCTTCATCCACAATCAGGTACTGGTAGGCAAGACTGCGACCGCGGATATAAGTCAGCGGCTCAATATGGAGCATCCCCTGACGCATCAGTTCCTGCCACGCCTTACCTGAACGTTTTTTCTCAGGTCTATCCGTCCCGGCAAACGAAACGATGTAATCGATATTATCGAAGATGGGCTGCATCCAAGGGTTTAGCTTCTCTTCGATTTCACCGGGTAGGTAACCGATGTCCTTGCCCAAAGGGAAAACGGGACGCGAGACCAGAAGCTTCTGGTACTTGCCTTCGTCGATGGTTTTTTGCAGGCCGCAGGCAATGGCCATCAAGGTCTTCCCGGTTCCGGCTTTGCCCACAAGGCTCACGAGCGGGACGTCTTCATCCATCAAGGCGTCCAGCGCAAACGCTTGCTCCATGTTGCGGGGCTTGATCCCCCACACGCCGCCGTCGACACTTCGGATACCGACCACTTCTTTGGTGGCGGAGTTGTAGCGCCCGTACGCTTTATTGTCGGGGTTCTTCTGATCCTTCAGCTCCACGTAGGAGTTGGGATGAAGCGCCCGGTCTTCCATCGGAAAGCGTTTTTGGCTCTTGAAGTGTTCAATCACCTCGCCCGGAACCTCAAAATGGGCGATGCCACTGTAGAGTTCTTCGATGGTGACTCGGCTCGGCTCGAAGTCCACCGAAGTAATGCCCAGCGCGTCCGCCTTCACCCGCAGGTTCACGTCTTTGGTGACAAAGATAACCGGAGTCTTCGGATCATCCTTGTGCAGCTTGAGCGCTACTGCCAGGATACGGTGATCGTTGATCGTAGCCTTTAGGTTAGTGGGCAGCATCTTCTCGGCACCTTCGAAAAGGTCCACGATGAGCTTACCGCCTTTAGCGATCGCCACTCCGTTGGCGAGTGACCCGCGAGTTCTCAGATCATCCAGAAACCGGGAGAAGTGACGCGCGTTGCGACCCGTCTCCGTTAGATCCTTCTTGAAGCGGTCCATCTCCTCTAAAACGGTGATGGGCACTACAATCGTATTGTCTGCAAATTTGAACAGACACTGCGGATCGTAAAGAATAACACTGGTGTCGAGAACGAATATTTTGCTCAATGTAAGATCATCCGAGAGATGTCGTTAAATAAGGTCAACCCCACTAACAGAAGAATGAATACCATTCCCATTTGGTTGGCAATCTCCATCGTTCGGATTGAAACCGGCTTTCGTTGAACCGCTTCAATGGTGAAGAACAGCAAGTGCCCGCCATCCAAAATTGGAATCGGAAATAGATTCAGCAGAAAGAGGTTGATGCTGATAAGAGCCATCATCTGCAAGAAGGGAATGATCCCCGCGTGCAAACTCTTGCCCGCTACGGAGGCGATGAGAACCGGCCCGCCCAGATTCTTCACGGAGATTTTTCCCATGACGAGCTTGCCCAGACTCACCAGCATGCGTTCGGCGAGTTCGTTGGTTTCCCCAACGGCACGCGCGACGAGCGGACCGAAAGAGCGAATGCGGATTTCTGTAGAAGCCGGTTCGTAGAAAGCCGTCATCGGAGAGAAACCCACCAGGAACTGCGTTACCGGAGAACGGGTCAAAGGATCTTCGCGAGTCGTTTCCTTGGGCGTTAGCTTTAGCTCCTCGGTTTTGCCATTTCGTTGAATGGTGAGGATGGCCTGGGCTCCTGCCTTACCTTGCTCTTGGACGTAGTCGACGATGTTATCGAAGTGGAAGACCGGTTTGTCGCCGACCTTCAAGATGCGGTCGCCCGCCTGCATCCCGCCGGCTTCGGCCGGGCTATCGGGGTGAATTTTGGCGACATAAACTTCTGAAGGGAAAAGCCCCAAGGCTTCCGGCCGACCCCACGATCCTAACGTCTCCGGCTTAATCTTGGGCAAATTCAGTGTCGCTGTTTTCTCGGGCAGCGTGGACGGATCTTCCTGAGATTCGAACGAAGTCGGACGGCGATAAGCGATGGTAATCGCCTTTCCGGGCTCCCAAAGTTTCTCCAGCACTTCGTCGATGTCTACGTAAAGCGCCAGATTTTCGTTCTCGATGCGTGCCAGAAGATCGCCGGTTCGTAGGCCCGCTTCATAAGCGAGCGAACCTTCGCTCACGCCCACCTTAGAGGCAAGCGGAAGTAAGGAAATGCCATCGAATCCCGCCACCATGACCTCTTCGCCATACTCATTGCGTGACTTCACGCGGCTGACGGGGACGGGGATCTTTAGCTCGGCACCGCTACGCTGGACGGTAACGTCCAGTGTTTCACCGGCGTGGCCATCCAAACTCGACTCAATTTCTTTCCAGGTGTGGATTGGCGTATTCCCAATCGCCGTCACCGTATCTTTCGGGCGCAGCCCGGCCTGCCACGAAACACTGTTGACCTTAACCTGGCCCAGCTGGGCCGCGGCCGTGGGTTGTCCCGCCCAAAAAACAATCGTGAAAAGGACGTAGGCTAGAAGAAGGTTTGCCAGTGGGCCAGCTGCCACGATTAAGAAGCGTTTATAAAGCTTTTGGGTGGAGAAGGCCCGGTGCGCTTCGGCTGCCGGTACTTCTTTATAGGGGTCGTCCCCCATCAGTTTGACGTAGCCGCCTAGCGGAAACAGCGAAAGTGCGTATTCTGTTTCCCCCCACTGTTTTTTGAAGAGTTTTTTGCCAAAACCCAGGGAGAAAACCTCGACGCGGACGCCGAAACTTTTGGCCACAAGAAAATGCCCGAGCTCATGAAAAAAGATGAGCCCCCCAAGAAGTACGATGACTCCGACTACCGCTGTTATCACATATCCTCCGAGCTTAGGCGTTTATCTTAGTATATAGTTCCCAACCCGCCAACAATCCTTTGGCAGGCTAACTAGTGGGAATCTCAATTTTTAACTCGATGCATTAGGGCAGCAGGGAATGACCGAGTGCGCGACTCTGGTCGTCCACCGCGAACACATCCTCAATGCTTAGGATGGGGACACTCTGGTGAAGGTCCAGGCCTCGCTCGATAAGACGTGGGATCCCGGAGAAAAGTAGCCTTTTTTCCAAAAAAGCGTGGACGGCTATTTCGTTGAGCGCGTTGAGAGCGACCAGGTAGCTCGGGCCGCTGGCAAGCGCCTCACGCGCCAGACGAAGGGCCGGGAAACGCCCCTCATCCGGTTCCAAAAACTCCAGCCGGGCCATGTCTTTTAGGCTCAGGGCGGGAATCACCTCGTCCAGGCGGTCCGGGTAGGCCATCGCGTAACCAATTGAGCAACGCATGTCGGGTTTATTGAACTGCGCGATATAGGAATTATCCTTAAAACAAAGCGCACCATGCACCAGACTCTGGGGGTGGATCCAAACTTCAATGTCTTTGGCGGGGAAATCAAAAAGAATGTGGGCCTCTACCAACTCGAGACCTTTGTTCATCAAGGTTGCGGAGTCGACCGAGATCTTGGGTCCCATGCTCCAGTTCGGGTGCTTTACCGCGATTTCGGGAGTCACTTCGTCGAGTGGCAGGTGGGGTTGCTTCAATAGCGGTCCTCCGCTCGCGGTCAAAATCAGGGATCGAATTTCCTCGCGTTTGCGACCCAATAAAAGTTGATAGAGCGCATTGTGTTCACTGTCTACAGGGATGCAATGGCCCGTCGAGTGGGCTATTTCCTTTTGCAGTAGTGAACCTGCGGTAATGATCGACTCTTTGTTTGCCAGCGCCACATCTTTTCCGGCACGCACCGCCGCTAGAGTCGGGGCGAGAGCGGCAAAGCCTAAAATGCCCATGACAACCAAAGCGCTTTCCGGGAGGGCGGCGATTTTTTCAAGTCCTTCTCGCCCACAATCTACCGACAGTTGTGGGTACCAGGAGGCGATTTGCTCAGCATCCTTCTCACTCGCTACGACGACGTATTCGGGTTGGTAACGATCAATCTGCTGTTTGAGCAGATCCAAATTTTTACCAGCGGAGAGGGCGAGCACTCGAAAACGCTGCGGAAACTGATCCACAATTTGCAGCGTCTGGGTTCCTATCGATCCCGTCGAACCCATCACACAAATCGACTTCATAGGCTCCCCCAGAACTTGAGTAGATAGCCGTAGAAAAACGGTGAGGCCAGCGCCAGGCCATCCACGCGATCCAAGAGTCCGCCATGTCCGGGTAGAAAGCTTCCCGAATCCTTAATGGATTGGCTGCGTTTCAGAAGGGATTCGAAGAGATCCCCGACCTGCGCCAGCACGCTGATAGCCGGAGCAATGGCAAGAAGGTGCCAGGGAATACCGGCGTCCGTTCGGAAATCGATGACCCAGTAGTACCAGCCGAAAGGGAGTAACATAGAGGCGATGATGGCAGCGGCGCTGCCTTCCCAGGATTTTTTTGGGCTGATCTTGGGAGCGAGCGCATGCTTGCCGAATCGAGAACCGACGAAGTACGCCGCCGTATCTCCGCCAAAAACAATGAGAGCGAGCAACAGTAGAAAGTATCGGCCATGGGGGAGATCTACGATGGGAGTCAAAAACCCACACAAGCCCACCACGTAGGTATAGCCGAGCCACTCTAAAGCGATCGCTCTTACAGCGCTTTCTGTGTCGGACTGGTCGCGCCAGTAAAGGATCTGAGCGACGCAGTAAAAAACAAAACTTCCCCAAAGAAAGATCCAACCCCAGACCCCACCTTGACGGATCGCAAGAATGGAGAGGGCGATGAGTAGGGCCATGCGCACTCGACGGCTCGCGGACTGCACCCGGAAAAAAAGACGATCAAATTCTACGTAAGCCAAGGTGGCTAGCGAAATGACGACGGCAAGCACGATATTGGGAGAGCCTTTGAACAGCAAGAGCAAGAAAAGGATCAGCAACACCGAGCCGGTAATAATTCTTTGTTTCATGAGAGCCCCTGTTCCGGACGTGAGGGTGCCACTTGCTCCGAAGTCTTCCCAAAGCGGCGTTCTCGTTCACCGTACTCGGTGATCGCCTTGTGGAGGGCTTCAGGCCCAAAGTCCGGCCAAAGAGTGTCAGTAATATACAGTTCCGCGTAGGCCGCCTGCCACAACAAAAAATTGCTGATACGGAATTCCCCGCCAGACCGTATGAGCAGATCCGGATCCGGGATTTCGGGTTGGTAAAGAGATTTCCTAAACTCTTCCTCCGAAAGCTTCTCCAAATTGAGTTCGCCGGCGAGCGCACGGCGCGCGAGTTCTTTTGCGCTATCCAAGATCTCGGTGCGTCCCCCATAAGACAGACTGAGGTTGAGTACCATTCTAGGCTCAAACTCCGAAGTCAGTTGCATGACGTGGAAAAGAGACTTTTGAACTTTTTCGGGCAAGCGATCGAGGGTTCCTTGTGCCGCGAGAGCGACTCGTTCCCTTACCAGTTTTTTCTCCATCGCTTTCAAATAGTGCACCAGAATACGCATCAGCATGCTGACTTCGGACTCCGGTCGGTTCCAGTTCTCCGTGGAAAAAGCGTAGAGGGTGAGGTACTCGACTCCCAAACGGGCACACTCGGTCGTGATTTCATCCACGCGTCTTGCGCCTTCCCAGTGGCCGCGTATGCGGTGGTAGCCGCGCTGTTTCGCCCAACGTCCGTTTCCATCCATGATGATGGCGATGTGGCGAGGAAGACGCGGAAATACTTTGCGATCGTGTGCTGGATCGACAATGGGAGGACGGAAAGTCATTTTTACAATGTCAGCAGCTCATCAGACTTGCTGCTGACCAAATCGTCTACCTGCTTGATGTACTTGTCCGTAAGTTTTTGGATATCGTCTTGAGATTTTTTCTTCTCGTCTTCCGTGAGGTCGTCGTCTTTCAGCCCATCGAGGATCTGACGTCGGATGTTGCGGATAGCAACCTTGGAGTCCTCGCCCGATGCCTTGATCTGTTTGACGAAGTCTTTGCGGCGATCTTCGGTGAGAGGGGGCAAATTGATGCGTATCAGTTTGCCGTCATTCATCGGTGTTAGACCGAGATTCGCAGCCAAAATAGATTTCTCAATAGCGTTGATTAGGCTCATGTCCCACGGCTGAATGGCAATCGTCCTGGAGTCAGGCGTTGAAAGAGCGGCCACTTCCTTAATGGACATGGTGCTGCCGTAAGCATCGACCTTCACCGAATCTATCATCGCAGTAGAAGCTCTTCCCACGCGGAGCTTGGAAAACTCCTGCTTCAAGTGCTGCAGCGCTTTGTCCATGTGACCCTGTCCGTCAGTTAGTGCGCTCACGATTTTCTCCTTACGATAGTGCCGATGTCACTGCCCATGATAACTCGCTTGAAGTTACCCGGAGTGTTCAGATTGAAAACCAAAATGGGTAAGTCGTTATCCATGCAGAGCGAGATCGCTGTGGAATCCATCACCTTTAGATTTTTCTGAAGAACGTCCAGGTAATCTAGCTCTTTGAAAAGCTTGGCGTCTTTGTTGATCATCGGATCGTCTGTGTAGACCCCATCCACCTTGGTGGCTTTGAGGATCACCTCACAACCGATCTCTGTGGCGCGCAACCCGGCGGCCGTATCGGTGGTGAAATAGGGGCTTCCGGTACCTGCCGCAAAGATAATCACGCGTTGCTTTTCAAGGTGGCGAATCGCGCGGCGACGGATGTAAGGTTCACATACTTGGGGCATCTCAATCGCCGACATCACACGTGTGTAGACCCCGAGCTTTTCCAGGCAGTCTTGCAATGCGAGGCTGTTGATAACGGTAGCGAGCATCCCCATCTGGTCGGCCGCACTACGCTCCATCTGGCGGCCCGTTTCACCGAGACCACGAAAGATGTTGCCACCACCAATCACGATGGCGACCTCGGCGCCCAACTCGTGGACTTCCTTAATTTCGTTACTGATACGATCGATGGTCGGGGCGTCGATCCCAAATCCGTTGCCGCCAGCCAAGGCTTCGCCGCTTAGTTTCAGCAGGATACGTTTATAGCGAACTTCTCCGGCTCCCATTCTTTCCTTCCTGCCGTTTGGCGAGTTGCCGGTAGGGCTCAGGCTTCTTGTCCGGGAAGTTTTTCGCCAACTTGAAAGCGCGAAAAACGGCGGACAGTAATGTTCTCACCGAGCTTACCGATGTGTTCCTTGATCAAGGTCTCAACATTCTTTTTCGGTTCTTTGACGTAAGGCTGTTCCATCAAGCAGATGTCTTGAAAGAACTTCTTAATCTGACCGTCCAAAATCTTGTCGATGACCTGCGCGGGCTTCCTTCCTTGAGCGCGACTTCTCTCAGCACCGCTTTTTCCTTTTCAACAACGTCCGATGGAACGGCGTCGGCGTTAAGGAACTGCGGGCTGGAAGCGCTATCTGAAGCGAAATCTCGTGAGCCAGTTTCTGGAAATCATCCGTCTTGGCGACGAAATCGGTTTCGCAGTTAAGCTCAAGCAGAACGCCGATCTTACCGTTTCCGTGAATGTAGGACTGGATCAACCCTTCGGCTGCGGCACGACCCGAGCGTTTGGCGGCCTTCGCGATGCCCTGCTTGCGCAGGTACTGGCAGCCTTCTCCACATCGTTGGAGCATTCAAGCAGCGCCTTTTTGCAATCCATCATGCCGGCGCCGGTTTTTTCTCTCAACTCTTTGATTAGGTCCATGCTCACGGGCTTACTCCTTATCCTTCGTTTTCTTCTTCTTTGCGGGCTCTTGTCTTCCGCAGCTTTGCCCTCTTCACCGGCCTTGGCTTCAACGGCTTCTTCCGCTTCACCTTCGGCGGCAGCAGGGGCTGCGGCGACTTCCTCTTCTTCGCCAGCGTCATCGCGGTAATCGATTTCCGTCGGGATCTTCAGATTGCGGCGAACCACACGTTCGACCACGGGGCCGGACGGGGCAGCAGCTTCTGCGCTTTCGGTTTGTTCCTCTTCCTTCGCGGGTGCAGCGGGTGCGGGTGCGTGTTGGCGCATCTTCTGCTCGTAAGCAGCGCCACCTTCGGAACAAGCGTCGGCGATCAAATTGGCAAAAAGCGTGACCGACTTAATCGCGTCATCGTTTCCGGGAATAACGTAGTCGATGGGATCGGGATCACAATTCGTATCCACCAGCGCTACGACTGGAATGCCGAGACGATTGGCTTCACGGACCGCATTCTTTTCGATCTGCGGATCGATCACAAACAGAGCTGTGGGGTGGGCCTTCATGTCGCGGAGACCGCCCAAGTTAAGCTCCAATTTCTTGCGCTTGCGTTCCAGGCGTACCGTTTCCTTTTGGGAAGCATTTGGTACGTGCCATCCTCCTTCATGCGCTCGATGTTTTCGAGACGCTCGATACCGCTACGAATGGTTGTGAAGTTGGTGAGCGTACCGCCCAACCAACGTTCGGAGACGTAGGGCATTCCGGCGCGGATTGCCGCTTCTTTCAAAACTGTCTTGGCCTGCTTCTTGGTCGCCACGAAGAGCACCTTGCCGCCACCGCTGACGACCTTTTTCAGGTAGTTGCACGCTTCGCGGGCGTGGGTGACCGTTTTTTCCAAATCAATAATATAGATGCCGTTACGGGGGGCAAAAATGTAGCGGCGCATTTTGGGATTCCAACGATGGGTTTGGTGACCATAGTGGACCCCAGCAGACAACATGTTACGCATGGAAATTTCAGGCATGATTCCTCCGGTTTAGCCTCCGCCCCCGTTGTGCTCTACCCATTGGGGTAAAGACCAGAGTTGTTGAGGGCGTGTGTATTTAATCCTGAGTGTGGGTATCACGGCGCCCTGGGAGCCCGCAAGGAGAAATCTTCAATGATTTCCTAATCTGGGCTTTCCAGTCTCGGCTAGTCGGGTTTCCAATCTTTTCCTGAGGAAATCGGTTCTGGCCCCTCCTAAAGGAGTCGGAAACTCTTGAGGATCTCATACTTTGAGCCCCCACCGCCGAGACGGCTCTCGATAAGGGCGTAGCTATCAATCCGAAGCGCATACGGTTCGACCAAGAAATCCGGAAACCGCATGGGCTGTGGGCAACGCAACAGCGAAACATGGGGGACGTAGGTCCGATTCTCAAGCGGGAGCGACGAGCCGTGAAGGGCGGCTCCGAGATCCTGCCAGAGCTTCAGGAGTGCCGTGCCGGGAGCGTTTGCCCCGAGTCCCGCCACCCGGCAGCGGGCCTTGGACGGGAAGGCGACCGGTACATCGAGCACCTGGGAAAAAGATCGGTGGCGTTCTGCCAATTCCGAAACTCGCGCGAGAAGGGTGTCTACGGCCTTTTCTTCCGCTGGCCCTATAAAGTGCAGGGTAAGGTGTAGGTTTTCAGGCTTCGTCAGGCGCACCTTCAGCCCGGCTTTCCCGATTTTAGAACTAAAAACCTGTTGGATTGCCGCTAGATCTTTTACTATTTCGGGCTGGGGCAGAACCCCTATGAACAACCTTTGGTATCGCATCCCTAGGAGTGTGCATGGCATCCACGCCAAGCTCCCGACAAGTGAAATTTCTGGAGGAGATCAAGCACTGGCCGGTGCAACCCGGGGTCTACGTGATGCGCGATTCTGGCCAGCGCATTCTTTACGTAGGTAAGGCCAAGAATCTCAAGAACCGGATCCGCAGTTACTTTCAAAAAGCATCCAACCTCTCACCCAAGACGCGGGTCCTGGTTACCAAGATCTCGACGCTTGAATTCACGGTGACGAACACGGAGCTGGAGGCGCTTCTACTAGAATGCAATCTCATCAAGAAGCACCGGCCTCGTTACAACGTGCGCTTAAAGGACGACAAGAACTTTCCCTATTTCGTCCTGGACTTTACCCACCCGTTTCCGCAGTTCCGTATCACGCGAAAAGTGAAACTATCGCCGGAGTTAAAGTACTTTGGTCCTTACAGTGCTGGGGTAAGAGACATCAGCCGTTTCCTCCTAAAGACTTTTCAGATTCGGGATTGTTCGGATGCGAAATTCAAAAATCGGACGCGTCCTTGTCTCAGCTACGAAATTGGGACCTGCACGGCCCCTTGTGTGGATTACGTTTCGGAGCAAGACTATGGCGCTCAGGTCCGTGAGGCCATTCTCTTTTTGAATGGGAAGAAGGCGGAGTTAGAAAAGAGTTTAAAAGCTCAGATGAAAGAAGCCTCGGCGGCACAAAAGTACGAGCAGGCCCGCATCTTGCGAGACAAGCTAGTCGCCTTGAAAAAGATTTCCGCAAAGCAAGATGCCGTATTGGCCGAGCGGCAGCAGGACATTGATGTGATCGGGCGCCACGTCGGCACGCAGGGGGATGAGTCTGTTGTCCAGTGGGTTATCCTCTATATCCGCGGCGGGTTTCTTACCGGAAGAAAGGCTTACCGCGTGCCCCTTGGGATTGATGATCTGGAAACGGCCACCGCTACCTTCCTACCGCAAGTTTATTCAAAATCCTTGATCCCGGATGAGATTTGGATGGCCGAAGATTTTCCCGATCGCAAAGATCTCGAGTCGTGGCTCGGTGAGCAGGCAAAAAAGAAAGTCCGGGTGCGCATCGGCCGCACGGAAAAGGGGATTCGGCTCTTGGGGATGGCCCACGAAAACGCGAAGCTCATTTTCCAGGAGCGAGAAAACAAGAACACGCCTCAGCAAGCGGGTGAGGCCTTACAGCAAGCCTTAGGCTTAGCCGAGATACCGCTTACGATCGAGGGGATTGATATTTCAAACTTGCAGTCCCAGGCCCCGGTCGGCTCGCTCGTGCATTTTGAAGACGGTGTCCCTATTAAAAGCCGGTACCGTCTGTACTATCCGAAAACAGTAGAAGGGCAGAACGATTTTGCCATGATCCACGAAGTGGTTCTCAGGCGCTTTCAGGACGTGGAAAACCCGCGCCCCGATCTCTTGATGATTGACGGCGGGAAGGGGCAGCTTGCGGCGGCCGTAAAGGCTTTGGAAAGTCTGGAGATTGAAGTGCCTATTTGTTCGTTGGCTAAGGCGCGTACGGAGCGGGGGTTTCATCTCAAGCAGGTGGAACGCAGCGAGGAACGCGTTTTTCTTCCCGGACGAAAAAACCATGTGGCACTGAAAGCCAACAGCCCCGGACTCGCTTTGCTTCAGCAGATCCGAGATGAGGCGCACCGTTTCGGTGTGAAGGGGCACCGCAAGCGGCGGGACAAAGAGGCGATGGAGAGTTCTCCGCTGTTGACGCTACGCGGCATCGGAAAGAAAACCAAAGAAAAGCTTCTGAAACAGTTCGGGGATCTGGAGACCATACTCGCGGCTTCCGACGAAAGTTTGCGCGGGTTGGGCCTTAGCCGGACGCAAATCGAACAATTGCGCAAACTCGAGGCAAAAGATCCCAACGCTTGATGGAGAGAGGCTTCTGGTGCGTGTTTTGGAATCGCTAAAGGTTTGACAGCGAATATTTTTCCAGTATTAATCGTGACCTAAGTCGAAAATAGCGAGCGTAGTGTGCTCTGAGTGAAGTGGCTTTGGGAAAAGTGCTTTTGGGGATTTCAAACTTGCTGCGGCGTTTTCATCTAACTTCGGGAGGTTCTCTTCAATGAATGAGCCCTACGGCTGGTGGCTTCCTATAAACATTTCTGCGAATGGGGCGCCGATTGACCAGTTGATCACCACCTTGCACTGGTTCATGGTCCTACTTTTTACGGGCTGGGGAATTTTCTATCTCTATTGCCTGTTCCGTTTTCGGGCTCGACCCGGCCACCAAGCCGATGCGACGCCCAAGCATTTTCGTCTCCCAACCTACTTGGAAGTAGGCGTGGCGATTTTTGAAGTTTTTTTGCTCGTCTTCATCAGCTACCCGATTTGGAGCAAGGTGAAGAACGAAATGCCGTCGGACGAAGAAGCCCTGGTGGTTCGCGTGACGGCGGAGCAGTTTGCCTGGAACATTCATTACCCTGGCAAAGACGGAATCTTCGGCCAAACCAGTCCGGATCTCATTTCACCGGAAGACAACAACCCGATCGGCCTGGATCGAGAGAACGATCCCAATGCCAAAGACGACATCATCAGCATTAACGTGATGCACTTTCCTGTGAACAAGAAGGTCAAGGTTTACCTGAGTTCCAAGGATGTGATTCATAGCTTTGGTATTCCCGTGATGCGTGTGAAACAAGACGCCATCCCGGGGACGGTGGTTCCGGTTTGGTTTGAAGCGAATAAGACTGGAAAGTTTGAAATCATGTGCGCTCAGCTTTGCGGCGTCGGTCACACGCGCATGCGGGGAGAAATCCACGTGGATACCGACGAAGAATTTCAGAAGTGGCTTCAGGATGAGGCGCAGTATCTAGAAGAGTACAGCGATGCGGGCCAGCGGGAGGATGAGAACGATGTCTAGCCATCACGAAGAAGGATTCATCAGAAAATATATCTTTTCTACCGATCATAAGGTGATCGGTATCCAGTACGGCCTTGGCGCCATGTTTTTCCTGCTGATGGGCTTTGGGCTCATGCTCATGATGCGTTGGCAGATCGCGTTTCCGGGAAAGTCCATTCCCATCATTGGTAAGTTTCTCACTCAGGATGGGATTCTTAGCCCCGAGCTCTACAACCAGTTTGGCGCGATGCACGGGACCATCATGGTGTTCTTGGGCGTGGTACCGATGGCCGTGGGCGCTTTCGGAAACTATTTGCTTCCGCTGCAAGTGGGCGCGCAGGACATGGCTTTTCCCAAGCTCAACATGGCGAGCTTCTGGGTGTTTTTTGTCGGCGGCCTGGTGATGCTGTACAGCTTCTTGCTCCCTGGCGGCGCCGCGCAGTCGGGTTGGACCTCGTACCCCCCGCTTTCAAACATTGCTCCGGCCGGACAAACGGCCTGGCTCATTGGGATGGTCTTTTTGATCACCTCGTCGCTACTAGGTTCCGTAAACATTATTGTGACGGCCGTGCAGCTACGGGTACCAGGTCTTTCGTTTTTCCGTCTTCCGTTTTTGGTTTGGGCGCAGCTTGTGACTTCGTTTCTCCTGCTCCTCGCGTTTCCGCCTTTGGAAGCAGCCGGTGTGCTCCAGTTGATGGATCGAGTCTTTGGAACGAGTTTTTTCATGCCGAGCGGTCTAGTCGTGAGTGGTCAGGCTCTGGAAGTCGCCGGAGGCGGGAACCCGCTTCTATGGCAGCATCTCTTCTGGTTCCTGGCGCACCCTGAGGTGTACGTGCTCATTCTGCCGGCGCTCGGCATCGTTGCTGAGATTGTCGTCACCAACACGCGTAAGCCTCTTTATGGTTACAACACGGCGGTGTACGCGATTGTTTTCCTCGGCTTCATGTCGTTCATTGTTTGGGCGCATCACATGTTCATGACCGGAATGGGAACCGCGATGAGCGCGTTCTTTCAGGCAACCACGATGATCATCTCGATTCCGTCGGTGATTGTGCTGACGGTCTTGTTGCTGACCCTTTGGGGCGCTTCGATTCGGTTTACGGTACCGATGCTATTTGCGCTCGCCTTCTTGCCGATGTTCGCCATCGGTGGGTTGACCGGTTTACCGCTGGGTTTGACGGCGTCAGACATTTACTTGCACGACACCTATTACGTGATTGGTCACTTCCATTACGTCGTGGCGCCTGGCACCTTGATGGCCCTGATGGGGGGTGTGTACCATTGGTACCCCAAGGTTACAGGCCGCATGTTCAACAAGACCTTGGGCAAGTTGCACTTCTGGGGAACGCTCATCGGCATGAACGGTATTTTTGCTCCGATGTTCTTTATCGGTATGGCCGGTGTTTCTCGGCGCTTGTACGATTCCACGATTTACGAAATGGCGCGTTCGGTGCAGCCGTTAAACGTCATCATGACCTACTCGTCGTGGTTGCTGGCGGCAGCGCAAGTGCTGTTCCTCATCAATATTTTCGCAAGTCTTCGCAAACCCAAAGAGGCCGCCGCGGACAACCCGTGGGAAGCGACCACTTTGGAGTGGGCCGCCCCGACGCCGCCGCTTCCGCATCAGAACTTTGCGGAACCTTTGGAAGCGTACCGTGGGCCTTATGAATACAACACGACGTCTAGGGAGTTTGCTCCCAGCACTTACAGGAGGCCTAAGCCATGTCAGCGGTGATTCCTTACATCTCCAAACCGCACCCCGTTACGGGAGTTACCAACGCAAAGTTTGGTATCTGGTTGTTTTTGGCGTCCGAGGTGATGTTGTTCGGAGCTTTGTTTTCAGCTTACATCGTGCTTCGGGTGGGCGCCGAGACATGGCCTCTCGGGAGCGAGTACCTGAGTGTGCCGTGGGCGTTTGCCAATACGGTCGTGCTCATCACGTCCAGTTTGACGATGGTGATGTCCTGGGCCGCTTTGCAGATGAACAACTTTGCGAAGTACAAGAAATACATGGGAGCGACAGTGCTTCTCTCCTTCGGTTTCTTGATCATCAAGTATATTGAGTACTCGGCTAAGTTTCACCACGGGTACTTCCCGGCGAATAACACCTTCTTGGCCATCTATTTTACGATGACGGGTCTTCACGGAATTCACGTTCTCGGTGGAATCATTGTGAACGGTTACCTGCTGTTTCCGGGTTCCAAGATGTGGCACACAGAGCCGGAACGCTTTGCAGGCCGGGTGGAATGTGCCGGATTGTATTGGCACTTTGTGGACCTGGTGTGGATTTTCCTTTTTCCTGTATTATATTTACTCTAAGGAGCTTTCATGGAAGCGCATTCCGCAGAAGAAATGCAGCGTCACGTTAAGACCTACTTTGCGGTCTACATCGCCCTTTTGGTTTTGACGGTGGCTACCGTCGGCGTGTCTTACTTGCATACGACGACGGCGATGCATATCTTGGCCGCGATGGTAGTCGCTCTGGTAAAGGGCTCTCTGGTTGCTGCCATCTTCATGCATCTGAGTAACGAGAAGAAGATCATCATCTACTCCCTGGTCCTTACCGTGACCTTTTTTGTGGTGTTGATGCTCATCCCTGTCTTGATGGAATGTGAGATCTTCCGTTACCTCGATAGGATGGTGTCCTAGTCATGTCGCTCCGTGCGTTCCATATCTTCTTCATCACCATCGCAAGCCTGTTTTGCCTGTGGTTCGGCTTGTGGAGCTACGATGAGTTTAAGATTACCCATGGGTCGCTAAGCCTTGTATTCGCTTTCTCCTCAGCCATTGGCGGGGTGGCTCTCATTTTTTATCTCAACTGGTTCGTGCGACGCACCCGCCAGTGGACGGCTCTGCTGGTCCCTGCCGCGCTTTGGTCTGCCTTTTCCGGGCCAGAGGCCAAAGCCTGCGCCGTCTGTTTTGGAGCCCAAGACTCCGCGATGGTCCAGGGCGCCAATGCGGGGATCAGCGTCCTTTTGGCTATCATCTGCGTCGTTCTGGTTGCGTTTGGTTCTCTCTTCATAGTATGGATTCGGCGAGCCCAAAAGCTGGGTCACTAAACCTATTCGGAGACATTATGGTTCGAAATTTTGCGGTACGATCGGTGCCGGTGCTGTTTCTCGTTTGGATCGGGTGCGCCAATACCCAGATCATCGCGAAAGCGGATGGTAGCTATTTGGCGCATTCCACGTCTTCCTCGGAAAGCTACGCCATGAAAGGCGCCGTGAATGACGCCGAAGCTCATTGTGCGAAGTTGGGTAAGCGATTTGCTATGATAGATCAACGGACGCACTACCAAGGGATGGACAAGACCGCCAAGGGAGTGATCGGGGCCGTGGGCGTTTTGACCCGCCCGGACTCGGACTACCACATGCACCAGAACAGCATGGATACAGCCGAGGACTACAAGGTCGAACTCAATTTTGTTTGTAAATAATTAAGCTTACCGGGGGGCATATGGGTCGCTTATTGGTTCTTGGATTGCTTGGTTTGTCGTTTGTGGCGCGGGCCGAGCTGAGCCTGGACTTCAAGTCCTGGAACGTTAAGGAAAAGGACAAGGAGCACAAGGTGGTCTACACCTTTGGCAATCGACGCCACCGTATCGACAGCGTGGGTGCCGACGGCGTTAGCGTTTTGCTCGAACCCTCCGCCCGAAAACTTTACCTATTGAACCACACCGGTAAGACGGTGATGGAGATGGATGAGCTGCAGCTCAAGCGAATGGCCGAAACGGCGGCGAAAGCTTTGGCGACTATCAAGAAGCAGCTTGGCGGAAACCTGAGCTCACTCCCTCCGGAGGCGCGTAAACAACTAGAAATGTTGGAAGCCGGAAGCAAGAAACCGGCGAAGTACACTTACAAAAAACTTGCTTCCAACGTTGCCGTCGACAAATGGAAGACCACGCAGTACCTGGTGCTGGCCAACAAGGAGCCCGTTTCCAAGGTTTGGACGCAGGATTGGAAAGATTCAAAATTGAATCGTTCTCAGTTGCAGCCCATCTTTGACATGACCGATAGGATCATTTCCATGGCGGGACCGGTGGCGATGCGGCTGCCACGACTTTCGGGAGATTTGGGTCTGCCGGTGAAAACAGAAGAAATGGACAGAAAAGGGCGTGTCACGGGAGGCACCGTGCTCACGGATGTGTATGAGCGCAAGGTGGCCAAGAACTTTTTTGAAGTGCCTACGGACTACACAAAAAAAGCGCTGCCGATGGGTTTCAAATAGCCCAAAATAGTCTCGTTTGTCGGCGTTCGATAGATAAGCGGGCCTGCTTACTTGGAGCCATCAATAAGATGGAGTCCGCGCTCGATAAGCCATGGTTTGCTCTTGTTTCCCTGGGACTCCAAGCCCTTCCTCAGCTTTTCCACGCCCGTCAACTTCGCGCGCAAAGCCTCCGGCGAGTGTTGCACCAGCTCCAGTACCTCAAGATGAATGAGCCATTCTTCAGAAAGCTTGAAGGCGTCGTCTAAAAGAGCTTGCAGAGCTTGTGGGTCCTCTTGTGCCCTGTCGCGGTAGGTGCGCACCCGTTGGTACATATCAAATCTTCTTCTCTCGACCTCTGAATGAGGACTTGTCCGAGTCGGGGAGGTAGTGGCAAGTCCCACTTCGTATTCTCCATAACGAACGCGATCCGCTGGCCCGCCATGAACCGAAATCACTTCACTTCCCACGAGCATGTCAAACTCGCCCCAGGCCGGTTCAAAGAAGGTACGCGCCCCTCTTTTAACGGTGCAGTCGGTCCACGTGAGGCACAAAAGTTTTCCTTTTTCGCGTAGCGTCCCCTTTAAAATCCCGGTCACTTCAAATCCGCTTTCAAAGACTAGCCGCGCTTTTTTGTTGAGCTCCAGGCCCTGCTTTTTGAGATCGCCATCGCTCAACTCTTGCGGTGGCTTGTTCACGCCCTTCCATCTTCCAAAGGGTGAGCTAAATCCCCCTGGGTGGCGTTCGCGCCCGTGGCCTTCCAGTTGCTTTTCGTCGGAACACAGTTGAACCGGTCCCTCAAAGCCCACGAAACAGGGAGCCCCCGCTGCATCGACTTCCAAGGTCTTACAGACGCCCGAAGCTGAAATGCCAGAATCCAAAATTGTCGTGGTGACGGTGCGGGCTTCTATCGCACGTTCCAGCCCCACTTTTCCGCCGAGCTTGAAGGCCATTCTGTCTTCGAGCTGCTCCAACACCACAGTCAGGTGCTTCATATTAGGAGTTACAAACAGTTGTGGCTGAGGCTCCGTAATATCGTAGCTATATTCAATACAATCGACGGTAAGTGGTATTTTTTTGACCTTTTCGGACAAACAGTTCTGGCTCTCGCCCACGCTAGAGAGCAATCCGGCTCCGTAGATTCTGGGACTATCTAGTTTTCCGGCTAAGCCGTACTCAACGGTCCACCAGTTCATGCGCGCTACCTTGGCGGCTTCGCTGACGAAGCTTACATTGCGATTGGCCTCCTCAAGACCCGCCTCGGCTTTTTTGATGTGTTCTGGTTTGCAATCCGGGTTCTCTTTAACATCGGATAGATTGCGGATCGCCTCATAGAGTCGAATATCTTCCAGCGACATGATTGCTTTTTGCGCGAGTGTTGCGTACCGGCACAAGTATTCCGCGTATTCCGGATCGGCAAGAACGGGTGCGTGCCCTGCGGCTTCGTGGACGATGTCGGGAGCCGGGGTATAAGCGATGTGCTCAACGGTGCGCATGTCAGCGGCAATGGGTAGGACTTTTCGGGATTGGAAATCGAGAAAAGCAGCGGGCGGGATAAATCCGACCACCGGAACCGCGCCCCACCCAAATCGATTCAAAGCCTCATCCATTTCCGAAATGCGCGGAATGCGATCCGTAGGGATCCCGGTTTTCTCAAGGCCTTCCAGGTAGCTATCCACCGCGTGCGTACGAAAGTACTGGCGCGACTGGCGCATGATGTACCGCCACGCCGCTTGATCTTCAGCGGTGTAGTTCTCGTACCGTTGCACAGAGATGTACTTCTTTAGGTACTCGGGCAAGTTTTGTACGGCGGCGCTCATGCTGCAGTCCCCCAAAATCTATGAGCAGTGTACCGGTTCTGTTGGGGGATGAAAAGGGAACTTGGGGAGGTGGAAAGGAAGGGGACTCGGGGAAGGAAGAACCCGGGGATCCGAAGATCCCCGGGCGTTTCCTAGTTTTGCAATTCTACTTGAACGAGTTTTCGCTGCGTTTCTCCCTGAAGAAGCGGAGAAATAAATAGCAGCTGGTGGTTGCTCGTCAGCCGGGCATCTCGCGGCGTGAATTCGGAGATGTTCCAGCTCTCGACAAGTCGCGCTACGTTGCCTTGCTCGAGGTAGGCAATCTCCAGACCTTTGTCACGCGTCCAGGTGGCCACCGTAGGGCGCTGGTAGTCGAGGACCATGGGTTGCTGCCCCGATAGCTTGTGGGGGGTGCAACGATCTCCACGAACCCAAAGGAAGTTTGAGTTCTGGTTGTCGGTCTTGATTCCATAGGAGTTGTCCTGGTTGAAGTTGTACATCTCTTGAATGCGACCCGGGTAGCCGGTGCCTTTGGGGCTCTCTTGTGAGTAGGCGCAGTTGCGGGTGACATCCACTAAATAGGTGTCCAAGTGCTGGCGGTTCAACCAGTCGTAGCGAACGCTGTAGAGGCGGAAGTGAGGGAAGTGAAAACCCTCAGCCAGTTTGGTTTCGGGACGAATGGGCATGGAGCAGACTTTAATCGCTTCCCGATCCCCGTAGTGGTAGCGGTACACTTCAATCGTGTGCTTACCACTCGCTGCCATGTTCCGGTTCAAGGTGTAGAGGTCGTTCCCACTCCAGAAAAGGTGCCGCAGCGGCTGCTCGGCTCCCGAGAATTCCTGCCAGGTTGCATTTTGAGTGTCGAATATCAGATTGCGTCCCTCAGTCACCACGTAACGATTCTGAGGTTCCGTGATGTCCGACATACGGCGATCCATCGGAGTGAGACCAGTGTAGAGGCCTGAGAAAAGAGAGTATTCGCGGAGCTGGTTGTCGTAGGTGCGGAAAACGACTTTGCCGGTTTCCTCCCAAAGGTTGAAGTCCTGTGCTCCCAAACGGGTTTCCAGGTGATTGAACTTTGGCCAAAGTTGGATGGGGCTAAACGGCGTGGGACCGCCCATGCAGTTGATGGCCCAAGCCTCGATAGAGGTCAGAGCCAGAATTAAGAAGATGAGTGTCGTTCTGAGTTGCGAGTTTTTCATGCGATCCCCCTGATCCGTTTAACTGTGGGCACCAGGCGGTACCCGTTGTTTTCGCTGCAAATGACGTTTTTTGGTAGTCCCAAACTTTTGAATTGCTTGCGCAAAGAATGTATCTGCGAGTAGATAAGTCTGTCGTCAGTCTTTGGCACATACTCTCTGCCGCAAAGAGTAGCAACGATGACTTCTTTCTCTAGAAACTTATGTTTGAGAAAAAGCATCAGTAGCTTCTCCTTGGGGTTGCTTCGCTTCAGGTACACGCTTTTGCCGAGGTACCTCACAATGTAACCAGATCGCGATTCATCTGACTGGTACTCGATATGGCCGATTGAAGTTCTCTCCGCAAGCGCCGCTTTGAGTTCATCGAGAATAATGTTTACGGTTTTGGAGCGTTTACTCTCTACCTTTAGTTTTACTTCCTCGATTATTTTGGACGCGTCTACGTAGTTCTTTCTATCGAGTTGCACCCACGCTTGAATGAATCGAACGTATACGTACTCGTACCAGTTGGCCTCAAAGGTAACCCGTTTTTGGAGATCGGTGAGAATGGCATCCGAGTCATCGAGGTGGCCTTCGTAACGTAGAATATTGGCGCGCCAGATATCCAGGAGCGTATTGGTCATGGCATCGGGCTGCGGCGGAATGGATTCTAGTAGCAGGCGGCAGGAGGTGTAGTCTTTTTTAATCTCATAGTAACGCATCAAACACATCTTGGCTTTTACGTGGTAGCCATGACCGTTCGGGTTGCGGACGATTTCTTCAAACTTTTCTTTGGCCTGATTGAAATCTCCCTTGGAGAGAAAAACCATTCCCAGTTGGTAGGTGACTTCCGGTGTATTGAGTTGCGAATAATGCTTCTCAAGTTCGGCGATGTAGAAATCCAGCTCATGGGTTTTTCCCATTTCAAGAAGCACACGAGTAAAAAATCCTATGTATTTTGCGTGACCTGGTTCGAGCTTGAAGGGAATTCGATCAAAGTAACGGCGGAGGATGTTGTAGGCTTCCACCAACCGACAGGAATAGAAGAATTCTTCAGCCTGCTTGAGGCGCTTTTCGGTTAGGGCATCCATGTCAGAGTAGGGTGGTGTAGGCTTGATATTAGTTTTTAACTTATCACAGTAAACTGTGCGTAAGAGAGGGAATTGTAGGCCAAAGCCTTGCCAGGCCTGCATTCTAGGAACACTTGTTAACATTTTACGCTACGGATTGTGGCTAGTTCGTAAATATCTGATAAAGTTACTCTATTAAAAATAGAGTCTTTTTCGTTTCAATAAACATTCAAACAATGCGGCACGTAGATTCTGTGTTGTACGTACCTCAACAATAGGGGGCCTTATGGCTTGGGTTCGTGTACTGTTTTCCGCGTGTCTGGTTTTATCCTCTTTAGTTTGGGCAAGAGAAGAAAATGCGAAGCTTTATTTGGTTAGCGTAAAAGCTGACACCGCACAACAACGCAGTCAGATTGCTGACGTGGGTGTGGCGCTGGATGGAATTTTTCCGATTCGGTTACTTTCATCGGTACCGATGCGGATATCGCTCAGGTAAAAGGGCTTGGTTTTGATCTGGAGCGCACGGAACTGCCGGAACGGATGGCAGACGACTTTCCTAGCTCTGACAGCGCGTTTCACAATTATGCCGAAACCAACGCCGTGTTGGATCAGCTAGTCGCGCAAAATCCGGATATCGTTTCCAAGCATTCTATTGGTAAAAGCGTAGAGGGACGCGACATCAACGGAGTTCGTATCTCCTCTTCTGCTGCGATGGATGCGCTTCCTACGGCAGTCTTCATTGGGTGCCACCACGCTCGCGAGCATTTGAGCGTCGAAGTACCCCTGATGCTGGCTCAGTACCTGGTGAACCAATACCCGAGCAACCCGCGTGTGAAAGAGATGGTCGACACCCGCGAAATTTGGGTCGTGCCAATGCTGAATCCGGACGGGGCGGAGTTTGATATCAGTACCGGTAGCTACAAATGGTGGAGAAAAAACCGTCGACAAAACAGTGGAAGCAACTACGGAGTCGATTTGAATCGCAACTACGGAAAAGGGTTCGGCGGACCGGGTTCCAGCTCAAGCCCCAGCTCCGATACCTACCATGGACCGAGTGCCTTCTCGGAGCCCGAAACCGCGGCGGTGCGGGACTTTGTTCGGGCGCGCAACAAGACCACGGTGTTGTTGTCGTTCCACACTTTTAGTGAGCTGGTACTATGGCCCTGGGGGCATACCGATGATGTGATTTCGGATGCCAAGGATCGATCGGTCTTTGAAACGATGGGCCGCAAGATGGCAACGTGGAATCGCTACACGCCGCAAAAATCCAGCGATCTTTACGTAGCGTCCGGAGACACCACGGACTGGGCTTACGATGAGCTTAAGATCTTCGCCTTCACGTTTGAGCTGTCTCCTAGCTCGCTCTTTGGCGGTGGATTCTATCCCGGAGCGTCGGCCATTCAACCCACCTTCGCGGAAAATCTGGAGCCTTCTCTCTATTTAATTGAGAACGCGGCGGATCCCTACGGTGTGTTGAATGAGGAAGTAACGGATCCTCTGGGCATTCTGTAAACGCTTGAAAGCCGGGCGTACGCACGATCTGCGTACGCCCGGATTCCTACCTCTAAAGATCCAATAGATTCAAACCCGTTTCTTCATCAGGCTTTCTATCAATTCGGTTCGCGTGTACCTCAATATGCACCTCTACCGTTACCGAACACTCGGTATCAAACAGATGTCCAGCGAGTGCCTGAAAGTCTCGCGTACCTAAGGTGGCGTGTACGTGAATGACAGGGGCGCCGTCGTAGTAGCTGATATTCCCCACGAGGCTGACGAGCTCGCAGTCCTCCGGTACGCTCTTCTCGACGTAGGATCGAGTTTCTAAATCGTAAAATCCCAGTCGGCTATTGCAGACAGCTCCCAAGCCGGTCAGGGTACCGCTTTGAATCTCGTTTGCCTGAATGAAATGGCGGAGCGTGTCCATGAAGGCCTCGCCGCGCACTAGCCTTACGATAAAACCTCGTTCTGTTTGTCGGTGTACCATTAAAAGACATCCTTTCTTTTTCGTAATTCTCCAAAAACTTTAGCGTCGGGATCCGAGAGCATCCGCAGCCTTTTACGGATGGACGGATCGGAGACTCTCAAAAAGGGATTGCATTCCCACTCGCTCCGTAGCGTCGAAGGGATGGTCGGTAGGCCGGTCCGTCGCAAGCTTTCGGCCTCACGGCTTCGTTCGTGGAGTGCCGGGTTTTCTGGATCCACGGTGAGCGCAAAGGTGGCGTTGTCGGCCGTGTACTCGTGACCACAGTAAACGCGGGTGGTGTCTGGGAGTGATCGCAGTCCGTTCAACGTATTCCACATTTCTTCTGGCGTGCCTTCGAAAAGACGGCCGCAGCCCAAGGAGAAAAGCGTGTCGCCGCTAAATAGCGCCTCAGCGTCCGCAAACCAATAGAGAATGTGCCCGCGGGTATGACCGCTCGCACCGAGGATTCGAGCTGTGGAGTTTCCTAGCTGAAAGTCGTCACCCGGGTGAACCGCGATATCCAATCCTGGGATGCGCTCGGCATCCCCTGCAAAGCCTACAATTTTGCACCCGTAAGTTTCTTTGAGATCGAGATTGCCCCCCACGTGGTCGTAGTGGTGGTGCGTGTTCAAGATAAAATCCAATTTCAAGGACTTGCTTTGCAGTGCCGTTTCCACCCCACCGGCGAGGGAAGGGTCTACCACCGCTGTTTTCCCCGACTCGGTGTCACGGAGAAGATAGGCGTAATTGTCCTTTAGCAATGGAATCAGGTGGATATCGAGCATGGGCCAGTCATATACGGACCCGTGGCCAATTACAACGCTCTTTAGAAGTGCTACACTGAGCATTGGGGGAAAATTGCTCAGCTCAGTTACCGTAGTCATGCCAGCGCTCAATGAGGAGCGCAATTTAGAGGCGGCGGTGCACAACGCCGTCAATTTGTTGACGCCGTATACCTCGGATTGGGAGATCCTCGTCTTCAACGACGGCAGTACGGATTCGACGGGAGAGATAGCCGATCGCTTGGCGGCCACCCTCCCGAATGTTTTTGCCATTCACCACCGAAGCTCCTTGAATTTGGGCGGTGTTTACCGGGCAGGTGTGGCCCGCGCCAAAAAAGACTACTTAATCATGCTCCCAGGTGACAATGAAAACGGAAGTGAGACGGCGCGCCGGATTTTGGATAGAGCGGGTGAGGCTGATATTATTGTTCCCTTTGTGGTCAATACTGAGGTGCGGCCCTGGGCCCGAAGAAAGCTCTCGTCTGCTTTTGTGGCGCTCATCAATCTCCTTTCCGGCTGCCACCTTCGTTATTACAACGGCACCGTCTTGCACCGAACCGAGCGGCTGAAAAGCTTAAATTTTAAGACAAACGGTTTTGGCTACCAGGCCGAGATTCTGGTTTCGGCTATCCGAAACGGCTGCTCCTATGTAGAGGTGGGCGTCGAACTCGCGCACCGCGAGAAGTCGCGTTCTAGCGCTCTCAAACTTCGGAACTTCATTCAAGTCGCCAAATTTTTGACGCTTTTGTTTGTCCAACGTTTTCGCCTGCCACAAAAACCTGCGCTGGTTAACTTTCGTTAAGAACCGGATAGATTTCCTTCGTTCCCATCCTCTCTCAGGCTTTACACTAGATTAAATATCCGCACTTCACCCCAAAACCAGGAGATTCGCCATGGCGAGGTTTATCCAACCCACTTTGAGTGGGAAGTTGGTGTGCTGTATGTTGCTGTCCTTTTTCCAAAGCGCTGTTGGTTTAGGAGCACCTTGGTATCTGGATAGTTCGGCCGATCGTACTATCTGTGGCTCTGACGATAACTTGACGATGGTTGAGCAAAACGACGAGCTAAAAAAGATGGGCCTGCCGGTCGGAAGTTTGCGTGCTTATGAGCGGGCCACGGGCAGGTACTTCATCTGTACAGGAACTCTGGTGGGACCGGATCTCTTTTTGACCGCACGCCACTGCAAGGAAGCTTGCGATGATCTTAGCGTTACCTTTGGCTACCTGACTCCAGAAAAACGGGAAGAGACCTTTAAGTGTTCGGAGATTCTTGAGGCCGGAGATTTCGAGTCCAATCATGACTACATGGTGATGCGACTTGAGGGGAAGCCGGGCGTCGAGTGGGGCTGGTACCCACTGTCGGATCGCGAGATTGCTCCGGAAACTCAACTCATGATGGTTCACCACCCCCGTGGCACTCCGATGAAGGTATCGTTAGACGGTTGCAGATTTAAGTCGGAAGAGGCGGGCCTCCTGCGCCACCGATGCGACACAGAACCGGGAAGTTCAGGCACGGGAATTTTGCTACCTGATTTTGAGAATCCGGATAATACCCGAGTCGTCGGCGTACACGCTTTTGGTGGTTGCACCTCTTCGGAAACTTCCACGAACAGCGGTCCGTCTATACATTACCTGGCGACGCAGAGTGAACTCATTCGGTCGCTTGTAAAAGATTAAATGTCATTAAGTGAGTCTGGAGAGAATTGAACAGGGCGAGCGGGCCGCGGACTTGTGGACTGCTCGCCACTTCTTGTTCCGTTGAGTTGTTCCAGAAATTTGATGGAGTCGTCGTAGTCACCGTCTTGATCGTCCGTACCCACCTCAACTTGCACGTACGGACGGCCAACGCGGCCTTGTTCCGCGTGTGGATTTCCCGCCAAACTGATTGAGCACAACAGATGTGACAGGCTCACTGCTAGAAAAAAACTTTTCAGTCCCACCGTATTTCCCCTACCTACGTTACTTCACTGCGTGTTTTCGCTTCATAAGTGCAATCGTGATGCCATGCGTCGTATTCTTCGCGATCCGCTATGGAACTCAGAGAATACAATGGGGCGCTTTTGCGTCCAGGGCGACTAGCCGGTTTACAGTTCAAGCCCTTAGCCTCCGGGTTACGATATAAGTATTGGATAATATTAATTAAAGTGTCTAGCCCCAACCGGCCTAGATTTCGCCCTTCTGTCTACGGAACGAGCGGCTTTTAGCCGATAAGCTTTACTGAGATCCCATGAAAAGCCCAAAAGAAATCATTTGGATTACCGAAGTCCCGAGCGCCCAAGATCCTCTGATGCAGGCCTTGCGTTACAGCGGCTACAACGTTCGCTGTATCGCGCCTCCCGATGAGTTTAAGTTCGCAAAACACATTGGGTACTCCGTTCGGCTCATCAAGGCACCCAAGCTGTCCGATCTGGGGGCTTGGATTGAAGAGAACTTCCCCAGCAACACGGCGGCGCTCATAGTGGAAGGGGGCAATCTCTCCAGGCTGGATCTGCTGGCAACCTCTTTGCGAAAGCAGACCTCACTCCAATGGCGTTTTCTACCCATTTTCTGGGCCTATGAAACATTCGATGCGCAGTTGGTGGACCGGGTCGTGAGCATTGGGATCAACGAGATTTTCTGCCGCAATGGCGGGCCGACTGAGCTAGCGGCCCGCTTGAATTTGAGAATTGCCCACGCAGAGGAAATGCGTCGCCTGCAAAAGGAAATTGATTCTCACCAGAAGCAGGACGCCGCTACGGAAACAGCGCTAAAGCAGCGGGAAGAGTTCTTGGGGGTATGTGCGCATGACTTGCGCTCTCCAATCGGCGTGATCCAATCGGGACTCTCGTCCATCTTGGAGAGCTCACACAAGAATGCTCTATCCCCTTTTGTGGCCGAGGTGCTTTCCCGAAGCTACCGCCAATCCGGGCACGCTTTGCGCTTAGTCAATGATCTGCTGGACGTGATGTCCTACGAGCAGGGGCTTCGACCGAAATACGGACTTTTTAATCTGCACGAATTTTTAAAGGAATTCTACGAGGACTACCGAACGCAGTCGGAAGAACGCGGGATCACCTTTGAGTACGACAATCCGATCCCGGACTGGCGTGTGCTTGCAGATTCGGATCGGGTGCGGCAATTGCTGCAAAACCTCCTAGCGAACGCCTTGAAGTTCACCGATCCCGGCAAGACCATCCACCTTTCGGTAACGCCCTTTAAGGGACGGCGCCGATCCGATCCGCCCTATGAGATGGTCGTCTTGAGTCTTAGAGACGAGGGGAAAGGCATCCCGGCCAAGGAAATCGAAAAAATTTTCGATCGCTTCAGCCAGATCAAAGACTATTCGCGTGCAGGAGGTCGTGGCCTCGGGTTGACCGTCGCCAAGCAGATTTCCAACCTCCACGCCGGAAATCTTTGGGTGGAAAGTCGAGAGGGAGAGGGCTCCATCTTCCACGTGCTGCTGCCACACGTGATTGGTTCCAAGTTGGCGCGCCGGTCCCACACCCGTCCGTCCATTCTTGTCGTCGAGCCTGTAGAGGAAAAAAGAAAGCCCTATTTCTCTGAGCTCACCAAACAAGGTTTTGATGTCCACTTTGTAAAAGATGGAGTGGAAGCGGTGGCGATGAGCTTTTACATTCGCCCTGATTTTGCCATTTTGCGGCACGACACCCACAAAATGGGTGAGGATGAAGTGGCGGAAATTCTGCAGTCAAACGAGATTACCCGAGGCATTGTTTTATATGTCGGCCTGGAGTCCGGTGAGACGAGAGAGAAATCACCGGTGCGCGACGAATGGGTAAAGGGCTTTATTGGTCTTCCTCTTTCCAAAGATTTTCTTAAGGAAATCGCTGGCGAAAAGCCCAAGAAGCGCACAAAGAAAAAGGCCGCGTAGCGCTCCCGCCACACGTGCTATAGTAAGTCCATGGAAGTCGTTGTCTACAAATCAAAAAAAGAGATGGAGATCTGGGAAGCCGGTCGGTGTACGCACCGCTTTCCGATCGGAATCGGCAAAGACGAAGTGGGTCAAAAAGAGATTGAGGGCGACATGCGGACTCCCGAAGGGGAATACGTGGTGTGCGTGAAGAACCCGAAGTCCAAGTTCTTTCTGAGTGTAGGTCTCAACTACCCCAACAACAGCGACGCCGAGCGTGGTCTTGCTCATGGAAATCTCACCCAACAAGAGTTTGAAGCGATCTGCAAGGCCAACGACGAAGGGAAAGTCCCGCCCTGGAAAACCAAAATGGGCGGCGAGATTTTTATCCACGGCGAGCTAGAGAAAAAAGACTGGTCTGAAGGCTGTGTCCGCCTTTTCAACAAGGACATGCAATGGCTATTCGAACGAGCGCAGCTCGGCACCCGCGTCACCATCAAACCTTAGGTACCACGTTCCTTTTTTGACAAAGCTGTGGATTGTTTTCCGGGCCGACTGCGGCTTACTTATCCCCGAAGAAATACGCGACTTCTCGCGCCGCCGATGCCGTGCTATCGGAACCGTGAACAGAATTGGCTTCCAAGCTGTCGGCATAAAGCTTGCGGATGGTGCCAGGAGCCGCTTTCGCGGGATCCGTAGCTCCCATAAGCTTTCGGTAGTTTTCTACGGCGTTGTCGCCTTCCAGCACGAACAGCAACACCGGGCCGCTGGTCATGAAGCTGACCAGGCTACCGAAAAACGGGCGTTCCTTATGTTCGGCGTAAAAACCTTCCGCCTGTGATTTGGAGAGCGACTCCATGCGCGCCTCAACCACCTTGAGGTTGGATTCTTCAATCAGGGTCAAAATCTTTCCGATCAGGTTTTTTTGAACCGCGTTGGGTTTAATGATTCCGAAGGTCTTTTCCATTTTCTTATCCTTTCAAAGCTTGTTCCATGGTTTCGCCCATCGTGGCGGGACTCATCGCCACTCGCACGCCAGCGCGCTCCAGAGCGGCAATCTTGTCGGAGGCTTTGCCGCTTCCGCCGCTGATGATCGCTCCCGCGTGGCCCATGCGTTTTCCCGGAGGGGCTGTCTGGCCGGCGATAAAACCCACAACGGGTTTTTTCATGTGGCCTTTAATGTAATCGGCTGCTTCCTCTTCGGCGCTTCCGCCAATTTCACCAATGAGAATGACGCCCTCGGTGTCCGGATCTTCATTAAAAAGCTGGAGGACCTGAGTGTGATTCAGGCCGCTGACCGGATCGCCACCAATGCCGACGCAAGTCGATTGGCCAATGCCGCGCTCGGTTAGCTGGTGGACCGCTTCGTAGGTCAGTGTACCACTTCTAGAGACGACACCGATCTTTCCGGGCTTATGAATATAGCCCGGCATAATTCCAATTTTGCACTCGCCGGGTGTGATAACGCCGGGGCAGTTGGGGCCAACCATCGTCACGCCCGCATCGCGCAGGTAGTGCTTCACCTGAAGCATGTCGAGTGCTGGGATGCCTTCCGTAATGCAGATGACCAGACGAATCCCCGCCTCGGCCGCTTCGATGATGGCATCTGCCGCAAAAGGAGCCGGAACGTAAATCATGCTGGTATCAGCGCCCGTTTTGAGGACCGCTTCTTCTACGGAATCAAAAACGGGGATGCCTTCGACATCGCTTCCACCCTTGCCGGGAGTGACACCGCCAACGACTTTGGTTCCGTACTCGCGGCACTGGAGCGCGTGAAAAGAACCCGCCTTACCGGTAATTCCCTGTACGATGAGTTTGGTATTTTTGTTTACTAAGATGCTCATTACTTTGCCGCCTCCACGACTTTTTTCGCGGCTTCTTTCATGCCGGTTGCGGTGATGAGTTTGAGTCCGGAATCCTCAAGGATCTGCTTGCCTTGCTTTACGTTGGTCCCTTCCAAGCGAACCACGACCGGAATCTTGATGCCCAACTCTCGTGCCGCACCGACGACGCCTGCTGCGATTACATCACATTTCATGATGCCGCCGAAAATATTGACGAGTACGGCCCGTACTTTGGTGTCACCGAGAATGATCTTAAACGCTTCGCGCACCTTCTCCTCGGTGGCGCCGCCGCCGACATCCAGGAAGTTCGCTGGATCGCCGCCTTCGAGCTTGATGATGTCCATCGTAGCCATGGCAAGCCCGGCACCGTTTACCATACAGCCGATGTTGCCATCCAAGCTGATGTAACTGAGATCAAACTGCTTGGCCTTGGCTTCGTTGGCGTCCTCTTCGTTCGGATCGCGCAGTTCCATCACGTCCGGGTGGCGGAAAAGGGCATTGTCGTCAAAGTTCAATTTGGCATCGAGTGCGACTAGGTTTCCCTCTTTGGTCAAAATCAGCGGGTTAATTTCCACAAGCGAGCAATCGTAAGCCTGGTAGAGTTTGACGAGGTTGGATAAAAAGCTTGGGAACTGCTTCAGGGCGTTGCCCGTCAATCCCAGCTTCTGTCCGACAGATCGGCTTTGGAAGGATCGCAGCCCGACGACAGGGCTGATCCAAATTTTGAAGATCTTTTCCGGGGTTTCGTGGGCGACTTTTTCGATGTCCATCCCGCCCTCGGTACTGGCCATGACGACCAGCTTTGCTTTGGCTCGGTCCAGGGTCACCGCCAGGTAGAGCTCTTTCGCGATGGCGGCACCTTCTTCGATGAGAAGGCGTTTAACTTCTTTTCCTTCCGGGCCCGTCTGGTGGGTGACGAGTTGCATGCCGAGCATGGATTTGGCGAAGTCCGCCACTTCTTGCTTGGACTTAGCGATCTTGACGCCGCCACCTTTACCTCGTCCACCGGCGTGGATCTGCGCCTTCACGACCCAGAGTGAGCCGCCCAGCGAGTCCGCTGCTTTGACGGCTTCATCCGCGGTGTAGGCCACATGCCCTTTGGGCACGGGAAGGTTAAATTTTCGGAACAGTTCTTTTCCCTGGTGTTCGTGGATATTCATTAATTGTTCTCGAGTGCGGCGATGAGGCCTTTGACGGCTTCTGCAGATTCCGCTAAGCCGGCTTTTTCTTGTTCGTTCAAATCGATTTCGATGACTTTTTCCATTCCGTTGGTGCCAAGCTGGGCTAGTACACCGACGAACAGGTTTTTCATGCCATACTCGCCTTCAAGCCAAACGGCGCACGGAAGAATGCGCTTCTTGTCTCGTACGATCGCTTCCACCATCTGCACGACAGAGGACGAGGGAGCGTAGAACGCTGAACCTGTTTTCAGGTAGTTGACGATCTCAAGACCCCCCTTGCGCGTGCGGTCTACAATGGCGTCAATCTTCTCTTGGGAAAGAAACTTGTTCAGAGGTACGCCCGAGATGCTGCAGTAACGGACCATGGGGACCATGGTGTCGCCATGTCCACCGTAAACAAAGCCGTGAACGTCTTCTACGCTGACTCCGGTCGCCTCGGCGACAAAAGTGCGGAAGCGGGCGGAATCCAAAACACCAGCCATCCCGATCACGCGCTGGCGAGGGAAGCCGCTCACTTTCTTGGCGACGTAGGCCATCGCATCCAGCGGATTGGAGACGATGAGGAGCACGGAGTTGGGCGAGTACTTCACCACCTGCTCCGTTACCTGGGTCATAATCTTTGCGTTTGTCTTGAGAAGATCGTCTCGGCTCATTCCCGGCTTGCGGGGCAGACCTGCCGTGATGACCACCACATCTGAGTTTTCAGTGGCGGCGTAATCGTTGGTTCCGGTGACTCGGCAGTCGAAACCTTCAACGGGCCCGGCTTCAAGAAGGTCCAGCCCTTTACCCTGAGGGATTCCCTCAGCGATATCGACAAGGACGACGTCCCCCAGCTCTTTGCTGACAATCCAATGGGCTGCCGTTGCGCCGACATTTCCCGAACCTACAATGGTGATTTTTGGTCTTCTCATAAGGCTCCTTACAAATTCTTAATGATGCAATCCCCGAACTCGGAACACTTCACTTCGCGTGCCCCTTCCATTTGACGAGCAAAATCGTAGGTGACTGTCTTTTGGGAAATGGCCGCCTGAAGCGCTTTGATGATGGCATCGGCTGCCTCTTGCCAGCCCAGATGCTCGAGCATCAACACGCCACTTAAAATGACAGAGCCCGGGTTCACTTTGTCGAGCCCGGCGTACTTGGGCGCGGTGCCGTGAGTGGCCTCAAAAACGGCGTGGCGATCGCCGATGTTTGCACCAGGACCGATGCCAAGGCCGCCGACCTGAGCGATGAGCGCATCACTGAGGTAGTCGCCGTTCAAATTCGGAACGGCCAAGACGGAATACTCCGCGGGGCGGAGGAGCGCCTGCTGGAACATGGCATCTGCGATGCGATCTTTAATGACAATCTTCCCGTTCGGAACCTTGCCATCGTGCTTTTCCCAAAGTTCTTCTTCGCTGATGGTCTGTTCGGCAAACTCTTCCTTTGCCAAAGCGTAGCCCCAGTCCTTGAAGGCCCCTTCCGTAAATTTCATGATGTTGCCCTTGTGTACCAAGGTCACGGACGGCAACTTGTGCTTGATGGCGTACTGGATCGCCATGCGGACGAGTCGCTGCGTGTTCTGGGGGCTAATCGGCTTAATACCAATACCCGAGCTATCCAAAATACGGCACTTCATCTCGTTATTCAGGAAGCTGATGACGCGGTGGGCCTCGTCGGAACCGCTTTTCCACTCCCAACCGGCGTATACGTCCTCAGTATTTTCGCGGAAAACGACCATGTTGACCTTTTCCGGGGCCTTCATGGGGCTGGGCACTCCGTCGAAGTACCGCACGGGGCGTACGCAGGAATAGAGGTCTAGGACCTTGCGCAGCGTGACGTTTAGTGAGCGAAAGCCGCCGCCCACCGGGGTGGTAAGTGGGCCTTTGATGGCCACGTGGTGTTCCTTGATCGTCTCTACGGTGGCTTCCGGGAGCCAGTCACCGGTCTCGTTCTTGGCCTTTTCCCCGGCCAACACTTCCAGCCACTCGATTTTGCGCTTTCCGCCGTAGAGTTTCTCTACGGCCGCATCAAAAACTCGTTGCGACGCGGCCCAAATGTCCGGGCCGATGCCGTCCCCTTCGATAAAAGGAATGATGGGGTGATCCGGAACTTCCATTTTTCCGGCGCTGTTGTAAGAAATTTTTTTCGCGTCCATGCCTCGCCCTCGCAGATCTTAGAAAAAGCCGGGCACAGATTAGGCCGTGGTCCCTCCGGTGTCAATGCAACGAGGGGACTTTAGCGGCCTAAAACCGACAGAATGATTGGCTATTTTCAGGGGCCCCCTTCTGGGTTAGTCTCGGGGGCCTAAAAGAGGTTCAAAATGTCTAGTTGCGACTTGGTCAAACAAAAATGCGTGCCTTGCGAGGGCGGCGTAGAGGCCTTTTCCGCCGAAAAAGCTCGCGAGTGGCTTGAAAAAGTTCCGGGTTGGGAGCTGCGCGAGAAAAAAATCGAGAAGGGCTTCAAGTTCAAGAACTTCGTGGAGGCGATGCGCTTTGTAAACCAAATGGCGGACATCGCGGAAGCCGAAGGCCACCACCCCGATATCAGCATCCATTACAACCAAGTCACCGTTACACTCTGGACCCATGCCATTGGTGGGCTTTCTGAAAATGACTTCATCCTTGCCGCAAAAATCGAAGCGATTTAGAGCGCTTCTCCTTTTTTTATCGTTAGTGGCCGCGCCAGCGTGGGGAGGCCTGCAACCTGACGAGCAGAATAACGTCAATGTCTACAAGAACTGCAACCCCGCCGTCGTCAATATTACGACCGTGACCCTGAAGCAGGATTTCTTTTTCCAAGTGTACCCGGAGCGAGGAGTGGGCTCTGGTGTGGTGATCAGCGAGGACGGTTTTGTCGCCACCAACGATCACGTCTTGGGGCAGGCGCAGAAGATTGCGGTGGTGCTGCACGACAAGTCGGAATACCCCGCCAAAGTCGTCGGCCGGGACCCGGATACCGATCTCGCCGTGATCAAGATTGAAGCGAAAGGCAAAAAGTTCAAAGCTTTGGACTTTGCCGGGGGACCGCTGCAGGTCGGCCAAAAGGTACTCGCCATCGGAAACCCGTTCGGATTGGGCGGATCTTTAAGCGTCGGTATTGTGAGCTCGCTAGAACGTGAGATCAAGGCGCAGACCGGGCGCACCATTAAGAACGTCATCCAAACCGACGCGGCCATCAATCCCGGCAACTCGGGCGGCCCCTTGTTGAATAGCGGCGGTGAAATCATCGGCATCAATTCCCAGATCTTCTCCACCAGCGGGGGGAGTGTGGGGGTAGGGTTTGCCATCTCCGGAGACACGGCCAAGAAGATCGTCCACCAACTCATGCAGTTCGGTCAGGTGCTTCGCCCGTGGTTCGGAGTGGAGGGCGTCGGTTTTTCCGCGGCTTTGCTGAACAACTTTCAAATTCCCAGCCGCCACGGCGTGATGGTCACCGAGGTTTACAGAGGGAGTCCCGCCGCCGGAGCGGACATACAACCGGCGACCCGGGAGTTTATATGGGGCATGCGGGTGATTCCGGTAGGCGGGGACCTGATCTACCAAATCGACAACCACAAGGTGCAGACGCTGGCGGACATTCGAGACTATGTACTCGACAAAAAGGCAGGCGAAACCATTGTGGTCTATTTCATTCGCAACAAGAAGAAACTGAAGGCGAGTGTGAAGTTGCTTTACCCGCCGGGTGTTACCGCCGGTAGTTTTTAGGCGCTTGCGGTAGCGCTTTCTTCGGCCGAGTAGTTCTCAGCGTAGCGGACACCGACATTTCCAGTGGAGCAATCGATGACAACATTTCTTCGGACATTGCGTCCGATGTCTTGGGCGCTGATCTCGATCTTGTTCTTCTTCATCCACTGGTAAATGGTGACGACGAGAATTTCCTGGTAATAGCTCAACCCAAAAATCTTCGCTTCAAAACTAGTTTGTTTGCCGTTCAAGTGGCTCTTTGTTTTTGCGAGTAAGGTGTCCAACTTTTCCACCAGCTCCCGTGTCGTGTGCGAGGCCTCGTGCAGGACCATTCCACACCCCTCAAGGGTGGGGTGATGGAACACAATCAAAGCGTTACGGTTGAGCCGAATGGCGATTTTCGAAGGCTTTTTGAAGAAATACGCCCCAGGGTCGCGAAGTTTAATCAAATTTTCCATAGGATTTTTAGGGTTAGATTAAGTCTACCACTACCGGGGCAAGCTCTAAAGCCAGTTCTTCTAGCCGTCTGGCATCCTGCTCCCTAAACGCAGCGGGAAGGTGAGAGTCGATGTCGATTTCGCCTATGGCCTTCCCAGAGGCGTCCCTAATGGGGACTACGATTTCCGAGCGCGTTCTAAAGTCACAAGAGAGGTAGCGCGGATCGGCTGCGACATCTGGAATATTCAACGTTTGGTTTTCCTGAACCGCGGCGCCGCAGATACCGTTCGCCGAAGGGATGATTGCGTGGGGAGAAGGGCTTCCGCGAAAGGCAGCCAAGTGGAGGGCCTCGCCTTTGAGTACGTAAATGCCGGTCCAATCGAAGTGAGTGTTCTGCTCGTGCAAGGTGGCGATGACCTTATCAAGCTGAATCGCCGCCGAAGGGGACCGGGACACGGAGAGAACCGCAAGTTGTGCGGCGAGTGCTTCTACCGCCGTTCGATGGTTCTCGTCCAAGCGTTCTGAGCACCGAATGGCAGCTAGGGGCTTTCCAGCGAAATTCACCGGAAACTCGTTGTCGGCTTCTGCTTGTTTTGTCTCCAGCCACTCTAACCGTACGGGCTGGGCCGATAAGCGGCTTTGAATGTATTCCCTTAAGAGAGCGTCCATCAAAGCTTATATGCGGTTTTTACAGGCTAAAGGCAAGAGCGGATTAACCGTTCAAGAGCTTGAGCACCGTAGAGGGCGATTGGTTCGCTGCGGACAGCACCATCGTTCCCGCCTGGCGGAGCATTTCCCTCTGCATGAGATCGGTCGACTCTGCGGCCATGTCAGCGTCTAAGATGCGTGACTGTGCAGCTGACAGGTTTTCGATCTGAATGTTTCCAGAGTTGATGGTTGTTTCTAAGCGTGACTGCGACGAACCGACGCGAGCGCGGACGGAGTTGATTTCAAAGATGGCTTCGTCGATGACTTCGAGCGAGTCGCGGGCGCCGTCACGTTCACTGAAATCCAAACCGTCTACCGCCAAACCAGAAGCGGTGAGATCTAAGTTACCTGGATCGAAGAGAATGCGATCGGTGTTTTCATCGTTGTCTTTGCCAACTTGAAATTGAAGATCGAGTTGTTCTCCGGCAAGGAGAGGATCCTGGCCGATAAATTTGGTGCTGTAAGCGATGCGATCGACTTCGCGCTTAATCTCTTCTACTTCGTGCATGATAAGAGATCGTTCGCGATCACTCACTGTATCGGTAGCGGCTTGCATCGCCAGCTCGCGGAGACGAATGAGCATGTCGGAGATTTCGTGAGTACCACCTTCATAAACTTGAACGAGAGACAAACCGTCTTCTGCGTTGCGCACGCCTTGCACGAGAGATCGGATGTCAGCGCGAAGTTGGTCTGAAATGGCCAACCCGGCGGCATCATCTGCGGCACGGTTGATCCGTTTACCACTCGAAATTCTTTCGTAAGTACCACGAAGAGAGCGATCGGCACGATTGAGGTTGAACTGTGCGTTGAGCGCAGGAATATTCGTACGTAGAGTGAGAGCCATGAACAGCCTCCAAGTAGCGTTTACACCTCCATCCTTGTGAGACTGAACTTGTTCTCAAGCTCAGTTGCAATTCCCTGCAATAGTTTTTGAAAGTAATCTTCCCTTACTTTCAATAGGCCATACGACTGCTAGTAGTGAGAGGTTTACAAATATTTTCAATGCGATGCGTGCAAAATCTGTGATGCTGTGAGTCCTAGCAATCACTGGACAAACAAAAAGATTAACATTTATAGTAACTTTTAATTACGGCAAGAGGTCAGGGGAGACACGGTTCTGCGCTGCGATAAATCGTGTTAGAAAGACATCTTTTCTAGGTAACTTTTATTTTGTATTGCTAATTGTTGCAGCGCTTAAAGCCGGTCTCCCTTCCTTTCCTACCATTCCGCCAAATCTCGGGTCTTGTTTGTTTCCAAAGTTCAAGCTAGTTTGTCGCGATGAGTAAACTTCCGCGAGTCTTGATAACGGGAGGCCCCACGCGTGCCTACCTCGACAGAGTGAGATTTCTGAGCAACGTGTCGTCGGGTGAGTTGGCGTTCCGCCTGTGCACCCGGCTAAGAGCGCACCGAGCGCGCGTGGCCGCTGTCGTCGGCCCGAACTGTTTCGACTTTAAGCGTCTAAAGCTCGCGCATTACGCACCGGTCGAAACCACGGAAGAGATGGCCGCCGCGGTATACAAACTTTGCCGCCAATTCAAACCGGATTACGCGGTGTTCTCTGCTGCGGTTCTTGATTTTGTTCCGGCCGAACGTTTGGAGGGGAAGGTGACCTCGAAGGGCGACTGGACGGTTCGCCTGAAACCCTCAGCCAAGATCATTGATGAAGTCGCGGCCCGCTTTCCCAAAATCAAACGCATTGGTTTTAAACTGGAGTGGGAGCCGCACGAAGACAAAGCGGAGTGGGGGGCTAAGCTGCTCGAAGAAAAAGGCCTAGACGTGCTCTGTCTCAATTACCTCTCGCAAATTAGCAAGAAGAGTCACCCTGCCTATCTGTTTTCAAACGGGAACAAGATGGCACGCGCGAAAACAAAAAAAGAAATCGCGGATTGGTTGACGTGGTACATCTTCGCCAACCAAATGACTTAGGGCTTAATGAACCGGTACTTCTTTTTGGTAACGGGCAAGTTTGTTGTACAAGGTTTTTACCGTGATACCCATCGCGTTCGCCGCTTTGGTTTTGTTGCCGCGAAAATGTTCTAGGACCCTTAGGATGTGCCGGCGTTCCACATTTTCTAACAAAAACGTAGACGCGCCCGAAAAGTAATCCATTTCCAAGCCGGGTGATTTGATGTTGAAGGGGATGTCGTTTTCCGTGATGTTGTCCGAATCCACCAAAATCTTGAAGCGTTCTACGGTGTTTTGAAGTTCTCGCACGTTGCCGGGCCAACGGTAACGCTTGAGTATTTCCATGGCCGCCGCCGTGATCCGAAGTGGTGAGCCCTCGGCATCCAGAAAAAGACTGAATGAGAAGGGGAACATCTTCCGGACGTTTGCGAAGCGGGGAAAGGCGAAGACTGATTGTATTGATCCGGTAATAAAGATCCTCGCGAAACTTTCCAGCCTTCACTTGCGATTCGAGGTCTTTGTTGGTGGCAGAAAGAACGCGCACGTTTACCTTGATCGGCGCACGCGCTCCCAAGCGGTGGACTTCTCCCTCTTGCAAGAAGCGCAGAAGTTTCGCCTGCGCCTCCAAACCCATCTCGCCGATTTCGTCCAGAAACAAGGTACCGCCGTCGACGGCCTCGACGAGTCCGATCTTTGGGCAATGGCTCCGGTGAAGGCTCCCTTTTCGTGGCCGAAGAGTTCACTCATCAGGAGATTTTCTTGTAAGGCTCCGCAATTGATCGAGAGGATGGGGCGGCCCTGCCGTTTGGAATGCCGGTGGATATGCTTGGCGACGACTTCTTTGCCCGTTCCGCTTTCTCCCTGAATGAGCACGGTCGCTTCCGAGCTGGCGATTTTGGTCGCCATCTGTAGAAGGTTTAGCATTGTGGGATCTTGCGTGACGAAGTGAGCAACCAAATTGGGGCCTGAACGGCCCGCTCCCAAAACTGACATATCCCCCCAATACCCTATGTAAGCCCAAATAATTGCAGGTTCGTCTCCCCATTAGACGAGTCCTACCCTGAAAGAATTACATTAGGCATAGGGGGTCTGCAAATAATTATTATACGGCGTGGCTAGATGCACCGCGTCTACGTAGGCGGCGGAAGACCGCGGTAAGCGTGCTTTGGCCGCGCTCCCAGAAAAGCCGGAATAGGCGGGGGAAGTAAAGTCCGGCGCAGAAACTAAGGGTGCGCGCTTGCAAAGGGACGGAATAGTAGAAACGCCGAGTTTGTAGCGAGTAGTTGCTATTAAATTTTAGCTGCAGGAGTTTGGAAACAAGCCGTCGCGCGAGCATCGGATTGGCCGGAAGCACGTGCCCACCTTTACCGATGGGAAAAGCATCTAGCTGTCGGTAACACGGTTCCACGGCTCGCGGTACCTTCAGCGCTTCTGCGATCGCATAGGGAAAGCTAACGGTCCCCAGGAAGAGCCGCGCGCCCGCAATGATTGAAGCTAGCTCCAGGTGATCCTTGGTCTCCATCCATTGGGAATTGGGTAAATCGAGTTCGGCTTCCTGCGGGTGGCCCACAAAAAGCACGGGGCCTAGCCCGGCGAGCAAAGTCGCCCAATAGTTTTTTGGGTAGCTTCGCCAGCGGGGAGTCAATGAAACGACAATCGTATCTTTGACTGAGTCATTCTTAGGCGCTTCCAGCCACGCTTCTTCCGGATTTACGTGCAAACCTTGGGAAGCGGCGTAGATCTGGGCGAGGTGTACCGGGCTTTCCTCCGAGAACCAGCGCACACGCCGGGGTAGTTTTTGTAGAACAGGCGCCACAAAGCGCCTGTCGACCAAGTGGGCCCGATCCAAATTGTAGTGAATCCCTTCGATCTCCCACGCTCTGTCCAAAGGGAGATCGCACTCCGAAAGGCTGATCTTGGCGAGATACGGCTGGTGAAGCAAAAGGGGGATTAATTCCTGCGCGGCCTTGTACGTGAGGGTGCGCCGCGGGTTTTCGCAGTCGGTGTACGCGTTCAAAATGAGGTGGTTGATTCCCAAGGCGCGGCATGTTGGCAACGAGTAGATGATGTCGCCCAATCGACCGCTGTGGATAGCTGTCTGTTCAGAACGAAAAATAGCCTCGGGCGCCTTGGCCGCGTCGGTGCGAAGTCTAGGAATGTGGACTTTCCAGCTCACCGTCTTTACGAGATCTGCCTTTCCGCTGGGCCGATGGGAGCATTGCGTGCAGGTAGGACTTGCCGCCATTGCTCGCGGATTTTGTGCTTCCAGCTTTCGATTCCGGCGGCTGTATGAGTCTTGCCGACAATGGCCTCGAATTGCTGGCTCAGGGATTCTAAAGTCGCGTAGCGAATGAACGGAAGCTGTGCGAATTCCAGCTCATTGGGCGCTGTTTCGGAAACGAAAAGGGCAATCCGTCCGACTGAATTGGCCAGGTGAGCGCACGTCAGGTTGTTCGTTACGATGAGATCCGCAGAAGCGAGTAGCTTCGGGTACTCTCTTGCCTCAAAGGAGTAATGCGTTCGCTCTCCAAACATACTCGAAAAGCGCATGAACTCGTCCACGGTTGGGCAGAATACCTGCAGATCGTAGGAATCTGAACTGTGCTCAATAAACTTGCACAGTTCTCTCAAAAAGCTTTGGTGATTGGGCGAAACCTTTGCCTGGTGGTCATCAATTACAAATCCGATGCGAGGCTGTGAGTTGGTAGCCACGGGCTGTGCTTTGGCCGCGAATAGAGAGGGACAAGGCAACATAGCCGCTTCTAGGCCGTACTGCCTGAAATAGTTTTTAGCGGCAATATCGCGTGCCGTGATCACCGTCGAGCGTCGCTTGAAGCAGTGTAACTCATCTTTGTTCAGCGCTCGCGCCTCTTCCGGCAAGCCCAATCCCAGCGCAAACAACGGGATCTTTGAGCGAGCGACAAGGTGGTAAAAAGTTTCGAGTCCTCGATTGTGCCAGGTCGCCGACCCCCCAATGATCGCCATGCTAAAGGGAATCAAACTCTGGTGGTGGTAGGAGTTGGAGTGCAGCGTTCGTCGGCGCATGAGACCATCGGAGCGGAGTAAGTCGGGATTTTTATCAAACAGCACCCAGTTTACCGGAGGAGCCAGAACGTCCTGGAGAAGATTCTGGATGCCTTGCAGGATCCACTCGTCTTCAGGGTGCCATTGGCGCGATGAGGCAGCGAGGATATTCATACGTAGCTCTCATCGGCTGCAATGCGGGGGGGATTAAGGTTTCTAACGTCTGGCGATATTGATGTGGCGCGCCATTTCGGTGGCGATGAACTCGTTAAAGGCCGGGCTGTAATGCACATCGTCGACGATGACGCGCTTATCAAAGCCGTAGGCGCGGCAAAGGTCGCCTAGGAATTTGAAACGGGGGCGCTCGACTTTGCGCATCGCGGTATAGAGGGGAACCATTTTGTGGGTGTAGTGCGTGGGGAGCTGTTGGCTGTACTTTCCGCTCTGACAGTCAAATGCCCGGTTGGGCTGCCAAAAGTAGTAGGCTTGAATTTTCTTGGTGGTGGAAAGGGCGTCGATCTGCGTGAGCGTGTTCAAATAGCTCTCTTTAACCCGTCTCACCCAGTCGGGAAGCGCGTAGGTGTGGGAAGAAGGGTGTCTGTCCACCTGGAAATTGCGCACCCATTTGTTGAGGTGTCGGCGTTTGAAGTAGTTGAGTACCCGAAAAAGCGGCAGCATGCCGGGAAGGGAGGTGGTGCTGATCTGCGCTTGATCCCATAGTTCAGTCATCTTGTCGTTCCAGTAAGGAACTTCGTAGGGAGAGTCCGCGTGCAAAACATTCACGCCGTCCAAAAAGACGACGACGTCCGGTTTGTAACCAGCGTGCAAGAGCCGTTCAAAGAGCACCATCTCCTGGTACCAGGAGTTGAAACCCTTACCGAAGTTGGTGACTTCTACCCGCCTCCAGTCGCCTTGTCTTCTAAGTTTTTGCTGAAGCTCGCGTTCGAGAAAACTGGGAATAGTCTCATCGTCCCCCACATGCCATCCAAAAGTCGTGCTGCCGCCAAAGGCGAAGACGCGAACGGGGTACTTGGACTCTTGCTTGTGCGAGATACGGCGGGAGATAAAGCCTTGCTCGTCCGCTTGTAGATTCAACGTCGGGCTTGAGAAAGTGGGTTCTGTGAAATGGGTATACGGGTGATAAGCGTAGCCCTTTTGTCCCATGTCAAAAAAGTCATCGAGAACCTGTCTCACGTGATTCGGGTCGACACCTTCATACGAACGCAGATCGGTCCACTGCATTTGGTGTCCATTGCGCTTAGGGGTCAGAAGTGGCTGACCGGCGCGGGGCCGGATGCGGCTGGCCTGTGCCTGATCTTGTTGGGTATGCACTTCAGCATCCCGCATAACGGAGGGGAAGAACAAGAAAAGGTTCAGCACCAAAAACAAGAGTCCGGTATTGGTCAGAATAATGCTTACGCTTTGGTAGAACTTATTAAGCTTGGTTGGTTTTCTTTTGCGTGCCATTAGCTTGGGTTCGACGCCAGCTGGCGCAGTCCTTTGTAGTCTTTGCGAATCTCAACGGCGATGGCCTGCGCGAGCTCTTCCGTAAAAGCGGGGCTGTAGTGCAGGTTGTCCACAAAAAGCGGTCCTTCAACTTTGGTCTTTTTGCAAAGGTTGGAGAGGTTAATAAAATGTTTTTCGCGTACCCACCGCATGTTTTTGTAAACTTCCGGAATAATCTGGGAGTACTCTTCAGGGGTTTGCTTTTCCTCGGCACACTCGTAGACGGCATTGGGCTGCCAGACGAAGTACGGGGTGACACCGAAAGCGGCGGCTACGGCTTCTCGCTGGTGGAGAGTTTCAAGATAGGAGTTCTTGGTGTTCTTGGCTTCAGTTTCCAGATTTGGTTTGTCTTTGAGATAAGCGTAGCGCTTTTCCATCACCCAACTCATCTTCTTTTCCACGCGATTGCGGTTGAGAATGTTCAAGACTTTGAAGAGCGGAATGAACTCGGGAAGATTGGTGTGGCGCACGCCTTGTTGCGCCTCTTCCCAAAGTCGGGCGGCTTTCCACGTCGAAGTCGGGTAATTTCTGGACCACCCGTTGTTTTGGATGGACGCTCCATCGATGAAAACAGCGAGCTGTAGGTATTGCCAGCGTGGAGTAAACGCTGGAAAAGCACATGGGTCTGATACCAGGAAAAACCGCGGACCGAGTAGTTGCGGACTGAGACGCCTTCGCCCAAGATTTCCTGGAGCTTTGCGCCGAGGGTCCACTCGTCAGCAAGGTGAACGCCAAACGTGGTGCTGCCGCCGAAAAGGTAGACCTTGATGGGAGCGTCGCTGACCTCAGGCGTCGCGCCTTTGCGGTATTCAAAACCGTAGTCATCGCGCAAGACATTCAGTGAGGCGCTTTCAAACGGGGGATCGCCGATCTGTGTGTAGGGCCGGTAGACAGAGCCCATGGACGAAAAATCATCGAAATCGTTCAGCACCTGACGCAATCGGTCAGAGGGGAGGCCGTGGTAGGCGCGCAAATCCACTTGGCTATGGGTGCGACCACCTTGGGCAGCGGGATCGGTGAGCCGCAGAAAAAGTCCCAAAAGCATATTCAAAGCGATGAGCGCTACGAAAAAGTTCGTGAAGGTGTACGCGAGAGATTGGTAGCGCGAACTAAAATTATGCTGGGAAATCCAGGTTTTGACTCGTAGCCACATCCTTGGGCCCTCAAGATAAGGACTTAATGTCCTTGCGCCGACGCAGAGATGACGGCGCTCACCTGGATTATCGGCAGAAAAGCGGCAGGAATTTAGCGCCTTATGCGGAATCTTGACGATTTTGCCTGAAGCTGGTGATTGTTAGGGATGCTCGATTTTAATGCCTCGATGCTGCGCTTGGTGGACGAGATTGTCCGAGTCCTGCCCGAGTTTCGGATGATCCAGACCGATCGACTGCGGGTCAGCGCAACCTTCAATCAGTCGTCCAGCCGAAGCGGGCTCGTGGCTTATCTTCTGCCACTCAAATATAAAGACGGACGTCCCTTTGAGCGCAAGATTCGAGGCCAGCGCATTTACCATTACGGGATGGTCCCCGTTTATCACAATGGATCGGAGCTTCTCTATATTATCTATTTCATGCTGCCGCGCTTTTTGAACCTGTCGCTGCGTGAGAAATTGGAAACGGTCATCCACGAGCTCTACCACGTAAGCCCGCACTACAACGGTGACGTACGGCGGCTGAAGGGCCGATCTTATTTGCACGGCAATTCGCTAAAAGCCTACGATCGGATTATTGCCGCGATAACGGATCGCTTTTTGTCTGCCCCACACGATGCCGACACCTACACCTTTCTCAAAGGGAATCACAGCGTGATACGGCGGCGTTTTGGAAAAATCGAAGCGATGCATGTGGTGGAACCCAAACCCACACTTCTAAAGGTCGCCCGCCTTAAAGCTTCCACCGAAACTCAAATGACATTGTTCGAATAACGGGGCTTTGTCGCTTTTTAACGTCTGAGAGTCTCTTCGGCAGAGATGGTAACTCGAAACCCACCTTGGCCTTGCGCAATCCAATTGTATATTAAACACCCGACATAGGTTCCGGCGTAGAGGAGAACATCACCGCGAAAAGGAGCGCCAAAATACCCAACCCGCCTGCCCCGCCGGTCGCTACCGTTGAAGAGACAAGCTGAAACGGCAACAACACTAAACAGTAAACTCCCGTTGTGATTGCGGCGATGGTTGACGCCCGTTTCGCATCGATCTCGCGAAGCTCGTAGCGGATTAGTTTGGGCTCCGTTGCGGGGACAGAAGGATCAAACGAATGCCCACAATCACATTTCTGTGCACTGGATGGGTTAATTACTCCACATTTAGGGCACTGCATTGGGCCACCTCTTTGGTATTCATTATTCCGTTGGCCCCGAATAATCCAAACAATGAATAGGGTCAATACCTCATGTTGGGAACGCCCCTATCAAAACAAAAGTTATCCACAGGCTTGTGCCAAAAGGAACGTGGTACCTAAGACCGACATCCGGTCTTGCTTCCCGCTCCGTGTGTGCCCAAATTCTTGGCGTGGAATTTGAAGTAGTTCCGTCCATGAAGAGAAAATTGTGCTACGGACTTTTATTGCTGACAGCTAGCTGCGGCCCTCCGTCCAAGGTACGGGAGGTGGAACTCCAGCTGGTTTTTCCGCACGCGTTGGAGGTCGTCCCCCGTCGTCTAGAAAGACTGGCAGCGCGTGGTGCGCGCTTGGTCGTCGAGGCCAGTAGCGGCCAACAAAAAACTGAGTACGCTTTTAGGTTTAGTCCGACTGTGCGGCTACGGTTGGCTGGGGTGAGCGTCGGTGCCCAGCTCACGCTTGCCGTGTGGGATACTCCGCGCGCGGATTTCAGCGGGCCCTGTTTAGTCGGCAAGAAAACCCTGGCTTCGCACCCAGTGGAGCAGGTTTTGATGCAATTGAAAGTACCGGCTTCCCTTCTGGATTAGGGCTTTGAGGTGGCGAGCTTTCCTCTTCGGATCTGCTCCGCTTCCATGGCGTCAAAAAGCGCCTGGAAGTTTCCCTCACCGAAGCCGTCGTTTCCTTTTCGCTGAATAACTTCGTAGAAAAAAGGGCCGACGATGGGTTGGGTGAAAATCTGCAAGAGGTACCCGTCCGTGTCCCCATCGACAAGAATGGCGAGTGGCTGCAATTCCTCCAAAGCCTCCTCTACATTCTGCACACGTTTCGGAACAGACGCATAGTAGCTTTCGGGTACTTCTAAAAACTCAATCTGGTTTTCGCGCAGCTGCTTGACGCTGTTGAGTATCCCCTGCGAGAGCAGAGCGATGTGCTGAATTCCGGGTCCGTGGTGGACATCTATAAACTCTTGAATCTGCGATTCCGCTTCGGTCGGCTCATTGAACGGCATCTTGATGACCTTGTCGGGGCTCTGCATGACGGTGGAGTACAAGCCCGTGTGCTTGCCGTGTATATCGAAATAGCGTGTGTCTTTTAATCCAAAAACGTCTTCGTAATATTTTTTCCACTGAAGGCGCTCACCCTGTTCCACGTTGCAGGTGACGTGATCAATTCTTTGCAGGCCGTTTCCTTCGTTGGAGGTCAGGACGGGCGCGGTGAATCCTGCTGCAATCATACTCCCTTCGCGGGAAAGAAAGGTATGCCGGACATCACCGAACGTCTGAATGGAGGCTTCTTCGACGGCACCAAAGTCCTTGGTATAGCGTTTCGGCGAAGACGTCGGGGAGGCCCCTCGTGCGACGACAGTTTCGAATGCGGTGACGACATCCTTGCAACGAAAAGCGAGATTGCAGACCCCGTCTCCATGGGCCGCGACATACTTTGCGACATAATCATCAGCGTCCTCGCTGTGGCTCAAGAGGATCTTGATGTCGTTTTGGACGTAGAGTTCAGAGGTTAGTTTGCGCGCCGCAATCTCCCTGGACCCAGCACGCTCAAAGCCAAGGCTTTCGTGCAGCTTAGCGGCGTCTTCGATATTGGCCACTGCGAATCTGACGTAGTCAAAATCCGAAATGGTGAGCTTTTCGTAAGGTGTCATCCTTCCCCAAAGTAGCCAGATTATCTTTAGGCTAGCGGGTTTGTCAAAACTGCTGCTAGGCGTCGCTTGACCGTGCGGCGCCGAGTTTGTGTTGCCGGGCGCGGGTCCGGACCCGACTTTGTTCTAGGCGCCAGGCTTCGATGGCTCCGTGGTTTCCACTGAGTAAAACCTCCGGGACCTTTCGCCCTTCGAATTCTGCAGGCCGCGTGTACTGCGGGTACTCCAGAAGACGCTCGCCGCTTTCGGGATCGCAAAGATGAAACGATTCTGTCTCAAAAGCTTCTGCATCCCGCAAGGTGCCAGGCAGCCCGCGCACATAGGCGTCCACAAAGGCAATGGCCGGAATTTCACCGCCAGTTAGCACGAAGTCGCCGAGTGACACTTCGGCGTCCACCCAGCCTTCGAGAAAGCGCTGATCGATGCCTTCGTAGTGCCCGCAGATGAGTACAAAGTGCTCCGGCGACTCTGCGTGGAAATTATCGAGCAGCTTTTTATTGAGCGTTTTTCCGCCCGGAGTAAAAGCGAGCACCCGTGTGCGTTTGCGATCCAGGCCTGAAAGGACGTGGGCCGTTGCTTTGACTAGCGGTTCCACTGCCAACACCATCCCGCTCCCGCCGCCATAGGCGGTGTCGTCGACCTGGCGGTGAGGGCCTTTGCCGAAATCCCGGAGCTGCACCGTATGGACGGAAAACACGCCATTGCGAGCAGCTTTTCCCGGAATGCTCGTAGAAAACCAAACAGAAATGGTTTCTGGAAATAAAGTGATGAAATGAAAAGAAGGCATTCCTAGCAGAGTTCCCCGACGTTTCGTAGTCGGATGTAACCTTGCTTGGTGTTTACTTCTTCCACGTACCGGGCGTTGGCCGGTATGGCGACTTCTTTGCCTGCTTGAGTGCGAATCCACCAACGGTCGGCCCCGATGGATCGATCCGAAACGGGCTCGACGCCCATTAAGCTTCCAATGGGACGGCTGGCATCGCAATCCCAGACGGGTAGACCCACGATGTCCTCGACGTAAAACTCGTTGTCGCTCGGTTCTTCCAGATCCGCCCGGCGAGCGAAAAGCGATTGCCCTTTAATAGAGTCGACGGCGTCTTCGCTCTCTATTTCGTTCACTGAAAGTTTCCAGCCCTTGGGCATCCAGGCGGCTTCCGTAACGGAAAGCGGCTGGGCTTGGTTAGAGGAGGTACCGACGAAAACGTTCTTGATGTAGCGCAGGGCAGACTGCTCACCTGCGGAAGAGCGGACCAGAAAACTGCCCTTAAATCCGTGTGGCTTTACAACAACGCCCAGTTCAATAAAACCATCGGTAGTCAGGATTCACCTCTATTGTGCTATTAAGCTATTCTAAAATTTCCAATACGGAACGTTTTTTAAGTTTGGTGGAGACAGCTGCCAGAATCGTTCGCAACGAGCGGGCCGTGCGTCCCTCTTTACCAATAATCTTTCCCAAATCCTCTTTTGCAACCTTAAGCTCGATGACGGTGGTTTGTTCGCCTTCCACTTCCGCCACGTTGACCTTATCCGGGTAATCTACGAGCGCCTTAGCCATCACTTCCACCAGGTTTCTCAGTTCATCTACCACGGTTCCTCCCTTGTGCTTGTCGCGTACCAGTTGTTAAGTTTTATCAGTCTGTCTAAACCAAGGAATACGTCAACCGAAAATCCGAACGCGTAGAGACTAGGGCTGGTCTTGAGGGGCCGAGGCCTTCTCTGCGCTGGGCGCGGCAGCCTGATTTCCGACGGTCGTCTTGAGACGGTTCTTCACCGAGTTGGAGAGCTGGGCGCCTGTGCTCAGCCAATACTCCAGGCGGGGTTTGGAAATCACTAATGAATTTGAACCCTTAATAGGATCGAACGCGCCGATGTGTTCGATAAAACGTCCATCGCGCTTCTGCCGGCTGTCTTGCACAACAATCCGGAAATAGGGTTTCTTCTTCGAACCGTGTCTTGCGAACCGTATCACTGTCGCCATCAAAAAAGCTCCGTACTAAGCTATTACTCCAAAGTTTCGTATACCTACCACATCCTCATTCGTTTGCCCATCCCAGATTTCTTGGCCATTCGGGACATCATTTTGCGGGCTTCGAGGAACTGTTTGACCAGCCGGTTAATGTCTTCCACCCGGGTGCCGCTCCCACCGGCGATCCGGCGCCGTCGGCTTGCGTTCAGTAGCGCGTGGTTGACCCGTTCTTCCGGAGTCATCGAGAGGATGATCGCTTCAATCTTGCGCAGCTCCGTATCGGGAGGGGACATATTCTTGAGTTGGTTCTTGATCTGACCCATCCCGGGAAGAAAGCGCATCAGGTTCTCAAAGGAACCCATTTTTTTGATCTGCTGGAGGTGCACGTAAAAATCAGCCAGCGTGAAGTCGTTCTTCTTTACCTTCCGCGCGAGTTTCAAGCTCTCGGCAGGATCTAAAGTGTCTTTGGCTTTCTCAGCGAGCGAGAGCAAGTCGCCCATGTCCAGAATACGCGAAGCGATGCGATCGGGGTGAAAGACTTCCAGATCGGCTGAACGTTCCCCCATACCGACAAATTTCACCGGACAGCCAGTAACCGCTCGAACCGACAAGGCCGCGCCGCCGCGTCGCCATCCATCTTGGTTAGAACGATTCCGGTAAGCGGCAGGCGTTCCTGAAAACTGGTGGCGATCTGGACCGCATCCTGTCCTGTCATGGCGTCCAGCACCAGGAGCACTTCGGCGGGAGCACGTTCAGAAGAGATATCCTCAATCTCCGCCATCATGTCGTCGTCAATGTGCAAGCGGCCAGCGGTATCCAGCCGCAGGACGTCCATTCCGAGGCGGATGGCTTCGTCTTTGGCAAGCACCGCACGGTGGCGTGCGGAATCGGTCACCGGGCTTTCAAAATGTTCGACTCCCAGAGGGGTGGCGACGGTTTTTAACTGCTCCAGCGCTGCCGGGCGGTAAACGTCGACGGAGGCGACCATGACATTTTTCTTGTGCACTTCTTTGAGGTGCTTCGCCAATTTCCCGACGGTGGTGGTCTTACCAGCACCCTGCAAGCCCGCAACCAAGAACACGGCAGGTGGACGGACCTTGAAGTTCAGCGGCGTCGCAGCGCCCCCCATGAGCGCTGCCAGCTCATCATAAACGATACGAATGAATTGCTGCTCTGGAGTAAAACTCTTTTTGATTTCGATGCCTACGCACTTGCTGCGCACCGACTCGATAAAGTCTTTGACGACTTTAACGTTCACGTCAGCTTCAAGCAGGTTCTTGCGCAATTGGCGGCAGACTTCATCCAAGATGTCTTCGGTGAAGACCATCTTGCCACCCAGGGTGCGGAGCGTTTCCAGAATTTTTTCAGTTAAGTTCTCAAACATGGCCGTGCCTCAGCGGGACACGTTCGCTCAGAGATCGCGCGCTGTAAAGAGGCAAAGGCGAGTTAACCGACAAAAGAGCAGCGCCTTGATTCTTTGTTTTTTCTCGAATTTTTTTGGATTTTTTTAAGGGACGACCTTACTTTCGTAAGGCCGTCCCCTACATGGGTTGGGGGCTTACGTTCCTTTTGGGGGGAACGTAACTGTCAAAATTTTTTAGGCACTGCTCCCACTCTTCACCAACGTGCGCTTCGACGCAGTGCCTTGAAACGTCGGGATTTGTAACGCATCGAGTTTTTGAAAGCAAGGGAAAATAAAAAAAATATTCCCGCCGCGTTAGGCGACCAAATGTTCTTTGTAAGCTACTGAAAGTATATGACTTATCGGCGGACTAGAAAAACCGGCTAATCCCGATGGCGATGAGCAGGTAGAGCACCAACGTGGAGGCGTCGGCTATGGCAAGTACCACGGGACCGGCCGCGATCTGGGGATCGACCTTCATCCGATGGAATAACGCGGGAAAGACGTGTCCCAGGGTGCAGGCCGACACGAAGCCGACCAGGATGGTGAGGGTAATGGAGAGGGAGAGGGCGAGGGAGCCCTTCCAAAGATAAACAGGACCCGCGATGGCGAGGCTGCACCCGATGGCGAGCAGGACCGCAACCGTGGCTTCGCGGGCGAAGAGAGAGCGAAGTCGGGGACGCTTGGCGACGCGGTGTAGGTGCCCAATCACGATAGACATGGTTTGCATGCCCATGCTCTCGGTGATGATGAGAAGAATGGGGACAAAAGCCAGGTAGAGCACGGCGTCTTCAAGGCCGCTTGCCAGATCGTGGATGAAGAAGGCCGAAATCGCCCCGCCTAGAAGGTTGATGAGCAGCCACGGAAGGCGGCTCCAGGCGAGTGCGATGGGGCTGTCTATAGGCTCGCTCTTGATTCCGAGCAGTTCGAAAAGTTCTCCGCGCGAACGTTCTTGAAACAGCTCTTCCAGGTCCTTCTCGTACTCATCAATGAGTTCATGAGCGTGTAGCACGCCGACCATTTGTCCCGATCGGTTGGTGACAGGAAGACTGAGGAAGCGGTCTCTAGAAAAGATACGGTAGGCTTCTTCGATGGCAGTATCTTCGGAAACCGATACCACGCCTTTTGCATAGATATCCGAAACTTTTTGTTCGTCCGAGGAAACCAAAAGATTGCGCACGGACACGACCCCGCTCAGCTTCTTGTGCTCGTCCACCACGTAAATGTAAAAAATTCCGTGGCGGGCCGATTGACGGATCTCGCGAATGGCTTCGCCGACCGTAAGGTGCAGCGAAATGGTAATGAAGTTTGGAATACACAGCTCTTTGACACTGTGTTTGGAGTGGAGAATGGGTTTTTGCCTTCGCGCCATCGCGGAAAAGTGACTCATGATTGGCTACCTGTAACGGACACGCCGTCGGCTATCAAAGTAGGGCATTCTTCTGAAGCGTTGATCACCACTCTGTCTTTTGAGATCCCAAAAAGACTACTGCCGAGCACGTCGAAAACGTTTCCGGAGATCAAAGTTTCTTTGGCGACGTGTACGGGCTTTCCGTCGATACACCACTCCGCCGCTTTGGCGACTCCTGAGAAATCCCCCGTTACGGGATCCACATTGCCTGAGAAGCGGTGGACCAGCAGAAACTCTTTTTGCTGCGTGGCGGCTTCCGACATCAAGGCCGAACTCGACTTTGTCCCTCCGGCCAAGGAGAGGCAAAAGGCACCGACGCCCGGCAAGCTTGTCGGGCCACCGGCGGCGTGCCCGTTGGAACTCTTTTGACCCAAGGCTTTGGCCGCATAGGAATCCATCAAGAACTCGCCGAGGACTCCTTTTTCAAGAATAGTGGTATTTGCCGTCGGTATTCCCTCGCGATCAAAAAGCGCAGCACCGGTACGATCGGCAAGCCAGGGCAAATCCTCGACGGTTAGAGTGGGATGAAGCACGCTTTTCCCCAAATCGTCCAAAGTCCAACGGGTGCTGCCTTCCACCACATTGCGGCCATTAACGTGGTAGGAAAGCCCGGAAAGCAGGATGTGCGCAACGGCGCGAGGGGAGAAGGCCGCGAGCCCTTTGTAACTTTTGCTGGTTCCCGTTTTCAGCCCATCGATCAATTGCTTGCAAAAATCGCGGGTAGAAAGAAGGAGTTTCTCCTGAACTTGGGTCGGATTGCGCGCCATTTCCTGAAAATAGTCGAAACTGGTAATCTCGTTTCCTTCCACGCCCATTCCCATCAAGGTCCAATACGCGGCGTTCTCAGTTACCCGCATGAGCGTGCCCTTCGAGTTACTGACTAAGGTGGCCCCGGCGATGATGTCCACACTCCCCTCGTTGAGACGAAAGCGTTTGTCTCGCGTGGCTTCTTCCTTGAGCAGGCGCGCCCATTCTTTTTGCGTCTGCAGGGATACCTGAAACAGCTCTTTATCGAAGAGATCTAATTTGGTATCGGCCGAAAGATTGGGCCCGGCCTCGATTGCGATGTAAGGGTTTTGTGGGGAGACGGCGGCAATTTGCACGGAGCGTGTGGCAACGTCTCTCAGCTCTTTGGGATCCACCGTGTTACAAGACGAAAAGCCTTGTTTGCCATCCACTAGTGTACGAATTCCAAATACGTAGTTGTCGTCGGCTGACGCGAGGTGGAAATCCTGCTTCTCCAAAGTGATTTTTGTTTTGTGAAGAAAGGTACCGCAGACTTCCACGGCTTCTGCCCCCGCTTTGAGAGCGTGGGATTGCAGCTCCAGTGCTGTGTTTTCCAGTTGTTGTTCTTCTGCTTTTAAGTATTTGCTCATTCTTGAATTCCACCTACCAGGGCTTTGCAACGGATGTACGGGCCGCCGGCGTCGACCTTGGCCGGTTGGCCTTTGCCGCAGTAGCCTGCACCCAAATCTAGTTTAAATTCTTTGGAGACGGCGTCGACGGTAGAAAGCACCTTGAAGGCTTGCCCCGATATTGTGGCTCCCCGCAAAAGCTCAGTCACTTTGCCGTTCTTGATGCGCGAAACATTTTGAGCCCCGAACATGAACTCACCGGTCGAGTCCGCCTGCCCGCCGCGTGGGCCATCGACCAAATAACCTTCTTCCGTACTCGCAATGATTTCGTCGATGGACTGGGTTCCGGGTTGGATGTAGGTGTTACGCATCCGAATGAGTGGCTCGTCGTTGTAAAGCCAGGCTCGCGCATTTCCGGTCGGCTCGACGTTGAACGCGGCTGCCGACTCGCGGTTGTGCAAATAGGATTTCAGCACCCCGTCTTTGATAATCTCCGTGTTTTGTGTCGGAACCCCTTCATCATCCACAAGCAAATCGCCACCTCCGTTTGGCGCGCTTTCCACTTTTCCGCCGTCGACGAGTGTGATGAGCGGGCTTGCCACATGTTGTCCCAACTTTCCCGCCGCCACCGAGCCGGAAAGTACAAAATCGGCTTCCACTGTATGTCCAATCGCTTCGTGTGAAAGAAGACCGACCATGGCCGGCGATAAAATGAGCGTCGCCAGTCCACCCTGAACGCGAGGCGCGCCTACAAGATCCACGGCGAGGCGCGCCGCCTCTTCGCTGAGAGAATCCATGGAATGGTCTTCAAAAAGGCATTCCCACGATCCCGTACGCCCTACCGTTTGGGTTGCGGAAGCTTTTTCACCGGCTTTTCCGGCAAAAGCAGAAAGTCGGAATTCGTTTCGGACCAGGCGCGAGAGCGCGTCCGCTCCATCGCTCGTAACAACAATCTTATCTTCGAAGATTTCATTGTAGTAACCGGAAGCGGTCTCTATAGCCGGTGACTTCTCACGGGTTTGAGCTTCGGCGCGGCGAACCGCCTCCAGTTTTTCTTCCAAGGTCATCTTCGACAAAGCCTCATAGCCTGGAAGTACAAATTCTCCGCGCGCCAGTTTTACCTGCGGGAGCGTCTTCACCTTCGACTGTTTTACCTGGCTCAGTGAATTGCCGCATTCGATCGCTTGCTTAAGTGATTTCTCAAGACTGACATCGGACAAATCGGAAGTAGCGGAAAAACCCCAAGCGCCGTTGACGAGCACGCGGATGCCAACACCGGATGTGATGGAGGACTTAAGTTGTTTAACGAGCCCTTTTTGCACTTGCAGGGTTTGGACATTTCTTCGGTGGTATCTAAACTCTACCCAATGTGGGGAACGAGACGCCAGAAGCTTTAGTTTTTCAGAGAGATCTTTCATTCGTTCGCCTTCCCGCGGAGATTAAAGTAATAATGGCAGACAAAAACATCAATCACGGCACCGATCACAATGGCAAGCACCAGGTGAATCGCTATCATTCCGGGCCCGCGAACGAGCATCCCCAAAGAAGACGGGAAAAGCAATTTTCCCAAGGCGGCGCCAAATAGATACGACCATGTCATCAAGACGACGACACCCACCACAATGCCGCAGCTCTTTAAGAGCTGCTGATTGGCCAGCTGTTTAGAGCGGTGCATGTACACGGAGAGGGGCAGGTCGCCGTCCTCCATGATGAGGTAGGGAACAAAGAGGTAGATAGCGGCAAAGTAGATCCCGGGTAAAAGGACGGCCGCAAACCCGAGTAGAATAATTATTCCAGTCGCCACACTGCCGAGGAGAAGCACACGCCACCGGGCGAAAGCCGCGCGAAGCGCCGTCTTCAATCCAGTTGCTTTTCCAAAATGCAAAAGGTGCCGGCGGAGCTGATGTAGGAAGTAAGAAATAGATAGGGATAAAGAGCAGCGCGCCCAAACCGGGTGGGCCTCCGTCCAGGCCTCGGTTAAATCCTGCAGCGGGTTTATCGACGCGGCGGGTAACTGAACCCAGAGCAAAGGCCAGAAATGCTTGCGCAGGTTTTTGGTCGCGGCTTCCAGGGTGCCCAAGCTTGCTCCTTTACGAATTCAGTTTCCCATTATACCTAAGTATTTGTGTTGCAAGCAAAACTCAAGTCATCCACCCGTACCCAGACAGACCGCTCCAAGTACTGCACCTGAGCGGATCCGATCACGAGATCGGTCGGGCGCATGCCGACGCCTTAGGCAATTCGGTGCGTCAAGGCATGGTACGGTTCTATTACGAGTTCTGGCAGCGCATGTTGAATTCCGTAAATGTCGGCGGCGCTGAGGGTTGGGTCGTAAAGCAGGTGCAGAAACTCGTCGACCCGTTCTTGGTGCAGCGGCTTGCGAAAAACATCCCGCCGTCTGCTCTAGATCGGCTCAGAGGCGTGGCCGAGGTCAGCGAACTCCCGATGGAGCAGCTCCTGACTATCGTTGTCTTGCCGGACCTGCTTCCGTGGTTGCAGGCGCTTTCGACGCGTTTTCAACCCGATGCCTTTGTGGGCGTGAGCACTCCCGTTTTTGGTTGCTCCAGTTTTGTAAATCGGGAGAGCACTTTTTGCATGGCCGTAACTTGGATTTCCCAGGCGTTGCGTATTGGGATCGTTACCCGGTCATTCAAAGTACCGAACGCCAAGGTGGCAAGTACCGATTCATTGGCTTTACCACAGCCGGGGTCCCTATCTGCGGTATCACCGGGATGAATGAAGCCCAGATTTCTGTTTCGCTGCATCAGCATTACTGCAAGACAACCGATAGCAAGGGCGTACTCCCCTTTGTCATCGGCGAAGAGATTTTGAGCGAGGCGGGGTCACTTCAAGAGGCTAAGGCTATTCTGGAACGCCACCGGGTGGCGACCTCATGGGCCTTCGTCGTTACCGACGGTAAAACGCGGGATGCGTTTATTTGTGAAACCCACCCGAAGGCACGGGGCATTCGCAGTTTGGGGAATGGGAGCGTTTGCCTGAGCCATTCGAACTATTTTCAGTCCTCGGAGTGCAAGCCCATGGAATATGCGGCTACCGCGAGGATGAACTGGGACAACTATTCACGCAAAACTCGCTTGGAACAGTTGGTGAACGCCGAGGGCTACCACTTGCAACCCCAGGACGCCGTTCGTTTCATGGGAGATCACTTTGATCCGTACTGGAAAAAGGAAAAACCTTTTAACCGGACGGTTTCCCAGGTCTACAACATCCAAAGTTTGGTGTTAGACCCGGAAAAACTAAAATTGTGGATTGCGGAAGGGCCGGCCCCCGTTCACTTAAGAGAGTATCAGGAATACGATCTTGCAGAAATTTTCGCCGGCAAGGAAGGCAAGACGGGCCAACGGTTTCCCGGTTTCCGCTTTTCCAAACCCGAAACGGCGGTTGCCAAAGAAGCCTACATTTTAAGCTTTATTGCGGCGATGGACGGGGACTTGGAACTTGCGTGGACGGAACTCAAGCGTTGTTTGGACGCGGAGTTTTTTCCGGAAGCGGCGCTGACGGCGGCAGTTTTACAGATGAAACGACGCCAGTTTCAGTCGGCGGTGGATTTGCTTGAACGCGCCAATCATGAGTTGGGTTCGCAAATTGCCGGTCGCGATTTGATTCCCCCTGAGTACTTCGAAGTCCGCTTTTTTCTCGCGCGTGCTTACGATCTGGTGGGACGGCGGGAAGAAGCAGTGAAGTATTATCGTAGTGTTTCTCAGGACCCACGTTTAGAAGATCCCAACGTCCGCAAAATGGCGCTTAAGGAAGGGCCGTACACGGCAGACAAACTCGGCCGCATTCTAATGCCGTATTCAACGTATATTCCGTTTCAGTAGGATTAGTGGCGGGAAGTAAAAGTTTCCCTTCCGGGGCCGACGCCCCGGAAGAGAAAGCGAAGTCTGGGTTAGCTGAACGCGTAACCGAAGCTTAGACCGAACCACGGAAGAAACCCGTTGGAAATGAATCCGTAGAGGGTCCCGCGGAAGTGGAAACCACCTTCGGAGGGCCAGTATCGGTACCCGGCACCAAACGTAGGAAGAAAGCCGCTCACAGTTCCGGTGGAGATACCCGTACCGGTGTAGCTTCCCGTTACGATAGAGCCACCACCAAGAAGTTCAAAGTGATGGCCGTTCTTGCCACCTGCGAGAAAGGACAAAGACATCGGAATGAGCAGGTTCGTGGAGCCGTTCGCCGAGGAAAAGCTAACACCTAGGTTAACCGCAAGTTCGGGAATAAAACGGTACGAACCGAACACGCTGTAGAGAAGACCGGCACCCAACAGCTCCACCGAGGCGGTGGCTTTGGAGTCAACGGTGGTTTCGGACAGACCGGGTGCAGCTTTCAACGAGGCCGTACCCAAGACAGACAGAGCAAAAATGCTCACGAACAATAGCTTTTTCACAGCAAACTCTCCTCGGAGATTTCAGCGTCTCTCCGTATTGTGTTTTCCTACCCCACGTAGGACAAACACTGGTTTAAGAAGTAAGTGAGAGTAGCCGTCGCTAATTTGGGCGTCAACGGAAACTGGGGCGCCTGTGCGTCGTTATTTGGGGGGTTGAGTGGCGATAGCGATCTTATCCGCTCCGGCGGCGCGTGCGGCGTCCATGATGCGTACGGCGTTGCCAAGAAAGATGGATTCGTCTCCACGGATAATCACCGTGCGTTCTTGAGTTTGGTTGAGTTCTCCGCGCAACACTTCCACCAGGTTGTCCGCCCCGGCGTCCTTGCTGTTGACGTTAATGCCACCATTTGCGTCCACGGTTACATAAACGGGTTTGCCCGTTACGGTTTGGGTGAGCGCTGAGGACTTGGCGGTGGGCAACTTCACATTCAGTCCCCCTTCCAGCATGGCGCTGCTTGAAATCATAAAGATGATGAGCAGAACCAGGAAAACGTCGGTTAGAGGAGTGATGTTGATTTCCGCAACGATGGTTTCATCGTCGTTTTCATCAAAGCGCATTGCCATTAGCTGGCCGCCTTTTCAAAAGAGTGGTCTAGGATCTCATCTAAGGTGAGGCGTACCTGACTCATGGTAAGGTTCGCGAAGGTCACAAAAATGTTGTACGTAAGTAGCGCAATGATAGCGACGACGAGACCCGCAGCGGTAGCGATGAGCGCCTCAGAGATACCGGCGGCGACGACGCTGAATCCGCCCGTTCCCTTTTCCGCCATGCTATGGAAGGCGCGCACGATACCGACGACCGTGCCGAGCAGTCCTACGAACGGGCTCGCGCTGCCGATCGTTCCCAGAATCCAAAGGTTGCGTTTGAGGTAGTTCATAAACCGAATGCGGTTGCGATCGGTTACCCGTTCGGCCTGCTCTCGGGTGCGCTTGGTATCCAAGGTGCTTAAGAAAAGTTCGCCAATCTGCGGTTTTTCCTGATGGCAAATCTGCTTGGCGGCCGCCGCGTCACCGGATCGTAAGCTACTTACCAGGGACTGAGTGAGGTGTTGAAGTCTCGGTCGGAGTCGAAGATAGACGTACGCGCGTTCGAGGACGATCGCCCAGGTGATGATCGAGAAAATGAGTAGGGGCCACATCACCCAACCGCCGCCCAAAAACAGTTCGCCTAAACTTGTGCCCATAGTGTGAGACCTCCGTTTACTTTTGCTAGGATACCACCGATTTTGGAGCCCATCATGGGAAGTTGGGCAATCGATTTCAGGGCCGAATGCGGGCGGTGCGTCGACGCTCCAAGCCCCCGATATTCTTAAGAGCTGCCGTAGCCTCTGCTTTGAAACCCGGTCCGAATAGTGTACAAGAGGCAGATTAATGTGAGGGGGAAGCCCCAGTACAAGGAGAGATAGAAGATGAACGTCTGGCTTGGTTCTACGGGTGCCGCACCGTTTGTGGGAGTTGGAGGGCTTCTCGTCGCCATCAGTATCTATGTGGGAATTTCGCGCCTGTCGGCGGGAACCGACGTGATGAAAGAAATCGCCGCGCAGATCCACGACGGCGCCATGGCGTTTTTGAAGAAAGAGTACTCGTACCTGCTCGTCTTTATCGCGCTGGTCTTCTCCTTGCTCTTTTACTTTTTGAACCCGCAAACGGCTTACTCCTTCTTATTTGGAGCGATTTGTTCCATGTTGGCCGGCTTTTTGGGAATGAAAGCGGCGACCAAGGCCAATGTTCGTACCGCCCAGGCCGCGGTGGAACGCGGAACGGGAGCGGCGCTCGGAGTGGCTTTCGGTGGCGGCGCGGTGATGGGAATGGCCGTCGCAAGCCTTGGCGTATTTGGTGTCGGCGTGCTGTATGGGATTTTCACGGGTGAGGGCGATCTCACCAGCCTCTCCTATATTAATGGTTTTGCGATGGGCGCTAGCACCATCGCCTTGTTTGCGCGCGTCGGCGGCGGCATCTACACGAAGGCGGCCGATGTGGGCGCGGATCTAGTCGGTAAGGTGGAAGCCGGTATCCCGGAAGACGATCCGCGTAACCCGGCGACCATTGCCGACAACGTTGGTGACAACGTCGGTGATACCGCTGGAATGGGTGCGGACATTTTTGAATCCTACGTGGGTAGCGTGATTGCGACGATGGCAATCGGTGCAACCTCAGCCGTGTACGCGGGCTCTCGCATGGAGGCCGTGGCGCTTCCTCTTATTGTGATCATGATTGGCTTGGTCGCTTCTGTACTGGGCATCATGGCGATGAAGTTTTTGAAAGGGGTACTGGATCCCGCTTCGGCGCTTCGTTACGCGCCGATGATTTCGGCGCTTATCCTTTTTGCGGGGTCCTACCTCGCCGTCAAAGGACTTGGCTTTCAAATCGGAACCGAAGGCAATGCGCTCAGCCCGATGGGACCTTTCTGGGCGATTCTTCTGGGTTCGGTAGTCGGTATTCTCATCGGCACGGTGACCGAGTACTACACCGCCGGTAAACCGGTACACCGAATTGTGATCTCGTCTCTGTACGGGCTCGGCCACAAACGCCATTACCGGGATCGCGGTTGGCTTGGAGTCTACGGCCATTCCTGTTCTGCTCATTTGTTTGGCGATGTTTTTGAGCTACGAATGCGCGGATCTTTATGGTGTCGGAATTGCGGCGGTCGGCATGCTCGCCACGGTAGGCATCACCATGAGTGTCGATGCTTACGGGCCTATCGCGGACAACGCGGGCGGTATCAGTGAGATGTCAGGACTCGGGCCCGAGACCCGCAAGATCACCGACGGTCTGGATGCGATCGGAAACACAACGGCCGCGATGGGTAAAGGCTTTGCGATTGGGAGTGCGGCTTTGACGGCGTTGGCACTCTTCAGTGCCTACACCTCGGCGGTTGGGATTGAAACCATCAACCTGGTCGACACGCGCACCGTGATTGGTCTTTTCGTCGGGGGCGCGGTTCCGTTTTTGGTAGCCGCCCTGACGATGTCGAGCGTGGGACGTGCCGCCAACGACATGGTGGAAGAAGTCCGACGTCAGTTCCGGGAGATTTCCGGATTGATGGAAGGGACAGCGAAGCCTGATACCGGTCGCTGTGTCGCGATCAGCACCGCTGCCGCTCTTCGGGAGATGGTACTCCCCGGTGTCATCGCGGTGCTCGCTCCTCTATTGATGGGCTTTCTCCTGGGCGTGCAAGCGCTGGGCGGGATGCTCGCGGGTGCGACCCTTACCGGTGTATTGATGGCGCTCTTCATGTCCAACGGCGGTGGCGCCTGGGACAACGCCAAGAAATTCATTGAAGGGGGTCTCGAAGGTGGAAAAGGATCCCCCGCTCACAAGGCGGCGGTAACCGGTGATACCATCGGCGATCCGTTCAAAGACACCTCTGGACCGGCGATGAACATTCTTATCAAATTGATGAGCATTGTTTCGTTGGTAATCGCGCCCTTACTGTAAGGCGCGGTGAATAGCGGCGATAATGGATTGGAGTTCACGATCGTCCGGAGAATACTCCAGGGCTTTCTTGAACTCCTTCAGCGCCCTCAAATAGAGTCGCTTGGCGAGATAGATCCGGCCTAAGTTCATGTGCGGGTAATGCCGGGGTTCGTAGCGAGATGCTTTGGCCGCCTTTTCCAACCACGGGATCGCTTCATCCATTCTATTGAGATTCATCAAGTACGAACCAATGTCGTTGTACGGGTTGCCGAATTCAGGATCCAGTTGAATAGCGCGTTTGCAGAGGTAGATGGCAAACTGTGTGTTGCCTAAATGGTGTTCCATCCAGCCCCAGTAGGTGAGGGCGTCCGCGGACTCCATGGCTTTGGCGGCGGATTTAAAATGGTCACGCGCTTCGCGGAATCGCCCGCACTCCGCGGCTCCCATCCCCTTATCCAGGAGCTTGCCTGCTCGCCTTTCTGTGAACTCATCCATCCGGGCCGATTTTCGCTTCAGAATCTCCAATCCGCAAGGTGTTATAATGGACGCAAAGAGGAGCCTTTATGGGAACGCCGACAAACTTTCAGGAATTCTGGCCTTTTTACCTCTCCGAGCATTCCCGACCCGCGACGCGCTTTTTTCATTTCGTGGGAACTTCGTTCGGCTTGCTTTGTCTAGGAACGGCCCTCGTGAAGCAGGACCCGCTCTGGTTACCCATTGGCCTTGTGGGAAGTTACGGGCTGGCGTGGTTTTCACATTTCTTTATTGAGAAAAACAGACCAGCAACGTTCCAGTACCCCGTTTGGTCTTTCCTCGGGGATTTCAAAATGTACGGCCAAATGTGGTGTGGAAAACTCTGGCGCTAAAAGTGTTTCGCTAGCGGCAGAGGTTTTCCCTGAGCGGCTGCCCATTCTTCAATGCGCAAAAGTTCGTTGTACTTTGCGGTACGCTCGGCTCTAGAAAGTGATCCGGTCTTAATCTGACCACAACCACTGCCCACCGCGAGATGCGCGATTGTCGTATCTTCGGTTTCGCCCGACCGGTGAGAGACGACGCACGCGTACTGGTGCGCTCTGGCAAGCGCCATCGTCTCGATGGTTTCCGCAAGCGTGCCGATTTGATTCACCTTGATAAGAATGGCGTTGGCGACTTTGTCATCGATCCCGAGCTGCAAGAACTCCTTGTTCGTCACAAAAAGATCGTCACCCACTAGCTGAACTTTTTTACCAAAGCGCTCCGTGAGAACCGCCCACCCCTTCCAGTCGGCTTCTTCGAGCCCGTCTTCGACGCTCACAATGTTAAATTTGTCGAGGACAGAGCCGTAGAAGTCCATCAGGGTGTCTTTGCTAATGGGGCGCTTGCCTTCAAAAGAAAAATCGTAGGTTTGGTTGGCGGATTGATAAAAGGAACTGGCCGCGACATCCAAGGCCAGCGAAACCTGACTGCCCAGTTTGTAGCCCGCTCCTTCAATCGCTTCGCAAAGAAACTCTAGCGCCATGGTGTCGGATTTCAAATCGGGAGCAAAGCCGCCTTCATCTCCTACCGCGACCGAATAGCCTTTCTTGTTGAGTCGATCCTTGAGCGCATGAAAGACTTCACACCCGGCGCGAAGCGCCTCTTTAAAACTTTCAAAACCGTGAGGGACGATCATGAATTCCTGAATGTCGAGACTGTTGTTGGCGTGCTCGCCGCCGTTCATGACGTTCATCAAGGGAATGGGCAGACACATGTCTTTTTGCGCGACGCCCATTTCCTCGCCCAGAGTCAGAAAGAGCGGGCGTTTTTGAGAGTGCGCCACCGCGTGGGCGTAGGCTAAAGAGACTCCCAATAGGGCATTGGCCCCTAACTTGGATTTCTGCTTCGTGCCGTCTAGCTCCAGCATCGCAAAATCAAGCGAACTCAGTTCGTTGAAGTGTTTTCCGCACAGAGCCTTGCTCAGGGTGTTGTTCACGTTCGCAACGGCTTTTAGCACGCCCTTGCCGTTGTAGCGCTTGGGATCGCCGTCTCGCAGTTCCAGCGCCTCATTCTGCCCTTTGGAGGCGCCCGACGGGACAATGGCCCGGCCGGTAGATCCGTCATTGAGAATGACCTCCACTTCCACGGTGGGGTTGCCTCGGGAATCCAAAACTTCGCGCGCGTGAATCTTTGAAAGGGTCATTTTTGCCTCCGCAGTTTTAATACCCGCCCCGCAGCCGGAAGGCAAAAGGTAGGTTCCAAAAGGTACGCGGTTACTTTTGGGGATTTACCAGGCAAGCGGTTCCCCAAAAGTAACCGCGTACCTTTTAGGGAACGGTTCAATTTGTGGAGTCAGTTCTGAACTTACTTTTCTTCCGTAAACTCAGCGTCGATGGGTTCGTCGTCCTTTTTCTCACCACCGGCACTCTGGCCACCGGGCTGTCCCGCCGAAGCGTCCGGAGACGCTGCCTGGCTGGCTTTGTACATCTCCTCAGCCAGCTTGTGGGAAGCTGCCGTTAGCTTGTCCTGGGCCGCTTTCATCTTATCGACGTCTTCGGCCTGGATGGCGTTCTTG
>JAWKNY010000015.1:0-84497 GCA_041391485.1 Bdellovibrionota bacterium | reverse complement strand
TTCCAGATATTTTCGGTAGCCGATTTGCTCAAGGGCAGTGGTCAGTTGCGTGGAAGTCGAGCCCGGAGCAAGACAACTCGTTACGAGCCCTTCCAAGGTCAGGAAAAGACTTTCAATGGCTCCCCCAGCGCGTGGCTCCAGCCCTGCGGCCTGCCATTGACGAGCGGATTTCACGAAAGACTGCTTGCGCTCTTTTGAAAACGCCGCGAGCTTTTCTACGGCTTTGTCGCCGAGACCGCGCGAGGGCGTATTGAGAATACGCCTGAAGGCGATCTCGTGTGGTCGGATAGCGCAGCGCAAATAGGCCATGACGTCTCGGGTTTCTTTGCGATCGAAAAAACCCATCCCCCCCCGCATGCGGTAAGGGATATTGTTTTTTCGAAGTTCTGCTTCGATCAGAGCGCCTTGGGTATTGGAGCGAAACAACATGGCAATTTCGCTTCGGCTGATGCCATCACGTTCAAATCTGCCAATCTCACTGACCACGTGTTCCAGCTCTTCCGCTTCGTCTCGCAAGATGAAGAGTTCTGGGAGTTCGCCTTCGGCTTCGTGGTGCGGGCGGAGCATCTTGTCGTAGCGCGTGTTGTTATTCTTAATGATCGCGTTGGCCAAATTTAGAATGGGGGGCAGCGAACGGTAATTCGTCTCCAAACGCACGACTTTGCAGCCGGGATAAAACTTTGGAAAATCGAGAATGTTTTTTACGCAAGCCCCACGCCAGCCGTAAATCGCCTGATCATCGTCACCGACGACAGAGATGTTGCGGTGTCCTTCCACCAGTCGCTGAATGAGGCGCATCTGCATGAGGTTGGTGTCCTGAAACTCATCCACCATCACGTGATCAAACTTCTTTTGGATACGCTCACGAATTTCGGGAGACTCATCCATCAGCTGAAGCGGGCGTAAGATGAGCCCGTCAAAATCGATGGCGCCAAGACTTTGCATTCTTTGCAAAAACCTGGGTAACACCCATTCGGCGGCAATTTCATACTCGTCGTCGCGATCCGCTTGGGTGCGTCCTTGCTCCCGCCATTGCGATAGAATGGCGAGCAAGCGATCGGCGTCATAGGCGGTCTTATCTCCCTGGCGCAGGTTGCGCAGAAGCTCCTTGAGCATCTGACTGGTGTCGCGCGTATCCAAAATACCGAAGAACTTGGGAAGCCCGGCCTCGTCGTGAAACTCGCGTAAAATCTGCAAACCAAAAGAATGGAAGGTGCCCGCGAAGATATTGGCTCCCTGTCCTCCGAGGCGCGCCGAAACTCGCGCTTTGAGTTCACGTGCCGCTTTGTTGGTAAACGTGAGGACGCAAAGCTTTTCGGGGGCGCAGATGCCTTCGGCAAGTAAGCGGCCGGCGCGCGCAACGAGCACGGTGGTCTTGCCGGAGCCGGCACCGGCAAGGATGAGCAGGGGCCCTTCGTTATGTGCCGCTGCTTCTTGTTGTGATGGGTTTAGCCCCCCGAGCCACACCGAATTCAATTCGACTTCCCTTTTTGACGAAAAACAGAGACCCTATCCCAACTGCTTTGTCCGGAGCAACCCCTTCTGCGCGGGCTTACCCGGTAAGGCTTCTGGGGCAGGTGAAGGATCTCGAAAATTTTCTTTGGGTACCATGTAAAAGAGGTGCACCGTCTGTTTGATGACCGACGCGTTTTGTTTCGCTTCTTCGCCCCGGCCCCAAAACAGGTCGAGCCGTCCGCCGCCACGGATGGCCCCGCCGGTGTCCTGATCCAAGACCAGGCGGGCGGTGGGTTCCCAACCCGCTGGTGCGCTCAAAATAGGGCCCAGAAATTTCGGTTTGTTGAATCTCAAGAAACCCACAGCGCCTTTGGGAAAATACTTGCCGTCGGTCGCAATGGTGCGGCCCGCGGTGACCTCGGTTCCAAGTGAGGTCAAAGGCTTGTTCTTCAGTTTGTTGAAAAATACATAGCTGGGATTCTCATGAAGGATGTCATAGAGATCCTCATCTTCCAGCGAGCGCAGGTAGCTCTCCAGGTTGAGAGCCGTGAGCTGTGCGAGTGGGATCACGTCGGCTACAAATTTTCCTATCGCCTGGTAGACGTGTCCGTTTTGCTCGGAGTACCCGATTCGAAGTTCTTCACCGGAATCAAAGACGACGGTCCCTGAGCCCTGAATTTGTAAGAAGAAAGCGTCTATAGGATCTACCCAAGCCAGCTCCAACCCCCGACCGGAAAGAGCGCCAGCATCGATCTCTTCGCGACTATAGAATGGGCCTAGCTGCGTGTTCCCCGCTTGGGATTTTTCGTCGAGGATCCGGCCGCGCATCCGGCGAATGTCTTTAAAGCGATCGTCAAAAAGATCCAGAGCCACTTCAATGAGCTCGGGGGGTTTCTTATAGAGCGCGGTCGGGTGCTCTTCATTCTTTCTCTTGGAACCCGGAATGACGGGTTCGAAATACGACGTCATAAAAGCCTGGCCCCAATTGGGCTGGCCATAGACTTCATAAAAATCGAAAGTATCACGCACCTGCTGCCACATCTGCTCCTTTGGCACGTCGCTATTTAGAATCTCTGCCAAGTGTTCCAAGCCGACGCGGTACTCGCGTACCGAGAGCTGACGGTTCCCAAAGACGAGTGGGTAGGGGTAGGGATTGAATTCCCCCATCCTTTTGGATTGAGCTTTAAGCGCCTCAGCCAGCTCTTTGAGATCCAGATCGTCGTCCAGCTCCGGAGCTTCCACCAGGCGCATGGCCTGCATTCGGGACTCTAAAGGTGGCCGGGAAGGCTTAAACAGATCACAGGAAGCAAAGAAAAGTAGGGAGATGACAAGGAAGAAGCGAAGCATCCCAAAGAGGATAAACTAAGGAGAAAGAGTTTTCACCTTTTCTTCAGACGCCGAAGCACTGGCAGTGTCGAGGACGCTGAGCTTGGGGGGAGCCTCTTTCTTGCGGCCGTAGATGCGTTCCAGCACAGCGGGAAGGAGAAAAGACCGACCCACCAGATGGAAAGCGTGCCGAGGAAGGCAAGCCAGCCCAAACTTCGTAAAACACCCGTGCGGGAGAAGATGAGAACACCAAAACCGATCATCGTCGTGGCGAGCGTCAAATTGACGGCTGCGGCCAAATCGCGCGCGGCCTGAAAGCCTGAGCCTATTTCCTTTGCGCGGTGTGTGAGGTGAATGGGCACATCTATTCCGATAGCGACAAAACTTGGAATGATTGCGATGTTAAAGATGTTGAACTTGATACCCAGTATAGCCATCAAGCCCATCCCCACAGGGAAGGCAATCAGCAGCGGGAAGAAACTGGTAAGGGTGGCGCTCCAGCTACGTAAGTTCAACCAAATCACAATACCGACGATGGCAAGAATGCCCGCCAGGATCTTCATCCCGTCGCTCTTAATCAAGTCCAAAATTTCGGCAAACACGACCGAATCCGATCCCGTGAGGGCGGTAGGGAAGTGCTGCTCGACGTCCCGAACCATGGCGGCGAAGGACTGCACGCCTTGCGCGGTATTAAACTTCACCGCGCGGTTGGGATAGACATACAAAAGGTAGCTATTGGCCTTGGTGCCGCGCAGGAATTCCTGCAAATGAATCGGGAGATCGGTGAAACCGAAGGGTTTAGCGCTCAGCCAACGGCGGATGGTTTCGGCCGGCACATCCAGATCCTGCTCCAGCCATCTGTCTTTTAGCGACGAAATTCGCCGCTCGGTCCGTTGCATGATCTTGTATTTGGCTTCTTGCTGTTCGGGAATGATCGTAGCGCCACTGGCCACCATCTGGATCATATCCGGCATGTAGTGCTCTTTTAGGTAGTTCTCAAGGCCTACCGCCGTTTCCTTATCCGGTACGGCAAAGACGGACGGTACGACCGAACGATCGTAAATGCGGTCTACTAGAGCAGAGAGTTCGTGCACTTTTTCGGAATGCTGGAACATCTTATCGAAGTCGTACTCAAAGCTTACTTCAGCCGCGCACACAAACAGAATCGCGGTGATCCCGAGAGCCGTGTAGAAGGACTTATTTGTCTCCAGCTGTGGGAGCTTGAACTTGGTGGCTTTGGGCGCAAAATCAATCTTATCCAAGCGCAAGAACTTGGTCAGGCCAGAGAACGAGATCAGCAAACTGATGCTTACCGCACCAATGCCTACCCCGCAGACAAAACCAAACTCGGAGAAGGCCCTGAAATCGCTGAAGCACAAAGTGAGGAAGGCCAAGGCGGCCGATAGCGCTCCGACAAAAATGGCGTGTCCGCTATGGCTAATCGCGTTCCAGGCGGGATCGCCCACTTTGTCCAATTCCTTCTCCAGCCGCAGGCGGAAGGTGAGGTGGATACTATAGTCGGCACCCAGCCCCATGAGAATTCCCAGCAAAAACCCCGTCACGACGTTGATGTGGCCGATGAAGAAGTAAGCGACTCCTAAGGTCATTCCGATGCCGATCAGGATCGGAAGCACCATCAGCACCACGGCGCGGGCGCTGCGCAGGCTGAGGAGCAGCAGCAGGGAGATGAGGACAATCGACAACGTACCCAGAATGGCGATGTCTTCTTCGACCACGGCCGAGTCGGCGATCTTAATGTAGTAGCGACCGGCAAACTCATACTTTACTTCGCTGGGAAGGTGCGCGGCTAAGGTGTCTTCAGTGAGCTTCACCAGCTCACGAGTGCGAAGCAGGTCCGTCGAATCAAACGTAGGCTTAATCATCAACAGAAGCTGCTTGCCATCCGTAGAATTCAGGTGAGGCGTGATCTTGGCCGACTTTTGGGCATTCTCTTTGACCTTCGGGTCCATTTTGGTGGCCTTGGACTCTTCGTCGTCCCAAAGTCCCAAATCAAAAGCCTTGCTGCGTGAGCTGCGAATGTTGTCGCGGATGCTTCGATCCAGCTCGTTGAGCTGATCCAGCGACAGGTAATAAAGCATGTGGGTGGAGAAAAAATATTCCTCACGGTCATAGAAGGCGCTGCGGACCAGATCACTGCGCTGCAGATCCTTGATGATGGCGGGGAGTACCTCGAAATGCGCTTTGGCGTCCTCGGCTTCCAGCACCACGATCAGGTAGCCGACGCCACCGACGATGTCGGTGATCTTCTCGAACTTCACTACGGCTGGGTGATTTTTTGGAAGCAGGTCAGTGAGGGAGAGTTCCAGCGAGAGGCGTTGTCCGAGGTATAGACCAATCCCCCCCAGGATCAAAAGTACCAAGGTGAGCCGTCCCGACCAACCCACTAGGATTCTTTTCAGAAAGCTGTTTTCTTGCCGCTCGCTCAACGTTAAGCCTCTATACCCTGTCGGCTAGATGCGTCAATTTATTAAGGAGGGCACCCTACCGCCTCGGGGACAGGGGAATAGAACACGAAAGCAGCCCTATTTTCAACCGCTTAGATCTTTGGCTTTGGCGTTGTTTTCGCGTGGTTTGTTGGTGTCCTGCCGCTCTGCGAGCAGGACCTCCAGCTGCGGTTCCAAGGTCTGGCGGAGATAGGCCTCCAGCCGCAAAAGCGCGTCGCTGTGCTTGGGGGCGTCGACGATCACGCGGGTCTCGTGCTGCATGTTCACCACCCGTAGCGCGTCGGCGGCAAGCCCTTCCAGCGTTCGGAAGTGCTCCGTCGCGGTTTGGAGTTGCTCCATTCGCTCAGCGGGAGTCAAGGATAGCCATTCCCGACTTATCTTGTCGGTCCAGTAGTTGCGGCCACTCGTGTGGTCCTTCTTATACTCGGAATAGGCGGCGCGAATCAGCGTTTGTGGTACCTGGAACATCGGATCCGAGTTCTCGGGAGTGACGATGCCCGGAATGCCGAGTTCTACCGCCGGATTTCTCAACTTGTATTCCAAGCGCAGAACGCCGTGATCGCTGGCCTCTTGCAGACTTAAGCCCTCGATCAAACGACAGAAGGCCTCAAGTAGTGCGGTTTCCAGTTCGCCTTTGCTTTCGAAAGCGGCGTGGCGAATCAGGCCGCGCTTGTTCAGCAGCAGAAAAAGCTCGCTTCCCGATGCTCGTTGTCGGATCTGGGTCCCTTCGAGAAATCTTCCTGCAAGCGGCGCTTGGTGCGAGAACGTCCGCGAGCGTGTCGCGCAGAGGTTTGCGGTAGGCCTCGTGGGCCTCCTGAATCGCGCGCGATGGAAAATGAGAACCAAATTGGGTAGGTTCCGGGCTCGTGAAGAAGCGATCCATGACCGCTTGTTTTGCGGAAGTTCCACGGAAGCCGACAGCGCCGCTTTTCGTTTTCTTCGCGGGCTTTGAAATGGACGATTTTTTCACGCCCTTGAATCTCTACACGCGCTTCGCCGAACTCTTTGGCCTGGGCTTTCCAACCGCACTTCCTTGAGCAGACGGGAATTGTTTTCCGCGAGCCGAATGCGGAGGCCTTGATGGAGCTTGTAAAAAACTGGGCGGCCTCAAAAATTCCCAGAGGCTCTGCTCACAGGTTGTCGTCGGGAACCCAGGTTTCTAAGAAAGTCAAACGCAGTACCAAAATTTCGGAGTTTCGTGCAAACTCTGCTCGTAGTCTTTAAGGAGCTGCTCGTAATTTATTTCAATGGTATCTATCATTATTGCCAACTGTTGATGTACGAACGGTCCTCAAAGTCAGCCGCCTGCTTCGTGGGGAAGAGCGGATTGTTTGTTTCAAGCATCATGAAGTAGCCGTCAAACATAAAGGCGCCTTCTTTTTCCGCGTCGATCCAGACTGCGCTGTAAAGACGCTGGGTGCGGCCCGTGTGAAATTCCGCGCGGGTGAAACGTCAACGTCCCTTCGTCAGATTCATTTTTGCTGAAAAATACACCGCGAGTAAAAAATGATTTCGTCGCGATCGCAGTTGATGTGATCAGACGGGACTGGAAGCGAACGTTCCCCCGGTTTCTACCGGACGCGGAACAAAGGCACAGTACTCAAAGCCGATACCACAAAAAACACAGTAAGCGGACGGCGGGACATTGCGATTTGTAGCTCGTGATGGGCTGAATATCGCGTACGTGTAAGCGGAACGGGAACAAGGTGCCGTCCCAGCCCACTGTTCATCATGGAACAGGTGTCAGTGGCAATGGCGGCGTACTTTGTGCAATTGTAACACGATGACCTCGTGGTCGCCCGATTTGGGAACGTAGCGCCCAACGGGCACCTCTATGTTGCGGTGGTAGTAAACGGCGGCGTCGCCGGTAAAAGCGGTTTCGGGCTTCTGAAAATTCTCTCCGTAATTTTCGACGTGGAAAAGCTCGTGTCGCTCGGAAAGCGGTACAATCCGGTAGGCAATTCCCCGCGGGATCCAAACCATGTGACCGGGCTCGTAACCGATCAACCCCAGCTCAGTTTCGATGATGCCTTCGCCGTGGTGTACAAAATAAAGGTCATCTCCATCGGCGTTTCTAAAAAAGAAGGGCATCGCTTCGCTACCGTGGGTGACTCCGGCGGCTACATCCGAGTTGTAGAAAAGCGTTACGAGGTTTTTCAGGCAGTGCCCTTTGGTCGCAGATTTCTGGGCCTTATATTTTCGCGGAAGCTGGCCCTTGGGGTACTCCGTATTTTCAAACCGTCCCGTCACCCAACCCGGTGCCACCTCTTCGCTTGCGACCGCTCGCGCGCCGTCGCGTTTCCAACCCGGACCCGGATGGGCGCGGTACAAATACGACGCGGCGTGAGCGACAGTCGGCTGGAAACCCGCCCGGGTAATTTCCTGTTCCCGGATGTCGTCGACGCCCTGCGGCCAACTTTCCTTCTTGGGAAGCACGTGCGGGGCCTCGGTAATGAGTCCACCGAGCTGATCGTGGTACGCCCAACCGCGAACGTACTGAAGAGTCTTGGGATCTTTGCTGATTGCTTCCGGTATCATGGAAGCTCATTCTAGAACCGTCCTACACCCTTGTCTACCTTCCGGACGCGACGTTCCGTGTATAAACACCGAACGCGAATTCGCCGAACAGAGAATGCCGCGGATTTACGTACCCACCTCGCGGTGCCATAATCACTGGGAGCCTATATGTCGTCCTCGCTTGCTAAAGAACATACACAGCTAATCCTTGATGGAACCAAAATCGCGTGGCATGCGGAGCGCGTCAAAGCCTGGGAACGAGGCGAACGTGTCGCCCCCATCACCATCGACATGGCGTTAACGCGGGCCTGCAATTTCGGCTGTCATTATTGTTACGCCATGATGCAGGAAAATGATCGCGTGCCCATTCGGCGCGAAAACATGTTCCACTTTTTGGAGGACTGCGCCGCCCTGGACGTGAAGGGGATTAGCCCGTGTCAGACGGGGAGAGCACGCTTTCGCCTATCTTTGTGGACAGCATTCAGCGGGGTAAGGAACTGGGCATTTCCATGGCCGTCGGGACCAACGCTTACGTTCTAACGGAGCGCAAGCTGAAGCAGATTTTCCTTATCTTACCTACCTGCGCATCAATATCACCGCCGGTGAGCCCAAGCGGTACGCGGAAATCATGGGCGTGAAAGAAGATTGGTTTTACCGCGTGTGCGACAACATCCGGGCGATGGTCAAGATCAAGAAAGAGCAAAACCTGGACGTCACGATCGGGATGCAGATGGTCCTGATGCCTGAGTACGAGGATCAGATCTCCCCCTGGCAAAGCTAGGTAAGGAGGCTCCGTCCAGATTATCTGGTTATCAAGCATTGCAGTGACAACGAAGACGGTTTTTGGGAGTGGACTACGCCGGGTACAAGAAGCTCTATGACAAGCTCCACGCCGCGGAAGCGCTTTCGGATGAGGAATATAAGGTCGTGGTCAAGTGGTCCAAGATTCAAGATGAAGGGACTCGCAGCTACCAGCGGTGCTATGGGGCTCCTTTCTTGCTGCAGATCTCGGGATCGGTTTGGTGGCGCCTTGCGGAATGCTTTTCAATGAAAAGTACAGCAAGTTTCATATGGGAAACATCGCCAAGCAGAGATTTTGGGATATTTTTCATAGCCCGCGGTATTGGGAAGTGATGAACCATCTTGCCTCGCCCGCATTCAACGCTCAGAAAATGTGCGGTAGCCTTTGTCTGCAACACAAGGTGAACGAGTACCTGGACAAGGTGAAGAAGGGCGAAATTGAAGTGGAAGCGCCCGAGCAGGCTCCGCCTCAACATTTGGATTTTGTCTAAGCAAAGCGTTTTAGGAGAAACGATGAAACATATTCTTGTTACCGGTGGTGCGGGTACGTCGGAGCAATCCTGGTTCCCAAGCTTTTGGATAGAGGCTACGAAGTATCCGTCTTGGATCTCTTTTTGTACGCCGAGCAAAGTGTTTTTCCGAAGAACGGCAAGCTGCACTGCCTGAAGGGCGATCTGCGGGACAGAGAGTTTGTGAAAGCCTCACTCAAAGGGGTCGATACCATCATCCATCTGGCGGGTATTTCCAACGATCCCAGTTCGGACTTAAACCCGGAACTCACCAAAGAGGTGAACATCGAGGCGACCAAAGATCTCATCGCTACGGCACGGGATCTGGGCGTGAAGCGCTTCATCAATGCGAGCAGCTCAAGTGTCTACGGCATTAAGGAAGAAAACGATGTGACGGAAGAGCTGCACCTGGAACCGCTTACCGTGTATTCGGAATCCAAAGCCGTGATTGAGGACTACTTGCGGCAAGAGCGTGGAGCGATGGTTGCGGTAAGCGTTCGATCCGCAACGGTTTGTGGTTATAGCCCGCGCATGCGTTTGGATCTAACGGTAAATATCCTCACTCACCACGCCGTGAAAAAAGGTCAGATTCGGGTTTTTGGAGGCGTGCAAAAACGCCCGAACATCCACATCGAAGACATTACCGATCTCTACGCGGAGCTTGTGGAGACACCCGCCAATCTAATCGATGGAAAAGAGTTCAACGCTTGCGGCGCCAACCATACCGTCATGGAAATCGCGAACCTGGTGCAGGGGGCGGTTGGGTCACAGATCCCCATTCGGGTGGAGCCCACTAACGATTTGCGTTCGTACCACATCTCAGCCTCTCGTATCGCAAAAGAGCTGGGGTTTACCCCGAAGCGCACCATTGAAGACGCGATACGTGATGTCGCGGCCGCTTTGGAAGACAACCGCATCGCCGACCCAGAGAACGATATCCACTACAACGTGCGGACAATGAAGAAGGTGCTTAGCGCTTAGAGCGCTGGGCTAGCATGATCCAGAAGCTCTTCGCCAACTTACCTCAGAAGATTTCTCAGCTGGAAGCCTGGGTGCACAAGGCGGGTGAATGGCGTTACCTGCCCGTTTTTATTTTCCTATGGACGCTCGCTGACTTTTTTACTCTCGTGCTTCCGGCGGACGCCGTTTTTTTGGCGGCCGTTTATGCCTGCAGTCGCCGCGTTCTGGTCTTCTCTGTTGCGGTAGTGCTTGCCCGAGTTTTGGGTACCTTCTTACTTTATGAGCTGGCGCACGAGCTTTCCGTGGACCAGATGTTTGCGTGGGCGGCGCAATGGAACCTTGTGCAGGCGTGGGAGAACAGCCGCTATTTCTTTGAGAAGTTTGGACCTCTCTCTTTGGGTTTGGTCTGCCTCTTACCTTTCCCGCCGATGCAGTTTGTGATCGTGCTTAGCGCTGCCGCGGGCGCGACCTTACTGGCTTTGGAGCTCTACTTGGTGGTTGGCCTTTCTATTAAGTGCGCCATTCTCTACTTCCTGGTGAAAAGCGGGATCTACATGGTGGAAAAAGCCAAACACCACGAAAGCTGAACGCCCAAAGCCATTTACACCTGTCAGGCGGCTAGACAATCATCCATAACTATTTGAAATTGTTTGATTTTATCCGGCCTGCGCCCGCCCTTCGCTCGGTCTGAGCGCCTAAGGTGTATTCTTTCGGTCTTCTGCGAAGCCGCTCCCCATGCCTGAAACAACTTGGCCCACCCCTTGCAACCACTCTCAGTATACGCCGCTGTGAAAGACGCAACTTAGACTCACAGCTTTTGGAATATCAACGGGAGTCAACGATGAACACGCTTAACCTCGATAAGCTTTTCCGCCGCAGCCTTTTTGTCGCTGCGATGATCCTATTACAACTTAACGTAGGGTGTACGGGCGCTGCTCCCGCAGCCGCACTTGTTCAGTCGGGTGGCGTAAGTATCCCTGATTTGACCGGCACACCATTTGGCGATGACTACGCCTTAGATGATCCGTTCGGAACGGGCGATGACATTACCGCAGACGAATTTGTTTTCACTGATACAGGCTCGACCGACGATTTGGATAACCCGTTCTTCAACTTGGACGGTTCCGGCGCTTCGCTAGAGAACGATTGTATCAACGCCGATCTTTTTGCTTCGGGTAACGTGGATTCAAACACGAACTACCTGAACGGCTGCCTGGATTCCACGCAGCTCGCAAATTTTGGTGAGGACTATGGCAACAGCTTGGGTGGCATCAACCCGCTTCAGCTCTTGCTGTCACAGACCGCGCAAGGGACTCTGTATGGTCTTCAGTGCATCAACGTGGCTTATCTGTACCAGCCGGTTGTAAACCAGGATCCGGAACTGGGCTTTATCCTCGCGATGGCGGGTATCACGGATTGCTACCGACAGATTTTCAACCAGGTGGCGGGTAGCCAGTACTGGCAGTATGGAACCCAGCACCGCATGCAAAGTTTTGAACCTCAGTGGATCGCGATGATTCAGGACGCCCTGGGTCAGTAAGGTTCACTTAGATCAAATAGCAAGACGACTACGCAACTAGAACGCAACATGGGAGTAACGACAATGACTCAGCTTAACTTGTACCGCCGTGCTTTGGCGGGAATGATACTGGCTTCTTCACTCTTCTTACTGGGCGCTTGCGCCCGACCTGAGAACGCGATGGTAAACGCATTCCGCCAAACGGCCGATGCGATGCTGCTCGCAAAAGTTCAGCAGGTCCGTGCGATGCGCGCGACGGTTAGCTCTGGCGGAAGCCGCGGCGTAACCGGTTCCGGCAACGGACTTGGCATCGGGTACTCAACCAACACTTTGACGAACGCGAGTTCTTGCTTGAACTTGGCCCAACAGTTTCCCAAACAGAAAAAGTACTACTGGGCGATGGTCGGTGTGCTTATTCAGTGCAACGAACGCCAGTTGATGGCTTCCGGTAACGGCTTGTGGGGAACGATGTACCCTTACCTGAGCTTCCAGGGCCAATCGTACATGCGTTACCTTTCAGATTTTAGAAACGTATCCGGTCAATTCGTGAGCGGTTACGGTTTAGGTTACCAGTGGGGACTTGGTTCCAGCTGGGGCCTTGGAAACGACCAGCTACTGATGTGGCATAACCTCGGCGGTAGCGGTAACGGATTCTTCAACGGATCCCCGTTTCCTGGATAACAGTTAAGTTTCTACTCCCAATCCACCTCAAGACCAAGGCGTCGTGAAGGCCTCTTTGCCGAAAGCAAAGAGGCCTTCACTTTTTTGTGAGATAGATCGATGAGATCTATGTGCGCCTTTTACTTCTAAGCCTAGGTCTTTTCCTCTCACTCATTTTGCTTCCGCAGACTGCCTCAGCCAGCAGCGGCTTGCAGCGTGCGTTTCGCAGCGCCCGCGGGGGCTACGCCATGCGGCGGCGCGTCCCGCGCCCGAATATCAGACGCTACCGCGCTCCGCGCCGTCATGCGGGTGTCAGAGGCCGCTACCGTGGGAACCGCTACGCCGCAAACGGTGGGCGTAGCCGAATTGCCGAGCGAAGTTTGCGCCGCGGCCTTTCTGCGGTAAAAGGGTGGAATGCGCTCCGTATGTTACGCCGTTAACTCTGAAATCACTCTCACCGAAATCCGACGCTCCGACAAAGCCGCCTTTCTGGAATACCTGGTTGAAAAGGAAATCTATGATTTCACTCTCGCCATCCCTCACCCCTATAGGGAGGACGATGCCGACGAGTGGATCCGCCTCAATGAAGCGCGCCTAGAGGGAGAGGCCCCGGTTACCACGTTTGCCATCCGCAAAGGGGAGAGCCTTATTGGCTGTTGCGGGTTTTTGGAGTCTCACGGTCCTATGAAGCACACTTCCGAGATCGGTTATTGGATCGGTAAACCTCACTGGGGCCAAGGGATCATGTCGTTGGTGGTGGGGCAGCTGTGTGAAATTGGGTTTAACGAGCTGGGCCTTTTTCGTATCACCGCTCACATCTTTAGCCACAACGGGAGATCCGAGCGGGTGCTTATCAAGAACGGATTCAAGCACGAGGGCGTTCTCAGAAGCCATTACCTCAAAGATGGAAAGTTCCGAGATGCCAAAATATTTGCGCGTCTCAAGACCGATTAGTCCGCTTGTCAGTGGCCAAGGCAGGTTGTAGAACCGACCCATGGCAGAGACTTACAAAGAACCCTACCAGGTATTTTTGGATGACATCGATTACTGGGGAGTGGTGAGCCACCACAAGTGGATCGCTATCTTCGAACGACTGCGTACCAAAGCGTTTGCGGAGCCGTTCAAAGAACTCTTAGAGGCGGGTTTTGGGCTGGTGGTTGCTGGGCTGAACGTGAATTACAAACGACCCGGAGTTTTTAATCAGAAATTGACGGTGGAGATCACACCGCAAAGTGTGGGCAGAGCGTCCTTTGAAGTAAAACAGGTGGCCAAAGACGAAAAAGGCGAGATCCTTGTGGAAGCCAACGTCCACCTCGTCTACGTGGACCGGGCGGGCCGCCCGGTAAAAGTACCGGACGAAGCCCGTAAGCGTTTCCTGGAATAAACTATTCCGTACCCGGACGGAAAATTTCCTGCAGCATATTCAAACTTAAAATTACCATCACGAGTGGATCGGCAACTCCTCGTTGCGCCGCTGGAATTTTTTGCAGCTGAGCGCTCAATCCGGCGAGCGCTTTGTCGTTGAAGAACGGGAAGCGGGAGCCATTCGAACTTTCCATCTGGGAACGAACAAATTCCGCCATCGGCCCCTCATCTCGTCCCGCTGCGGGCGGTGCGAGGAAGGGGTGCTTCTGGCGTTTGTAGATGGTATCGGTGACGTACGGCTTTGCCGCTTCCTTCAAAATGAATTTCTCGCTAGGTCCGTTGATCTTGTAATTGATGGAGAGCTGCGAGACGTACTCGACTAGCTTGTGATCCAGGAAGGGGAGACGCCCCTCCAAAGAGTGAGCCATTTCCATGCGATCTCCTAGCACGGTCAAGATGTACCCGGGCAAAGCCATTTTGGACCACAGGTAGAGGGACTGATTTACCGGATCTCGTCTAAGAACCTGACGGCTGAGATCGAGTTCGTTCAGAAAGAGGAAGGCGGCGTCGCGTTCTTCCATCCGTTTGCCCATTTCAGGTTGCAAAATGAGGCCTAGCTTCTCGCCCATCTGGAAGTTCGTTTCAAAGAATGAGGGAACAAAGCCTAACATCTGTTTAATGCGTGCGGATTTGGGAGATTCTTGGGTCGCTAGCACGACGCCCTGAGAGACGCTGTTGTTGGCCTTAAGCTGTTCCAGGGCCTCGGCGAGCTTCGCCGGGTCCTGTCCTTGGCTATTGTAAAGCCACAGATCCCGACGGAAGTGCGGGTAACCGGCAAAAACTTCATCGGAACCTTCACCCGTCATTACCGTTTTGATGCCCGCCGCATGCACCTTTTTGCTGAGGATGAATTTCGCGACCCCGTGCGGGTTTACGCACACGCTTTCCGCGTGTCGGATCGAGTCTCTGAAGTTGTCGACGATATCTTGATCCGTGATGGGGATGGGTTCAAAGTTAGCTCCCGCGTGTTTGGCCATCTCTTCGGCGATGGTGCGTTCGTCGTAGGCGCTATCGTTACCGAAAGAGAGAGTGAAGGCGCGCAAGGGGCGCGGGGAGAAATGATTGGCGATGCCAAGCACGGTGCAGGAGTCCAGACCGCCGCTGAGATAACAGCCGACTTCCACATCGGCCCGTAATCGCAGCTTGATGGATTCTTCGATGAGGCGACGAGTTTCCAGAACGGCCTCTTCCATAGGCGGGTTCTTGGTCTTTCCTTGCTCGGGGTAATTGAAATCCCAGTAAGGTTGAATCTTCATCGAGTTTTTGGAAGCGAGCAAGAAGTGGCCTGGCGGGATTTGGCGAATGCCTTTGAAAAGACTTCGATCCTGGTGCAGGACCATTCCGGCGCACAACTGCAACACGCTTTCTTCGTCCCAGATGGCGGGCACGCCAGCGGCAAAGAGGGCTTTGACCTCGGAAGCAAACAGCAGCTTGCCTTTGTGCTGCGTGTAGAAGAGCGGCTTAATTCCAAAGCGGTCGCGCGCCGCAAAGAGCGTCTGGTTGCGGCCGTCCCAGATTGCAAAAGCGAATTCCCCGCGTAGTTTCTCTAGGCAGGCGGTCCCCATCTTTTTGTACAGATGGAGTGCAATTTCTGAATCGGATTTGGTCGTGAACTGAAAGCCTTCTTTTTCGAGTTCGCTGCGGATGGCTTCAAAATCGTAGAACTCGCCATTTGCGACAACGGTATTGGTACCGTCGGTGATGGGTTGATCGCCCGTTGCGAGATCGATGATGCTGAGTCGGGTGTGGCCAAGTCCCACGCGGCCGTCTCGGCCAAACCAGCGTCCGAGCTTATCGGGGCCGCGGTGAGTGATGGCACCCATGCCTTTTTCCAGTTCTTCGTGAATGGGGCCGTTTTGAGAGACGATTCCGATAATTCCGCACATTAGGGCGCTCCTTTGCTCGCGGATCTCCCCTAAAGCAAGATCCGGACCCGCAAACCCCATGGGATATCATTTAATAATGTCTGGGATATTAATTGCTTATAAAGCTTTGCCCGGGAACCTACCCAGACCGGTCGCTCCTAGGTGACACGGAAGGTACCAGCGATGACGCGGAATGTTAAGTGCCTTTGGGTTTGAGTGTTGTCGGATTGGTGGCTGGAAGAATGCTCGCGGCCAGAATCGAACTGGCACGACCTAAAAGATCGAGGGCCAAAAAGGAAAAGAAAGTCCCGGACTTAAAATCGGTATTCGGGCTGGAAGAATGCTCGCGGCCAGAATCGAACTGGCACGACCTAAAAGATCGAGGGATTTTAAGTCCCTTGCGTCTACCAATTCCGCCACGCGAGCCTAAGAGGTGCCAAACTGCGATGCGGAGTGAGGCAGCATACACGCAGACGCTTTAAGGGGCAATCAGAGTGGGACGAGCGTTTTGCGTTCCCAGCGGTAAAACGCCAGCAGCCCCAAGGAGGCGATGGAAAAAAACAGGACGGGAAGCCAGTACGCCCGATCGATCCCGACCGCGTCGGTGAGTCGCCCGATGGAGAAGTGGCAGAGGGCGAGCGTGATCTGCATGGCGACCAGAATCCACAGCGTGAGGCTGCGCCACTGAGAAGGGAAGTTGCGCGACAGCCGCGCCATAAAGATCGGGAAAAACGGCCCCATCAACCCCGCCGCTGCAAACCCCAGTGGGTAGCCGGCTCGGCCGATAAAAAACCCTAGAAACGCCATCACCAAGGACAGCGCTAGCAGCGGCCATTCCCACTCGGTCCGGAGGGTGAAAAGGCAAACGAGTCGGCTAAGTGCCATCGACAGGAAAAACCCACTCGCGTAAGGAGACGCTTGGGCTACGGAAAAGCCGGCGGTCTCTACCAGATAAGTGGGAAGCCACATGGAAAGAGTGACTTCTCCGCCCACATAACCGCCCATCGTGATGAGCAGCACGCATTGGAACGGGCTTACTTTTTTGGATTGGATCGTCCGCGCGGGCACTTCACCAAACCCGTGGGCCCGTACCAAGTAGTAGAGTGTGATGACCGTTCCCACCGGAGGGATTACCGCCAGTGTCCACGGCCAGCTCCAGCCCCAGACGAGGATGCCGCTGACGACGAGCGGGGCGGCGAGTGACCCGAGGCCGTACATCGCGTGCAGCGCGCACAGCAGTCGAGCTTGTTTGTCGACGGGGACGGCTTGAAGAATCAGTACATTCGAGCAGGCACCAAATCCGGAGACGATGCCGCCGAGTAAGACCCCGAATATGACAAAGGTGGTGAACGAACTCACATAAAAGGCGTAAGCGCAGGCGAATATCGCGAAAAAGGCCGTTGCGATGGCGACCGCTTGTTCGCCGTAGCGATTCATGAGCGGCATGAAGGAAGCCGAGCAAAAGATGGAGATGAGGTAACCACCGACTAAAAGGGCGCTTGTTTGGCTGTGGCTGAGGCGCAAAAGCTCACGAAAGATTGGCAGAAGGGGACCTCTAGCGTTGTCTACAAAGGCCCCCACTAGCAAAAAGCCAAAACTCGCCGCAACCAGTCTCTTATTCATCGATGGGGCATTGTGGCGGCCCGCGGGGCATTTCGCAAGCCTTAGGTTGACCGTAGTAAGAGCGCCGCTCTAAGCTTGCCCGCATGAAAACGCGAATCTTTGCTTCCTTTGGTTTGTTGCTGCACCTCATCCCAGTCCTTGCTTTGTCGATGGGCGGGCAAAACGAGGAGCTGGTATCGATCGAAGATCTCGATCCGACAATCCTCGTGGAAGCGCGCTACTACGGTACGCACAATTTTATCGGTAGCCGCATTCGCGGTTATGAAGCGCCCAAGTGTTTGCTAACAAAAGCGGCAGCGACGGCGCTCGTCGCTGCCCAAAAAGATTTTGTGAAGCAGGGATACACCTTGAAAGTGTACGACTGCTTTAGGCCACAACGAGCTGTCGATCACTTTGTAGAGTGGGCAAAGGATCTCAACGATAAAAAAATGAAAGCGGAGTTCTATCCCAAAGAAAAAAAAGAGGAACTCTTTAAGAATGGCTACATCGCTTCGCGTTCCGGCCATTCGCGTGGAAGTACTTTGGATCTTACGCTGGTGAAACTCCCTGCCAAGCCGAGTGCAGACTATGCGGAAGGGCAAAAGCTTGTGGATTGCACTTCAACAAAAAGATTCAAAGACAACACCCTTGATATGGGAACGGGTTACGACTGTTTTCATCCACTTTCGCACACGGACAATCCAAAAATATCAAAACAGGCACGCAAAAACCGTGATCGGCTTCGTTCGGGAATGGAAGCGCACGGTTTTGAAAACTATTCCAAAGAGTGGTGGCATTTTACTTTGAAAAATGAACCCTTTCCGAATACCTACATGGATAGGCCGGTAAAATAGCCATTAGGGGGGCGACATGGAATTTGGGGGAATTTGCCGCGCGCTATGCGTTTGCGCTGTTCTTTGTATCAACGTAGCTTTCGGCGCAGCTAAAGCCAACCGACACGAATGCCCAACGGGAGATTGGAAAAGTTCGCTTGTGGTGCACCACATCGCCGTGGGACAAGGCGACGCCACTTTTATACGCACGCCATCGGGTACGACAGTCCTCGTCGACGCGGGTCTCCCGGGCCGAGGCAAGGCGGATGTCGTTCCCACGCTGCAGAAATGTTATCAGCTTAAAGACTTGGACTACGTGGTATTGACGCATTTTGATCAGGATCATCACGGTGGGTTTGCGCACGTGCTGAAGCATTTTAAAGTGAGCCGCGCGCTCTACGATCCGGGCGACAAAATGTATACGGGCGCACCGGTCCCAAGACGATGTTTGCCCGTTTCAAAAAAGCGGCAGATGCCACTGGTAAGCGGAAGATTCCGTCGGTGGGTAAACGCGCGATTCCTGATAAAGGAGTGCACTTCACCGTCGTCTCGGTAAACGGGAAAATCTACAACCACGCGGCCGTTCCCGTTCTGAACGACAAAGGAAAGCCCAAAGACGACAATGCGATCTCTATTTCGCTGCACGTACGCTACGGCACCTTCGACTATTTTATTGGTGGAGATCTTACGGGTGGAGGGAACCGGACTCCCGATCTTGAAAGTGCGGTCGCCCGCACCGTGGGCAATGTCGACGTGCTGCATGCCAACCACCACGGAAGTGAAACTTCCAGCAACGACACGTTTTTGAAGACGTTGGAACCCGAGCACGTCGTTATCTCGGTGGGCAACGGCGGACTCAATAAAGGGCGTTACCATCACCCAGAGACGAGTGTCCTTGAGCGGCTGGATAGTTATAGTTTTGTGCGAAACGTCTTTCAAACTGCCAAGGGAGAGAGCCTGGCGCCCCCGGCAGTTAAACAAAGGTTACCAACCTGAACGGAGATGTGATTCTCGTTGCCGAGAAAAACAGCTTCTCGGTTCAAGGTGTTGGGCAGTTCCGTACGGACGATGATTGACTGATCAGTGGGCCGCGGTCTTTCGACCAAATTGGTGAACAGTTTCGATTAAGGTTTCACGAAAAACCGGCTTGGTGATGTAGCCGTTACAGCCGGCGTTTAGGCAGCGGTCTTTGTCTTCCACCATGGCATGCGCTGTCAGCGCGACTATGGGAACGGTGTAGCCCATCGCGCGCAGGCGTCGGGTTGCGGAATAGCCGTCGACAATCGGCATTTGTATATCCATCAGAACCAGGTCGTAGCGGTGGTCGCGCGCCAAGTCGAGTGCCTCTTTCCCGTTCTGTGCCACATCCCGTGTGCCCCACTGGAAGTAAGGAAGAAGCGAATGAGGCTCTGATTGTCGGGGCCGTCTTCGGCGAGAAGAATGTCCAATCCGGAAAGGTCTCCGGGATCGCGTCGATCCACGTTGATGCCCTCATCATAGGGGCGCGGGAATCTATGGATTTCAGCAAAGGGCGTGTTCGGGTCGTGCGCGCAGCGAACGGTAACTTCGAATGAACTTCCGACGTTAAGTGCTTTCCGCTAGAGTCACATCCCCGCCCAGCGCACGCGCCAGACGCCTTGAAAGGATTAAGCCCAAGCCGGTGCCACCGTACTTACGCGTTGTCGAGCTGTCGGCCTGAACAAACGGCTGGAACAGTTGGTTTTGTTTTACCGGGGAGATGCCACAGCCCGAATCGGAGACAGTATCCGCAGCAAGTTGTTCGGGCCTTCTCGCTCTACGCGGATACGCACGCGTACCTCTCCCTTGGAAGTGAACTTGATCGCATTGCCCAGAATGTTGAGCAAAATCTGGCGCAAGCGGTGTGGATCGGTATTTATAGTCACGGGAACAGGGCTCAAAAACTCAAACGCCAGGGTGAGCTGCTTGTCCTTTGCTTGCGGGGAGAGTAGGAAATACACGTCCTCAAGCTCTTGTAGCAGATTAAAATTGATCTTCTCTGGCTTTAATTTACCCGCCTCGATCTTGGAGAGATCTAGGATGTCGTCGATCAACTCTGTCAGGTTGCGCACACTGCGCCCAATTCGGGCGGCGTCGGCAAAGCGCTCGGTCTCGCTTCGTTCTGGAAGCGCCATGCGTTCCACAAAGCCAAGGATGGCGCTAAGAGGGGTGCGCATCTCGTGGCTCATGTTTGCGAGAAACTTTGTCTTGGCCATGTTTGCCGAGTCCGCACGTTTTTTTGCTTCGCGGAGTTGGGACTCCACGCGTTTTTGATCGGTGATATCCCAAAACGCGCCAATGGTACCAATCGTGTTTCCGTGGCTGTCTTTCATCGGAACTTTGCAGACTTGCGTAAAAAGCTCCGTCCCATCGGGTGCGCGGAATTTTTCCACGGTGTGTAGCGCATGCTGAGAGGACATGACTATCTCATCGTCGCGTCGGTACTTTTCGGCGAGATCCGGATCAAAGAGGTCAAAATCAGTTTTGCCCAGCACCTCCCAAAGATCCCGCCTCAGGGTTTGCAGGTAATACGCATTCGCGAAGAGTAGGCGCCCATCCGTGTCCTTGCGGAAAATGTTCAGAGGCAGATTTTGGACAACGGTTTCGTAGAGGGTTTCTGATTCTTTAAGCCGGATCTGAGCCGAGCGGTGCTGGACGCGTACCGCTGCCACAAACAACATCGTGATCGAGGTGGTGCCGATAAAGAGCTGCAGCAGGTGGATGGATTCAATGCGTGTCCCTTGGTAATACGGCCCGAAACCATTCACCGTTCCCAACGCTGCAATGGTGGTAATGATGAGAATTGCGGTCGTGCAACCTCGGCGTCCGAAACGGAAAGTCGCCCACAAAAGAACGGGGATGCAAAGGTGTTCAATGGGGTAATGGCCGTAGCCTGGCGGCAGCCAATCGTAGAAGACCAGCTCTGAAACTCCAAACACAAGAAAGATGAGAAGCACGGCCTCAAGTGTTTTGGGAACCCGCCACTCCCGCTGTGAACGTCGTAACCAAGCAAGCAGGAAGGGGGCGACAACCAAATTGCCGAAGATATCGCCCAGCCACCAAACTCTCCAGAGGGAAAGAGCCGAAAACGCCTGGCTCTCACCCGTGAGAATGAGGGTGCTCACGCCGATGAGTGCGCCCACCATCGTGCTGAGGAAAACGGGGCCGAGAAGAAACAAACTCAAGTCACGCGGGCGATCGAGTGGGTTGGCTTTTCCGATGAGGTGGTAGCAGAGATAAGCACCGAGGCCCGCTTCGAGTGTGTTACCGATCGCGGTGACGAGCGTCGCGGTAACACCCATCCCGGAAAAAGCGTGAGCCACCGCGACTCCCACAAACACAATGGGCAGCATGGAGTAGCCATAGAGGATGGTGCACGCGAGCGCGAGCCCCGCAGGAGGCCAGATCGGGGATACGCCGGAGGGCATGAGCGCAAAGTAGTACCCCAATTTCGAGGTAAGCACGTACGCAATGACGAAAGCCAAGCCACGCAACCAGAATCGCTTGCTCCGGAACGTCGGACCCCCCTTTGTTTCGGATTTCAGGACCATTCAACGGGGGACGACACGCTATGTCAAGCGGTGAGGGTAGCTTTCTAAACTCTTAATATTATGTAAGCTTTGTGCAGCGTGTGGGGGGCATTACAATCGGGTGGCGTCCGCACTCAGTTGCCAGGCGCGGAATTTTTCCTCATACCGCATCGTGCGGGCCCCAGGGCCGATCTCCAAATTGACCAGAAGATCGGTGCCGAGCTTCCACGTCACGACAAACGATCCGTTCAGCAGCACTCCGGCTGGCTTTCCGTCCGATGTCAGTTTGCTCCCGGAGCGGTCGAGCGTGATGAGCGGCAGCGAGGGGTAATACGCACCCGAAGCGCAACGAAACTCGCGCGCGTCGATGATGAGTTGGGTTTCAGTCTGCGAAATGGTGAAAACCAAATCGTCGCAGCGATCCGTAAATCCACCGAGCACGCTTCGGACATTGGTGAGTTCCCAGGTACCTGAGAAATTTCCGTCATCAACGAGCAAGTCTTGGCCGGCGTCAAACGTAATGGGACAACCGCTAAACAAGAAGAGACAGCTGATGCCCACCCAAAACCGCTTGTGCATGGAAACCTCGGAAAGTGAAGTTAAGGAAGTCTTCTTCCTTATGATAGCACAAGCGGTAACGATACTACGGATTGGTGTAGTAGATCGTCGTCGGCGCAAAGGGCGTGATAACAGGACTTGTCACGACCGGAGCGCTGATAATCGTCGGTGCGCTGCTGATCGACGAGCTATAAACCGGGGGGCAATAGGCCGGCGCGGTCTCGTAAATCACCGTACGCGTGGTCGTGGCGGGCCAACGCCACCGCGCGCGTCCTCGCATGTCACGATTGGGCGGAAACGGAATTCCCATCGCCGAGCAGCCGTCTGGACCCCAGCAGTAGCTGACGCCGCGGACATTGTAGTCATAGTACTTCACGCGATCGCACGTTTTCGGATCGGTGCGGTACTTGCTATCCTCATCAAATACCAAGCGCACACCGGCCTGGTGTTGGCGCACAGATCCTTGAGGAGATCGCGTTTCCCATACGTGATCAATGATCACACTCCATTGGCCATCGACAATTTTGCCATCCGCGTCTGTGGGAAACGTGACGTGGCAGTTAGTCAGTTCCATTTCTTTTCCTGATTGTTTGGAGCTGTTCCGAATGAGTTCGAGTTGTTCTTTTAAACGCGGCTCGCTCTTAACCAGGTGAGGGTAAACGTGGGTATCAAACTGTGTTTTTTCGCAATTACTGGTGCGGTGGCGGCGACGCTCGAAAGGGACAACGTGAATAAAACGATTAGCCAGTGCAACATAGCATCCTCCTCTTGTTGACGCACAGCAACACAGCTGGAGAGCGGCGTCAAGAGCGGGTCTTGGGGCTACTTGTAGTCGCGTTCTAAGGAGTCGATGAGCGCCACATAGGCGACTTCAGGGGCGAGGGAATAGGTGGTGAGGAAGGCCAGGTGATCGCGCAGTTCCGGCTTATAGCCACTGGGGACCGATCCCGTTTGGAGGAGAACTTCCACGCGCACGCGAAGCGACTCTAAGGTATCGGTCGCCCCGAGAACGGCTGCTTCCCCGCCGAGCGGGCTTCTGCGAAGAGGGCAGCTACCGTAAGATCATGGACGTCTTTACTTCTTGCGCCGTCATTTTCTGCCAACTCTTAGAGATGGGACACTCTTCCATCGCAATCTTGTAAAAGCTCTTGCGGATGAGAGCGAGGGTGAGCGGTACGGAAGCGGTTTCAATACCCGCCCGAAACTGATCGCTGGTCGGCTTGCGAGTTCCGAGAAACTCCAAGCTGTAGTCGGCAAACTTGTCGGATACAGAACCCGTGCGGAGAAAGTCCGAAGCAGCGAGAAAGAGGAGCTTGGCTTCCAATTCGTAATAGCGTGTGCGGACGTAGTTGTACTGTTGGTAGCGTGTGCCGGCTTCACGCTCCTTTTCGGGCGTGTCCAGCTCGCCGAAGAACTTGGTTTCCTTAGCTTGCGCAATAAAGCCCTTGGTACCTTCTACTTCGGCGCAAAACGCGCGGCACTCGGGACTATCAAAGTCCGTAGCACGCAGCGAGGTGGGCAAAAGCGCAATGAGGAGTGCGATGGCCCCCGAAAGGATGTACGTATTTAACTTCACAGCTTTGAACCTTAAGACGGGCCGGTTATAGCAAAATGTGAGTTTAAGGGAAAGGGGTTTGGGAGAGCTTTAATTACGGGGACTTAGCTAGGCATTTCCGTAGCGGCTTTTGCCACCCATCACCAGGATATTCCCGGTCCACGGGGCGCGGCTCACGCGGCGGATGGACCCAAATAGCCCCCGAGCCCAGTTGTGGACGGTGTTCACCGTGGGGTTGGGGTGAACCGTGTAGCAGGATAAGTAGCGGGGCGGGTACCAAGCGTACTGAGGCCCTGTAGCGGCGTAAATCATCTTCTCATCCAGGGCCCGACGTCCGATGTTGTCCCGGCCTTCCAGGAGGCGGTCGACCCAGTTGGGTCGCACGAAATGCAGCTTCGTGTACGGGTTACGCCGGTGGTGATCCATGACTACAACTTCGCCTCCGTGTCGCAACACGCGGTTGGCTTCCGCAAAAGCCTTTTTCAGATCAAAGATGTGGAGAAGGACGCCGAAGAAAACCACGACATCAAAACTACCCTCCTTAATTCCCGAGTCGTAGATGTTGCCGACAATTCCCTCGTCAATGCGACCGAATTTTTTTGCTTTCTGTACCGCTTTGAAAGAGAGGTCGAAGCCGGTGACGTGATGGCCTTGAGCTTTCAGAAAGGAGGCGACGAATCCCTCTCCGCAACCGACGTCCAAGACACGTTGAGGCCCGGCGTTCAGAAGAGGCGACACCGAAAAGATCTCCCGGTAGTCCGACTCTTTAAAATGAGGGTAGACGTTTTCGTCGGCCCACGCATCGTAGAGCTGTTGCACATCTTCGGTTGAAGGGCTTGTTCTAGACATCAAGAGGCTTCCTGAATTGCACGTAGTAGTTGGGCATCAAATATCTTTGGGGGACGACAGATCGAAGGCCACGGCTATACATCTTTTGGAGCCGCTGCCGAACGGTCACGCGGTCGTAGTGGCTTTCCGTATAGAGAATCTTGTCCACCTTCAGGTGGTTTTCGTGCCCCAATTCAACCAGCTCATCGACAGATTGAAAGGTTTCCACCGGTCCAATGAGTTTTACGACCGGGCTCAGTCGTCTGAAAACGCTATTCGGATTTGAGATGAGACGCCGTTGCGGGTGCTCAGCGTTGGGTTCCATGATGATGAGCCTGCCGCCTTTTTTCAAGACTCGGGCGGCTTCGCTAAATGCCTTCGCCTTGTCTTGAACATGGTGGAGACTGTGTTTGAAGAACGCCATGTCAAAAGACTCATTCGCAAAAGGCATGGTTTCGGCAGAACCGATGACACCGTAAAAACCTGAAGTCGCTGTCAGCAAACAGGCCGCCGGCTCCAGCCCGATGCGCACCTTGGCCGCCAACCGGGTGAGCAGCGCGCCCGAGCCGCAACCAATTTCCAGGACCGCATCTTTTTCTTTCACTTGCATGAGCGTTGACCAACGTTGGTAACTGGCTTCGCTCTCATCTTGGTAGACAGTGTTGGCGAAATGATCTTCCCAGAAGGCCAACTCTTTTTTTAGTTGATCCCGATCCTGATCCGTTAGGAAATCGGGAAAGCGGTTCTCGCGAAGCGCAAAACCTTTGCCGCAGGATTCGCAATTGATAAGCCCTTTTGAGATTTGAATCTTGGCTTCGCCACAGTGAACGCAGCTCAAATACGGAACAAGCGGCGCCAGTGAAGGCGTTTGTGTCGGATCCAGCGTCTTAGTGGAGGTTTGAAGCATAGCCGTTTTCTCCGGAATCTTAAGGCAGGGTGATAACTCTTGGAATCATTATAGCCTTGAACGGCCAGTGACGCCTATAGGCGAGGATAGTGCCGTTTAAACGGCGAGCCGAGGCTCCCAGTACTCGCGGATTTTTTGTCCAAGTTGAAAGAGAAACTGTGAAAAGACCACGCCACCCAATACCCAGTAGAAAGCGAACTCCAGGTGTTGAAGGACATGAAGGCTTTGGAAGTGAATGGCCGAAGCCAGCATGAGCGCGAAGACCGAGGCCACCCCCAGAAGTGGGAAAATCCACAACCGCTGCTGATACAGGTAGCGACGCTCCGCCCAGCGGAACGAGAAGAGGCTGAGAAGTGCACTGCTTCCGAGAAAAATGCTGCCACAGAAAAGCGCACACGCGACAGGTCCGAAATCCATCACCCAAGCCATGGCGCCTTGGCCGCCGCCGAGCGGTCCCAATCCAAACTGAGGGCAGACGAGAAGAGTCAGGACACCGGCAACGGCCTGTACCGCTACCAGTTTTAGGAAAAACTGACCCGGAATGAAAATAAGATCACGAGTGGTTTTTCTAAGCGTAGCGGAGCGAAGTTTTTCCGGCACGTCTTCCTCACCTGGTTGGAGGAAGCTCTTAAACTCTTTGTTGATGTCCTTTTCCATACTACTTTCTTCCAAGAAGCGCCCGCAAACTGCCTAGCGCTCTACTCACTCTCTTTCTAACGGCCACCTCACTTAAATTGAGATGGGCGGCGATCTCCGAAAACTCCAAATCCTGATCGTAGCGAAGTTCCAGGACTTCGCGTTGCTCCACCGTCAGATCTCCCAACGGGAGTTCGGGACGTTCGGGATCGGTTGGGGCCGCCAAGGAGACGCTGTCGATTGGCACATCCGGCTGCCGGTAAATCTGCTTCGTCCGTGCTGCGTCAATCACAAGGTGACGGCAGAGTGTGAAAAGCCACGGTGCGAATCTAAACTTCGGGTCGTACCGGCTTCGGCTTCGGTGCAACTTCAGAAAAACAGACTGGTAAACCTCTTCGACGGCCTGCGGATCCGGGATCCGCTTGCGCAGGTAATGGTAGACGTGTTTCGCGTAACGGGCATACAACACCTCGAACGCCGACGCGTCCCCTGCCTGATAAGCCACCATGAGGGCCTCGTCTGTCTGCTGTTCACCTAGCGCCATCTGTCTACTTTCGGCCCTAATCTTTCCTGTCATTGAATACGAAGCCTATCTTAATTCTGTGACCGGGTCACAGATTCCCGGATTTCTCGTAGATATTAAGGAAAATCAACACTTAGCATCATCACAGGAGACGACTATGGACCGACGTAAATTCTTGGCAACCGCGGCAGGCACCTTGGCGGCGAGCAGCTTACCGCTGTACGCACTCGGAAAAGAGCGCCGATCGGCTTTTCGATCCGATCTGATTGTCAGCGACCCCGCCGTTCTGGAAGCCTTAAAAGCAGTTCGGAAAACCAGCTTTGACTGCATTTCTGTTGGGGTGGCTTGTCTTCAACACTGCGAGGAGCAGATTTTTGGGGGGAACGCCGAGATGTTTAAGCATTGCGCCATCAGCGTTCACCAAATGCTCCCCATTTGTGAGGCCGTTGGGACTCTTGCTGGGCACAAGGCCGTGCGCACCCGCGAGCTACTGGATGCGTGTATCAACGCATGCAAGGAATGCGAAGAAGCCTGCAAGGAGCACAGCTCTCACTTCTCCATGGGCCACCACCAAGAGTGCCAGGCCTGCATGGAGGCCTGCCGCCGGTGCCTTGAGGCGTGTACGAAGCTTCGTGATCTAATGTAGGAAAGTGAAAAGGAAGGGTGGGCCCCGCTAGACCGGGGCCCGCTTCTAACTACTCGGAAGCTTCGTCTGCAGACGGCGCGACCGGCAATTCTTCCGTCGCGGCCTGCGGCACTTCTTCGTCCTTCAGCTCAGGCATCCCGTGCGCGTCGGTGGGGGCCGGCTGTTCGGTCGCCGTTACCGCCGCTTCGTTTGCGGGTTCCGCTTGCTTGCTCGAAAAAGCCGGCTGGCTGAGCCCTAAAAACAACGTCAAAAACGCCCCAACCATCAGAAATGGTTTTTGCATAACCTCTCTTCTCCTTTTTTTAGTGTGGGCTTACGCCCGTTTGCCAACAGACGGTGGCCCGCGAAAAACGTGACTAAAAAAAAGAAAAATTTTTAAAAAAGCTACTTCGGGAGCGACTTCGCGATGGCCTCCACGGACTTTCGGATATCTCCCAGCAGGCTGGAAGAATTGGTATCGACCTGCTCCTTTATCCCTTGCAGCTTATCTTTTAGGCGCTTTTGTTGGCCTTCGACGAACTCCTTGGCCTCCAGTTTGGCCAGGTGGGCGCGGACGCGCGCTAGATCGAGCTTCCCCTTGAGAGAGCTGCTGTCGTCCTGAATACCCTTCAGGGAATCTTTGAAAAGGGTGGCGAACTGATCCCAGTTGTCTTTGGCTTCCATGAGGGCCAGGTGGAGTTGGAGTTCCGCTTCCGACTGCCCGCCCTCTGTCTTGTCGATGAATCGGCGGACCTTGGCGATGGTAGCATTCAGAAACTTTTCTGTTTTCTGCCAGCCTTCCTCGGCTTCTTTTTTCCCAAGATGGGCTTTCAGCTTCAACTGGTCTCTAAAGGTCTCCAGTCGTTCTAGGGCCTCTTCCGCATGCTTTTTTAGGGCTTTGGTGGTTTCGCTCATATCGTCCTCCGGTTCTGAACGTTTTATACCACTGTCTTTCGCGATTACAAAAAAAACGGACTAGGGAGTGACGCAGAGATCGCGTACCGCTTCGGGAAGAGGCCACACTTTTTCTAACCCCTTTTGCTGAGCGTGGCGTCGCAAGCGCGAACCTGTTCCGCTGTGAATGGAACGCTCCGCCGTCCAAAGCGTCTCGGCCTCGGCCGCTAGCGCGTCCACGAACCAATTGGTTTCCGCCGAATAGTGCCGAACCGGGGGCGAATTAGCCGCTAGGTGTTCGACGTGCGTATAGATGGGAAGCGTAAAAGGTGCCGTCGGGATATCCCGGCTTGCTAGAACGTTTTTGCCAAACGGGGCTAAGGCAAAGAGCAGCCCTTTGTCCGGCCAGGAGAAGAACTCTTGGATCTTGGCGCCGAAATCCAATCTTGCGACGACCGGGCTGTAAGCATGTGAGTTAGAAGTCACACTAAAGCCTACCCAAATGGAATTTCCGGCGCTTACTATCTTCGGAACCCTCCAGAGATCCCGCCCCTCGGCGATGACGATACTTTGCTCCAGCTCCAAGTCCTTTGTGCGTCGTTCAACCCAGAGTCGGCGAGGCCCTTGGAAGAGCAGGAAATATCGGCCTTCTGCTTTAACGGCGCGCTGGAGTGCGCCGCTTTCGTTGAGTTCGGTTGTCGCCAGCAGGCTACCGGTTAGCAGTTCCCGGTTTTCCAAAAAACTGTTGTGGAGGACGAGCGCCGAATGCTCGTTTACATCAGAGACAAAGTTCCCTTCAAAAAGTACGGACCCGCCGGGATCCAGAATCCTCCCGTCTCTTTCCGTCCAAAGCTCACAAGTGTTGCGCTCAAAGGACCAAGAATGGATTGCGGCGGGGGACACCTGGAGTTCGTCGCCTGTAGTGTGGGCCAGGTACGTCTCTCCAACAACTGTGGTTTTTCCATTGGCCGAAAGACAAAAGACAAGGGCAAAGCCTAATAGTCGTCGCATGCGGAAAGCGTAGGAGAACCGGGTTCGACTGACAAGGACGTTAGCGTCGTGTTTGCGGGCGAGGAAAGGGGGTGCCCCCTTCGGTGGCAAGGACTTGCCAGCAAAAGTCTTTGAGCTCCGGTGACTGGGAAATCGTTTGGCGGGCGAGCACCAGGGCCTCTTCCTTTTGTTTACGGCTATCGACGCGCACCACCCAATACATTGGCCCGCGAGGGTCACCGCCGATGTACTGCCGGTGTCGCCAGCGCCCATTTGCTTTTTCGAATTGGGTTTGAAGACGCGTCACAACCGGCGCGCTGCCGACAAAGCTCAAACGGTGATAACCAACGGAAAGGACGTGAGCGATATTGGGGTAGCTTACGATGGCAAATGGCGTGCTGAGCGCTTCCACAGAACCTTCGTAATCGACTTCGAATATTCGATTGGGCTGCTCCTGAAAGAAGGGGCGGTAGTTTTCGAGTAAATTGTCCGTGTCTCGCGTCCCGTAGGCGGCAAGGTAATGCGCGGCCTGCTCGGCACTGTAACCGAAGTCTTTAAAGCCGTAAGGCCCGGAACGATCGCGTGCGGCGACCAGATACTCGGAGAGACTCGGGTGGTAATTGTAGAGGTGAAAGAGCTGTTCCGCCGTCGAGAAACGGTGTGAACGGTCTTGGTGGTGATCCAAACGGATAATCGAGTTCAGTCCGGTAAAGCGCATCAGATCGATAGTGCTTCGCTTGGTATCGCCGAATTCGCAGAGAATGATGCGTTTGTAGCCCCCGGCTTCGGCGTAAAAACGGATATCGTAGGCATCGTCATCCGTGAGCGCCTCTCCTTGTCCATGTACCCCACGGTAAACCGATAGATTCAGGTACGGACCGAGTCGCATGGCGAATTGTTGAATCAACCGTCCTTCGCTGTCATTCGGAGACACCACTAGCAGCGTGCGGGGGGCGTGGATATTCACAAAAAACTGCGGGGGATCGGCGTTTTCCAGTCGGCTACGGCCTGGAAAAGGATCTTGGTAGATCGGGTGGAGCTTATTCTCCTTCGTCGCCTCTCTTAAGAGCGTGGGGATCGGATCAAACGATGGATTCTTCCAGCGCGCCAGTACAGCAGACCGATCGGTTTCGCGCGCCAAGGCCAAGCCGAGCAGAATGTCTTTGGCTTTGTTGTCGCGCGACGTGGGCTCTTCAATCGGAGCGAGTTCCACAATGTTTCGCGGAGGTGCCCAGTCGGGAGTTGCCACAAAAGGGGTGTCCACTACGACCTGGGTTAAGGTGGCACCGCCCGTGGTGGAATATTGCGGCGTCAGCTTGAAGTTGCGGCCTACGCGGTTTCGTAAATAGTTCGTAAAATCGCTTCGAATCGAATCGATGGTATCGTCGAAAAGCTTAAATAGCCGTGCGTTCGTATAATTTGCAGGCCGACGCGACGAGGGCTGCGAGGCCCAAAAAGCCTCAAGCTCACGACAATAATTGGCAAAGAGGCGTTCCAATACCTTGTCACGCTTAAGAGCTTCGAGGCGACTGATAAAAGCGCTCGTGTGCCGCAGGAAGTGCGCGACTTGTGAATCATTCAGCTCCCAAAGTTGAGCCGCGGGGTAGTACTGCGTGTGTTTTTCCCGATCCCAAAAATTCTTTTCTAAGGCCAGCTGGCTCGTGAGATTTTCCTGAAGGAAGGGTCCACGCACATAGGTAAGCAGCGGGTGGCCGTTAATAATGTTGACTGAGTAGCCAAGGCCCCGCAACGCGTGGGCAGCGAGGTAGGCTTCTGCTAACTCCTCAAGCTGAACCAAATTCATTGGCGGTAAACCGCCATTCTCGGCCGGCTCCGTGGGGTTAAGATCTACCCATTCCGGTTGGAGAAAAGCCGTAATCCACTCGCCGCTTTCTCCTATTTCACCGTAGCGAGCGGCGAGCTGGGGTTGATCGGCGTGATCCGTCGCCGCGAGTTCTCGTGCGCGCACAGCGGTGGGCACTCCGTTCATCCCGCGCTTTACGAAGACCGGGTACGCTGGGATGTGTTCGATCCCAAGCGCCTCTAAAAACTGGTGGACGGCGACGTGTTCCAGGACACGGATTGAAGGGGCGAGATTGAGAACGTATCGATTTCCGTGAGGATCCTCGACCGCCCAACGTTCGAAGTAAAAGCTCGGTGAGATGGGGTCCACACAAATGTGTTCCCCGTCTTCATTGGTGAGTACGCGGAAGCTCCCTTCCTCGAGATAGCGGGAAAGAGAATCCACCGCGATGGCGGGCACACAGGCCAGCCAGATAAAAACTGAAAGCCAAAACGACTGCATACAAGGTTCTAGGGCCGCAAACCCTTAGTAATAGGCAACGCGGCGCCTTCAATCAATAGAAGATTGCGAAATTAAAGAATTTCAGTCCTTTACGCGGCTCATTTGCCAACGCCGATAGCACATTTCTCCGGTCTGTGTTACATGCGTGAGCCATGCGAACCGCCGTGCTGATAGCTTTGGTTTTCCTGACAAGCGTTCTAAACGGCGCTCCGTCCGATCCGCGGCTCGAGTTGCCGACGGCCCTCAACTTTGTCCGGTACTGTTCTTCAATGTTCGGGGAGGCCCCGTTCGCGGTTTCACTGGAGGACACCCGGCTAGCACCGCTGCTCGATTATTACCGAAATGTGGATGCCGGAGATCTGGAAGCGATCCTCGTGCTGTTCTCGAACGAACCCGTCTACACCCGAAACGGCGAGCAATTCGTCGGAACCAAAGCGGTACGCGATTTCTTTATCGAGCGTTTGCAGCGCCTGCGTGGCGAGCATCGTTTGCTTGGTGCCTCAATAAAGGGGAACCAGTACTTTTTCCACGGGACTTTTGAGGGCACCCAATTTGGAGAACCCATTCACGTAGACTTTTTCGATTACTGGGTACTGGATTCAGAAGGAAAAGTCTTTTACCGACAATCTTGGACCAGTAAGCCGGTTTAGGGGAATAAGCGCGCCGCGAGCACATCGGTTTCGCTGCCGCTGTTGCTCCCGCCGGCGGCATAGATGCGCCCGTCTTTGGAAAGCGCCACTCCCATAATCAAATCGTCGTTGGCCCCATTGGTTAGAATGGCGATCCCGTCTCCGTCAAAAGTGGTGTCCAGTGTGCCACTCGGCAGGACCCGTATCACCGCGCCATCCAGATTGGTGCCGTTGTGGGTAAAGCCGCCGACTACAAGTTTTCCACCACCGCCCAAGACGACGCTGTTGCCGACGAGATCACGCGATCCATTGGAAAGGATTGCGATTCCATCTCCACTAAAGGAGGCGTCAAGTGTGCCGTTTGAAAGGTAGGCCACCACCGCTAGTTTGTCGCGTATCCCAAACGCGCGTCCTACGCCGAAGATGGACCCCACCTCGTCTACAGCCAGCCCATACAGTTCGGCACCATTGGATCCGAGAGAGGTGACCACGCTTCCAGTTCCGTTAAAGGTGTTGTCGAGTGTGCCGTTGGAAAGGTAGCGGGCAACGGCAACAAGTTTGCCAGCGGCGTCGTGCGCGCGGCCGCCCACGACAATTCTGCCGTTACTTTGGAGGACAACCGCAAAAGCCGAAGTGTCACCGTTGGTGGTTAGCGAAAGAGTCTGGATGCCATCCCCGCTGAAGGAATTGTCTAGGTTTCCATTGGAGAGGTAGCGTACAAGTGCAAATTGCCGGTTGCCGCCCGATACGGTGGAGCCCACCGCGAGCACGCGGCCATCGGTATAGAGCGCAACGGCCTCCGCTACATCGTCTCCCGCATTGATAGATGTCGTCGCAATACCGTCTCCACTGAAGGTAGTATCGGGCACCCCGGCGCTAGTGACTTTGACGACAGCAAAATCTTGGGCCGTTCCATTGTACTGGTAACCTGCAGCGACGACTGCGCCATTTGAAAAGACTGCGACGGCATTTGCCGCATCGTGGGTGGAGGAAACGGCGACGGTGGTGATGCCGGTCGTGCGGAAAGTGGTGTCTAAGACCCCGTCTTCCGTATAGCGCGCGATCAGAAAGTTGTGATCCGTTCCGTCGTTTGTGTATCCCGCGATCAATAGACGGTTTTGAGAGTCGCGCGCGGCGGCGTTTGCCATATCGTCGTTGCCAATGTCCGTACCGACACGTCCCGTTCCGCCAAAGCTTGGATCTGCGGCGCCTCCGCCCGCGGTGGATCCGTTTTGGTCGTAGCGGGCGAGTGCAATATCCCAGTTCGCTCCTACGACGGTGCGGCCAATGAGGACTGTCTTGCCTCGGTAGTACCGCATGGCTAGAGCGTCATCGTCTCCCGAACCGATGGGTGTAATGACTCGGCCGTTGGTGCCGAAGCTATTGTCGAGTGAACCAAAGCCACCAAAAAGCAGTGCTGCGAAATCGTACTCGGAACCCGTATGCGTCGCACCCGCTATGGCGACGCTTCCATTGGGGGCTTGCTTTACGGCAAAGGCCATGTCGTCGCCACTTCCTATGGAGTAGTAGAAAATACCGTCGTTATCAAAACTCGAATCCAGATTCCCGTTCGTCGTATACCGGACCGCTACAATGCGGTTGGTGAGCTCCAATGTTTTTCCGACGGCCATAATTTTGCCGTTGGAGAGAATGGTAATCCCATTTAGGGCGCCGCCTTCAGTTGCGACGGAGGTAGTCACGAGGCCATCGCCGCTAAAACTTGTGTCCAGGTTTCCGTTGGTGAGGTAACGGGCGAGGGCAAAGAGTTTCCCGTTCGTGCCGTAAGACACGCCACCCACTACAATCTTGCCATCGGTTTGCAAAGCCATGTCGTAGGCGACATCGCTCGTGCTGCCTGCAAACGCCGTATTGACCCTTCCGTCACCACTAAATGAGGTGTCCAATGCCCCGCGGGTAAGGAAGCGCACCACAGCAAATTGGTCATTCCCCCCAATTTTTCCGTAGCCCGCTACGAGTATGCGCCCATCGGGTTGAATCGCCATCGCGTGGCCAGCATCTTCGCTAGTGCCGATGGAAGTGATGGCTCGTCCGTCGCCGCTAAAAGTGGTATCAAGAGCTCCGGTCGTGTGAAAGCGTGCGACCGCGATGTCGTTGTTGGTGCCATTGTAAGCCGAACCCGCCAGAACAATGCGCCCGTTTGTTTGAATGGCAACAGCGTTGGCGATGTCATGCCCCGATCCGAAATCGGCCGTGTTGAGCCCATCCCCGCTAAAGGAAGTATCAAGGTTTCCGTTGGTAAGGTACCGCGCTACCGCAAACTCGTTGTCGCCGGCATCAGTAAACCCTGCGACGACGATGCGCCCGTTTGTTTGAATGGCGACGGCGTTGGCGATATCGTGCCGACCTGCGGCGAAGGCAGTGTTTTGTTTGCCGTCTCCGCTAAAAGCCGTATCAAGTGCGCCGGAGGTGAGAAGACGAACGATGCCAAAATCTGAAAAACCACCGGTATCAGTTCTCCCGACGAGCACCATCTTTCCGTCGGTTTGAAAAGCTAAGTCGTAGGCGAAGTCGTCGTTGACGATATCTACCGTTGCCACACCGTCAGTATCGAATGTTTGAGAGAGTCCTTCTGATTGCGAGATGCGGATAAGACCGTAGTCCCAGTTGGCTCCATTGTAGGATCGCCCGCCCAGTACAATGCGTTCCTGCTCATCGATGTAAAGGCTGCGCGGCAGGCCGCCCGACGCAATTGAGTAGGAACCAGAGCTGCTTTCACTCCCGTCCGGGTTTAGAATCTGAAGGCCCATTCGGTAAGAAGAGCCCGAGTAAACTCGGCCCCCGAGATAAATCTTTCCAACGGTGTCTATTTGCATGCCCCAGGCGACATCGTCATTCCCAAAGTTCTTCGTAGCAATACCGCCTGTACCAAAGCCCGTATCAAGCGCCCCATTCGTATGGTAGCGCATGACAAGAAAATCATTGTTTGTACCATTGTCGGTCGTACCAATCACAACGGCGCGTCCCAGGGTGTCTAAGGCCATGTTTGTGACGACGTCATCCCCGACGTTTACCGAAGTCACCACCATGCCGTCGGTGTCGTAACTGTTGTCTAAAGAGCCATCAGACAGTAGACGAACCATCGCCACGTTGAAGGCGCTACTCGTCGTTGTGTAGCCCGCGATGAGGATGCGGTTGTTGGTTTGTATGGATACCGCTCTACCAAATTCATTGCCGCCAACGTCGACGGTTCTAAATCCAATGGAGGCAAACGAGGTGTCTAGGCTGCCGTCAGTGAGTAAGCGCGCGACGCCAAAATCGTAGTCGGAAAAGCCCCAAGCTCGGCCCACAATCACGGCGCGACCCAGGCTATCGGTGGCAATGGAGTGCACAATCGCTTCCCCACCTCCGAAGGCGACGGTGGCTATTCCATCTGAATCAAAACTCGTATCAAGCGATCCGTCCGGGTGAAAACGCACCACGATCATGTCGTTGAAGCTGCCATTGTCGGAGCGACCTGCTGCAAGCAGTCTGCCGTCGGTAAGATAAAGTGCCGTTCGCAACACGTCGTCGTCGCCAGAGAGATCACTCACAACGATTCCGCCTGAAGACCATTCATCGAGAGCGAGGTAAGGAAAGTAAGGGTTCGCCTGCGCGGCAGGAAGCAGAAGGCCTAAGCCAAACAGCATGAGGGTAAGTACGCGTGGTGTGAATGCACGAACCTGCTTCAATTTGTTTGGAAACCCCCAACGGCGCTATTTGCGGTAGCGCGTTTATTATAGGGTTGTGAGAGTTAGCCTTCAAGCGGGTAGGACTGCGGCGCGTTGTTTGAGGGACTTCTCAAGAGAAGTATACTTAGGCGATGAAATCCCTATTGCGACTCCTTTTAGTTTCGTTCTTTTTTTCTAACCTTTGTTGGGCCGCTGGCGATGAGCTCGATGTGGGGCCCATCCTTCTGATGCCGCTCAATGAATCCGAAGGGGCCACTACCTTTTACGACGCATCAGGGAATAACTTTGACGGGACGTGCGCTGGGGTGACGTGCCCGGCACGAGGGGACTTTGGGCTTTTCACCCGGCGCTTACCTTTGACGGAACGAATGACGTCATCGGTGGCATCGGCATGGGCTCCGCTGGAACCAGTGACTGGACTATCTCTGCCTGGGTGCGTACGACGGATACAGCGGCTGGTATGGTTGTTTCAATCGCAACGCCGGTACCGATCGATCGATGTCGCTTCATGTGGGCTGGTGGGCCGGCGCCGCCTCCTCAAACGGGAATGCTTATTTTTCAAATGATGGCCCTTCGTGTGAGTGGGGCGCACAAGGCAGCACGAACATCGCCAATGGCAATTTTCACCACCTCGTCGGGGTTCGTGAGTCCTTGGGAACCTACCGCATTTACGTCAACGGCACGCTTGAGGGGAATACCAACATCTCTGTGGGGCGGGCTGCCAGAATGCCAGTGCCGACTCTACGGCGAGCTGGATGATTGGCAACGGCCCGGCGTGGGGCGGTTCGCAGTGGGTGGGGCAAATCGCCGAGGTCATGGTTTTCAATAGCGCGCTCAGTGCGCGCGCCATCCAGCATGTCTACCGGGCCCAGCGCGGCCGTTACCTTCCCTGAGCGACGGGCTGGCGCAATTCTTCTAAAACTGCTATTGGGTGCATCATGAAGTGCCCCCAATGTTGGAAACCCGAGAACCTTTGCCTTTGCGAGGAGATCCATCCCGTAAGGTCTAGATTGCGAGTGCTCGTTCTGCAGCACCCGCAGGAGGCCCGCAATCCCCGTAGCACCGCGCGGTTGGTATCTTTGGTGCTTCCTAACGCGGTCCACCGGGTAGGTTTGTCGTGGCGCTCTTTGGGAGCCGCTCTGGGTGAGGCCGCGACCCCTCTGATTGGGGAGTGCTTTATGTGGGGCAGGCGAAGGAAGCGGAACGTCTTCCGAAGAACCAAACGGTGCATGTACTATCCCAAAAGAAGCGGCTTAGAGATCTCAAAGGTATTGTCGTGATCGATGGCAACTGGAAACAGTCTAAGACGTTGTGGTGGCGCAATTCCTGGATGCTCCGTTTGAACCGGCTGATCCTGACCTTGCCTGAAAAAAAATCCCGCTTCGTGTCTCGGCAACCCAGGAAGTCCTGTATCTGCACGCTGGAAGCGGTGTCGGAAATCCTGAAAGAGTACCGCGACAAGCCGACAACTTATGGCGAACTCGATCGAAGCTTTGAAAGCTTTCTGGAAAAGCTGCAAGCGCCGCGTGGGGTTCCCATTGAGACCTTGGCTAGATCTGCTCCTGAAGCTCCGCCGTTATCTGTTTGAGAAGATACGGAAACCACTCTGCTGAATTAGAAAATCGGTAACCCAAGCTCTTTGCTTTTTCCGTAATCATGAAGATATCCGAGGGGACACCGTACGGAGAATGATTCTCGGAGCTTTTCTCATTGGCCAGAAGCGGCGGCTTGCCAGTCAACTCCCCAATCAACGCCATCATTTCATTGAGAGCGACTAGCCCATCTGCTGCTGCGTTGAATAGGCCCGTTTCACGCAACTGTGTGCCTGCCCAAAGAAGAAAGTCTGCGGCTTCTTCTGATTGGATTAGCGAAACCCGAGCGTTGGGAACTGGAAAGAATATCGGAAGACCTTTGAGCGTTCGCTCCACGTGAAAGTGAACGCGGCGAGTGTAGTCGTCCATTCCCACAACGCACGGAACCCGAACCGAAACTGTCGGTAAGGAAGATTTCTGAAAGAGGTAGGCTTCGGCCTGGCGTTTTCCTTCGGCGTATTCAAAATCACTTCCGACGACCAGCGGGTGAAGCTTGGGATCGAAAGACTCTTCCACACGAGCTGGGCCCTTGGGGAAAACCGACATGGACGAAGTAAAAACGTAGCGGCCCGTCCGTTCCCTAAAGAGCTCCTCTGCTATCGCGGCCTCGGCGGAGTTAAAACAAATCTGATCGTAAACGACATCCCAATGGTTTTTACCAAGCGCTCTGCGAAGAGTGTCAGCGTCTTTGCGATCGGCTTTGAGCTCTGTTGTACCTTGTGGGCTCGTGCCGGATTGCCCGCGAGTTAGAACGGTAACGTCGTGTCCTGCTGCGACCGCCTTTTCCACAAGGCGTTTACCAAAAAACCGTGTTCCACCGAGAACTAAAACCTTCATAGGGATCGTGTAACTCAAATATTCGTTAAAGGCTAGCCAACGAAGGGACCAAGCATGAAGCGGAGCGCTATCAGAACAATCACACCCATAGCGAGATTCATCCACAACCCGAGTTGCATCATCCGGCGCATGCTGACCTGTCCCGTCCCGTAGACGATGGCGTTGGGGGGCGTTGCCACCGGCATCATGAACGCCAAACTGCACGCAAAAGCAACGGACAGCACCGCCATCGACGGATTGGCACCAAACGCGTTACTCGCTGAAAGTGCCAGTGGAACGAGCAGGTTGGCGGACGCGGTATTGGAGGCTACTTCCGTGAAAAAGATCGTAAAGTAGGTGAGTACAATCAGGAATACTGTTGCGCCCGCAGCGCCGACAGTGCGAATGAGAAAGTCTCCCAACGTACCCGCAAGTCCCGTTTGGAAAAGCTGAGTCCCAAGACTGAGGCCGCCGCCAAAAAGTAGGAGCGCACCCCAGTCAATCTGCATCGCTTGTTTCCACGAAAGTAATGGGCCGTCGTTGCCGCGAAGGACGAACAGGAGACCCGCCGCCAGCATGGCCGCGACACTTTCCGGCAAGGTGCGATCTAGCCAAAGCGGGATCGGGTGGTTGTTTCCTAGTACGAGACCGGCTACTCCCGGTCCCACCCAAAGTGTAAAAACCACCGCCACGGCAAAGAAGGTGAGCCACTCTTCTTTTCTTGTTGGCCCAAGATTTCTGAAGAGTGCATGGATATTTTCCCCGACCGCAATACTCGGCGACTGGCGAAGCTCGCGCGCGACTAAATAAGAGAGAACCCCGATTCCAGCGATTACCATGGGGATACCCATTCCCATCCATTCCAAAAAGCCAACGTCGATGTTTTTTTGCTCTTTGAGGATACCTAGCGCAATCGCATTGGGCGGTGATCCCACAGGAGTGCCGAGCCCACCCAGGCTACACGCGTAGGCGATGCCGATGAGCACGACTTCCTGAGAACGTGGAGAATCTGGGTAAAGTGAGCCGAGCACTCCCAACGCGATGGGAAGCATGAGTGCCGTTGTGGCCGTGTTGCTAATCCACATACTCAGAAAGGCCGCCACGAAAAAAAGTGTGATGACGGCACGGATGGGACTGCCACTTCCTACTTTTCGCGTCAGTACAAAAAGTGCGAGACGCCTATCGAGGCCATGCGCTTGCATGGCACGAGCGATCAAAAAGCCGCCCAAAAAAAGAAAGATAACAGGGTTGGCAAACGGGGCGAAAGCTTCTTTGGCGTCGCAAATTCCAAATACCACGAGCAAGGAGGCTCCCAATAGAGCGGTTGCGGGAAGCGGTACGGCTTCCGTCAGCCACCAGAGGATCACCCAAAGCATGAGTGCCGCCATCCTGTGGGCTTCAATAGGAAGGTCCACCGGCAGCATCAAGCAGCTGACGGCGCTGAGTGGTCCTAAGACAAGAAGGAAGAATCGCATGGTATTTTTATGCCACGTCTACTCGCCATTAGTAAATATAGAGGCTAGTACTCAGGTACGCCCCACTGTTACAGTAAGTTCCCGGTCGACTCACGGACTCGGCTATCACTCGTACGGTTTTGGATCCGGTGTACGAGTAAGTCCCGTAAAAGTAGTTGTAGACACCGTTCTGGTAGATGGAGAGCGGAAAACTAGGCGCCCCATTGTCCCACGCTTCCCCAGGTTCCCACGCGGTCAGGCGAAGTTTCTCGCCCGTGTTGCTAGTGATAACGAAGGTGACAGGTGAATTGCGGTAATAGGTTCCGCTTACTTTTGTTAGGGTGCACGTCAAACCACTACTACTTCCGGAAAAAGTGATCGTCTTCGTCGCGGTGGCGTAAAGAGAGCTATTGGATGCCGAAACCACCCGTACCCCGATGATGGTGGATCCAGCCGTCGACGACGTCACGGTTCCCGTTGAACCGCTTTGGTAGGCCGTCGCCGAAAGATTGTTTGTTCCAGAGAAATAGAACGTGTAGACCGGATCCGATATTCCGGACACTGTTGCATACAACGTTACGGTGCTGCCTACGGCAACGGAACTAGACGGCGAAGCGGATAGGTAGGCGTAGGCAGTTCCACTGCTTGAGCTTCCCGATTCGTTGAAGTAAAGGGTGATGTCGGCGCTGTCGGTAGACACGCCACTCGAATTGGACTCCATGACCGCCGTAACTACCACAGTCTGTGCGACACTACTCGTAATAGTGAGCACACCGTTTGAGGAATTGCTGACTGAAATGTAATAGGGGTAGGTGGCTTCGTACTCGAAATAGAAAACGGGGTTGCTGACGCTAGACGCTGAGGCGGTAACCGTTATGGAAGTTCCTTTGGTTACGGAGGTTGAAGACGCGTAGACGCTGACGACTCCCGATGAAGTCGTGCTACTGGAACTTAAGATCAATGAACAAGAAGTTTGTGTGCCGGTCGTGGAATCGACGACGTACACCTCCTCGTAGATCCCTCCTCCGGACTCGGTGGTGAGTGAAAGGGTACTCGGATAAGTATACGAGGATGAACTTGATGTTGCCGTATACCCGTCCGGAAGGGTGATGTAATAGTAGCTTCCTGATCCGTTGTAAGTATAGACGGTAAGATTGGATAGCTGGACTGAGCTGTACGAGGCGTTGATGTCTCCGGAGGAAACACTGGCCGAGACAGAGCAGTAGAAACTACTTAGCAGGTTTTCATCTGAATTCTCATTAGAGCAACCCGTCACGAGTAGGACCAGGCTGAGTATGAATATGAATAAGTAGTATTTCTTTCTTGTGTAATCCATGACCAATCCTTTTTGCCAATCCAAAAGTTTCTAAAAACCTTGGAGTGCGAGATTCGTACCAAGAAGTTTTTTATTCGCACGTCGTACTGGGAAGTTGATCAGAAGCTAGTCAGAAGAGCACTCCAACGAGTGGGTTTGGCCTCGATTGGGATGCCTAGATCCTGAACAGCTCGATCAAAATTTCCAAACAGGTTCCTTAAGTCCGTCAGAGTGCATGGGTTTTTTTCTCAGCACTGCCAAAAAAAGTTCAAAAAGTGTCGAAGGGGCATGTAAGAAATCGGTGTATTATCAGTTATTTACAAGCGTTTACAAATAGGGCTGTGGTTTACAATTTGTTGCAAACATTGATGAGGCAGAGAAGATTTGGTCTCCCGATTTCGCTACCATGAAAACAGAATCGAGAGCGTTTTTGCCCTCGAAGTTTGAAGGAGTACCATCATGAAACAACAACTTCGATTGAGAGACCTGATGAAAATAACGTTTTTTGTCGGCACACTCGTGCTGGCGCACTGGAGTGAAGCTTCGGATTTCAGCGTACAGCAGCAGATTGTGGGTGCGAACCAATTTTTCGGACACAACGTCGCCCAGAACGGCCGACGTTTCTCCAACCAACAGCGCCCTAACGGGAATGGAATGGGTCCGGGTAGCGGAATGGGATTTGGAAATGGAATGGGTCCTGGAGGTGGCATGGGAATGGGTGGCCCCGGCGGGCAGCACCCACCGCGTCTTTCGGCCGAAGAAGAACAAGTTTTTCAAAGCTGCTTAGCGGAGAACAATATTACGTTGCCGCCACGGCCAGATGCGAACTCCGGCTTTCAAGCGGCTCAGCAAACGTGTCACCAACAGGCCCAAGGGGATCGCGATGCGATGGACACCTGCATGCAAAACGCGGGCTTTGCGCGACCGGAGCCTCCAAGTGATGAAAACCGCGAAGTTATACGAGCTTGCCATGAAAGGGCTTCGGGAAACCGACAGCCGCAAAGCCTCGCACCAGTTTCTCTCTCTCTAGGACAACAGGCATCTCTAGTGAGCTGCTTGCAGACCCAAGGTGTAACGGTAAATGGTTCGGGTGTCAGCGCTAATAATGTTGATGTCATTACGGCGCTTGAGACCTGTAAAGCCCAGATCCTAGGCCAGTAAACCAGTACTCTCGGCAGGACTTAGGCAGAGGACAAGCCATGCTAAAGCTCCAAACTAAATCATCCGATAAGCAAAGCGATATGGACCGAACTTTGCTCATTATCGACGATGACGAGGATTTGGTGGCGGCGCTGGGCGAGTACCTGCCTAAGTTCAATTTTAAGGTTCTTTCATCGCACCAACCCGACGCCGGACTCAAGATCCTCGCTAAAGAAAAGGTGGATCTTGTCATTCTGGATGTCATGCTCCCCGGGCAGGACGGCATGCAGGTGTGCAAGCACATTCGCCTATCCAGTGCAGTGCCCATCATCATGTTGACCGCTCGGGGAGATATAGGCGATCGCATCGTAGGGCTGGAGGTGGGAGCCGATGACTACCTAACCAAACCCTTTGAGCCACGCGAGCTGGTGGCGCGCATCGAAGCAATTTTGCGTCGCTCGAAAACGTTGAGTACGCAACAGACTCTGCGCTTTAAGGACTTGGAAGTGGATTTGAAAAGCCACCGGGTAAAAGCCTACGGAGAGAGTCTTGAATTGACAGCGATGGAGTTTGAAATCCTGGTTCTTCTAGCTTCCAAGCCGGGCACTCTCTTTACGCGTGACCAAATCATGAACCACCTTCGGGGGTGGATCATGACTGTTATTCACGCACTATCGACGTGATGCTCAGTCGTCTACGCAATAAACTTCAAGACGATCCCAAACATCCAAAGTTCATCAAAACCGTCTGGGGTGGTGGCTATATCTTCTTAGGGGTATTGGATGAAGCGGCCTAGTCGTTTTCCCATCCGAATCTCTATCTTCTTAAAGATTCTCTTCCCCCTTTTTTTAGCGATGGTCCTCATCCATCTCACCATTTTTACGAAACTTAAGCCGGGACCAGGGGATCACGGTCCGCCACCTCACGGAAAGCCACCGCACCATGCGCGCGGTCCGAAGGGACCTGGACCTGACTTTCGACATGGTCCGCCACCTATGCACCCTCAGATGGAAAACCAGTTAGCCAAGGAGTTTGAAAAGATTTCCAAAGCCGTCGAACTGGATAGCTCTGCCAAGACGGCTCGCAAAGCTCTGCAGTTGGGCCTTGATGCGCGTTTTGAGGGAGAAGCGCAGCAATGGACAACCGCCCCCGGTTTGCCGGGATGGGCTGAGATAGTAGAAGGTTCGCGGCCGGCCCGCGCGAACTCAGGTGCCCGAGTGGGCCTTCATTTCGGTCGACCCTTTTTCGCAAAAGAGATCGCTGGCGGAAAACTCATCTTATTCTCTTCCTTCAATTGGCGGCCGAGTCCGATGATGGATCCGCGGTTCTGGGAGTTTTTACTCGCCCAAGTTTGCGGGGTTTTGATTATCACCTATCTCATTCTCCTTTGGCAGCTGCGTCCCATCAAACGACTTAGTGGTGCAATCGAAGAGCTTTCAAAAGGAAATCTTAGTTACCGCCTTCCCGTGAGAGGCTCCGATGAGTTTGCCCGCCTCAGTCAAGGCTTCAACGAAATGGCAGAAACGGTAAATGAGATGATTCAATCAAAAGAGGAGTTATTGCTTGGTGTGAGCCACGAGCTGCGATCGCCGCTTGCGAGTGCCAACGTTCTTTTGGAACTGATCGGCGACGAAAAAAGAAAACAACAGATTCGAACGCACTTGAATCGAATGGACGCCTTGGTTTCTGAACTTCTGGAGTCCCATCGCCTCTCCGGGAAGCACACGGGCTTTGAGTTTAGTTCAACCAATATCGGTGAGCTTCTCCAAGGCGTTTGTGGGCGCTACTCCCAGGCCGGTCAGCCGGTGGAGTGCCAGCCCCCTTCGACAGTAGAAGCCGAAGTGGATCGACGCTATTTCGAGCGACTACTCACTAACCTCCTTGAGAACGCCTTGAAGTATTCCAAAGATTCCGGAAAGTCCGTTGAAGTAGGCCTAGTAGACATAGGTGAGAAGTTCGAGGTAAGTGTGCGCGACTACGGTCCAGGAATTGCGCAATCCGAGCTGGAAAATATTTTTGAGCCTTTTTACCGTGTCGACAAATCCAGGACTAAATCCACCGGTGGGTTTGGCTTGGGTTTGTATCTGTGTGCAAAAATAGCCCACTTTCACAATGGGACGATTGTTGCGTCCAACCCTCCTAAGGGCGGTTGTCTTTTCGTGGCGCGCTTACCGAAAAAGCAGTCGGATCGCCAGAAGTTAGTCTCCTAGTTTCCTACACTGAAAACGCGGACCCCGCTTGTGATGAAGAAAATTCCATTGTGCGCTAGCAACCCCGTAGGGTGTCTTTGTTTTCCGAGTAGCGCTTATAGGCGGCAAGTAAAATATCTTCGGCTTCTTTTCGCTCTAAGGTTTGGTTGACCACTACGGGAGTTTTTTCCAGTATTTTGTAGTCTTCAAAGAAGCGCCGGATTTCCTGAATGCGGTGTTTTGGCAACTCCCCAATCTCGTGGTACTGAGCGTACTCCGGGTCATCTACATGAACGGCTATTATCTTGTCGTCTTCTTGGCCCTTGTCGCTCATGCGAATGGCGCCGATGGCGCGCGCGCGCACAATGGCCAGGGGCACGATCCCCTCCTGCCCCAACACCAGTACATCAAGCGGATCATCATCATCACAGAATGTCTGAGGGATAAACCCGTAGTTGGCAGGGTAGTGGACGCTGCTGTAAAGCACGCGATCGACCCGCAAGAGCCCCGTCTTTTTGTCGAGTTCGTATTTAAGCTTGCTGCCTTTTGGGATTTCGATAATGGCTTGAAAAACTGATTTGGGGTCCGAACCAGGTTCCACGTCATGCCAGGGGTTCATGAAGCCTCATCCGAAAATGGTGGGCGCACGAGGGCTCGAACCTCGGACCTCTGCCGTGTGAAGGCAGCGCTCTAACCAACTGAGCTATGCGCCCTAACCAGGAAAAACTCGTTCCGCGAAATCAGTCTTCGACTTAGGCGCTGGCAGCGCTTTCTGTCTAATGGCTCGCTCCGCTCGCGGGCAACTGAGCTATGCGCCCGCTAAACGAATCCCAAAATCTGTACCAGAATGTCCTTAAAGTCAAAAGGCGGTTAGCGGAAAGTGCCGTCGAGTGAGGCCTGTTTAGAGGGGCTGCCGGGCTTGGGCGATTCTTGGCCCAGTTCCGGGAACTGGACGTCCATAAACCCACGGATGAAGTCCTGATTGTCCTCGCCTAGCTGAAACTGCATGGCTGGCGTCCACGCGACCGACGGCACTCCCCAAAGTCGGCGAGTCGCTTAAAGCCCCAGTCAAAACGGTAGGCCACATCCGTCGGCAGACGGCTGATGTCTCCTTTGAGATCTTCGTAGGGCGAGCTTCCGGTGTCCTTGGACCTCTCATGGATATCCGCACGCGCGGCAAAACGTTGGAGCAGCTGGGCGACGGCTTGGCCTGCGATCCGTGTCCCGCCTTGCGCGACGTTATTCCTAAAAACCCAAACTTCTTTGAGATTGCGCGAGGCTTCGCGCATGTCGAAATCTGCTCGACCTTGGAGGCGACCATGGTCCCGCTTGCAATCACGGTGACTCCCCTCAGCGTGGGGTAAAAGTTCTCCATAATGAAGCGCGCAACGGAGTCCTTCTTCGTGCGGGTGTGCCACTCGTTCACAACTTTTTGGAGATTTTGGTATTCGACGGGAAGTTCCGCATCGACGGTAACCGGAACTTTCGTAGGGCGGTACTTGCGCGCGATCTCTTCGATGGAGTTCTGATCGTTTTCGTCGCCGTAGGCCGAGGCCAGCGACAAAAGGACGAGGCAGAGCGCCGCAAATTTTAAGTTCCCCTAACATACACTAGTAGAGTGCAAGCCGCGTGCCGCGAGTGTACAGAAAGTATGCACAGGGTATACGTACAAGTAATTGGAAATACAGGGTAAAATGCAAATTTTCCGTAGGCACGATCCCGCATCCTAACGGAATGCACGCGCTAGGTTTCGCACAGGTGAGCGCGGCGTATACAGAGGCTATTTGAGTGGGTCGTCCAAACGGGCTTGGAGGGTTTCAAGTTCGAGAGCGTCCCCAGAAATGGGCGTAGAAACCTGCGCGATGATCTTTCCGAAAGGCAACGGGAGGTGGTGATGCAAAAATTTGAAGGAGTGTGACAAGCGCATGCGAACCGCGACGAGCGGGCGCCCAGTGCGTTGGGACAACTCGATTAAAGAGGCGCGCGCTTTTCCGTACGGCCCGCCGGAATCCGTTGCAAGGCCGAGACGAATACCGGGGTGCGCTTTCATGAACTCAATAATCTGCTCTCGCTTTGAAAGCGTCCCTCGACGCCAGTAACACCAATACTGAAGTCCGCAAAAACGATCCCAGACCGCAAAAATGTACGGGGTAATGCCGTGGTAGCCCAGCCAAACCGTATTGAGTCGCCCGCCGGTTCGGACCGCAGGGTGCAGACAGAGTCCGTAGACGTCACTGTGCGAGGTAAAGAGTATCGCGTTTTCGGGGATCTCGACGCTGCCTTCGGTATCGTAGCTTGTGGTCAGGGAAAGGAAAAAATTCACAGCGGTGAGAAACACCCCAAACGGGAAAGCCACTATCCGGTACAGAACCTGCCAAACAAACCACTTCATCCCTGAGCTCCAAAGCGCAAAGTACGACGACCGCCGACCCAAGTATTTGCAAGTGGAATGCCACCAAAGGCAGCCAGCTTCGCGGGGAAACTAGCACAGATTCGCTGTTCAGAAGTGACAAAACCCGGCAGGGCTCTCAGTAATGAAACGAAAAGTTATCCACAGGGATGTGCCAAAGGGAACGTGGTACCGAAAAGAGTGCGTAGGGGGGGACTTGAACCCCCAAGGCTTGCGCCATAGGATCCTTAATCCTACGTGTATACCAATTCCACCACCTACGCGTAGACGAACTAAAAACTACTTTTTTTCCGGAGCGGCTGGTTCCGCTGGAGTCTCAGGAGCCGCCGGCATTTTTTCCGGCGCCTTCTTTTCTTCAATCGGTGCCGGGGTGGATCCGATGACCGATTGTTCCGCTTCCACAAGTCGCGAGCGGGTCAGAAAAAAACTCGTACAAACAAAAATCAAAGCTGCGATCGAAGTAACCTTCGTCAGAAAGTTACCAGCACCCTTACTACCAAAGATGCTTTGGCTGCTGCTACCAAAACCGATTCCCATGTCGGATTTTCCCGGCTGGAGCAGAATAATTCCGATGAGTGCCACACACATCGTTAAATGAACCACAATTAAAAACGTCACGTCTCTATACTCCCGGTGCGCGAGATTCTAACCCATTCTTTATCACATTGCTAAAAACAACTGGGTCCAGACTCGCTCCACCTACCAAAAATCCGTCCACATCCGCTTCACGTAGCAACTGGGCGGCATTCTCCGGCTTAACGCTTCCACCATACAGGATCCGAAGCGCATCGGCTGCCTTTTCTCCAAGCGCCGAAGCATACCACTTGCGGATGGAGGCGTGCACGGCCTCCGCCTGTTCCGGCGTGGCGTTTTCCCCGGTGCCAATCGCCCAAACCGGCTCATAAGCCACCACGATGCGCTCAATATCGGCCGCACTCATTCCCTTAAGAATCGAGAGCTGCGTCTCCACGACCTGCATCGTGCGATCGGCCCGGCGCTCCTCAAGCTTTTCCCCTACACACAGAACGACCGAAAGCCCCTCGGCCAGTGCGGCTCGGGTGCGACTGAGAACGAGAGCATCATCCTCTAGATAAATGTGGCGCCGTTCCGAGTGGCCAACGAGCGTCCAACCGCAGCCGAGCTCTTTTAGGACGACTGGGGAAATCTCCCCAGTGAACGCGCCATTCTTGGCGGTACCGCAATTCTGCGCGCCAAACTCAATGGGACGGGTCCCAATCGAGGCCGAAAGCGTGGAAAGATGCGTGCTTTGCGGGCAAAGGAGCACCTCAAAGTCGGTGCCCAGCTTACCGGGCGCGGCCACGAGCAGCTCGCTCAACTGGGTCACAAACTCAGCCGTCTCAGAGACCGCCTTGTTCATTTTCCAATTTGCTGCAAATAACGGTATTCGCATCTCTTTACCTTGCTCAGCCCTTAAATCTAGCCAAAAACAGGTCTATCGTTCTAGCTTTCACGCTTGGAAAGCGCAAGCGCCTTAAGCCCAGGCAGGTTCTTCCCTTCCAGGAACTCCAGCGTCGCCCCGCCACCCGTGCTGATAAAATCGAAATTCGCTTCCTCACCCGAGGCCGCAACCGCTGCCGCGCAGTCTCCGCCTCCAGCGAGTTTCTGAGCCCGAGAAGCCCCAATCGCGCGTGCAATGCCAAAGGTGCCCTCCGAGAAGGCCGGCTTTTCAAAGACGCCCATGGGCCCATTCCAGAAAATAGTCTCGGCCTGGGAGATAGGCCGTTCATAAAGCGAAACCGTCTTCGGTCCGATATCAAGGCCCATCTTATCGCCCGGGATGTTCTCCCCGTCGGTCAGCTCGCCTTTTTCGGAGTCAAAGCTCGCGGCGACCACATGGTCGATTGGCAGCAGGATGTGCACATTGCGCGCGTCGGCTGCCTTCATCAATTTTTGGGCGAGTGGGATCTGTTCTTCGGGACAAAGGCTTTTGCCCACTTCATAACCGCGCGCCCGCAAAAAGGCGTAGGCCATGGCACCGCCGATCAGCAGCGTATCCACCTTCGGAAGGAAGTGCTCAATCACGCCCATCTTGTCTGAGATCTTGGCCCCGCCCATCGCCAGAACAAACGGCCGCTTAGGGGCTTCGCGCAAGGGCTCCAGGTATTTCAGCTCCTGTTGGACAAGGAGCCCGATTCCCTTTTTCTCCACAAAATGCGTGATGCCTTCTGTAGAAGCGTGGGCTCGGTGCATGGTTCCGAACGCGTCATTAATATAGACGTCACAAAGTTCCGCGAGCTTCTGCGAAAAGACCGGGCTATTGGATTCCTCGCCCGTCTCAAAGCGCAAGTTTTCAAGCAGCAACACGTCGCCAGGTCGCATGTTGTGGGAAAGCCCGCGTGGGCCATCCCCCACGCAGTCTTCCGTTAGAATCACGTCCTTACCGAGAAGCGTGCTCAAGTGCGTACCGACGGGTTCCAAACTGTACTTGGGATTGCGTTGGCCTTTGGGCCGTCCCAAATGGGAAGCGAGCAAGCACTTTCCGCCTTGTTCCAAAACGAATTGGATCGTCGGCAGAGCCGCTGTGATACGGGTGTCGTCGGCAACGACGATCCCCTTGTCGCTCTCTTTCAGCGGGACATTAAAGTCCACGCGCAGAAGAACGCGCTTCCCTTTCAGGTCAAGATCTTGAATCTTCGGGTAATTCACTAAAACTTGCTCGCCATCCACGCCGCCAGGTCCAACATGCGTGAAGAAAAGCCGCTCGTTGTCGTACCAGCTAAGTACCTTCACCATCGAACCATCCACCACCATCGTGGAGGAGATCGACGCTCGAAGAGTGCTTGTCGCCGTTAAAATCGGACGAGACAAGAGGCGCGTTCACAGCGTTCAGTACGCCTTTAAGCGGGCCCGTGGAGGCTGCGTGAATAAAAGCCTCGTTCACTTCTTCTACCGTCGTCTTCTTGCCCAAATCACCCACAAAATCCACGAGGGAAACGTTGGGTGTCGGTACGCGTACAGAAGTTCCGGTCAGTTTGCCGGCGAGTTCCGGGATCACAAGTCCCACGGCTTTGGCGGCGCCCGTTGATGTCGGGATCATGTTGATCGCGGCGGCGCGCATGCGGCGGTAATCGGAGTGTCCCAAATCCAAAACACGTTGATCGTTGGTGTAAGAGTGCACTGTCGTCATCAGACCGCGCTGAACGGTAAACTTGTCGTGCAAGACTTTTACTACAGGCGCCAGACAGTTCGTGGTGCACGAGGCGTTAGAGACCACATCGTTCTTACTGGGATCGTAGTCCGTATGGTTGATCCCGTAGACCATGGTCTTGATCTTGTCCGGATCTTTGACCGGAGCCGAGACGATGACTTTCTTGGCGCCGGCGCTCAAATGCTTAGCGGCTCCGTCGTAGCTTGTAAAAATACCGGTGGACTCGATGACGATATCCACTCCCAGATCTTTCCAAGGGAGTTCGGCGGGATCTTTGTGAGCAAAAACCTTTACGGGCTTGGCGTCCACAAGAAGGGCGTCCTTGTCCCAGCTGACCTCGTGTCCCCACGGTCCGTGGACGGAATCGTACTTCAAGAGGTGGGCGTTCTTCTCAAGCTCGGTGAGATCGTTGATGGCCACCAGCTCAAACTCGGGTCGCGCCCAGAGCAATCGGGTCGTGATACGCCCAATTCTGCCAAAACCGTTAATGCCCACTCGAATCTTTTGCCCAGCCATCGTGCCTCCTCACTCGACTAAAAGTTTAGTGATCCGTTGTATATAGCGTATTGCGTGCGGCTTCAAGACCTGGTTCCTTGGGTGGGCAGTTTATGGCTTCCCAATTTCGACGCATCGGGATAAAAGGGTGGGGAAGTTTCGAAGGGATCCGAGTTGCTCGAAAAAAATATATTTATCAAGGACTTAAAACCCCATGATACGGTCCATTCCACCTTCCTGGTGAAAGGCAAAGAAACCCCGCTGGCACGCAACGGGAAGCCTTATCTGGCCATTAGCCTCATGGACCGCTCGGGCGAGATCGACTCCCGCGTTTGGGAGAACGCCACCGACATCGCGGAGACTTTCGATACCGGGGATGTGATTGCGGTCGGGGGCAAAGTGAACGCCTACCAGAACCGCTTGCAGCTAATTGTGGACCATTTGATTCCTGTATCCGCCGAAGAAGTGGACCTGCGGGACTTCCTGCCGGAGGGGCCTGAGAATGTGGAGGCTCTCTATAAGGAGCTACTCTCGGTCTTTGAAGCGGTCGAGAACCCTTGGGTCCGCAAGCTCTCCTTGGCGCTCTTGAAAGATCCTGAGATCGCGGAACGCTACAAGGTCTGCCCGGCCGCGAAAACGATCCACCACGCCTTTTTGGGAGGCCTGCTGGTGCACTCGCTTCAGCTCATCCACCTCGTCGATGCGGTCTTGAAATACTACGAAGGCATCGATCGCGACATCGCCGTTTTTGGCGCGGCCTTCCATGATTTTGGGAAGATTTTCGAGCTCTCTTACAACAACGCTTTTAGTTACACGGACGAGGGCAAACTGGTTGGCCATATCACGATTGGTGCGATCCTGATTGATAGAAAGATCCGCGAGATTCCCGGTTTTCCTAGGGAGCTTGAGTACCAACTGAAACACATTGTGCTCGCGCACCATGGTCATCTGGAGTACGGCTCGCCCAAGCGACCGCATACGATTGAGGCGCAACTGGTGCATCAGCTCGACGACATGGATTCCAAAATCAACAGCATCCAGACCTTCATGCAGTCGGTAAAAGGCAAGTCGCGTTGGACTCCGGAGCACCGCGCGTACCACCAGTACTACTACCGGCCCGACATCTACCTAAATGCCCCGAACTAAGCTAGACTGTCCGCATGTCAGAATACTCTGAGTTTCTCCCCGAAGCCGTTCGTATTGCCGAAGAAGCCTCTGCTATTGCAGCGTCGTACTTTAGGCAAGCCATCTTAATTGAAACCAAAGCGGATCAGTCTCCGGTTACCATCGCCGACAAAAAGGGCGAGGAGCACATCCGTAAAGAACTCGGAAAGAGATTTCCCGGTCACGGTATTTTGGGCGAAGAGTTTGGCACCGAAGCGCTTGATGCGGATTTCGTCTGGACCATTGATCCCATCGACGGGACCCGAAGTTTCATCCGTGGCATTCCACTATTTGGGACTCTGCTCGGGCTCCTGCACCGGCGACGCGTGGTCCTGGGCATCATGGTGCTTCCGATTTTGCAGGAAACTTACACGGCGGTGTTGGGTAAAGGGACCTTCTGCAACGATCAGCGCCTGCACGTTTCGCCCACCCAAACGCTAGAGAACGCCGTCGTTTCCATCGGCGATGTAAATTGTTTTGAGAAAGCCGGCAAGATGGCTTACATGCACCAGATCATGGAAAAAGCGGAGCTGGCCCGTGGTTACACCGACTGCTTTGGCCATTCTTTGCTTTTGCGCGGTGCTGTGGATGCGATGATCGATCCGGTCGTCGCCCCGTGGGATGTCATTCCCATCGCCTGCTTGGTGCGTGAGGCGGGTGGCGAGTTCTTTGATTTTGACGGCGGCCAGACGCTAGAAACGAGCAGCTTTATCTCCTGTGCGCCAGGATTGAAGCAGGCGCTTCTGAATCTGAAATAAACGGACTCTTTCCTGAATCAAACTGCACGCGCGCCTCAATGGCGTGTTTACAAATCGCACAGAAATTCCCCTGACTGGCCATTACGCAACCGATCCCAGGTTTGTGACTCGTGTTTTCGGGAACGCTTTGCGCGTAACCACCTTTGTAAGCGCCGTACTTGCCGCTCGTCCACTGAGACGCGGGAGTCGGGATGGGTGTAGAGGACGCCACAAACTCCTTCCATTTCAAGCCTTGCGGATCGCGCAGAAACGTAATGTTTTGGGACCAGGGTTCTTCAATTTCCGGCGCGAAGGACAACTCGGTGGGGCCTCCGCTTTCGTACTCCTCATTGAGGCCGAAGAAGTGGCCCATTTCGTGGAGCAATAGGTAAGTGAAGGACCAGCTCCCCGTAGGCACCGCTGTTAGCTCACGAAAATTTCCAACCCCCCAGTAGTTGCTGTCGTCGACGAGAATGACGGGGTAGTCGTAGGGCACGAGTCCGATTCCGTCGCGGTACTTGGAGACTCGGGTGGGGTAGAGCACGTGGTACCACCGGCCAAATTTTTCCCAATACGGAAAATAGAGCCCCAGAAAAGAGTCTCTTTCTTCTACCGGTAGACCCAAATCTTTTGCACTCCCTAACGCTTTGTTGGAGGGGTAGAAAACCGCGTAAAAACTCATCTGCGAAAACCCTGGAAAGTTGTTCTCGGAAAGCGCGTTGACGGCTTTCTGTGCGTCCTGCCAAAAACGATCTTTGCGGCTGGCAAGATAGCCTTCTGCGTAGAAGTTCACCCGAATTTGCGGCTGTACTGTCGCCTGCTTCAAGGCGCGCACTTCGAGACCCGCTGGACTTTCCGGTGTTGCCGGCGCTAACTGCGACGGTTCAATGCGCTGGCTAAGAACCGTTTCCATTTCACCCGAGTCGGGATTTTCTGCAACAAGTTGAAACTCGACGGCACTCTGGGGAAGCGGAAAGCGGAACGAAAAGCCGCGAGTGAGTCGACGAAAAAGCATACCTGTACCCAAACTATCTTGACCCATCACACTTTGGGTAAAAGGTTCGATGAGGCGACCTTGGTAGCTTCCATGAGGATCGTTTTGCGTGGCGCGGGCCATCAGTCCCGAAGTGCCTGAAAGCTCTCTCACCACTTTGCTCACTTCGTAAACTTCGCCTTCCTTCCAACTCACATCCACTCGCAGGACTTCAATTCCCTCTGCGGCTTTTACCCTGTTTGGTTCCGGGTAGTGACGGAAGTAATCAGCCGGAGAGTCTTTGGGAACCTCGGATTCCTTCGGATAGGGATTGGCAAAGCAAAGTGTGACGACGAAAAGAGAAAGAAGAAACCATTTCATTTTGACCCCCACTGCACCCATTCTCTATCTGCAAGTGGGGTTTTGGGTAGGGGGAGTGTGTCGGGGAAAAAGGCGGTGGCCCTATGCCACCGCCTTCTGATGGGCTACAGGTCGTTTAAGTCTGACACGGTAACGTCCTGTGAGTTCTGTGTGAGCTGGTCGACTCGGTTATTCTGAAACCGCAAACGTCGCACCGTTACTTCGCGGCTATTGCGGATTTGGATCCTGCGGAGCTGTCGCGGATAAGGATCTTTCTGCCCTCGATTTCCACGTCGCGGTTTTGATCCCACAGCTGGATTGCGGTCTGAAAGCCTCGCAGCTCGGCCCCATTTCGATCCGATTTGATTTCCACCCGGCGAGCGTTGTTCACGAAAAGTCCGATGGTGTATTGAAAACCGTTGCTCCCCACAAACCCCGGAGCCGATGGCCATCAAGATCCAGTTTTACTTCGGAGTTCTGGGTGTTGCTGATGCGGATCGCATAGGGCTCATTCTGAGCGCACTGCAGATCCGCCACGACTTTGTAGTGACCGGGCTGCGAAATATTGTAACCGCAGTGATCTATCTCGATGGGGTTCGTCGCCTGGGCTCCCACAGAAACCAGAAAAGAGCCAAGGGCCAAAAATCTAAGTGTATTGCGAAGCATCGTGTCCTCCTATTGAACGTTTTGTCCGTCATAGGAGAACGCGGAAAAGACTTGAGAAACGGCTCAGTCGGGTGCGACTTATTCGATAATTTGCTCGGGGCGGAGCACCTTGGCAATTTTCAGCCTTTTTTCGGCCGGAATGCTTTTTTGCTCCTCATCGAGCTGCTTTTGGATGACCTTTGCATCGGCGACAATCGAGATAATCCAGCCACGTGGCGTGTGGTGTTTTTTCAGCCGCTTTACGAGTTCGTCGTTTCCGATGGATCGCACCTTGCTTTCGTACTCCGCGGGCGAAAGAATCGGTACGTCGTACAGCTCACTCATCACTTTCCATCCCAGCCGCTTATTCGCGGAATCAAAACCAAAAGGATAGGAGTTGACCATGCTATCCTGCGCGAGGTCGATCTCGTCCTTCTTGAGCCCGCCTTCCAGATAGCTGTCCCACATGTTGAGTATCTTAAAGAGCGACTTGGTGGTGAACTCAATAGAGGGGGTGGTGTAGACCATGAAAAGGCCTTTTTGCTTGGAAAGGGATCCCATCGCCTGGTAAGTCGATCCAATGGCATAGGTCCAGCCCAAAGCCCCGCGTACCACGTTAAATAGACGCGAAACCAGCGGCTCGCCGCCAAAGGAAAAGTTTCCCAGATAGAGATCATAGCGATCGGGTTCCTGAGCTACGATACCGCCCTGGCCCATCAGCACGGATCCGGAGGAGGTGTGTGGTTTATTCACAACAATCAGCGTCGGTTCGGTAGGAATCTTGAGCGAGATAAGCGGAGAGGGGGTCGCTTTGCCGTCGGGCAATACGTTCCAGATTGCCTCCAACTTCTTCTCAATCTGGCTTCGCTTAAAAGGGGAGGCGACGGCAAAAAGCAGATTGCCTTTGTGGAAGCTCGTCTTGTAGCGCTCTTTCAGATCTTTCAACTGAATGGCTTTGAGCGTTTTCAAAGTTCCTTGCGTGGGACGTTCCAAGGGCGTGCCGGCGAAAACCTCGCGGCGCAACGCGAGTCCGCCGAGGCGGGTATTCACATTTTTGATGTGCTGCGTGGCTGCGATGTTTTCCTGCATGAGGGACTTGAATTCCTTCTCATTGAAGGCGGGCTTGGTGAAAAACTCAGTGACCAGATCCAAGAAAGCATCGGTATTTTCTTTGATAACCTGGCCACTGAACTCAATCGTGTCATGACTGGCGGCCCCTCCAAGCGAACCACCCATGCGCTCAAGCGTGCTTTGGAAGGTGGCGCGATCTTTGCTTTGTGTGCCACGGAGCATGAGTTCGGCGATCGTGTTGGCGATACCGGTCTTCGTCGTGGGATCTTCGGAAGATCCCGACTGAACGACAATCTCGATGGTAGTGGTAAGCAGCGTAGGATCTTCTTCGTAGAGTAACTTGGGACCTGCCCAGATAAACTCACCAACACTAAGAATGAGAATCAGTACCAGTTGCTTCATGATTTCTTTCCTCCGCGTTTAGCGGGTCGAATAACCACAACGGTGCGTTGCTTTTTGTTAAGGTGCTGCTTGGCGGCTTTCTGAAGATCCGCGGGAGTCAACTTCTCAAAGGCCGACAACATCTTAAAGCCGAGCAAGTAGTCGCCGCTGAGCACCAGATACTCACCGAGCATGTTGGCGAGACTTGAGTTGCTGCCGATGCTGCCGTACATGTCCAATTTTTCCTGGTTCAGAGCTCGCTGGAAGTCCTTATCGGAGATGGGACTCTTCTGGAGCCTTGCTACCTCCTGATCGATAAGCGAGAGTGCCCGCTCGGCACGGTGTTTCTCGGAAAGACTAACAACGAATTCAAAAAGATCCGGTCGACTGCTCGGTGCCCCATTCGCGCTTACGGCGATACCCGGATCAACCAGGAGCTTTCGCAAGCGGCCTTCCATGCCCGTCGACAAATGCGTTGCGAGCAAGGCCAGCGAAGTGAAATCCGCCGACTCCACAGGCGGATGCGGTAGCCCACCAGTAAAGAATCGGAGGTGGCTTGCTTGTGACGGGTATAGATCTTTCTCTCTTTTGTCTGCGCCGGTTCCTCGGGAACTTTGTGCTTGGGCACTTCCTGCGACTTCATCTCACCATAGTATTTGCTTACCAACGACATCAAGCGTCCCGTATCTACATCCCCGACAACAATTAGGGTCGCGTTGTTGGGTGCGTAGTAGGTCTTGTAGAAATAGTTGGCTTCTTCAAGCGTAAAGCCTTTGATTTCCTTTTCGCTTCCGAGGACCGTAAAGCGGTACGGCGCGACCTTGAAGGCCCCTTCGAGAAGGTGATCAAAGCCTACGCTCACCGGCGAGTCCAAATGACGTCTCAGTTCGCCGACCACAGCTCCTTTTTCTCGCTCAAAAAGCTGTGGAGTAATCTGAAGGTTGTGCATGCGATCGGATTCGAGCGTCATAATGTTCTCGAGCTGATCCGAGGGGACGCTTTCATAGTAGTTGGTGCGATAAAAGTAAGTGGAGGCGTTCTGGTGCGTTCCCCCCATCCGGGAAACCAGTTTGTCAAAAACTCCGTCGGGGTACTTTGCGGTGCCGCGGAACATCATGTGTTCGAACAAGTGGGCGAGTCCGGTCTTTTTTAGCTTCGCGTCCAATTTTTCGTCGAGCGATCCCACGCGAAACCAAACTTGAAAGGTGAGCACTTTGGCCTGATGGCGCGGTACGTGCAGGACCTGCAGCCCATTCTCCAACCGGAACTCGGTGAGCTTGTCCCCGTTAAAAAGCGTGTGCTCGGCAACTTTCTGATAGCTGGCCGAGTGGCAGTTCACGGAAATCAGGCAGAGTACTAAGGATAATAAGGAGCCAAACAATTTCATAGAGAGTCCTCTTTCGGCCTCCCATTGTACTACAGACCTCTGCAGTTTTTTAGAAAGAGAACAAGTGCGTATTAGGGTGTGCTTCCGGCGTCTTTTTCGACGGCGGGGCTGTCTCCGGCGTCTCCGCTTTGGTCTCCTCCGTCGGAGGTGTTTCCGTCAGCCCCGTCTTTCTTGGGTTCTCCTCCACTTTGAGTGGCGTCTCCTGGGGCGGGGTCTTTCTTTTCAGCTTCCTGGAGCCGGTCGACCAATTCCTTAGCGGCTCCTTTTTTTTTCCCGTCCTCTTTGAGGTCTTCGTTCTGTGCGGCTTCGTCTCTGGCTCGCGCCACATCTTTGAGTCGTTGCCGGTGTTCAGAAATGCTCGAGGCGTCAACCGCCCGCTCGTTGAATGAGCCGCCGCCGAAGGCGAGGCGTAAACCCAATCTTCTTTCTGAGTTGGTGCCAACCTTCGTGCCGAGTTCTTCGGCGTACCAGGCGAAGTCTAGCTTGAAGTATTTGAGATTGAGTCCCAAGCCTAGCGTGAAGTTCCCCTGTCGGAATCCAGTACGCAGAGCGAAGATGCGGCCCATCGGCATTTCCACACCAAGGTTGACGTGCTTCCAGAAACTCCCGGATCGCGCACCTAGCTCCTCGTCGCTCTGCCCCCCAAGGCCGAACTCGGCAAAGTCGAGTAGGAAAATGAAGTTGTTAATGGGACCAATGCCTTTAAAAATCGTGTAACTGCCTAGCGAAAGATAACGCGGCAACTGCGGGGCGTTTCCTTGCGCGGCGATGCGGAAGGAACTGGCGAGGAGGTTGGTGACTGTCAGTGAGAAACGGTGGCCGAGCGCTCCTGGGAAAAGCCCTTCAGGAACTTCGTAAATAGCGCCCAAATCGAAATCGATGCCGCCCCCGGCCCCGCCCAAATCCGTTAGCTTGAGCGAAGAGCTGCTGCTTTGAGCGATGTCGGTCGTGGAGTAGGTCTTTTTACCGCCAGCGCGGAAGAGAAATTTAGAATTGAGACCGACGTGTAAGTTATGCCCGATGCTGCGTCCATAACCGACGACCAGGCCGGAGTCAGACATGGCGGCGAGTCTAAGCTGCGTGTCGATGCCCGCGCCAACCACGTCGAAGTCAGCCTTCGTGTCGGCCAAAAGAATTCCCACCGCGAAGTTCTGCTGTAGATAATAGGGGAATAAGCCCGCGTTTACGGAAAACGGCTGATTGCGCAGCGGATCGAGGCTAGAGGCCACGTTGCTGATGCTGCCGCTAGATTGGAACGCACTCACGATGGAGTTGTACTTTGAGATGGCGTTCTGTCCGACGCTGATGTTCACCGGCAACATGAGCTGCCAGTCTTCGTCGTAAAAACTTAAACCCGCCGGGTTGTAGAAAAGTGCGTACTCGTCGTTGGAAAGCGCGTAAAAAGCGCCACCCATGCCTTGTGCGCGCAAGCTCTTGCTAAGCTTGTGGTACTCGCGGATGGCAAGGGCGGGTTGAGAGAAGGCGACAAGAATAAGGACGAAGAGACACTTTTTCATAAATGGCCTGATCAGTTTGTGAAATCGTTGATGATGAATCCTCGGGCGGCTGCCGCCGCGGCACCAGCGAGACCTGCCGGGATGGTATCGAAGTTCCCAAGTCCTGCCCCAGTTAACTCACTCGAGACACCCTGGAGGTTCGTGGCACAGGCGTTGGCATCGTCATCACACATTCCCTGCTCATTCGTTAGGTTGCCGTTTATGCCATTGTCACCCCCCGAATCTAAATCTGCTTTCGTGATTGTGCCGTTTCCAGATATGCCAATGTTGTTTGCCGTATGATCACAACTTCCCGCGGCGCCGTTCTGGTTTATCTGGTCCGATTTGGCGATTCGAACAGCGCAATCCATGAAAATCGAGATGGCTTTGAAAAGAATACCCTCTCTCTCGTTGGTACCACCACTCTCTTGTGTTTTGTAGTTACTGCAATGAGTGACAGCAGTTTGGGCATCCGATCCTTTTGTACTGCTCCAGGGGGCGAGTTCGTTCGCGAGCGCCTCTAACATTCCGCTGGATTTTTGTGTTGTGTTGATTAACTGACTCAGCCCCATCCCCGCCTTGTACATGTAGGCCGTGCAAAGTTGGCGCGACTTGAGTGAGCCGTCTGAAAGCTGATTGTAGTAGCTAATAGCACACGCAATATCGCCGTCGCGGTAGCACTTCAGTGCTTCTTCCAAGATCCCTTGGGTACCGAGATTGCTCTGGAAGGGTGCGTAGATGTTGCAAGAAACTAGACTGGCTAAGAAGAACAAGTAGAGCGCTGAATTTTTCATAGTGACTCGTTTAGGGTGACGAAAAGTTCCCTAAATTTATCACGCGCGCGGGTACTAAAAAAGAAAAGCTTCTTTAGAATGTGGGGCGGGCTTGCTGCTCAGCGCTAATGAAATCCCAACGTAGAGAGTTGATTCTGTGCGGCAGCGATCCAGTACGGTGGAATCGTAGAGGGCGTGCTGTTCGCAAACTGAATGACGGTTGCAAGCGAAGCGGCCTGGGCCGTCGCCGGCAACACTGAGGCCAAAGGGTTCACCACGGACGACATGCCGAGTGAAGCCAACGTGTGCCAAAATGAGTTCACACATTAAACCGCCGGTGTTAGCCGGTAGTCGTTAGAATCTGCGGGTTGGAGCGCTGCCAGGTGCCATTGGTTGTATTTTTGCGGAATCCAATCGCGATCGAAACTCTGAGCGCTTCCGAGTAAGGCTTGAATGAAACCGAGATCGAATTGACCTGAGCTAGCGGCTGCAACGGCATCGACTTGAGCACCGAGGTACTCTTCTAATCCCTTTTGCATTTCAGCAGCGATCTTTTGAGTTCAGAACCGGAGGTGTCCGGCTGAATTGGCTGCGCGTTCGTACTATCTCCCCACCGCAGGCGGTGAAGAGTAAGAAGACAAGACTGCTAAGCAACGCAGGTAGCATGGTCTTAATGCGGTTCATGGCTGATCTCCTGATGCACTACATACGAGGACTTACTCTATTAGAGTGCAAGGGCTGTTCCCGTTTTGCCTCTCTTTCGCTTTCGTCTGTAATTGCGCTTGATTACTGTTAAATCGTTTAGCCGCTATACACCCGTGGCGGGCACTTTCATGTGTATACGGCCGACGCCCCAAAACAGGCCAGATCCTGAAGCAATGTATTCTCAGTCACTTAGGATGTTTCGAAAGTGTAAAGACCTTCGCCAGTCTTTGGGGACCCTGTTAAGTGATGAAGAACGCGGGGATTTTCAATCTCTCCTTCCCGTATGCGTAAGCTTTGCAGACACCGTGTCTAGGGCGTATTCAGCGTGAGTAACACTGGAGAGTTTTGGCAAAGAATTTGTAAATCCCAATTTACAGGGAACAGATTGCAGGATTTACCGGTGCCTTCCGGAAACCGCGATGTTTTGTTTTATCGGGGGAAATAAAATGAACTCAGTCCGGTCTTTACTACCATTATTAGTAATACCTTTTATCTTGGCGTGTCAGGAAGAACTTCCTGATCGCAGCCTCAACGCTTGAACCTTATTGGTGACGGATCCGGAACCAATACCTTCATGCTGGGTTGCTTGGAAAGTGACTGCCGATGTGAAAGCAGGAACGATCACCCAAGCGCAACTTGAAGGCGCTACGAACGCTTGCCGCTTTAACGCGAAAGGTGTTTCCAGCAGCGTCCGCCAGGCGGGCGGCGCTCGCGGTTTTCACGACACCTGGTCCGCGGTGAGTTCCTGGTGGAACACCGGCTACTGGTGGCCCGGTTATCAGGAGAATTGCAACTTTAGCAACGGTGGTTATAGCTGTATCAACTACGACTACTACTACCCTTGGTACTATACGCCGTCGTCCTTGTCTGCTTACTACAACATCGACTTTTCACTCTTTTGTAGCGTCGGGAGCTTCTCGTCACTTTGTAGTTACTTCGGGTACTACAGCAACTCCGTGAACACCTGTTCGCGTTGCCAGTATTACTCGACGCGTCGCAAGCGTCGCCGCTGTTTGGAAATGAATGGCTGCTTTGCGACAAACGTAAGCACCGTAAGTTTTGACGATACGAACGAAGACTAAACTCTCCATTATTACTCCGTTAGCGGGCACGAGGCTGGCGCCTCGTGCCCGACTACTCTCGCTCACAGACTTTTCTGAAATGACAATTTCCATGCTCGGCGGTATCTACTAAAATGATCAGGTAGAACCCAAGAAACAATTTAACACTTGCCGGGACTAGCGCGGTGCCCCGTGTTACGTCAGGGAGAGGGCATGGAAAAAGAACTTCAACAGAAAACGGAACGGCGTGGACGCGCCGGCGATAAAATCCTGACCTTGGAGGCTCTCACAGAGGCTCTGGAAGCTGAGAAGGCGCACGGCAAGAAGGTGGTGCAGTGCCACGGTGTGTTTGATTTACTCCACCCGGGTCACATCCGCTATCTTGCAGAGGCCAAAACCTTAGGCGACATCTTGGTCGTCTCGCTGACCAAAGACCAGCATGTGAATAAGGGACCAGGTCGGCCTGCGTTCAATATCCACCTACGCGCAGAGTCGATTGCCGCTCTGCAGTGTGTGGATTACGTCACCATCAGCGACTTCCCGACGGCCGTGGAGATGATTTCCGCCCTGCGCCCGGATGTGTACGTCAAAGGTGCCGACTACGAGGAAAAGGGTAAGGACCTGACCAAAGGAATCTATGCGGAAGAGGAAGCGGTCCGTCGGGCTGGCGGCATTCTCCACTTCACGCACGATATTACGTTCAGTTCCACCGAGATTCTTAATAAGAATTTCGGTGTCTACCCGGAACACGCGCGCCAGTACCTAAAACACTTTAGAGAGCAGTACCGCCCCGATGACATCATCGATCAGCTTAAAGCGCTTAAGAATCTAAGAGTGCTCGTACTGGGCGATACAATCGTGGACGAGTACCACTACTGCCAGCCACTTGGGAAGTCTCCTAAAGAGACAATTGTTTCGACCCGCTACTTGAGCGAAGAGGGTTTCGCGGGTGGGATTCTGGCGTGTGCCAATCACATCGCGGCTTTTTCCGATCACGTGGATTTGGTGACGATCCTCGGGTCCAAGGATCCAAAAACGCAGTTCATCGAAAGCCAACTGAACTCAAAGATTCGTAACCGCTTCTTTTACCGTGAAGACGCGTGCACCAACATCAAGCGGCGCTTTGTCGAGCCAGCCTTTCTCACCAAAATGTTCCAGGTTTCCTTTTTGACCGATACCGATTTGTCGGAACCCTTGACTGAAGAAATCATCGGCCTACTAGAGGAGACCCTTCCCAACTACGACGTTGTGGTGGTCGCCGACTACGGGCATGGTTTCCTGAATCGGGACATTATCGGCACACTCGGAGAGAAGGCTCCTTATCTGGCGCTCAACGTGCAGACCAATAGTGCCAACCAGGGATACAACCTAGTCACCAAGTACCCACAGGCCGCGTACATCTCCATTGATGAACCGGAATTGCGCTTAGCCATGCAACAAAAGTACACGCCGGTGCATGATCTCATTGAACAGTTTGCTAGGCGCTATCCCGAAACCACTATCACGATTACTCGTGGCCACAACGGCTCGATTACTCGCACGCCAAAAGGCGATATCTTTGAAGCGCTGTCGGTATCAAGCAAGATCGTGGATCGCGTGGGAGCGGGGGACGCTTACTTCGCCGTCACTTCTCTTCTTGCCGCCAACGGGGCGGGGCCCGAGGTCATTGGTTTTGTAGGGAACGCCGTTGGTGCGATGGCGGTAGAGATTGTGTGTAACCGATCCAGCGTGCAAGCCGTACCAGTCTTTAAATTTGTGAAGTCGTTGTTGTCTTAAGTCCTTTTGGGGGGGCCTATGTCTTGGAATGAATTCCAATCACTGACTGATTTCAATAGCAGTCTGCAAAAGGTTCGGGTTGTCGTACGGGACCGCAACGTAGTGCTTCCGGCGGAAGGCCTCAAGATGGCGATCAAAATGATCCAGGCCGTCGATCAAACTGCAAAAAAGGTAGCTCTGGTTGGCAACGGCGGCAGTGCTGCCATCGCGAGTCACCAAGCGGTGGACCTTTGGAAGAACGGCGGGATTCGGGCGACGGCCTTCAACGATTCGTCTTTGCTCACCTGTTTGGCGAACGACTGCGGCTATGAAAATGTTTTTTCAAAGTCGATAGAGATGTTTTGTGACCCCGGTGATCTGGTAATTGCCATCAGCAGCAGCGGGAAATCCGAAAACATTCTCAATGCCGTGCGTTCCGCGCGCCTTCGGGGCTGCTCGGTGATTACGCTTTCCGGTTTCAAACCCGACAACCCGCTCAGCGCCATGGGGGATCTCAACTTTTACGTTCCCTCCGAACGTTACGGAACCGTTGAGGTAGCCCATTTGCTACTCATTCACGCAGCGATTGATGAAGTGATTGCGCTCAAGCAAAAGGAAGTTAAGTCCCGCCAGCAAAGACAGGAGATGAGTCTTTGATCGCAGAAAAAGATCTAACTGAACTCTACCGCCGAATGCTCCGTATTCGCCGTGTGGAAGAGGCCATCGTTGAACACTATCCCAAGCAGCAAATGCGGTGTCCCGTACACCTGTCGATCGGGCAGGAGGCGGCTCCGGCCGCGTTGAGCTTGGATTTAGGCGATTCGGATCGCGTTTACAGCTCCCACCGGTGTCATGCCCATTACCTAGCGAAACTGGGTTCCACGAACAGAATGATTGCCGAACTTCTTGGAAAAACGGGAGGCTGCTCCAAAGGCAAGGGCGGCTCCATGCACCTTGTGGATGTAGAGCGTGGCATGATGGGATCTTCGGCGCTTGTTTCGGGTTCTATCCCGCTCGCGGTCGGTAGCGCCTTTTCTTTTAAACTGAGCAAGCAAGACCGACTCTCTATCGCGTATTTTGGCGATGGGGGGAGCGAAGAGGGGATCCTCTACGAATGCTTGAACTTTGCCGCATTGAAAAAGCTGCCTGTAATTTTTGCCTGCGAGAATAACAACTACGCTACCTACAGCCCTCAGAAAGCCAGGCAGAACGACTGCGAGATTTATAAACGAGGAGAAGCTTTCGGCGTCCCGGGCAAGAAGGTGGATGGTTACGATTTACCGGCCGTTCTTGAGGCTTCGCGTGAAGCGGTGGCGCGGGCACGCAAAGGCGAAGGGCCAACGCTTCTGGAGTTTTCCACCTGCCGGTGGTTTGATCACGTGGGCCCTGCCGAAGACTATGAAGTCGGTTACCGTACTAAAGAAGAAGTCGACGCGTGGAAAGCTCGCTGCCCGCTTGCGTGGGCCGCTAAACAACTCCCCGCGGAAACAGTCGCCGCCATCGAAATAGAAATCAAAAAGGAAATTGAGGCGGCTTTTACGTTTGCCGACTGTAGTCCACTTCCTGTGGTGTCCGACATGTTCGAGGATATTTATGCGTAGATTAAAAGGTTGGGAAGCTATTGCGGAAGCCACGGTGCAGGCGATGGACGCCGATCCTTCTTTGTATGTCATCGGTGAGGGGGTGGACGATCCCAAAGGCGTTTTTGGAACGACCTTGTCGCCTTTTCAAAAATTTCCGGATCGGGTACTCGACAGTCCCCTTTCGGAAAATGCGATTACGGGAATTGGAATTGGTGCGGCCATTGAGGGCGCCCTGTATCATGGTGCACGCCCGCTGCGAATTCTTGCTCCTTGCGATCGATCAAGTGCTCAACCACGCCGCCAAGTGGCGGTACATGTCGGGCGGCGCTCTGTCGGTCCCCATTGTCATCCGCTGTGTCGTCGGGCGCGGGTGGGGGCGAGCCGCTCAGCACTCCCAGACCTTTCACTCGCTCTTTGCTTATGTTCCCGGACTCAAGGTAGCGCTCCTCTACGCCTTACGATAGTAAGGGCCTGCTCATGGGTGCGATTGCCGATCCCAACCCGGTTGTTTTTATCGAACACCGCTGGCTTCACAACAAAGAAGGCGAAGTACCGGAGGAAGCGTACGCGTTACCGCTAGGTAAGGCCGTTGTAGCCGCCAAGGGAAAAGACCTTACCTGCGTTGCGCTTTCCTACCAAGTCTTGGAGGCCCTCGCGGCGCGAGACGAGTTGCTCAAAGAAGGCATTGAGATGGAAGTGATCGATCTCAGAACGATCCGGCCACTTGATAAAGCGACGGTGCTGGAATCGGTTCGAAAAACGGGAAGGTTGCTCGTGACCGACATTGGACACGCACAGTTTGGGGCGTGTGCTGAGGTGAGTGCGGTAGTGGCCGAAGAAGGTTTTGGATTTCTGAAGGCGCCTATTAAGAGAGTCGCTTTACCGGATTGCCCAACTCCGTGCAGTTCCGTGTTGGAGCAGGCGTACTATCCGAATGTGGGGGATTTAGTGAATGCCGCCCGCGGGCTTGTAAAAGCCAAGCGGACGGCACTCGATAGTTCCTCGAACCTGAAGAACGATGTCTCGTTCACCGGTCCCTTCTAAAAGAAACTTCTTAGAACAGAATCGAGAACTGTAGCGGACGCGCGATGAACGCGGCACCACCCGCCACAAGGACACCCAATTCCGGGTTGTAGGTGACGTTCTTTAATACGGCAAAGCGCTTACCGACTGTTCCTTCAAACGTGAAGCTCGTGGCACCCGCGGCGCTGGTGAAACCCACATACGCCTGAATGAACAAGGCATCGGCGTAATTGATTTTGCCGCCGGGGTTCATGATGTTCAGGTTTAGCGCGCCCCCCGCCAGAATGACGAAAGTGCTCACGCTGGAAACGGTCGAGAAAGTGACTCGTCCGCCCACCTGAAACATGTCCGTGAGTCCGTAAGCGTAACCCGCTCCAATGGAGAACGACGCGGCACTGCCGACTGTAAGCGCCGACTGCGTGACGTTCATTTCAACTTCGTGCTGAAAAGACGGCGCACCCGCGAAGGTGACGCTGGTAAAACAAATGAGTGAAAAAAGTGTGATTTTTTTTAGCATGTATCCTCTCCAAGTCAGTTTTTCGGGCCAAAGTGTACACACAGGCTGCCCACACGGCCAAGCGGAATCTTGAGTGATTTCAAGTGTGTCAAAGTGAAGTTGCCGAGGATTTGCGCCGATAAGAGAGTACGGTCGTTTGGTGTCTTGACGTAACGCGTAAAAAAGGATTTTTTCGTGAACCGCTTCTCTTCCCATTTCTTTGATAATCCCCGCTATTCCGCTCTGCTGGCGCATTTAGCCTGGCTTTGTTTTGCCTTAGCAGGGTTTTTGTTTGTCGTGGGCCCGACATCGCATTTTCAAACAGTCGTAGGAAACGCGGATCGCTATCTGGGTTTCTCCCAGTTTATCTTGGTTTTTGCGGCTGCCGTGAACGCCTCTCTTGCCGGAATTTTGCGAGTATCAAAAAAACAAGCTTCCCAATGGAAAACCTTCGCGGCGAGCTCGCGCAAGCTAACGGTTTTCCAGGTTGTCGTATCACTCGTCATTTTGGGGCAGACCGTGCAGCAGATTACCTTGCCCTTTGACCTGGACGAAAATCAGCGAGCGGCAGCGGCGATCACCAAGAGCTTTTGGCACGAGATCAACCCGTTTCGGCACACCGAAGTTCATGCGGTCGCCCACGTTTTTGCAATCGGTTCGATGAAGTTGTTTGGGGAGAACAAGATTGCCTACCGCCTTCCCTCTATCATTTTTGCAGCTCTTTTCCTCATCATGCTCAATGCGATCGCGAACCGCTTCTTGCAACCATTTACGCGACTCCTTCTCTTTTCTCATTTGTTGGTGAACGAGATGGTGATTTGGTACCTGCATTCGACGCGAGGTTATGTCTCAGCGCTTTTTGTAACCTCCGTGCTTCTGTTTATTCTTTTGGAGATAGGGGCTCGCGGGGTGCCCGAAAACACCACCCGCCGGGTTTGGATCTTCTCTGTGTTTTTCGCCCTCTCCGTGCTCACCCATCCGTTTACGGGCATTTACTCGTTGCTACTACTGACCTCTTTTTGCTTCTGGGTTTATTTGAACCGGCACAAGATGGATCGCTCGCTTGCGAGTTATTGTTGGCAGTTGATTCTCGCGGCCTCGATTTGGTTGCCTCTGTTTTTTGCGGTTTTTGTTTGCGTGTTGCGATCTTTGGAGCCCATTGCGAACCTCCATCACGGAGGTTTCGAAAACTTTGTACCCAAGGTTCTAACGACGCTGCCGTCACTCGGGCGTTTGTGGGCCTTGAAATTGGTCGGCCTTGCCATCGTTTATGCGGGCGCCTCGCAGTGGGTGCGGCACAAGCGGTTGAATCTCGATCTGCTGGCTATTTTCTGTATCAGTGTTTTTGTTTTTTACGGGGCTGTTCTCAGTCTGTTGCGCGTGAGCCACTTGGAACCTCGTTGGTTTGTACCCTTTATCATTCCGATGGTGCTTGCCTTGGGCGAGTGGATGTCTCGATCCCGTGGACCGGCCTACGCTGCAGTGCTTGGTGGCGTTTTTCTCATGCTAACCATCCTGCCGTTCCGGATGCAGCATGGGATCTTGGATACCTTGGGAATTCTCTACCACCAGCCCTACGAATCCTTTTTGACTGAGATCCGCGAGAAGACCGGACCCGTGCGCGAAAACTGCTACCAGTTTCCGAATAAGTCGATGGGGAGCTGGGCGCAAACCTTTCATTTCGCCGATGCGCCCCGAAACCTGCTCGAAAAGAGTGACTGTAAGCATTTCTATTTAATCTCGCTGGACGAAGCGCCCTTGGATCCCCCCAAATGCTCGCCTGGTGTTCCATTCCCGCTTTGGGCAGAACAACGCTGTTTACCAACTCACCAATTAATGCCGTAGTCTGACGCTTTTGGCCAAATTGTGATAAGCCAGTGGGCGGAGGAACCCGTGCATTGGTCACAGAAGACAACACTATCAAAGAAGAACTAGCTGCCTGCGAAGCCCGCTCCAAGTGGGCGCAGTCGGAGGCAATGGAAGCTTTGCGGCCGTCAGCCCGAAATTGCCCGAAGAAATGCGTCAAAAGAGTCGAATTGGCCCCTCTCTCTTTCCTCTATGGATGGTGAGACTGGAGAGCTTTATTGCTGGATGTATCCGGTCGATGGCAGCAAATTCCAGGGTCTCTTGTTGGGACAGCGCAATCGCGTGAAATTAGTGGATACAAGCGGTACAATCTTTTTTGAGGGGCAGTGGAGCGAGACAACGCTCGACCTGATCAAGTCCAACAAACAGTTTTATGTTTGGGTGGAACCGATCGAACGCAAAGCCCCAATGGTTTTCAAGATTGGTGTTTGAACACCGCGGAGGTAAGGTGACGCGGAAAATTAGCGGTTTTTTACTGGTTGCAACTTTCGCTTTAAGTCTGATGGCGCAGCCGTTGCGTGCGGAAGAAGAGTGGAAGGGGAAACCGCTTCCTACCAACATGAGTTTTGCGGCGATGGCGGGAGCTGGGGTCATTGGCGGCACGGTGGGGTTTGGACTCACCGGGGCCATCGCCTTTAAGATCGCGCATGAAGGGTTTATTCCCGATATCAACGATCAAGTGTTTTTGGAGTTTCAAGGTGGGCCGCTCTTTCTCTCTCCCTCCGCGGCCGCTACTTACGGCCTGTTCCTGCGTTGGGACTTTCACAAGAACGAAGATTTTAGCCTGTACAGTCTGGGTGGCTTCGGGGGCACGATCAACCCGACCCGAGTTTACCCACGTGTCGCTCTGGGACTCATCTATAGATTGAGCGGAGATTTTGCGCTTCGAGCGGAACTCTCGCATGAGTTCATCGGGGCCGGGCTTGCAATAGATTTCTCACTCTAAGCAATGAAGAAATCGCTGAGCATATTTGTCGCCATTGGTGTCGTTTACGGTGTCCTGTGGTGGCTGGTTGCAGCACCTTATTTCTCCCTACCGGAGACCTCACCGCTATTCTCTGATTTGGAACAAGCGCCGTTACTCAAGTTTACTCTATCCATTTTTCGAATGGTGCTACCTAGTAGCGCCGTGGAAGGTGGGCGGCTAGTGGTCTTTCACAACCTTTTCTTCAATGCCCTCACTCTCATTGGCGTAGGGGTTTTGGTCCAACTGCTTCACGAAAAGCTGAGTGTGGCGTTGGTCGCGATGTTTCTTTTTGGGGTTTCCACCTGGCCCACGTTCTACCTATTCTCCACGACTGAAGCCCCCCTTAGCGCCTTTCTTGCGGTGATGAGTGTGTGCTGCGTAATACGTGCCTTTGGCTTGGAAGCGCCGACCGGCCTTTGGTTGGCGTTGGCGGGCTTATGTTCAGGATTACAAGTATCGATATCCTGGGCCGGCTTTGCCTCGTTTATTTGCCTGGTTACCGCCGTCTACCTGTTGTCGGCCGCCTGGAAGCATTCGATGCGTTGGAAGTGGCTCGCGAGCTATGCGGTAACGGCGGGGTTGGTTTTCGGGCAGCTCGTGATCGTTTCCGGAGGCGCGTTGTGGGATGGGATAAGTGGTCGGGTTGAGTACTCCTCCTTTTTGGAAGAGCTCTCTCAAATGGGTTTGGTTCAAAAAGTTCCGTTTGGGAGCTTTTTCTTAATCGGCGGGTTTTATGCGCCCACCTTGGTATTTGCCGGGCTCTTGGGAGCACTCCTCTTTTCCTTTATCTTTCTGGACATGAAGCGGCGGCGCACGCTGGCTGAGCGAGTTTTGTTTCTCATGTCTTTGATGGTTTTGGTGCATCCGCTTTTGATCGATCTCTTCCCGGTTTCACGAACCGCATCCATGCATTTTCCAATTTATCCAATTCTCATTGCGGTCGTGGTGCTCGTAGCCCGCTACTGGTTGGAAGGGATGAACCAGAAAAAAGGTGTGTTTGCTGTTCTTGCTGGGGTTTTCATCGTGGCCACCGTACTCAGCAATGTTTGGCACACCTCGGAACTTGTCAGTGTGAAGAACAGCAATACCGCTTTAGTTTCCGAGCTCACGCGTGACACGGACGTCTACATGCTCAAAGACGACATACACGCGGGTGTAATGGAGCAGTGGTTGAGAAAGCCGATCCAAAAGATTTCAAGTCCGGAAGAGCTTCGCGGGAAAGGCGTTCTTATCATCGGGCCGCGCGGAGCAGGTAGCGCCAAAACCGCTTATACTGTCCCTTCTGCCAAAGACTACTCGCCTTCATTGCGCAAGCCTGAACTCGTGCAAAGCTACAGCACGCCTTACGTAGGTTTGTACCCCGCGTTTCTTTTTGAAAATGAAGTTGCTTCGGCTTTTTATTTTTCGGGTACGGCACCTAGCCGGGATCAACGAAACCTGCACCTTACTTTCTGGGTTTACCCAGAGAACGCTGTGATACAGTAGTAGTATGCCTTCCATTACAAAGAATAAACGTGTCTCCGATGCGCTGCATCGTGAGGTTGGTTTTCTAGATTTATATGCGATTTTGGAGCCCGACTGGCCTTTGTACCAGCAAGCCTTCGAGCGGGTGGTGAAGAACACGGCGTTTATCCGTGGGGCGGAATGTCAGCGTTTTGAAGAAGCGTTTGCGGAGTGGGCGCTTCCCGGATCTCAGGTGTTGGGCTGTGCAAACGGAACGGATGCGCTACGTCTGGCCATTCGAGCCCTGGGCCTAAAACCTGGCGACGAGGCCGTTGTGCCCGCCATGACTTTCTTCGCGACTATTGAGCCGCTCGCAGAGCTGGGTGTTATTCCGCGCCTGGTGGACGTGGAGGAGGGCACTTGGTTGATGGACGTCGACAAGCTTGAAGACGCGATAAGTGCGAAAACTCGCTTGATTGTTCCTGTCCATCTGTACGGTCAATCCCCGCAGATGGATCGCATCCGCGAAATTGCCGACTCGCGAAACTGCTTTATTTTGGAAGACGCAGCTCAAGCTCAAGGCGCTCTCTGGAGAGACAAGCCGGTGGGCTACTGGGGCGATGTCGCGACGTTTAGTTTCTTTCCTGGGAAGAATTTAGGTGCGTTTGGGGATGCCGGTGCGCTTCTAAGCAAGAACAGTGACATCGTCGCGCGCGCGCGTGCGCTGAGTAACCACGGCGGGGCGCAGAAGTATCAGCACGACGAATTCGGCTATAACTCACGGTTGGATAATCTACAGGCCGCGTTTTTGAATATTAAGCTGAATCGGATCGATGAGTGGAACGCAAAACGTCGACAGGTAGCCGTCTGGTACAACCAATACTTGGCCGAGATTCCGTATTTGAGTCTTCCGGTAGAAAATATCAACGCTCAGAGCGTGTACCACCTGTACGTGGTGCTCGTGGAAGACCGGGAGAAATTCCAATCTTTTCTCGCAAATCGCGGAATCCAAACGGGTGTGCATTATCCCAAGGCCCTTCACCAGCAGCCTGCGGTGCAGAAGTACTTGGGTGATTTGGGACAGTTCCCAAATGCTGAAAAGGTGGCGGCCCATGGTGTTTCCCTACCCATGGGACCTACCGTGACGGAGGAGGACGTTTTCTACATCTCCGAAGTCATCCGTGAGTACTACGAGGCCGTATGAACACCACACTGACCCCACGATCCTTTTTTGTCCATGAGAGAGCCATCTGTGAAAGTGAAAAGATCGGGGAAGGGACCCGTGTCTGGGGCTTTTCTCATGTTCTGCCGGGTGCCGTCATCGGAAAGAACTGCAACCTGGGCGAGCACGTCTTTGTCGAGAATCATGTCATCATCGGCAACGGCTGCACCATCAAGAACGGAGTGAGCCTCTGGGATAAGGTCACCTTGGAGGACGATGTTTTCGTTGGGCCGCACGCCGTGTTCACAAACGACATGAACCCACGCGCTTTTTCAAAAAAAGGGACTGCGGGATTTCTTCCGACCCATGTCTGTCGAGGGGCCACGATCGGAGCGAATGCCACCATCGTGTGTGGTGTCACTATCGGTGAGTACGCTTTTGTGGGAGCGGGCGCCGTCGTGACCAAAGACGTGCCTCCTTATACGCTCGTGGTCGGGAATCCGGCGCGTATCGTTGGCAAAGTCGACAAGCTCGGCAACCGCATCGACAACTAAGAGAGAAATTTAAACCAGTCTGCAGTCGCCTTCTCAATGGTCTCCGGCGTCCAAACCGGAGCGTCCTTCCAGTCGTCAATCTTCTCCAAAAGGGCTTTCACCCCTTCTTCGAAAGAGACTTTGGGTTCCCACCCGAGCTGGGCTCTAATCTTGGAGATATCCGCGAAAGTCTGATCCGGCTCTCCTGGTCGCTTGGGAATTGAGACGGCCTTTGAATTCAGCAGTTCCACCAAGTGGTTGACGCTGTAGGTCCCGCCGGAACCCACGTTAAAGATCTCTCCAGTCAGGGAAGATTTGGCGGCGGTAAGCAGGGCGTTGACAATGTCACTCACGTACGTGAAATCGCGCGTCTGCGAGCCGTCTCCAACAACAGTAAGAGGTTTGCCGGCGAGCTTCTGGCCCAGGAAAACACCAAATACAGCGCCGTAGGTACCGGAAGTGCGGGCGCGCGGCCCGTACACGTTGAAGAAGCGCAACGAAAGTGCGGGCAACTTGTAAACCTTCTCCCAATGCATGACATAGCACTCACCCACGTACTTGGTCAGCGCGTACGGGTATTCCGGCTTTATCGCGGCCGTTTCCGGTGTCGGGTAGCTATCGGGAATTCCGTAACAGGAAGAGGACGCGGCGTAGACGAAACGATCCACATCCCACTTTCTAGCTGCTTCCAGAACCGCCACGGTCCCTTCTACGTTGGCTTGGTGGTACACGTGCGGCAACTGAATGGACGGCACAATGTCGGCACGCGCGGCCAGGTGGAAAACCCAGTGGATGTCCTTGAAGTAAGGTTCGATCCTTTCGAATTTGGAAACATCCGCTTCGACGAAATGGAAGTTTCCGTTCTTCAGGTGGGTTTCGATGTTTCGCATTCTGCCGACGGAAAGGTTGTCTATAACCGTTACGTCAAACCCAAGACGCAGGCACTCGTCGACTAGATGGCTTCCAATAAAACCGGCGCCGCCGGTAATAAGAACTCTGTGCATAGACTATTAACGGTGAATGATAAAGCGGATCGGGTCAAGCTTCATGCCTGGAGCGAGGCAGCATAGGGGGCGATGGCCAACGCTGCCGTTAGTCCGGGGGACTCGATACCCAGCAGGTGGACGAAGCCCTCAAAACCTTCGACTAGAAAATCTGTGTGCTGCTTGCCGTCGATAAAGAGCTTGGGTCGTATCCCGATAAGCCCAGGTGAAAGGGCCGACTCCTCCAAGCTCGGGCAGTATTTTCTAACGGCCGCCAAAAACTGCGGAAGCACGGAATCCCAGTCGCAATCGTAAAACCTTTGCAAAGAGCCGTACTCTTTTTCATCGACCCAATCCACATCCGGTCCCAGTCTCGCGTGGCCTTCGCAGTCCACCGTCACGTGAACGCCGAGACCATCCTTTTGCGGTACGGGGTAGACCAAGGAATGAAACTTCGCAAGGTATCTAGAGGAAAGCGTAAAGTAGCGCCCTCTGCAATAACGGTGCTCGTAGCTTTTGCTTTGGAGCAGTGAGTTGCTTAAGGTGGCAGCACCGAGCCCGGCCGCGTTGAAAAGGCGCTGGCAGCGCGCTACGAGGGCCCCTTGCGGCGACTGAATCTGCAATAAGAAGCCTTGGGAATCTCGCTGCGCGGTCTGTACCGTGTGGCGGTAGCCCAAAAGCCCCCCTTGGCTTTCAAGCTCGCTTTCAGGCTTGCATGAACTGGTGTGAATCCACGATGCCGGTTCGGGAGAAAAAAGCGCATCGACACAACGGATGAGAGGCTCTTTGCTTTGGACCTCTTTGCCACTGACACGTGAAACCGGTACGTCGAGTCCACGCGCGTGTTCCAAAAGTTTGTCGAGGTAGGCGCTCTCCTCAGGGGTAGTGGCAATCACGTACTTTCCGGTCTGGACGTGCGCGGCACGCCTTTCTGCTGGCAGTAAGCGTATAGTTTCTCGCGCCCACTCAAACAGAACCGGGTTTGAAGGAATCACGGGGTAATAGATACCACTATGGATGACTTCACTATTCCGGGAAGAGGTTTCCTGGCCAAACTGCAGGTGCTGCTCTGGGAGTACGGTGGTGCGCCCTTGCTTTGCGCACTCGGCTGCCACCGCAAGCCCGACAAACGCCTGCGCCCACAACGAGGTCGTCGCATTCCAGATCCACATTCATGGGATCTCCGCCAGAATTCTCTAAGTGAGGTTCTCAGCTTCCGAGATCCGTAACGCCCAAAGTGGCTTTGAGTTTCTTATTGCATAGAACCGCATTGAGAGGGCGTCCGGCGGGAAGATCGAGTTCCGCCGTCGTACACTCTTTAGACTTGCATTGTAGCCCCGTATTGATTTTACATACTCAAAGATCTCTAGCCATGAGGCGTGGTCGTCATAAGCAACATGAAATAGCTAATTAGCTTCTCGTTCCAGCAGTTGGAGAATTGAGGCGAACAACATCCCGGCTCCAGGTAGGGGCCCCTATCTGATCGGAGATGGCGGAGAATTCCGCCTTGTTTATAAATGGGTGAAACGCGGTCTGGCAGAACCATAAAGCCATTGCACCCGCAAAATCAGTGAGTCATCCAACTCTTCCGCGTAGCTTTCACTCTCCAGTTTCGTTTCGGCATAGTAGTTGGAAGGGTTCGGCATGTCGGTTTCGACGTACGGCCCCTTCTTATTGCCATCAAAAAGAGCCTGATCCGTACTAAAGTGCACAAGTTTGGCGCTGTATTCCCGGCTCGCCTCGACAAGGTACTTCACGCTTTCTGCGTTGAGACGGCGCGCGTGCTCGCGGTTTTCCTCAGCGCCATCCACCTGTGTGTACGCAGCGGTATGAATGACCAGCTTGGGGCGAACGGTCTTGAAAGTCTTTTGGACGGAGTCCTGGCTTGTGACGTCGAGTTCCGCCTTTGCGAGGGCATGGGTGTCGTGACCCCTTAGGACTGAGGCAAATTCGGATCCCAAAAGGCCCGTTGCACCAGTGATAAGACAGGGGCCGTTCATCTTTATTTTTTCTCGTCTGCCTCGAAGGCAATTTTATTGGCGAGGTAGTAGGAATCGAAAGTTCCCGCGTCGGTCCAGGGCCCTTCCAAAACGTCGAAGGTGAGGGTGCCGCGTTGAAGGTACGCGTTATTGACGTCGGTGATCTCAAGCTCCCCGCGTTTACTTGGCTTTAGCGTTCTTACAATGTTGAAAACATCTGAGTCGTAAAAGTAGATACCTGTGACAGCGTAGCGGCTTTTCGGAGCCGAGGGCTTCTCTTCAATGCTCACAATCTTGTTGCCGGAAACCTCAGCAACGCCGAAACGTTGGGGATCGCTTACCTGGCTTAAAAGTATCTTTGCGCCCCTCTCTTGATCATGAAAGTTCTGCGCATGCTTTTTCAAAGAAGTACTGAAAATATTGTCACCGAGCACTACCGTTAGTTTTGAATCTTTGCAGTAGTCTTCGGCAAGTCCAAGCGCCTGAGCAATGCCTCCGGCCGTATCCTGAACTTTGTAAGTAAACTTGCAGTTGTAGTCTTTGCCCGAACCCAGAAGGTTTACGACGTCCCCCATGTGTTCCACACCGGTGACTATCAAGATGTCGCGAATCTCCGCTTCTACCAGCTTGGTGACGGCATGCAAGATCATCGGCTTTTGTCCGACGGGGAGTAAATGCTTGTTGGTAACCTTGGTCAAAGGGAAGAGTCTCGAACCTGTTCCCCCAGCGAGTACCACTCCACGTATCATAGGGGCTTCTCCTTTTCTTGAGCCTTGGGTGCGTAGTTGGCCGCGTAGTAGGCCGCATAGGCCTCGTTGCGCAGGCTTTGCCACCAATCGGTATTTTGGAGGTACCAATCTACCGTCTGGTTGAGACCATCTCTAAAGCTAAACTTGGGTGCCCAGCCGAGTTCGCGGCGGATTTTGTCAGCGTTGAGTCCATAACGCCGATCGTGTCCCGGCCGATCCTTTACGTACTGCATGAGAGATTCCGGCTTCTCTAAGCGCTTTAAAATTTCGCGAACCAGGTTCAGGTTGGAGTGTTCTTCACTGGCGCTGATGTTGTAGACCTCGCCAATCTTTCCGTCGAACAACACTGACAATATCGCTCTGCAGTGATCCGATACGTGCAACCAATCGCGCACCTGCTGACCATCTCCATAGATGGGAATGGGTTTTGTTTTCGATGGCGTTTGCGATCACCAGCGGGATCAGCTTCTCGGGGTATTGATAAGGTCGAAGTTATTCGTGCACCAGTGACGACGACGTCCTGCCCAAAAGTATGGTGGGCGGCCATGGCAAAATGATCCCCTGAGGCTTTCGCCGCCGCATACGGAGAACTGGGAACCAGCGGTGATTTTCCGTGAACGTGGGATCGTCGGGGTTTAGTGATCCATACACTTCATCGGTAGAAACCTGCAGGAAACGCACATTTCCCAATTTCCGCGACAGCGTAAGAAGGTTTTGTACTCCCGCGACGTTCGTCTGCACGAAGGCGGACGGATCCAAGATGCTCTTGTCGACGTGCGTTTCTGCGGCGAAATTAACGATGGCGTGAGGATTGAAATCCGAGAGAGAGGCCTCTAGCTCCGGATCCGCGATATCGGCCTTGGCGTGCTCGTAACGTTCGGGTGCCAACTCCTCCAGCCGCTTTGCCGTCTGAGGGTGGGCCGCATAGGTCATGCTGTCTATATTTAGAATCCTCGCTTTTGGGTATTCCGAGAGGAGCAGCCCCACAAAATTTGAGCCTATGAAGCCGCAGCCGCCTGTGACAACACACCGAAATTCATTCTCTTTTGGCACTTTCACTTTTGTTTTTCTAGTCGTGGGATAAGCGCCTGGCAAGCGTTTAACGGCGCAGGGAGGCCTTGTGATGCGGGGGGCAATGACAGGAGTCCGGCTTTCCCGTACCCAGTAAAGATTGCCGCTCCTTGTTAGCGGCAAAATTGGGGGGCTAAATGAAAGTTAAAAAACTACTAGTTATTTTGGGGATGGGACTCAGTCTTACGGGTTATTCCGTGGAGTGTCCCGGAACGATTCAGTACAAGGGCGGCCGACTGCTCAAGAGTGGAGAGACCTACTACTACCCGAGCGGGCGCGTGTTAAAGAGCGGTAACACGCTCTATTACGCCAGCGGACGCCTTCTGAAGAGTGGTGAGACCTTTTACTACTCGACCGGGCGTTTACTGAAATCAGGTGGCACACTGTACTACCCGGACGGCCGTTTGCTGAAGAGTGGGGAAACGTACTACTACCCAAGCGGACGGCTACTCAAGAGCGGGAATACCTTTTATTACGACAACGGAAGATTAGCGCGATCCGGTTCGACGCTTTACCGTCCCGATGGCAGCATCACGGCTTTTCCGATTCGTCTCCACGCGCAGATCGCCGAGTACGGTGACTTGAGCGCTTACGTGGCCAAGGATTCCGAGCAGCTAGATGTCTTCTTCAATGGCCTGCAGTCAGAAAGTGAGCAAGTGACTCTAGCGACGCAATGGAACGGGGAGACTTTTTCGCAACTTAGTTTTCTGATCCATTCCGGATACGAGCACGAGTTTGTGAGTCTTGAAATCTCGGATGAGAATACGGCCTGTTCTCTGGTGGACGGTTCGGTGCAGCCCGGGTCGAGCTTTTCGATCTACGGCCGCGCGGCAACGGTAGAGGTCAGCGTCAACGAAGGCTACGATCCGGCGCGAGTACGCCAGCTTCTTGAGGACGCTCTGACCGTCGCCGGTACTAAATAGACGTTGGGTCTATTCGGTGATAACGTCTCCGCCCGTGAAAATCCTTATTACCGGCGGAAGCGGATTTCTGGGTAAGCACTTGGTGGTGGCACTCCGCCGCCAAGTGCCCAATGCCCAAATATACATTTCTAGCCGATCTGGAAAAGTGGCACCGGGGGCAGAGACTGTTGCCCTCGATCTGGCGGATGCTTCAAGCGTAACGAAATGGCTGAAGGAGAATCCAGTCGACAGAGTGTATCACCTGTCGGGTTTGTCTAGAGTCTCCGAAGACCTGCCATTTCCGCAATATTTTGAGTACAACACGCTCTCTACTCAAAGTTTGCTTGAGGGACTCAAGGCAATCGATTTCAAGCAGACCTTCTTTCTGGCAAGCTCGGTTCAGGTCTATGGAAATCAAGCGGGACTTGTGCGGGAGGCCTCCAGGGTGGCACCTGGTAGCAAGTACGCGTTTAGCAAATATTTGGCCGAACGCTGTGTGGAGCAGGCGGCGGGCGACGGTTTCAAGGCCGTCGTTGGGCGTATCGATAGCTGCCTGGGCCCGGGCCAGACAGTGGGCTTCGTGGCGCCCGACTTGATTCGTAAAATTCTTAAGGCGGCCGCCGCCGGCGAATCTAAGATCTCCGTGGCTAATGCCGAGGTAACCCGGCATTTTCTCGATGTACGGGACGCCGCTCGCATGATGGTAGATTTGGTGGAATCGGCGAGGCCGGGATACGAAGTGATGCACATCGCTGCCCCTCAAGCCACCTCCATTCGGGATATCCTCTCGCTGCTTCTGGAAATTCACGGGGACCCCTTGCAAATTGTCGCCTCAAGGGAACAACTAGCGAACCCTTTTGCGGGCTTGTCGCTCAGCATCGATAAACTTGAGGATAGGCTCTCGGGTTGCTATTTTACGGATCTGAAAACTACCTTGCGTGATCTCTTTGTGGAAATGAAGCAAGACGTAGTGGACGACGGAGGAACGGAATGAGTGTGGAATCGGTAATCATCATAGGCTCGGGACCCGCAGGCTATACGGCAGCCATTTACACCGCGCGAGCCAACCTAAGCCGCTGCTGATTGAGGGCTACCAGGTTGGCGGGCAGCTGATGCTTACCAGTGACGTGGAGAACTACCCCGGTTTTCCCGACGGCATCATGGGGCCCGAGATGATGCCGATGTTCCGCAAACAAGCGGAGCGGTTTGGAACACGGTTCCTACAAAAAGACGTTACCAAGGTGGACTTCAGTGGCAAAACGCACAAGGTTTATTGTGGCGATACGGTGTACGAAGCGAAGGCCGTAATCATCGCGACAGGCGCTTCAGCCAAATGGCTGGGCCTGCCTTCCGAACAAAAGCTCATGGCCAAAGGGTTTCGGCCTGTGCGACCTGCGATGGGGCCTTTTTCCGGGATGAGGATCTGGTCGTAGTGGGCGGTGGGGATACCGCCATGGAGGAGGCCAACTACCTGACCCGTTTTGCAAAGGTCACCGTCGTGCACCGCCGCGATCAACTTCGGGCGTCAAGATCATGCAGGACCGGGCGCTGAAGCACCCCAAGATTGATTTCATCTGGGATACGGGCATTGAAGAGATTCTGGGCGAAGACAAGGTGGAAGGCGTTCGTTTGAAGAATCTGAAAACGGGTGAGGTTTCCACGCTTCCCTGTGGCGGAGTTTTTGTGGCGATCGGACACAAACCCAATACGGATTTTCTGAAAGGGCATCTGGATCTAGATGAAACCGGATACATCAAACTTGCTAAGTTGCCCACCACGCAGACGGGTGTGCCCGGTGTGTTTCGCTGCAGGGGATGTTCACGACAAGATCTACCGCCAAGCGGTGACTGCTGCGGGTTCCGGGTGTGCTGCCGCTATCGACGCGGAGCCTTCCTAGAAGGTCTCGAGCACTCTTAACGACAAAAGTTAACACCCTTCTCCAGTAAGCTTGACCTTATACCTTCCATACTAAAAATTGGTGTGAGGGTTTCTGTGCGATCCGTGAAGGATTGCTCCTACCGTAAAAAACATGGGGGTTGGGGTGAAAATCTTATATTCTTGTATCTTTATGGTGACGTCTTTCCTTGTCATCACGTGCAGCGGAAACAACAACGTTGTGGCGGGAAGGGGCGCAACCGACACAGGAGAGCGCATGCACGATCTCACGCAACTGAACTTCTCTTATACCCCTGACGAGATTCGAAGTATCTGCGACCAAGAGCAGGATCGAGTCAACTCCGGCATCGATACGATCGCTGGCCTTGATCTGTCGACGGTTAATTTCGATACGGGTGTACTGGCCCTGGAAACCGCTTTAGCAGAATTCTCCACCGGCCTCGAACCGGTCAATTTTTTGAAGTACGTTTCGCCGGACGCCGAGGTACGTGAGGCCGCGGATGAATGCGAACAAGCCATCGCGAAGCTTTACGTGGACATTTTCGCGCGTGAAGACCTCTACAAGGTGGTGAAAGCCGCCGAGGCGAAGAGCAAGAACTTAGGTGATGTGCAAAAACGGCTGGTGACAGAATACCTGGAAGAGTTTCAGCGCAACGGTTTGGAGCTACCGCGAGAAGCGAAAGAAGTTCATCGAGAAAAAGAAGAAGCTAGTGGAAATCACCACCGAGTTCGACAAGAACCTGGTGGAATGGAAGGACTTTCTCGTTGTTAGTCTCGAAGAGCTTGAAGGCCTGCCCCAAGACTACATCAAGGGGCTTGAAAAGACCGAAGAGGGTAAGTACAAAGTCGGCCTTTCTTACCCCGGTATTTCCCTTCATGCAGAACGCGAAGAACGCGGATGCGCGCCGGCGTTTACAAATCAAGTTTTTAACCGTGGCGGCGATCGAAATACGGATTTGCTGGAGCAAGCCATTGGCTTAAGACACGAGTCGGCAGAGTTACTTGGCAAAAGAACCATGCCTCCTTCGTCCTGGAACAGCGGATGGCCAAAGAGCCGGGAGAAGGTGCTCGCCTTCCTGAACGACCTCATTGCCAAGCTAAAACCCAAGGGTGAAGCCGATCTAGCGGAGATGCTCGAGTTCAAGCGCAAGGATGAGCCCGGCGCCACCGAGATCTTGCCTTGGGACTGGCGCTATTACGACAACCAGATAAAGAAAGAGAAGTACCAGGTCGATCACCAGAAGATAAAAGAGTACTTCCCCCTTGCGACGGTGAATAAGGGAATGTTTGAAATCTACGAAACCCTACTGAACGTGGACTTCGTAGAAGACACCGACGCCCCTCGCTGGCATGACTCGGTACTTGCTTACAAGGTCGTCGACAGAAAGACTAATAAACATGTAGCAAGTTTTTACATGGATCTTTTCCCGCGCCCTGGAAAGTACGGGCACGCGGCTGCTTTCACCTTGGTTTCGGGGTACACGCGGCCGGATGGAAGTTACCAGCGTCCGGTGTCCTCCATTGTGGCGAACTACAATGCGCCTCAAGAGGGGCAGCCGTCCTTGTTGACCCATAGTGAAGTGGAAACCCAATTTCACGAGTTCGGCCACATCATGCACCAGGTGTTAACCACAGCTCCCTACACGACGTTCTCCGGGACGCGCGTGAAGCGTGATTTTGTGGAGGCGCCTTCGCAGATGTTGGAGAACTGGGTTTGGAACAAGGAGTCCTTGAGCAAACTCTCCGGCCATTTCCAGCGGCCGACGGAGACGCTGCCGGACGAATTGTTGGATTCCCTATTAAAGGCCAAGCTTGCCAATGCAGGCATTACTTACCTACGCCAACTTTTCTTTGGAATGCTCGATATGACGTACCATACGTCGGCGTCGGTAAATTCCACTGCGGTTTACGAAAAGCTTCAGAAGGAAATCATGCTCATCGCCATGCCGCCGGGGACTCAGCCGCAAGCGAGTTTCGGGCATTTGATGGGGGGCTATGATGCCGGGTACTACGGGTATTTGTGGTCTGAGGTTTTCGCTCAAGACATGTTCACCCGTTTTGAGAAGGAAGGGCTTCTGAACGCCAAGACCGGTGCGGACTACCGTCACTGGATTCTTGAAAAGGGCGGCACCGTAGATCCTTCGGAGCTCATCAAGGGCTTCCTTGGAAGAGAACCCAACAACGTGGCCTTCTTGGAAAGTCTGGGTCTGAACGTTCGTTAGGGCTTCAGGCCGTCGAAAAAAGCCTGCACGAGAGGCGCGACCGCTTCGGGGACGTCGAGCTGAAGGTGATGGCCACCTTCTAGGTGGCGCTGTTTTAGATGCGGGATCGCCTGACAGCGCTTTTCGAGGTGATCTTTGATGTAGGGAAGCCGCCCGGGTAGGCCCTCTGTCGCCCATAGAATCTCGGTAGGGCATCGGATCTGGGCCAGAAACGCCAGGACTTGCTCCTCCGTCATTCGCAGGGACGACGGCAGCGTCAGGCGAGGGTCACTGCTCCAGCTAAAACCGCCTTCTACGGCAATCGAACCTCTCTCAACGATGCAGCGGGCGCCTTCGGTGCTAATGGACGCCACCTTTTGGCGTGCCTTTACCATGTCTTCTTTCGCGGAAAAAACCCGCGGAGAGGATCGGCGAGGGTCCCGCACCCACCTATCGACGAACTGCTTGAGGCGAGTGACATTGCCTTCCGCGCTGTCTGACATCGGGCCAATGGAATCGATTAGGAAAAGTCCAGAGACCTCTTCGGGACTGATGGCCGCTAGCAGGCTGCCGACTGCAGCCCCCATGGAATGCCCGAGTATCCCGTAGCGCTTCCACTTCAACGCGTGCAGAAGCTCAGCCAGCACGGGAACGGATCCAATGAAGTGGTACTGCATGCCTTCTGGCAAGTGATCGGACAATCCATGTCCGAGAAAGTCGGGCGCGACGAGGCGGATGCCTTTGAGGCGCGGAGCCAGGCGATCAAACGTGGCGGCGTTGTCCAGCCAGCCGTGCAAGGCGAGCACAGGGGTCGCCCCCTCTGGCCCCCACACTTTGGCCGCGAGCTTTCCCGACTTCAGATTAAATTGGATTTCTTCTGAGATGGGTCTTACCTATCCCTCGCGTGCCTCTAACCACAGACGGCAGAATCCAGCGTAACTGTCGGCAATCCGTCCGATGGCGTCTTCCCGGCTGATTTTCTTTGCCTGGAAATCGAGCAAGGCTTGTTGGAAGACCGTACGTCCCACCGCAAAACCGATGACACCGGCCACATTGGCACCTACGCGCAACCATTCGCGCACCTTGGCGTCGTTCTCTCCACGTCCAAGAATAATGACACCGACTTTGTCGCGTCCGCCCTCGCGGCAGGCTTCCACAACCATCTCGCAATCGGATTTGCGATCCAGGCCTTCGAGCTTCCACACGTCGGGTTCCACCTTGGCCTTCTGGAGTTCCTGAATGGCTTGCACCATCAGCTTGGGGCGCATCTCGACGTCAAATACCGGCTTTTCACCCTTGCAGCGCTCAAGCTGCGCCGGCGTTGGCGGGACAAGGAGCTCAAAAATAAATTTGCGGTTCTTCTCGTTCAGGTACTGGCCCAAGGTCGCTAGCTTCTGCGCTTGTCGCTGGTTCAGCGTGGCGTCGTCCTCGGGGTTGTAGCGGACCAAAACCTTAACAAAGTCCGGATTCACGGACTCAATGTGCTTGGCGTAGTCGTTTCCGTATTCGAAATCGAATTCATCCTGACCGCTCTTCTCCGCCGCGACCGAGACGCTACAGCCAAAAGCTTTGGCCTTCTGAATGACTGCCGAGCCGAATTGTTCGTCGACCAGAATGCCCATCTTTTCTTTGGGGAGTCCGGTGCCTACGGCCTTTTCGAAGCCTTCGAAGATCATCATTTTGAATTCCGCAACCTGCTGGACTTCCGCCGGCGTGGGGGGGTTGCCGTGTCCAAGCATCTTTTTCTGAAAGGACGTGCGGTGATCAAAAGGAAGAATTAGAAGGTCTTTGCTATATCCGCGCTCATTAGCCATTGTTTACTCCTGTTTTTCTTGGGGGGTAGTATGCCAAAAAAAGCTCCCTAGTCAAAGTGCTTCGGCATCTAATCCGGGATGGGGAAGGTCCGCGCGGGTGAGGCCACCGCTTGCGGGGGAACGGGATTGAGGGTCTCACCATTCAGGACGCGGGCGTAATAGTGCAGGTATTTTTCGGCCATTTGCGTGTAGGTAAACTTTTCTAGAACCCATTCACGACAGGTCACGCTTGAGAAGTGGTCCACGTTTGAAAGAGCGGCGTTGAAATCACGCATGGAGTCACAAAGATAGCCGACTTCCGGAACGATAAGTTCGGGTAGAGAGCCCAATCGACGTGCGACGACCGGGGTCCCACTGACAAGCGCCTCCGTAACGGCGATGCCAAAGGGCTCGTTCCAGATCACCGGGAAAAGAAGTGCCCGCGCTCCGGCGATGAGCTCTGCTTTTTTTTCGCCGCCCACCATGCCTGCCCAATGCACGCCACGCCAGCGCTTGAAAACCCATCGGCTTCCCCCCAGGACCTTCAAAGGCACGCGCGCTTTTCGAGCGATGCGGATAGCCCCTTTGACATTCTTTACGTTCCAGGACGCTTTGCCCAAAAAGATGGCGTAATTACTTTTCTTTCTTTTGTAACGGTACTCGTCCGGATCCAAGCCATTGTGAACAAAGCATTGAGAGTTATGGCGTCGGGCGTGATCCTGACTGACGAAAATAGTGTTTGGCAAAAAACGTTCGCCGAGCTGACCGTTGCCACCAATGGTGACGACGTAGGGTTTTTCGGGAAGTACCGCCGGTGGCGCAAAGTAATGGTAAACATCGACGCTTCTGACGGTGCGCTCGATGCGTCTTTCTTCGTAAGGGACCACGGGGCCGTACGGGTTTTGACTTTTTGGATGGGCAACCAGGGTTACATCGTGTCCGGCCTCATGCAGGCCTTTGGCGAGCCACCACACCACCCGCTCCGTTCCCCCGTAAGTTTTTACCGGAAAGCGAGCGTTATGGATCAAAGCAATACGCACGTTTTCATCCTCGCCCTAAAGTAGAGCGACGGCAAGGTGCTTAGATTTTGAAAATGACGGTGGCGCCGAAAAGGAAGAAATGGTTGGTGATGTATTTG
>JAWKNY010000014.1:0-90159 GCA_041391485.1 Bdellovibrionota bacterium | reverse complement strand
AAACGGGACCCGACAATCTTTATCCAAAAGGCGGCATGCACGTTTTTGTCGAACGCATGAAGGAGCAGATTGAAAAAAAGGTCCGCATCTACCTAAAAGAAGGTTTGAAAGCATTGAAAGAAAGCGGAGATGAATATGAATTAACGACGACGGCAGAGAATCAGTTTGTAGCAAGCAAGCTGGTGCTAGCAATTCCCAAACTGGCTTTAAACAAAGTGAGCGGGGATTTAGTAGAGGCGATACGCAAAGCTCCGCAATATGAGGCCATTCTGCCTGTTCCCATCGTAGTCATCAACCAACTTTGGGATGAGGCCTGGTGGGAAAAGGCCCATGATCCCAAAAATTCAGAGCCGTCCGGTCAAGTATGGCGAGCTTGGAGCAATGACTCGTGTGTCAACCACGTGGAGATACCGCAGGAGGCCTATCTTGCCGAGCGCGAACAGCGTCCCACTCGCTCCGTGTACAGCGACGATCCTGTTTGCAACCAGAAGTGGGCTACTCTTTTTAAAGAGAAAGGAGTAGCGGGTATAGAGGCGGAAGTGCTCGAAGGGCTTGCGAAAGTTTTTGGACACCCGAAGCACCCAATCAAGATCCCAAAACCGCGCGCGACAACCCTCCATTATTGGCCCGCGGGTTGGTACTACGCGCACAAAAGCTCAAAGTTCAGTAACGCAGAGATCGCCGAATGGTCGCGGCAACCGCTCAAGGCGCACCCCAATCTGATGCTCGTGGGGGAGGGCTATTGGCTCGACCGGCCAGGGTGGAGTGAAGGGGCCTATTTCTCCGCCGATGCCCTTATCGAGTCCAAGAAGCTAAAATAGCGACGCGCAAAGATGTGGTAGGACTTAGTCCCGAAGCGGTGAACCACCGCGAATTCGGGCCCCTTTGGTAATACTCGGAACCCAGAAAACACCATCGAAAGCGTAGTACGGCAATTCGGTTGCCCAGAGTTGCGGGTGGCGCGTCTTAAACTCGCCTGTGAGCCATTTGGCTACGTCCGAAGGGGCTTGGTGAAAGTCTAAAAAAGCTGCCCGTTCTTTCTCTACGCTTGCAAGATGAGATTCAAAACTGTCGGGCCGAAGCGCTACCAGTTTAGGATCTTCTACGAGTGCGGCCTCTACCGAAAGGCCTGTTGCTTCGATGGCGTAGTAGTCTTTACCCAGGAAAGCATCGAGGTAAACCCCCAGGCCAACTGAAGGCTGCTCGCTCAGATCCCGGGAAATGTGCGCGTTGTGCGCACAAAGTAAAACGCCCCTGTGCTGTCGCCCGAGCACCCACCTTAGGTTTTCAAACATGGCTTTCTCGAGGGCGGTTGGCTCGGCCGCGTACGGATCGGAGAAGCGGGCGGCAATTTCAAGGCCTTCCTCCACTTGTTTAGCGACAATGGCAGCCCGCTCGGCCCATTCGTAGTCGGCCTTTCCGGTTTTCGAAGTGAATTCCTCTTCGTGTGTTTTGAGTTCTTCCAATAGCTCATTCAGAGTTTGGGTCAAAGCTTACGATCGCTTGATCCAGTCCGTCGTAGAGTTTCACCACAACGGGAACGAGGTCCGCCGGATCGAGCGTTTCGTATGGGTTTCAGGCGTGAGCCGCTCGACGGTGGGTAGAAGTTGCTGCTCAAAATGTTGGATCTTCTTAGAAGCGACTCTTCGCAGGTAGTGAAGTGCACGCTGTACCGGAAGGTGCAATAGCAGCCCTGAGCCCGGGCGATCGAGGCCATAAAAGTGGACGGGATCGTTGCGGTGCGTGCGGTTGTACGCGCGCATCCAATCAAGCAGGGTTCGGGTTTCTTCCCAAATGCCCATGTGGTAGGTAAAACCTCCCACATAAATAGAGCGGAGTTCCTCCAGCGAGTAGTCTTTGTCCACATCCTGGACATATTTGTCGACGGCCAGGATTCAAGAATTCCGGATTCCCACACGATGGTGCGAAAACCTTTCTCTGTAACCAAGTACTCAAAGAGCCGCGTCCTGAATTCTACGAATTCATGGCTGGCGTGTACCGCTTCGCCCAAGGCCACTACGCGGGCGTCTCCAGTGCTCTCACCGAGTCTCAGAAGATCGGAATTGTCCCCACCCGGAGCGGTGCTTCGGAGGGTGACGCTCGCGACCTTGGCCCAGTCTCGAAACGCTTGTGCCGCACCGGATTGGCAAACGCCAGTTTCGTGAAAGCAACGAGGCAAAGAAACGAGAATACCGTGGTCTCTTCTCATTTTTTCCAAAGGTAAGCGGTTTCTATCGCGTGCGCCGCGGCCAGCTTGGGCTCCTTGGCGGGACGGGATTCCAAAACGCGTATGGAAAAATCAGCCGAATACAGCCTTTGGATCTCGGTCTCATCCACACTAAAAGGAGGGCCGGCAAGTTGTTCGGGATCGTAGGTGTACGAGATGAGAAGTTGTTTGCCCGAAGGTGCTACGGCCGCGCTCAGCTTTTTGGCATAGCGCTTTCGCAGATCGGCTGGAAGCGCCACCAAGGCGGCTCGATCATACACAAGACTAAATGTGGCCCTTTCTTCGAAGGAAAAAAAATCTCCTACATGGAGACTCAGATTGTGAAGGCTGTAGACCGTGAAGGGACCGTGCGAAGATTTTGTAGGGGCGGGAAGCTCGTTCTCCACGAAAAAGGCCTCAATTGCTTTCTCATACAGTTCGAAACCCTGTACCTCCAGGTTTAGCTGACTCAACCAGAGTAGATCTTTTGATTTCCCGCACAGCGGGACGAGCACGCGCTCGCCGGGGCGAGGTTCAAGCTGCGGGAAGTATTTAACGAGAAAATCGTGAAAGTTAGTTTGGTGAAAGGCCGTTGCGCCTTCGGTCCAGCGGTCTATCCAGAACTGGGCGTCCATCTGGCTCCTGTTTGGTGGAGGCGAGGGGGATCGAACCCCTGACCCCTAGCTTGCAAAGCTAGTGCTCTCCCAGCTGAGCTACGCCCCCACAGTGAGTCTCTCTCTTGCGAGAAACAGAGATACTTAAGTGGTTCCCATTAGTTAATGCAGGCGGGAGGCTTTGTCCAGCTTTGTTGCTTCCAGTGGCGGGCGCTTTGTGCTATCTCCGGCAGGGTCATGAAACGTATATTCGGCTTTGTAGGCATTCTGTGCCTGGCGGTGGGCGCCTTCGGCTGTCCCGATGGTGATGATTTTGTACGCGAGGGTTTTGCGGCTATCTATGAGCAGCTCCACGCAGAAGTTCTGAATGCTCTCAAAGCCAAGGACCCCTCCATCGTTGGAGTAACGCCTGTCTATAGTGAAGCGGGTGACACCGTAGTCAAAGTGGAGTTGGACTACAGCGATCACAAAACGGTTTTGCCCCAAACCTACTTCATGGGTTTTGCGGATAAACACTACCTTTCTTATGACACGCAGGTGGATGTCGATTTTCGAGGCGTCGGCCTTTCTAAGTTGATGCTCGCTTTCTTTTTGCTCACCCGTCCGGAACTCACCCACACCGAAGCGCAACTGCTTGAGACGAGTGAAGTGGCCTTTATCGTCGCTTTTTTGGAAGGTAAAACCGGTACCGCGCTTAGGGACAGAGTAAAAACTGTGGACCCCGAGGGTTTGGAAATCGAAGATCTGCGTAAGAAACTAGCGCATCAACTGAGCCGCTTCGAAGAGACAGAAGAGGTCATTGCGGCCAGGAATCGAATTCTCAGCGCTGCCCTAAATAACCCCATTGGCCGCGCGCAAATCGCTGTCAGCATGGGAAAATTAAAACGCGTTATTGTGGCTTTGCCGAAATCCGAAAAGCGTTATCTGGACATCCGGCTTGAGTTCGATAGAGGCGTTCTTTCTGAGGGGGATCACGATAAGGTCGAAGTCCTCATTGCCGAACTGGGCGAAAATGAGTCCATTCGTGGTCCGCGAGTGCCTTATCTTCGTCTGCTCCCGTCCGGGCTTTACCAACAAGACATCGATCAGCTGCTCCGCTAAGAGGCCGCTACGCGGATGAGTCTTTTCCAACGCCGGTGACGGTGGCGGTAGAGCGCCTGCGCGAAAGTCCAAACCCCCAACGTGAAGGGGCCGGCATCAATGTTTAGAGAGTCTGTGTAAAGGCACCGGCTCTCTCCAATCGATTCCAGAGTGAAACAATGCAGCCAGCTACGGATGAGACCGCCACTTTCCTCCGTTTGGATGCGGTGGTGGGCTTTGGAGACTTCTCTGAATTCGATCCGATGGGGCTCCTTAAAGCGCCTACCAAGGATTCGCAGGTGGTATTCATAGGCGACCCCCACCTCCCAGTGGTCCGGTAGAAGACCCTCAAAACGCACTAGAGGGGCTGAAATGGCTACGAGGTGGTTTGGGTCCAAAAGCCGTTCCCAGGCTTTCCCAACAGGTAGATTCAGTTCTGATTGGACCTTCAGTCTCATGCCGCTCAACGGGGCCTCCGGTTGATCCCGCTAACAGATTCAGGTATGACAAGCAATATTTTTGAGTCTAAGGAACCTCTGTGCATTCAGATCTCCAGTTAGCTGAACTCTACCAGGACATCCTGGATTTTAAGCCGCGACAGAAAGATCTGCGCACGGTTCAGGTCATCTCGGCGGTCATTGACCTCATCGCAGAAGAGGGCATCGACGAGGTGACTTTCGAGTCGGTGGGCAAGCGCGTGGGCATGGCGCGCTCGCATGTTGTTTATTATTTCAAGGATCGCAACGAGATGATCCGCCAAGCCGTTCGCTTTGTGGGGCATTCCGCTCAACGAATTATTAGCGAGGACTTGGTTGGGATAGCGGACTGGGAACCTCTTCTCAAAGCCTACGTGAACGCCAACTTTAACTGGTTGGAACAATACCCAAGGCACGCGGCGGTCATGTTGCTTCTCTACTACCTGGCGAGCTACAGCAAGAAGGAACGAGATTTTCATTCCCAACTCCGTGAGACGGGCCGGCGACGGCTTGAGGCCATACTGGCTCTTAGCCCCCCTCTAAAAAAGCTGTCGTTGGCGCGGCGTCGGGCCATGGCGCGTGCGCTTCAAGGCGTGGTGACCGGCGCACTGCTTGATGCCTTCACCACTCGAGAACTTGATTTGTCGACGGCTAAAAAGGAAACTGTTCAGGTGGTGCTTGAGATCGTTGCTGGCTTTGTGGGCCGGGGGAGCCGCCGGACCTGCACTGACGGCGTCCCTAGCATTGCTTCTGGGGCTTCCTTGTGAAGCTTTTCTTGATGAGTGTGGATTCGAAGTTTGTTCCTTGGGTGTGTACCAGCCCAACTCCCTTGCAGTAGGTATCACGGGTTTTGGTGGTACCTTCTTCGCGAACCACGCAGTCGTTGAACGTGCCCGCCGGAGTTTCGAAGGACTCCAGCTTCTCAACGTATTCGTAGCTTCCGAGTAAAGAGCTCCAGGTTTCGCCGACTTCGAATTTGGCACTTAGGTAAGTTTCCCATTGGCCGACCTGAATCAGAGTGCTGCCCTCTTCGGCGCGAAAGGCTCCGTAGGGAAGGCACGTGTCACCGATAACCACATAGTAGTCATTTCCGGTTTGGTCCTTGGCCATGGCGTTGACTTTGGTGACCTGCTTGCCTGCCTTGCAGACCGAGGTTCCCTCAACCTTGGTGTCGTAGGTCCATTCCAGATTCTTGGCGAGTGGGAAGTAGGTGTCGCCAAAGTTGGCGCCGCCACCATTCCCCCCATTTTCCGTCCCGGAACCGCTACCGCCAGGCCCCCCTGCGCCTGCCGTGGTTCCCTTCTTGTCCGAGCCGCAACCTGCGAGCAAAAACATAGCCAACGTTAATCCTATCGTAAGGTATTTCATTGAGTTACTCCTTCCCCATATCGATTTATCAAATCGATTAAAAGTTTTACCAAAACGACTAAACGGATCCGTTGATAAGCTCAGGCTATCGGGCCGTCAAGGAAAAAGCCGATCTTGATATTTTTTGAGGATCTAGCTACGGTGCGAGCGTTCATGCGACGCTTTGCCTTTATTCTTCTTTTCTGCGTGACCCCTGCGTGGGGCGTAGAGACCTACTACGTGGGTTACCGCGTGGTGGCTGGTGACGAAGTGTATGACGCCTATGTGGTGAAGCCCTTAGCGATCGGCCGCGTTTTGCAACGTATCCGGGGTTCAAGCCCCCTAGTCGACAATCTACTGCGGGAAGGCAATAGAAAGGAAAGCGCTCAGCTTCTAAATGCCGCAGCGGACTTTGTGGAGAACGAATCCACCTACTTGGAACACATCAATCAGAACACACGTTCGGATTACAACCGAGAACTCTTCCTACTACGCAACGGGTATTGGCCAGCCGTTATGGTGACGGAAGCCGGGAAACCCGAAAAAGTCCTGCTCACTTTAGCGATAGCCATTCAATGGGAACCGGCTTGGCTTCCGGTCCAGGATCGGTTTTTTGACCGGGGGCTTCAGGGGCTGCCACGCGATCTCCCGGACCAGGAATACCGCCTTAGCGATGAGAACACATTCCAGTACCCGGTCTATTTTTTGGAAGGTGGCCAAGTCCACCAATCCAAGGAGCTGAGTGGGGTGCTTTCGGAACTTCCGTGGGTTGAAGGCGGAGAGGCCGAAGTGAAGTTTTTCATGCGATCTAAGGAATTGAAAAAGAACCTTGCTCGCGTAGCCCAAGCGTTGGTCCTATCCCATGAGCTGCACCGTTGGAGCGCTACCCCAGTACCTCGCCTTTTGGCCGAATCCCAAAAAGCTTGTTTTGCCGATCCGGCCTATCGTGACTCCATTCGTCGTTACTTCGCTGACATACCGAAGCGGCGGGGAGAGCCCCCCGAGGCGGGACGCGCCCCTATCGAACGGCTGCTACGGGGCATTGAGACCGTCCTTGTGTCGGGAGATATCCAGCACACCGTCATGAACTCCAAACTCCTTGTCCAGTCGAGCGGCCCTGCTCTCGGCGGCAAACGTGGCAACCTTACCAGCCAGCTTTACAGAAGCCGTTTTGGGTTTCCGGCCGAAGCCACCTGGAGCTTTATGGAGAATGAACGAGTAGGAACCCCGGGGATACACACCGACATTTTTGAAATGTCGCTCAACCACTACGAAGAGGTGGTGACCATGGCTCTGCTTCGGGACCTTGCCAATCAACTCAGTTTCGTTCCTCTGCTTTTCCAGTCGGAGGTGCAGCACCTGCCAAGCGCTGCGAACCACATGCCGTTTGCAAACTGCGCCCATCTCTTTAGCTACTGGTATGGAGGCGCAGTGATGGAAGCAGCCACTGAAGCTAGCCGGTTGCCCGCGGAGTAGAGACTCGCTTGAGTACCCGCCGTCCTAGTGTCTGAAAGTATTTTTCAACGGTCGAATAGTAGAGGACCGAAAACAGCACGCACCCAACCATGTAAAGGCATCCTGTCCGCACGGGCCTGGTGTCAAAATGAACTGTGTAAAACTCCCCGAGTCCTGTGCGAATCACCACATGGAAGATATAAAGCGCGTAGCTCGCATCGCCTAGTAGAACGAAAACGGGCGAGGCCAGAACACGTGCCAAACCGGTTCTAGGAAATTCCGCAAGAAGGACCAGGAGGAATCCCATGATCAGGGAGAGCAGGCCGTTGTGAAGAAGAAAATAGGGGATCTCAGAGCTGAAGAGGATGGCTCCCGCGATTGAGCCAATGCAGAGCCATTGCAGAGAAGCTCCAGCCCGCTGGTACCCGTTCGAGCGCTCCGATCGATTTAGATACAAGCGACAGAATAGCAGTCCCACGGCGAACTCGTGCAAGTGCATCAAGGGATGAAACTTAATGAGAGTTCCCGAAAGTCCTTGGTTGGATGGGGTTGCTGCCAGGTAGTATTCGATAGGATTGTACGCAAGGTACAGGAAAGTTTCGCTTAGCCCCAAAACGTAGACAACTACCAGCAGAGGCAATATGTGCGACGGCTTCTTGAGGCGAGCGAAGAAGGGGGCGAAAAAGGGAAAGAGAAGATAGAAAAAAGCCTCTACGGAGAGCGACCAGGCGGGAGTGTTCCACATTCTGGCTGTTGCAGGGTGCCAGCTTTGGCACAGGACCAGCGCCATGAACGCCGCAAAATAGAAGTTGAAGTTTGCTTCGGAGCTAGAGATCGCGATTGCTACCCAGCCTAAAAGGCCTGGAAGAATACTTAAAAAGTAGCTTGGGTAAATACGGATGAAACGCGCCGACCAAAATGTCCAGCGTTGCTGTGTTTTCAGCTCCTCATAGGTGTAGCCGATAATAAAACCGGAGAGGATAAAGAAAAAGCTAACCCCTAGATAACCCGCGCTGATGGTATTCCAAAGCCATTGAGAGTGGACGAGTCCTTCCATGCGCCAGCTTGGATAGGTATGAAAGATTACAACATAGAGCGCCGCAAAAAAACGTAGCCCCGTAAGCGCACCTAGATACGGCTTTGCTGCTTGTTTCTCTGTTAGGTCCACACGCACTTTTAGTAATGAAAGGCTTAGGTCGGAAATAGAAGACCTAACCTATTTTACTTGCTATTGCGTGCCGAAGGAATTCTATTCTACGGCGCTTTTATTGGGTGCTTCATCCTCAAGCGAGGTAATGAATTTCAGAGTTTCCTCTGGGCTCAGTTCCAAGCCGAGTACGATTCGTCGAACAGACGAGATCGAAAGAGCGGTTTTCCCTGACATGATCCGCGAGAGCGACGCCGCACTCAGATCGAGATCTCGGGCGAGGGCACGCAGAGAGTAATGAGGGTTTCTCTCTTTGCGTCGACCTAGCTCTTGCATCAACACAGTTCTATAGAATTTGTTTTCTTTATCCACCTTTAGCTCCAACTTCTGCCGCCTGCCCAGTCTCCAGTATAGCTAGCGTCCGTTGCAGTTAAACACCCATCACAATGTCGCGAAAGACTGTATTCGTCTCGTCTACGCCTTTGTTACAATACCGAAAGAACAAAGCCTCGCTTTTGTTACAAGTTAGAAACAAAGCATCCTTGCTGTTACGGTTTCGAAACAAATGAGAATAGGAAAGGGGCGGCCGCAGCCGCCCCGGAAGGATTAGTGACTGGAAACTGCCTGATGGGTCAGAGCATTGAGTTGCCCGACAAGTTGGTAGGCAACAAACTTTAGGTGCTCCTGCTCGGGGGATACGTGAATGTGCGCCCAGCAACCACGTTGTGTCAGCACCTGACGGAGTTCACCGGTGAAACCAATTTCACGATCGTAGTCCGCGCGGATTGAAAGATCTTCGCTTGGTCCTGGAGGGGCAATCATCATGCAAACAATATCTTGTCTTCTGATGTTCAACTTTGCATTGCTCAACTGAATGGTTTCAAAAAGCATCTTTGTATAAAGAGCGTCCGGCAAAGAGACTCGAACAGTTTCTTGAGTGATGACGTCTTCCTGAAATAGATTGGCGTCTTGGATCAACTGTGTGGAAATGACGAGCTCCTGATTGTCGTCCAAGCTCGCGATCGCGTAGCGATCGTGACTCAACTTAACAGGCATCTGCGCGATTGTTTGTCCAAAAATGCTTGTGGAAAATCCGACCAGAACCAAGAACGAGAAAACCATGTTTTTCATTTCTAACCTCTTATTAAAACTTTTTTTCACCAGCAGCCTCGCCGCTTGGACCCCTTTATAGGCCCACACGCGTATAATCTAAAATTATTAGTTCTCATGTTGGTGGATTATTTTTTCTTCTGATATCTGGGGCGGCTTTGGCACCGGTTCCAGTTTGGCGGGGCCAAAACGCGCCGAGTCACTGAATGCTTGAGCCTGAGAGAGACGGTTTTTCGTTGGCACTACAATTGCTTTTGGGGCTTAGCGTTCCCGATAAAGGGAAAAATTTTTAGGAGATAGAGATGAAAAAACTTGGACTACTAGCCATTAGCCTAACCGTGTTTGTGAGCGCAAGCTCGTTTGGAATCTATGATCCCACCTGGGAGCGTCCGGTGCAGCGCGCCGGTTTGACCGAAGCCTTCACTCATGAAGCCTTTGAGTACCCGGTGGCGGTTGAGCTGACCTTGCACAAGCGTGATGGGGAACGCAAATCCACCCTCTTCTCCTTGACCGAAGATACTGGGATTCGTTGCGTGATGGCGCCGTGCCCGTCGTCAGTCACCTCTTTATTCCAGATTGTAGGGGTTCGCAGAATCGATCGCATGCGCGTCGAGTACAAGGCCGTCGAAGTGCCTCATATCGAAGGCAACGGCAAGATCGTAAACGGCGGACGCAGCCTTGAAGTCTTGGACTTTGCGGGTTTTCAACAGCAGTGGAACGTGCGCGTCTCGGGAAGCAAAAGGTCAGCCGCAACTATGTCGGGTACCCTGAAGCGGTTATCACGATCCGAATCACTGAAGTGGGCGAGTAATTCCGTCAATAGCGTTGAAGTCTAAAAAAGCCGATCCTCCGCCGGGAGGATCGGCTTTTTCTTTCTAGTGACCTCTTTTTCCGTGCATGTTGCGCCGGAAAGTTTCTCGTTGGGCCGTAGATACCACGGACAGTTGTGCCATCCTTGCGAGCCAAGAGCCTCAAAGACATCTGCCATGGGAACCATACCAACCGGTCTTCTTTCTTGTCTACTATTACAAGGCGACGGATCTCCTTCTCTTCATTTTTTCGGTGAGCCTCAAGAATGGAAGCATCTTCGCTGATCGTGTGGACGGGAGAAGACATGATATCTTGCGCGGTCACGGCTTCGCAATCGACCTCATCGCTGAGGCAGCGGACGACGAGATCGCGATCCGTGACGAATCCTACGGCCTCGGATTCTTCCATGACCACGATGGTTTTACCTTTCCTTTTTCATCAGCCGGGCAATACCAGTCCCCGTTGCGGTAGGTTTGCAGGAGACAATTTCCAAGTTTTCAACAAAGTTTTTCAAAGACACGGTAGACCTCCTAGAAAATGGTTTCACTTCGTTAGATTGCATGTGGTCATACCGAGCACAGAACGCGTATAGACGATCTGAGTCTGGCTCTTGTACTGGATTCGCTACAAGACGATTCAAAAAGGAACAACAATCCACTCCGCTGTGATTACGGATTGTTTAGGGCGTTGAAGTTTTGGGTTTTGCTTCGGTGATATCTTGGGCTTTTCTGGGGCGCGCGGGGAGTGTGCCCAAAGCAAAGCTCAAGGATCAAGCCGGGCTGTGAAAGCAAAGAAGAGAAGGTAAAGCTTAGGATCTCCAGAAAGGTCCAGAAGAGCACCCGAACGTTGGCGGGTTCCAGGTTCTGCGGTAAGCCGATGATGAGCAGCAAAAGGCACAAAAAGAGGATTGCCGACAATTTAGGACCGAGTAATTTAAAAAACTTCTTCATGGTACGCGGCACACCGTACCATTGGCTCTCTGCCGGATCTACTGTTTTTGTATGGACGCAAGTTCTGATGTTTGAGGCTTTTTCCGCACTATGTGGGTTTGGCAACAAGAAAAAGAAAGAAAAGCAGCCTATCGGGTGGCGCGCGAGTGGATTGCGCTGCCGGAGCTTGGGATTGAGAAGCTCAAGGTGAAAGTGGACTCCGGCGCCCGGACGTCTGCCTTACACGCCACCGACATCGAGTATTACGAACGTGCCGGTCAACCGATGGTTCGTTTCAGGGTGTCCCCGCTACAAGACACTAGCCGAGGTCAGAAGCTAGTCCACGCGCACCTCGTGGGCAAAAAGGTGGTCAAGAGTTCTATCGGCATCAGTACGCGACGCCCGACCATCCTCACCTCGGCCCGGATTGGCGAGCGCAAGTTCGAAATCCATGTCACCCTCATCAACCGGGACATGATGGGTTTTCGGATGCTTTTGGGGAGAGAGGCCTTGCGCGGCCGGTTTTTGATTGATACTGAGCAGTCATTCTTGCTGAACTCGGAGCGCAAAAAGAAGCTTCGAAAAAGAGGGGCCAAATGAAAATTGTTGTAATGTCCCGGAATAAGAATCTTTATTCCACGCGCCGTCTGGTAGAGGCCGGGGAAGTCCGGGGACATGAGATGGTCGTAGCCGATCCACTGAAGTGCTACATGAACATCACCTCGCACCGTCCAATGGTCTATTACAAGGATTTTACTTTGGACAACGTGGATGCCGTTATCCCGAGAATCGGGGCTTCGGTCACGTTTTACGGCACGGCGGTGTTGCGCCAATTTGAAATGATGGGAAGCTTTTCCCTGAACGAGTCGGTAGCCATCACCCGATCGCGTGACAAACTGAGATCGCTTCAGATTCTCGCAAAAAAAGGAATAGGGCTGCCCGTTACCGGTTTCGCGCATTCCACAAAGATGACGGACGATCTCATCAAGATGGTAGGGGGAGCCCCCCTTATCATTAAGTTGCTCGAGGGCACGCAGGGCAAAGGCGTCGTTTTGGCGGAGACACACAAAGCGGCGGAAAGCGTCATCGACGCTTTTAGAAATCTTAGTGCCCATTTTTTGGTTCAGGAATTCATCAAGGAGTCCGCTGCGACAGATATTCGAGCTTTTGTCATTGGCGACAAAGTAGTCGCCGCGATGAAACGTACCGGTAAGGAAGGCGAGTTCCGTTCCAATCTCCACCGGGGCGGAACGGCCGAAGTGATAAAGATCTCCCCGGAAGAGCGTTCTACCGCAATCCGCGCGTGCAAAGGAATGGGCTTGAATGTTGCGGGTGTCGATATCATGCGGTCTAACCACGGACCTCTGGTTTTGGAGGTCAACTCCTCGCCCGGCTTGGAAGGGATTGAGCGCGCGACCAAGAAAGATGTCGCGGGCATGATCGTAAGTTATCTGGAGAAGAACGCGGTACGCGGGAAAACCAAAACAAAAGGCAAGGGTTAATGGGGGACATTCGGATTGGCGATACAAGCATCGCCTTGGGTGAGAACAAGACGGCAAATCTGTTTGTAGCCCGACTCTACGATTACACGGATGTGAGCATTCCCATCCGAGTCATTCGCGGTAAAGAAGACGGCCCGATACTTTTTGTCTCCGCAGCTTTGCACGGCGACGAGCTCAACGGCGTGGAAATAATAAAACGTCTTCTGCGCAGCCCGTCCTTAAAAAAACTCAACGGAACGCTTATCGCCGTACCCATCGTAAACGTATTTGGTTTCAACAACCGATCCCGTTATTTGCCCGACAGGCGAGATCTCAATCGCTCTTTTCCTGGGCGGGACGATGGATCCCTAGCCTCCCAAATTGCTTACTTGTTCCGTACCGAAGTGGTTGAGAAATGTACGCACGGCTTGGATCTGCATACGGGAGCGATTCATCGTACGAATCTGCCCCAAATTCGCACTAACTTTCAGGACAAGGAGTTAGTCAAATTGGCAAAAGCCTTTGGGGCGCCCGTGATTTTGGACTCGTCTCAGCCAGACGGTTCTTTGCGAGCCGCGGCCACTTCCGGCAAGGTTCCTGTGCTTTGCTATGAGGGGGGCGAAGCGCTGCGATTTGATGAGCTTGCCATCAAGGCAGGCCTCGCGGGTACGATTAGAATGGATGCGCCATTTGAAGATGCTCCCACCCTCGACCAAACCTAAGCCAACACGCCAGAGCTTTCTGCTCAATCCAGCCATTGCGCGCCCCACAGAGCGGTACGCTTCGAGTCTTGCGCCACTTGGGTGACTGTCCGCAAGGACTCACTACTTGGGGTTATTTCCAATCCGTTTGGTGAGGACTCTGTGAAGATTCACGCCAAAGAAGCAGGCGTCATCGTGGGTAAGACAAATATCCCATTGGTGAATCGCGGGGACGCTATTTTTCATCTAGCGACGGCAGATAAGATTGATCCCCGGATAATGGATTTCCCGGGTTTTGCGGATCTTGCGGTGGAACAGCAGTTCGACGCTTAGTCTCTGCTTAAGGGTTCGAGGAACGGCGGAATGGAGTGTTTCTCCATTCGCCGCCTCAATTCTTCTAGGGAAATTCCCAATCGGTGGGCAGCCGCTTCCAGATTGAACTCGGTGCTTCTGAGCGTCTTCACCAAATGAACACACTCCACTTCATCGAGTGTTTTCTGTGCGCCGCCAGCAAAGGCCCGATTGGGTTTAAGCTTAATCGACAAAACAATCCCGTAGTTAAGCACGTCCCGGCTTGCGAGGTGCATTGTTATTGGTCGTTCCCTTTTGGTTGTTCGTGTTTTGCGGGAACGGTTGGTTTTTCTGTTGTTGATTGGTATTCGGATTCGTTTTTTCGGCTTTAGGTTTATTCTGGGATTTCATGAATAGCCTCCTTATGGCTGATGAAGATTAGGTACTTCGAATTCTGACTATTTCTTATGCAACCGCGGTGCCACTAGCTTGGTGTGCGTGCGGAGCTTGACCAAGGTGTGAAAATTCGCCACAGCGTTTGATTTTGCCACAGTTAGGAAGCTGTTTTCTTGAGGGATATCTTGAATTTTTCGGCTTTGCGGTAGAGCGTTCCGCGATCTATTCCCAAGGCTTCAGCTGCCTTGGAGATGTTGTAGTTCATCGCTTCGAGAATTCTGACGATGTGGATGCACTCCACTTCGTCGAGTGTCATGGCCGAGGAGGGTGTTTCCAGCAGTTCTGCAGGCGCAGATTGTTTTACCGAATCAAGAATTTCCGCCGGAAAATCTTCTGGGAAAAGAACCGGTGTCGTGGTCATGGATACGGCATGACTGATAGCATGCTCCAGCTCACGGACATTACCTGGCCAATGGTAGGCCTTGAGTAAGGCAATGGCTTCATCAGAAACGTAGTTTACTGTCTTGTTCTCATCCGAAGCCTGGCGGAAAAGAAAATGGTAAACAAGCTCTTCGATATCGTCGACACGTTCGCGCAGTGGTGGGATCTTTACGGTGATAACCCGCAGTCGATAGAGCAGGTCATCGCGGAACTGCCCCTTTTTAACCAACGCTTGCAGATCCCGGTGAGTGGCGCTTATCACACGCACATCCACCGAACGATTTTCGGTAGACCCCACGCGGCGTATCTCCCCTTCCTGTAGCACACGCAGTAGCTTTACCTGCAAGCTTGGACTGATGTCGCCTATTTCGTCGAGAAAGAGTGTGCCTCCATCGACTTCCTCGAAAAAGCCTTTTTTGTCGGTGGTCGCGCCCGTGAAGGCTCCTTTTTCGTGCCCGAACAGTTCCGATTCCAGCAAGGTATCGGTTAACGAGGAGCAGTTGATGGCCAAAAACTTTTTGCCTTTGCGCCGGCTGTTGTTGTGAATCGCACGCGCGATGAGTTCCTTGCCCGTGCCCGTTTCGCCAAGGATGAGGACGTCTTTCTCCGAGGCTGTCGCTTTTGCGACCGCGCGGTAGACTTCGAGCATTCCGGGCGAGGTGCCGACCAACACCTTGGGTGCGGAGGGGACGCCGCGCAGGACGGGCGCTGTTTGTTTGGAGTGCTCAGCGAGTGCTAAGTAGCGCGCTTCTGCGCGCCTTGCTGTCGCCAAAAGATCTTCTACGGCAAAGGGGCGTGTTAGGTAGTCAAAGGCGCCGCAGCTCACCGCTTCAATGGCGGCTTCTAAACTGCCTACTCCTGCGAGCAGAATCACCATCGCGAAAGGATCGACTTCCTTGGCCGCGCGGATCAACTCAAAATTAGCTTCGTGAGCGGGTTCGATGTCACTGATGATGAGGGGCGACGCTTCGCGCGCGAGAAGACCCACTGCTTCTTGCCGCGCGGTGGCGGTGACAACTCCAAAACCTTCCCGCTCAAAGAAATCGGCTAGTTCTTTGAGCCGGGACTTATCGGGATGGACAAGTAAAACAAGCACGGGAAATTCTCTAATAATGTTGGGACGTTAAAGACTAGCACGGTCCGCTCAACTTGAAAAGTCCCTTGCGTCACCGCTGTAGAAAGCTGCCACAAGAAAACGGGGCCAGTGTGGCAAAACCCCTCAAAACAATTAAATATTTGAATCACTTAGCCTCGACTTTCCTGGCATCGCGTTTGCTTTAGAAATGGGTGAGTAGTGAACTCGATCCGTTAGGAGGACGTAAGGAATGCAAAAGCGATCGTATCTTATCGTAGTTGGCTTAGCGGTGTTAGTGGGCGTGGGTGTTTCCTTGCGCTTCCAACACAAAGCGGCAGACAGTTTCGGCCAGAACGCGTACTTGGTGGCGGAGTCGGATGGTTACGATGACGCTTACGGTTCTGATTCCTCATCGACACCGAGTGAAGACTCGGGAACGACGACGGATACCGGCACGACCGATTCCGGGACTTCAAACGACGACTATTCTTCCGAGGACTTTTAGTCCGAGGTTAAAACACTAAACCCCTGAAGGAGATTCAAATGAACTGGTTCTTGAAACTTGCTTTGCTAGCTTCCCTAATCATGGTCACGGCTCCCGTGATGGCCGACGATTCCGAATGGAACGACGAACCCGCGATGGAAGAAGGCGTGGACACGGCGGCTCCCGCTGCTGAAGCGCCCGCTGCGAAACCTAAAGCGCGTGCGAAGACGGCCAAAGCCGGCAAAAAAGTTAGCCACAAGGTGGCCAAGAAAGAATGCCTTAAAGAGAATCCCAAGCTTAAAGGCAAAGCGCTGAAGGAATGCATCAAAGGCAAACGCGCTTCCTAATCGGCAAAGTTTAGCCACTAAGACCCAGGCTTCTTCGGAGGCCTGGGTTTTTTATTTTCTAGGCCTATTTTCGAGATGCGGTTCGGTTTTCTTTTTGAAGTTGGTCGTAGATGAACTGTGCGTACGCACGGTTCATGCCCGCCTTGGGGTGACCATCGTCCTGGCGGTCCAGCGTGTAGCCGTACTCGGCCGCGAGGGTGGGCAAGGCGTCTACGGCAGAGACGAAGTTTAGGTTCAATTGCTGCAACGCCTGTTCAAAGCCTTGGGGAAGTTTACCGTCGAGGTGCAGCAAAAGAACCGGCGCTGGAGCCTGGGCGACGGCCTCGGCCAGGATGGCTGGGCCGAGCTTCTCGCGGCAGTGCTTGCGTTGAATGGTCAACGGCACCTGAGCCCCTAGCGCGTATACCCTAGAGTGGCTCAGCAAGGTCTTCACGCCATCGTTGAGCCAGCTGAAAAGATCTTGGCGCTCGAGGTAGGTCTCGCGTCTCGATTTGGCGGGGACCCCTTCCAAGCTCAGTCCATTTGCGAGCTGCTTAAAGTAAGGCTTTTTAAACTGAAACGAAAAATCGGTGCAGCTACGATCGAGATCGTCGGCGATAAAACCGAAAATAATCCGCTCCGGATGGTAAGCGGGCAGGATGTGGGCGGTGACGAGCGCTGTTTGATCGATCCCGAATCCTTGCACCCCAAAGTTAAGCACCTCAAATTCCGGTCCCAATTTTTTTTGGAGATAGTAGGGCAAGGTTTCGTGGTTTCCCAACCCGACTCCAAACACAAACGAATCTCCCGCAAACGCCAGGCGGCGCTTTCGGCCGTGCAAGGTGGGCTCTTTATCTTGTCTCCAGCCGTTGTATGAAATCCCGTCGGCTCCTTTATTGCGCCAGCCCAATAAAGGGTCTTGGTTACTATCTTCCGTTGGGACTTCTTTTAGAGAAAAGTAATAAGGACTCTCTGCCGCAAAACGGTGAAGCAGCAATACCGAGTCCAAGGGGTATACAAGACTCACCAAAGCGAGAAAGACTTCGGCAACGACAAGGCCCAACAGCGCTGAAAGGGACCCAAACAGAATTTTCTTTTTCGTGCTCATGAGAAGGCGTGCTTCTCAAATTATAGCGTAGAGACTAAGGAGGATCGATGCGGAATCGCTCGCCATTTTGCATGGAAGCCCCTGCTCCCAGACGGGCCAGCGGGAGAACCTCCTGATAAAGGAAGCCGCCCAACGTCATTTCATCCAAGATGCCGCCCTCTGCGGGGCCATCCAGACCATTGGCGAAAGTGCGCGAATTTTCGAGAAGCCGCAGAAGCGCCACCGCAAAAACTCGGTCAAAACGCTGCATCTGAACTTCGTCAGCCCGCTTTAGAAAGTCTCGGATCTTTCCAAAGCTGTCTCCGATGAGTTCGCCGTCTACCAACCCTTCGCGCTCGGCCGCTTCTGAAACGCTGCCGTCGCTGTCGGCTTCGTAAAGGACTCTCCAAAGCCCGTTCGGGATCTTTCCACGCCCGTCGCCCGAAGCGAGCTCTGTTCTAATGACTGAAGCTAGAGAGGCAAGCGAAGCCAGAAGCTTGGGTTCATCAAACTCGCCTGTTGGATTTTCAAAGGTTTTCACCTTGGTCGTCATCGCCGCCTGCGCGGCGGTGACTTGAGCTTGATCGTAGGCAACCAACTTCTTTTCAACCGAGATGTTATGGGCGAGCGGGTGTTCGCCTCCTCCTAAGAAGAAAGCGCCGACGATGCCCACCGACAAGAGCGCAAACGCACAGGTGTAGAGCACCTTATTGGCTCGACGCTGGCGGCGCCTGTCGTCCGCTCCGTTTTGAACCTCTTCAAGCAGCTTGCGTGTATTTTCTTCTGTTCCTTCATGGTAACGGCCGGCTCTTCCCGCATTTCTCGGAGCAAGCGTTCTGCGTTTTTTCTTTTCGGGACGCCGAATCCTCTTCGGCCGCTTCGCCTTCAGGAGGCACACCTTTTTCTGCGTCTCCTGAGTTTGCCGAACTGTGGTTCGGAAGATCCCAATCTTCGGAGGCGCGAACGGGGGCGGGCAGTAACAGGACCAAAAGGAGTACCCACGTAAGCCCGACGGATAGTTTTTGCCGCATTGCGTACATCGCGGCCTAGCGATTAACAAGTATTTGGGATTGGAACAAGGGGAAAACCTAATATTTATAGCAATTTAATATCTTCTTTACGGCCCCTTAACACGGCGCTGCTACCTACTGCCCTGAGTCATAGATGCTTAGCGGTGGAGCGAATGGCCTTTTCTAAGTTTATTGGATTGTCCCTAATTTCCTGTGCGTCGGCGTGGGCCCTCACACAATCTCCTGGTCTTGATCTGCGTCTCGAATTCGAAGGGCGTTGGGTGGAAGAAACATTTCATCGCGCTCAGACGGGCGGTTTGGACGTGGGCGCGCAGTTTAATCACAACCTTTCGGATTCCCTTACGGTATCGATCGATGCGATTGGGCGTTTGCAAACGGGTGCCTATGTTTCTTCGTTTGTGGATGAGTACGGCGCGCAACAGGGGCTGGTGCTTCGCGAGGCTTCCATGCAGTGGTCGCCGCTGTCCCCGGTTCGGTTGCGCTGGGGCGTGCTCCCTCACGAGTCTTTGCCGACGCTCATTCACTACAAGGCTTTCACCGGTGTGGGAGAAACGGTGAGCTTGGACGCGGGAGCCTGGCGCTTCAGCCTCGATGCGGAGCAAAGTTTTGCTTCGAGCCCCAGTCGGACGCTCTTCCCCACTTTTGCAAATTCTCAGTTTCCGGCGTTTCTCAAAGAAGGGGCTTCGGTCAATTACTGGTGGCAGAACGGGAGTGCGGAGATTCGTGTTCAGCACTTTGCGTTTCTCAATCTCAGTCGCGAAGTGGAGTACCGCAGTCGGTTTTTTGGAAACTCTGGAGCGGGATCGACTCGAGAAAACGCCTCTTTGACTTACAGTTTTCACGGGATTGCTGTCGGCGGCAACTGGGAATCGCGCTGGGGAGCCTTTCGTCCGAGTGCCGCGTTCAATGCACACCGCAACTTCGATCCGCCGTCTGGAAAACGGGACGCCATGCTCGGGGCAGTCGGGCTTGCGTGGCAATGGTCTCCGACGGTGGTTTCGGGAATGCGTTTTAGTTTATTTCACATCGAATCCGATGCGGGCCCGGCTTTCTATTCCAACAAGTTTCTTGGGCACAATAACCGGCGTGGATTGGGAGCCTCACTGTATCTAGATTTCCCGACTACGCCTTTACGAGTGGAATTGGGTTACACGAATGCAGAGCCTATCAACGCCAATCCCTTTCAGGATCGTTTTCAACAGGCCTTTTTGTTGTTCGAGACTTCTTATGACTTACTGTAAGTTCTGCTTAATTTTGGGTGGGGTAATGGTTTTGTCGGCGTGTACGCCCGCTAGCAAAGACACGGCGGTGAATCCGCGGGCGACGGCAACGGGGGCGGAGACCCGCGTGCAGAGCGGTCAATACGATCCGAGTACGGTCGGCTTCTATTTTGACGAAGACAAAACCCAAATACTTAGAAAACCAATCCCCTCCGCAGACAAAGCCGCGTACGAGCGGGAGACCCATTTGGTTTTTCGCGTTTGTTTAAAAAACATCTACGACACACCCATGCAGCAGGGAAGGTACGAGGTAGCTTTCGAATCGGATCCCACGAATTTTACCGCCTTGGAAGAGGGCGTTCCGCAGCGTGACGGGTGCTTCCACACCAGCAAGGAAGTCGTACTCAAACACAATGTCGATGAAGTAGAGCGCTATCGCGCTTACTTTCTCATTGTTCGGGACAAAGCCTCTCCAGATCGCAAGGTAGCTCTCAAGAAGGACATTAACGTTTTTCAGAGTGGAAGACTCTTCGAGTGGGACTCACGCAACGGCGCTCCTGTAGCCGCCAAAACAACCGGACCTGTCTTGCGGTTGGGTGTGAATAAGCTTTCCTATTTTTATCCAGGGCAAAAGGCGGACTACGAGATTGATACCTGGGCGCATCTTACCCTTAAGCAGTTCTCTCGCTTTAGATTCATCCCCAAGCTCAAGCGCAATTTGAGTTTTACCTTGCAGGGAGAACCTCATCAGCTGGAGGACAAACTTTGGCCCGGAATGAAACTTGCCGTCCGCGTGGTGTTTGTGGCGAGCGAAATGAGTCAGTCTGAGTTGGCTACCAAGAAGCTCAACGACAAGTTGGCGCACTTGCGGTTTTTGAGTGCCTACGAAACCGAAGCGGTAGTCGGCGAGTGGGGCGAGGTAGATGTGCCGGTTGGCTTTGCGTACGATTTTAGCGAAGGCCCGCTGCTCGAAACCTTCACTCAGGTATTTGTGGAAGTCCGTTCTATAGAAAGCCGAGCAGTTTCCCCCTTCATTGGCGTGTTTCCGTTTGCGGCGGTGGATGGAGATAGCAAAGAGGTGAGTGTCTCGGACATGACGGCGGAAGACCCTTCGCTTCTTGGTACCTTGGAGCGCGAGCTGGTGACCTCCAAAGGGCGGCAGCTGAAGGAGCTGAAATTCTCAGAGAAAAAACTGGCTTCGTTGTTACCGACCAAGGTTCCCACTAGCCATCAACTTCTGAAACCCAAGAAGCAAGATCCGGTGGATCCGGACACGCAACTGAGCTATAGCCCCACGGATTATTTCATTGCCTCGGCGGCCGGGATTCCCAAGAAGGTTCTCAACGTGTCGGTCTCCGATGAGGGGTGGGAGAAGAATTGGCCGGCGGAGTTGAGTAAGGATTTGCACCGTTTGCTGACGAACCGCCTCGGGCGCAAAGATCTGTTTTATCCGTTGAACGAGAAGAATCCGAAGCCTCTGACGAAACAAGAAGAAGCCCTGCGCCGGCAACTTAGATCCCCGCACGGGATCTACCGAGCCTTCGCTCCACTCGTAGGTTATTTCTGCGACTATTTTTATGATGGGGAAGAGTCCCAAAAGTGTTTGGCCGCTAAGGAAAAGCAACCCTTTGAGTACGTCGGCATGGAAGTCTTGGAGTTCATCAATGGCCCCCCAACGGTGGAAAAGAAGTTCGACGAGATGGACATGTTTCAGGCGATGGCGGAATACTTCCGTGAAGATCTGACCTCGCTAAAAACCTCCGAAGGCCAACAGCGCACGACAACCAAGCGCAACGAGAGCGGGTGGGATGCGTCCCCGAAGTTTTTTGGGATTGGTGGCGGAATGGGCGGTGGCTGGAGCTACAACAACGGCCAATACTGGCACTCTGATTTTGCTCACGTTTTGGACGAACGCGTTCGCGGACGTACGAGGCAGTTTGGTCAGCTGTTTGTTCAGATCGCAAAGCTCTATTTGTCCACCGACGTGAGTACGTGCCTACTGGTATCTCCAAAAAAGATTAAGCCGGCAGACAAGGGTTTGCTGTTTTGCTTCGATCAGCACAAAGACGGAATCGAACACAACTGGTACTATGTGGATCAGGAACAGCAGTACCGCGGCTTCTTCAAACCTTCTTCACGCAATCAAGGCGACCGCAAGTGGCTGAAGATCATGCGAGGGAAAGAGTTCTACGATCGTTTGAAGCGTCTCATGAAGGCCCGTGTGGTGCTTATTCTTCGCCAGTCGGATGGCTCGATTAACGGGGTGGATCACATCATCAACGGAGCCCTCTCGGAACTGGACGAGCTGACCTTTCAAACCCATTCGCTCGGTAAGCACCGTGATTCCGGAATCTACCCCGGCGTGGTCTTTTACCGCGATGTGGAGCGCGTGTACGACGATTTATTGTCTCCCGACAATTAGTTCGGGGGCAACTTGCCGGCGTAGCTTCTGAAGAGGCGGCTGGAGCGGGCCTGATAACGGCGTCGCAGGTGGCCTTTCTCGGCTTCCTCTAGGTCGCCCGCTAGTCCGAGGGCGCGCCGCCGGTTATGGGCCTCGTGGAGCGCGAGCGCAGCCGCGACAGACACATTGAAACTGCGGGTGAAGCCAAACATCGGAATATGGAACCGGTGATCCGCTAGCCGAAGGGCGGACTCCGAAACCCCCTCCTTTTCGTTTCCGAAAATCAAAACCAAGGGCCGATCGAAGGGGAGTGCGTCGATGGGAATCGAACGCTCAAAGCTTGTTGCGGCAAGCGCGTAACCTCTGGCAGAGAGACTCTGGAGACACGTCTCGGTGTCCGTCCAGCGCTGGATCTCCATCCACTGATGGGCCCCTTGGGTGATGCGTTTGGAAGATCGGAACCGGCGCATTTCGCCCACGATATGGCACTCTAGAAAGCCGAAACTCTCGGCGCTTCTCAAAACGGCGCTGATATTTCCGATGTCGTAGATTTGATCGAGGACGGGAACAACCGCGCGGGTGCGTTCGGAGAGCACGCGTTCAATGACTCTGCGGCGGGAATCGGAAATGAGTTCCGCCATGGTGGTGTCGGCGGAGGCCCGCGCAAAACGCTTGAATAATCGATGCAGTTGGCGCCTTTGTGCGTCCACTAAACTGTCCCCATGGGAGCCAGCTTAGCGGGACTGAGGGGCGGAGTCTATTCCTTCTCTAGAACGGTCCAAACCAGGCGCTTGGACTCGCCGCCAGGCTGGCTTTTGGGATCTACGTGGAAGACGAAGGCGGCACTGAAATCGATGCGCGGACCGCAGACGATGTCGGCCGTCGAGGAACCGAAACCCAGGGTGTTTCGTACTTGGCTTCGGTAGCTCGTCGGTAAGTAATCCTCCAATAGACGCTTTTGGACGCGGTAATAGGAACTATCGCGCAAGTCTTTTTGCAGGCGTGTCGCCGTCAGAGCGGCTTGTCCCTCGTTGTGGTAGCTGAGCGCGTACGCGTGTCGCTTGGAATTTTCACCGGTGATCTCACTGACTACCAGGTAGAAGCATGACCGATTCGCGGCAAACGCATTGGTAAGACGCACGATGAGACGACGGGTTTCATCTGAGCTGCATTGTCGTTGGCGGCACTCAAGGGCGGCAATTCGCGCGATCAGCGGGACCGTGAGGGGAGTCACTACGGTGCGGAAGCCGTCCGACCACACTTCACGAGTGAGATCGCGATCCATGACATCGACGGGTACCCCCGGCAAATTGGCCGGACGCAAGAAAGCAGCACGCGAGGGCCGTTCCGCAAGAAGGACCTCGGGAGGGACGGAGGCGCACGCTCCGAGCAGGCCCACAGCAAACAAAAGTACAATCATTCTCAACATACGGGTCTTTCCTAGCATAGGTGGTCCTTTAAATGAAGAGGGCCGCCCCCGTTTCGGGGCTCCTTATAACGCTAAACGCCCTGCGGGCGGTCCTTGTGACACCAACGGGTTGTATAAGCTCTTTACACTACCCTGAATGCGGCCATAGGTGTGCGATTCCAGCGTGGATAGTGCTATACTATCTCTATGCGTCAATTAATACTTGTGGGCCTATTGCTCACGCTCAGCCACTGTGCCCACCCTCGGGTCGCGCGCTACCGCTCGACCATCGAACCGCACCTGAACAAAAGTAAAAAAGCCGAGATGGACACCTTGCTCGGCAGTCCGGTTTCCTGCGCGCCCGCAAAAGACGGGCTGGAGCGTTGCGAGTACCGAACGGCCAGTGAACGCAACCAACCCGTACCAGAGATTTACCGCCGAAACTCCGCGATGGGACCCGACGTCTCTCCGTACGAGTTTTTCGATGTGTTGCACCTCTACTACGATAGCTTTGGCACTCTAAAAGAGTGGTCTCCAATCGTAGTTCACTGATTGGCAAAAAACTTGATCACGCGCCCGAAGTTTTTTTCTCGGTAAGGAATGATATCTGGAATGCGGTAGAGCGCTACTTGGTTCGGACCCATTCGGTTGAAGGCGATGTCTCCCCACCGGTAGAAAAGTGCGTGCGATCCCAAGCGCCCGCCTGTAGCTTCCTGGACCGGTGTGCCCAATTGACGGATCAAATCCTCTCGCCACGAATCCTGTTTGGCCAGTGAGAAACTGAATACCGGATCATTGCGACCGAGCAAGTAACCAGGGAACGGGTCCTGATCTCAATCAAAGTTACAAGCTGTCTCTTGAAGTAAAGCTTAACGCCGATTTCCGGTAACTCCACGATCTTCTCCACACCAAGATTTTTCGCAGAGGCGTCGGAGGAGACGGCGACTTCTTTAAACTGCCATTTGCGCCCCAGGACCTGGCTTTCGTGTTCGCCCAAATAGGCGACGTCAGCGATACCGGAATAGAGGTTGATGTACATCGGGGGCAGAGAATTGAATTGCCGGCGGATGCAGGACGAACTCAGTGCCGCGGCGCAAAAAATGAGGGCGAGCGTACCCCGAAGTGGAAAAGGCATGGAATCATTTTAGCATAGCCTCCAGAATGCCGTTGATCAGGGTAGGAGAAGTTCAACGGATATCCGTGACACGGGATTGAAACTTCGTCCATGACCGGCTATATAGACTCTTTGCGCCGATCATTGATGCGATGGGCCGCTAGCTCAGTCGGTAGAGCACCTCCCTTTTAAGGAGGGGGCCGTTGGTTCGAGTCCAACGCGGCTCACTTTCGTTTCAAGAAGGGTTTCGTTCCCTTCGAGGTCATAGCCCAGCGTGGCGCTCATTCTCTCCCTTAACACCTGTAACCTGCAATTTTGCTCGTGCGTGGTATCCGAGCCGGGAAGCGTTTTTAATCAAATAAAGCAGTCCAAAAAATAGGGGGCAATATGCGATTACTATCTGTAGTGGTGGCTTTTTTGGCGATTGGCGTCGTAGCGCGCGGGCAAGGTGGTCTGGACGGCCTGCGTGGCGAGTACCCTCTTTTGGATTACGATGGCGATGGGCTCGCCTCCGGTCTGGTTCAGATTATTTCTGACGGAAATGTGATGGGGGTTTATGTGAGCGGGTTGGCGCTGGCCTCCCAGCCGGCTCGGCCCATGAGCGTGCTCACGCCGACTGCCAATACGGAGATCGCCGAGGACTCGGATCGGGTGACCCAACGGTACCGTGATGGCAGAGGATCGTCGCAAATCGAGTACACCCGCCACGAAGGATTCTTGGAGATCCGCACAGAGGTTTGCGTGGAAGGCGATGGCTGCGAGCGAAGTATTTTATATGCCGGGCAGACCGCATCGCCCGGATCGGAGATTGATTACGAAAACTTCTTTCTGGGCAGTGCCGGGACCTACACCATTCGTTCGGCAGGCGGCGTGCCGCCGAAACCCGAGAACGAGGGGGCCATTGTTGACGGTAACTTTGGCTACTTGATGCTCCCGTATTGTGAACCGGGTGGCGCGTGCAATCCGGGTTATATTTTCGTCGACAGAGCAACGACCCGATTTTTCCGACGGGAAGTGCAGGGACTCAGCCAGGTGGACATGGTGCTCAGTGCAAACGGTAGTACCAAATTCTACAGTTGGACCGAACGGGAAAATGGCGAAGTGCTTTTTAGAGATTTCCAATACCGCTTGAATGAAGCGCGCGTCTGCATGGAGCACGTGCTCGTCCGCTAACTACCAACGGTGGTACGCGGGGTGTCCCGGTTTGACGGCGACAAAAACCCCTTCGCACAAGGCGCAGGTCTTACCACCGGCGATCAATTCTGCCTTGATGGTAGCTTTATCATCGGTAGACTCAACGACACTCGCGATCAACTCGACTTTGCCGTCGGTCGGAGTCGGACGCAGCAACTTGATGTTGTAACTTGCCGTCACGGTGCAGGGCGGGGTCGGCACCTTGGTTTTTTGCATGAGGTGCCAAGCGGCCGTCCAGTTGGAATGGCAGTCGAGCAGCGCTCCTACGATACCGCCGTTCAATACTCCTGGAAAAGCTTCGTACTTTTTTTGTGGCGTCCACTCCGCCTTGACGACCTCTCCGGTGACGATGCTCTTTACCTGCAAGCCTTCCGCGTTGGAAGGGCCACAGCCGAAGCACTCGTTGTGAGGTGCGAACTTATCTTGTAAGGCTTGGTTTTCCACAGTCCCCGCCTAAGAAACTGGGCGGTAAGGGATTCGACCGCGAAGCGAACGAATCACCGCCTCAAGAAACTGGGCGGTAAGGGATTCGAACCCCTGACCCCGTGGTTCGAAGCCACGTGCTCTATCCAACTGAGCTAACCGCCCATCATCACGGAAACTACTTGATAGACCATCACCGCGGTGAAGGCAAACATCTCCCCATTTCGGTGACACCCAGCCAAAAAAATGTTAGTCTCGCCAGCCGAATGGATGCGACGACAACCCATATACTGCTGGGGGTAGGGGCCTATCTGGTTGGAAGTTTTCCAACGGGCGTCGTCCTCTCCCGCCGAAAATACCGCATTGATGTCCGCGAGATGGGAAGTGGGAATATCGGAGCCACCAACGTGACCCGTGTCTTTGGTTGGTACGCGGGCGCACTCACGCTGGTCGCTGACTTCTTCAAAGGCCTTATCCCGATCTATCTCACCCGCCATTACTTTCCCGAGCTGGAATGGGCCCCTACGATCGTCGGCTTGGGCCTGGTCTTGGGGCACTGTTTTAGCGCCTACCTTGGTTTCAGGGGGGGGAAAGGGGTCGCAACCGGCTTTGGGTGCGTGGCGGCTTTTGAGCCTTTTTTGGCCTTGCTGCTAGCTGTCGTTTACGTCGGCTTGCTTTTGATTACCCGCATCAGCGCGGTGGGATCCTTGGGCGGGGTGGCCGCGGCCCTCGGCTATCTGGTATGGAAGCGACCCGACCAGCCGTTTTCCTCTATGCTTTTAGGTATCTGTGGGATAATTCTGATACGCCATATCAAGAACATCCGTCGCCTGTTAGGGCACGGGTGAAGTCAAAACTTCCGCTCGGCGAAACGCTAACTTCTTTTGTGAAATTAAAGATTTAAACCACTTTGGCCGATGAGGTGTTCGGAGAGGTATCCTACGCGTGAGCGGACCGGACACACAAAAAGCGCAAGTACCCATCAAGTATAAATTCTTGGGCGTACTTTTTTCGATCATGATCACGTGTCTGAGTGTGTTCTTTTTCTATGCCTTCCAAACGTTCTCGGAAGATAAGCGCATGTTCATCATGGATCTGAACTTGAGCTTACTCAAAGCGGCCACCGCGGAAGTTCGCAACGGAATCGAAAACCGTTTAGAGGCCGTGCAATCGTTGATCCCCCGCGTTTACAATCGCGTCGAAGTGTCCGGCAAAGAATCGGATGTGTACGCGGGACTTCCGGATACGTTGCCCAACGAAGTTCTAGGCGTGAACTTCTACCGGGAAAACCAACAAGGTGCTTTTGAGTCCATCCGGGCCTACAACAACAAAGAGCTGCTAGCAAAACTTTCCCTACCACCCAATTTTTCTCAGGTGCTGGATTCTCGGTTGCCGCTACCCTTGGCCTTGTTCAAAAACAAAAAGAGTTTTGAGCTTCTCAATCGATCCGTGAGCCTGGATGTGGGCGGCAAGACGGTCAAGACGGGCGTTCTTACGGTTCTATTCAGCGGAAAATTCATTGATAGGAATTCCTCTGGAGTCGTAATTGTCGTCGATTTCGTACAGGATTTTATCCGCAACGTGCTCAGCAAGTCGGGTGTGGCTGAAGTGTTTTTGATCCGAACGGATGGAAAGATCCTGGGCCACTCAAACTTGGATACCTTGGTTCAATACGCCAATCAAGCATTCCCGCATCCGGTCGTTGCGCGGTTGAAATCCGCCACGTTCCCACGCGAAAGCCTGGAGCTAGACGTAAACGGGGAGGACTATCTTTGCAACATCGGCGAATCAGGTTTTCCGGAAGTGTTTTTTGTATCGCAGGTTCAAAAGCGGCAGGCCTTTGTGGCACTTTATCATCTGGCTTCGCAGAGCTTGATGATCATGGGTATCCTGCTGTGTCTTTCCATCATTGCGAGCATCATTTTTACCAACCGTTTGACGGTGAACATCACCAAGCTTCAAAGTGCCGCGGAAGAAATTGGTAAGGGAAATCTGAATCTAAGTTTGAACGTAAAATCGAACGACGAACTTCAAAGCGTCGCTGAGAGTTTTGAGTGGATGTCTTCTCGTCTCTCCGATTTGATTTTTGAAACTGCGAAAAAAGCGCTTTTGGAAGGTGAGCTCAAGAACGCAAGACTTGTGCAGTCCACACTTCTGACCATTCCGCGGATCGCAACCGACGACGTAGAGGTGGATTCCCACTTGGTGCCCGCTACGGATTTGGGAGGCGATTTTTGGGATGCGTACCTGACCGGACGTACGCTGACGATCATCATCGGGGACGCGACAGGCCACGGGGCACCCGCCGCCCTTGTGACCGCGATCGCGAAAAGCTGTTTTTCGACGCTGAACACCGTTTACCATGCCCACCCGCTCGAGCCCGAGCAGGTGACGGCGGCGCTCAACTTCATTTTGCACAGCAGCTGCCAGGGCAAGCTGCTCATGACCATGTGTATTATCCAACTCAATCTCGACACCGGCGAAATCGGTATCTGTAACGCCGGTCACGAGTCCCCCATGGTGCTCCGTGCAAGTTCCTCAAGCTCAGACGGTACAGCATCCGATAAGGGAACTAGGAAAGCTGAGATCCTTTTTGCGCGCGGCGAACGACTAGGTTTTTCACCCGAGGCCGAGTTCAAGACAGTGAAATTCCAGCTAAATCCCGGCGATACCCTGATGCTCTATACCGACGGCATTACGGAAGCAAAAAGCCGTCAGGGTAAAGAGTGGGGCGAACGGCAACTGAGAAAGGTATTTTCTGCCGGGGGAACGCGGCTGCTTAGCCAGATCAAGCAAGAGCTTGTCGCAGCGGTAGGCAACCACATGGGTGGAGCCGAGCAGGAAGACGACATTACCTTTGTATTGATCAAATGGCTTGGAAAGCACGCTCAAAAGGCGGCGCCTCCACTACCAAAGAAGGTGGGGTAAGGATGCTCGGGGTGCTAAAAGAGACGAACGTCTGGCGCGTACGGTCTTTTTCCAAGCCGGAGGCGGCCGAAAAGATTTTTGGAGGAGCGCGACACGTGCACTCCTCGAATTTGGGAGCGCACGATCCGCTCGCCGAGCTGACCGAAACCGGTAAGCAACGGAAGGGTGATTTCTCTTACCCCTGGGAGAAAGAGAAAGCCGCCCGGTTTGTAGAGGTGAGATCGGCAGAAGACCGGCACAGAGTTTTGCGGGAATTTGTAGAGGCTCTGGGCTCTGAAGGACACCGGGCCTGCAGGGATGTGGTCGGTACGGTGCTAGAAGAGCTCATCAGCAATGCGATTTATCACGGTTTGAGGCTGGAGAACGGGAACAGAAAGTTCGCGAGGCAAGACAAGCCAAGCCTCCAGCCGAGTGAATATATAAAGGTAGGAGCGGCGGTTCTGCCGGAAGGCGTCTACCTAAGGGTAGAGGATTCCGGTGGGCGACTTGGGTTCGAAGACATCCAGGAAGCCTTTCACCGTTGCTACAAACGAGGGTTGAACCAGATCCAACAGAAGGAAAATGGTGCAGGTCTCGGACTTTATATGTCTTTCGACCAGGCGATGCATCTTCGCATAGACGTATGGCCAGGGAAGAAAACGGTAGTTTCATGTTGGGTAAACCGAAAAAGAGTCCCTAACGAGGATAATTTTTCATTCAACTACTTTGAACGCACGTGAATATAACAAACGATAGATTCAAAATAGTCCGGGCGGAACACGAGGGCCGAGTTGTGTTCTACCTCCAGGGCGATATTGATGAGGACGCTGTCTTTAATCAGATCGCTCAGGACTCGGGCGAGGTGATTATCAACTGGAAAGGCGTAACCTCCATCAACTCTTGTGGGGTTCGCAACTGGGTAAATTTCATTAAAACGATGTCCGACCGGACGATCTACTACATTGAATGCCCACCACTCGTCGTCAAACAAATGAACATGATTCCGAGCTTTTTAGGAACGGCGACCGTGTACTCTGTTTATGTCCCTTACGTCTGTGACAACTGTGACACGGAAAAGCTCGTGCTGGTGACGGCTGAGAAGTTCGGCTCCGTGGAAGAGACCATCCAGTGTGACAAGTGCCAATCTCCCGAAATGGAGTTGGACGGGCACCCCAAACATTATTTCACCTTTGGGAGGGCAAAATGAGTACCGCTCCCAAATTCGATCCCAATGCCAATGACCAGCTCATCTGCGGACTCTTTTCCAAAAAAGAGGCTGCCCAAATGATCGCGGAGGGAGGGACGCACATCCACTCCACCACGATGGGGTACCGAGATGAGATGGCCCGTTTTAGCAATGCTCTTCTGAATGAAAAGAACCCGGAACCGCACCCGTGGCAGTTGCTCACTAACTGCCGGGAGGTCACTTTGGGTTCCAGTGGTGAGCGCTACAAGCTCATCAAGCGTGCAACGGTAGACATGGGAATCTTTTCGCGTCGTGGCTATTCGGAAAAAGTGGAATGCGTGATGGAAGAGCTTATCACGAACGGCATCTACCATGCGTATGTGAATGCGGATGGTTCGAATAAGTACCGTCGAGATAGCTCGGTAAAGCTAGAAGACCAAGAAACGTTGACGGTCCGTTACGGTGCCACTCAAGAGGGGATTTTCATTTCTGTCGAAGACAAAGGTGGCCGCCTGACTTTGGAGGACATCGGAAGCGCTTTCTATCGCTGCTACTACAATCCGGACAATCAGATAGTGGACGACGAGCAGGGCTCTGGACTGGGCTTGTACATGGTTTTCGACCTGGTGACGCATTTTAGAGTGGACGTTTTTCCCGGTCAGCGGACTGTCGTTTCTTGCTGGATCGCAGGCCGACGTATCGCTCACCCCTCGATCTTCTCGTTTAACTTTTTCAAGCGAGGGGCGTAGGTGTGGCGGCTAAGTTCGAAATTCGCACCACTGAGGAAAATGGGACGACCGTTTACTACGTAAGCGGACCGATTGACGAAGAGTCCCGTTTCTCGGAGATAGAGCAGGCGCACGAAAAGCTGATAGTGGATTTTAGAGGCGTACTGACCATCAATTCATGCGGGGTGAGGAACTGGGTCAACTGCATGAAGAAGATTCGCGGACTGGATATCAGTTTTCGACAGTGCCCGCCGGCCATCGTGAAGCAGCTTAATCTGGTGCCAAGCTTTAGAGCGAACGCAAAAGTATTGTCAGTTTATGTACCGTACCTGTGCTTTCAGTGTGATCATGAATCCAGGTTGCTGATAGAAATGAATGAGTTAGCAAGAGGAAAAGAAATCCCGGCCGTTCGCAAGTGCGACCTTTGCGGACAGGATGAAATGGAAATCGACGGGGACGAATCTCAATTTAAGATGTATGGGTGATCTGTGATACCGGAAATGCTCGTAGACAACAAATTCAGTCTGAAAAAGAAGTTTGAAGATGGCCGCGAGATTATCTACATCTCTGGCAACATCGATGAAGACGCTCGCTTTGACGAAGTCCGCAAAGATCAGCCCTTAATTTTCGACATGCGGGGAATCGTTGGTGTGAACTCTTGCGGCGTTCGAAGCTGGGTGAACTTCATGCGCGATCACAAGAGCCAGCCGGTCACGTTTAGGCACTGTTCGCCGGCCGTGGTCCATCAGATGAACATGGTTCCCAGCTTCAAAGGGCACGCCCAGGTACTTTCGCTTTACGTGCCGTACGCGTGCGTGCACTGCGATTCCGAAGATCGGGTTTTTGTGGATTTGGTGAAGGGAGCCAAGAAAGCCCCCGCCAAGATACCTTGTAAGAATTGTAAGGTTGGCAAGATGGAGATTGACGGAGATGAGCAACAATACTTCGCCTTTGCAGCCTAAAGCTCAGGCAGATGAAAAGCCGTTCGCCCAAGAATTGAAGGAATGGATCGAAGAGAATCGCGGTCTTACCGAGATTTTTCTCGATGCCTACTGCATCGTCGATATTCTCAGCAACGTGGTGGACTTCAATATCGCGTTTTCCGATTTGTGTGGCTACACCTATCGCAAAGTTTTCAAAATAGGAACCTTTTGTGATCTAGTGAAGCTTGAGATCTGTCCTCACCAGTGCCCAGCCAAACAGATTGTGACTTCACAGCGGCCGATTCGCTTGGACGAGTTGGAGGGCTCTTCGCGTGCCTTCCCCAACCTGCGATTGATCCTGGCCGGTGTGCCTTTGTTCACCAAAAACGGTGAAATCATGGGTGCGATGCTGACGCTTCGAAACGTTACCGCAGAAGACGAACTTCAAAAGAAGTACCTGGAACGAAAAGCCGAGTCCATCACCGACGGTCTGACCGGGCTTTACAACAAGTCCTTCACGGAAGATTCGTTGCTGCGTGTGGTGAAGACCGCCCTGCGCAACAGCAATACCTTCGCCCTAGTCATGATGGATATCGATCACTTCAAAAAGATCAATGACAACTACGGTCACCAAACCGGGGATTACATCCTGGCTCGGGTTTCGGAGATGTTGAAGGCCGAAGTGCGCGGGTCCGACTTGGTGGGGCGTGTGGGCGGCGAGGAGTTTATGGCCGTTCTCAACAACACCAACGTTGCGGGTGCGTGTATCTTTGCTGAAAGATTCCGTGAGCGAGTCGCGAAGACGGAGTTTGTCTTCGAAGGGAAAACGATCCCGGTGACGATGAGCTTTGGTACCGCTACTTTCAATGAGAAATGGCGTAAGGGGCTGGATCCTGAGTCGTCCATGAAATTCATGGTGACTAAGGCAGACAAGGCTCTGTACTACGCTAAGAACTCAGGCCGAAATCGTACCTGCCAGTACGAGAGCCTCCCCAAAGAATCTCAGTAGATTTTACTTTTTGGTGGAAAGAATCTTGTAAACACCCGTGCCGCAGACGGAGCATGCGCCTTTAAGAGCGGGACGGCCGTTTTTCATCTTCGTTTCTTGACCGTTCTTGATGGTCGTTTTCTGACGGCACTTTACACAGTAGGCGGTTTCTTCAGCCATATTTCGCTCCTTCTTCGTTGACGGCGCAGGCGCCCCAGGTTGTAGGTCAACCCTCAAAAGATATGATAAAGGGTACCACATTCCCTACAAGTTAGCGATAAATCTCAGTTTTCAGATGTTCTTACTGCAACGCTACGCGTTATTCCGCCCGGGCAGCCACGCTGGATCGCTGGAGCAGCGTGGACCAACTTCCGGCAAGAGTGACAGCCTCGGCTAAGGCCTCCTTCTCATCCAGCTCTTTGTCCACAGCGATACGCGACCGGCTTTCGGCGCGCAGGGCCTCTAGGAGCGGCCGGTGCTCCTTTTCGATGTGTTTTAGGCTTTCCACCTCAGGTTCGCTGAGAAAGGGGGTTACGTCGAAGTCGATGGCCGCAAGGCTCTTGTGCTTGGGGTGCTCTCCGGCGAGGCTTTCAGGAAGAAGGGCGACGTGGGTCTTTACCCCTCCATTCGCGGGCGAGTGGCCCAGCGGTGAGTAGAACACACTGGTCGTCAGTTTGATCACGCCGGTCAGCATCTGCCCGGTGAGATCCATAAGCGGTAGCTCGTTTTCAACGTGGTAAAGGCGTTGTACGGTGCCTTTGCCGTAGGTGGTGGGGCTGCCGATGAGTAAAGCCCGTTGGTGGTCCTTCATCGCGCCTGCGAAAACTTCCGCCGCGCTCGCGCTGCCGCTATCCAAGAGCACCACAAGCGCTCCGTCGAACAAGGGGGCCTGGTATTCATTCTTGAAAACGCGTCGGCTGTTGCGCTCCATTACACCCGCAACGGTTTTGTTGCCGATGAACAAGCCCGCCATGTCGACCGCTTCTTCGAGGTAACCGCCGGGGTTATCTCGCAGATCGACCAAAATGGCTTTGGGGGTCTTTTTCTTCAGGTGTTTTTTGAGCTCTCTTTCCAAGTCTTCCGAAACGCTGTGATCGTCTTCCGCACCCGGATCCGATCCCCGGCCATAGAAGCTGGGTACGGTGGCGACCAGGATGGTGCCGTCGGCTCTTTCCGATACCTCCACTTTGCCTTCGTCAAAATTGAAGCGCTGCCGTTTCAACTTTACGGTGAACTGGAGACTATGTGTTTTTTCGGTGCGTTCGATGAGTAGACTGACCGAAGCTCCCGGCTTTCCTTTTAAAAGGTTCTTGGTCTCATTCAAGGGGAGCTTAGCGACCTTTTGGCGATCTACCGACAGGACCTGGTCGCCGGGTTGAATCTTTTTGGACTTCTCTGCGGGAGAGTCCTCGAGCACCTTTTCGATCAACAAGCCTTTGGGGGTTTTTCGGATCTTGATTCCAATTCCGGAGGTGCCACCCGCCAGGTCATCATAGAAGTCTGCGTACTCTTCGGAGGAAAGAAAGTTCGAATACTCGTCCACTGAGCGAAGCATCGCCTTGGCGAGCATGTCGCCGGGAGGCATTTTGTGTTCCAGAATCTGCTGCACGGAATCGGTGACATAGGCTTCCAGGTTGTTCCCGTAGCTTTCCATGAGCTTCGGGTACGCGGATTTCAAAATCTCGTCGTACAAACGGGTCCAGCGCTCTTTTAGCTCGGCTACTGTGGCGGCGGTGGTGTGGTAGTTCTTGAACTTGCTCTCGGAACTGTCGACGATAGTGCTGGAGATCTTCTTGATATCAAATTTTTGAACTCCCAGGTGTTCGTAGAGACGTTCCTTTGCCGCGGAAACACGGGCTTCGACCCAGGACGTGAACTGCTTGCAGGACTTTTTCTTAATGACCTCTTCCCAAGCGCCGGGGGCAAGCTTGGCGAGGGATTTGAGTTCGTCTTGAGTGAACAGGACCCGGTGCGGATCCAAGGTTTCCAAAATACGTCGAGACAGCTCGTCGGTAAAACTCCTCGAAAGGGTGCTGTCCATTCCCACCACGTGGTGATCTAGGCTCCACTTTTCAAGCATGGGAATCTGGGCGCAGGACAAAGAGGGCATCTTGACGGCGGAGGGAGGGGTACGGGACGCCAGCAGCTCAGAATAACCAGAGATAGGTTGCTGTGGGGTGACGCAAAGGGGCACCATTAGGAGAAAGAGGGCGAAACCACCCCTCAAAGCCTTGAGAATCCCCCCCACACGCGCAGCCCTGCCGACCCGGATCTTCAGCTCAGTACAACCCAAAAAGCACCTCAATTTTCAGACTTGGTTACCCTTAGAAAAGTGTGTGCAATGTAACACACTTTACAACGCTTTGCAGCATATTTCTGGGGCCTTAGGGGTAGGTGTAGACAACGTGTATTCAAGTTAGGCGCTCTTCTGCCTTTTTTATTCAGCTAAATCATTGATTTTTCCGAAGAGTATGACAAGGAGCGTATATTGAGTAGACAGGGAATCTTGAATAAATTCAATGTCTTATTAGATGACGCACTTTGACTTAAAACGCAGGAATTGCTAGAATTTAGCATGTAGCTCGTTGTGTCAGGATTAATTCACCCAAAGGAGAAACAACAATGTTGACGCAATTCCTGAGAGAAGAAGACGGCCAAACGACGGTCGAGTACTTGCTTATTATCGCGGTAATCGTGGTGGTAATCAGCGTACTTGGAAAAGGACTGCAAACCCGCTTGGAACAGCTCATTGGTAAGGTGTTCGATAACATCGACTCCAAAGTTGATGAGTTGATGACTGGTGGAACGCAGTAAAAGGTCGAATTGAAAAACAGGCGAAAAAATCGCGGACAAAGCACCATCGAATACGTTCTGATGGTGGCCTTCGGTGGCATATTCGCGATTCAAGTAGCCCGATTTTTCAATGACGTCTTTTTTGATGGTTTTGTCGGACTGGAACGCAACGTAGAACGTGAGATGTCCACCGGCGAAGGTTTCAGCCGCTAAAAGAAAACATGGGCCCTTCCCATTAGGGGGTACGTATGTCGTGGGGGGACGAAATAGTTCTTTGGCTGGTGCTCGCAGTAGCAGCCGTTACCGATCTGAAGACGGGGAAGATCTATAATTTGATTACTCTTCCGGTCATGGGACTGGGTGTACTCGTCCGCCTTTTTATGGGTGGGCCTGAGTCCGCACTCATTGCCGTGGCAGCGGTGGGGACTGCCTTCCTGATTTTCTTTCCGCTCTATATTTTTAAGATTTTTGGAGCAGGAGACGTGAAGCTCCTGATGGCCGTAGCTGCGTGGACGAACTCCGCCTTCGTGATGAAGCTCGGGGCCGTTTCCGTGGTGATTGGTGCGGTGGTGGGGATTCCACTGCTCATCAAGCGATACGGGGTCAAGGGTACGCTTGATAGTCTCCGCAAGCATCTGCGGCTGCGGGAAACTACCCAGTCGTTTCGGATGCCATTCGCCCCGGCCTTTTTGTGCGCTTTTATAGTTTTGGAGTTAGCAAAGGAGTTTCATTGGTCCGTGCTTTAAGAAATAACCGCGGCCAAACGGCTGTGGAATATCTCTTACTGTTAGCGGTGGCGTTCATTACGACATTCATCATGATGAGCGGACCGATAGGAAACTACGTAAATAATTTTATTACGGCCATGCAGACGAACATGCAGAACTTCATCAAGAACTCGGAGTGGGGGCCGGATGAAGTGGATTTGAACGATTCGGAGCATCCGTCGGCGCCTGAACGACTCAGGCCCTTACACTTTGATAGTGAACTTTTTTATGAAGAACGTGACAGTCAAAAAGTTGCTTAAGAAGCAGGACGGTCAAGCCGCCATTGAGTTTATTACCGTGGTGGTCGTGATCTTCTTTTTCCTCTTCTTTATGCTCAGTCTGTCCATCACCTTAGTGGTGAGCGACTATATCGAGTACGCGACATTCATGTCGGCCCGTACGTTGAAGTCGATGTACAGCACCGACGAAGTTCAGGACCGGCTCGCCCGTCAGGAGTTTTTCAAGTATGCCGAACGGGTGCAGGGCATTGCCCGCAACTTTGATCTTCAGATCAGACAAAAAGACCCCAACGACGAGCAGTCCTGGGGCGTCGAGGCGTCCTACGATATCGATCTCTTTTATTTGCCGCCGCTATTCACCAAAGGCGGCCAACCACCCAGCGTAATACGGTTGACCGCTCAGGCTTATTTGGGACGAGATCCGTCATTCGATAAGTGCATTAAGTTTTTCCAAGGTATTGCCCCTGGATTTGGAATGGATCCGAACTCCGGGCTAGTACAGCAAATGGCTGATAACGCGTGTTAGTTTTTATGATGAAACTGAGACAAAAACTGAAGAACAAAAAAGGCCAAGCGGCAATCGAAACCGCGTTGGCGCTTCCGTTCGTGATCTCGCTCATCTACTACACGCTCAATGCGTACCATTCGATTTCGACAGCACAGACAGGACAAAAATTTTCTGCCATGAATCTCTACCAGCGGCTGCAGAACCGCGCGAAGTTCGTGGTCGACGCCGTGGAGAACGATCTCCACGGGCGTGAGTTTATGGCAGTCCGTTACACGGAAACTTCGGGCGCACTCCCGAGACGCAGAATTTTGCTCGAGGGTTCCGACGGCAGCGAGATCAACGTTTCGGTTGGGGTTTGTAAAGAGGCGGCAGGCAAGTGCACGCCTGAATAAAAGGGGAGCTTTGTAGGGGAAGGCAATGGAGAATAGAAGACCATTCATAATTTCTTCTATCTGCTTTTTGATATCCATCATGCTCATTTCCGCTTACGTAAGCGTAAAGCGGGCGGAATTGACGGCAGATTTTGGGGAAGAAGTCAGTGTCGTCGTGGCGAACGCCAATATCGGCGAATACGCGACCATTACGCCCGACATGGTGAGAACGATCACGGTTTTTAAGAAGTTTCGTCAGCCGTCGACCGTGACTTCGGCCGTCGATGTAGTCGGTAAGTCCACCTACGTGCCCATCTACGCCGACGAGCAAATCACTTTGACCAAACTGATTCAGCAGGACGGTAAACCGGTTCTGGATCGCTTAGTCGAGCAGAAGAACCGTGCCGTAACCTTGCTCGTAGCCCCGCACACGGGTGTGGGTCGCCTCATCCGCCCAGGCAACCGCGTCGACGTCATGGTGGTGCCCTCATATGAAGTAAAAGGTGAAACGATTTATGAGGTCAAAACGGTCGTGCAAAACGCCCTGGTGCTCGCGACCGGTCGCAATATCTATAACCAAGTCCCCTCGCGCATCGATAGAGAAGTGCTTGGCTACATCAAGGCCGAGTTCGATGCTCGCCGGCGCAAAGACTATTACGGGCGTTCGGAGAACCTCTCAACCTCCCGTCCGACCGACGCGTACTCGCACATTACCTTGCAGCTGAACCCGGACGAGACGGAAAAGATTTTGTATTTGGTGAATAACTACGGCGATAGAGCGCTCTATTTTACGCTCCGCAATTCAGCGGACAGTGCTCCTGTCACCGTTAAGACGACTTTGCTCGACGATGTGTTGGGACCGGACAGCGATTACGCGAAGTCCAAAAGGAAGTCCCCTCCGATCGTCCGCCCGCCGCCGCGCTTTTATGACGCCATCGGCGGTGACCTGAAAGGAATTCGCTAATGGAAAGCAGAGCGCTAAAATTATCAATTGCTCTGAGTATCTTCGCCATGTACCTGGTGATTCAGTATGTGTCTGGAGAGGATAAACGCCTCAACGAACTCTACGCTGACTTCACCCCGATGGTGGTGGCGTCCAAGGATATTCTGCAGTTTCAGACCATTCGTCCTACGGACGTTGAGGTCATCCGTGTGCCTGCAGCCATGGTTCCGCCGGGACGCATCTACGATCCCAAAGATGTAGTGGACGCGGTCGCCGCTGTTCCCATCATGCAGGGGGAACATATCCTCGATAACAAGATTATCTCCAAGAACATTTATTCCGGTCTTGATACGCAGATTGCCCTCTCGAGGCGAGCGATCAGCATTCCGGTAAATACTAAGAGCGCCTTGGGATACATGGTCGAGCCGGGTAACCGAGTCGATGTGGCGGCTCAGTTTGATTACAAAGCCAAGGGTGTTGCGATCAACGAAACCAAAGTCTTCCTTCAAGACGTTTTAGTTCTCGCCTCGGGTCGAACGATCCAGACGACTCCTCCGGATGGTGTGGATCAGTTGATGTTGCGCAAGGTATCCAGCCAGTTCGGCAAAGGCAAGGAACAGCAATACAAGGAGACGCTCAACTTTGCGACTCAGGATCAAAACTTTCAGACAGTGACTTTGGAAGTGACTCCGGAACAGGCTCAGCAGATCGCTTACGTCATGACGGTTTATCCGGATTCCATCACACTTTTATTGCGAAACTCGGATGACAGACAGCTGCAGAGAACGGCAACCACCAATCTTTACGACATCATGGGACCGGACTCGTACTTGATCCGGAGCCAACGGCTACCGCCTCCTGCAGCGGTGCCGCGAACCAAATTCTTTGATTTCGTTGGGGGCCAGGCCCAAGGGGTTAGGGAAAGCCAATAGTCCCAGGATGGGATAAAGGCTTGGAGGCAGAATGAGAAGCGTGAATAAAAACAAGCAAAGGGCGGCGAGCTGGATGCTCGTGTTGCTCTTGTGTGCTCTGTGGGTACCCACTACGCGAATCTTTGCCGAAGACACTTTAGAAGAAGCAGCAGCCGATCAGCCGCCGGCTGGTCTGGAAGATGAGGCCCAAGGTGGAGACATCAAGGAAGTCGTCGGGGAACCACGAAACATAACTCTGTCCGTGGGTATTTCACGAACCTTGGAATTTCCGTTTGAAATCGGACCCATTTACCTGACGGATAGCAGTCTATTTGTGTTCCGTCGTATCCGAGCCGGCGGGAAAACGCGCAAGCTGTTGCTCGTTCCCAAAGGCCCTGGTTACACAGACATGACGGTGCATGATGCGAGTGGTGCGCCGCGTATCACGTACTACGTTCGGGTTACACGAGAAGACTTGGGTCAGATTATCTCGCAGCTTGAAGAACTTCTCGGCGATATCGAAGGGATTCGGATTAAGCCGGTTGGTAGTACCGTGGTTATCGATGGTGACATCCTGCTCCCGAAGGATATTGTCCGCATCATCCGCGTGGTGGATGCGTTGAAGGATCGAGACGCCAAGAAGAAGAACGTTCCCATCAAGAACGTGGCGCAGATTAGTCGAGTTACGATGAATATCATCGCGGAACGCATCGAGCGAGAAATCGGCTCTCCAGATATCCAGGTCAGGGTGTTGAATAACAACATCTTGATGGAAGGGACTGCGCAGGGGAACTTTGAAGCGGATCGAGCCATTGAAATTGCCAAGACCTACCTGCCCGAAGTTTTTGTACAGAAAAACAAGGCAGACGAAGGCGAAGTGAAGCCCAAGCAAGCGGGCGGACAGACCGGAGGTCTGCCCATCATTATCGACTTGCTTAGGATTGCACCGCCTCCGGCTTCGGCTCCTGGCAAGGATATCAAGATCACGATGAACTATGTGGAGTTGACCAACGAGTACGACAAAACTTTCAACTTCACGTGGTCGCCCTTGGTCTCTGACAACAGTAACTTTCAATATAATAGTGGCCTCGGTGAGGTGAGTGCGAACTTGGTGGCAACCGTGTCGTCGCTCTTTCCGAAGTTGAACTCGGCGAAGAGTCATGGACACGCCAAGATTCTGAAGACCGAGCAAATCATCGTAAAAGACAGGGCGGATCAGCCTGCAGCGATTGAGAGTTCCGTCGATTTCTTTACGCGTACTGTGGACGCGACCGGTAACTCCGCTCTGACTCCGGTGCAGGTGCAGAACGTGACCAAAGTTAAAGCCGCTACCATCCCAGGTTCGGATAGCTTGGAGCTGGGGCTGCAGATTACGTTGAACTCACTTTTGGGTACCAATCAGGGGGCTCCCATCATTGCAAAAAACTCCCTCCAGACGCAGGTCATTATCAAGAATGGTGACTCCGCGGCTTTGGGCGGTTTTGCGGTGGATGAAGCTCTTTCCGGATACAACCGGGAACCGTCCCGTAGTGTCAGCGGAGGCGGACAGGGGGAACAGCAAGGATCTCCGCTGTTCAACTTGAATCGCGGGAAGAATTTTAGACGGAATAAACAACAGTACATTATCTTTGTCACACCGGAAGTGATCCGTACGGCGAGTGCCGGCACGGAAGATATAACAAGGAAGTTTCGCTTAAACGCAGGAGAGCGTTAAGAAAGGCGAAACATGTCCAAGTCGCACGTTATAGCTGTTTTAGGTGGTAAAGGCGGGGTGGGTAAGTCCACCTTTGCTGCCAACTATGCCATCGCAACGGCCGTCGACAGCAAGAAGCGCGTATGCCTGGTGGATATGGACCCCAAGGCGTGCGGCGACTTGTCCATGATCACGGGTGCCAAGCCCAAGAAGACCCTTGTCGAGCTGGGCAACCACGAAGGTCGTCTTGAGGCCAACCACATGATGGGTTACGTGGCCGCTCATCCCTCTGGCATTCATTTCATCCCTACAGTTTTGGATCCCGATCAACTTTCCGCGATGGACCCCGAGAAAACGGCGGTTGCCATCAAGCACCTGATGAATTTTTATCACTATGTCGTTATCGATATGGGCTCAGAGATTGACGCCAATGCGGTAAAGGCGTTGGAGCTATCTTCCCTCATTTATGTAGTCACCAGGCCCGAAATTCTCGTTTTGAGACACACCCGGCGCATTATCGAGAAGGTGCAAAACCTTCTCTTCCCGTCGGAAATGATAAAAATTGTGCTGAACGCTTTTAGTCCCAAGATGGGCATCACGCCCCAAATGGTACAGAACAATTTGAAGAAACAGATTGTGGCGGTGGTACCCGAGGACGAAACGGTAGCCGTCGCGTCGTTGACCAAGGCACAACCGTTTGTCGTGTCCAGCGCGCGCTCAGAGATTACCAAGGCCTACTACCTCCTGGTCCGAAGTATTGCAGAACACCAGCTTCTTGAGAAACTGGCGACCTTGAAAAAGCCTTCAGACGCTTTGTCGCGCCTGATGGGCAACCGGGCGAAGAAAGAAGGGGCAGCGGAAGGCAAGCGCCCTTCAGAGATCGTCTTCGACCGTGCCGACATGAAGGGTGAAAAGCCCGCCGACGAGTGGTCCGCCCTAAAGCAGCGCATCCACCGTCAGTTGATCGAAACCATGGATTTGAAGAACGTCGATACCGAAACGGGTCGCGATCCGAAAAAGAAAGCCGTGCTTCGTGAGAAAACCAAGACGGTGGTGGTGGAGCTACTCGATAAAGAGGTCCACCCTTTCAAGTCGCGCGAAGAGATCCAGCGCCTGGTAAAGGAAATCCTCGACGAAGCTTTGGAACTGGGACCGTTGCAGGACATGCTTACTGACGACAGCATTACCGAAATTATGGTGAACCGCAAAGACCAGATCTTTGTGGAACGTAACGGTAAGCTGGTGCTGTCCAATGCCACCTTCTCAGGTACCGCACAGCTTTTGGCCACCATTGAACGTATCGTGGCGCCTCTAGGACGTCGTATCGACGAAAAAACGCCTTACGTGGACGCCCGTCTCGTAGATGGTTCGCGCGTGCACGCCATTATTCCGCCCTTGTCCGTCCAGGGACCGATGCTCACGATTCGTAAGTTTCCAAAGCACCGCCTAGGACCCAAGGATCTTATTAAGTTCGGTTCCATGACGGAAGAGATGGCTGACTTTTTGAGATCCTGCATTGAGGCTCGCTTAAACGTCGTGATCTCCGGTGGTACGGGTTCTGGGAAAACCACGCTGCTCAACGTAATGGCAAGTTTCATTCCCAAAGGGGAACGTATTTTGACGGTAGAAGACTCGGCTGAGTTGCAACTTCCGCAGGAGCACTGGGGACGCTTGGAAACCCGACCGGCGAACATCGAAGGTAAAGGTGAGGTGTCCATTCGTGAATTGGTACGCAATACGCTACGTATGCGTCCGGATCGAATCGTGGTCGGTGAGTGTCGTGCCGGGGAAGCGCTGGACATGCTTCAGGCGATGAACACGGGTCACGACGGAAGTATGACGACGATTCACTCCAACAGTCCGCGTGATTGTATCGCACGTATGGAAACACTCGTCATGATGGCAGGGATGGATCTTCCCGCCAAAGCGATCCGAGAGCAGATAGCCTCAGCCGTAAACCTTGTGGTTCAGCAGTCGCGTCTGGCAGATGGATCTCGGAAAGTAACGAGCATTACGGAAATCGTGGGTATGCAGGGTGACGTGGTAACCATGCAGGAGATCTTTGGGTTTAGAAAACTTGGGATGGACAAGAATCGTAAGATTCAAGGCAAGTTTGTCGCAACCGGTTTCATTCCGAAGTTTGTGGATGAACTGGAGCAACAGGGTATCCGCATCCCACGCGGTATTTTCTCGGTGAGCTAAAAATGATTTCGTCAGGGCTATTAAAAGTTATCTGTGTAGGTTGGGTCGGTGGGGCCATCCTCATAGGTTTGCTCATCAATGGTGAACGCCTCTACTCGTGGGTGGGCAATAAGTTTACTAATGAAGCCGAATGGATGCTCGCCAAACTCGACATCATGTTCATTCGGGTAGAGCCTAAGAAGCTGCGCACGTCTTACGGTGCCTATTTGATCTTTCTCTTCGCGCTGGGCTTCTTCCTTCTGCCGTCCGCAGGATCCGGAGCGGTCTTCGGTGTGCTCATTGTTCTTGTTGGCTGGAAGATGCCTCGCCGCATCATTAACATTCTCTTCAAACGACGTGTGACGCGCTTTGTAGTCCAGATGGTGGATGGTCTCGGACTCATGTCCAACGGCCTGCGTTCCGGTTTGAACGTTAACCAGGCACTGTCTTTGGTGACCGAGGAAATGCCCAACCCGATTTCGCAGGAATTTAACTTGGTCCTCTCGCAAAATAAACTAGGTGTGACCATGGAAGAGGCGCTCAGCAACCTCTCCATCCGAATGCCGCATGACGACATTGAAATGTTCACGACTAGTATCAATATTTTGAAAGAAACCGGCGGTAACTTGGCTGAAACCTTTGATAAAATTGCTTATACAATCCGCGAGCGCATCAAGATTGAGAACAAGATCGCGGCGATGGTTTCGCAGGGTGTGATTCAGGGCGTTATCGTTGTCATCATGCCCTTTGCTTTGGGTGGAATCCTGTATACGATCGATCCGGAAAGGATCCGCCCAATGTTCACTACCATTCCCGGGTGGGTGCTTCTCTCCATCATGATGAGTCTTCAGGCCGTTGGGGGTTGGACGATCTGGAAGATTGTCCAAGTGAGGGTTTAATGGCGCACATTTCACTAAAACAACTTGTAATCGTCGGTATTCTGCTCACGGCATGTGCCTTCGGGTTAAACGTGAACCGAATCAACGGCGGTGGAAGTATTGTTTACGTTGATTTCAACGTTCCGGGTGACGTAGTTCCTTTGGATTTAGTACGGACTTACAACTCCGTCACGGCGGTAAACGAAGCCAGTGGTTGGAACGGTGCTTTTGGTTGGGGATGGACCTCAGATTTTGAGTCGGTCCTAACGGTGACACCTGATAGAAGCGTTGTGCTTCGTGACGGTCAATCCGGGAACACGGTGATTTTTCAAGCCGTGAAAGACGATCCCAAAGCCAAGGAAGCCTTTTTCGCGCAGATTAAGAAAGCGTACCTGCAACGCAAGCTCGGAAAAGAACCGTCTGATGCGGAACTTAAAAAATTTAGTCTACCGTCGGAATTCATGACAAAGTTGAAGTCCGATTCCCAGTTCCGCATCCAAATGGCCGTCGCTTACGATATTCCGGGAGAAATCCCCAAAGGTGAGCTGCTGGTTTCCACGCAGTATGGGTATCAAACCATCCAGTTTCAAAACAATCAGTGGATTCGACGCCGGGACGGAAGCACCCACGTATTTGACCAGAAAGGGCGTTTGATTCGTCAGGAAGATCGTAACGGGTATTACCTTGAGTACAAGTACGATCCGGGGAAACTGAAACTAAAAGAGATTAGCGCGCGCAACCAAACCGCTAGCTTAAAGTTTACTTGGCAGAATAATCGGGTGAGCACGATCACGGACTCGCAGGGAAGAATGGCGCGCTACGATTACGATACCCGCGGCAATCTGGTCCGGGTAGACGACTCCAATGGCCAGACCTATGAGTATGTTTATAAGAATGAACGCTTCCCGCACCTTTTAACTCGAATCAATTACCCGAGCGAGTCCAAGGGCTCCGAACCGGTTTATCGGGAACTCCGTTATGATTCGCAGGGCCTCGTGGCTTCTCACCGCGACAAGGATGGATCGATTACGGAGTTCACCTACGGGAAAAAACCCAACGATCCGGCAAACAACTTTTGGACCAAGACCGTTTTCAAAAACAAGCAGGCCCTCAAGGACCCCGATGAGCGGTACGAGGAGTTTTTCCTCAAAGCTCGACCGGATGGCAGTCGCTACCTGTACAAACAGGTGTCCCGCAGTTCCCGCCGAGTAGGCAATAAAAGGGAAACCAGTAGCGAGACGATTCTTTTCACCGAGTGCTGCGGCAAACCCTCTCAGATAGTACGCGGCGGGCAGACGACTAAGTTCAAGTACTATCCCAACGGGCTATTGAAGGAAAAGGTCGGACCCCGCGAAAGTGTCGCGATGGAGTACGAACCCAAGTTCATGAAGGTGAGCAAGGTTGTGAAGAACGGGGTGACCTCCGTGTTTCAATACGACGCCCGCGGCAATTTGGTTAAAGCGGTTGAAGGGAAAAAGTTTGTAGGCCTGAAGTATGACAAACAAGGTCGGATCCAAGAAATGTCGGATACCAACGGCGGACAGATCAAGTTCCAATATGGAAACCAGGGTAAGCCGGTTCTCATCGAGCAAAAGGGAGTCGGGACGATCCAGATTAGCTACAACCCTGCGGGCGGTATCGCGCGTACAGAAACACTCTTGAACGGCAAGAATACCCGCAAGCCCTCCGCGATGGAATCCAAGCGGATTGTTCGTCAGGTGATGGGAAGTTTCCAGACCTTGCTCGATATCATTCGGCCTGCAGCCCAGGTAAACAAGGCGCTGCCGCTGGCGTGGAAAGTAGTCGAGAAATGAAAGAGTTGAAGGAACAGTTCAGCAAACTCCGCCGAGAGGCCAAAGAGGCCGCGGAAGATTTGCGCGGTACTGTTGAGAAAGGCTACCGAACATCCAAGACAGTCTTCTCTCAAGCAAAAAATATTCTTGGAAAAGTCGCGGACAAAGAAAGACTAAAAACCGGCATCCAAGTAACCTCCAAAGGTGCCTCCTTGCTTGCAAAAGGGGCACGTCTCGCGTCCAAAGGTGCTTCCACCGTCGCCGACGGTGTCGAAAGAGCCTCCAAGGAACTGGAAAAGTTCGGCGATAAGATCAAAGACTAGGTTTATGTTGAAATGGGGATTCATAGTAGCCAGCCTGTTTCTGGCTACGGTCCTTCGGGCGGGCGAAAACGACATCCCCGCCGATCTGGAGGCGTTTATTGAAACGCGCGATCCGGGCGAAGTGAGCAAGGAACCCATTGGGAAAAACGCGTCTTCGGAACCTCTAACCGAAGAGAAGATCAACGAAGATCTCAAGCGAGAGCTAAGCCAAAGCTTGGTAGAAGCCGAAGCACCTAAGAAAATTGAAATCACGTCACTCTTCTCGCCGGAAGAAAACCCGGGCTCGGGCACGCTCATCTTCACGCAAGGGGAGAGAGGCGAAGAAATAAAGCTTGGGCTGGAAAGCGGTCACTACGCTTACGGTTTGGTCTTTAGGTCCGACCTGTTACCCCAGCCGCACCGACACAACTTTGGGAACAAGCTTATTATCCAGGTTTCATTCGGGACGATCCGTTCCAAATTGGTGGGGCGCATTCCGCAATTTGGTGTTCTTTCTCTTTTTGCTCAGGGCATTCCAGAGGTCCCCAGAACTTTCGTGCTCCGCACCCAACCCAAAGCCCGTTCGACGGTGAAAACAGGGGCGGTGATGCTACTCAGCTCGCCCAGCTCCATGCAGGAGCAGTCGGATGAGGACAAGCTCAGGGGAAGCTATTTCGCCAAAAGCGGGAAGCTCATCGTGACGCCGATGGGGGCGCTTAAGGTCCTGAGCACCGGCTCCGGAAAAGATAAGCTGAAGTTCAACGCTCAGCCGTTCGAGTTTCAATTTGAGGCTTCGATGATGACCCCTTTCAACAACCAGGTGAAGGGCGGACTGGACGGGAAAATCAACATTCCCCTGTATTGGCCTGCCAACCGCGCCGCCCGTGCGCTGCTCACCGATTTAGCCGCTCAGAGCCTGGATGATACGGGCGCACTCCCGGAACGCCCGCCAGCCAGTGTGCCCCGCCGGCGTTAGTCACAAACTTCCATCCCAGCGGCTTTTTATGGTATAGCGTTCTTTTAACAGAGCCGTAGGGGCCTCCGTATGTGGCCAGATTTAAAAGGAAAATTCGTTCGATCGCGCATCGGCATCCTGGGCAATGGCCAGCTGGGCCGCATGCTCGCGCTAGCCGCCCACAACCTGGGGATGGAGCCGACTGTCTACCCGCCCACCGCCGGCAGTTCTGCGGCGCAGGTGGTGGCGACCCACGGCATGACGGAGTTTGCAGCGTTTGCCGATTCGGCAGACGTCATTATCTTTGAGAACGAGTTCGTCGATTGCGAACCGCTAAAGCCCTTTGCGAGCAAGTGCCTCCCCGGTCTTCCCGCGATGCGGGTGCTGCAAGATAAATCGGCGCAGAAAGCCGAACTGTCCAAACTGCAAATCCCCACCGCACCCTATCTGGTTTACGAAGCCGGTCAAAACGTGTCCGCCTGGTTGCGGACGTTGAGCGAGACTTTCAAAGACGGTTGCGTGATCAAGTGGGGCAAGCAAGGCTACGATGGCAGAGGCTTGCACTTCTTGAAGGCGGAACCGACCGCCGAAACCGTAGAGTTTGTGGAAAAGGGACTTGGCCACGGGCCCGTTTACGCAGAAGCCCTGATCCCGTTTGAGAAGGAGCTCGCTCTGGTGGCGTGTCGTTCTCGCAGCGGCGAATTCGCGGTGTACCCGCTTCTCATCACGGAGCAACGTGAGGGCATCTGCCACGTCGTGTATGGTCCGGCCTCGGAATTTGGCGTGGAGCGGGATCTCCACAACCAGGTCTCTGATTGGGCAAAACGTTTGGCAACGTCCTTGGACCTGGTAGGCTGTTTTGCACTGGAATGTTTTCTTACTAGAACGGGCGAAGTTTTGGTGAATGAAATTGCGCCGCGCGTGCACAATTCCGGACATTTTAGTCAGGATGCGGCGGCGACTAGTCAGTTTGAGAATCACTTGCGAGGGGTGTTGGGGTTACCGCTTGGATCCACTGAGACGGCCCCCGCGTTTCTGATGGTGAATCTTCTGGGTCCCGGAAAAGCATCGCCCGACGGCCCCGTGCCGTTGCCTGTTCCCGTTCCGGGCGCGCACTTGCATTGGTACGGCAAGCAAGGGATACGCCGCGGGAGGAAGCTCGGGCATATGAATGCCGCCGCTTTGAGCGCGGCAGAAGTCCCTCGACTTCGGGAGGCCATTGAAGCCTCGATCCGTGTTTGGGAGGAGAAGCTAAACCATGGCTAAGGTATCCATTGTAATGGGAAGCAATTCAGACTTTGACGTCATGAAAGACGCCGGGACGGTGCTGGAGCAGCTCGGTGTCGAGTATGAGATTTCCATCGTTTCGGCCCACCGTACTCCGGATAAGATGATGGAGTTCGCCAAAAGCGCACGGAGTAACGGTGTGCGCGTTATCATAGCGGGAGCGGGGGGCGCGGCCCACTTGCCCGGCATGGTCGCTGCTTATACGGAGCTTCCGGTCATTGGAGTTCCGGTGCCGATCGGGCACTTAAAAGGTGAAGACGCTTTGCTCTCGATTGTCCAAATGCCCAAAGGAGTTCCGGTCGCCACGGTTGCGATTGGCAATGCGTGGAACGCGGGTGTACTCGCGGCGCAGATCTTGGGAACTGCCGACGAGAAACTTCTCGATCGGGTGCGCAAGTACAAAGACCAGCTTTCTGATCACGTCAAAAAGATGCAGCTCCCGCCAATCTAGATCGAAAGGTACGCGGTTACTTTTGGGGAATTCCCCAAAAGTAACCGCGTACCTTTCCATATTATCCCCTCCAGGGATCCACCGGCTTTGTCTCGCCGATGATCGCTTCCAAACATTTGATCGTTTGGTACTTTGCACCTCGGCGCAGCACCTTGGTGGAGAGCAGCCCGTGCCAGGGGTGGTTGGAGATACTTCGCTTCACGACTGTCCAACCATGTTTGGAGTAAAGCTGGTCCATGAACTTCTTTGACGAGGCCGGGGTGTGTCCCATCTGCGCCCGCAAGTCGAAAAGCGCGTGGCGCGCGTCCGCAAGCGCCACCAGGTAATTGGGAAACTCCATGTAACCATGGATCCACATGTAGCTAATCCACTCGTCGGGTCCCCAATAGTGTCGTTTGGACTCTAGCTCCTTGGCTTTCTTGTCGATGATTGCCCGGATTTCGCGGTCAGAGTAAGAACTCCCACTGGAAAGCTGTAGCAAGTTCTTCGCGATGATTTGCGAGTGGTTGAACTCGCCGCCGAATGCCGCGACCGCGATGTTTTCCACCTGGTCAGCCCGGATCCAACTCGTTAGACCCCAGTCGATGAGGTGCAAGGTGTAGCCAAGAGTGGCGGGATCGGTATGCGCTTGGAATAGCACGTTTCCGCCGTGAAGGTCACCGTGAGCCATCCCGCTCAAAGCATCGGGGCGGTTTTGTACGGCAAAGCCATCGCCCAAAGCTTCGATCGACTGCTGGTCGGGAACAGCCGCTTCAGTGCCCTCATCGTTTTGCGCGAGGGTACGTTGGTATTCTCTTCGAGCGGCGCCTTTGTACTCGTTGATTGGGCGGAAAGCGAGCTCGTCGTAAAAGAGTTCCGTGAGGTAGTCCGCTGCTGTCAAAGCGACTTCGGGGTGGTCCTCGATGACTTGTTTTACGGGAACGACGTTTTCCACGAGCCTCGTGATCATCACCCGCGAGCCCTCCACAGCAGGGAAGGCTTCCGGAACATCGATCGACAAGGTGATGGGTCCGTTCGCTGTTTTGAAAACGCGGGGCTCGCGCCGCAAGCGCTTGCGCGCTTCGTTCTGGTTGGCGACGGTCACAGGGATATTCAGCTCAATCTTGTGATTGAGGTACTTGGCTTCGACAAGCCGGCGCATGCGCTGGATAGCCGAGGCGCGATCCGTATGACCGCGGATGTAGATTTTGCTCAGAGGTTCAGCAAGCTTAAGCAGAATGAGACGCTCAAACTCCAAGGTGTTTTCTACGTCCGGCAGCATCACGCGCACCAGAACCGGCTCGCCGTGCATGATGCCACGGTGAACCTGGAAAAATTTCCCAGCCAAGGGTTTACCGTCGATATTCTCAATATCAGAAACGGGGTAGTGGTTAGGATCGGCGGCTACAATCTGCTCCACCACTTCCATGGGCACGACCTTGTTTGCCCCGTTTTGCAGAGACTCAAAAACGCGCGCGAGCGCTTGCATCTCCTGGTAGCGCGACGACGTTTGCAGGAAGTTTTTCAAAATCGGGCCGAAGTGGCGCAACATGATCATCAACACATCAATGTCACTGGCGCGCTTGGGCGTGCGAAAGAGATCCAGAATAATGTCTTTGAAAATAGTGCCCGGTAACAATTTTGGGTAATCGTCGAAGAGCACCTTGAGCAGCTCGGAGATATAGCCTTCGTCACTGCCTTCCAGGATGCGCACCTGTTCCGATGCCGCAATTCGGGTACCGACGTTTTTGAGCGCGAGCACAATGTCATTCAAGCTGTCTTCGAAAGACGAGATCAGGGCTGCGATCGAATCAAAGTCCTGATCCTCGAGCGTGGCCAGCAGATCCATGAACCGCGCTTCGCTCTCGGTGATTCGTTTTACGGTATCCGTAAAGCCCGCGGCTTGGCGCATGCGATCGGTAAACTTAACGGGACCTTCTTTCTTCTTTTCACCTTCTTTCATCTGGTCATCCAGAAAATCCGCCGTAGAGTTCAACACGGAACTCCAGTTGGACGGGGTATTCACCAGAAAGGTTCCAATAGCCTTAAAGACACTCTCCATCAGACTGAGCGTGGTTCCGCCTGAGGCCTGAAGCGCCGTGCTCGCAAGAATTCGGCGCATGTGGCTTGCCATCTCGTAGCGGTACGCTTGAGCCTGGTAGTTATCGAGTTCACTTTCAAAATCGCCGGTGCCTTTGTTGGGCAAGTTGATCCCATAGGCGGTGGGGACTTTGTCCGGATCCGTTTTTAGCTTGTCGACGAAGTACCACAAACGTTGGAAGTCACCTGACAAGCTTCCCGAATGCCCGCGGGTGGGCTCCGTCAAATCCAAGTACATCTGGATGGAGCCGATGCGTGGGGCGCTGCTCGGGTATTTTTCAGGATTTCCGTAAACTCGGCGTAGCAGTGCGATTCCGGATTTAAAAACCATCACTTTCTGAGCGAGAGAAAGTTCTTGTTTGTTGAGTACCGCGTAATTGGGCGCATCGATATGGGCCACTTGAAGGAGCAGGACCAAAAAGCCGTCGAGCGCGGGAGGGAGACCCGGTGGAATCTCTTCTTTGTCTATGTCACTAAAGGGGAAACCACCCCGTTGCCGTTGGTTTGGGCGAATGACGGAGCGGGGATAGGCATTCTGCCTTCGCGCTCTGCCGGTTTAGGGGCAGGTTTAGGTGCGGGCTTGTCGTCGGTCCCACCACCAGGCTGTTCGTTGGAGGGTTCTTCGTCCGTGTCGCCCGCTTCGTTGGAGTCGTCTCCTTCGTAAAAGCGCTCGTCCCCGTCGGAAAAAATTCCTCCGCCTTCACCGCCTACCGTTGTCGAAATTTCTCTAGAAGGAGGAAGGTTTTGGCGACTGCCGTTTCGATTTTTTCGGCTGCGTCCCCCAAAAGCTTCGAACTGAAAGAAAAGAACCAAGACCAGGACGAACCGTACCCAAGCCGGCGACCGTAGTGCTCGTACCAACCGCTACCCCCTAACGGAAGATGGTTCGGAGTCACAAACAAACGTAAGCTCCCAACAGATTTAGATCGCGTCCTCCACCCCATGCGGGACGCGAAGGTATACCAGGGCGCAGAGTGTTCCTCTGTCGCTATTACTCGCTGCTTAAGCTAGTCGCTGCACCTATTCTGCTGGAGATTTCGCTGCTGTTGGTGCCCCCGCCGCCTTGATACCCGTTTGTCCGACACCTCTAGTCATAGTAGCGGATCTTTTGACATGGCAAGTAAAAAGCTTCGCAAGGCGTCAAACGCGGTGAGAACCGTTGTATCGAGGCTACTTCTGTCGTTTTCAAACTCGGACGCAACGTTCGTTTTTTTCTCTTGTCGTCCCGTGTCAAACTAGGTTACTTGGAATTTATGCGGCATATCATGGGAATTGGGATTTTGGCCTGCGCTCTCTATACTTTTCCCTCTTATGCACCTCCTTCAAACTGGCTTTCACGTTTGATAGGTGGTGGGGGAAATGAGAGTGCGGAAACGCTAACCGAAGATCAGGGACCGGCCTACGAGCTGGTTGCTGAGAAGATCCAAGAGCTGTACCGAACGCTCCAGATACTGGAAGCAGCGGCCAAGGATATGGGGATCGATGTTTCCCCAAACTCCGAATGGCGTCGACAGCTTGAAGACAAATTACTCGCACAACTCGGGCTCGACAAAATGTTACTAGTCGCCGTTGCGGGAGGGACGAACACGGGTAAGTCATCCGTATTCAATCACCTTGCTGGTGCGAAGGTAAGCGGTGTTGTCGAAACGGGGGGCGGTACCAAGCACCCGGTCCTTTTGGTTCCCAAAAAGTTTTCAGCTGAACTTATTCTAAAGAAGCTCTTCCCGGAATTTGAATTGCGGGCGCGCAAAAGCGCGGGCGAAGCCACCGTTGCCAACGACAAAACTCAGCTCTATTGGGAAGTGGGCGGCGCTAACTTGGATGATCGCTTGCTTTTGTTTGATACGCCGGACGTGGATTCCAGCCAGCGCGCCAACTGGGAGCGCGCGGCGCGCGTCGTGCGTGCGGCAGACGTCACGATCGCCATCGTGACTGAGGAAAAACACACCGACGACAAGGTGATCAATTTTTTCAAGAAAGCCAAAGAAGAGGGCAAGCCGATCATTGTTGTGATCAACAAAGCGGATTTGGAATACCCGGACGAGTGGCGAGCCTGGTTGGAGAAGTTTAAGGAACAAAGCGGTGTCATTCCGACTGAGGTGTACGTAGTACCGCGTGACCGCGACGCGGCGGCAGCCAACAAGCTGAACTTTTACAAAGTCGGTATCGACGGGAAAGGCAAGATTGGCGAGCCGGTTTCACTGCGTGACGAGCTTACCAAACTACACATCGACGACATTCTTTACCGCACGCGCCGGGGAGCCGTGCGCGAAGCGCTGACGGATAGGAGTTCTGGCGCGCTAAAGCTCATTGAGGAAATCACGACCCGCAGCGGGCAGTTCGAACAAGTGTTGGGCGATTTACGCGGCACCACCATTCTGAACGATGACGTGCAGCTAAATGCCTGGCCGTCCTTGCCTTTTGAAGTGTTGGTGAATGCCACCTACGATTGGTGGAACATGAAGCGCCCGGCCTACGTGCGTGGCGTGAACTGGGTATACGACGTTATCTCGCGTCCCATCCGCGGGGCGATACGTGAAACGGCCGGCACGGGGCGGGCAAAAACAGCCGATGATTTCTTGCAACTTTACCAGCGCGAGGAAGCGGCTTCGATTCGAGATGCCGTCAATATGGTACTGGACGCTCTGGCTCCGGTGCTTGAGTTTAGAGCGGGCAAGGCCTTTGACGTTGTCAAAAGCTGACCGAGGAGCGCCAGGACATCGTGAACCGCATTGCGGCAGCTCACGAAAAACTCCCTCCGATCACCGATGGCTTTAGAGATCATATGGGCAAGGAACTGGACGAGTGGGAGAAAGAGCACCCGGGCATTATTGCGGCCATGAAAACCATCGACATGGGGGCCGCCGTGTTGCGTCCGCCGGTGACGCTAGCGCTTTCCATTGGCTCCGTTTGGCTGGCTTCCGGTGCGGTACCGACTTCAGCGGCCGCTTTGCAAGCGGCGAAGACTTTCCTCGTCGAGGGAGGGACTGCGGTGACCGTCGGCGGCGGTACGGCCGGTGTCGCTCAAGATGCGGTACTGAAGTCCACGGTGGGAGATGGCAGCTGGAACGCGACAGTTTTTGCGTTGTTCAACCGCTTGCGGGAAGCCTACATTTACAGCCGACTCGATTGGCTTGTGAAAAAGCTAAACTTCGAATTGAGCGGAGTCATTGAACAACTTGAAATCGCTTCTACGGTTTCCAAAACACCGGCGTATCAATCGGCACAAACCTGTGCGGATTGGCTTGTGAACAACGTGAAGTAGTTTGAGCTAACCTTTGAACTCGGCGACCAAGGACGAGATGCTTGCCTTGGCGTCGCCGAAGAGCATCCGGGTGTTCTCGCCAAAGAAGAGCGGGTTGTCCACGCCCGCAAAACCAGGCTTCATGCTGCGTTTAAGCACAATACAGGTCTTGGCCTTGTCGACGTTGATAATGGGCATGCCGTAAAGAGGGCTCGACTTGTCCTCACGGGCGGCCGGGTTCACGACGTCATTCGCACCGATGACGACCGTAACGTCCACTGTTTCCATCGTAGGGTTCACGTCTTCAGGCTCGACGAGCTGCTCGTACGGCACGTTGGCTTCGGCGAGTAGCACGTTCATGTGCCCAGGCATGCGCCCCGCAACCGGGTGGATGGCATAGCGAACATCGCATCCATTTTCTGCAAGAAGATCCCCAAGCTCGCGCACCACGTGCTGGGCTTGGGCAACCGCCATCCCGTATCCAGGGACGAATACGACGGAGCTCGCGTTTTCCAAAATAAGAAACGCGTCTTCTGGCGAAATAGGCTTGGCTTCACCCTGATACGCAGCGGACTTGCTTCCGCCGGCGGCACCAAAGCCGCTAAACAAGACGTTGGAAAGCGATCGGTTCATCGCTTTGCACATGATTTGGGTCAGAATAATTCCGCTCGCGCCGACCAAAGCGCCCGCAACGATCAAGACGTTATTCAAGATGATAAAGCCCGCCGCACAGGCCGCGAGTCCCGAGTAGCTGTTCAACAGGGAAATCACGACCGGCATGTCGGCACCGCCAATGGGGGCGACGGCCAAGATTCCAAAAATAAACGAGGCACCCACGGCCGCAAAAAAGTAGTTTTGGCCGCCCATCGGATCCATCGCGAAGAGCACACCACAAACCACAATCGCAATCACGATGAGGGCGTTTACGATCTGCTGGCCTGGGAAGAGCAACGGCGCGCCCGAAATCTTTTCGGACAGTTTTCCGTAAGCAAGCAAACTTCCCGTGAAGGTGATCCCACCGATCAGAACGGCGAGGTAAATGGCGACAGCGGTAAAGGCCGTGATCTCATGCCCGGCGTGGTACTCCGCCCAGCCGACGAGTAAGCTTGAGATACCGCCCAGGCCGTTCAGAAGGGCGACCATTTCCGGCATGGACGTCATCTGTACCGAACGGGCCGCGATGATGCCAACTACCGTTCCGGCGACGATGCCGACTGCAATCCACTGGAAGTTGACGACCTCTTTGCTAAGCAAGGTGGCGACGATAGCCAGAAACATGCCGATCGCTGAGATCAGGTTCCCCTGTCGCGCTGTTTCGGCTTTGCCCAGCCTTTTGAGACCGAAAATAAAAAGGATGGACGCGATGACGTACGAAAAATCTATTAATGCGGTAGACACTATTTGCTGCCCTTATCTTTGCTTTTGAAGAAACCCAACATTCTGTCGGTCACCAGGTAGCCGCCGACCACGTTCACCGTGGCGGTAGCGACAGCCAGGGTCCCGAGAATAACAGCCAGCTGATCCTGCCCGTCTATCCCTGAGGCGATGAGTGCGCCGACAATGGTAATGCCTGAAATCGCGTTCGAGCCCGACATCAAGGGCGTGTGCAACTGCGAAGGGACTTTGGAGATTAGCTCAAAGCCCAAAAAAATGGATAGGACCAAAACAAATAGCAATAAGCCCATCGGGTTCCCCTATTTCAACATGTCATGGCAGATCGCCCCGTTGTGGGTAACGACACAGCCTTTGATGATTTCGTCTTCAAACTTCAGGTCGAAAGCGTTCTTTTCCTTGTCCCAAAAATGTTCCACAAGGTTGGTGATGTTGGAGGAGTACATCTGGGAGGCGTGAACCGGTACTCGTCCTGGCAAGTTGCCGAGCCCCATCACGAGCACGCCGTTGAGATCCACCTCTTCATCCAAGCGGCTGCCCTCGACGTTGCCGCCCGTCTCCACCGCCATGTCGACGACGATACTTCCGGGGCGCATTCCCGCGACCATATCGGCCGTCACGATTCGAGGCGCTCTGCGTCCGAAGACCTGGGCCGTTGTGATGACCACATCCGCCCCGGCGCAGACTTTGGCCATCCCCTCTTGCTGTTTCTTAATCTGTTCCGGAGTGAGGGCAGTGGCGTAGCCACCCTTGGTTTCCCCAGTCTCCCCGAGGTCAATTTTCACAAACTTGGCTCCCAGCGATCGGACCTGTTCTTCGACGACGGGGCGGGTGTCAAAGGCCTCGACCCGTGCCCCCAGCCGCTTTGCGGTGGCGATGGCCTGGAGACCGGCAACGCCCACACCAATGATGAACACCTTGGCGGGCTGTAAGGTTCCGGCCGGCGTCATCATCATCGGAAAGGCTTTGGTCAGGCGCTCGGCGGCCAGCACGACCGCAACGTACCCACCTAGGTTGGCTTGGGAGCTGAGCGCGTCCATCTTTTGCGCGATGGTCGTGCGGGGGATCATTTCCATCGCGATGGCGGTGATCCCGGCTCCCGCAAAGGTCTGCAAAAGCTCTTTCTGAAAGAAAGGGTCCAGATAGCTCACGTGAATGGAGCCCTTTTTGAGTTGAGCAATCTCTTCGGGCCCCGGTTTTCCGAGGCGCAGCACCATGTCGGCGCTGCCAAGTCCCGCCGCCCTGTCCGTGCTCAGCGTCGCCCCGGCGGCTTCGTACTCCGAGTCCGCAAACCCCAGCTTCGTTCCCAATCCCGCTTCCACGGCGATTTCGGCACCCAATTTTTTGAGTTTGGCGACCCCCGCGGGGATAAGAGCGATACGGGTTTCTTTGGGAGAGGTTTCCTTCGGAACAAAAAGGCGCATCGTTTGTCCTTTAAAAGCTGTCCTTGTGGTCGGCCATGAGAGGGAGATGCCCCGATTTTGGCCACGATTTAGGGCGCGAGTTTAACAAGCTGTGGGAGTAGGTCAAGGGGCTTGTAATTACGGGAGGTTTTGCTTAGATTGGGACCCCTATGGCTTGGACCGATACACAGATGAAAATCTTCTCCGGCACGTCGAACCCTGCTCTGGCAGCGGAGATCGCCAAGAAGCTCGATACCCAGTTGGCCCGGGCCGACGTGAAGCGATTTTCCGACGGGGAGATCTTCGTCGAAATCCAGGAGAACGTCCGCGGCACGGACGTGTACATCGTTCAGCCAACTTGCCCTCCGGTCAACGTGGCGTTGATGGAACTCCTTATTATGTGCGATGCCATGCGGCGCTCTTCAGCGTCCTCGATCACGGCGGTCATTCCGTACTATGGCTACGCCCGTCAGGATCGTAAGGTCCAGCCCCGGGTGCCCATCACCGCCAAGCTGGTTGCGGACCTGCTGACGGCAGCGGGCGTGAACCGCGTTCTTTCGATGGATTTGCACGCCGGACAGATTCAAGGGTTTTTTAATATTCCTTTTGATCATCTTTATTCCAAGCCCGTGCTCGTGGAATACCTGCGCTCCCAATACGATTTGCAGAATGTCGTTGTCGTTTCGCCAGATGCGGGCGGGGTGGAGCGCGCGCGCGCTTACGCCAAGCGCCTGGACAGCGCGGGTCTTGCGATTATCGATAAGAGACGTACCGCGCCCAATGAGGCCAAAGCTTTGAATGTCATCGGTGATGTGTCCGGTAAGGACGCCATCATTATAGATGACATGATTGATACCGCCGGAACTCTGGTTCAGGCGACAGATGTGTTGCTCAAGCATGGAGCGAAGTCGGTGAGCGCTGCCTGCACGCACGGGGTCTTCTCCGGTCCTGCGGCCGAGCGCATCGGCAGCAGCAAGTTGCGTCAGGTCATCTGCACCAACACCGTACCGCTTTCTCCGCAAATCGCGGAGTTGCCGCAGATCAAATGCTTGAGTGTCGCGGATTTGCTGGGTGAGGCGATTTACAGAATTCACTCCCGAGATTCGGTGAGTTCACTTTTTGATTAGTAGAGAGGTAAGTAGGCGATGGAACAAAACTTAGCAGTAGAAGAACGTAAAGAGCGCGGAAATGGGCCTGCCCGTCGGCTGCGCCAAGCCGGAAAGATCCCGGCCGTGATGTACGGACAGGGTGGAAACCATTCCATCGTCGTGGATCCGAAGATTGTAGAGAAATTGCTTTTGACGGAAGGCGGAAAGAACTCCGTATTGACCGTCAACGGTGCTGGCTTGGACGGCAAAAAAGCGCTCGTGAAAGACTATCAGGTCGATCCGCGCACCCGCCGCTTGTTGCATGTGGATTTGATGGAAATCGACGTCACCGAAAAGGTGGAAGTCACGGTGAAGCTCACCTTCATCGGAAAGTCTGTCGGTGTAGTGGAAGGCGGCGTGCTGAACGTGATTGCGCGTGAAATCGACGTCAAATGCTTCCCGGACAAGATTCCCAGCCACATTGATGTAGACGTGACCCCTCTGGCGATCGGCGAGTCCTTTCATTTGGACGACTTGAAATTGCCTGAAGGCCTGGAAAAAGCTTCTCACCAGAACCCGACGATTATTACCGTCGTACCGCCTGCGAAGGAAGAAGAGCTGCAAGCTTCTTTGGCTCCTGGAGCAGAACCCGAAGTGCTGACGGAGAAGAAGGAAGAAGCGTCTGCGGAAGCCAAGGATGATAAGAAGGACAAGTAAGCTTCTGGTGACCGGAATGGCAGTCCATGGCTGAAGGCCCCAGTTACCCGTTCCTTGTAGTAGGGCTCGGCAATCCGGGTTCGGAATACCGTCACACGCCTCACAACATTGGTTTTGAGGCGGTGGAGGCTCTTGCCAAACATTGGAACGCGCACGAATTTCAAAAGAAATTCAAAGGGCTTCTTGCGGAGGTACACCGTCCTGCGGGCAAAGTCTTGTTACTCAAACCCCAGACGTACATGAACCTTTCAGGAGAGTCGGTGGCTGAAGTTGTGAATTTCTTTAAGCTCGATCCCAGTTCCCAAATGGTTGTGATTGTGGACGATCTCGATTTACCTCCCGGGCAACTCAGGCTTCGTAAAGCCGGTGGGACCGGCGGTCACAACGGGTTGCGATCCATACAGGAATGTTTGGGGACGGCGGATTACCCGCGTTTGCGAGTCGGCATCGGAAAGTCGGCGACGCGTGATGGGGCCAGCCATGTCCTTTCGAAAATCCCGAAGACACAACAAGCGCTTTACCACGAAGCGGTCGAAAATTGTGTGGCGGGCGTGGAGCGTTGTGTGCAGGACGGCGTGAGTCTTGCGATGAATTGGGTAAACTCTTTAGGAAGTAAAAATGAGTCTTAGATGCGGAATCGTTGGCTTGCCCAACGTCGGAAAATCCACTTTGTTTAATGCGCTAGGCAGCGCCAAAGCCGAAGCGGCGAACTACCCTTTTGTACCATTGAACCGAACATCGGCATGGTAACCGTCCCCGATTCGCGCCTGGACGATATCGCCAAAGTGATCCAGTCCCAAAAGATTGTGCCCGCGACCACGCAGTTTGTAGACATTGCCGGAATTGTGAAGGGAGCGAGCAAGGGTGAAGGTCTGGGCAACCAGTTCCTTTCTCACATCCGGGAGGTGGATGCGATTATCCACTTGGTCCGTTGCTTTAAAAATGATGACGTCATCCACGTCCACGGTGGAGTCGATCCGCTGAACGATATTGAAGTGATTGAGACTGAGCTCATTCTCGCGGATTTGCAAACCGTTGAAAAACGCCTGTCCAAAGAAAAGAACTCCGCAAAAAGTGGCGACAAGAAGATTGCGAAGAACGCGGAGATTCTCGACAAAATGAAAGCACACCTCGACGCTGGCAAGCCGGCCCGCAGCTGCGTGCTCGAAAAGAACGACTGGGAGCTACTGGACACGCTTTTTCTTCTAACGGCAAAGCCCGTACTCTATCTTTGCAATTCCACCGGTAAGCCCGAGGAAAAACAGTGGGTGGAAACCGTAGAAAAGTATGCCAAAGATCACGGGGCCATTAGTCTGTCCATCGACTGTGCGCTCGAAGCAGAGATCGCGTCTCTCCCAGAAGAGGAGCGGGGCGAATACCTCACTGAACTCGGCATCACCGAGCCCGGCCTGAACCGGCTCATTCGGGGCGCTTTTGATTTGCTGGGGCTTTGCACCTACTACACCGCGGGTCCTAAAGAGGCGCGTGCGTGGACCATCCACAAAGGGATGAAGGCACCTCAAGCCGCCGGTGTGATTCACACGGATTTTGAAAAAGGGTTTATCTGCGCAGAATGTTACAACAGCGAAGATTTGCTGCGTCTGGGAAGCGAAGCGAAGGTACGCGAAGCCGGACTCTTACGCCAAGAAGGAAAGGAATACGTGGTTCAACCTAAAGATGTGATACTCTTTCGGTTCAACGTTTCGAAATAGCATGGACCTGCCTAAAAAAACGGGAATCTCCGGTTTTACAATTGTTCGAAACGCGGTGAAGTTGGATTACCCCTTCCGCGAGTCGGTCCTGTCTTTGCTTCCCATCTGCGACGAGCTCATCATCAATTGCGGCGATTCTTCGGACGGCACCTACGAGCTGTGCCAAGCGCTTGCGGAAGAAGCCGAAGGCAAGATCAAAGTCGTGCAGTCCGTGTGGGACTTGCAGGACACTACGGGTGGCAACCAACTCAAATTTCAAACCGACACGACAATGGCCTATTGCCGCGAACGCTGGTGCTTCTATTTGCAAGCCGACGAAGTGCTGCACGAAAAAGACTACACCAACATCCTGAAGGCGGTAGCCGTAGCCGACAAACGGGAAAATGTGGATGGCATTGTATTCGACTACCGGCATTTTTACGGTAGCTGCCATTACACCATCTCGGCGCGCAACTGGTACCGGAGAGAGGTGCGAGCCTTCAAAAACCACCGCGGGATCGCGGCGTTTAGAGACGCACAAGGTTTTAGAAAAAACGGAGAACGTTTAAAGGTCATCCCCGCCAATGCACGAGTCTTTCACTACGGCTACGTGCGGACTCGCGAGTCGTTGCGGACCAAGCGTGAAGAGATGTCCCGTTGGTGGGGTGAAGACCCAGCTCAAAAAGATCAGGAGCTTCACCGTCTGGTGGGTTTGCGGCGTTTTAAAGGCAAACACCCAGGTGTCATGAAAGATCGTATCGATACCGTCTCCGATGACTTTGATCCTCGCAACTACCCCAGAAAATGGGATCGCAAAGAGATCAAGAATCTACTCACCTACGCTTGGGAGAGAATTTTTAGATTTCGGATCGGTGAATTCAGAAACTACGAGCTTCTTAAGCAGACCTAAACGCCCTAGGCGAGTGCACCCGTGCATGAGCTTCCGCTTCCCGCCGTACAACCAAAGCAGTGTGGCCCGGTGGCGATGGGCGCGTTTTCTAGCCGATCGGCGATCAGAGTTTCTAATCCGCGAGTGCCTTCACCGAGCGGGATTTCGAGCATCTGATTAAAATCACAGTCGTAGAGCTTGCCGTCGTAGCCCACACTGATGAGGTCTCGGCACATCAGGCCCTCAACGCTCGCAGGGTTAAAAGCTTTTGCGAGTAGCTCCAGATACTCGTCGTATTTCCCCTCTCGCTGTAAGGCTTCTGCGAAGCGTTTGATCGGCATGTTGGTAAGCGTGAAGAGGTGGTTAAACTCAATGCCAAAATCTTTTTGCAGGCGCTCTTTGTAGGTCGCTTCTAGCGACGACTGATCGGGAGGCAGGAAGGCACCGACCGGATTGTAGACGAGGTCCAAGCTAAGTGACCCGCGACCGTACCCAAGCTCATTCAATCTTTGAAGAGCGCGAATGCTTTTGTCGAAAACGCCACTACCGCGCTGTTTGCGCACATTAGCTTCGGAGTAGCAGGGAAGGGAAGCGACCACGCGTACCTGGTGCTGCGCTAGAAACTCTGCGGTGTCCTCTTGTCCAGGTTCCCACAGCACCGTGAGGTTGCACCGGTCGATTACCTGTACCCCGAGTTTTCGCAATTCGGATACGAAGTAACGAAAGTGGGGATTCATTTCCGGCGCGCCGCCCGTGATGTCCACCCATTGCACCTTGGCGCTCCGCGCGAGATTCAAACAAGCCTCTACCGTAGCCAGCTCCATGTTTTCCGTGCGTTTGGGTCCCGCTTCCACATGGCAATGCTGGCAGGCCTGGTTGCAAAGCTTTCCCATGTTCACTTGTAACGTCGATAGATGCCGACGTTTTAGCGACAATCCGTTCTCGTGCAGCAGGCCGGAAAAACTTTTAACGGTGGACTTTGGCAAAGCGGAATCCATTTTTTTAAGTTAGCGGAGGCGAAAGCAAACGACAAGGCGGGGCCCCTTTTGGGGTGTCTAGGGTAAGTTATAAAGTGTAGATTTGGGACAAGAGGCGCGTTGGCCCGTTTCGAGATTCCCCGGCGAGTTAGCGGGACTCTCTGGAACTCAGCGAGAAGGAGGGCTAAGCCCTCACCTCTCAATCTGAAAACTTTCAAAAACCTCGAGAGGGTTTGGACCCCCTCGTCTTGTTTAATTAATAGAGCAATCTTGATGCCAACTTTGGGATCTATTTTTTGGGCTTGTTTCAGCGAGGAATGCGATCAAACGGGGCCAAACTGACCCCAGATTCTCAACTTCGGACAGTCCAATTTGAGAAAGTAGAGCCGAAATGGACCAAGGCTGCTCTAGCGGCCTACCAAAAAGTCTCTGAAGGCTTGGGTTTTCTCGCCTTTGATAAGAGCGGGCACGATGTCGTTGTGCCCATAGCCGGGTAGCCGGGTGAAGGTTTTGGGGCCGGTGTACGCATCGAAAAGCTTTTGTCCGAACTGGATGGGGACCACCTCGTCCGCTTCTCCTTGGACTATATGGAGTGGAAAAGGCGCCGCGGAGAGATAGCGCATGTTTTCGTAGCGGTCTTTCATGACCCACCTTACGGGTAGGTAGGGGTAGTGGTATTGGCCGACATCTACCGCCGAGCTGAAGGGCGAAATCAGGGCGAGCCGGTCGACCTCACGCTGGCTGGCGATGTAGCTTGCCGGGCCACTTCCCAGGCTTTCGCCGATCACGGTGATGGGGAGTAGGGCCCACTTCTGGCGAACGGTATCAAGGAGAAGTTCGGCTTCCTGGAAGATCAGCGCTTCGCTCGGATCGCCTGCTCGGGCCCCGAATCCGGGGTACTCCGCGAGTAGAATCAGCACGTTCTTGTCCGGGATGAGCTCGTCCACCCAGTTTCGGCCAAGGGCCTCGCCGCCGTTGCCGTGAAAGAAAATCACGACCCGTTTGGGATCGGCTGCTGGGCGGATGTAGCCCCAAAATTGACCGGCCACATCTCGCCAGGGTCTGAACGTCGAGTTGCCGCTGCCTTTTCTATCCACATGGGTTGGAAAATATTGAAGATTGCGTTGAGTGAGAGACGCGACCATCACCAAGGCCCCGTAAATGAGTCCTAATCCGAACAGAATGGTGACGCAGATTCTTAACACGCGTCGTATTTTATCATAGACACCGATGACCCGCCGCGTTTAGCGTTCAGTTAAATGGAGGAGGGTTTCATGCGTTTGGGTTATCCGATAGCACTCAGTCTACTATTACTGGTTTTTCAGGGCGCGCGCGCAGAGGAAGAGGTACTTCCGGCGTTAAGTGCGGGTGACAAACCCGCCGCGGTTGAATTAGCTGGCTTTGACGAAGAGAAAAAGGAAATTGAAAAAGAAGCGGCGGCTGCCGTCATTGGCGAGAAGCAGAAGTTCACGATCGTCGAGATCTTTCAGCCTTACTGCTACGCCTGCAGGCAGAACATCGCGCTTCACCTGACCGATTTAATCGAAAAAACCAAAGACGTGGCGACCTACAAGCTGATTGCGCTTCGCAATCCCAGCGTAACGCCGAAGAGTGAATTCAAACGGGAAGTGCAGGATTTTTTCGCACAGAAACCAGAAGATCTGATTCCCGATGCAACGGAAGAGCAGAAGACTCGGGTTGCGAAAGTAATGCCGAAAGTAAGGGTGCTCATGGATCCCGATCGGCAAGCAATGCGAGCGTTTAAAGTCCAGTACACCCCCACGCTTTACGTACTCGATAGCGAGGGCAAGGTCGTGTACGGGCACGTGGGCTCACTTGAGGATCAGGCAGCGGCGAAGAAGGCACTGCTAAAAGCGGTGGGGAAATAAGCCTAGCTACTCCCGTCTCGACCTATCGCGTCAAATGTGGTATTCCCCGCGTTCTAAAGTTCATAAAGCGAGGAATATCAAAAAATGTGTTGGTGGTTAGCCGCTTTTAGTCTGCTAGGAAGTCTATTATTTTCAACAAATTATGCTTGGGCAGCCGACTCAGAGCAGCTGGAGGCGTGTGCCGCGAGGGTAGCTGAGCAGATCCTCCTGGTGCCGGCCGACATTGCCGCCCGTCCCTCCAAATTGAGGGAGCTGCTTGCCGCCGTGGACGCCGACACCCAGATCCTGGAGGCAGAGGCGGCCGACCAGAAAGAGCTGGTTTCTCGCGCCAAGGCCTGGATGGACGGGCTTTCAGCGTACCTCGCCGACAAGGCCGACGGGACGGACAACCCGCTCCCCGGTTTTCCGGTTGTGGGGCTCACTCCTTACGTCGCGGCCATCTCCTCTCCCTCTGGCGGGCGTTTTGAAGATCTTCTGGCCCGCATTACGCGCGTCCCGGAAACGGTCTCTAACGATTCGCTTCAAGCGCTCATTGATGAAACAAGGAGTGACATCCGCATTCTGGAAACACGTCGCAGTCCCGAAGACGTCGTCTTATGCCGCCGGGCTCGGCGCTGGTTGCAGGCACTTTTGAATATCCAGGCCGCCGGTGGGAACCCGCCCGATGCCGCTGAGGACATCGGCTTTGTCCTGGACGGTTCGGCTCTCGACGGGGGAGACGTACTCGATGGGACGCGAGATGGTTACTCGCCGGTGACACCGGAAGATCCAAAGATTCCAAAGTCGCCGTTGGAAAAGTTTTTGGAGCTGGCCCGTGAGTCTGTCCTTGAGGACATCATGATCCTGGTCGTTCGGGATGAGGCGCTTAAAGAAAAACTGCGTTTGGGTCCTGCGAAGAATCTGGGGATTCGAGATCAGTTGCTACTTCTAAGTGACGATCCCAAACTCTTAGCTATCCTCGATGAGTTTTCGGTCCAGGCGCTTGGACGTCGCGTGCAGCTCGATCCCTTCGGGTTTGGTGCGCGCCTGGATGATTACAAAATTTACGTTGCAGAAGCCGATTTTTTCCTCGCGCGGATTCTTAATGGCCGGCGTCTATCTCCTGAAGAGCAAGCACTTGCCTCGATTGGGCGGCAATGGATCGATGTTGCAAACTCCCGCATTGAGAAGGAGGATGACGGCGATCCAAAAAAACAACTTGATGGGCCAAGCCTCATCGGGCTCGGACGATTCGGGGGATTTCGGCTGGCGTCGAGGCCAGTGCCTCGCTTTGTACCGGCGATGGCCGATATAGAGACCTTTCTGACTCCTGAGACTGCAAAAATTGGAATAGACGAAGCCTTTGATCCCAAACTGGATCGCTTGCCCCCTGTAACGGCTCACTTTATTGAGATGGTGCGCGGAGCGCAGCTCTTTTCCAGGATCTATGAACGCAACCTGCGGCTAGCACAAGGGTCGCGGCCGGAAGCTACGTTTAGAGATCAAGTGGTTGCCTTGGCCAAGGACGAAGATCTACGCCGTTTGCTCGCTGAAATCGCTCAAGAGGAATTCGAAACGCGATCTGCTGCTGAGAAAAAGAAAGCGGCCGAAGGGCCACGCAAGGTGGATGTCTTCGTGATAGGCGCTGGCCTTCACGATCAGCATGTCCAAAATGCGTTTACGCAGTTGGCTCCGGGTTTAGACAGTTTGTCCTGGGAAGCAGCGGACAACGTCGCTTCCACCTTTGATCAGGGTGGGTATGCGGTTTCTCTTAACAGCACTCTCCGTGCCGCAGATCCGACCAATCTGCGACAGATGTTGACGTCAGATACGATGGAAGGCGGAGATCTCAATTACCTGCTTGGCGGCGTGGTCCAGCTCAATCAGTTCGAGTCACGGCAAAATCCCGTTCTGAAATCGATGGCGCAAGGAATTCAGATCAATCGCTACTTCAGTAAAGGGGCATCCGACTGGAGACGGGTGTAGAGAATGTAGAAATTCTGGAACGGGGTCCGGGAAACGAGAACGGCCTTTATAATTTTCGCGCAGTGGCCAGCGACGGTTCGGAGGTTTGGGCGCGTGCGATTATTGCAACGGGTATTGGTAAGTCTACCATTCCTGATATCGAAGGTTTTGCTAGTGCCTACGAGCTGGCTCTTGAGCAAGCTAGGGCTACGCCGACACTACCCCCGCGCCTCATGCGTCCAGAAGACATTTATCGGTACATACTCAGGTCTCGAAATCCCTATCTCCCTTTCTCTCAAAACGTTGTGGGTGTCGCCGGTCCTGGCGATACCGGAAAAGCGGTCGTGCGTTGGCTTATCTTGGGATCCGATCCACGGGCTTACGGCGACGACACGCGATCGGTGCCTCGAGTGGGGCTCATCCCATGGTTTGGACAAACCGCAGAGACCTGCGATGCTTTTATTACCGGCAATCGCGCTTTTTACGCGGATATCGGGCGGGGCTACCGATCCAACACGATCAAGAACCGTCCGAAGCTCCAGCGCGTAGAGTTGCAGCGTGGGGACGGCGACAGAATTGAAAAAGTTATCGCAGGGGTAGATCCAGCGGCCTCCGGTGAAGAGCTTGATTATTTGATGGTGGCAGCCGGCTACGAAAGCCAGCTTGGAAAGTTTCTGCGCCCGATTATCGGCGAAGTTACGACCAAAGTCGGAAGAGGAGGCAGCCGACGGACGGTGCCCGTCAAACCGAATGAGATTATTGAGCAGGAGAAGTTGTTCCGACTTGTCTATGGGTACGACCCGACGCTCGGTCGAGTTCCGATTGCGCGCCAGCTTATCAATCCGAAAACAGGCTTACCGGTACCGTTCTACGTGGTGGGGCCCGCAGCCGGGCGGATCGTTACGGGCGTCGAGCTCAAGCAGGTGGACGAGAACTACGTCGCCAATACCAACCACAACTGGCGCGCCTGGCTTACTGCCTACGCGGTGGCCTCCCAGCTGGCGAGCCAGGACATCTCTTTGGCAACCGGTTCGCGCGCCAGTGCCGAGCCTTCTCGCGAAAAGCCCAAACTTAGAACAGAAGACAAGCCCTCTGAACCCGTAGAGTTCTCGCTTCCACGTGGAGAAGATGAGGAGGAGAAGGTCTCTCCCGGAGACGAGCTTCTCTTTGGAGCACGGCTCTTTACCCTGTTCGAAGAGTACGATCTCTCTGATCTTGCCTCCATTACGGTGCGCATTGCGTTTAGAGAGGAAGCGGGAAGTGAGGATCTGTTTGCGATTCAGTTTGATCCGGGGTTCAACGGTACGCAAGGCCCGGCCATCCTGGAAAAACTCCGTAACTCCCCGGCTTTGATAAAGGGAATACGGTTGATGCTGGGTCGAAACTCCCGTAACAGGGAAATTGAGCTTGAATTCGGTTTGGTGGATGGAACGATAGATGGCGCCAAGTCAGGAATCGAGATGAAGCGCCGGGCTTCTTTTTAGGCTACTGCCTTGCGGTACGCATCGATTGTCAGAGCTGCGGTGGCGTCCCAGGTAAAAGACTGGGCGCGTACGGGACCAAGCTCTCGGCAGCGGTTACGTTTCTCGTCGTCAAAGGCGGCCTGCATTCCCGCGTGCATGGACTCCCGATCCATCGGGTTGAAGTAGAGCGCTGCTTGGCCCCCCACTTCGGGCATGGCACCGCGATCACTCGTAAGCACGGGAGTGCCGCCACTCATCGCCTCCAGAATGGGGAGCCCAAAGCCCTCGTAAAGACTTGGGTAGACAAAGGTGTGCGCTTTTTGAAAGAGGACGCGCAGGGCTTCCTGCGAAGGGGATTCCACAAGGCTTACGCGATCCCCCACTCTTAAGCTGGCGATGAGTTCTTTTTCCTGCGCGTCGAAGGGAGCACCGGCGACGACCACTCGGACGTCGTTTTTAACGGAGCTTGTGGCGTAAGCACCCAACCAGGCGCCAAAATTCTTGTACTGCAGTCGACCGCCGACGTAGAGGAAGAAGGGTTCGTCACCGATAGAATGGGTTTGGGAAAGTTGCTTCCACTCTTCCTTTTCTATGGGCGTGGAAAAGAATCCGAATTCGACCCCAAGTGGCGTAACGTCGACTTTCTCCGGATCGACGTCGTAAAAGGTGCAAAGATCGAGTTTTGTCGTAAGAGAGTTGGTCACGATTCTCGTAGCGGTTGTCAGCGCCCGCTTTTATCCCGTCGCAAGTCATCAAACACACCGCCTACACTGAACTGTGGGTACAGTTCAGGAATCATGTCATGGATCGTAAGAATCTGGGGTAGCTTCGGGAAAGAGGAAACTTGGTAATGGGTAGGGTGGTAGACCGATCCCGTCTTGGTTTGGATCTGTTTGCGCCAGTAATACTTGTCCACATTCTGACGAATGCCGGAGAGAAATTTTTTGAGTCTACCGTCCGGAAACCAGCTCGCGCTCGGGGTCACACGCGCGAGGTGTTGCGATTGGGACGCCGTCGGGGGGGCGAGTACGCCGCTGGCATTCCCGAGTATTTGAAGCTCTACCTCGGGGTGGTTTGCGATGCGGGGCAGAATTTCCGCGAAATAACGGTAGATCCCGCCCTTTTGAAAACAGTTCCAGTCGACAATGACGTGTACCATTCCCAAATTATACGCCAAAGCGGTGCGCTTTGCTTAGGGCGCCGATTGCAGCGTGAGAATGTCGCCTCCAAATCCGAGCAGATACAAGTTGCCGTCGTGATCTTCTCCAAAAGAAGCAATGGGCTGATCGGCAAGGGTGAGTAGCTCGTTGGAGTGGTTCTCTGGATTGAAGGCCCACACGCGTCTGGAAACAAAGTCCGAATACACGTACCGACCGACTAGCTGAGGCAATGCGGTCCCACGGTAAACGTACCCACCGGTGATGCTCCGGCCTTCGGAGTGATCGTACTCAAAGACGGGGGCTTCGGTTCCCGCCGGGCAGGCGCCGCCCTGCGGATAACGGTGAAACCCTTCGCAGGTCTTCCAGCCATAGTTCTTTCCAGGCAGAATGAGATCAATCTCTTCGTAGTTGTTTTGACCGACATCGGCCGCCCAAAGTGCGCCCGTAAGTCTGTCAAAGGAGAAGCGCCATGGGTTGCGAAGACCGTAGGCCCAAATTTCTGCGCGTCCCCGTTCGGGGGTGAGGGCAAAGGGGTTTCCTTCGGGGATTTGGTACCCCTCCTCCGTGGGTTGGATTCTTAAGATAGTTCCCAAGAGCGTTTGCGGGTTTTGCCCATGCTGAAGTGGATCCCCGCCAGAACCCCCATCGCCGAGTCCAATATAGAGATAACCATCAGGACCAAAGGCCAGCATGCCGCCGTTGTGATTGGAGAAAGGTTGGCCCACTTCCAAAAGAACTTTTTCGGAAGTGGGATCGGCGACGCCGCTTTCAGCATCCACCAGAAATCTTGAAACGACCGTACGCGTGGGATTCGCAGCCGTGTAGATGACATAAAGAGCCGGATTTTGACTCCAGTTCGGATCGATGGCCAAACCGAGAAGGCCCTGTTCATTTCCCGCAGAGAGAACGCGGCCCGTGAGATCCAAGACCTGAACTTTCGCGTCGGTGTCGCGGTTGTTTTCAAAACTGAATACCTTTCCTCCTTGTTCCGCCAAAAGCAGCAAACCCCCGGGGGCGGGGATTTGTGCGAGGGACACGGGACGGGAGAAGGAAAGCCCAGGGAACGCATTGATCAGCACCGACTGGGAGGCGGGCAAATCAGCAGAGGCAAAGGTAAGAATAAAGATGAGGAATTTTATTGCGTGCCGGATCAAGCGGCCCCCTTTCCTAACGGGCGCCCTCTTGGCGCCGTCTTGCTTTCACACTTTCAACATAGCGAGGCCTAGGCCCCGGCCCTAGTGCATTTGCCACAATCGTCTATTGCAGCGGCTGCAACGCTTAAGCGGCCCTTGCTTTTCCTGCGCCACCTTCCTAGAGTGGCGTCATGGAAGCGACTTTAGATCTTTTGGATTTGGAAGCAGATTGGACGGACGAACACAAAGACACCATCACCTCGGTTCGTCGTTACGTGGAGGGGGAAGTGATTCCCGCCATGCGTAAACACCAACGGGCGGGTACGTTTCCCGTGGAGATCCTTCCGGGTCTCGCAAAGCTCGGTCTTTTAGAAGCGATTGCAACGGGAAGCCTCGATCCCATCGCGTATGGGCTAGCGATGCGGGAGCTGGAGAGAGCGGGCTCTACCATCCGAAGTTTTGCGAGTGTGCAAGGATCGCTCGTCATGGGTGCGATCGAAATGCTGGGGAGTGAAGCGCAAAAAGAAGAATGGCTGCCGTCTTTGGGACGGCTTGAAGCCGTCGGGTGCTTTGGCCTGACGGAACCTGATTTTGGAAGCAACCCGGCGGGCATGCGCACGCGGGCCGAAAAAACCACGAAGGGTTTTAAAATCAACGGGCAGAAGTGCTGGATTACGAATGGGACCACCGCCAAAGTTGCTGTTGTTTGGGCAAAGCTCGACGGAAAAGTGAATGGATTTTTAGTCCCGACGGCAACTTCTGGTTTTGAAGCGCGCGAGATCAAGGACAAGTGGAGCTTTCGCACGAGTGATACTGCGGAACTCTTCTTGCAGGACGTAGAAGTGCCGGAGTCGGCGCGTTTGCCCAAAGCGACTTCGCTTGGCAGCGCACTCAAGTGTTTGAACCAGGCGCGCTACGGGATCGCCTGGGGAGTGGTGGGGGCCGCGATGGCCTGTTTCGAGGAGACGTGCCGCTACCTGGTGGAACGCCCCCAGTTTGAGGGTAGGGCGCTGGCCTCGCACCAGCTCATCCAGAGTAAGCTTGCATGGATGGCTACCGAAATTACCGGGATGCAGCTGATTGCAAAACGCATGGGAGAGCTTAAGTCAGACGGCCGTTTGAAACCACAGCAGGTGTCCCTGGGAAAAATGAACAACTGTAGAAAAGCGCTGGAAGTGGCCCGAACCTGTCGTGATCTGCTAGGTGCTGCCGGCATCCACCAGGAGTACCACGTCGGTAGGCACCTCACCGACTTGGAAACCGTATTGACCTATGAAGGCACGGAGCACATTCACTCGCTGATTTTGGGTGAACACCTAACCGGCATCCCGGCCTATTCTTGAGCGGGGTGCTTGGGGTTCTCAAGCTGTCTATCGACGAGATAATCAATAGCGATGGCAAGACCCTTGCGCCTTGGAACCGTTAGTACAATCGTGAGCAAGGCCCCAACGGCGAACCCGGCTCGCCAGAGGTTGTGGTTAGCCGGCGTTATCATTACCATCACCAGAATAAAGATCCCCGTGATGAACGCCGTTGTCATGTACATAAAAAACCAACAGTCGCTCTCTCGGGCGCGCAGCTCGCAGCCGCACTCGGCACAGGCTTTATGAACTTCGCCCCAGCGAACAAAAAGCGGAGTTTTACCGCACTGAGGGCAATTCATTTTCAGGCCATTGATGAGGGTGGAAGTAATGTCTTTTTTAGGGGACACGCACCAAGTTATCACCTGGGTTCGTGTCGTCACAAGTGAAGTTTTTGGAGGTAGGATTTGGGGTATGGAGGAAATCCGCTTCGAACGGATAAAATTTAATGTCCTTGCAGTGGCGGCGCGCCGTCCTCAGGCAATTGGAGTAAACAAGGCCCATGCATTTATGAATTGAAGCGCGCCACTTGCATTGCGGTTTTTTAATCAAGCAGGCCTCTTCGCTTTCGATGCTAAGGCACTCGTCATTGGCAGTCTTGATGCTTGGCTTGATTTTGATGAAGCATTCGGTGGAGTCTTTTTTGATCACCTGATCGGGAATGCTCGGGCCGTAGTAGCTGGAGGCCAAAACAAGTCCCCAGAGGGGGAGAGTCGAAAGAAAAAATATAGCTCTTTTAGTCATGGAAGCGGCGTTTAATTATTTTATCAAGATTTGTAGGTGGGCGTTAGCTTTGTCGACAGATCGGAAGCGATTTGCATCCAATCGAAATGCCGGACAGCGACACGACGCATCGCTTCTTTCTGCGCGGCTACTTCCTTCAAGGCTTTTGGCAGGTTTGTAGTCAGATCGCCTACGAGATTGTCCGGACTCAGTCGCGCGAGTGAAGTAAGAGAAGGCGGGACTTCAGTCTCCATGTGATCGATCTTGCTGCGGATACCGGCGGTATTGGTCCCGACCGGGAAGCACCCACTTGCCATCGCTTCCAGAAAAACCATCGGACCTGCCTCTGGTACTAAAGAAGGAAAAACGGCTACATCGCAAATCGGATAGAGCTCGGCGAGCTCTTGATGTCCCAAAAAACCCGTGAAGAGAATCGTGTCTTTCGGAATGTTACGTCCCAGTTCAAAGTAGCTTTCGCGTTCAGACGCCGACATCTTTTCATAAAACTCGCGTGACGTTTTGAAATAGAGGTTGTGGCTTTCCTCCGGCACACCCCATTTCAAGATGTTCCCGACTAGTTCTTTTTGCCCGCGTCTGAGCGCGCTTAGAAAACATTCCATGGGTTCACGTAGAGGGCCTTGACCTGCGACAATCACTTTCAGACCAGGAATGGCGGCTACCAATTGGGGAAGGGCAAAGAGCAGGCACTGCGGGCCCTTGGCTGCGATCAGACGGCCGACAAATAACACGGTAGGGGCTGGCGACAGCTTTTGCAGAGCCGCTCCCGCGCCCGCATCCACTCCCTTAACTGAGTAGAGACTGGCTTTCTGAACCACATCCGCATAGGCGGCGAAGGAGCTACCGTCGGTAAGCGAATCCGCTAGAGCGCGTTGTGCTTCACTTTTTCCGCGGGGGAGCTTCTCAACAAGCTGGCTCAGTCGAAGCTGGGCAACCTTCTTCTCGGAAGGGGCGACTATCTTGAAAAGCCGTGTGTCCACCCCTACGGTGACAGGACTGAGCTTGCTCGCGAGCTTTGGTACCGAAGCAAAGAGCTGCTGCAGGCGGGCTTTCATTTCCTCGCTTACAAAAAAAACATGCGTTGCGTGCGTGAGTGCGGCAGCCGCGGCCGCATGCAGGCGGCCGTCCAACCTTACTGCGTATTCGATCGCACTTCCGTGGGGTACTACGGAGTAGGGAATGCCCAGTTTTTTCTTAAGCCGTTGGGCGATGGTCGGCATCAGTACCGCGTGGTTGGCGACGAGACTTTGAATCCCACGTTTCTTGATGATTTGGCTGAGAACTTCTACATGACGTTCTACGTACCGCTCAAGCTTCTGATCGCTTAGCTCGATCATCGGAACCGCTTTTTCAAAACCCTCGTACTTGTCGCGCACAAAGACTGGCAGGGTTTTCCCAATATCCAGGCGGTGTAGTTCTATTTTCCCGGGATAGGGCGTGTCTTTTCGAGTGTGCTCGGCTTCGCCCTTGAGTGGGTAAAAAGTGGCGCTTTCGATAAAGTTGTAGCGCTCGGGATGACGCTCCTGACAAATGAGTGCAGCGGGCGTCCCAGCGCGCGCCAGTGCCTCACAAATATTGCGCGTCCATATATTGCTTCCGGAACCCTCGAGCAAATAACCGTGTAGTATGCCGATCATCGTAGACTTACCTGGTGCGTCGCCAAAAATTTCGGTGCCGCTTGTTAAGGCAATATTGCCCTTATACGACGGGAGACAGCGGGATTATGTGTGGCGTTAGTATATAATGAGAATTTAGGTGCCCCAAGCGAGAAGCCATGACTCGTAGTTCAATTCTTACCTTCTATATAACGACGGCTTTGGCATCGCTTCCTATTGCAGTCTTTCTTCTGGATGGCGCAGTGCCCGAGTTGGCCGGAATGACGGGACTTAGCCAATCCCTCACGGTACTTCCTTACATCTTGTTACTCATCACGGGTTTTCTGGGTTGGAAAATGCACCAGAAATCGATCGTTTTTAGCACTGCCTTTTTTTTGGCGGCCTATATGGTGACCGTGACGCCGATGGATGGGGCTCTGGGGATTTACCGCTGGCGCGCCATCGCGGTCGCGGCCCCGCTTACTCTTATGTTTATTTTCCTAGTGGGATCTACCCCTGAGGGAAATCGAAACCACCCGGCACTGGTAGCGTCCACGATCCTGCCCTTGGGGTTGCTGCTTGTGATGATCAAGTTTCAAGGGCCTGCTGTTCGTGATTTTTTGACCTGGCGGCTTTCGCAGTACCCCGACTGGCGTCTAACGGATTTGAGCGCCATCGGACTGCAACTTTTTGGGATTTCCATCTTCAAGCAAAAAGATAAAGAGGTCCGTCGCTTTTGCACGGCGACCTGGGTCTCGTTGTTTCCGCTTATCTACCTGCTGAACCGACTCGTGAGCCCGGGGGGCCGGCAGTACTTCTTTTTGAGTTGTGGCCTTGTTTTTTCTGGCATTGGCTTAGCCCTTCTGTACTCGATGTACCGGATGTACTGGCAAAAAATCTACCTCGACGAGCTTACCGAACTTCCGAATCGCCGCGCTTTGGATACCGCGATGACCCGCCTTGGAAAGTCCTACGCCATCGTGATGCTCGATATCGATCACTTCAAAAAATTTAACGATACCTACGGTCACCACGAGGGGGACAACGTCTTGCGTTTCGTGGCCTTTCATTTGGCCCGACAGACAGGGATGAAGGCCTACCGCTATGGGGGCGAGGAGTTTTGCATCCTTTATGATACTCACCGGGCCGACGACGTGTATGAGAAGGTGGAACGGTGAGGGAGTCGCTCTAAGCGTAAGTTCTATATCCGTTCTCCGAAGCACGTCCGCGCGCGCACCTCGCGCCGATCAGCAAAGGAGGCTCCGCCGCTGAGATGCGTGCAGGTGACCATCAGCGCGGGATTGCGAGTCCCAACTGGGTGATATGACACCCAACGAAGTACGTACAGCGGCCGATCGGGCTTTATACCAGTCCAAGGAGAAGGGGCGAAATCAGGTCAGTCTGTGGTTTGGGGACGATGTGGAAGAGTTCACCGATTTGCTTTCTGGAGCGTTACCAACTCCAAGAATTCACAAAAGCTAGACTTGTCGTAGGTCCCGTCTTTGGTGACATCTTGCTACTGTTGGCTTTACTCATAATGTAGGCTTCATAACTGGAAAACTCGCCCTTTGGATTCGTAGACTTTAAAGGCCACCGGATCGCCGCTGGTACTTGCCTTTCCTGGCCACCATCATTGGTTTGGATCTGTTTTTCTTATTATCCCGTCGGACGGCCTGCTCGTAAGTTCGGTGATGCTTGCGCCCCAAGCGCTGGGTGCGGATTAGCTTCTGGTGAGTGTAGGCTCCGCTTTGGGGGCTCGGCCTTGTCGGCATTAATCTCAATGATTCGGTCGGCTCATGAACTCGTTCCCCACGCTTAATTCCTCCCATTGGGAATCCACCAACGCTGTATCGGGATTCACACGGAGCGTGGCACTGGCTGTTTTCTCTTTAGTATCTTGCCGCAGCAACCGGCGGTGGTCGTCGGCGCTTGCCGGGATGCCCTCGAGGTGATCCCTTGCCCCGTCTTCGTGGGCTGATTGGTGAAGCACGGCTTCTCGTATTTCGCAAGCCACGCCCCCAAACTTCTCAACCGCCTCTGGTTTGTCCGCAAGGAAGTCCAGCAGCTCCAGGACACCAAAGTTCAAACCCTTAAAGAAATTCTCAAATTCTTCTGATAGGCCATACGGTATTGTGTGATGTGGCTTAAAGGTTCATTCAAATTCTACGAGAAGATCGGCATCTATTTCATGTGGTTAGTCGGACGATCTTCACGGCGTCGTCCTGTGGGACGTGGGCCAGTACGTGGTGGATGATTCCAATTGGGAGCCCCATTTTGTAGGGGACGTGGGAGATCAGGTCCAAGCCACGTTCGTTAAGAAATTCGATTTCATTGAGAAACAGCACCTAACCGACGAGCTTTTCCAGGTACAGAACTGGTGCGTCGGGCCGCTGAGGACTGTAATGGCTGTGGACTCAACCTGTTTCCTGGAAAAGAAAAAGCGTCTCCATCCTGAAAGCGCTTGGCAATCCCGACATCCGTCAGCGCTACGAGTTTTGCATTCACTGAGCATGCTGGCCTGGATGCTCTTTGGTGTTTGAACCTACTGCTTCGCTGTGGCTCTGGGTATTCCGAGCGGGGGCGTATTGCGTTACTTTATAACGGCAACGTTTCTGACCCCTTTCTCACCTCCTCCTAGCGGCGGCGACCACGCCCTCCGGGGATATTCTCAACTTTGTACACGACGTCCCTACCTTTGTGGGAGGGGACGCTATCTGCTGTACCTCGCCGGGTTTCCGCCAGTCGGCTGGCCTCTGGCACTCGGCATGGTGCAGTGGATGCAGTCAACCTGAGCGCGGCCCGAAGCAACTACCCAACCCCTACAACTACCGCCCTCCCAAAGAGCGCATGAGAAAGCAGGGACGTTGATGCGCGTATCAGGGCCTTTGCATTTGATCCTCAGCCTCGACCGCCAACGCGACGATCTCCCAGCCCCGCCTGAAGGCGTTTTTTAAGACACTCAATGAAGACTGCGAGAAAAACGCCCCGGCCGAACCGGCGGAGTTCTCGCGTGCGGAGCAGGTGCAGCTTTGTGTGGTTGGAAAACTAAAAAAGACATTACTAGAGAATGCCAAGTTTCTCTGTCCTGAAGCGGACAGCGTCCATTGCTACACAGCAATGGTGGACGAGGCCAGCGTCAACTCTCCCCTTCCGCCGCAGATCCAGCTCGTGATGCTGGAGGCGGGCGTGCAAGTGTTGACGGCTCAAATCGAAACACTCAAAGGCAAAACCGATTCGAAACAACTGGAAGCTAAAGGTATCCTTTGGCTGCTTGAGATGCTTGTCTCCAATGGCGAAGCTTTTGTGCGAAGTCCTGCCTGCCGCGAAGGCGATACGTCGCTTTGTCCAAGTCGGCGCGAGGGGATAGCGGCGATTGTGAACCGCGGGAAGAGTCTTTTCCCCCCTTCCACCGATAAAGCGCGCGACAAGTTGATGCTAAAAGATCCTCATTTTGAGGAAACGCGCGACCGCTTCCAAACGCTACAGGGTTTGCATTTTTATGAAGAGGGCGTTGCCCGATTTGACGCCGGGGACTACTCGGGAGCGATTGGCCAGTATACAGAGGCGCTCAAGTACAATCCCAAGTCCTTCCATGTCTTTTATAGCCGAGGGAGTGCGAAGTTTGAGTTGAAGAATTATCGCGGGGCGCTAAAGGACTACAAGGAAGCGCTGAAGTTAGAACCCAAGTCCGCCCGTACTTACTTTTTCTCAGCGATCGCGAATTTGAAGGTAGGGCGCACGGCCCAAGCCAAAACAGAATTCAAACGCTCACAGGAGCTCTCCAAAGAAGTCTACGAGCAACTCGCTGCTCGCTACGAACGTGATCTAGCCAGTAAGTAGGTTTTCTACGAGTTCATAGAAAATTAACCTGTCATTTACATTCTGCGGTCATCATTGTGGCTAATGGGACTATCAGAAAATCCACGTAGCTGGTGTGCCAACCGGTTTTTCAACTGGGTGCACGGGAATCATCTTGTTTACAACACTTGCTGGGAGGACCCGAGGCTGGATCGAATCGCCCTCGACATCACTCCCAACGACTCGCTGATGGTAATAACGTCGGCAGGGTGCAATGCGTTGGATTATCTGCTCGATTCACCGGCTGAGGTGCATGCCGTCGATCTGAACTACCGACAGAACGCGCTCTTGGAACTCAAGATTGCCGGAATCCGAAGTCTGGAATTTGAAACCTTTTTCCAGATTTTTGGCGAAGGGAGCAGCCACAGTTTTCATGATGTCTATAGAAAGCGTCTGCGTCCCGAGTTAACCGAGGTATCGCGCAAGTACTGGGACGACAACCAGCACTACTTCGGTGGCAATAGCTTTTATTTCCGAGGCACGGCGGGTCTATTCGCGCGCATCGTGCACGCCTACATCGATTTTCTGAAGCTGCGGGCACCCATGCTCCACTTTTTTAGTTCCCGCAACCTGGAAGACCAGCGATCTATTTACGAGCACGAGCTGTCGCCTCATTTGTGGCGGCCGTTTATCGAGTGGATGATGAAACGCAGCTCCATCCTGGCGCTACTCGGCGTGCCGCTGGCGCAGCGGCAAACCATAGAACGCACCTATCCGGGTGGGATTTTTGAATACGTGCGCGATTGCCTCGATAGCGTGTTCATGAAGCTTCCCGTGCATGACAACTACTTTTGGGCGCTCTATTTTGATGGGAAATACACCAAAGATCGGTGCCCAGAGTACCTGAAGGCAGACAATTTTGGACGCTTGAAGACTTTGGTCGATAGAATCCAGATTCACACGACTTCGGTAACGGATTTTCTGAATCAGCACCAGGGCGAGATTCAGCATTTTGTTCTCTTGGATCACATGGATTGGCTCAACGTTGCCAGGCCCGAAGCGCTGAAGGCGGAGTGGCAGGCCATTGCGGGGCGGGCCTCGAAGAACGCCAAGGCCATTTGGCGTAGCGGCGGCCTTGAGGTTGATTTTGTGGATCCTATTGAGGTGGAGCGCGAGGGAAGCCGTACTCAAATGAAGGAGCTGCTTCGTTACAACACGGATCTCTCGGCAGAGCTTCACCAACGCGATCGCGTGCATACGTACGGCAGCTTCTACATTGCGGAATTTGCGGCGTGAAGACGCTCGCGGCGGATCTCAGAGTTCTCACCCATCTTCTGCGCGGGGCGCGCGGAGAGAAATCTTCTGCAGCGGCTTTAGATAACTTCTACGCCCCGCAGGCGGAGTTTTACGACAACTTTAGAGAGCGTCTGCTACAGGGGCGATCGGAGATGATTGGCCACGTCCCTATACCGAAGGGTGGTTTCTGGCTGGATCTAGGGGCGGGGACCGGATTTAATTTGAGTTATAAAGACACGGATGCGCGGACCTGCCGGCGTATTGTGTTGCTGGATTTGTGCCGATCGCTTCTGGATGTGGCAGATAAGCGGGTGACTAGCGGTGGCTGGACGAATGTGGAGACGCGCTGCCAGAGTGTGCTGGAGTACATACCCGATGAACCCGCCGATCTTATTACCTTCAGTTACTCGCTGACGATGATGCCGAACTGGCGAGGCTGAAAAAGCTTACTCGTGGCTCAAACCGGGCGGCAGTATCGGTCTCGTGGTTTTTATGTCTCAGCCCCGCACGCGTGCTGCGGGCGGGTGCAACACCCTTGGGTGACTCGTACTTTTTGGAAGAAGTGGTTTTCGTGGGACGGAGTGCACTTAAACGAAAGGCACCTTCCCTATCTGGAGTGGCGCTTTAAGCGAACTTACCTGATGGAAGCCCGCGCCAAAGTACCTTACCTACCGCTAGGAAAAGTGCCTTAATATATCTTCGTCGGGCAGCGTTAGCGCTTCTTCCTGCTATCAAAAACAAACAGGTACCCTTCATTGGGCAGAACGGTTTCTCCATCCGTTGCGGTGACGGCAAGAGTGGAATAGCCGATATGCGATTGCTCCGGGAAGCCTACAACGCAACCCTGCTGATCGAGTGACGCCCATTGGGGAGTCCCGTTGCCGTGAACTTTACGTTGGCGGGCTTGTTGAGTTCGATCTGATTGATCAAGCAATACTTCACCGCGTATCCCCAGGTGAGTTCAATCAAGAAAGGGTTTGTTTTCCAGGCAAAGCGAGCGCTTTCGGGTTTGTTCACTTCGGCCCCGGGGGAGTTTCCGTAGACGATGGAGCCGCCGGAGTTGGCATCACAGGTAACGGTTGTTTCAAAATCGAATCTGGCCGGGTTGCCATTGATGTCACCGCCAGTGTAAAGCGCACCGAAATTTCTCCCCCGAGCAGCGAAACGTCCGCCTGCGGAGCCACAGCAGTACCGGGGATCACCATGCGCTCTATGGCTACGCTGCGCGCCTCAGCGAAGTAGAACACCACGTTCTGAGGAGTAATACCGGAAGTAAGCGTAATCGTCCGCGCGGTCCATTCGGGATTTCGGCCAAGTACCTTCACTACAAGCGCGGCGTTTGCAGGGCCCGCTATGTCCAAGCTCTTGGCTTTCTTCCAATCGGCTTCCTCAATAGTGACTGCTTGATCCCGGCTTTAAACTGACGACGAGATTGCTTTGGCTGGAAAGGTTCACCACCGGGGCGTTCAGCGCGTTGAGGCTCTCATCGAGGACTCAAGAGCTGCACCCAGTGAGCGTACATCGACCGTCGGCGCAACGCCGCTGCTACAAGTTTTATAAACACCCTGGCTCGAGCAGTAGGCGGTGTCTTTGGCTGTTACATTACCCGCGCTGTAGTTCGTCAAAAATACATTCGCAGCGCTTTGGAGGTTTCCAGAGAATGCGCCATCGCGCATGAGAAAGTCTCCCCCAACGAGTAGTGTGAGCGTGTTATCTTCTGCTGCTTCCGCAATTCCCATTCGGGTGAAGCTTGCCTTGCCGACTATCGCGGCACCCGAATCGAATCGCGCGCATGCGTACTCAAGATCGCCCCCAGCGTAAACACCGAAGCCTTTGAGAGCCTCCGGGATGCTTACGCGAGCGGCTTGTGCCGTGCTTGAAAGCAAAAAAAGTGCAGCTATAAATATAGTGAAAGTTTTCATTGAGCCCCCATGTATTTTCTAAGGGCGCAATTTAGCAGACTTTGTGTAACACAACAGTAAATTCAAATGCAGTGCAGTGCGGCGGCTGTAGAGTGCGGTTTGCCGCGACTAACGCTCGTATATGAAATAGCGAGGAGAGAGGAGTTTTGACGGATCCGGACCACGCACGGTTCTCGGATGAATATAAGCTCTTCTTAAAACCGTGAGGTCCTGGTTGAGAGGCAACTGCGAATCGGTAATGGGCGTGCAGAAGGAAGCCCTTCACACTGCCTTGCAACGAGGCGGACGAAAACTTAGGCACGCTGGCGCGCAAACGTAGGGGACGCTGCCCCCACTTTCTTGAGGAACGCTTCGGCGCTTCCCGCGAGGTTCCCCTCACAAAGCCGGCGCTGGCGGCTGTTTGGGATTCGCTCGCGATGCCTGTGAAAGTTTCAGCAACGCTAAATCCAAGGCTGATGTAACTGGCGTTTCCCGTCGCCGTGTGATCGACGCCAGTAATAACGACGATATCGAATTACTGAATGAAGGGACCGAGGCGGTTCGGTAGGTATCGGTATCCTGGGTGTCGCCGAGGCAGTTCATCCGCAGCTTCAAGCAGGTTTCGCCCACGAGAAAGGAGGGCGCGACAAACTCTTTGAGTTTCACCAGGCGTGGCTGACCCAAACGAACGGCCACTTCACGCGTGAAATCATCTAGCGCTAGACCTAGCAGCCTCTCGCTGTCACCCGTTCGGCTATCGAGCGCAATAGCGCCAAAGCGTTCGGTAACGGTCGCGGCTTTTTTCGAGAGGCGGTAGACGCGTAAGCCAGGACTGGCTAGCCACGCGTCGCCCAGGACTTTCGATTCTGGCAGAGCGTAGCGAATGAGCATGGAAAAGTCGTCAGCTTCGGACGTAAGGCCAAGCTTCATTTCAGAAGGGATGGGTTCAGTAAAAATATGAGCCGCAGCGATGCCTGCGTCACGAAAGGCGGCTAACAAATCCGCGTTGGTTTCTTTGCTGGGAGTCGAAATGAGGACGAAGGTTTGCCCAAAGCCCGATCCCAACTTTTTGGCGATAACGTAATTATTGAGAGAGTTTCCTAGACTGGAAAAAGATATGTAGCGATCCGGGTTGGGAGAACCACTAAAAAGTAGGTTGAGACCGTCTATGTTGGGGACACTCACGGTGGTACCCGCGCGGGTAAAGTTATAAGACTGGGCCCCAAAGTACGCCGCCTTAGGTGGCGTTGTACCTACAATCACGATCGCCTCATCCTCGCGAAGGCGGTAAGTAAAACTTCGGTTTTGGGTTTCACCGAGAAAGAGTTCGGTGTGGTAGAAGGGATCTATATATTCTTTGGGATGCCGCGGGATGAGCGGCACGAGGTAGGGGGCTGCTGGGTTGTTTCCGAAACAGTTTCCAAAGACTTTGATGAGCCCCGCGCAGTCTTCATTGCCAATGACACTGAAGCCACCTTCACGGGCTTCAAAGTTTTGGGTTTCCAATACACCAATGGCCTTTTCTGCACGTTCAAAGATTGTTTCCCCGTGCGAGCGGACTGTAAAGAAGAGGGCGAGCGAGAGCGCGCCCAGAACAAGTATTTTCATGTTTACCGGCTTTTCCCCGACCGATCTTAAGGTAGCAGGGAATTGTGGACTAATTATGGCGAGTTAAGAGTTTGAAATGTAAGGGGAAATCACTAAACCAAACTGAGTAAAACCGCGATGAAAATAGCCGGGAGCATGTTGCCGATGCGAACGATCTTTACTCCCACAAGACTCATCCCGATGGCCATGATGAGCACCCCTCCGGTGGCGCTAAGGTTGGCCAGCATCATGGGGGTGAAGAGGTTTCCGCTAAAACCCGCCAGTACCGAAAGCCCACCTTGGTAGGCGAGTACCGAAAACGCGGCGAAGAGGACGCCGGGTCCGAGTGTGGCGGCGAGCGGGACGCAGACGACGCCGTCCAAAACAGATTTGGCGTAGAGCACGGCCGAATCTCCGCGCAGCCCTACATCGATGGAGCCGATGACCGCCATGCTGCCGACACAAACAAGCAAGCTCGTCGATACAAAGGCTTCAACGAAACGCGAGTCTGTGACCTGGAGTTTTTGTTTGCAACGTTCGGCGAAGTTTTGAAGGCAGCGCTCGATGTGAATCCACTCGCCGATGAGAGCGCCCATCGCTAGGCTACCGATGAGGACGAGCGGGTTTTCAATTTTGAGCGCCATCTGGCCGCCGATGATGATCGTCGAGAGCCCCAGTGCCTGATACATGATTTGCTGGAAGCGTTCGGTGAAGCGGGTCCCGATCCAAAGGCCAATCGCGGCACCGATAAGGATACTCAAAAAATTTGTGAGAACTCCCACGACGGACTCCTTTAAATGGACTAAGACGGCTTAAGGCGGGCGCAATCTAACAAATGAGCGAGCGGAGTCAAGCGGCCAGAGAACCCACCGGAATTAAAGACTTTTCGCAGACTGCCTCCAGTAGACGGGCCGGAGGACTTATGTTACACCCTAGGACTGCAAAAGGACCCGTAGCTCAACAGGATAGAGCACCAGATTTCTAATCTGGGGGTTGCGCGTTCGATCCGCGCCGGGTCCACTTTCTAACTTGTGATACGGTAGCGGCATGGAAGTTAAAGCCGTCATGAAGATCCGCCTACGTGATTTGGAAGCCGCCGTCGCACGCCTTAAGTTTGCTGCGAAGAAACCTGATGAAATCGGCCTCGGCTTTACCGAAGACGACGAGGGTTTTAAGACACTTTCCCTCATCGACTTTAAGGGCGCCAACGTGGGCGTGCATGTCTACGATGCCGATGAAGGGATGGCGCCGAGCTTTGAGAAGAATTCCAAGTTCGAACCGCTAATGGATTGAGCTCCCGGCTCTTTCCGCGAACGCTTAGGTATAGAACACCTGCTACGTCAAAATCCTTTAAGTATGATTATCGATTGGTATTTCGCTGCCTACTTTCTAGGCAGTTTTTCCTGAAATTCCTTTAGCCCTGGGAAAGCGTGGATATTACTAGCAACTACCCGTAACGCTGCCGAGGCGGTATCCAGCTGCTGCGTCGGCCCCTGCGTAGTATCGGTGGCAACGTTGTTGCAAAGCTTAATCAGTGCGCCTCAAGTAGTCCGTTTTCACACCATCGCTCGCTCCTTCATTTTTTTATACGTAGCCCTTCCGAAGGAGTCCGAGGAATGTACCGGTTCACGTTTTCCTTTTTTGCAATCTTACTCCTTAGCGCTTGTGGCGTTGAGGAAGCCAATCACAATCAATCAAACGCGAGCAACACCCGTGGGATCATCGGTGGCTCTTCCAGTCACGATCCCACTGTCGTGTTGTACGGCTGCACGGCGACGATTGTTGGACCCCGAACGGTGATTTCCGCTGCCCACTGTTTTCACGCGAACCGCCCGCGGAACGCTCCGCGAAAGGTGACCATCGGAAAACGTACTGTCACCCTCAACTTCTTTGCGCACCCCAACTTTAATGGTTGGGACTACGATGTGGCCATTGGATTTGCGGATGAGGATCTTGGCGTAGCCCCCCGATCGATGGCAAGAGGGCTGAGCTGGGGAACCGGAGTGATCACGGGTTTTGGCTGCAACAACGCGAACGGTGCCGGCTACCGCACCCAACGAGTCGGTATGGTCAACATCTACAGCTACTATCGAAATAAGTACATGGTACTCGGCGCCGGTGGAGCGGTCGCCTGCCCGGGAGATTCCGGTGGGCCGCTCTTTCAATCCGGAAAGCTCGTCGCGCTCATGTCGCGCACAGATTTTCGACGAAACACCTATTTCACCCGTCTAGATGTCAGTGGGAACCGAAACTGGTTTGTGGCGAAAGCCAAATCACAGCGAAAGCCTATCTGCGGCATACAAAGCCGCGGCTGCCAAGTGAAACTCTATGCGCAAGAGATTAAGGCTACCAATGCAAAGATAAAGACGCTTCAGGCAAGTTTGAATAAGGCTAAGACAAATAAGACCGCAAATGAAAAAAAGATCGCTACGTTGAAAGCCGCGAAGAAAGCGACCACCGAAGAGGCGAAAAGCTCGCCCAGGTAAACAAGCAAATCACTTCATATCAAAATCAGATCGCTAAATTGCGGGAACTTCTTGTTAAGCTAGACGCCTAGCAACGCCTACTCATAAACCGCCGACAGCGGGATCCACTTCCACGGCGCGCCGTAGGCAATTCCGTAGTGGTGGCCGTTACCGCTTGCCTCGATCCAGTGAATGCCGGTGGCGTCCATCTTGGGGTCCAACGTGACGTCCCCAATGTTGGGATCAACAATCTTGGGCTTCTCGCCCACCACAAAAAGCTCGACGGCATGCCCTTGCGTACCTCCCAGACCCGTTACATAAAGCCGTGCCCCTAGCGCGCCGAAAGGCGTCCCGTAGTCCGCAAGTTGTTTCGTGCTCTTTAAAGCATTGAACTCAATCGCCCCTTCACGGGTGGCGATGTCCTTTAGCAAATCGCCGTAGAGTTTTCTTTCAGCCGGTGTCAGAGTTGGATCCATCAGGCGCTGACCAAGCCAACGCTGCCCGTCCTTTTGCCACTGCACAATGGCCCGCTCAATCTTCAGGTTCACACTTACGTGCTTCTTCTTGATATACGCCACCCGCTTCATCGGCTCCTTGTAGGGCACGGCAAGCCTTCTTACCTGCGCGAGGTGCGCCATCCTCCTATATTCCACCACCCCTACACAATAGCCATCACGAGAGGGCACGCCGCCCGGAAAATCCTCAGGCGTTTCGTGTTGGCTTTGGGATTCCTCTTCCTCTACTGGGTAGTCTTTAGGCGGGAAATTGCCCGCCTCGCCAAAGCGTGCCCAGTTGAGCGGTCTTAAGGCCGCGTGAAAATGAGAGGAGTCTTTGGTGGAAGCGCGCGGCTCTACTTTAGGGTCCACCCGTGGCTGCGCGAGCCCCATGGAAACGGCCGTTAATATGAATAGAGAGATTCTCTTCATGATACCCACCCCATGTATGTTGTTATTGCCTTGAGATCCCGATTACCACCTCCGCAAAGAAAACTTCAATCGCCAACTACTGCGCTACAGAGGAAGTGTTGACGGGCCCCAGTTAATAAAAATTGGACGGGTTTTAAGAAAAATTGATGAATAAGCGCGCTAATCGGATAAGCTCTCTCCGCTTAACCTGTCGCGCGACAGGTGAGGTGTTTGCGTGATCGGTATGTTAGGGAGTTCGTCGTCGGTTTCGCCGGGCGCGGATTCGCCAAACAGTGGGGTATACTACCATCCGAATTTCATCTTGGTCGGTGAGCTGAAGGGATTCTGGGGAGTCTAGGGGCAACCCCCGATTCCGTTGCGCAGTCAACACCCCGCCTAATTGTTCCCTTTTCCAAAACGCGGGTAATCGATCTTTGGTAGCCCGCCCTCGTGTAGAAAGGTAAGGCCTTCCGAGTTCACCGCTGCGATGGTTTGGGCGCAGATGGCCGATGACTTCAATGTTTCATCCAGTTGCAGGGGCTCTCGACCGTCCCAAGCCGCGCGAATGAAAGCGTGGCCCAAATTCCGCTCCCGCGCTTTCTCGTGGCGTAGTAGTGCGCCCGCCAAGGCTTCCAGAAACTCTTTTCTTTCATCAGCGGGGATTTGTTTAAGAAGGTTCACCATCGTTTGAGTGTCCAAAATCGCTGGGAAGTTTCTTGCTAAGCACCGCACTTGATTGCGAATGATGAGCTTGGCGCGGAACCCTGGCTTTCGCTTAAAGTTCACTCTTCCTGCCTCCAAATCTTCTAAACCATCTGGATGAGTTTCATTTCGTCTTCAGGTACCGAATTACTTTTGAGTTCGGAAATGGCGGCTCGCAATAAGGGGATATTTTCCTCCTTTCCGATCTCGTCATATCCCAGCACCGTAGCGGCGCTACCGTAGGCGTCCACTTGTGCGTAGTTCGCGTCCCCTTTTTGGATTTCAGTATTTGGCGCGCGTCTTGGTTCAATCGGGTGTTTCTTGCTCCCAGAACTAAAAGATCGGTCACAAGCAGTGTTCTATCCGGTTGTTTCCAGTAAACCTTTTTGAAATCAAAAGGGTATTGCTGGACAAGAAAGTCCAACATCGTTTGGGCCTCGTCGGGCTCCATGCCTTCAGAAAGCGCCTGGAGGTAAAGACTTACCTCTAACGAGCCTGCTGGATCGTTCTCTAGGACGCTGTACAGCTTCGTTCGCACGTGCTTTCGAACGGAGTCGCCAGCCAGTTTCCAGTAAACGTTTGCGAGATCCCGAATAACTTGGTGCCCCTCGATTTCGTCCTTGTCTGTGAGAAGCCCCATTTCCAAAAAGAATTCCGCGACGCGGATGTTGTCCCTACCGTGGTAAGCGAGCACGTTTCCCGCGATCCGCTGCGCCTCCCTACTGGGTTCATCGGTCGCGGGGTAATCGGAGGCAGCGATAAGCCCGTTTAGCACCGGATCTGTCGGGATCTCATAGGCCAGGAACACCGCGGCTCTTAGGCGAACGTCCGGTTGGGGGCTTCGCAAGTCTTCCACCAGCCCACCAAAGGCTTGGGTCGTGAACAAGAAAGTAAGGAGCGAAATTTCCCATGCATGATTCATTTTTTCACCCGGCCATGTACCCCCCAAACAAGGTGAACCCGACGCCTCAGAGCCTTTCGCAGTGGGGCTCTGGGGACTGGCAGCGTGGGTCGCTGAGCTGCGCCGTGTTCACCTTGCTTGAGTGGATCGTCTTAGATTCGTGAAGGTGGGTATACGAGATCGGAACGTCGGGAATCAAAGTTTGGCAGGAGATAGCGTTCACAGGGCTGTGAATGGGCCTTTGGGCTCTTCACGGTTTTCCCTTTGATTTTCACGCTTTGTGAACTTTTTCTCCTTTTTTGTGAACGGTGTGTTATAAGGTGGCTCGCTCACGCGCTATTAGCTCATGCAGACATCGACTTCACATTCAGTTTTCGAATATACGGACTACCGTCATTTCCTCCGGGATACGTACCGGGATAGGAAAAAAAAGAACCCGCGCTGGAGCTACGGGGCCTGGGCGCGCGGCTTGGGTGTGCGTAGTCCCTCAACGCTCGTGATGATCGTGCAGGGGGAGCGCAACCCTGGGGACTCTCTCACCGAGCGGCTGGTTCACAATCTCAATCTTTCGGAAAAAGAATCTCGCTATTTTCATGATCTCGTTCGTCTGCAGAAGACAAAAAACGACATGCAGACCTCTATCATGCTGGTGGAGAGGCTTGCGTCCCAACACCACACCGGAAAATTTGCGTTGCTCGATCTACAGACTTTTTCTGCTATCTCCTCGTGGTACTACCACGCCATTCGGGAGCTCGTTTCCCTCAAAGGGTTTATGGAAGACGCGCACTGGATCGCACGCCAACTCGAGTTTCGGGTCCCTATCCACGACATCCGGCGCGCGATCAAAGTACTTTTGAAATTGGGACTGCTCCGGCGGGACAAAAAAGGGAAACTCTTTGCCGGAGACCCACACGCCGAAACGCCCAGCGATATCGCAAGCCAAGGGATTCGTCGCTTCCACGAGCAGTCGCTCAAGAATGCGGCGCTGTCGCTTCAGTCTTGTCCCGTTTCGGATCGCGAATTTAGAGGCACTACGGTAGCGATCCCTAGTTCCAAAATCGAGCTCGCTAAAAAACTTATCCGAAAATTCAACGATGAGTTCTGTGACGCACTAGAGTCCTCGGACTCCGACCGGATTTACCACCTGGAGATCGCTTTCTTCCCCGTGGTCCGTATTAAGGAGGAAGCCTAATGTATCGGTATTTATTGTTAGCCTCGGTGCTTCTTCTATTGAATGGTTGCTTCTTTCCACAGCACATTGGCGTACTCGATTCGCCTGGCCAACCTCCGAAGCGCACGACGGTGGGGAATGGCGGTGGTGGGGATCACCGGCCGATGACCGCTCTCTTTTTAGGCGAAAAAGAAGTGACCTATTGTTACGGACTCCATCCAGACTTTGGAGTCGACGGGGATACCGTGGAAGCGCTTCTTCCCCAGATCATGCGCAAAGTTCAGGACTATCTCAAAGACCGCCGCGTGAATGAGCAGGCCGATGTATCCGACGACGAGCCCAAACTCATCTTTAACCACCGCTTTGCGGGAGAGTGCCAGGGCGGCGAAGATCTTCGAGTTCTCCTGGGAGACGACGACGCACTGGAAGCAAAGCATTTTGAGAACCACCGCGAAGAAGTCGGGTTCTTTGAGGGGAGCTACGACCCCGAGGCCCGTTGGGGGAACGCCGACATCTATATCGCGCGGACTACCCAGTTTGGGATTGGTTCCGGGTGGGCGCCGTACAATGGGCTACTAGAGGGAATTGTGAAGCACGAGGTTCTTCACGCCTTGGGTTTTGATCACCGCGCCAATACGATTATGGCGCCCGATCTAGGCGCGCAAATCATCGCTGAGATGAAGCGCGGCGAATCGAGCGATAAGTTTCAGGAAATTGATAAAGATTGGGGGAGTGAGTTAGTCAGCTGTGTTGCGTGTGATTTGCAAATCGGCGGGCACCTGTACTTTGACGGGGTCGTTCCTGGATTTCCGAAAGATCGAGATCCCAGCGCGAGTCTACGAATCCGTGGCCGCAAGGTGTACTTGTCAGCCATTTTTTCGAAGTTCGCCGCCAAAGGCAGAATTCTGCGCACTCTTTACACGCAGCTGTCCGGTCAGCCTCCGGTATTTCGTAAGACTTACCAACGTGGCGACAAGCTTGTGGCACGCACCATTGATCCGGTGATGATTGATTACTCCGTCGAGTTTAATGACGGCTATGAAACCGAGATCTACAACCTGAGACGAAACGACGGCACCTACAAGATCTCACTGCGTCCGTGGAAATCCGACAATATCAATGCTTTCAATTTTAGTTCGAGAATCGATGCCCCGGAAGGGATTGATGCGTTGCCAAAAGACTAAGCACCCGTCCCTGTCTTCCGAGTGTAGACACTTTCCCCGATCTCCATCCCACTTTTCTTGATCGACCTCACCAGTATTGCGAGACTCTATTCGCCTTTCCTTTCTTTGAGAAAAGGCAACTACGTGGGGGCAACGATGAGACTTTTTTCAGGTGTGGCTATTTTCCTATTATCCCTGGCTCAAGCGGGTGTGGCACAGGATGTGAGTGACGTTCTGAGTGGCATCGTATCGGACGGTGTGAACCGTTTCCAGGTTGCGGGTGAACCCAAGTGCAGCAATGGCTACGCCCCTTTACTCTCCAAGTTTGTTCAGTACCGCTCAAAGAAACAAGGTGAGTGGGAGCAATGGAGCACCGGACCGGCCCGGAATTATGCGCCCTACCTTTGGTTTGCTCGGACTGAGGCGGGAGTCCAGATTTACCTGACTTCCATG
>JAWKNY010000013.1:0-94109 GCA_041391485.1 Bdellovibrionota bacterium | reverse complement strand
GCCCGCCATGGCCGAACTCAACGAGGCCCTGGATCCGCTCCTCGATGGCTACCCCGTGCGAGCGACCCGCCTAAAGAATATGTGGGAAGATATTTTGAAGATGCTGTCGGAAAACGCTTCACAAACCGTGATGGCAGACGCTGTTGCCCTCAGTTTGACACCAGAGATCTTGTTTCTTTCTGAGGAAGATCGTGTCGCTCTGCTCATGGCGGCCCGCAATTACCACCCGATGGCGGTTGCGATTCAACAAAACTTTTTGATCGCTTTCAATCGACTGTGGAAGAACTACGAGAGCCGCAAGCTCGCTAAAGAAAGGTTCATGGAGTTGCGCCGCAAATTCATGAAACCGTGGGTGAGTCACATTCTAGAGTTGGGACCTGCGCGTTTGACGCGTTCCTGGCTCAACGAAGTGATCCAACTCGGGCTTATCGATAACGAGGACATTGAAAAGAAGTTCCCGCTATTTGTACTCGCGCATTTGCAACGGGGTGATCGCGCCAGCCTTTCGGCCGTGAGTTCGGATGCCGTGGAGCCCAAACTCGCCTCCATGGCGGAAAACATGGCGGTGATGTGGTCACTGAGTGCCATTCACGTACCGGTGCTGATGAAGTGGGTAGAAAACTACGACAAGTAGCCCTTTCAAAAAAGGCTTAGGTGGCGACCGCCATCCACGTTTAGATCCACTCCTGTCAGGTAGTCGTTCTCAATCAAAAATTTTGCTGCCGCTGCGATATCGCTGGGCTCGCCCTTGCGTCGAAGGAGCGTGCGATCAATGGAACGCGCCTTCTGTTCCTCTGTATAGTGTGGCGGAAACAAGATGGGACCCGGACTGATGGCGTTGACGCGCCATCGGGGCGCCCACTCTTTCGCGAGTACGCGGGTGAGAGATCGCACACCGGCCTTGGTGGCGCTGTACGCGGCATAACCCGCAAGGGCGCGTTCCGCATAGACGTCCGCGAGGTTCACAATCGTTCCCCCTCTGGGTTGGGTGCGGTGGGTGTGCTGACAGAGAAAGAATAGGCTCGTCAGGTTGCAGGAAAGAAGTGTTTCCCATTCGGAAGCGGTCGCCGAATCGCCGGGGGTCGGATAAAAAAGGCTCGCCGAATTAATCAGAATATCAACAGGCCCCAAGGTAGCGACCGCTTTGTCGATGACGTCTTTTGCCGTGGAGGGATCGCGTAGATCGCCTTTTATGCAGTGGACGGCTTGCCCGTTTTGGGTGGCCTTTTGCTCCAGTTCCTGCGCCTCCTCTTTTGCGGTGTGGTAGTGCGCGCTCAAACGCGCCCCTTCGCGGAGTAAGCGCTCGGCCATGGCGCGCCCGAGGCGTTTGGCCGCGCCCGTAATGAGTACATGCTTGTTAGCGATATCCAATCTGCCCCCTTTCCGCGGCAACTCGCCTTTTAGGGAATTCTGTGCGAGAAGTGTAACGTGATCGACACGCGAATACATGCCAAATTGCAGGAACTAGAGAGCCGCCACCTTTATAGGAGACTTCAGCTCGGAGCGGGCGTCTCCTTTGTGGACAATGATTACCTAGGGCTTGCGACTCACCCGCGCCTGCTTGAGGCGGGAAAGCGTGCGCTGGATCTTTACGGTGCGGGAAGCAAAGGTTCCAGACTGCTGGGTGGGCATTCGCGGCTTTTCGAAAAGGTGGAAGAGTCGGTTGCGGATTTCTTTGGATCGCCGGCCGCTTTGTTGTTCTCGACAGGCTATCTTGCGAACCTGGCGGCGGTGGGAGCGCTTTCAGAAGTGTGCGAAGGAATCTTTTCGGACGAGAAAAATCACGCGAGTCTTATCGATGCCATCCGGCTCAGCAAACTGCCGCGTACCATCGTGCCGCACCTGGAATGGGATCACGCCATCGCCCCCAAAGGCACTCTATTTGTGACGGAATCTCTTTTTAGTATGGACGGCGATCTTGCTCCCCTTCGCGCGATGATTGAAGCGGCAGAGGCCTCGAGCGGTTTTGCGCTCATCGACGAAGCGCACGCTGCGGGTGTGTTTGGTGAGACAGGGGAGGGGCTTTTGCCGAGGAATTCTCCCTGGAACGCCCTCGCCAAAGTCGTGACCTTCGGGAAGGCTTTTGGAATCGGGGGGGCCGCCATTTGTGGGTCGAGGCGCTTTATTGATTTTGTCTTGAACCGGGCCCGTCCCTTTGTTTTTACGACGGCGCCTCCGCCAGTCGTAGTGGCCATGATTGGCGAGGCCGTGGACGTGGTGCGTGAGGAAGGGTGGCGACGGGAAGAACTGCGCGATCGGGCGCGCTTTGTGCGCAAAAAGTGGGAGAGTCTCCCACGGGCCCCACTTCCCAAGCCCAAGAGTGAAGCCGAGTGGGAGTCTCCCATTATTCCTTTCCGCGTCTCGGGGGCCTCGCGGGTATTGCGGTTTTGTGAAAATGTGCGAGAGTCGGGCTTGGAGCTTAAAGCCATCCGATCACCCACCGTCGCGGAGGAGAGGAGCGCTTGCGCGTTTCGCTCAATCTACGCATTAGCCGAGACAATACGGAAACGATGGCGGAAACCCTGGGGAACTTATGGACGGAATTTTTGTTACAGGAACAGACACCGAAATAGGAAGACCACCGTTTCTGCGGGTTTGTTGAAACTTCTCTACGGCTACAAAAGGTGGCTTACTGGAAGCCCGTCCAAACCGGCACGGTGATTGGCGACGACACGCAAGACGTGCGCGAGTTGACCGAGCTGCCTGACGACGCTTACCTCACACCGGAAATGCGTTTTGTCGATCCGCGGCAAGCCCTACGAGGCCGCAAAAAAATGGAAACAGAAAATAGACTTGGATGGGCTCGTTAGCCGGTATAAGGAACACAGCCGCGATCGGTTTTTAATCGTTGAAGGCGCGGGCGGGCTGATGGTGCCGATGACGGAGACCGAGCTTCAAGATGTGTTCATCCAAAACTAGGCCTACCCGTTTTGATCGTGGCTGCGAATAAATTAGGAACCATCAACCAAACTCTTTTAACCATCCAACAATGCCGGGCGTGTGGAATTGAAGTGGTGGGGGTAGTGCTGTCTCGATCGGGACGTGTGTCGGGTCTGGGTAATAAGGAGTCCATTGAGCGTTACGGAAAGGTGGAGGTCCTCGCCGAGCTTGCCGAGCAAACCGATCGGCGTGCCGTTGTTGGCGCGGTTAGTGCGCACCCGCGGTTGCGCAAACTTTTTGGAATAGCGGAGCTTCCTTCCTAATGCCCGATCGCCGCGACCTTTTTGAAGCAGACAGCCGCTTCGTTTGGCATCCCTATACGAGCGATCCACCGGTGGGCCCGCGCACGGTAGTCACGCGCGCCGAGGGTGCTTATCTTTATGATCACACCGGCAAAGCGTACTTCGATTCGAGTAGTTCGTGGTGGTGTGTTTTGCACGGCCATTGTCATCCGAGACTGGTGAAGGCCATCCAGGAGCAGACAGCCGTATTGGATCACATGCTCTTTGCGCCGCACACCCACGAGGTGGCGGTGGAGCTTGCCGAAAAATTGGTGTCCCAGATGGGCGCTCCCTTCTCAAAAGTCTTTTTTTCTGACGATGGATCTACGGCAGTGGAAGCGGCCCTAAAAATGGCGCTTCAGTACTGGAATAACCGCGGGGATACGGAAAGACGTTATTTTCTGTCTTTGGAAGAGGGCTACCACGGGGATACCTGGTGCGATCTCCGTCGGTTATGTACGAGAGTTTCACCATTTCTTCGATAAATCTATCCGGCCCTCGATAAAGGCGATGCAGCCCTACTGCTACCGCTGTCCCCTCGGCAAACACTACCCGGAATGCGCGCTCGCGTGTTTGGAGGGCGTCGAAGCGACGCTGGCGGAACGTGGTCACGAGATTGCCGCCCTCATTGTGGAGCCTCTTGTGATGGGGGCCGCTGGCATGGTGGTGTACCCCACGGATTACCTGGAAAAGCTCATCCGCCTTTGTAGAGAAAAGGGTGTCTTGGTCATTTTTGATGAAGTCTTTACGGGCTTTGGAAGGACCGGGAAGTACTTTGCCTTCGATCACCTGAAGGTGCGGCCCGATATGGTGGCCCTCTCCAAAGGCTTGACCTCGGGCACCCTACCCCTCGGGGCCACCGTCGCTACGGAGGAAATCTACGAGGCTTTCAAGGGAGCTGAGTCCAAGAAGTTTTATCATGGGCACACGTTCAGCGCGAATCCGGTGGGCTGTGCGGTGGCGCTTGAAAGTATGCGGCTACTAGAGGAAGAAGACGTCCTTTTGAAGAACAAAACGTTGACGCGTCAGATGGAGGCCCAGATCCCTCGATTTGCCGATCTGGAGCACGTGGGAGAGGTACGACATTTTGGGATGATCTGGGCGGCGGAGCTCGTGCAAAAAAAGAGCAGCCGGACTCTTCCGTCCCCGGCGAATGGTCCAGGATGGCAGATCTGCGAAAAACTTTGGGAAAAGGGCATCTGGATGCGCCCGATGCATAATGTTTTGTATGTTGTGCCCCCTTACTGTACAACCGAGGCTGAGTTGGGAAATTGTTTCGATAGCCTTTACGAGGAAATCCAGAATGCTAGATACTTTCACGTCTGAGCCATTCGAGCGTTGGATGGAGTCTGTGGTCGCAGATGAGGCCACCGAGACGCGCTGGCTGAATCTTTTGAGCCAACTTGAGTACGTGGGCTGCCGCAAGATCCTAAAAAGCGTTCCGTATGATCGCGTCGACGCCTCCGTGCTGCAGCACATTCAAGAAGAGGCCTTGCACGCGCACCTTCTAAAGCAACTGGTCATCAAGCGCGGCGGCCATGATGGTTGGGAAGCCCCCAGCTGGAGTGAGCCGGGTTGGGAGTACATTCAAACGGTAGACAGAGAGATCTGTGAAGGCCTTTCGCCGGTGGTGTACTACCCGCTGGTGAGTTGGGTGATCGAGCAGCGTGTGTTGTGGCTCTACCCCTGGTACCTCGAGAAAACGCGAGACGCTTCCATCAAGCGAGTGCTCACGACGATTTTGGCGCAAGAAAAGCGCCACGCGGATCAATTTTCCGAACACGGGTTTAACCGCGAAAATCAAGTCGAGGCCGTGCGAGTGGAGGAGCGCGCCTGGAGCAAACTCATTCTCAAACTCGCTGCGGATAGCGATATCTTTGATAGACCTTATCTAGAGCAACCCGCAGCGCGCTAAGGTGCTTCAAGAATAGCAGCCACTCCCATTCCCCCGGCGGTACACGCCGATATCAATCCACGAGTTCCGGGTTTGTCAGAGAGCAACTTGGCCAGCGAAGCGATGAGCCGCGTTCCCGTTGCGGCGAACGGGTGACCCATGGCAACACTTCCACCTTTTACATTGAGCTTTTCGCTGTCGATTCGTCCTAGCGGTCTTTTTTCATTGAGATACTGTTGGCAATACGCGGGAGATTCCCAGGCTTTGAGCATGCAGAGAAGTTGCGCGGAAAAGGCCTCGTGTATTTCGTAATATTCGAAATCTTGTAGTGCGAGTCCCTGGCGATTGAGAAGCTCCGCTACGGCGTAGGTCGGCGCCATGAGTAGCCCCTCGCCGCCAACATAATCTACCGCAGCCGCCTGGCCATCGACGAAATACGCCTGGATGGGAAGCCCGTTCTTTTTGGCGTACTCTTCCGAGCACAGCAGAACGGCCGATGCGCCATCGGAGAGCGGCGTGCTGTTACCGGCGCTTAGCGTACCTGCCGCGGGATCAAAGGCGGGCTTTAAGCGCCCCAACTTTTCTAGCGACGTGTCTGCGCGCGGCAGCGGATCTTTGTCCAGACCGCCAAACGGGGTCACAAGGTCTTTGTAAAAGCCCTCTTCATAAGCGCGGACCGTGCGCTGGTGGCTTTGCAAAGCGAGCGCGTCTTGCGCTTCGCGGGAAATTTGCCACTCCTTTGCCATTAGTTCGCAATGATCGCCCATTCGCAAACCCGTGCGCGGTTCGTTGACGCTAGGGATCTTGGGGACAAACATTCCGGGGCGAAAGCGGGAAAGGATCGCCACCCGCTCACCCATCGAGCGCGCCTGGCTGAGGGCGATGAAAGCCTTTTGCGCCTGCTTTTTGAAAGTGAGTGGAGCGTCACTATTGGTGTCTGTTCCGCCCGCAATCCCAATCTCGATTTGTCCGAGCGCTATTTTGTTTGCAATTCCGATTGCCGCCGTCAGGCTCGTGCCGCAAGCGCGTTGCACATCAAAACCCGGTGTGTGGGGGTCGAGGCCCACGTTGAGCACCGTCTCACGGGACAGGTTAAAGTCCTTTGGGTGTTTGATCACGGCACCCAGCGCGACATCGCCCAGTTTCTTCCCTTTTAGATTGAACCTGTCGACCAATCCCTGAAGGGCGGCCGTCATCAGATCCAAATTGGTGTGATCTTTATAGTAGGTAAAGGATTTTACAAAGGGGATCCGGGTACCGCCGACGATGGCTACTCGTTGCTGAGGTTTCATAGCGCTCCTTTGGCGATCATTTAATCAGGCTTTGCGAAAATCGTCCACTTCCATGGCTTTGTATTCGAGGCGGCTACGGGGGCGCGTGTTCAGCCGCTGAGCATGTGCCAAGCGTTCTAGGTCACGTTTTTGCTCCGACCCGCGCGGTTGGGCGCGAGCGGTGTTGGCACCTGGATTGCTCTTGATAACACACGGGATCGGTGCGAAGACTGCCTGGGAGTCAGGCCAGCTGGCCCCGGATGATAACGAAGAAGCACGTACGTGGATCGTAAGAAATACATTTTAGCTGCCTTCTTGGCTCTTTTGGTCGCCTCTACCGTCGGGATGGGGCTGTACTATAAGCACTATTTTGTCGTTTTTGTTTTTGGTGTCTGGCTGTGCGTGGAGTTTTTGGTGTGGCGCAGCCCGGTTTTCATGACGAAGCTCGTCCCCGATCGCAAAGCCGGGGAGTTTAACCGCTTGGTCGCGCTCTTTTCGGACCGCGCCGATGCCTCCGATCGCGAGATTTTAGAGTACATTAGCGAACGCTTGCTGCCGGTGGATGTTCCGGCGGTGGAGCGCAAAGCGCTGGAGAGCCTACGTAGTCTTGTCGAACTGAGAGTGCTGGCCTTTGGGGAAGTCGGTGAGGGACGAGCCCGCCTGCGCCAGGCCTTTATCTATCTTAATGTTGGGAATGTGGAATCGGTTCCGGCAAAGCTTAGTTACGAGTTTGCCCAAATCGCCGAGAGCGCGAGCCTGGTGTCGGGCTTGTACTGGAATTTATATGAATGTGCCGGCGGTAAGTACGCACCGCTGACCGCTATTGCTAGAGGCCTGCACCAAGAGCTTTTTGGCGGAGAGTTTTCCGAGGGGTCCCGCGCGGAGTACGAGCACCTCGTGGATTCCATGCAACGTGATGGCGGGGTTGCCTACCTCATTTTGAACTTATTAGCCTCTGGTCACTTGCGCTGGGCGCGTGAGACGGCGCAAAACCTCCTCAGAGAAAGCACTTCGGTGGATGAAGAAGTCCGCTCCAGCCTCTACTGGATCGCCGAGATGCAGTTTTCTCTGCCGAAACACCGGCTTTGACGGATTACGATTCTTGCATTCGCTATCTGTACCATGTGTGCTTCAGTAACCCGGATCGTGCGGGCTTTCTTGAGATTGATAGTCAGTTCTTCTCTCAGTTTGAGATGATCAATGAGCTGGCGAGAGAGGGCTTTCTGTTTAAGGAAATGCTCATCGAAAAGATGCTCAATCTGTGGGCGGAGCACAACCATCTTTTTGACCGCATCTTGCAAGGCGTGTTGCAGATGATGGCGGGTCAAACCAGTAAGATCTATGACAACCTGGACTACTGGAAACGGTTTTGGTCACGCGAAAAAGAAGGTTTTGGCAGAGAATAACGTTCGTCGTGGAAGGGAATTTGTGTTTTGTAAACGGTCACTGGAGCGACGCCGTTCTGTATTATGAGAAGGCCTTGGCCATTGATCCGGCCCTGCGATCGGCACTTCTGAACTTACCTTTCTGTTACGCGCGGATGAAAGACGCGTTGAAGCACCAGCAGGCTTGCGAGAAGATTTCCCGCCTAACCGAGCTGCATCCCAATGCGCTCTACGCGGCCGGGAACTCGTACCTGATGATGGGCAATGAGGCGGAAGCCGATACCTACTACAAGGCGCTCGAGAAATACGAAGGCTGGGAGTACAAAGCCGATCATTACAAGTCCACGTTTTGTTACGAGCATGGCCTGTACGAGCAAGCGTTGAGCTTTGCCAAGCGGGCGCTGACCTTGAACCCGAACGATGTGGTCATGCGTTACCACCTGAGCCTTTGTTACAACGCCGTTGGAGAAAAAGACAAAGCGCTTGAAATGGTAAAGAAAGTCGGGACAGCGCCTCATTGGTTAAATTACTACCGTTTCACCCTGGAGCGCGATGCGGGACACCATGGGGAGGCGTCTGAAACCTTGCTCAATCTGCCCTCCGATTACTTCGAAGATCCTGAGGAGCTCGATGAAGCCGTAACCTTCGCCCGTCTCCGCCGCGATCTCGTCCTGCTCCGCCACCTGAAAAAAGATTAAGCACCACGTTCCCATTGGCACATGCCTGTGGATAACTCTTGCCCCGAATTGTCACTGAGGCGTTGCTTCTAGTGACACTCCACTGGTCTACGAATACGCGCGGAACACGCGCTAACTAGCTGTACTCTAACCCATTCTGCTTCCGAACACTTTTGGCATGCGTCTCGCAAATAAAAACCGCAGTAGGGAAAAAGCAAAAATTTATTAACGGAACGTTTGAGGTGCCGTCGTGAGACGCGTGTTGGTTACATTGGGTTGTTTAGTTTATTCGGCTTCGGCTTTTTCCATTGGCACGGGACATAATGTCTATTCCTATGGCAGTGCGCGCCCCGCTGCGGACGAGGCGGCCATTCAGTCTTTGCTCAACCAAGCCAGTAGCTGCGGCCTTGATAGAAATTTTGTAGCGCCTTACTTGAACCGTGGGGCGGTGAATGCCGCTCCCCCTGTGAGCGCCTTGCCGCCAGCCCCCCCCGCGTTCCCGACAGCACCCGTATTGACACCTCCGGCAGCGCCGCCTGTAGCCCCTCCGGGTCCGGTTGGTGAAACGGTTTCGGACGATAGCACCAAGGAACCGGTCGCGAGCAAGGCCAAAGAAGAGGTCACGACTTCAACGCCCTCGAGCAGCTCCACGAACAGCAGTTCAACGGTTTCCGAACCGTCCAGCGCGACCGATTCTACGCCTGCGAAAAAAGTGGTGGCAGACAACGGGCCCAAGCCAAAAGATCCCAAACCCGAGACGCATAAAGAAGCCAAGGCCCATTTTCTTTCCGCGGATGGATTTCCTCGCCGTGCCGTCTGGGCCTACCCTAAGGAGAACAGTACGCTCTGGTACTTCTGGAACGGAAGCGACTGGCAATGTACTTGAACCCTCGGTGGTGGCGTGAAGGTGGAGTAGGTTACTCCATCCCAAAATAAGGTAAAGGCTTTTCGATCCCCGATTTTTCCTATACGCTTCTCCTCTTTATGTAATGCAGAGAGTTAGGAGGGGCCGTGGGAAAAGAGCTTAAAGCGAGTTACGACGCGATCATCGTGGGCGGTGGGCATAACGGACTGGTGGCTGCGGGTTATCTGCAGCGAGCGGGTTTGCAGACTTTAGTTTTAGAGCGCCGTTACGTTGTGGGCGGGGCGTGTGTGACCGAAGAAGTTTTCCCCGGCTATAAGGTTTCCACCACAAGCTATGTGTGCAGTCTGTTGCGCCCAGAGATCATCCGTGACTTGGAACTCAAGCGCTATGGGTATGAAATCCTGGAGCGAAGCCCTTCCTCCTTTTCGCCTTTCCCGGACAAACGTTACCTGATGTTCTGGAGAGACGCTGCTAAGACTCAAGCCGAGATAGCAAAGTTTTCCAAAAAAGATGCGATGGCGTTTCCGCATTTTGAGCAAAAGCTGGAAGATCTCTCCAAGTTCGTACAGCCTCTTTTAATGGAAGTCCCGCCAGATCCGACGGCGAATTCCTTTGGCGATGTACTGAACTCGTTGAAGTTGATGATGCGCATGCGCGCCATCCGAAGCGAACTCTACGATCACTTGCGCGTTTTTTCGATGAGTGTGGCGGAGTACCTCGATCAATGGTTTGAGTCCGAGGCCGTAAAAGTGCGCATGGCCACCGATGGAATTATCGGAGCCTGGGCCGGGCCCTATTCTCCAGGGACCGCCTACGTGCTCTTTCATCATGTAATGGGTGAAACCGAAGGCAAACCCGGTGTATGGGGCTATGTCCGTGGCGGCATGGGCGGCTTAACGCAAGCCTTGGCCAAATCCTTTGAGGCCCAGGGCGGGACCATTCTTACGAGTGCGGAAGTGGCGCGCATCGATGTGAAAAACGGTATCGCCGGTGGTGTGGTGCTGAGCGACGGACGGGAATTCCGTGCGAAACGCATCCTTTCAAACTGCGATCCTAAGCGCACCTTCTTAGGACTCTTACCACCTGACACCTTACCCACGGAGTTCTTGGACAACATTCGCGCCTTTAGGATGAAGAGCGGGACGGTGAAGATCAACTTGGCGCTCAAGGAACTTCCGGACTTTAGTGCTTTGCCTGGCAAGCAGGCGGGTCCGCAGCACCGAGGGACTATTCACATCGCGCCGACGATGGATTACATCGAACGCGCTTTTGAGGATGCCAAGCAGGGCCGGCCGTCTGAATACCCGTCCATCGAGATGACAATTCCGAGTGTGGTAGACGAGACGCTGGCACCCGCAGGGAAACACGTCGCCTCCTTATTTGTGCAGTACGCTCCGTACAAACGGCGCGACGGTAGGAGTGGAACGATGAGACCAAAAAGAATTTGCCGAGCGCAACTTCGAGATCCTCAATAGCTACGCGCCCAACTTCCGCGAGTCGGTGGAGGACTTCCAGGTCCTGACTCCGGTTGATTTCGAAGCGGGAATACGGGCTCACCGAGGGCAACATCATGCACGGTGAAATGACGCTGGATCAGATGTTTTTCATGCGGCCGCTCGCGAAGTACGCGAAGTTCAAAACGCCCATTCGAAACCTATACATGTGCGGAGCGGGCGCTCACCCTGGGGGTGGTTATGGGAGCCCCCAGTTACATCGCGGCACAAACCGTTATCAAGGAAAACAAGGGGCTACTCTCTGCTTTAGGAAGCAGGCTTTGGTAAAGAGGCTTTTAGCTCCGTGAGCGCTTTGAGTGTAGAAAGCGCGGGGGAAACGTTCTTCTTTTTCAGGCGATCGATCTGTGTTTTGAGGGGCAGGCTTTTTTCAAAAGCAAAACTTTCAAAAGCCTCATTTAGATTGGCTTCCATCACCCCAGTGTATGACTGAAACTGGGCGCGTATCTCTTTGGCGAGAGCTGCCCCTAGGGTGCTAGTCAGGTGCAGGCGCAGATCGTCGAAGTCGCCCGTGATCTGGCCGTGCAAGGTGGTGTCCTCATAGCGTCGAGCGATGGAAAGAAGAATGTCTTCTACCTTTTGATTTCTGGAGTGGGCGTCTACCTTCAATTCTTTCATGGCCAGGTCAAAATCTGAGTTGAGCTTCTCGTTGCTGAGTTGCATTTGAAGGATGAGCGCGGCTGTTCCCGAGACAATTTCAAAGTCGAGCCCCCGGCCACTTTGCAAGCGCCAGTGCTTGAGCGGGAAAGCTTTGGTTTTTACGGTAAGCGATTCCTTTCTGTGGGCCCGGTGATCGGCGACGAAATCCACATTGAGCGCTTGGAGTGCTGGAGCCTTAGTTTCTAAACCCAGTCGAAGCGTTGACGCCGTTAGGGTCGGAGAACTGCTCAGGCCAGAAAGTGTGCCGACAAGAGCCTCTTGGGGTCCGCCCAGTTGCCCTTTTTCGATATAGAGGCGGGGGGCAACCCGATCAAAACTATAGAGAGTGTGGAAGTTTCCTAAGTTTCTTGTCTGGGCGATGGCACCAGCGACCTCAGTTCCGGGGCGAGCAATTTGGCGCAGCCACAGGATCCCGGCCGATACCCGCTCGATGGCATTGAGGATTTTGTCCGCAAAAAGGGCGTCCGAAAAATCCGCTTGGTCCAGATCGGCGATACCCAATGTGTCCCGCAGGCGTGCGCTGTCCTTCTCGGTCATTTTTATCACGCTAAAGAGCTCATCCTCCAAGGATTGAACGGTCGCTTGCATCTCGGTGCAGACTTCCTTTGCCGACGCGAGGTGGCGTTCCAAAGTGGCAGCGGGCGGAGGGGTTGCCGAATCCTCGTTGTGAGCTTCGAGAAAACTCTGCTTGAGCTTATTGACATCCAAATTGGATGGCAGACGCGTTTCCAAGTTCAAAAAATCGTTGTTGGTGTCGTTGAGTTTTTTCTGGAGGTTTCGTAGCGTTTCTCGGATCTCAAGTCGACTGTAGTTCTCGCGGATGGTGCCCTCAAAATCCTTTGTACCGACTTCAAGCCCTAAGTTCACGAGTGGGTTGGTACCCATCGCCGCGCGCGCGGAGCCGTACAGGGCTGAAGCTTGTGCCGGGGCCGAATTCACCGATAGCGAGTTGGACGCTTCTACCGCCCCGGAGGTGGCACGATCGGTGTCGTAGTGAAGGCCTGTGGCTTCTACGTTCTTACTATTGAGCCGCGCGTACCAGAGAAGTTCGGGTCGAAGCGTCGCTTTTACCGTATCGATAACAAGCAGATTTTGCATCGGTTCGCGGTAGTTGGTAAAGCTGACTCCTTTCAGTTCCATTTCCTGACTGAGTGGTGTCCAGCTAATGGAATCGATCGCTACTTCGGCCCCGTTGAGCTGTGTCGCGATACTCTCGAGTCGGTGCTTGAGGTGAAAGCCTGCGAAAAAGTACGCGTACAGTGCAAAGAGCGAGAGGATGGCACCGGCTGTCACAAAACCGGAGAGGCGCAGCGCGTCCTTTTTCTTGTAGTTTGCGTACAGACGGTACAAGCGTGTCCCCATGGTGTTGCGAAAGAACGGTTGCTCCCACAGCCACCGGTAGAGGGGCTTTTGGATTCTGGGGTAAAGAGCACGCGACAGAAAGTAGAGCGGCGCGGGCAGTAGCACCGTTAGCAAGGTAGCTCCGAGTAAAGACGTTTCCGTGAGCCGAAGAAACGGCAATAGCGGTGCATTATCCACAAATACCCAGAACGTTTGGAGGGCAGGTGCTTGCAGCAAGGCCTCTCCCCAGGCGTGGCAGTAAGGGAGCAGAACGGCGTCTAGCCCGAGTGCCACTAACGTCGATAGACCGAGGGCTACAAGATTCACCCGCAGCCCAAAAACCAAGACGATGAGGGCGACTCCTTGCAGGCTCAGCCACGGGACAAAGCCAAGCGCCGCGCCCAGTGCGATGCCGCCCGCGGTGCGCTGCGGAGAATTGTGTGACTGGAGCGCGTCAAAAAGTTTGAACAGGGTTTTCATGGAGCACCTATTAAGTAGGAAAAAGTTCTTCTTGATGAGTCAGACAAATTATATGCCCAAAGAGAAAAAAGCTTAAGGCCCTTATAAGGATTAGATATGATGATCAAAGCTTAATAAAACGCACTCAACTTTCATGCTCCGCACCAAAACTTTCTTTTTCTCGCTTCTATTCGTCACGGTGCCTGCGCTTGCCGGAGAGCTGTTTTATTCAAACGGCCAGCTCCGCCTATTTTTTGGGCAAAGCCTAGGCCGGCAGAGTCTTCCCGAGGGGGCTGCGGTCACGGGCTTTCTGGATGAGTATTTTACCGATCTGCCAGAAGGCTTTGGCTGGAAAAAGGTCCGCGAGCTTTCGGACAACACCCACACCCACTTGGATTTTGAATTGCAGTACTTGGGACTACCGGTTTTGGAAAGCCGGGTGCGGCTCCACTACAATAAGCAGGGTTACATTGATTACGCCACGAACCCCATCCCGCACCGTTTTGTCGCCCCTCTAGGTGCCACGCAGCGAGCGCTGACCGAGACTGAAATCATCGCCCGCTACACCGCTCGATACCGAAAAGGGGATGGGCCTTTCAAGGTGACGGCTGAACCCGCCTATTTTTTTAAAAAAGATGGGACGCTTGTAAAAGCGTTTGATGTTTATGTGATGCACGCGATGCCCATGTCGACGCGCCATTTTATTGTGGATGCTACGGGCGTTGTGCTTGAGGAAAAACGAGCTTACAGGTTTGTGGATGCCACACACCCGGTCTATGTCGTGCACCCGGATAGAGCGGGGCTGAGCACGCAGACGCTGGGTAACACCAATGGGCTTACGGTTCTATCGGATGGTTCCACCTTCCATGTGCGGCGCATGCCGCTCGATACAAGTTACCCATCGGTAGATGTGGCCCTCAATACGGATTTTACAGCCGCGGGTGGGTTTGACTCCTCTTTACACAACCTTACCGGGTACAATGCCAATTGCTCGAGTACCGACGTTGAGGGCTGTCCCAATCAGGCCTTCGATGCACTAAACGTCTATTACCATGTGCGCGAGTACCGCACCAACCTGGATGCGTATCTGACGACGTTGGGACTAAGTAGCAGCGTGACGTTTTCTTTGGATCCTCTGCAAGTCGTCATCAATATGCTTGCCTTTGACTTCAATGGAGTGAACGGCGGGCTAGACGAAGCGAATAATGCCTTTTACACATCGGCCTCCTTGGATGTGCAGGGTAACGTGCGTAAAGGATTATTCTTCCTGCGACCAGCTCCCACCTCAGCAGCTTCCAGTATCTGCCCGTCGACAGAGTTTCTGGATTTAGCCCGTGAAGGCGCGGTCATCGTTCACGAGTACCAGCACTACATTACTGACATGATTACCGCGATGGTGCCAGGGAGCGACGTCGCCAATGTAGGGGACGCGCTTCACGAAGGCTATTCCGATTACATCGGTGCCACCCAAATCAACCGTCTCAACGCTGAAGCCACGCCTTTGGTTACAGAGATCGGTGAGTTTGCCTTCAAAAACTGCGAGGCCTTTAAACGCGACATCGGCCAGCTCAAAGTGTATTCCGACACGAGTAGTTCAACTCCGCAAAATGACTTTTCGGATCCCCACATAGCTGGTTGGACGTGGGCCAGTGGCTTGTGGAACTTGCGCGAATCCTTAGGGCGAGCCACGACGGATCTACTGGTGGTTAAAAGTCTCTTCTTTCTTTCCACCAACCCCGGCTTTTTGGAGAGCATCGAGGCTTTGGTACAAGCCGATCAAGCGCTAAACGGCGGGGCAAATGTGTCCACCATTCGAAGCCTTTTTTACAACCAGCTCAAATTCGTCGGATCGCTGAATACCTCTCTCTTTAAAGATCAGGACAGCCTGCTCTTTGAAATGGGTTTTAACAGCTGCCTCGGCGTGCCCCGCAGTGCGCGCAGCCTCCCGACCTTCTTGGGCGGTCTGATGTGGCTTCTGCTCACCCTGGGATGGGGGAGGCGTCAGTGCCGGGACTAAGAGCCGGACTTCTCGCCCTGTTTTGCCTGAATTTTGCGGTGGCACCGGTTCGGGCGGACTCCGTCGACGACAACTACACGGGCCCCGCGCCGAACTCGCGTGCGGTGAAGTCGCCCGCAAAGGCCGCTTCTCAAAACTCAAAAAAGAGATCTAAAAAGAAACGCCGGAAAAAACGGCGGGTGCGCCGTACGTTGGCCAGCCGCCAGTGGCGAACCCGTCCGCCTTTTAGAGTTGGAGTCGAAGGAACCGGCGATGGGCTTCTGGGGGCCGTAAGTGGAGGGCTCACGTCGACAGGCGTCGGGTACGGGGGTGGCCTGCACATCATGTTTGGCTTTGCGCGCGACTGGCAGATCACGATTGGGGCTGGCTTTAGGAGTCTCGGCCTTTCCAACTCACTGAGCGCCAGCGAAATTCTCGAGGACCCAGCGGCCAGCTCGATTTCGCAACGGCAAAACGCTCTCGGGGTACGGGTGCTTGTGGGCTATCTCCTGTCGCGCAGCCGCGGGCAGCGCTACCCCACGATCTGGTGGGTGGATGCGGGGGCTGAGTTCCTTTATTCGCTTTCCGCTAGCCAATCGGGGACTTTGAGCGGGAGCGGCCAAACCTACCGGCCTCCCAATCTCCTTCTGGTTCGTCTGGGGCCGGCCGGAAGCCTCAGCCTAAGTGACCGCTGGGCCATGGCCTCCAACCTCCACTTTTACTACAATGTCGCTTCCACAGCGGGTTCCAAGCTTTTTGGGGTGCAAGTCTCCCTTGCGCTTCAGCTCACGTTGTAATACCCAAAAGGGCATGAGTGAGATTGACTATAGCCCGACGCCGGATCCCGCGATCGAAGTCTTTGAAAACCCCGAAAAGGGACGCCGGTACGAAATTGATTTTACCTGTCCCGAGTGGACCGCCCTTTGTCCCCGCAGCGGTTTCCCCGATTTTGGCGTGTTACACATCACCTACGAACCGGACGCCTCGTGCATTGAGCTGAAGTCTTTGAAGCTTTACATCAACGCTTACCGCGAAGTGCGTATCTTTCATGAAGGCGCTGTGAACCAAATCCTGACGGATCTTGTTAAAGCGTGCAACCCCTGGAGTATGTCCATTGAGGGGGATTTCAACGTCCGCGGAAATATTAAGACCAAGGTCCGCGCCCGCTACGATCGCCCGTAGGCCGTCTAAGCCCGCGACGAGAAAGTGCAAAATCTTAAAGGTTGAAATCGACTCCTTTTGCTGGGAAATTCAGCCCGATGGACTTTGAAAAGCAGTTCCGATCCCGGCGGAACATCTTGAATCTCCCGAACACGCTTTCGTTTCTTCGAATTCTTTTGATCCCCGTGATGGCCGTGTTTCTCGCCTACGACACCGAGCAACCGCTTTTCCGTTTTGATGTGACTTTTCGTTACTCTCCCGGCCGCATGGCGACGCTGGTCGTGATCATCGCCGGCATCACGGATCTTCTTGATGGCTACTTCGCGCGAAAGTGGAAAATCGAAAGCGTCATGGGGCGTTTTCTCGATCCTGTTGCGGACAAGCTCTTCTTGATGGTGGCCCTCGTCATGCTGATGCAGCTGGGGCGGGTGAATGTTTGGCTCGTGATTGCGCTACTTTCCCGTGAGCTCTTTATTACCGGGTTGCGCACGGTAGCTGCCGGTGAGGGGATTCTCATCTCCGCAGAGCGTTTCGGAAAAATTAAAACCATCTTTCAGCTCGTCGGCATCGGCTTTCTTTGCTGGTACGGCAGCATCTTTACCCTGCGGGCCTATACCGTGGGCACCGTGATTCTGTACATGGCCCTTGTGATCTCGCTTTTTTCTGGCTTCCGCTACGTCAGCGGCTTTGTAAAGGCGCTTGCCGAAAAACGGGACCAGGAAGACGCCGAGCAAGACCTCGCCTCAGGATTGTGATCGTTTCTTCATTTTCTCAGCACCAGTTTTTCTCCTACACCTGCCGATAAGAATGACGCTACGCGTAGCCTGAGGGGTTGCGTAGTCAAGGAACACAAAAACACACAAGGAGTAAAAAATGGAATGGTTAGCCATAATCAAGCTGATCATCACCGTCTTGAGTGCGATTTTGTCGGCTCTTGGGGGCAGTCCTCTGTTCCCTTATACGAGCTCTCAGTATCGTTTGACGAGTGATCAGTGGCAATGTGGGGACGTATACTGGACCATGGCGCCCACGGTCCGCGACAAGCATTTTACCGGAACAGTCGCTCTCGACTGTAAGGTACAAGGCATTGGCGGCGGGGGCCTCGCCGGTCTGGAAAAGCATCTTCTACAACAAGTACCGAATATCGCCCGAACGATTCACACGGGACCCGTGAAAGAATACTTGGGCTGGCTGCCGAGCACCTACCATGAGTTGTCGTACGACGTAGATTCGGACGGCGATGTTGTGGAGATTCGCGGTGAAAGCCATATCGCGACTGACAAGCACTCTGAGCTGCGCAGTCTTTTCCGTTCCACGGAAATCGACAAGCAGAACGGCGCGGAGTACTTGAAAAAGTTCATCGATGAATTGACTGTAGTTCCGATGGGCAACGGCTGGTTTTCCGTACACATGAAGTCGGGAAGTCGCGTTGAGAAACCCTGGGGGATGAGCGACAGTGAATTCAAGAACGAAATCAGTCGTCAACTTGAAGAACGCATCGAATCGCGTCAAGAAGGCGCTGTGAACGATGTGGCTGAGCACCTCTAGAAAGTGCATTCCAAAATAAGAAGGGTCCGCTTCTTTGAGGCGGGCCCTTTTTTTATGCGCTAAAAAGCCGCTTCACCAGTCCGTCTTTGCCTTTGTAGGGCTGATACCGGAGCGGGATATCGACGAGGAAGGACTTGTTCAAAACGCTTTTGTAATGTGAAAACGCTTCGAAGCTATACTTGCCGTGGTAACGTCCCATTCCGCTGTTGCCCACGCCCCCAAACGGGAGGTGCGGGTTTGCCAAATGCATGAGCGTGTCGTTAATGCACCCACCGCCGAAGGAAACGCGCTTAAGAACGGCTTCCTGTTTGGCGGTATCCTTCGAAAAGAAGTACAGAGAAAGCGGCTTGGGGTGGGCTTGGATTTGCGAGATGGCCTCTTCGAGGTCTTCGTACTCCAAGACCGGCAAGATGGGACCAAAGATCTCATCCTGCATCACCGGATCGGACCACTCTACCGGCGACAGAATCGTTGGCGCGAGGTAACGCTGCTCTGGGTTCGTTTGGCCTCCGCAATACACACTCGCCCCTTCCATTAGCTTGGTGAGGCGAGAAAAGTGGCGTTCGTTGATAATGCGCCCGTAATCCGCGCTTTTTTCCGGATCTTCTCCATAGAACTCGACGAGGACTTCCTTGAGCGACGCCAGCAATTCCTCCCGCATGTTCTTGGGAACGAGCACGTAGTCGGGAGCGATGCAGGTTTGGCCCGCATTGAAAAACTTTCCCCAGGCGATGCGGCGTGCGGTCAATTTAATCGGGACACCGGTATCGATGAGGCACGGGCTTTTACCGCCCAGTTCGAGCGTGACCGGAGTCAGGTGCTTTGCCGCCGCTTGCATGACAATTTTACCGACGGCAGGGCTGCCGGTGAAAAATACGTGATCCCAGGGAGCGGAGAGAAGATTGGTTGTCACCTCAACCCCGCCTTGCACGCAGGCCACGTAGTCGGGATCAAAGGTGCTTTTCACAAGCTCTTCAATTACCGCTGAAGTCGCAGGAGCGAGTTCTGACGGTTTCAAAACGACGGTGTTGCCAGCGGCGATAGCGCCAAGCAGTGGCGAAATCACAAGCTGGAAGGGGTAGTTCCACGGGGCGATAATCAGCACGGTGCCGAGGGGTTCGGGATACAGGTGGCTGGAAGCTAGGAAGTGGGCGACCGGTGTCGGCACCCTTTTGGGACGCATCCAGCTGCTGAGCTTTTTGCGGATGAGCTTAAGCTCCTCAAAGAAAACACCTAGCTCGCCGCCGTAGGCCTCGACCACGGGTTTGTTGAGGTCCTTGCGTAGGGCCGCAAGGATCGCGGTCTCACGGGATTTCACGGCCTCGCAAAGTTTTGCAATTTGTTGGAGTCTGAACTCCAGGGGAAGGGTTTTGCCTGAGTGAAAAAAGGCACGGTGTTTGCGGCGTAGGTGATCGATCTCAGTTGCGTCCATTGTTATTCCTTTGAGCCGCCCAAACAGGGTGGGGACTCGGTTGAGTGTTTTTGCTGCCATTCTTTTTCGGTAAAAGTGTGTAGGGCAAGCGCATGGATGCGTGTTTTCAGTAAATCGGAAAGGGCGCTGTTCACGCTGCGGTGGCGCTCCAGTAGACGCTTCCCTTCGAACTGGGGGCTCACCAGAATCACCTTAAAATGCGACTCCGCCCCCGCAGGGACGTTGTGGGAGTGGCTCTCATCCTCGACCAGCAGGTAGTGCGGGTTAAACGCCGCCAGCCGGGCCTCAATCGTTTCTCGAATCGTCATGCGAATAGAAAGATAGCACAGGCCCGATCTCGGGCCAAGCCAACGAGCGCCGGTAATAAAAGTTATGCGACAGTCAAAAGGTACCACGTTCCTTTTTTGACAAGGCTGTGGATAAACCCGTAAGGGCCAAAACAATCCACAGGGATGTGCCAAAGGGAACGTGGTACTTATTCGATATCGGGGAGTTCCGTGGTGGTGGTGCGCTCGGAGTCGAGGCCGGGCAGGGCGCTGCCGTCGCGGGCCTCGCTGAGTGCTTTACGGAAACTGGGATCATTCTCCGCCGAGTGCTTTTCCATGTAGTCTTTAAGCACATGCGAAGCCGTGTCGCGCTCTTTGGCGACGTCAATCAGCATGTAAGCCAAGGACAAGCGGGCGTAAGGATCGTTGCGGTAACGTTTGGTGAGCCTCAGGCAAGACTTCCATGGAGGCTTCAATCTCGCGGTTCTGCAAAAGGGCCACGCTATGACCGATCCGAGTCGCGGGATCGGACTTTCCGATATCCAAAGCGCGTTCAAAATACTTTTTCGCCTCAAAGCCGTTGTAGTACTTCAGCGCGATAAAGCCTAGGTTGGCCAACGCTTCTTTTGGCTTATCCATAAGAATGGCTTGCTGGAAGTATTCGATAGCGTCTCGCTCCCGTCCTTCCATGCTGAGGGCCACGCCTAAGTTATTCCAGAGCGCTGGGTTCTTCACCCCGCGCGCGGTAAGCGCCAGCCAGGTGATCTTTGCCGCCGGTAGATTGCCTTTTTCCATCTGCGCAAGGCCAAGCAGGTTGTGTAACGCTTCGTTGTTGGGGTCGCCTTCAATCGCTTCTTGAATGAGCTTCACAGCGCGCCTCGGATCGGTAAGCCGCATTAAGTTTAGGTAAGAAAACGTCGGGGCTTCTTTGGTTCCCGGGCGCTCGCCATCGCGATCTTCGATGAGAGCCTTCTCTCTTAGCTGCGAAAGAAGCGAGTAGCTAAGAGCCTTGGGTGAAACGTCCTGGTTGTCATCCCCATTGCTGGGATCAAACACGGAGCTGGAACCTTCGCTTGCAAGGCCGCGTCGGCGTTCCCCTTGAAAGAGACCCGTTGAAAAGAGAGGGAGCGCGTAAACCTTGATCTTTCCGCGTTCAATTTTAGACTCTTTGGAATCTGGCAGCATCAAAGCTGTATGCATCGGAGGTAGATAGAACGTGCGTACCGCCGGGTACCGTTTGGGTTGGAGCGCCGCCGCGATAGACTGACAGCGCGAAGTGTAGGGGGAGAAAACATTGAGTTCTTGTGCTTTATCCAGGCACTGCTCGGCAAAAGCCAGCGCTTTTTCCTGGAAGGGGTTCACGATGGTTTTCCGGACCTCTTCTCGGTACTCATCCAGTTGCGCCGCTTTCAGCTCTGAAGGCACAGGCGCTTGTAGCACGGCTTGGGCCATGTGGCGGTAGGCCGCTGCGGTCTTGTACATTGCCCCGATGCCCCACTCACCGCTGCCTGAGCTCGCGACATTGCGGTACTGGGTTTCTAAATTCTTGAGCATGCCGATTTTAGCCTGCAAGTTGTTTTGCAAGTTCGCTAGGCGGTTGAGCGGAATTCGGTAAAAACGGTTCTCATAACCGGCGACAGACCAAAAGAGAAGTTTACCCAAAGCTTCGGTCCCTTCGGGAGATTGCTTCAAGCTGTCACGGTGGGCGTTGGCGATGCGCAAAGCGCCTTCAAAGGTTTGGGCCGCCGCCTGAGGCTGGCGCCCGCTCTGTAGATCCCCAATCTTGACCGAGTAATTTACGTACTGAGTCCAGGAAACCCCGCGCGTGTTGCGCTTGCGATCGTAGAGCTGGATAAGCTGAGGGAGCGCATTCTGAGATTCGTATAAGCTCACGAGGTCCTGCTCAATCATCTGCTGATCTTCCGGGCTGCCGTAAGTCTGCAAGAACCGCAGCATGTTTTTATGCGCGCGATCGTTTTCACCCGAGCCCCACCAGTAGAGGCCGGCTAGGCGTAGCGCGGTCTTGGTTTGCGGATCTTTGGGATAATCTCCTGCAAAGCGCTCGAAGTATTGAGCGGCTTTATCGAACTTCGCGAGAAGCTCGTACGTTTTTGCAACGTTCAGCACCATCGTTTTGCGGTACTGACTCTTGGGAAACCGTCGCAAGAAGCGCTCTTCGGTTTCCACAGCCTGAAGCGGCATGTCGGCCTTGGTGAAGTTGATAGCCGCGTTGTAGAGGGCTTTTTCAAAAAGGGCCGGGTCCTGGGCTCCGTACTCCTTCGTGTATTCGACGTACGCGTAGGCCGCTTTTTTGTAGTCTCCTTTTTGCTCAATGAGCTGGACCATCTTGAGTTCGGTTTGGCGCAGAATCGAAGCCACTTCCGCCTTGAATTTAGGCAACGCCAACCCGGGAGTTTGATTAAACTGCTTAGCTGCGGCAATGAGCTTGGGGTAGTCCTTGCGACGATTTAAGATGTCGAGGATCAAATGTGCCGCACTGTAGGCGGAGGGGTGCTTGGGATAGGTCTTTACAAAGTTCCAGAATCCTTCGTACGCGGGATCGATCTCATGGTGTACGTAGCGAAGATAAGAGTCTGAGTACAGAATGTCCGGCGCTTGTTTGGTCTTGGGGAACTGCTTCAAGTACTCTTGCGCAATCTTGAGGAAAGCCAACTCTGTGTTGCTGTAGGGCAATAACTTAAGGGGTTCCTCTAAATTTGCCGTCAGCTTCGTGTTGGACTTGGAGTTGATAGCGGCCAAACCTTGCTTCTTGCGTTCGATATTGAGCTGTCTGTCGAGAGCTGTCAGCGCGTACTCGATGGCGTCGGCGCGGAGCTTACCCGCATGCGGGTTTTCATACACCTGGTAGTAGTGCTGGGCGGCGGGAAGGTAGTCTTTGTTCTTGTAGAGAATTTCCGCTAGATAAAAGCGAATCTTCGGGGCGTCTGTCGTCTTGTCAAAGTGCTCCAGGTACTCGGTGTAAAGCTTGCGCGCAATCTCGTAAAGATGAGCTTTTTTCAACTTCTGTGCGGTAGCGTGGCTTTCAAAAGCCATTTTTCGTGCCATTTCCTCAAAGCTATCTCTCACGGAGGCGACGACCTTGGGATCGCGTGCGTTCAGCTCGTACCAGCTGGAGTTTTTGGAATACGCGGGCAAGCGGTCAAAAAGGTGGTGCACCGCTTTGTCAGTGGCGTTGGCCAGGCGGTAGGATTCAATGATATCCAAATCATATTCGGGGTTCTTTTCATGGTTGGGATTGCCCCGCAGAAGCTCTTTCCATAACGTAATGGCAGAACCGTGCTTCCCTTTTTCCTGGTAAACACTCGCCATGTTTTCAAGGCCAGCGCGAGTATAGGGATTTCCTACGCTCTTATAAAACTTAATGGACTCTTCAAGAAGGCCCAGCTCCACAAACGGGAGCGCAACGTCGCGGATGGCTTCGCCTTTAAGGCGTAGCGAGGTGCTGTCGGAGCTTTCGTGCGAGATGACCCATTTAAAACCGTTGAGAGATCCCTTGTGATCGCCCAAGTTATATTGGGCCCAGGCTCTTTTGTAGATGGAATAGGGAAGTAGCGGTTCGTACTTCGCGCTGATGATCTTCTTGTAGTAGTCCGAAGAGGTAGCCCAGCGTGCGTTATCAAAGTAAAAATCGCCTAGATGCACGTTCGCTTCGTGCACGTATTTTGATTTTGGGTACTCGCGGGCAAGTCGCTTAAAATACGCGATTCCCTCTTTGCTCCGGCCTAGGTCGAGTGAGGTGGAAGCCATGAAATACAGGATCTCATCGCCTCGTTCGTGCCGTTGTTTTCCCTTGAGCATGGAGGTGAATAGCGAACGGGCCTTTTTCAAAGACGAGTTGGCTTCGGAGTGGTCCACGACAGGGGCGGGCGTCTTTTTTCTGACGTCCTCAGGGAGCTTGTCGTAGGCCTCAAGCTTTTCGGAATAGCTCTGCTGGGCTTCGGCGAGCGTCGCGTAGTAATCCTCCATATATAAGGAGGCGAGCCGCATGTTCAGCTCTTTTTTCTGCGAACCGTTGCGGGCTTCCAGGATGAACTTCTTAATATCTTGAATGAGGGCGCGGCGTTTGCGGTTTAGTAGCTCCAGTTTATCCAGAGAAATCTCCGGGCTGTCTTCTGTACCTGTAAATCGTAGTTCACTGCGCTTGGTGATTTTAATGCGACTCTTTAAGCTATCTGCGAGCGAAGGGGCTCCCGCGAAAACGGCACACCCGAGCACTACTAAGAATGTATGCTTCTGATACTTTCTATGCCGTTTCATTTCCATCCCCCCCCAATTAAGTAAATCTAAGCTGCTAGCTTTGCCTGCACGGCTTTGTACTGGGCGCGATCCACTGAATCTTGAATCACGACTTGTGTGTCCTTGGTGATTGCCTTGAACTGTACGGCAAGCCCGACTCGGCCATTCTTTTCTACTCGTACGACGTGACCACAGGCCTGGATGCTGCGCTGAAGTGTGGGAGACTTGACCACGATTTTCACTTCTACGCCTTCTGCGATAGACGTGAGGCCATCGATAAAGATTCCACCCGCACTGATGTTATTCAGGGGGGCGATGAACAAGCGGTTCTCGTCATGGATGTAGACCCGTCCCGGTAGATTCACTCGTTGGAAAGCGCGCTGCTTGTTCGTATTCAAATTCGATCCTTGTTTCTTCGGTTGGTTAGCCATAAGCAAACCTCCTCACGCACTTCAATTGTAGAAAGTTTTCATGAAACGAGTCAAAAGTTCCGGGGCCTCAAAAATCGTCAAAAACCCAATAATTTCAATAAGTAAAATTGTTAAGACTATGTTGCTGAAAACAAGATATTCGAAAAAATACCAGTGTTTTTATGTGCTTTCGGGGTCCCGATCCCCCCTGTTTTCGACTGCCTTTTGAAATCGCGATCGAGGCGGAGCTATCATGTACGTGAGAGTTTACGATTCTCTGCAAGTGCTCTCACCAACAGGTTCGGACACCTAAACGCATTCGACAAAACTCTAGCGTAAGCGCCCTCGGCGGAGCCGGGGATGATTAGAAGGAGTTGGGGTATGAAACCCGGCAAACAAAGTATAAGACTTGTAAGCGTTGCGCTTTGTCTCTTATTGACGGCCCGATGCAGCCAGGACACCCGCTTCACGTCAAACGTTTTGAAGAGCGACGTCTTTGTTCAATTGTCCGCCAGCAGCCGATACGACTTTCTTTGGGTTTTCGATAACTCCAACAGTATGATCCCCGTCCGAACCCAGGTGGTCGACAACCTAAACGTATTCATGAACATTCTGAACAGCCGAAAAGCCATCGATTACCGCATGGCCGCTACGACGACCGACTACATCAGTCATGCGGGTGCGTTGGTACAAAGCCCCGGTGGTCAAAAAGTCGTCTCCAGTGCTTCAGTAAACCCCATTGGAGATTTCGCCGCTATCGTCAATAACGTTCAAAATACGGCGACGAGTTTCTGGGAGCAAGGTTTGGAAAGCGCTTACAAAGCGGTTCAAAACCAGGGCTCTCTTTTCATGCGCTCGGGTGTTCCGCTTATTGTGATTTTTCTCACGGACGAAGACGACTACTCTTGTCAGTCCAACTGTTTTGGGGAAGAACCTGAAACCAATCCCAACGATGTGGTATACCCTACCTCCCGCTACATCAATTTCTTCAAGGATGGTTTAGCTGCCGGTGGCACTTCGGTGATGATGTTCCCCATTGTAGGTGTGCCTGAGACAAGCAGCTGTACGCCTTTTAGTTTTGGGCTTCGTTACATGGAAGTCCAGGCAGCCGTTGAAACCGGACAAAGTGGCAGCATCTGCCCGGCCGAAGTAATGGAAAGCTACAACAACATCGCGCGCGTGATTGCCGACTTGGGTGTGCGTTTCCCGCTTTCTAACCAGGCTTCTGGTAGTAATATCGCAGTTTATGTGGATAACGTCGAGATTCCGTATTCGGAAGACGACGGCTTTGTCTACGAATCCAGCACGAATTCTATCGTCTTCACCGGAAACTCAATTCCGCAAAACGGCCAAACGATTGAAATTCTCTACACCGAACAAACTGGCGCTTAAATAAATCTTTCCATGGAGGTAGCCATGAATAGGCACTTTGTTATTGGAAAGGGGGGTAACTGGAAGAGCGTGGGGGTGTGTGCACTCTCCCTCTTTGTGGTGATCGGTTGCGGGCGGATGCGTTCGCAAGAGGCCGAAGCCGAACTGGCGCGCAGTACGTTCTATCAAAATGAATTAGCTGCCGGCGTTCTTGCCGGAGCAACAAATGCCGACACCACCGCAGGTGACGGCGGTTTTATTCCTGGTGGCGGAAATTCCGGTAGCAACGGCGATTCCGGTACGATTCCCGATCCCAATGGCGGTACTACAGGTGGAGACACCGGTACGATCGGCGGTGGCGATACCGGCGGTAGCACGGGTGGGACTACAGGTGGTGACACGGGCGACGTAGCGGGCGGGACGACTGGTGGAGACGCTACGGGCGGCTCAACGGGAGACCCCACGGGTGGAAGCACCGGGGGTGATACCTCCGGAAATGACGGCGGCACCATTGCGGGGGGCACGACCGGCGGCAGCACCTCAGGTAACGACGGTGGCACCATCCCTGGAGGGGACACCGGTGGAAATGGAAATGACGGCGGTACCATAGCAGGTGGAACGACCGGTGGATCGGATACTTCAGGTTCAGGAAGCGGTGATACCGGGGGCACTACGGGCGGTGGTACCGGTGATGTGGCTGGAGGCACCACGGGTGGATCGACCGGTGGAAGTTCGGGCGGAGACACGACGGGCGGAAGCAGTACCGGTGGAGACACGTCTGGAAACGACGGTGGAGATATTGCGAATGGCACGACCGGGGGGACACCTCTGGATCGGACGGCGGGAACATCCCGGGCGGAGACACCGGTGGTACGGGTGGCGACAGCGGTAACGTTGGCACTCCGATGGATATCGAAATCGGTCGCGTGTGTTCCGTCATGCGCAGCGGGTGGAACTATTGGATCTTCTTTGAAGAGGCGGAAAACCCCATTATCAGCTTTGAGTCCTACAAACCGGTAGAAGCCTACTCAAATCAAAATCTCGCTAGCATGAACAAGAAGGAGCAGAAGAGTTTTCTGAGCACCTGGTTCAAGAGCTACACGAGCGCAACGCAGGGAACTCTGTACGCAGGGTTCTCGTACTTGGGCTATCCGACGACCTACAAGGAGCGTCTGGTGATCAAGAGTGTGGACTTGCGCAACGTGAACCTCTTTGAAGGCCCGCACGAGCGTGAGATTCGTTTTGATCGGGACTTACTAAAGACGTTGTACCCTCAGTCGTGGCAAAGCGTTGTGGTCCGCGTCTCCGTTTGTGATGACAAGGACTTGGACGGCATGTGTAGCGACGAGAAAGAGAACCCTCTGACGGTGCGAGAAGTGAGCTTTACGGGCAAGAACGTCCCGCGATCCTTGCGGCTCGATGTGTGGGCAGGTCGGCATTTTACGCGAGCCGGGGATCCGGATATGTGCGAAATGCAGTACAGCCCGCTCGTGATGGATCTCAACGGCGATGGCATCAAGCTCAGCGCCGCAGAAGACGGTGTGATCTTCGATCTCAATGACGATGGTTACCCAGTCTTTACGGGTTGGACCGCGGGTGAGGATGAAGCTTTCCTCATTCGAGACATCAATGACAACGGTGAGGTGGATAGCGGTGCCGAGCTGTTTGGTAGTGCCACTCGCCTTAGGAACGGTAGCCGAGCGGATAACGGCTTTGAAGCCCTCAAAGAGTTAGATGCGAACCGGGATAACCGCATGGATGCCAATGATCCGATGTGGAAAGAATTGCGCTTGTGGCGCGATTTGAACCGAGACGCTCGTGTGGATTGGGGGGAGGTAAGTACCCTAGACGAAAGCCGAGTGGCGGCCATTGATCTCGACTATGTCGATATCAGTGAAGTTGACCCCTACGGCAACGAGACGCGCCAGCGCTCCATCTTTTGGAAGCGCTTCTGGATGCAATGGAACCCGCGCAAAATAGTGGACGTCTGGTTCCGCACCTTGCGACGGGACTAGTTTCCGATGGGACGGTGATCCACGGAAATCGCCACCTCTCCAGGTTTCCCTTTAATCTGGAGAGGTGGACTTTTTTAAAAATTGCATCCCGTAATAATAATTATGCGATCATCCTCAAACCCTCCCATTTCCAAATGGAAAACCTCCTAAAAACAATTGGCCCCGGCTTCTCGCGTTGATTCTGCGCAGTGCCCCCGCCATGGTAGAGCCCATTCCAAAGCGAGGGAGGGCGCATGAGGCTCAGATTTCTTTTAGTTGTCGGGGCATTCTAGGATCAGTTCCGTCCAGGCGGGGCCCGTGGAAGGGTGGGGAAACCGCTTTTTCAACCTGATGGGGAGCGCCGTGCAGCCGGTTCCCATGATTCTCGAGGGCCGTGGGCCTACGAAAGCGGCCTTCACGATTTTTGCGACGGGTACTGAAGTCCGATCGCCCGCTGAAACAATCCAAGGCCTGAAAGTCCTGGCGATTTGCACGGTTACCCCATCCACGGGCTGTGGATTGAAACGCAGCACATTCGTTTTTCTCCCGCTGAAGTCCTGAACCTCGTAGCGCTTGAAAACGCGGCCGGCTTTCATACGCTCGTGCGGACTCCCAGCCACGCCCGTACGGACATTCAAGGGTATCTCGACACTGGGGCGGGCGGGCTAATCATTCCTGTAACGGATGACCCGAACCAGATACGCGAAGCCTTTGCGCACACGTTTTATTCGGCCTGGCGGGAAGCTGGATTCTCGCCCGATTTGGGAAATCTCCAGGCCATGGCGCCCGAACAGCTCGACCGCGTGGATCACTCGAAGGTTCTCGCCTTCATGGTGGAAAGTGTCGCCGCGGTGATCGCATTGAGGAGTTGGTCGCAACGGTTGCTGAACTCTGTGACGAGCACAAGATTCCCGATCCCACATCGTTTTTTGGATGGGCCCCTACGATCTGCGCCTGAATAAGTTTCGCCTGGATGGAAGAGCAACCGCTCAGTCGGATTTGATGGAGTACGCGACAGAATCTCACAAAAAGGTGGCAGAAGCGGTCGCCAAAGGGGGGTTTTCAATGGGGGCACATGCCACGCCTAGAGACCGGCAAGCAATATATAGAGGAGAGTGGGTTTAGGATCTTCACCATCGCCGGGGCCGCGGACTCGGCCTACAACCCGGGCGTCCCCAGTACCGCGCAGCTCTTTAAGGTAGACGAGGCAGAAAGGGCCTTTTTTCTAAAACCACCCCGTCTTACTTTTGAGGAATTTAGCGCCATCACGGCCACGCTGGACTGCGCCAAATCCACCGCCGCCTCGGCCTACCACTAGGTACCACGTTCCTTTTTTGACATCCCTGTGGATTGTTTGGGGCCTGGAGTTATCCACAGGCTTGTCAAAAAAGTAACCGAGTACCCTTGAAGTTCGGGGCGCCTTTTTCCACAATAGGGAGATGCGGTCTTCGTCCCTAAAACCTCTGCGCTACGCAGTCTTTGTGCTCTTTTTGGTGGGGCTGCTCGTAGCGGGCGGGTACTGGCTTTTCTCCTGGCGATGGGATCTCGTCTCCGAGCAACGGCACTTTCAATCGCGCATCCAGCAGGCGCTGAAAGAGCCCCTGGCCAAGGGCGAATTCCCCTCGACTCTACAATTTTCACGCCCCGGCGGCAGTTATTCTCATCTGGCCAAATACACCATCAACCCCGAGTGGCAGCGCCGGATGGACGCTCTTTTCCGGCTTTGGAAGCCGGACTACGGGGCTTTTGTGGCGCTCGATGCGACGACGGGGGCCGTTCTTGCCATCTCCAGCTTCTCAAAAGCCGAACCCGAGATAGGGAATCTTGCGGTACGGGCGACTTTTCCAGCCGCCTCGGTGTTCAAGATCGTAACCGCCGCAGCGGCTCTCAACGAATCCATTCTGGATCCGGAGTCTCTGGTATCCTTCAACGGCAGACGGCACACCTTATATAAGCGAAATGTTACCGCGCGCGACATGAACCGCTGGACCCGAACCATACCGTTCAAAAGGGCGTTCGCGCTTTCCATCAACACGGTTTTTGGAAAGCTCGGCATGTTCCAGCTAAAAGGCGAGACACTGGAGCAGTACGCCCTTCGGTTTTTCTTCAACCAGGTGATCCCGGGAGATTTGCCGCTGGAAAAAGCCTCTTTTCACCTAAAGAACAATAACCCCTGGTCGTGGGCCGAAATCGCTTCGGGTTTTAACCGCGTCGTGCTCATGAGTCCTGTTCAAGGCGCCCTCATGGCGGCCGCGATCGCAAACGACGGCGTTGCGATGGAACCTCATCTGGTGGATTCCTTGTTTCCCGTAAGTGGCGAGTCGCTCGTTTACGCCGCTAAACAACGTGAGCTGGGAAGTGTCGTCTCTCCGGAATCGGCCGAGATGATGCGCGTCTTGATGCGAGAAACCGTTCGCAACGGGACGGCTCGCTTCGCATTTCGTCGAAACAAACGCCTCAAAGAGTACGATATCGGCGGCAAAACGGGCTCCTTAAAAGGTAGCGATCCGGAAGGAAAATGCGACTGGTTCGTCGGCTACGGCATGGACGGCGATCGCCGTGTCGCTGTGGCAGCGCTTACCGTTGACGTAAAAAAGTGGCGGATCAAAGCCTCCAAGATCGCTAGCCACTTCTTTGAAGCGTATTTTGCGGACTGATTCCTTTCTAACGTTCACACCTAGAAAACGCCCAAGTGCTGATACTCGTGACTAGATTTGTCGCTACCCCAGCGTCTTCTTCGCTCGTTTTACACATAATTTTACTTATACGACACCATAACAGGGGGCTTTTACCCCTGTGATGAGCCCTGGGCCTTGCCTGTCACCTGCCGCAATCCGCAATCAGTTCCAGTTCCGCGACAGCACATGCACAATGCTCTTGTACGAAGCAGTAAAGGGGTGCACCGTATTCGCTTCCGCTTTGGCCCCTACAAGCGAACGGTTGTCACACCAATCCGGATTCGCCTGCACCAGGCGCGCGAATTCGTAATAGCTAATCCCCGGCCGCGCTTCGCCCTTAGCTTCCGGCATCGCGAGCAAGGTAGGCCCTAAGAACTCCTGTCGCCCCCATTTGATCACGGTCGTAAGCGGGACATCGCCCGTCGAATTGGGAGTCATCGGATCAAAGCCGTTCTCAAGCAGCCACTGATAAGCGCCCACCCAGCCGGATTTGACGGCGGCCGACGCGAGCGTATCGCCCGAATACTTTTCAACCGTCTGAATAGGCATGTGTTTCACAATAAGCGGCAAGAGTCCTCCCGTATCCGGTATCGCCGAGCGGACAACTTCGTGCCCGAAGAGCCGACTTTCAAGGGGTTCATTGATGAGCTCGGGCTGCGCTTTCAGGATGGCCTTTACGGCTTCCAATTTTTTCTCGCTTAAAGCGAGAAAGAGATCTCTAACCGTGAGATCGCAGCCTCGCTCTATGAGTGTCAGTGCCAGAGACTCGTGTTTGGATTTTAAAAGCACAGACAGCTCGGTTTGCTGGCCTCGTTCAAGCAATATCTGCGCAAGCGTACTGGTTTCAGAATTCAACGCCACGTCCATTCCTACCCGAAGCCCTTCTTCGATCAATAAGGAGGCGATCTCCTCCTGATTTGCAGCAATCGCCACCGCGAGCAGATTCTGTGCATTTTGGTTCGTAGCCTCCAAGTTAAAGTCCAGATTGTAGGTGGCCAGTTCCGCTGGCAGCACCGAACGCACGAGCTTTCCTTTGCGGGCCAGAACGACAAAGCCGCGCACCAGATCCAACTCGCCGCTGTGTACCGCCAAAAAGGCAGCTGGCACAACCCGCAAGACTTCCTGCTTGCAGTATTCGAGCGCTTTGACGGCGAGTTCATATTCCACCTGAGAGAGAGCGCCCCCAACCCGCACCACTCCAGTTCCGATCAAGATTCCAGTTGCGGTCGTCGCATCCATTTTGCCAACCTGAGCAACGACTTCTTTTTCCAAAGCTGCGGGTTCAAGGCCTAGTTTTTCTGCTGCCTCCTGCCTTTTTCTCTCAATCACATCTTTGAGCCCGGCATGAAGAGACGCGTCCCCCGGCTTACTCGCTAAAGTCTCATTGTGGATCATCAACGCTGCAAGCTCCCCAATGATGGCGAGTCGGCAGGCCGCATCTACCGCTTCGGTTTCCGCAGCCATCACCGCAGGTCCCAAAGCACATACCGCTGCCAAATAGCCCATCAACATTTTTTGCTTCATGACTTTCATCCTTCTTCTCCGCTCCAACGTAAGAGTTCTATAAAGAAATTCTTTTCTTCTCGCGAAATCACGCCGTTTTCCCACCCCATCCACTCGGCATAGAGAGTGAAGAGCGCCGCGACCAATTTTCTTCTAAGCACAGGTTCCAAAGTCGCGTCCTTGCGCCAACGACCGGCTAGCGTAGAAACCATCGGGGGCACGCCTCGATCCCCACCCCTCCCCGCTTGCGTACCGTGAATGCGACGTCGCGCGGCAGCGATACCGGTGTCACTTTCAAATGTTACGAGACTTAAGGGCTCCTGCGACAAGGCAGAGAGTTCGCGAAGCAAGCTGGGAGGCGGTAGCAAACTGTGCGAAGTCGCAAACGCCGCCGCATCCACTTTCCATTGATTGGCGAGCTGTAAAAGCGTCACGATCTCATTGTCTAGAATGGTACGCACCATGGGGGCAGTCGTTCCTAGATTGGAGGCCTTGCAAATAGTTTCCAACTCCGCATTGGATTCCCCGATTGCGATAAAATTCACAAAAATATCGACGTCTGACGGCAGCCCCTCTCGGGCTTTGGCAATATTTTCTAAGCTTACGTTCGAGCCCCCGTCGGTTAGAAATACCGCTGTGGCTCTTTTCAAGTCACGCTTAGGCCCTGTGGCATCGGTATTCTGGTAAGACGTTTTGACTGCATCGTAAAAGCTCACTAAGGCCCCCTCAATATCCGTGCCGCCTCCCGCCTTGTAGGGGGGACTGTGTGACAGGATCTGGGAAATGAGTGCGTACGCAGCGTCCATGCTCTCAACAGGAGTGCCTTCGGCCAGAGAACTTTCAAAAGGAACAAAGATGACTTGCGTGAGTGGGCGGCCTCGTCTATCGGTCTCTCGCATCGCGTAGTCGAGAAGAACGGTGATGAGATCGTTGAGAACGGTAATGCGGGAATTGCTCTGCATCGAACCCGATACATCCAAAAAAACGACGAGGAGTTTTCTCTCCAGTACGCGTGTGGGTTCGCGCGACGGCATCTCTCGTTGAGTGCCAAGGGCAAACTGACGGCCTTCGAACAGAGGGGCAAAAAGCGGCTCACCCGGTCGCGGCATCAACAACATGCGCGGTAATTCCAATGGGGATCGAGCGACCACTAAATCCTGATTGTTGCCTCGAGGTACCGCATCGCGTTCCCAGATCCGCACGGTTCCGTTCTCCGGTTCAGGAGTTACCTGCGCCACCATCGGGCCAAAACTTTGTAGCAACGCCACACGAGAGAGAGAGAGAGGCCAGAGTTCCGGATTTCAGGTCCTCCACAAATCGGTGCAACGCGGGCGAACCCAGTTTAAGAACTTCTCCATAGGTTTCCGAAACCCAGCGCCGCGTCAGTGGCCCTGAGAGTCGCGACAGTACGCGCTCAGCCAAATCAAAATGGGCGGCATCGGCATGGTTCATTTTCAGGAACTCTTCCAGAATTACCTGTAGCTGATCCAGGTAGGTTTTCTCGCCGATAGACAGGTCTCTTCTGGCACCGAGCGCCTCCAAAAGTGGAAGCAGCGATCGCAGCTCCGCGTAGGCTCTCCGGTACTCGCCCTGAGAGAGCGAGAGCCGCACGTTACCCAAAAGATGGATAGGGGCGAGCTGAGGGAAATCTCGTTGCGATCCCTGAAGTTGGGAGAGTCTTGCCAGCGAAGCGGCCGTCGCTGCGGCACCCTCCGGGTGCAGCAACGCCAACTGTTGCTGAGCCGTCCGCAACGCTTCAACTTTTTTTCCCGTCCGCAAGGCCGTTTCAATCGCGTGGGTTTCGATCGTTTCCGCTAGAACCGTAAGCAATTTGGCGTCGGGAGTATCAAAACCTTGATCCATGATTCGAAGTGGTGTGGGGTTCGCGGGGGAGTCGTCATGACCCGGTCCGGGAACCACATCGCCCTCCTCCGTCTTTTCCGCTTCGGCTTTTTCTTTGGCTTCGGTGTCTCCTTGCGTTTCGGAGTCTTTTGGCACTTCTTCTTGTGCACCGCCCTCTTTGCTTTTTTCCCCTTCCGAGGAACCGTCCCCACCTTCAGACTCCGGGTGATGCGGAGGCGTCGGATCAAAGGGCTCCCAGTGTTCGCCCGACCAAACCTCAATCCACATGTGACGAGGCACGCCGGTGCGGGCCAAGGTCCACACGCGATCTTCCACTCTCTCGGTCTCGTTCGCTGTCGTTCCGCCCACGATGCGAGTGGGAACCTGAAAAAAATCGCGCAAGATGAGGGCCGCAATCCACGAGGCACCATCACAGTTTACAATCCCGCCGTGAGCCAGAGCGACGGGCCGGGGCAAGCCCGCTGTTTTCAACCGCTTCAAAAGCGCGTCCGTCTCTCGAAGCAACTCCTTCGAGACCGTTTCACTTTCTGAGTAGTAGCGAAAGTTGCGTTTCACAAACTCCGTGACTTCGTATCCCAAACGAAGGGAATCCGTAGCGCCCGATCGTTTTAGCTGTTTTACAAACTCCTTTACGGCCTTTGGCCATTTCCCGGCTTCAATTCCCGAAGCGCGTGTGTACCCGGGCAGGTTGCGGCGATCCATCTGGAGAGGCCCTACAGTCACCAGCGGAATGCTGAGCTGCTCCTGGGGCTCCGACTGAATCGCCACAAACTCACCTGGGCTTTTCTCTCGAACTGTAAAACCTTTGTAGTCACCGGGTAGGGGTTCCACCCCGTAAGGGAAAGAAAGATGAAATTGTGCTCGCGCTTCCGGATAAACCACGAGCTGGTGCTCCGGCGTTCCAATGGCTCGCGCTGGGCGCGGACGAATCACTGGGTTGGGATTCAAGTGTTCGGCACCCACATGATCATAGTGCACCGAGGCCAGCAGTCCCATGGGCACGAAAGCATCGGTCTTTAACCAAACTCGTCCCGATTTTCCGGGCTGTGACTCCAACTCCTTATTGTCCGGGACGTATCGATCCGGTGCAGGAGCTCCCGGATCTTCATTGGTGTCGCTCGTGTCCGCTTCCGTACCCGGTTCGCCTTCGCTCCCGTTTTCGCTAGCGTCCTTTGGAGTTTCGGTAGGATCAGGCGGCGGCTCTTGATCCGACTTTTGCCCTTCTTCCGTTTTCTCGGCCTCCTCTTTCTCGGGCTGAGGTTCGGGCTCGTCGGCAGACTCTTTTTCGTCGTGAATAGGCTCAGGAATAGGGCTTGGAAACTCGACCTGCGATTCGATGAGGCTCAAGAGTCGCACCACTTCTATGGCGGCAAATAGTGTCTCGGGGTCCGTGTCGTTTTGGCTTTTCTCCATCAAATCCCGAACCGCTCTGTCCCGCAGCTCGATAAACGCCTCCGCCGTCATTCCCGCTTGCACGCTTGCCTCTAGCTCACCCAAAATCGGGAAACGTTCTCGATGCTGATTGAAGACAGTACCGACGGCATCCAGGTCAAAACCAGCGGTGAGAAAAGGATCCGCGCTTCCCGCGGTGCGCTCACGCAGGCTTTCCTCCCAGCTACTCCACGCTCCCGGCGCGGGCTCCGTGCTACCGATCAACACTTTCGGGCAAAACGACTCGCTGGCGTGCGCTCCAAGACAAAAGAGCACTATCCAGGCGAAACGCTTCATGGCTGGCCACCGCCAGTCCCGTCTCCGCTCTCCGCCATTCCCGAACGCAAGAGCCATTGATCATAGGACCCCTTATCCACAATGAGGCTTGGAAACAGGTGCGGGAATTGCCCAACCAGCTCACGCTGCTGGAAAGCAAGTTCCCGGTAGCGACGGTTTACTATCTGAATAAACTCCTTCACCTCATCGCGAATGTAGGAAAGCGAGAACTTTTGCCGGGAATCGATATGAGGCGCCTGCAGCAAACTTTCTACGCTCCCGGTGAGCTCGAACTGCAGGATGCCGTCCAGCGAAGCCGCGTTGAGATCCCAAGGGCCGTAGTAGGCTAAGCCGTAGATTAAGAGCCCCAGATCTTCGTGTCGCATCTGCAGTCGGAGCGTCTCGTAGGTTTTTCCGGAACAAAGCTGCTGGATAATCAGGATGGACTTCCAGGTCTCAATTAAGGCGACCAGAGATCGGCTCGAAGGCAGCATTGCGGGCGTGTAGACGTAGGGGAAATCCTAGGGGACTCTAGGTGATTGTTCAACGACAGTTCCGCTGCTTTTAGTCTTTTTCCAGGTATTCCCGCCGGATTTCAGCGGCCATCACCATCAGCTCACGCGGGATTTTGACCTTTGCAACGAGCCTCCTTGAGGGGAGATAGCCGCAAGCGATCGCTACGATCTACGGGCTTGGGGTTCTCGGTAGACCACAGAAACTCGAAGAGTTCTTTGGCGCTCGCAAACTTATTGCCCACGTGAACTTTTTGAATCGCTCGATCCAGTAGAGGTTCGCCGTTTCCGCCAGCATCGACAAAGGCTGCAAGAAATTCGGCTGGCGTTTTGTTCGAGGTGAATGAAACCGATCTCAGCCCAGTACGCCGCGTTTCGGTGCCTGCAAACACTTCCCGCTCATTGATCGGCGCCAATGACGCCGTGAGAGTGGCCGGGTTTGTTTTCTCGGCCTCGTCCAGAATGGCGAACACATTCTTTTCAGCCACCAGGCTGGTACTCGTGTCGAATTCCAGTATTCCTTCATCAATCTGCCGCTGCATTTTCGGAAAACCGGTGATGACACCTTCGGGCAGCATTTTGTGAAATTGCAAAAAGAAAAGCCGCAGTTGCTCGGATTCGCTAAGCCCCTCATTGAGTGACAAAAGTTCAGCGCTGTAAACAGCGTTTACAAGTGCTGTTTTCGCACCTCCCGGAGGCCCCGCCACAAACAGGTTCGTATCGGACAAAATACCGACGAAGATAGCTCGTAAAAATGATTCTACGTTCTTGAACCGTCGGGAAATCGCATCATAGAAAGCCTTGGATTGGATCCAGGCAAGTTCCAAGGTTTGCTTTCCCGCTACTGCCTGAGCACGGCCTTCTGCATCGGTCCAGCTCTCTAGCTGCTGCCTTTCCGACTCACTCAAGAGCGGCGGTGCGGCGGGCGTTGGCTTCGGCGGTGCGAATCGACCGGGGTTGAGCAATACCGAGTTGAGTTGAGCGAGAAAGATGTTGCGATCGTTTTGAGCCGCCGTCAGATCCCGCCGGGCGCGTTCTCCCAGAGTTTCTGATTTCAAAAGAGTTGCGAGATAGCCATCGTCCTCATACGCAAAAGGGATTCCCTGGTGGCTCTTTACGATATCGACCAGAATCTCCGCCTCACTCGGCTGCGCAAGGACATTGGGTTTGTCGAGTACCCATCGGGTTCGATCCACCCGGAGGACTTCGTTGAGATGGGGCTCGTCAAGATTCGGATAGGTAATGACTCCTGAGTAAGGATCGATCACAACCGGCACATTGGGGCGTACCGCGCCAAAGCGCCCGCGCATGGCTACCGTGTGCGCAATGGATTTGGGCCGCATCCCTCCGGGCGCTCCATAAATAGCCCCCGTCGACAGATGCACAAGATCACGGTCACTCATCTCCCACCGCACTTTGGCGTACGGAACACCTTCTGCCATTTGCGCTACAAGAAATCGAGCTTTGGTCAGCCGGACAAGGGCGAGCTGAGTGCGGATTGAAAACTGATTAGCGGGGATATAAGGGGGAATCGCGTCGCGTGGGTTTGCGCGTCTAGCTTCAAGGGAGCGCTCCATCAGTAAGCTGAACTGCCCGTCTAGTTCCCAAAGCACGTTGACCCAGTTCCACAGAACGCCGCGCGGAATCCGAACCCGATCGAGATGCCCCGTCAGGTGATGCAAGGCTAACGTGGATTGCGGTCCCGTTCTAGCAAGCGCGTCGAGCAGCAAGACATCATCCACGGCGGACGCCGTTTGGTTTGCGATGATGCGCTTGGTGAGAAAACGATCCAACAGTGCTTCACCAGTGGCTCGGTCCGTCCCAAAACTATCCAGAAGTTCTTGTACACTCAGGTTGGAAGTGGAAAACCCTGCAAGCAGGAAGGCGTCGACCACTCGTCCACCTAGAAAAGCTTTGCGCTCGTTCAGAACAGAGAGCAAAGAGGCCAGCGTAGCGGGGTTCGCCTTTTCAATTTCGTCCAGAATGGCGTAGGCAAAGCGGTCCGACACCAAAGAGGTGGACGTTTCTATCTCCCACTTCCCCTCGTCGAGCATCTTCTGGATAACCGGAAAACCCGTGATGATCCCTTCGCTAATGAGCTTGTGGAACTGAAGAAGGAATTTGCGTTTTTCGTCTTCCTTAAACGAGCGCAGTTCGGCGTCGACCACTTGGCGACACAAGAGTGTCTTGGCCCCACCCGGATCCCCACTTAGCCACGCAAAAGACTGACCCAAAAGATGGGCCGAGAGATCAAAGATCGCGGAATCCATTCCATGAAACCGCCGGTTCAAACCGGAGATACCCTTGGCGGACAACTCCCACGCCGCGGCCGCTACCCTCTCTGGATCCGAAGGGGTTTCAGTGAGGGCGGCCTTCAACGCGACCTCCAAGGGACAACTCGGAGCCACGGTGCCGGCGGTTCTACCCACGCAGCACACCACCAAAGCCAATACGACAAGAAGCCAGCGATGCATGGTGTCACTCGCTAACAGGCCAACGGGCACTTGTCTAGGTCAATTTGCCTACTTTTTTGGCGGTATGACCAAAACCAAGGGACCTCGAATCACACCTAAGGGTTTGTAATCACTTGGGTTTTAATCCTCGCGTGGGTCCCCTAAAGTGTTACGTAGCCTTCGACCGAGATAAGACCGTATGAGTCCCAAAAACGATCGGGAAACAATTTTACGTCGCATTCTGGAATTTCAGCCAAGTAAGGCCGATCGCAGACGTGCGTCTATCCTGGAAGCCGTCATCGAAGGCATTGGAGAAGGCCTGGAAGGGTCCACCGTTGAGCGCATTAGCCAGCGGACCAAGATGCGCCGATCCCATGTTCAGTACTACTTCAAGAATCGCGAAGAGATGCTCGAATCCGCAATCAAGTTTGCGATTTCGACTAGTCAGGAAATCAACGTTGAGTACTTAAAAGACCTCGACTCCCCCGAAGCCATGCTGCGCACTTATGTGGAAGCCACGCTTGAATGGTTCGTCAGAGAACCTTCCCACCGCTCGGTAATGGCATTGCTCCTCTACTTCTCGACGTGTTTTCCCCAGTACCGACATATCAGCACTCAGATTGCCAAGTCGGGCGAGGATCGAATTGTCGCGATCCTAAAGGCAAAGAAATCCAAGAAAGGCAAAGGCGAGAAAGCCGCACGCGCCTTGGCGAAGACCATTCGCTTACTGGTCGTGGGTGCCTTAATCGATCTGCACACGACCGAAGACAAAAAACCTAACCCTGTCATCCAATCCGTTCAGGAAACAGTTCTTTCGCTGGCCAAGGAGTACTGGGCGTGAGGCGTATGGTTTTTTGGGGGCTTCTTCTCCTCATCAGCTTGCCGCTACGTGCCGCTGAGCTCTCCCCCCTGTACACGCACTTTAAGCTCTACATAGAAGGAAAAGTGTATTCGGTCCTTTATCTTCAGCCGTACGACATGCAGGAACAGGTTGACCGAGTCGAGCCGGAACTACGAGCCGATCGCGAGCGAGCGCTTGTCTGGCATTATTGGGACAACCACCACCAGTCCGGGATGCTGTTGGATCTCGCGGCCGATCACATTGATCGCTTTTACCGCAACAGCGGTGTTTTCGGGGAAGACTCGGATCCCAAGTTTGTCGCCGGCGTGCGCAAGAGCATCTTGTCGGGTCAGACTCCGCTTCTAATTATTACGGACGTCAATAATCCCTACAAAATGCATCTCACCATTGGAAAAGGTCTCGATCTTGGAAAAGGCGTGCCCTCGGAGGTTCGTTGCCGGGGGCGCAACGTCGGCGGCAGTGAAATGCGCCCCGTGCCGAAAGCCGAAATCGAAGTCAAAGCCGTGCCAGTTCTAGCTTTGAGATCGGGCGAAAGTCTGGACATTGATGAGGATCTCTCGGCCCTACTATCCTCCTTACCACGCCCTGTGGGCGCAAACATCGAGCTTACTCGGCTAGCCGTCGGTGCGGACGGACGCGCGCTGATTCCCGTCGCGCACCGGATCTTTGCAAAGCTAAACTTCTGGGGAAAAAGTGGCCTCGCCGTTCCTGAAGGACTCACTATCCCTGAGCCCGACGTCCTGACACGGGCCAAACTGGAAGCCGCGTGGAAAGAACGCGCTCATTTGCCCCGCGGCCTTTTCTTTCCCTCTGAGCAAACCCATGTTTACACGAGTCATCTGGTTGCGCACGCGCTAGGCGCCGCTCGCGCCAAAGCTTTTGAATGGTTTTACGGTTTTCCGGAAAGTATTGACTCCTTTTTGGATCCGGATCGCCCTTCGGTGGAAGCCAAGATGTGGCAGGTCCCTTTAGCGGAATTTGAAATGGGACGAACCGCCCACCGCTTGCGCGAACGCACCGGTTTTAGACTCGTAGAAGCCAGTGCCGTTAATTTGGAGGATAATCCCGACATGTTCCGAGGCGCTCGTATCGGTTGCAATTTTATTCTTGGAGGCGAGGCCTACATGACGCCTGAACAGATCGCACGACTCGAAGGAGCCCCCGCCGCCACGCTCGCTCCGCACTACGAGATCCCACCCGGTAGCTTCTTTGATCTCGATCGCTTCCCGCGCGACGGCTGGCAAAAGTTGCCAGATGATCACCCCCTCGTGCGGCTCTACCACTAGGCGCTATCTCGCCAGATTCCTAAGTCGAATCAAAAAACCGCTCTCTGTATCCTAAGGGTATACCGGGGTTTATTCCCCACAATCAAAATACGAGGTTCAACATGTACGGCAAACACTTAAGATATCTAGGGGTTACCCCCCTCCTTCTGGTTCTTATTTTAGTTCTGAGCACTCCCAGCGCTCATGCCTGGGGCCGCGCCCGATCCGGCATCCAGCGCCATACGAATGGAAGTTCCGGCTACGCGCACCAGCGCGAGCGCGGCAACTCCAATGGCTATGTCACCAAATATAAGACGGCCTTTGGAAGTACGACGTTCAAGCAAAACAACAATGGCCAGTACATCTGGAAAAACACGTACACAAACAAAAAAGGAAAAACGACGAAGACCTGCTACACGAGCGGGTATGGCGCGTACACCACGAGTTGGTGCCAGTAACCACTGAGCACCTCACTCGAACGTTTACTCAACTAGGAGGGCCTATGAAAACCCAGCTTAACTGGATCGTAATACTGTGCATATTGCAGGGTTTTACCGCTTGCGCAAACCGACCAGGAGCGCTTTTTAGCGGAGCGCAAATCCCTGCGATTCAGTCGAACTACGATAACTCTGTCTATCCCATTCCCTGTTTAGTGGACAACGGATTGCAAAGCATGGATGAGTGCGCGACGAACGGCTCGTCCTCTCAATCGAGTTCATCCGGTACCGATCCGTTTGGGTTAGGACAAGTCGGCCAAGGAGGCAATCCGTACTCTGCCTTGAACCTGTCAAACTTCGATGAAGAGGCGCTTTGCGAGATGCTCTTTGACACCAACCGTTGCTACTCTCTGTTTGGCCACAAAGCAGGCGGAAAGAAAGATTCCGAGTGCGGTTTGGGCATTCTGTGGGGAGCATTACCGCAAAGCCCAAAGTGCTACAAAAACGGCAAGCCTGGAAGAAAAGAAGTGAATGAAGACAACCTGCTCGATTACCGCTTCAGAGAGATCGATTCGATAAAAATGGTTCGCCTGATGAACGACGGGCGTCTGGTAGAGGCTTGCAGCAACAATCAATGCCAAACTCGCGTCATTCGCAAGGTAAGCAGTGATCGTGTCAAAAAAGTGCGCGAACTTCTGAAGGAAGTAAAGGTTAAGGAACTTCAAACGACGCGTAATGAACGCTGGTGCAAGAACAATTACCTCCAAGACGTGGTATCGTACGAACGCATTCAGGGCAACGCTCATAAAAAGTTGCTGAGCGAAGTGTATTGGAACCCGTGCCTCTATCGAGAACGCAGAAACTCCGGAAACCAGGCAAAAAACCTCGTGAGTATCATGAGGGACTTCGTCAAGGAATCCAGCTTTAGAAACTTACTGAAGTGAGGAGCCAAAGTGCCAAGGGAGTTTCTCCCTGAGGTAGGCCTCCACGATTTGGTTATAGCCGTCACCGCGATAAGCGTTAACCGGATCGTGGAGCCCTTCCACCAAGCGGCTGGCCACCTCAGGGTAACGGGCCACCTCTTCGAGCCGGTACTGAAACGGCCGCAAAAACATCGCTAAGTACCGGCGGCCCTGGGACTTGAAAGTCAAAAACACCTCTCGCTCCATGCGCAGATACAGGTTGGTGCCGGCGTTCTTTGCTGTAATCTCGGGCGCTCGGAACGCTGTGCGATCGGGGTATTGAGCAACCCGAGGATCCGAATACACAAACCAGTTGTTTCTTTGTCGAGGTAAACCCAAGGTATCGGGCCCGAAAAGACGGCCAATCATTTCGATCTGTTTGCGGTATTTCTCCTTGAGATCCCCTTCCGGCTCCCCCTCATGTACGTAAGCGTGGATCTGGCTCAGACTTAGCCCAAGATTGTTTTTCAAACTCCAGTTAGACGGAAAAGCCACGAATCCCGCCACCAAAACAGGTTGTGGGTCTAACTCGAGCAGCAGCACATCATCCGGTAGAATCCGGCCCAAGATCGCCAGCGGGTGCTCCCGTGGAGTTTCCAAAGAAAAGGATTTACTCAAAGGAAGGCAACGCAGCCGCCCTTCTTTTCTCTCGTACAGGTTGGCCACTTGACTATCCGGGTGTTTCGCCAGGCGGGCTGAGATGAAGTTAAGTAGTTTCAGCGAGGCATTCCAAACAGGTTCGGAACTTCCCTTGCGGCCAAATACTTTCCTTCCGTCTGTTTCGTACAGAAGGTTTCCCATCACGAGCGTTTCGATGAACCGATCATCATACGGGAAGAGGTCAGCAAACGTGGTTTTGGCTGTATTAAAAAACCCAAATTTTGCCGATCGCAGAAAGGCCGGATCGTGCGTCACGCCCGGCAAATTCGGGTGACGCAAGCGCGTCCCTTGAAGCGCCAAAGGCCAGATACACTCCGCTCTCCGCGTGTCCTTCGCGGCATAGAGAGAGGTCGAGCCCAAAGCCCACAGAACTATTGTATAAACGGAAAAAGAAAACGCTCGTCGCGCCCGCATGTGAACCCCCATCCCAATCTTTCCGAGATACAGGGGTTGTTGCAGGCTGTCAACGCGGAGCGTTTTTGCCTAGGAAGCCGCCGTTGCCGGGGCGCTTGGTTTTGGTAGAACGCCCCTTGCCGCTATCCAACGCGAGTGAAGCCAGTAGGTCACGAAACTGGACACCACGGCCAGTGTGGCGACGGGCACCCATTCGTCCACAAAGAACTCTAAACTCCACACGGCCACCCCAACCCCCATCGACCACAAAGCGGAGGACTCGAACTTGTGCTTCATGTAGAGGCCAGCACAGAGGGGAACAAAGAGACCGACGAGTGAAATCGTATAGGACTTCTCAAGCAAGTCGTAGGCCTTGGCACCGGAGAGAGCGAGTGCGAGACTGCAGAGGCTCACTGCCAGCACCGAGTATTGGCACAACTTTAATGATGAGACGCTCGCCGGAACATAACGGCGCAGAAAGTTCTCTGACAGCGGGCAAGCAGCGGCCAGAATGGCGCTATCAATGGTGGATAGAACCACCGACAGTACCGACAAAACAAAAACAACCGACATCCCAGGAGACAACATGGACTGAGCTAAAGCCGGCAGTACGGCGTGAGTCACACTGGCGGGCAACAGCTGCCGCGCGGCGAGTCCCATAATCACCGGGATGGTGCCGAGCAGAATGTAGAGCGTTCCCGACATAAAGCACGCTTGGCGCGCCGCTTTGGGGGATTTGGAAGAAAAAATTCTTTGCGCCAAATCCTGACCAGGGATGTTCCCCAGCGAAGCAATGACCAGTAGATTTCCCCAGGCAAAAAACTCACGCAAGTCGTGGTAAGGAACCATGGTGCGCATGCTTGGGGGCGTGACCTCCCAAATCCTTTGAATACCCGTATAGGTGCTACCACTACCCGCATGCATGAGCGTCGTGTAACCGAGAATCACGACACCCACCATGATGATGACCATCTGTACGGCGTCCGTAAGGGTGACCGACCACATCCCGCCAAGCAATGTGTAAAAAGTGGCGACAACAGCCACAGCGACAATAGCCGCCTGCATGGAGATCCCAAACATCAACGAAATGATTCCGGCACACGCGACGATTTGGACCGCTATCCAACCGATGTAACCCGGAACGGTGAAGAAAACGGAGAGCACCTCGGCTTTGCGGCCAAAATGATTGCGATAAAAATCAGACAACGTAAGGATTTGCGCTTCCCATAGAGGGCGAGCAAAGAAGATACCCGCCAAGATCAAACACAGACCGGCTCCGTAGGGTTCGAGTGCCGCCGCCGGCAATCCCGAGTAGCGAATTTCGTCGGTAGCCGTAAGGAGCGTCCCAGCACCAAACCAGGTCGCTAGCAGCGTAGCCGTTGCCAGACTCGCCGGAAGTCGGCGACCCGCTACGATAAAGTCTTTTTCGTCTTTTACTTTTTTGTGCGACCAGATGGCCACACCGATCATCACCAGAAGGTAGTTCGCAATAGAAACCCCAAGATAAACCGGCACACTCCCCTCCTGTAAAAGATCCTTAGCTATCACAGCCGAGTTTCCCGGCCAATGGATCTTTTCATGGGGTTAGGGCTTGCAACTGAACCTCACGGACACTGCCAGTTATATTGATGGTGATGAGCGAATTTAGGTGCAACAGTTCTTTGGATTGGGCCTTTTCTGGCCATTCGACAAAAAGAAAATTTCCGACTTCCGAGCGCGAAAGGGCTTCGTAGTAGCCAATTTCGAGGAGATCTTTCTCAGACGCTTCCTCAAGGCGGTACAGATCAAAATGATCGACCGTTAGACCAAGCTCATACTGTTGGTGGATAACAAAGCTGGGGCTGATGACCCGAGGAACCGGGCTCTGGCTTCGCTCGGCAAGCGCTTCTACACAGGCCCGCACAAAACTCGTTTTCCGGCTCCCAAATCACCACACAGACCAAAAGCACCGCCGCCGTTTTCTTTGATAAACGCCCCGGCAAAGCGCCGCATTTCTTCTAAGTCACGCCATTGCATTAGCTCTTTGTCCCTTCACCACGAAGGCGTTCAAGCTCCGCCCATACGACTGTTAATTTGTCGGCGAACTCGCTGGCTAGAGCGGATCGCTCGGTCCCACTTTCCAGAGACCAAATTTCCGCACAGCGCCCGTGGGCAAATACTCCCAAGGCCGACAGGGAAAGAGCGTCGTCCCCCTGCCCAAGTAGCGATCCCACGATGCCGCTTAACAGATCTCCCGTTCCGCCTTTTGACAGCGCGCTGTTCCCTCGTTTCACGACATAGGTAGGGCTTTGCGGCGAGCGGAGCAAAGTGCCTTGACCCTTCAGAATAAAGACCGCTGGGTACCGATCGGAAAGTAATTGTACTGCGCGGTAACGATCCCGGTTCACCTCCGCCGTCTCGCTGGCAAGAAGTCTCGCCGCTTCCTTCGGGTGTGGCGTGCACACGGTCAGGTTCTGGCGTCGACCGAGAAGCTCGCACGCTTCTTCGCTATGCGCAGCCATTGCATTGAGGGCGTCCGCGTCCAACACCAGACGCGCGGGTGAGCTGAGGGCGGCACGGACCTTTTCCCAAGCCGCTCCATCCGTTCCAAGACCCGGTCCCATCACAAGGACGTCTGTTTTGGCGAGTGATTCTACAAAACTCAGCGAAACTTCCTTTGCCATCAGCTCTACCGGCAAACGGGGTCTCAGACCCGCAAGCGAGTGATCCGCTATGAGCGTCACCAATCCACTCCCGGCTCGGTAAGCGGCAATGGCAGCAAGCCCCGCGGCCCCTTCCGTGGAAAGAGCGCCCACCCAAAAATACACATGCCCGTAAGATCCCTTGTGGCCCGAAGCCCGCCGCTCGGGTAAAGCCCGGCTCGCGTCTTCTTGATCAAACAAGAACGCGTCTATTTTTTCTCCGGGTGCGCCAGGTACAATGCCAATCGCGTCACAGATTAGCTTTCCAACGTAGTCACTGGCTTCTCCCGTTACCAAACCCCTTTTGAGAGAACCCAACGTCACGGTCTGCGTCGCGCGTACCGCGACTCCCATCACCGCCCCCGTATCCGCATTGAGCCCACTGGGGATATCGATAGCAATCACATGCGCGACCTTCAGTGAATTGAGGCCCGCAATCCAATCGGCCCACTCGCCCTCCACCGGACGGCTCAGGCCAGTGCCGAGTAGCCCGTCTACGATCCAACGTATCTGCTTAAAGCGTTCCGGCGAAAACTCTCCGGCCTCGACTCGACCGCCCGCTTTCTCCCAAAGCTCCCGTTGAAGAGCGGCCCCCGAGGATAGCGCGCTTTTTTCTCCTACCTGGTAAACCTGAAAAGAACTGTACCCGGCGTCTTTCAGTTGCCGGGCGAGCGCGAACGCGTCCCCTCCATTATTGCCGGTGCCGGCAACGATAAGCCTTGCTTGCCGGCTCCGGAACCATGCGGCTAAGCGTCTTAAAAACAGCGTCGGCCGCTGCTTCCATCAGCTCGCGACTAGGCTTTTTGAGCACCTCAATCGTATGGCGATCGGCGGCCCGACTCTGGGCGGCTGTCAGTAGGACTTCCATGGGAGGGGTTTTACCCTAATTTGGCTCGGATTTCTTGGGCAATATCGAGGGCGTACTCGCGGATTTGCTTGGCGTCTTCGCCCTCCACCATGACCCGAGCCAGTGGCTCCGTGCCTGAATAGCGCACGAGAACGCGGCCCTTTTCGGCAAGTTCGGCTTCCACCTTCTTGATTCGGTCGACAATGGCGGGGTGCTTTTCGAAAGGATCTTTTTTGCGTACGTACACGTTTTCCAGAACTTGTGGAAACTGGGTCATTACCTTTTTGAGTTCGGAGAGCGGTTTGCCTGTCTCCTTCATGATTTCAAGGACCTTAAGCGCGGCCACCATCCCGTCTCCGGTCGTATTGTGATCCAAGAAGACGATGTGTCCCGACTGCTCGCCACCGAGGTTGAGGCCGTCTTGGACCATCTTCTCGACGATGTAACGATCCCCTACTTTGGCCGTGACCACTTTGCCACCGGCGGCTCTCACCGCCTGCTCAAGTCCTAAGTTGCTCATCGGGGTGGCGCAAATCGTCTTGTTTTTGAGCTGGCCCTTTTTCAGCATGTGGGTGGCGCAGATGGCGAGAATCTGATCCCCATCCACGGCTTCGCCCTTTTCGTCTGAAAGCACGACCCGATCCGCATCGCCATCCAAAGCAATTCCGATCTCCGCGCGGTGATCGTTCACGGCACGGCACATGCTCTGCGGGTTTACCGCCCCGCACTGATCGTTGATATTGTGTCCGTTAGGCCTGTTGTGAATAGCAAAAACCTCAGCACCCAACTCATCAAAAATAATAGGCGCCACCTTGTACGCGGCCCCGTTGGCACAGTCGAGTACTACGCGGATGCCTTCCAAGGTGTGGGCGGAGTGGATGGTATCCTTGATATAGACGATGTAACGCCCAATCGCGTCGTCAATACGCATGGCCTTTCCAATAAACTCCATGGTCGGCCGGTAATTGTTCAGCTCCGCTGAGTCGAGCAGCCTCTCTATTTCCTGCTCCGTCTGATCGGGAAGTTTCATCCCGTTCTTATCAAAGATCTTAATCCCGTTGTACTGATAGGAATTGTGACTTGCCGAGATAACGACTCCGGCGTCAGCACGCATGCTTCTTGTAATGAATGCGATTCCGGCGTTGGCAGAGGTCCCACCAGAAACACACGCGCACCCATTGAGCAGAAGCCGGCGGCCAAGGCGTTTTCGAACATGTATCCGGAAAGGCGAGTGTCTTTACCAATGACGATCTTGGCGCTCTTGGGTAGACCATTTGTCTCTTTGGCGCAAAATAGGTAAGCGGCTGCCCGGCCGAGCGCCATCGCAATTTCGCCCGTCATCGGGTGCTGGTTCGCGACACCGCGCACACCATCCGTTCCAAACAATTTTCCCATTTCTTACCTACAGTGACCCAATTAGGGCTTTTTCCGCGACGGTTTTGCCGTAACTTGCACGCGGACCGCGTTTTCACGCGACAAACGAAAACCTAGCGCAGGATCTACTTCTACGGCAACGACCACTTCTTTTTCCCCTTCAAGTTCTTGGGTATCGACGGGTTCGGTCGTGATAAACTCCAGCGCTTCCAGCGCACTCTTCGGCCCCGAAACCATGACCTTAGAGGGCGTAACTTTCACTTGGGAGATGTCGTACCCTTGTGCGGGTAGGCCTCGAAGACTGGGCCGCACGGGAACGTTGCGCTCCACGACCTCTTCCAGGCGGATGAGTAGATTGCTCGGGTGGTAAGAGACCACGGACACTCCGGCGGGCAGTTCACCGAGTAGCACTTCACTGATCGCAACGGGGATCGTGAGATCTCTGGAACGACGAAAATCCGGGCGAATCGGCGGAAGTTTCTTTTCCACGTCATTCAATAAAACGCGCGGCCCCCGAAGCGTGAACATAATGTGGCTTGGAATCTTGTTGGTGATCATCATGCCCGGCGCCACGAGCGGCTCGAACTTCACGTTCTTGCGCATCTCTTCTTTTTTGAATCCAAGAACGGTGATCCAGAGAATCAAAGCCAATAGGAGACTCACGGCCTTTAAGGCCACGCTCTCACTAAAATTCATGGCTCCTTTTTGATTATCCAGAAATTGCATCGTCATTATTCTTCTCGCGTACCTTTTCATGGTAACGCGCTTCAAATTTACGCAAACCCAACAGGTCGAGCAAGTGGCGCTTGAGGGCCTGTGGCTCCAAATCTCGCATCATCGTGCCGTGATGCACCAGAGAAAATCTCCCCGCGCTCTTCCGACACCACGATGACCAGCGCATCTGTTTCTTGAGTCAGTCCCAAAGCGGCCCGGTGTCTTGTTCCCAGCTCTTTGTGCACACCCGGATCGCGCGAAATCGGCAGCAAGCAGGCCGCACTCGTGATGCGAGAGTTGCGAATAATCATGGCCCCGTCATGCATCGGGCTTGAGGGTGGAAGATGCTGGTGATGAGATCGATACTCACCCGGGAATCGAGCAGCTGCCCGCCTTCAATGTAGTTCTTAAGACCCGTTTCGCGCTCCAAAACGATAAGCGCGCCCACGCGCTGCTGCGCCAGGATTTCGGCCGAGCGCACCAGATCTTCCACGATGGCCACCTCTTCGATTGTGGTCGTCGAGGCAAAAAACGGATTGCGCCCTACCTGAGTCAGCGCGCGTCGGATTTCGTCCTGGAACACGATAATCAGAATCAGGATCAGGTTGTTGAAGAATTCCACGAGGATGGTGTGCAGCGTGTGGAACTTCAGCTTTTCGGCCACATAATAGAAGATAAGGATGATACCAAAGCCGGTCAGCATCTGGACCGCGCGCGTACCACGGATCAGCAACAGGATCCGGTACACAATGAAACAGACGAGCAGGATATCCACCAGATCCTGCCACCGGACTATTTCGCGTAGATTAGCTAGAAAATCCAACATCTTGGACAATAAACCTTATAAGGGCCCAAACAGATACTACCTTATATGCTTATCGTCATTATTAGGTAAGATTTTTAATTCTATATATTTAGCAGCTTTTTTAAGCGACTTCCGGCTCGGACGGGAGCGCGCTGACGGGCGTCTTGCCGGTGGCGGTAGCGCCAGCGGCCGCCGTTTTACCCGCCGGGGCACCATGGGAGCCGTCCGTATCCCCTTTGGGAAGCGGCGGCAGGGCTTTGCCGGCAATCAAGAGGGCGACGTCCTTGGAATCGATGGTTTCGCGTTCCAGTAACGCTTCGGCCATCGCGTGGAGCACGCTCTTGTTTTCTTCAAGAATGGTGCGAGCCTTGTCGTGCGCCTCAGAGATGATGCGCCGGACTTCGGAGTCCACAATCTCGGCAGTCTTGGGGCTCACGTCCTTGGACTCGTGAAACTCACGGCCCAAAAATACGCTGCCACCCTTTTTACCGACCACCATGGGTCCGATGCGTTCGCTCATGCCCCATTCACAGACCATTTTCTTGGCCAGGTTGGTGGCCTTATCAATATCGTCTGCCGCGCCATTTGTTTTTTGGCCGTAGATGACTTCTTCCGCGACACAACCGCCCATCATGAAGGCAATCAGGTTGCCTGCTTTCTCTGCCGAGAGCGTGAGCTTGTCCTCATCCGGTAAAGTCTGCGTTACGCCCAATGCCATTCCACGCGGGATAATGGTCACTTTGTGAATAGGATCCAACCCACGGAGCAGGTGCCCGACGATCGTATGGCCCGACTCATGGTAAGCCACCATCTTCTTTTCTTCGTCGCCGATCAGCATGGACTTGCGTTCGGCGCCCATCAATACCTTGTCTTTGGCGTCTTCGAAATCGCGCATGTAGATCTCAGTTTTGTTCTTCCGAGCTGCCATGAGCGCCGCTTCGTTGCAAAGGTTCTGCAAGTCAGCACCTGAAAACCCAGGAGTCCCTTTGGCGACCGTCCACAAATCTACATCTTTCGATAGAGGCATTTTGCGCGTGTGGACCTTCAAGATCCCTTCACGGCCACGGTAGTCGGGTCTGCCGACGGTAACCGTACGATCAAAACGTCCGGGACGGAGTAAAGCCGGATCCAACACGTCGGGGCGGTTGGTGGCCGCAATCAAGATCACCCCTTCACGGGAATCAAATCCGTCCATTTCAACAAGCAACTGGTTTAGAGTCTGTTCACGCTCGTCGTGACCTCCACCCAGGCCAGCGCCACGTTGGCGTCCGACGGCATCGATTTCGTCGATGAAGATAATGCAAGGGGCGTGCTTCTTTCCTTGTTCGAAGAGATCGCGCACACGCGAGGCACCGACACCTACAAACATTTCAACAAAGTCTGAACCACTGATCGAGAAAAACGGTACAACCGCTTCACCGGCCACCGCTTTTGCAAGCAAGGTTTTTCCGGTACCGGGGCTTCCCACCAAAAGTACGCCTTTGGGAATGCGCCCACCCAGTTTGGTGAACTTTCTCGGGTCTCGTAAAAATTCCACGATTTCAGACAACTCTTCCTTGGCTTCATCACAACCGGCAACGTCTTGGAACGTTACCCGGGTATGGCCTTCTGTCAGGAGTTTCGCTCGGGATCGTCCAAAGGACATCGCCTTGCCACCATTTACCTGCAACTGACGCAGGAAAACCATGAGCAACGCTACAAAAATGACCATCGGTCCCCAGGAGATTAGAAACTGCAGCCAAAGGGATCGGCTTTCTTCAATATCGTAGTTGGGAATAAGTCCATGCTCGTTAATGAGCTTCACATAGTATTCGGAGTTCGTATCTCCGATCGTTTCAAAATCGACACCGCCGTCGATGTCCTGCTTGAATTTGCCTTCAATCTTCCCGTTATTTTTAAACGTGACGGCTTGTACGTGGTTGGCTTTCACGTGTTCAATAAACTTATTAAACGGGATTTTCTTTAAGGCATGCTGTGATTGTGTGGATTGAAATAAGAAGCAGCGTGGCAACGAAGCGAGATCATCGAAACAATCAGGTTTATGCGAGTTCTTCATCCTACCCCACTTTACAATGGTACAAAGACCTTATCGGTCGGGACTCGCGATCGCCTAAGGACCCATTTTCGCTATATTTTTAGGTGGTTAACTTTAGTGAAAGAGAATTCTTACGCACCATCTTGTCGCGGCGCGTGAACCGCAAAGGGAAATCCGAGACGCCGCACGCGCACCTGCGGGCTCGGCTTGGCCGCGTGCCAGACCACGGAGCCTTCCCGCTGAACAAGTAACGGCCAGAGGCGCCGTTCGGGGCGTGGAATTCCGAGCGCGTGCAAATGCTTTTTCAGTTTGCTGCTCCCAATGCGATCCCCAGGGCGCAAGGTGCGGGCAACGGCAAGGGCGCCGACCTCTTCTTCTAACTCGAGCACTAAGTCCAGTTCCGGGGACTCAATCTTGGTTTGATTCTGGTAGAAGTTGGGACCAGGGCATTCGCGCTGCTGCCGGGTTTGAAAGTACAAAAACCCCGCCGATCGCAACACCTGCACTTCGCCCTCGACATGGAAACACCTCAGTCCGGAATCCACGGCCGCGATCATCTTCTGGAGCCGGCCGCGAGAGTTGCTGGAGCACGTCAAAAGATACCGGGTAGGCCGGGCTTTGGTAGTAGTCGGCGGCACCTCCCAGTTGGCTAGGGAAGGCGGCAAAAATAGGGTGTTTTGGTGATCTGGTCGCGAAGAGTTTCTCGGACTGGTCCCACTGTTCACCGGCGACAGCCTTAATTCGGCGAACATCCCTTCCAGCGCTCGTAAAGGCGCCCACACCTCCATGGAGCTCCGCGACCGCTTCTAGCGGCGGTAGCACCGTATGCCGAATTAGATTGCGAGTGTAGCGCAGAGAGGCGTTGGTCTCATCTTCTCTATACGGAATTCCCTCCGATTGGAGGTACGCCACAATCTCTCCTCTACTAATACTCAGCAAGGGGCGAAACCAGACCCCGCGCTCGATCGGAATCCCGGAAAGCCCTTTGAGCCCACTCCCCCGCACCATTCGCATTAGAAAAGTTTCCAGCTGATCCTGGAGGTGATGCGCCGAAAAAATACTCCGGCACCCGAGTCTGCGCTGTTCAGTCTCCAGAAAGGCGTGGCGCGCCTCACGCAAAGCCGCCTCCGAAGTATCGATCGCTTTGTGGCGCCCTATGACAACCGGAAGCCCAAGCTTTCTCCCTTCCTGAAGGACAAACAAAGCGTCTCGCTCAGCGGCTTTTCGTACCCCGTGCTGGAAGTGCGCCACATGGAGGCGAAGCCCAATCTCTTTTTTGCAAAGCGCGTGCAAGAGCGCCATCGAGTCGGCGCCCCCGGATACCGCGAGAAGGACCGCGTCACCGCTCAGACGGCGGTAAGTCTCCAAGTTGCGCCTCAGCTTTTCTTCAAAATCGTGCACGTCCCGCAAGCTACCACCCTAGCGATTTCCACTCAACTCCCCCGTCACACCATTAGACACCAGGCCGTCAAACCCCGTGATATGCCACGCTTTTGAGGGACATAAGGGGTGTAGTGGAACCTGTACAGCGACGTTTGCTACAATAGGGGGATAGGAGTACGCACGTGGCACGTTGGTTGAGGCAAGCGACCTCTCTATCTTATTCATCTCTAATTATTGCAACCCTTCTGCTGAGTGCTTGCGGCACTTCGCCGGAAGAAGGCAATGCTTTGGATGTCCCTCCCTTCTTTTTCGTTGCCGAAGATTCCATGACTTCAGTTTCCGAAGACAGCATTTATAGCGGGGCGCAGAGTATTGTCGATTCCATTCGGCCCCTGAACCCGGTGAGCGCGACGACGGCGGCGGATCTTCGGCCGGCTTCACGCTGTACGGGAAAAAACCCGGCTGATGAGGCGGCAGCGGTTCTGGCCCTCGCGCATGAGCGCCAACAAGCCTACTTGAACGGGGACGACGTGCCCCCCATCATTCCCGTCCTCTACTCTATTTCTTTCGGGGACAAGTTTGATGACGTTGCACGCCACGCACTGGAACGTTCTGCACTGCGCTTGAACCGAGCCGACAAAAAAACCTACATCTACCGTGGCCCCGCCAACCAGCTGCAGTACAGCGGTGGATCGGCCAAGCACTACATCGTGGATTTTGATAAGGCCATTGATACCTTTACCGCGGGTGAGAATTGTTTTGTCGGCTACGTAGAGATAGACGAAGCCAAAACAGGCGCTATCCCGGGTGACCACGCAAAGCACCTGCTTTACTACGGAGACTCCTACGGTTCGCCGGTATCGGGAGAATCTCAGGAACAGTTCCGGGAGCGCGTTTACCTCGCCCCCCGTCTCATGACTGATTATGAGAATCTCGACTTCACTTACAACACGCTGGCGACGGACTTGCCGGATTTTTCCAAAGCGGCGAATGCTGCCTACAAGAACATGGTGCCTCTCTACCTTGCTGACTTCCGGGATCGGCTGGTGGGGGACATCGCTCTTATCAATCAGGATTTTACTTCCAGCGCACGCCGGCGTTTTGAGTACCGCGTGCTTCTGCGCCAGATATTCCATCTGGATGTCTTGTGGCACAATTTCGATCGCATCACGATGATGCTAAGCACTTCTCATTGCACGCCGCGCCTCAAATGAGCGGTGGCGTGTTTAACTTCGGCGGCTATGGCTACGTTACTGAAGAGGGAGTTCGCCGGGACGCCACGCAGCTAATGGAATTTGTATCGATGGCGGCGGTCAATGGAACCGTGCTCTCCACCCAGTACACGCCCTTGGTGCTAGATCTCGGTGAACCGCACATCCGCACCTCAAGCCTTGAGTGGGGTACCTATTTTAACGGTCAGAACCTAGTCGCCAATCGCCCCGACGAGATGACCCCAGAAGAATTACTGTCATGGATGAACAATATGAGTTCTGTGGGAGACCCCCACAGGACTTCCTGGATCGGGGGGCGCTTTCAAAAGCACGAAGAAACCGGCTGGTCGCTTGTCGCCGATGACGGTTTTCTTGTTACTCGCGCCGCCGATGGGCTCGTGCATGGTGGCGTGCAATTGTTTGGGAACCACCGCATCGAACCTGGTCACCTGCGCGGATCCGATGGTTTTGAAATGCTACAACGATTTGCGGGAAAGAATTGCCAGTCTTTTGACAAAAAAGACGAGTACCTCGGCCCTTGGGATGGAGATGTGTACTTTGATCAGTTAGCGGTTTGGACAGATGCAAACCGCGACGGCAAGAGTACCGAAGATGAAATCCGTACTCTGCCGCAGCTTGGAATAGCAGCGATCAACACCTGCTACGTGGTGCACGACACCGTTTACGATCGTTTCGGCAACCGAACAGACATGCGAAGTGCGTTTCTCATGGTCGACGATTTTGAGATCACCCGCAACGACTCAGAACAAAGGAAGCGGAGATCCTAAAACGCATCAAAACCGGAAAAACTTCGAGCGGAGCTTCAGCAAAGTTTCGCGTGATGATCGACGTAGTTTTTACCGCGGACAATAACGACCGGATGTTTGCTAAGGAAAATGTCGGGTCTTTGACTGATCTTGTCCCTTCCGAATAAGCGCGTCCTCTACTCCCATCAGCCCATTGCAAGTGGCACTACGCGGTGCGCGAAGCCGTAACGTTAATTGCCTCCCTTTGACAACCCGTTCAACAATCCGTAATTCGGATGGCATCGCAGTCATCCAACGATGGTTGCTCAACAAAGGAGTAAACAGAATGAAAAAACTAGGGTTGTTGGCTTTAGTGATCTTGTCGATCAACAGTTTTGCGGCCGAGGAACAGGAAGTGCTTGCGGAAGCAAAACTCAATCCTCTGTTCGCCTCACTCGAGGGCGAGGCCAGCGTATTGAAGACAGAACTTTTGAAAAATGGAACGGCCGTGAAGGTCACTTACCGGATCCCCATTGAAGTGCGGATTCCAGATAACTGCACCATTGTAGTCGGACAGACCAAACGCTTCGTGAAACACCCAGGCGGGTATGATGTCCCTCGGTTGGAAGCGTGGGGAGCGCGTCCTTCCAATGCGACTTGTGCCTTACTCATCGAGTTAGCACCAAGTGCGTTTGCGTATGAGGCTGTGTACCTTCGCCCGGTCGTGGGAACCACGTACAGCGAGCTGGTACAGGTCGGCGATAAATTAGTGAAGCTTAGCTACACGCACAATCCAGAAAACTAGTTCGCACAAACAGAGAGTAACAAAGGTGTCTTCGAAGAACGTACGAGTTCTTTGGAGACGCCTTTTCTAGTTGGCAACCGGTTGCGGGAGCTGCATCAGCGCTTCTTCGCTTTCGGGGGCGATCGGCTCGAAAGGCAACGCCATCCAACACTTGCTGCTTCTGGCAAGCTTGTCTGCATGCTCAAGTAAGCGAACCACACGAAGCGCTTGCAGACCGCCTGTTCGGGGCGTCTTACCATGCTCTAAACAATCCACCATGTGATCGACTTCTATCTTTAGTGCTTCGGTCGTGGGAATCGCGGGCGAGTAAACATCCCCGTGACGGTACTGAATCAGATCCGTGTAGACCTTCTCTTTGTCTTCCGGTTTTTGAAGGGTTTCGACCCCTTTATCAAATACTTTTATCTTCTGTACGACGTCCACGTCATCATAGAGGACCATCTTTTTTCTGCCAGTAAGAATCGTCTGGCGAATCTTGGACGGGGACAGCCAGCTTGCTTGAATGGTAGCGATAAAATCCGACTCGTAATTCAAGTGCATAAAGGCGATGTCGGGTTGTGGAAGTCTGGCGGCACTCTTTGACGACACCGAAATCTCAACCGGATCAAAGGGTACCAGTTCGTTAAGAATCGAAAGATCGTGAGGCATCAAATCATAAATGACACTGATGTCGGGCTGGTAAAGCCCCAGATTCATGCGGGAGCTTTGGTAGTAGAGAAGATCCCCCAGCTGCTTCTGCGCAATCATCTCTTTCATCGCAGCTACCGCCGGGTGATATACGTAGGTATGGTCCACCATCAGCATCTTTTTGCGGGCCTTCGCTTCCTCTATCAGATAGAGCGATTCCCGTTCAGAAACCGTGAGTGGCTTGGTCATGAGAAGGTTCTTATCCGCTTTTAGCGCCTTCATCCCGAGTTGAAAATGCGTGTGCACGGGAGTGGCTATCACCACTAAATCCACTTGAGCGTCGTTGAGTATTTCCCGGTAATCGTTCGTGGCTTTTACGCTGGGATAAAGCCGCGAAAATTTTCCGAGCCGAACGGTGTCTAGATCGCACATCCATTTCACTTCTATGGATTCATTTGCGACCAAATTGCGAAGAAGATTGGGGCCCCAGTAGCCTACGCCAATAATGCCGGCCTTGATCATGTCGCCTCCGTGCGATGAGTGGGAAATGGAAGGGAGTCTTAAGTCTTATCGGCGTGTCCAAACCAGAACTTTGGACGCGGTCTGTCACCTAGGGGAGGAGCTTTTTGGGGGAGGGTCTCAGTAATTTCCGGCGGCGTCGCCGAGCCGCCACTTTCGGCGGATGGCCAAGCGAGCGAGCCAGTAAAGACAAAAGCCCACCGGCCCAAAGAACAAGGTAATCAAAATGAAAATAGCCCGCACGTAGCCATTAAACCCTTGCCTCAACCCGTCATAAGCAATCCACCTTCCCACCCACAAGTCGGAGAAGATCATGTGATTCCACGAACCCAAAATGCCTTTGGGCGCCGATAGAAGCGCAGAGATCGCTTCAAAGGTCGGAGACGCAATAACGGGAAGAAGCCCCGCCACATCGGGCAAGGTCAGAAGCGTAAAATGCAGGCTGAGTAAGACGAGAAAGACGTCAAAGGCCATCATGGCGTGCCGGTTTTTCGGAAGAAAGATAAGGGCCAACCAGAAGGGACCGGGAAGAAAGCTGAGGAGATTAAACGCGGTATGGAGGTAATCGTTCATTAATAAGCCTCGTCGTACTCGCCCTCTTCGTCGAAGTAGCGCTCCTCTTCCTGAGGGTACTCCTCCTCGACAAAGGCATCCTCTTCCACAAAATCACCGCCCTCATCCGGCCCAACGTCCTCGCCGGGTGCGGCTGGTCGAATCCCTCGCCGCTTTCTGATATTGCGCCCGCGCTTTTGGATCCGACGCCTGAGGCTTTCTCCTTGATCGCCCATTTCGTCAAAAACCGTTTCCGGAACCTGGCCGAAATCCCGAACGCCGTCCGGCCCGTTGTTCCCGTTATCTTGTATTTCCATAGGTTCTGGACTAGGGGCTACCGGAAGACTTTCCGCTGGCGCGCGCACACCGCTCAGGGGAGTGGTCCGCTGGCGAGACGTTGAGCTCGGGCGCTGCTGCGTCGACAAACGGCGTTCTGCCTTACGCGGGGTGCGTCTTGTAACCGCTGGCTTGTCCGACATCCACCCGCTTACCCACTGCGCCCCCATCACCACTAAACCCAACGCAAAAACTCCGGCAATCGCAGTCGGCCACCACCCGTAATCTCGATCGGAAGGCTCACTTTCTCTTTCCGAATAAGATTCCTGTGAGAAGTCCGAGACCGACGCACTTCGGCTCTCCCGATGCGGCACCAAATCCTCGGGCGCGATCTCCATCAAGTGCTCCGGCACCTTCTCGGAAGTCACCTTTTGAATGTCGGGTTCGGACAAGGATTTTCGACGTTCCACTTCGGGAGCGGGAGTCGCTGGCGCTTGGGCCTGGTCGCCTTTTTTGCGACGACGATCAAATTCTTCAAACTGCCAAAGGATTTTCCAACCGGAGAGACGGTCCTTACCATCGGCGCTCACCTGCATGCCGACTTCGTTGCGGCTCAGTTCCTGCTTGGCCAACAGTTGCTTCAGCTCAAGCTCAGAATACGGACCCTGAGGGATCCGATTCACAAGAACGATCCAATATTTGGGGGTGTCCGCCACTCTTAAAAAACCTTCCTAAGAGCGGCGTTTGAATCAGCGGCGGATGCGTCGAAGCATCGCCGGGTGGAGCCTCTTATTCGAGGCAATCACCTCTTTGGCAAAGATGTCAGGTGCGTTTCCCCTGAAAGTCCGTAACCTTTCCACCAGCCTCTTCCACTAACAAAAAGCCAGCGGCTACGTCCCAAGGCGAAAGCCCACGTTGCCAAAGCCGTCCGCCCGGCCGCACGCTACATTGGCAATATCCAAAGCAGCGGCACCGAACGTCGCAAACCAAGTACACTGTCGTTCAGACGGGCATAGATTGCCATGTCCCGCTTGAGCTGGGCTCCTTTACTGGAGTAGTAAAATCCGGTCGCTACTAGAGCGTCCGAGAGCCTCGATCCCTGAGAAACACGCACGCGCTTGCCATTCAATGTTGTGCCCTTGCCGGCCTCGGCGAGAAACAACTCCCCGCCAACCGGTTGGTAAACCGCGCCTGCTACTGCCCTATCGCCTTCGTAAAGGCCGATAGACACAGAACCAGGGCGAGCCGTGCGCATAGTTTGTGGTCCCATCCAGTGGGTCAATAATCCAGCAAAGAGCGCCCTTTCCAGGGTACTCTCCGCTCTCTTCAGTTATTATCGTGCTATCGGGAAAGGCTCTTGAGATCTTTTTAAGGATGAAGGCCTCGGCCGCCTTATCTGCCTCAGTAACAATACCTTGGTTGGGTTTGCGCTCTATGCGGTGCGGCTTCCTGAAATATTTAAGCAGCGTGTCACCTGCCCCCACACTCACATCGGACAAGAAACGCCTGTACGATAGTTTCATTTCTGTTTTCTAGCTTTGCGACGGGCGTTCTTGGAGATCTCGTTGTACTCCGCCTTCGCGTCCCGTTGTGCCTGCTGCTCGAGCGAACGGATGAGCTCCCGGTTCTTCTCTATCTGGTGCTCGTAGCGCATGCGCTGTTCGCGCTCAAACTCAGCGAGGAAAATGGCGTCCTCTACCTTGTTTTCAAGAGGCTTGATGGCCTCTTTGAGGTACGCAATGATCTGCGGATCGTTGTACGTAATGGTCCTTAGCGGGTCTTTTTGCTCCCGGTAAAAGCACAGCGTCTTGCGCACCAGCTCATCGACCGGGTTTTCGTTCTGGGACCAATCTGTCGACGAGGCAAGCTTCTCCCGGAGAGCCAGCACCTTCAGCATCCGGCGTGCCAAATCGCGCTGCTCATTGGCGCCGGCTTTTGCCACCGACTCAAAAAAGGAGACAAAAGGGGCTTCATCAGGAAGCAGCTCAGAACAATTCAAAGGAAGTAAGTGCGCACTCCCTACATTTCCCAAAACAGAGCCGCTCCAGCCGACGCTAAGCAGCAACAGAATGAGGCTCCGTTTGCACTGGCAAATCACTGTTTTCATAGACTTCCTAGACTAACAAGGGAATGGACGAGTTGCCAATCCCTTGTCATACTGAATCTCGGTTTGCGCATCCCCAGCTGGGTTTCGCCAATCGCGCCTCTCTATATTAATATAAGGCGTACCGAGATAAAGACGTCACCCAAACCAGGATCGTTATGGCTTCCACCCAAGAATTTGAGTGTCTGGTCCTAGGCGAAGAACCCGCCGGGCTGTGGCTCCTGCAAAAACTCGACAAAGTGTACCGCCACAATGGGGAGAGCCCCTACTTTGGCTGGCTGCAGTTTGAGCCCGACCGGGCGCCGACACCGGTGCCCGCCCAGTTCGCCGAACATTTCGGCCTGGATGCAGGACCGACCTGGCACACGCAGGTGCTTTCCAAACGTGGTGCTTTGGAATGGTCCCCCGAAAGTTTCAAAGAGCGCTTTCCTAAACTGGATCTCGAGCTACTCGACGCTTTTCCTAAAAATGCGCACGGAAGAGAACGCGAATACAATACCCGCCGGGCGCTTACGACCTACCCGGAACTGCTTTCGTACTGCATGGGACTTTGGAAGTATTTTGGACGGGCCTCCAACATGCGGCCTGAAAGTGTGGTGCTTGCCGGCTTGCGCACCCATACGTTGAGCTGGTGGCAGCCCAAGAATCAGCTGCCTAAGTCTGTCGCGCCCATCGACGCCACCGTTAAAAACCGCAACGTCAAAGAGATCTACTTTTCAAAGAAAGGCATGATCTCTACAACTTGAAGATCAGACGACGCTACTCACGCGAAAGCTGGTACTAAACACCTCGTTCTTACAGCTCAAGGATTTGGCCAAGCGGCTGCCCGAGCTACTGAGCTGCATTGAGATGGATCTCCCAATGTTTCGCAGTCCGCTCTTTACCCACTCCGACTCGAGGTGGACGCGCCCGCAGTCTCCAAATGGGTACCGCCGCTCAATTTCTTTTTCGATAGCATCGATCTCCCTAATTTGGATGAGGAGATCTGGCCCTTCGAGTGCACCCATCACTCCGGCGGGACCACGCTGACGCTTTGGGCGAGCTGGTCGAGGGGGATATCTATGGAAGGGCTCACCTCTCAGTTTCTTAAAGGTTATGAGAGACTCAATTGGCTCTTTCCCTTCCTGCACACTCATTTGGGAAAACTCTCCGCCCCGCTCAGCGTCCATTGCCACTCTCAGCAAGCGCGAACGGCCCTGCAAAAAGGACTGGAGGCCCACGCCAAAAGCCGATTTGCAGTTACCCGCACCCACAGCGCCACGCGACGGCCGAACGTGTTCTTCCTCTCCCCGTCGCTGCACACCCAGTGGCTCTACCCCTTCGGCCCCATGCTGGAGGCTCAAAAACTCGTCCACGAAATCGCCGGGCGAAAGCGGCTGCGCGCCTTCAAAAAGCCCCCAGCAGAAGCCCAGAGCGCTGCAGGCTAGGCGGTATTTTCCGCTCACGCAGCTTGCTCCGCCTAGGCTTTTTCGCTAAGGTATGGCGTCTATAAACTGTGGGAGTAATTTGACTTTATGCCTTTTCAGGACCTCAGAGCGGGACTCGCCAAAGACATAGCGGACTTTTTGGGTGAGGACGCTTCCACCGAAGCGGCATTTGGTGCGCCCCAAGCCAGAAATGGGCCACATCGCACTCCCTTGTTTCACCTTCGCCAAAAAAGCCGGCAAACCCAGCAACAAACTCGCCGAAGAAATCTGCACGCACCTCGCAAAAAAGGGGCTGCGCTGCCAGGTAGCCGGACCCTACGCGAACATCAGTTTTGATCTCAACAGCCTCTACGAGGCCACGCTCACTGAAGTCTTTGATAAAGGCAGCCAATACGGAGCGGACACTTCGGGTAACGGCCAGAAGGTGCTTGTCGAGTACTGCTCGCCCAACATCGCCAAGAAGCTCGCGTTTCATCACATCCGAAGCACGCTGATTGGAAACGTGTTGTCTAACGTGCACAAGTTTCTCGGCTACGATACGGAGCGCATTAACTTTGTGGGGGACTGGGGAACGCAATTCTGCCGCCTGATGGCCGCTTTTGAGATGTGGGGCGACAAAAGCAAGTTGAACGAGAACGCGCTCTCCGCTTCCATGGATCACCTTCTGGAAGTTTATGTCCGCTTTCACAAGGAGCTTGAAGGAAAGCCCGATCTGCTTGAGCGGGTCGCGCAGATTCAAAAACGTCTGGAGCGCGGCGATCAAGTGGCGCTCGCCCTGTGGGAAACCATCCGGCGCATCAGCTTGCTCGCCATGGAACAAACTCTCAAACGCATGCACGTCCATTTTGATCACGTGGAAGGCGAAAGCGCCTATCTAAAAGGGATAGAGACCCACCTGGAGAGCATTAAGCAAAAGGCGGGGGCGGAAAAAAGCGAAGGCGCTTGGATCGTACAAGTCCCCGAAGTCAGCACCCCAGCGCTCATCCAAAAAAGCGACGGCACCACTTTGTACCTGACCCGTGATTTGGTCGCCGCCATGGATCGCCACCAGCGTTTCCACTTTGATCGTTCGTACTACATTGTGTCTTCGCAGCAAAAGCTGCACTTCCAGCAGCTCTTTGGCGTGTTGAAAAAAATGGGCTTTGACTGGGCGGATCGCTGTGAGCACCTCTCTTTTGGGACGGTACGGTTTGGGACCGAAAAAATGTCCACCCGCGAGGGCAACATCGTTATCCTGGATGATCTCCTCGATCAGGCCAAAGAACTCGCGCTGAAGGAGTGCACCCAGAAGAACCCCACACTTCCCAACAAAGAGGAAGTGGCGGAGATGGTGGGCATCGGCGCTATCATTTTCGGAGAACTCTCCTCGCATATCCAACGCGATATCGATTTTAACTGGAAGCACATCCTGGCGTTTGACGGGGAAACCGGTCCTTATGTTCAGTACTCGCTGGTGCGGTGTTACTCGCTCTTTAGAAAAGCCTCCGAGAAGGGCGAACCGGCTCCTTCTCTTAGTAAGCTCGGGGAACTCAAGCTAGGCCCCGAAGAAGAAATTTTGCTGCTTACCATTGCTAGGTTTCGCTCCGTCCTCCATCAGGTGGTGCGCGAAAAAGAGCCTTTTTATCTTTCGCGCTACTTGATTGATCTAGCGAAAACCTTCAACCGCTTTTATTACCAATTGCCCATCCTGCAGGCGACCGATCCGCAGCTGCGCTCCATGCGACTCAACCTGGTAAAAGCTACCCAGACCGTACTCGAAAATGGGTTTTCCTTGTTGGGTATTCAATGTCCCAAAGAGATGTAAAAAGCGACATCCACAAGATCCTCGTTCTACGTTTCAGTAGCCTCGGCGATGTGGTGATGGCCACACCGATGCTGCGCTGCCTCCGGACAGCGTACCCAAAAGCCCAGATCGATATGGTGGTGCGCGAAGACTTTTATGATCTCATCGCTCACTCCCCGTATTTGGATCAAAAAATTTCGCTCTCGCGCGGTTCGGGACTCTCGGGCTTGCGCACTTTGAAAAAGCGTCTAAGCCGCGAAGGGTACGATCTTATTTATGACGCCCACCAAAGTTTACGCACTCGGTTTTTGATGCCGCTTTTGCCCGCTCGCTACAAGGCTTACTACCAGAAGCATTACCTGCGACGGTCGATGGCGCTCACCTTTAAATTGCCCATTCTAAAAGACGAGCGCATGCTGAACCGCTACCTCGATCCGCTTCTGCCTTACGGTGTGGTCTGGGACGGTAAAGGGCCCGAAATCTTCTTTCCGCAAAGCACCTTAGACGCCGTTCCGAACCTAGAACTGCCAACGGGTCCGCTGGTAGGTCTCGTCCCTTCCGCGCAATGGGAAGGAAAGCGGTGGCCGGCTGAGAAATTCCGCGAGCTTTTAAAACACCTCGTGGACCGGACCGAATACGGAATCGTTGTTTTTGGCGGCAAGTCCGATCACTTCTGCAAGGAAATCGCCCAAGATTTCCCCTCCGATCGTGTCGTAAATACCCAAGGTCAGTTGAGTATTTTGCAGGCCTCCGCCCTACTGAAGCGCTGCCGTTTTGCGATCGCCAATGATACGGGCCTTATGCATTTAGCCGACGCGGTGGGCGTTCCCTGTGTGCTCGTACTCGGTCCCACTTCCCGCGAAATGGGCTGTCTTCCTTTTCACCCGCAGAGCCAAATCGTGGAGCGAAGTCTCTGGTGCCGCCCGTGCTCCAAGAACGGGCAAGCGCCGTGCATTCGTAAAAAGCGGTGGTGCTTGGAGCTGGTCGGCGCAGAAGAAGTTTTCGAGCGCGCGCGCCAGCTTAGCCTCCTTTGTGGAGAAAGCGCGTGAAGGGACTGCTCTACACTTTTTTTTATAGCGCGGGACTACTCGCCGCTTACGCTTTTAGCCCCTTCTCACAAAAGCTAAGAAAAGGCCTTCGAGGCCGAAAGCACTTGCTCCGGCGTATGCGGCAGCACTGTGGCGGGTGGGAGAACCCACTTTGGTTTCATGTCGCCAGTAGCGGCGAACTCGAACAGTGCTTACCCATTCTGGACGCGGTGAAACGCAAGTCTCCCCAGCAAAAAATTTTCTTGTCGGTTTTCTCCCCTTCCGGTCTGGAAGGGCTCGCCAAAGAGGAGCAAAGGCGGCTGGCCGCGAGCCAGCCGCGGCCCTGGGACTACGCGGATTATTGTCCCTTCGATTTGGCGTTTTTCATCCACCCTTTCCTAAATGCGCTCAAGCCTGAGAAACTCATTTGCATCCAGAGAGAGATTTGGCCGAATCTCATCACCAGTTGCCACAACCGCGGCATCGCCTGCCTACTCTTTGGATCGTACTTTTCCACTCGCGCGCGCCGCATTTTTGGGCTTTACCGGCCGTGGATAGATAAGTTTGATTTCATCGGCACGGTGGACGACGACACCACCGCTTACCTCGTACTAGCTCTACACGCCGATCACATCCAAACCATCGGGGACCCCCGTATCGAACGGGTAGAGAGCCGCCGTTTGCTCAATAAGTCGCCCGTTTGGTTGGATTTTTTTGCCGAGAAGCCGGTTTTTTTAGCCGGCAGCATCTGGAAAGAAGACGAAGACGCGCTGAAGGAGTCTTTGGATTTCTTGCAAGGCCGTGGCTGGCGTTTGGTTTTGGTTCCACATGAAGTCAGCGGGGCGAAAGCCTTTCAGCAGCGCTTACAAAAAAACGGCATTGCGAGCCGCCTTTGGAGCCACTGGATGCTCTCTCCCGATAACGATTCTCATTTGATCGTGGATGAAATCGGCATTCTTGCGGAATTGTACCGGGTCTCCACCATCAGCTTCGTGGGGGGAAGCTTTAGAAAACGCGTGCACAACGTGCTAGAGCCTGCCGCCTACCGCGTTCCGGTACTCACAGGCCCCTTCATCGATAATTCCGCCGAAGCCAAGAAGATGCGTAGTCTTGGGGCGCTCAAGTCGCCAGCCGATGGGATTGCGTTGCGCGAAACCCTACGCGAGTTGGTGGAATCACCAGAGGCCCTTGAATCTCAAAAGGCCGCCCTCGAAAAATTCTTTGCACTTCCCGAACCTATCGCGGAAAAGTACGCGCTTCTTTCCCTTGCTTAACGCTTTTCCACTTCGACGCAGTCCGACAGTGCATACACCATGCGCACCGTGACGTAATCGTAATTGCTGCTCCCTGTGGTCCGCACGGTAGGCAGAATCGTCCGGTACTTCGCCTGGCAGCTGTATTTGATCACTTCCCAGGTCCCAGTAGGCCTGTTTAAAGTCGCCAGGTAGTCCACAATCGATTCGTTGGCAGCGATGAACTCTTCGCCCCCGATGGATTCCCCTCGTCGCCACACGGCCATTTTAACCGTCTCTGCTTCCATCGCGACCAGCTCCAAGGACAACAGCAAAGCCAATAGAAGTAACACAGCGCTTCTCTTCATTTTTCCCCCAAAGGTACCACGTTCCTTTTTTTACATCCCTGTGGATAACTCACATGGAAACAACGTGCTTGTTTTTGATTTCAATTTAGACAAAAAGATTATCCACAAACTTCTTAAAAAAGTAACGGGGCACGGGCAAAAAAAAGGCGGCTCTTTCGAGCCGCCTTTTCGCTTTAAGCTTTCGCTTAAATTAGAACTTGGTACCGAACAGAAGACGGAAATCCATGGTCTTCGCACCAAGGACTCCGCTCATGTTGTTGTAGGACCACAGCAAACGAATGCGGTGATCATCGTATTCTTTGCTGATACCGACACCGATGTTGGTGTCGTTCAGGCCAGCAACCTGCCCGAGATCCACTTTACCGGTGAGCTTGGCGACACCGAAGTCGACTTGTGGCTCAAACCAGATGCTGCGGGTCTTGGTGACCGGGGTGCTGATGACAGCCGAGGTGTTGGTCTGAATGAATTCTGCATTCAAAGCAACCATTCCCGCGTCGATGTTCGCACCGCCAGAGAAACCGAAGTCATACGGTCCACCGTTGCCGAAGGCGTTGGCGTAAACGGAAGCGACAGGCGTGATGCTCACGCTGCCAGCATCGAGTTTCATGTGCCAACGAGCGGCAACCGCCGGGGTATCCGCGCGACGGGCAAGAGCCGAAGCCACGGAACCGTCCTGAATCGCTACTTCTAGCTTTCCAGGGACGTTGTCGCCTTCGAAGTTGAAGAGTACGCCAAGATCGTAGTTCCAACCATTGGTCACAGCAGCGTCATAGCCACGGCTGTAAGCATAGTGGAGGTAGTCGTGACGTCCCCACATTCCTTCCATACCGAACGGAGTTTGGGTCATACCCAACTGCGTGGTGAGGAAAGAAGCGCACTTGTGTTGCAGGTACGCGGTATTGATCGCGAAGGTCAAACCGGAACCGGCACCGACGGCCACAAGGCCGCGCTTGTTGAAGTACGTGGCCGTTGATGTCGTAAGGCTCGTTCCGCCAGCAGCGCCACCGCCGACAAATGAGAACGGAGCAAAGGCGAAGCCTTTGGACACGTGAACAGACGTCTTGTCGCTGACAGAGGCGTCTAAGTTCATGTTCGCATGATCGACCAAGAAGTCGAAACCGCTCGTCCCACCCGTAGGTGCTCCGAACATGATACCGGCTTCCGCTTGCCCGGACATCTTGATGTCCGCCTGTGCAACGGCTACGCACAAGAAACTTAAAAAGATAGATTTACCCCAGGTGAAACGTTTCATTTCACTCCTCCTGTTTTTTCTTGATGAAAAAAGAATTCCCCCAGAATTTGTAACCAAGTTCTGTCATTTACCAAGCCCCCAAAGTACTCACTTTAAATTCTCGGTAAATCGCTAATGTATAGTAACTAATGGTACTATACCTCACTAGGTTGCACTCGCAAGTGTTTCTTTTGTTTAAAGATTGGAATTTCTGGCGCCGTGCAACAACAATTTTAAAAAAATTTTTGCTGCGTCGCCGCCAAACTAACACTCACAAAAAAATTAAATTCCGAAGAACAAAACTTCTTTGTACCCAACCGTGCAAACTTCAGAACGGAAAAAAATTATCCCAAAATCTTTAGATAGCAAAGCAAATTTGTTGAAGGGAGTTACGAGAAAAATCTTAGTATTCCAAGTGAGTAGAAAAAGTTTTTCCAAAATTCAGCGAAAAACTTTCTCAATCCACTGAAATGCAGATCGGAAGTGGAAACGTGACACTACGGGGTATTCGTGCAGCTCCATTTGCGGAATCGTTTTTCAAAAATCTTCTTTGCGCGAGGCATGGGATAGTCCGAAGTCACAAGAATAATCCGCAAAATTTCTCGTTCGCGCAAAATGGGCGCGGCCTGTTCCGCGTTCTCAATTGTGGTGCGTGACTTCGATTCCGTGATAATGCGTTCCCACGTTTTGTGGATGTCCACGGTGGACGAACCTTGGCTATTCACGATCTCTACCAATGGGATTCCGGGCTCTACACCGGAAAGCAACACAAGTGGGCCGTTGCGTTCCCGTAAGAGCCGCAAGGCGGTCGGGATACGGTTGGAGTCCCCGGCGAGCACCACGATGGCCTCCTGAGGCGTGGGAGCCAGGGCCGCAATGGCGTTTCCTCTTTTGGGCGCTATCTGTGATAGGACCGGCAGCTCATCCAGAACCAAGCAAAGTCCACTGTGAGTAGAAACAGCACCCTGCCAGAATCCAGGCCCCAGTTTTTAGAATCTTTTTAGTCAGATTTGCTTCCCCCACCATCTTTGTAAGTTATCACAATTAAGTGGGTATTGAATTTAGGCACTTTCACTAGAAACGGAAAGCTTAGGAGGCAAGCAATGGCCCGTGTATGCGATTATTGTGGGAAAGCCGTTAGTGGGACATAAAGTCAGCCACTCGAACATCAAGACCAAGATCCGCCGTCTGCCGAATCTGCAGCGGGTTCGAGCCGCCGTGGATGGCCGTACCACCCGAGTCTATGCTTGCACACGGTGTTTGCGTTCGGGAAAGGTCCAGAAACCGGCCGTTCGGTCCGTTCCTCAGGACGTCAGCAGGGCCGCTCAATAGCCCTGTTTTTGGCTAGCCGCTCTCTCACTGCTGAGATTTCCGTTTCAAATCTGCGATATTCTTGACTGCCCTACCCGTGCGTTTGGCGCGACCTACGCCTGAACGCTCCATACCGCCACTTGCATATTTTTTGCATTCCCCACGGGGGACGCCACTAAGCTCCGCCTAAAAGCGGGGACAGGAGACCTCTATGCCAGCCCCTCTTGCTGAACCACGCTCCCCGCATGGCAGCGGTCTTGATGGAGTGTAGCCGTTACGCTCGGGCCCGCTGGCCGGTCCTACTCCGAGGCGAAACGGGGTGGGCAAAGAAGTGCTGGCCCGCCGGCTCCACGCCCAATCCCAGAGAGCGCACGGCCCTTTTGTCCCGGTGAACTGCACCTCGCTTCCCAGCACCCTTTTTGAGAGCGAGCTCTTTGGGCATGAGAAAGGGGCGTTTTCAGGCGCGAGCCAGTACTTTCGGGGGCTTTTCCGATCAGCCAACGGCGGCACCCTCTTTCGATGAAATCGGCGATTTAGATAGGAGTTTGTGAAACTCCTGCGCGTCCTCGAAACAGGCGAAGTGCGCGCCATTGGATCGGCACGCGAAGATCGGCTGGATGTACGTTTTGTCGCCGCCACAAACGTCGATCTGCTTGAGGGCGTGCGATTGGGGACCTTTCGCCATGATCTGTATCAAAGGCTCTCCGTTCTGTACTTGGAAATCCCGCCCCTGCGAGAACGGCTTCTTTACGATCTGCCCCACCTGGTTCCCCAAATCTGCGAGGAGATTGGCGCCGAGAACCACCTCACCTCCTACGCCGCACTGAACGAGTACCACTGGCCTGGCAATATCCGACAACTCAAGAATCTCTTGATCCGAGCCTGCGTACTCGCCGAAGGCGAACTCCACGACGGCGTGCTTTCGGAGGTACTTCGGGCCGAGCGGTTGCGCTCTCCCGAATGCGGGGGTCGAGATCCTCTGCATGGGACTTTGGCAGAAGTCGAAAGACGGGTTACATCCGGGCCTTAAAACGATGTCACGGCAACCGAAAAAGGGCTGCAAAGGAACTGGGAAATCCACGCTTCATGAAAAACTTCGGCGCTGGCGGGTGAAGGTTCCCCTGGCTGGCCTGTGGTACGTGCGGAGTCTGCTCCTCTTGTCGCCGATCACGAAGCCAGCTCCCCGCCGCGCTGATTTTTGATCAGCTAGGCCCGGCCCTCATACCGAGGCCCGCTCCTCGGCTGCTGCCGTGGACGCGTCGAACCTCGGAAAAACCTCTACTCCCCTCAGGTCACGGCCTCGGTGGATCTCAACTATGTCGAAGTAGGAATATTGGGTTCGCAAAGGCTTGTCCCGTCCGGAAGTCTAGCGACGGATGTGCAGCAGGTCGTGGACGAGGAACGCTACAGCTTAGGGGTGCAAGTGGGGCGGGCGCTAAATTTCCAAAACAAGTTTGGTCGCTTCGGGCTCGGCTATTACATGTTCTTTCCGCACAGCGAACGCAAATGGGCGGGCCTGCATATCGATACGGGACTTGTTCCCACCGCGGAATCCGCGTGGCGAGCGCATTTGCGGCTTGCAGTCTTCTTACCGCTGTATCCAGATAGCCAGCTCATTCAAGCCTCTCTCAAAGTACTTTACGGTTTTGTGAACACGGTGCACTCCGACTTTGCGGCGGGCGCACGTCTGCTTTTCTCAGCATTTTTTCAACCTAAAGGGGATGGCACCCAACGCGAGTACCTACTAGTTGCTCCTGGGACCGGCAGCGCAGTGGCGTACCGATTGGGGCACTCTTCTGGCTGAAGTCGCTTGGCGTTTGTGGCTAGATAAAAGTTTTGAACCCACGCGCTCTGTAACAGTGGGCTCGGCAAATGCACTACCGACTTTCGATTGAATCCGACGATTGGCTTAGATCTGCGAAGGCCGCTACCATTTCCACCGCGGCATCAATCGCGTCTTTGCCCTTGTGTCCGTGAGCCCCACCAATCCGTGCCTGAGCTTGCTCGTCATTTTCCGTCGTCAACGCCAAAATCACCGGCAATCCAAATTGCAACGCTACCTGCTGAACGCCGGTACTCACTTGATCGCAAACGTAATCGTAGTGGTCTCCTCGAATGACCGCTCCCAAGCAGACGATGGCATCGTAAGTACCTAGAGCCGCGAAGCTTTTGTGCGGCGAGTGGGATTTCGACCGCACCGGGAACCTACACCACGCGGATGAGCCCCTCGTGGAAATCTCGTTCGCGTAAGCGAGTAAGCGCCCCGTCCAACAACGGACCGGTGATTTCTTCGTTAAAGCGACTCACTACAATCGCTAGCGGAAACTGGATGGCGGCTGTTTTTTCATCAATAATTTCCATGAAAGTCTCCTAGAAGGTCAAAAGATGGCCGAGCTTGTCTCGCTTGGTCGTGAGATACACTCGGTTGTGATCGTTCGCCGGCATCTCGATGGGAAGCCGTTCGGTAATTTCCAAACCATAACCCTGGAGCCCATAAATCTTTTTGGGGTTGTTCGTGAGTAGGCGCATCTTGCGTACACCCAAAGCACGCAGAATCTGGGATCCGATCCCATAATCCCGACTGTCTGCCTGAAAACCAAGCCGGTGGTTGGCCTCGACGGTATCCAGGCCTTCGTCCTGCAAGGCGTAAGCGCGGATCTTGTTGGCAAGCCCAATGCCTCGCCCCTCTTGACGCATGTACAAGAGTACGCCGCCTTCCTTAGCCAATCGATCCAATGATGCCGCCAACTGCTCCCCGCAGTCGCAACGTTTGGAACCAAACACATCGCCAGTCAGGCACTCCGAGTGCGCGCGCACTAGGGTCTCGCCTTCGGGATCGATCTCTCCACTGATCATCGCAACGTGCTGAGCCCCGTCGATTTGGTTTTCAAACACTTTCAATGTGAATTCGCCATAGGGTTCCAAAGGAAGACGCGACGAAGCCACTTCCTTCACGATGCTTTCGTTAGCCATGCGGTAGGCAATCAAATCATTGATGGCAAGGATCTTAAGTCCGTGTTTCTTGGCGTAGGGAATGAGGTCCGGCATGCGCGCCATCGTCCCATCGTCGTTCATGATCTCGCAAATCACACCCGCTGGACGCAGCCCCGCTAAACGCGCCAGATCGGCGCTTCCCTCTGTCTGCCCCGCTCGAACCAACACGCCGCCACGGCGCGCTCGTAGAGGAAACACATGCCCTGGCGTCGCTAGATTTGCGGCGGTGCTCTGCGGATCCACCGCCACTTGAATAGTCCGCGCTCTGTCGGCTGCGGAAATGCCGGTTGTCACTCCGGTGGCCGCTTCAATAGAAATGGTAAACGCCGTTCCGAACTTTGAAGAGTTGGTTTTTGCCATCAGCGGCAGTCCCAACCTATCCACGTCTTTTTCTTCCAGGCTCAGACAGATAAGCCCGCGCCCGTGCATGGCCATAAAATTAATGGCTTCCGGTGTAATTTTTTCGGCCGCCATGACGAGGTCGCCCTCATTCTCACGATCTTCATCGTCGACAAGAATGATCATGCGGCCCGCTTTTAGATCCTCAATGCCTTCTTCAATGCGGGACAAACTCATGTTCGTTGCTCCATCAAATGTTGAACCTGTTGCGCTATAACTTTCGACATCCAGTCAAACTCCGCGTTGACCTCATCACCCATTTCCAGCACCCCGAGATTGGTTCGCTGCAAAGTATGGGGGATGAGCATCACTTCAAAACCATCCTTGGTGAGTGCGTTCACCGTAAGGCTGACCCCGTTGATCGTGACGCTTCCCTTTTCTACCAGATGCAATCGGTGATTTGCTAAGACACCGCCAAAGCCAAAAAGAATGTAGTCGCCGGCAGCTTCTTTGCGGACCACGCGCAGTACCTGATCCACGTGGCCGGTAACGTAGTGCCCGCCCATGCGATCCCCGACTCGCAGCGACCGCTCCAGATTGACACATTCGCCTACCCGCAGCTTTCCAAAATGGGAGCGATCGCAAGTCTCAGGCGAAACATCGACGCGAAAAGCCCCCTCGCGGCTATCGGCAACCGTCAAACAAACCCCGTCCGTGCAAAGCGACTCGCCGTCATCCAACGGACCAAACTGGCACTCTATCCAGGCCTGCAATCCTTCCGGGGTTTTTTCCAGGGACTGAACGGTCCCTTGGTGATCCACAATTCCTGTAAACACTCTATTCCCACCTAATTTCGCATACGCCGTCGTTTCCATAGGCCGACCACTGTCTAGACGACGCGCCCGCGAGCAAACGATCCACGCAATCACTAAATGCGGGGACACCGTCTTGTCCCACCCATTTAGGGGCGATGGCCAAGTAGGCCTTTTCAACCAGACCGGCTTGTACCATTGACTGGAAGCATTTCCCACCGGCTTCAACCCACAAGTCGTGGCAGCCATCCCGCCCGATCCGATCGAGCACTTTATTCAGGTTAAGGCTGCCATCCTCGTTGGAGGGCACACAAAGGGTCCGAACGCCCATGGCTTCCACTTCCGCCACCCGCATCTCGTCGCACTCTTCGGCAAAAAACACCGTTAACGAAGCCGTGGTTTCAAGCACGCGCAGCCCCCGCGACAAACGTAAGTGTCTATCCAGCAAATAAACGGGTTTTGCGTAGACCTTGTCATCCAGACGAGCGTTCAGCTGAGGGTCATCGGCAAGTACAGTTTGTGCCGTCGACAGAATGGCATCGGCACGCATTCTATTTCTATGGGTGAATCGAGCGAAACTTTCACCGGTCAGCTCAACACGAGCCCCGCCCGGGCCGGCAATGCGTCCGTCCAGCGAGAGCGCAATCTTAGCCGTTACAAACGGACGCCCTTCTGTCCTCCAGAAGCGGTAGGACTCATAAAAATTCGTGACCGGCTCCAGAGCAAAACACTGCACTTCAATGCTGGCCTCTCGTAAAAGACGAACTCCCTCACCCCGAACCACAGGGTTCGGGTCCTGGTACCCATAGAGCACGCGGGCGATGCCTTTTTGTTTAATGAGTTCTGTGCACGGCGGGGTTTTCCCCCAGTGGCAACAAGGCTCCAGCGTCACCACCAGAGTCGCGCCTTCGGCAACGGCTCCGGCCTCAGTCAAGGCCTCGACCTCGGCATGCGGAGTACCCGCTTTGCGGTGAGCCCCACGCCCGACCAGCTGTCCGTCTTTGACCACTACGGCACCCACCGCAGGGTTGGGCGCACAAAAGCCTCTGTAGGCGTCAGCCAGTTCCAGAGCTTCCAGCATGTAGCGTACGGGGTCCATCTCTGGTTTAGGGTGTATCAAATAAACGGCGGGGACACTAGCCGTGGCTTAGGAGGGGGAAAATCGGCCGTCCAATGGGCGGTGCTCGTAAAGAAAGTGGCGCAATACGGGCTCAAACTGCTGATCGTAGTTGAGCGCGGTCTGGTGGATGGCTTGGGCCCGCTCGCGCGTCCCCACCCCTGAGGCCGATAAGGCGCTTACCGCTTCCGCTATTTGTTTTGGGTTCGCGCTCTCCAGACAAATGCCGACCCCTTTGGACTGGACCAACGCCTCAAAGCCACCCCCGCGCAGGCTAATCACCGGCACCCCGGCGGCAAGGCTCTCCATCAACTTATTGGACGCGGTAGCCGCAAGACGCAGTCTCAGAATGTGGTCGCGGTAGATACAGTAGCTGGCATCGGCGATGGCGAAGTACTTCCACCTGTCCCGTGAGGGCCCACAAAAATGCACACGGTCTTTCACCTCAAAGATCTCACAGAGTTCACGCAGCCGGTAGAGCACGTCTGGGTCCGCCCATCCGACAAGTAGAAGGTGCAAGCGCGTATCGTAACGAAGGGCGGCCACGGCGGGTTCCAGACAACTCCCTGTCCCAATCCCTCCCAGATACAGCAACACCCGGTCGGAAGCGGCAAGGCCCAGCTCTGCGCGCAGTAACGAGGGTGAGAAGGCCGTGCGCTCCGTCGCCTCCCGGCGCGGGCAGTTAAAGACAGTAAAAGCGGCTTGGTTAAGCCCGTAGCGTTTTTGGTAAAGGCGCAGGCGGTTGCGCTCCGGAAAGATGAGCAGGCGCGCTTTTCTAAGCGCTGGACCTTCGAACCAAAAGAAGAACCGATTCGTCCCACGCATCTCACGGGGCTCATACACTTCGTGCACATCGCAAACGTAAGGCACATTCCAAAAAAAACTTAGTGCATAGGCGAGCAAACTTTCCTGCAGGCCGTGGCTCACGATCTCTCGCGGGGGGCCGTACAACACAAAATTCGTATGCAGTTTGAGAAAGACCCAGAACCAAACACTTAGCGCGCGCAAAGGTTGTGGCAACCACCGCGCCCACCGCGTGTCCCAATGGACCCGTTCATAATCCCCACGCGAGGGCGTCGAGCTTCCGTACTCCACCACAAGCGGTTTGAGATTCTTTTCCTGAAAGATCTGCGTCTGCCACAGCGCAACCGGAATGGCGTCCAACGTGGCAAGTCTTAAAACGAGAAGACGCCCCGAAGAGTTCATGCAGTTTCTCCGGCCAGGTGAATCGATCGCGATTTTTCTCGCACCGAAAACTCACTTTTGAGCCTTTCGTGAATCGGCGCAAACTGGGTTTCGTAGTTAAACTCGGCGGCGTGCAAAGCCGCGGCTCTTTACCCATTGCTTGGCGGCGTTCTTTGTCCGCTAGCAGAAATCGAAAAAGCTTTCTGCACGCCAGCATCGGTGATATCGTCGACAGCAACTCCAATTTCGTACCGTTCACCAAACTCTTGAAGCCTTCACAGTTGTTGGTCAGTACCGGTAAACCCGCCGCCAAGCTTTCCATGAACTTGTTGGAGGCCGTTGCGACATAACGGAGGCGAATGGTGCTCGGTTCATAAAAGGCAGTAGGCGATGTCGCTTGTGCGCATGAGCGCCCACTTGGTCGCCTCATCTACAATTCCAAGAATCGCAGCCGTTCGCTTGCACCGACTGAGCGGGCAAGCTGCTGCAAGCTGCTCTTATCGGCCTCCTCGGCCCAACCGACTAAACACAGCTCCAGCTCCGGAAACTTTGGAAGAAACCGTACGGCTTGCTCCAGTGCATTATTTGGACCGATGCCTCCGATGTAGAGCGCCCGAACGGGGCGCTTCGCCGTTGAAGGGCTTCGGTTAACTCGGCACTTTGGGGCAATTCGCGGCGTGGGCAATTGAAGGCAAGATAGAATGGGTTCTTTAGATCATAACGTTTTCTATAGATGGTGGCTCGAGTGGCTTCGGGAAAAATTAAAAAGGAAGCCTGCCGAAGCGCCTCCCCCTTCAACTGCCAAGAACACCTTATTGGTTCGGCTCACGTCCTTGTACTCAAAAGGCCTCGTGCACGTGAACGGCATAGGGAATTCGCCAAAAGAAGTGAAGCACTCTTGCCAGGAGTTGCTCTTGCAAGCCATGCGCAATAATGAAACTGGGTCGCCCGCCCACCGCAAAGGCTAGTAAGAGGCGCAGAAGTGTCGCAAACCAGATAAAAAGAAGCCCGCAGCGGGCCCGGCACCCACCTGGCCCAAGGAGACGCCCAGCGAATGCGCGGAAAATTCTCAAAAACATATTTTTGCGATTCTTGAAACTGCCCGTACTCAAGAGCCAACACCGGCATTCCGTCTTCCCAAAGTAGACTCCCGGCGTAAAGCGCACTCGGAAGTCTACCCATGCGAAAAAGCCGAAGCAGCAACAATTTGTTGCTGAATCGGTGCGCGGCACTCAAGTTCCCTTCTGATGAGTTCTCGTACGCGGTCATGATAGCCTTTCCAACTGATATCTGTCGACGAGTGCATAAGCTCTTCTAGACGCCCTGGATTCTCGGTCAGTGAGTAGAGGCACTGCACCAGTGCCGCTACATTGCCTGCGGGCAAAACAAAACCGTTCGTTCCATTCTCAACAACTTCGGCGGCCCCACAATGATCCGTGGTCACCGGAACCAAACCTACCGCCATCGCCTGGAGTAAAGGTCTGGCCAAAGCCATCCTCCATCGTAGGAAAGAGAAACAAGTCAAACGCTTGCAACGCTTTTCCCAGTACCGAATGGGAGAGCGGCGGTAGATAAGAAAAGTGTGGGTAACGTTTAAGCACCCGTTCAAAACCGCGCTCGATGGGGCCAATGAGTGTGACCTGCAACTGCGTAGGAGAAAAATCCTTTGTGGCTTCAAGAAGGTGGTGAACGCCTTTGCGCACTCCTATCGTTCCGAAAAACACAGCCTTCAACGGAAGTTGGATGGAACGCTTGGGTTTAGTGGAAAAAAAACGCGTATCGACTCCCAACCGGAGCACCGAAAGCTTGGAAGCGGAAACGCCTTTATCCAAAAAGCTTTTTTTCGCAAACTCCGAAAGCACCCAGATCCGATCGCTAAGCGTGTACTCTTCTAGCTCTCGCTCTTCACAGAACCGCCTCGAAGCAAACTTCATCCCTAAACGCGCGTACTCCATCGCTAACCATTGCGTCTGGAAACTGATGTGAGAGGAATCGCGCATCAAGATCTTGCGTGCGGAGGTTTTTCTAAAACCTTCAAGACCAAAGGAAGACCATGCAATCAGGATGTCACTCCGCTTGGCGTCCCTAGCTAGCGAACGACCCAGCTGCTGCATTTTCCAATGGTCCGCTAGATTCCCAAAGCCGAAGTTGGCGCCAAGGCGGTAAAAAACTTCCGAGGCCACATGCGTACGAAATCTTGCGCTACCCAACTCTCCAAAACGACTCTTGGGCAGACTGGTGTGCAGCGCAACTTCGTAGCCTGCCTCTAGAAGGGCCGACGCCATATGATCGGAATGAAAACGACCACCGACGCTAAGGCTAATAGTTGGCGTGTGGGGATAGGATGGCATGAGAGTGTCATTATACCGCATTCGCTCGTCAAACCACTCAAGTGTTAGAATGTGGCATGCGCGTGCTTCTTATGAATCCCACCCTAGGCGCAGCCTACGGCCAGGAGGGTGTTTTACATCGACTCGGTGCCGGACTTTCCGAGCGCGGGCATAAAGTTTTTTATGTCGGCGAGCACATTCTCGGCGATTTCGATCCCTTAGGAGGCTACGCCTTAGTTCCTGGACTTTCGCAAAGCTCCTGGACGGATCGTAGCAGCAAGACACCGCTTCGAGCCCTTCTCAATACGCTTCAGTGCGTCGGGCCGGAAATTGTGCACCTCCACGACGCGTTGGAAGCGCGGTTGATTGCCGGTATCCGTCGGCTCTACCCAACAATTTTTACGGCACACACGCTCTCACCGACTTGCCCGGCGAGCACTCGCCACCGCAGGAGTGGCGTTTGCACACGGGCCGCCGGCTATGGCTGCTATTTTTCCGATAAAAAAGATCCGTGCTTGAACGGCTTTAGGGGCGCCCTAAGAAAGCTGCACGCACTCGAGAGTTTCCGACGACGGGACAAAGAGCTGAAAAAAATTCCGGCCGTTATCGCGGTCAGCCACTACGTCGCAGAAACTCTGCTCGCTAACGGTTATGCCCCGGAACGGATCTGCACGATAGAGAACCCCGTGATCGTAGCGGAACAAGAAGAAGCAGAACTCCAAACACCGCCGCTCTTTGTGAGCGCCTGTCGGCTTGTGAAACATAAAGGGATCAAACTGGCGCTAAAAGCCTTTGCCGAGTTGCCCCATCGAAATTGGAGCTATTGGATCGTGGGCGATGGGCCGGAGAAAAGTAACCTGGTCGCGCTGGCGAAGCGCCTAGGAATAGACGCTCGGGTGCGCTTTTTCTCGCGGCTACCTCAGGATCGCTTGCATTCCATTCTGTCGAGGGCAACTGGACTTATACAGGCAAACACGGGGCCTGAGCCGTTTGGTCTGTCCGTATCAGAAGCCCTCGCGCTGGGGACACCCGTTGTGGTTGCTAAAGTCCCCTGCTTTAACAGCCGCTTGGCGACGACGGTAGGTGCTCATTTTTTTGAAGCGGGACGTTCTTCCTCTTTGTCAGCGCTTCTCCTAAAAGCCCTCGATGGCAAATTGCAGAGGCCGCTTGCTACAGTGGAACGCGGGAACTTTGTTGAGGAGGTAGAAAGGTTGTACAGGCAAGTACGCGCCGACGCCTTAAGCCGCACGCGCGAGCGTGTCGGTGCACTCTCTATAAACGGCCAAGGTGGCCTCCAGGTGAGCCGCGGGTGAGAAACGCTCGCGCATCAAGCGCGGGCCATTGTCAGCGAAGTGGTTTTGGAGATCCCGGCTTTCCAATACTTTCACCAGTCGATCACGAAGCGTCTCGGAATCGCCAGGGGGGCATAAAAATCCGTTCACCCCGTCTTCGATAATTTCGTTGAGCGCCGGCAAATTCGAGGTAAGCACCGCGATCCCACGCGATGAGGCTTCCGCTACCGAAAGCCCAAAGGTTTCTGGCCCCACGTTGGGCTGCAAAAGCACGGTCGCCTTTGAAACAATTTCTCCTGCTTTTTCGTAACCTAACTGACCTAGAAAGCGAACCCGATCCTGCAATCCAAGGCGCTGGGTCTTTTCTTCAAGCCTCGCCCGCTCAGGCCCGTCTCCACAGACCCACAGTTGCCACCTTTTCCCCTTGAGCTCTGAAAGAGCGTCCAGGAGCGTACCGATTCCCTTGAGGGGATGGAGACGCGAGGTGGTTACAAGCAAGGGCTCGTCGCTAGTCTCACGCTTCGCTGCTGCGGGCACAAAAACCGGATTGGGTACGAAACGAACGTTGGCGGGGCTGAAGCCGTCATAGTGGAGTAGATTTTCGGTGTAGTGGCTATTGGCCAAAACGTAATTCAGCCGTTTGGTGGCGCTTTTCTTGCGCTGGTATTCGTAGATGGCGTGCGCCCGGTAAAAGTCGTTTTTGAAATGGGACAAACAAGATTGTCGCTGGTGGCCAAGCAAACAAGACCAACCACTCTTCGCCCCGCACGCCCCGTTAACCGTCACGCGCCCACTCGCCGGGCAGGTCGGGGCGACCGTGTGCGCTGTCAAAACTGCTGGGTAGCGACGCGACACAGCATTCAAAATTCTCGGGTCGAACTGTTCAACAAAGTGCACGACGTCCGGATGGGCCGCCGCCGCAAAATCCAGTACATCGTTTTCGATTTGGCGCGCTCGCGACAGAGGCGTGAAGCTGTTTAAGGTGCTCAGTCCTTTGACAAGCAGCGTTCTCGCGGGGAGTTGCCCACTGGCACGCTCTCCAAGGTAGAACACCTCATGTCCGTCGGCCTCCAGCAGACGCGCTGAATCACGCATCACGCGTTCTTGCCCGAAGGCTTCGCCGACGATAGGTGATACCATTAAGATCTTCATGGATTTCCGGCAGAAAGGAATAAAACCGGCCTCAAATGGCTAATCGGTACTGCCGGATCGAAGATGAAGGTCTTTTTGTGCCGCTTTCTAATACGCCGCGGTCAATTGCACCTACTACCCTTCCGATAAAGAAGTGGAGCTTCTATGTTCCCCACAAGGATTGCCTCATCCCCCACAACTGAGTCTGGAATTTTGGACTATTACCGCGCTCGCGGTGGGGTCATTTTTCTAAGCTATTGCCGCTTTTGGGAGCGCCACGCGTTTGTGCAGCAGGCCCTGGCCAAAACGCTAGTCGATGCCGGTATCCGCGTGACATGGTTTGACGGCGTCGGCTGGAAACCTTACGCGCCCACACTGTATTGGAACTCACCGCATCTAAAAGTACGGCAGTTGCCAGCCGTTCCAGGACGGCGTTTCTCCGACGGCATCACTAACCTCAGCTTAGATTTGCAGTGGCGGTTAGTAGAGAAGAAGATTCGCGAACACGGAGGACAGCCGGTCATCTGGGTCCAGGGCGGTATCGATGAAGGTCTTGCGGAAAGACTTCCTTACATTGATTTCTTTTCCACCTTCGATGATCCGTACCGCCACCAGCCTCAGGGCGTCCTTTTACAAAAGGCCTCTCAGATTCTTTGCCAGAATAGTTTTACGCTTCAGCGTTTGAGCGCCACCTTTCCGAGTAAGTCGCATCTGTTTCTGCCTCCTCTGGAACTGGGAGATCATTTGTACCTGGATGCTCAGGACTCTCTTAAGCTTCCTAAAAAGTTTCCAGAAAAGATCATGGGCTATGTCGGTTCTTTTGGGAGTTTGGGCTTTGATCTCCCTCTGTTTGAACGAGTTGTACGAGAGCTTCCGGACTGGGGTTTTCTTTTGATGGGCCGGACAGACCGGGAAGGCCAGGAAAGTCTCAATCGCCTCAGCAGCTTCGCCAATTTTCACTACCAGCCGTGGGCGCCGCGAGAACGCACGCGCGCTGCCTGGCAATTGCTGGATGTCTCCCTGCTCTTGTACCGTCGATTAGCGAGTCAGGACGGTGCCTTTCCCTCCAAAGTTTCCGAGTCCCTGTATTTCAACACCCCGTGTGTGGCGACTTCGATTCCGAAGACCGGCGATTTGGAAGGATTTTTTCCGCGCGAAAACCAACCCGATGCCCTGATGGAGGCGGCCGTCCGCGCCGCCGACAAGTCTCCCGAAGAAATCAAAAAAGCCTACCAATACTTCTCTGAAAAAAGTGACCCGTTACGCTACTTGGAACGCGCCGCTGAGATACGAGTGGCTACAGAGTCTCCGAACCGAAGTAACGGTTAATCTGAATCTGCTGGATGGCGTCCGCCACCCATGGCAAAGCCAACGCGGTGAGAATCAAAGAAACGAGTGGTTCCATTGACTCCGGCTCGTTCATCACCTTCGCAATGTCGGTGCTTTTTCGATACTCGTGATAGATGTGGTAGAGGCCGAAGGTGATCAAACACAACAAAAACCACTTCAAAAAAGAGTAGCGTTTTTGCCCCAGCATCACGTTGACCGACTTGATTTGCCGGTACTGCACAAACAAATTAAACAAGCCGAGGGTGAAAACCGTCAGCACCAAATCAAACGCTATACTCCGCACGAAGTCCGGATTGGGAGCGAGCGCCTTCCCCGTACCATTCATTTTGCTAGTGTAAAACTTTGAAAGAGCGGATCAATCTCTTTTTTCTCAGACGGAAATTTTTCCCGGCGTACAGCGGCTGTTAGAAGGTAAGCGTACTTGCCATCCAGGAAAATAACCTGCTTGAAGGTGAGTCCAAAGCTACGTTGTGAAGCGACGGTCTCGATGGCCTCCCGCTTCAGAGCCGGAACCAGATCGCGGTTTCTTTCGACTTGCACGTTGCCGAAGGCCTGAGACTCGAGAAATTTAAGCGCATAACGGTGGTAAGCGCCTAGCGGGTCTTTCTCGGACAGGAAGCGACTCGCGTCCTCACGCACTACGCTAAAGCGCGTGTGGTAATCCTCATCGGCGGCCTTCTTTTGGATGGCGACCAAGGACTCATAGGCGTTCTGCCCTTCCACCTCTTTGGAATCCCACTTTTTCGAGACCTCCCACGCTTTGTCATCAAACTGGAAGGAAAAGTCCCCGCCCTGATGCGTGTAGGTAGCGCCAAGTGCCGGGAAAACCGCAAAAACTAAACTAAATACGTACTTCTTCATGATCCGTAAGGAGCTACCACAAATTGGGGCCCGCGCAAAGAGAGCCCTCCTTTTTGTGCTCCCAAAGCTTAGCCGAAGGCTTTGGGATTCCGATAAGAGAGGGAAGTTATGGGCACTTTCTTGTCACATCGCAGCATTTCAAAGACCTCCACGCTGGGGATCTGCTTCGTGCTGCTGGCCGTTTCTCTTACCCCACCCGCGTGGGGCCTCGGGGGTTCAAAAACGCCGTTTATCGGCGACGACAAGATCGGCGGTTTCTGGGGTTTTATCGGTGTGGACGCTGGCTGGAATTGGCTTGTCACCCGAGTTTCCGGGGAGGCCAATAAGCAAGGCCTGGATGGAAGCGCTTCGCTCGGCATCACCTACTACCGCAAATACGTCCTTTGGGAACTCGCTGGCCGGTTCAACTACAAGGATTTAGCCGGAACACGCTCGGGTGGGCTCGCCATCCGCCAGGATTCCATGTCGTTTGGCGCCGAGTTTGGCATCCGATTCCGCTTCGGAGAACAGTTTCAGGCGGGCCCTTTTTACCAGTTCATGCTGGGACAAGATCTTAGTTACAAACCCAGCTCAAATCCAATCCTCACCGACGAATCGGCGCGCGCGAACGTCATGGCTGCGGGGTTTAGCTGGATGTACGAGACCACACGTGGCCCGACTCCCATGCGGCTCGGGATACGCTTCACTAAATACCTGGATGTTCCCAACCGATCGCTCCACGGCGTGATGGTGACCTATCAAATCGGTTTCCGGATCACCAACGGCCCTCGCCCGAAATTCATCTACAATACGCGGGATGAAGAAGATTATTAAAATAGGTTGGTTGGAAATTTAAAGTAGCCGGAAGGACTTGACCCCGAAGCGTAGCGGAGGGAACAAGTCACGATTGAAATTTAAAGTAGCCGGGGAGGGACTTGAACCCCCGACCAAAGGATTATGATTCCCTTGCTCTACCGACTGAGCTACCCGGCCACGATAAGTGCGAGACTTTACTCGCCGTTCTAAGAAATGTAAACAGCAGACAGTTCTCCACTCTGCCCCTTTCTATATAGAAAATTAATGTAGACGCATAGCAAAAAAGGCCCCAGTATCGAGGGCGTTTCATGTTGCAAGGAGTATCGTTTGGGCAATTGGGGGCGTCTGTCTGTCGCCTGGCTAGGAGTGTGGCACCTACTCTGCTTCGCGGTTTGGGCTCACCCGCCGGATCGGGCTACGAATCCGGAGGGCTGGCAGCTTTGGCAAAAAGCCAAGGCGTTGGTCGGCGCGAAATACCAAGAATGGGAGGACCAGCGCGAGGAGCTACTCCCGGACGTCCTCCAGCTAGCCGATCGCGCACAAGAGAAGGCCGAACCTGAACGCCTGCGTTTGGGCGAAGCCGAGTTCCTCAAAGCTGTTGATCGACACGACTACACACTGGACGACGAGCTTGGGAAATCTGAGCTCACCCTCGTGGATCGCACCCCGATCGTACGAGTGATTCACCCAAACTCTGAACTTTCTTTCCTCGTCATCGACGCGAACAAGCTCGATCCGGCGTCCAAGCACCTGAAAAAACTCATCGGACGGCAACATTTCGACGCCGGAAAAAACCGTGCGGACGGAAAAGTCGGACGTGACGTCGTACTCGTATGGCGAGACGGCAACGAAGTCCTCGATACCATCTACCTTTCCAAACCCTGGATGTTTTCTCCGCGCTGGTGGGTGGAGTACGCTCAAGCCGTTGTTCGAAAACCCACCGCCGCCCACATCGGTTTGGGTTCCGCCTGTGCGATTGCCCAGTCGGGACTGGCACTCTGTGTAGCCGCCACCAAACAATGGCTCGATCCCGGCTCGGACTTCCAGTATGAACCCGCCATCCTCTCCGCCGTTTTCGGAATGGTTCTGGGCATCAATGTAAAGACCTACAAAACGTGGTGCTTACTGGGTTCGAAGCTTTCTCAGATCACCAAGTCCTCGCTCGTGAGCTTGGCCTTCGCCTTTTCTCTTCTCGCGTGGACGGATGGCATGGGCGGCTGGGACGTCATGGATCAAGCCTTCTGGTTTGCGCAGTTCCATATTCTCTCAAACGCCTTTTTTAACAACTGGGCCAAAATCGAATGGCACCAGATAAACAAGATACGCGAAGAAAATCGACTCAACACGCGTCCCTTTCATGTTTATTGGCCCGGCAAAGGTTGGATAGAAACCGGCGTCAGCTGGTCAGACGTCGAACACCAAAGCGTGTACCTGATACCCTTCACCCTACGGCTTGGGGATTTGACCAAGGTCGCTATTCCCTTCGAACAAATTGGATCCACGATCCCTGGGATTCAAACTCTTTTCGGTGAGGGCTTACCCCTTGGCAAAGCTTTGCTCTACGCTTCTATTCCCGCAGCCCAGTACATGGTTTTGAAATACGCAGAATCACGGCAACTGGAGGGCGCGGAACGCCTGCGTGGGAGATATGAGAATGTAAAGCGGAAGACCCGCGTGTGGCTACTCGGCGGGCCACTCGCGGCGGCGCATGTGGCGGGCTCAGTTGTGGGGGTCCCGATAGACCCTCAGCAATCGATGAATTTTATCAACTGGGTGCAGACAAAGGTCAGTAGCTGCGTGCGCGCGATCTCCCGCGCCATTTTCCCTCCGCGCGACCTCAGTGGAATGGGGGGCGCCCAGTAATTAGGGCTGCCCGTTGAACCCATAAATCGCATACCCGACCGGACCGCCATAACTGTAGTGAGCCGGATCGTCGTCCAATTCAATTTTGGGGTGGATGACTTCCGAGTAGTTGCCCCAGTTAATATTGGGGCTACTCGAAATTGACCAGTTGGTAATATAAACGGGACTTGGAACGCCGCTCTCGCGCGCGTACACATAGATACCCGCCTTACGTGTGTTGGGGAAAAGGCCGTTAAAACCTATTCCCGTGATCGTGATGCCATCGATTGTCGTCAGTCGATTGGCTCCAGGACGGCTTTCAATCGCCACGCCCGCACGTCCGCATGAACCCGCGTGCACGTTCGTCATGAGACCATCAAAGTACTCTAGCGCATAACAAAAGGTCGCCGCCTGTTGAACGGTTACGCGGCGAATGTCCACATTCTTATTCGCGTTCGAATCGCCACCAATGCGCACACCCATGCCCACTTTTTCGACTTCCACATCGGCAATCTTGGAGTCTTTGGAATTTGAAAGCAGAATCCCTACCGTGCGTGTATCCACCACACCGTTAGAGACACTGACATTGGGCTCTAAAGACGATACATAACCGTTTGTAATTTCGGTCTGCGAGTTGTGCGCGTAGATACCGGTCAGGTGGTTGCCCCCTCCGGTGGTCGTGGCCTCCATGTTCACCACGTGGAAATTCTTTATCTTCACGTTCGTGCTACTCACAACACGTATACCTATCCCACGCCCTTTGCCCGTAATGGTTATCCCGTCGAGCGTAATATTGCTGTGGTTGGGCGATACGTAGATAGCGGAATGGGCCGCAGCTCCCCCATTGGGATTGCTCCCCGTGGTGAGGGTCATGGTTTTGAGCGTCACATCGTTCGCATCAATTTGAATCATGTGATTGTAGTTGGTGGCGCTTCGGGAAAGATTAATCTCCTTCAGCGTAAGGTTGCGGTTGATCAAAAGTGAGCTACCCAAATTGTAGGTCTGGTTTCCGCCGCGAATGGTACATACCGTAGTATCAGCCACTAAATCTCTGAGACTGGCCTCTGAGGTAGCCAGCAGGTTGCCGCAGGGCACTCTCACCTGAACGCTCTTCGAGTTTAAGCCACCGGGACCCGTACACTCCAAGGTGTAAGTTTTCGTGGTCTTGAGGTTTCCAGTTCCGTAAGAGGTATTCGAAAGCCCAACCGATTGGTCATTCAGCTTACAGCTCGTGGCATTAGCAGTACTCCATTTCAGAGTAGCGGCCGCGTTGTAAGCAATGTCTATCGGACCTGCCTCGTTATTGGCCTTCAAACTAATTTCAGGAAGTAGAGGCGGTTCGACGATCACGTTAACCGAGTCACTCCCGGTTTTGCCGTTGCCCGAGCAGCGCAGCTCAAAAACATGTGTGCTGGTTAAGTTGGTAAATTCGGCGCCGGGATTATTAAGCGGCACTCCGTCGCCGGGATAGTTAAGCGGCACTCCGATACCGTCCAGCGTACAGCTTGAAGAAAAGGCACTCGACCACGTAAGCGTCACCGCTCCGCCGTAGGGAACGGTAAGCTCCGTCACATCCAAGAAATTCGTTAGGAGCGTGGCGGTAGGGTCCGAACTTGGGGCGGAGCCAGGAGGAGAGGCCGGAGGGTTACCCGACTGTCCCACATTGCCCGAAATCAAAACGACCACGCTCGACGAGACCTGAAGGCCGTTATTGCCCTCACAGCTCACCACAAATTCGGTGCGCACGAAAATGGGATCGCTCACTTGAAACCCGGAGATTCTGACCTCAGCGCCGTCCAGCTCACACTGGCTCACGTTCAGCGCGTTCCAATTCAGACCCACCGTTTCGCCTGAGTCGATCGTAATCTCGTCCAGCACATTGTTTGCAGTAAGGCGGACTTGTGGGAGATCGGCTAGATCTACTTTGCCCGTCCCACTTCCCAAACCGGGAATCTTGCTACAAGCAGCAAAGGAAAAAAGAATGGTAAGGAAGGTTAAAAGACGAAGGGAACGTACGAACCCCGAAACCGTTAGCGTATGCATTTAAACCTCTCGACTCGTTGAAGCACTTAAAAAACTGGCGTTGTCAAAATACCTTTCACGAGTCATGCCACTAGACACATGCCTAGGTTTTGTGAGGGAAAAATGGAAAACGTCTAGGTATTAGCCATTGACGGCTTCACAATTGGCTAAGGCCCCGTAACCCTTCTTAAAGCGCGTCTGTAGTCGGAATGAGCGGCTTTCGTCTAAGATCTGAGCATTTCAAGCGGTGGGCGTGCGAAAGCAGCCGATTATTCTGGATTTCGCGTCGGACCTGTCTGACAGGATTTCACATTTCAGGACCCAGTGGCGGGCACAGCCTCTTCCTCGAACTCTACAAGGTAGGCCGCGGAGTTCTTGAGATCCTCTCTACGTTTATCGTAGCGTTGGATCATGAGCGGAGTCGACCACCCCGCTAAGTGCTGCACAGAACGTTGAGTCGCCTTGCGATCGAGCGCGTTGGAGATACAAGTGGCTCTACACGAATGGGGAGAAATTTTTTTCAAAATCCCCACCTGGCGCGCGTACCGCTGCACGATGTAGGTGATGGCGTTGGGGTTGAGCGGGCGTATGAGCACTCCGTTGTAAGGGTTCTTGGTGGGAGTAAAAAGCGGTGCCTCTTTGTCGCTTTTGTCGCGGTTGCAGGCCCAAAGGTAGTGCTCAATGGCCACTTTCACGCGCGGGACCAGAGGCAAAATTCGCACACGGTGACCCTTCCCTCTCACTTTGAGAACTTCCACCCCACGCTCGGAGTCCAAATCTCCCACCCGAAGCCCGATCAGCTCTCCTTTTCGAAGGCCGAGATAAAAAAGTGTATGCAGGATCGCCGCATGAAGAGATCCCGCCTTCGAACTGCGGTTTGGCTTATCCAAAATACGCCGCGTTTCCTCGTCGCTAAGCCCCTGCAACGCCGATTCCTGGGACTGTGGGTAGCCCTTTACGAACTGCGCCGGGTTCTCTTCCATGACACGGTTCGCTTTCAACCAATTGAAGAAGCTTTTGATGACGGCGAGCTTCCGGTTGACCGTACTTTTGGAGAGCGGACGTCGGGTAAGACGCCCTTCCTCCAGCGCTTTTCTGAACAAAATAATGTGCTCAGTCCGCAACGCACTCAAGTCGGTGAGATCCATGCGCTCGGAGAGGAAAAAAAAGAACTGTTTGAGATCGGATTCGTAAGCGCGACGCGTGTGGTCACTCAGTTGATTTGCCAAAAACGGGACAATTTCCTCTGTCCAGCCCGGGCGCAGCATTAAATCTGTTTTTTTACTGTATGCGTCACCTGTTATATCTTTCTGGTGGCTTATTTCCAGACCGATTCGATTATCTTGCGCATGTGGCGATTTCTCGTTTGTCCCCTGCCCCGGGTATGGACCAATTTCCAGCTTGGTAGCCGTGTCGCGCCAGGAGCGCGCTGCGTGGGTCTTCAGCCAGCCCCCGAGCACTAAAACCACGCGGCAAAAAAGCCGACTAATCAAGTGCGTCATCTGGTGTTTGATCTGCGTGGCCATTTCTTCTCTTCTGCGCTTCCCACGAACTCTCAGCGTTTATTGGCTGTTATTATTCGTGATAACTAAAATTATAACTAATAAATAAAATTTCGAAAGCTCAAAAAATCCTCGTTCAAAGAATTTCGTTTTTCATATTTTGGTTTTTAGGATTTGGTTGGCGGAGCGTTCCAATTCCGGAAAACAATTTGCGGTTTTTGTGATCTAGAATCGCGTAGGATTCGGTCCGTTTTTCTCGTAAAATCGTCGTCAGACGGACAACTTCGGTCCACCCGGCCCCCGCTACCCCCTGGCAGGGCGCGCAACAGCAGCCAGAATAACGAAGACGGCTGGTCACACGCGCTCAGCAAGCATTTCCACATGACGCGTATAAGTATTTTCTTATTGGTTTCCAACTTGTCTTTGTTGGGAAGGCATCACTATACTTATTAGAGTTTCAAAAAATTTCATGCCGCATTTTTTTCGTCATCTTAGGTTTTTAAGTGTTTTGGCCATCTCATTTTGGCTGTGCAGCTGCGCGTCGCAAAAAACAAAGGGCGACTTCGCGGGACAGCCGTACCATACCCGCATTTATTCTGGCACGTACGACGAGGTGTGGTTGGCCGCACTCAAGGCCTTGGCGGATTACCCGCTAAAAATCAGCAATAAAGACGTGGGGAAGGTCCATTCGGAGATAATCAACGGACCCTACAACGACCTGCTTTTCACCTACCCCGATCCCATCGAGCTTCCGGAGCGCTTTCGTTATTCCATGAAGCTCAAATTCGCCAAGTACGCCACGTCGGACGGGCAGCCACTTGTTCGAATCCGGCTGATCAAAGAGCTGGAACGCTATCAGGACTTCTATACAGGTTGGATTCCATTCCCTTCGGACGGGATAGAAGAAAAAGTCCTTCTTTATAGGGTGGAACACGTACTGAGGATGGAACAAAAACTCGGTTCTTTGGGTCTCTAATCAACCCGTCTTCTTCTTGTCTTTTTCAGCCTTCTTTTCCTGAGCCAACTGATCGAGCTGATCGAGGATCCCATCAATGACGGGTGAACCATCTGTCTGATCCGCGATACTGGGTGGATCGTCATTGGGTTCGGCCGCGGCCTCCACTTTGTCGGACTGTCCGCCCAGTGCAGTGGGTTCGCCTTGATCGGCTTCCGCTTCGCTTTTACCAGGTAGGGTGGGTTCCAGGTCCGTGCTTTCCACTGCGGTCCCAGAGTCCATCTTCGCATCCGGTTCTTTTTCAGTTTTCTTCGGTGTTGTGGCTTTACCCTTGGTCTTAGTTTTGGGTTTGGGCGAGGATTCGCTCGCGGATTTTTTCGGCGCTGCCTTGGACTCCGTTTTGGCTTCTTTGGCGGGCTCGGGCTTGGATTCCTTCTTGGTTTCCGCCTTCACTTCTACTTTGGCGTCAATCTTGGCTTCCGTTTTTTTCTCTTGGACTTTAGGAGCTGGCTTCTCGGCTTCCACCGGTTTCTTTTCAAGGGGAGTCGGAGACGCCGCCAATTCTTTTTTGCTCGCCACTGCCGCCGTCAAAAGCTCCATAGGATCGCTTGGCTTTTGCTGGCGCTGATCGGTCTCATCGCTTTCGCGCACAAGTTCTGCTTCTGAGCTGTGCGCCTTTTTCTCTGCGTTGGCCGGAACTTCTGCCGGGGAAGGTTCCACCTTAGGCTCCGGCTCTGTCGGGGTAATTTCCTTGGCCGCGGTCTCCACTGCGGCTTTGGCTTCTGAAATTTGCTTTTCCATGGAGTCGAGCTTGTTCTTAAGGTGCTCGTTCTCCATCTTTAGCCCGCTGAGTGTGCCGATCTCCTCCTGAAGGATCTCGTACTCAAGAAGCTTGGATTCGAGATATTTTATTTTGTCTTTGAAGGCGTAATAGGTCGCCACATCCGGGTAGCCCTTTTGTAGCAGCTCTTCCTCAGTCGGCTCAGCCGCCCCTTTGGATCCGGCATTCGCCTCAACCTTTTCTTCCACGTCCGAGACTTCCGCTGCGGGAACGGCAATGGCGGGCTGGGGCATCACGGCCACGCCGGCGTACCCCTCAATGGGTTGGAGCGTGCGTTTCACAATGAGATACAAAAGCGCTAGGAACAAGGCACAAATGATCGACACTTCGGCGATCACTACGTACGTGAACGGGCCTTCGATGGCGTGCAGTATAGGTTCCATGTTTTGAATTATACACCTACGTTGGGCGCGCTAAGGGTACTGTTTGCGCAACACGCGCCGCATCACTTTGTTTGAGGCCGTGCGTGGAAGCGAATCCACAATTCTTAGATCGTGAATTTTGAACAAAGGGTTTAGCTCTGATTTGATCCGTTGCTGAAAAGCGGTGCGCAGCGCATCAGCCGTAAGCTTCTCATTTAAGACCACGAACACAACGAGTTCGCTGGGCCCGCCGCCTGCGGGCGATACCGCGATGGCCGCTGTTTCTTTCACGCCGGGAGTCTTGTTGAGCACTCGCTCTATCTCGGCCGAACTCACTTTGATTCCGCCGAGGTTCATGGTGTCATCCACTCGCCCGTGGCCGCGAAAAAAACTGCCGAAGCGTTCGAATTGATCGCCATGACGGCGCAAGGTTTCGCCCCGTGGTCCCTTGGGCGTATCGGCATAGTAAACTTCAAAATGGTCTCGGTTTATCAACGAGGTCGAGAGCCCCACGCTAGGCGGAACGAGGAACAATTCCCCGTTGTCGCACAGAGCGCCACTCTCATCGAGAATCACAAAGTCACTTCCCAGCGCCGGCGTGGAGAAAGCTCCTGGCACGGCCGGCAGACAAAGACTGCCCGTAATAAAACCCCCACCGATCTCGGTCCCCCCACAATACTCAACGACAGGTCGATAATTCGCCAAGTACATGAGGTAGAGATAGTCCTCGCTGTTGGAACACTCACCCGTAGAACTAAAACACCGCACGGAGCTCCAATCGAGGCCCTCCATGCACGCACTGCTACGCCATTGCTTCACCAAAGAAGGAACAAGCCCCAGCATCGTCACCTGCGCCTTTTGCACGAACGTCCCAAACTCTTTGCCCAAAGGGGCGTCGTAACATAAGGCAATAGCCGCTTTATTGATGAGCGCCGCGAAGATGAGCCAAGGTCCCATCATCCAGCCAAGATTCGTAGGCCACGCGACTCTATCGCCACTTCGAATGTCATGATGGAAATAGCCGTCTGCCGCGCATTTTAGAGGGGTAATTTGCGTCCAAGCAATGGCCTTGGGATCCCCGGTGGTACCTGAAGAAAACAAGATGTTGATGGGGGCATCGGGTCCCGCGGCGACCGCGTCGAATTCCTCTCCCTCGCCTAAGAAACTGCTCCATTCGGAATCCCCATCGCGCAATTCGGCCTTCTCAGTCCCGACGCTCAGTACGATGGCGCGCGGGGCTTCGGCCTCCACCACCTTTTGGTAGAGCGGCAACTCCTTACCTGCGCGCGGGATCACATCCTGTGTAAAGATCGCAAGCGCCCCGGCAATGCGTAGCCGCGTACGGATCTCATCAGGGGCGAAACTATCGGCGATAGAGACGACTACGCCACCCATCTTGACCACGCCAAGATAGATGGCAACCGCCTCAACGGTCATGGGCATATCGATTGCGATAGCGTCCCCCGGACCAAAGCCATCGTGTACCAAACTGTTCGCCACGCGATTGGCGAGTGCTGCCAGTTCTCTATAGGACACTCGCTTGAGCTGTCTATCGTAGTCTTGATAGCAAATAGCGTCGGCACTACTAGGGGCCTGAAAACAACTCTCTACGATGTTGAGATGACTCCCCTTAAACCATTTCGCGTTTTCCACGCCACCCGAAACATCCAAAACCGTTTCTGCCGGATTCTGAAACCGGATTCCCACTTCTTTGGCCGCTTCGCTCCAGAAAGTGGCGCGCTCCGCAACGGACCATGCATGGAGCGCTGGGAAACCATCGAATCCCTTCTTCTTAAGGAATCGCCCGGCGTTGGTATCGGCCATCTCGTCATGACTCGGTTCCCAAGCTACCCCTTCAAATTCAGACGCGTTTTCCCGGTACGCTTTGAGATGCGCTTCAAAGGGTTGCCCGCTCAACTTAGCCGAAACTTCTCGCCACGATTTTTGTGCCATCCCTCTTTCTTACTAAAGAAGTTTTCCACTTGAAAGCTGGAAGGGAGTGGATAGTCGTATAATTTTTATTTCGTACAATCCACAGGAGTGTCAAAAAAGGAACGTGGTACTACTCGGGCGGCAGGAAGGAGGTATCGACGGAGCCATCGCTGTGTAGGCGGACTAGATTGGGGGTGCTGTTTCCATTATAGGACGTGAACTGCCCCCCCACGTAAACGGTTCTACCCGCGGCTGTTTCTAGCGCAAAGACATCGGAGTCAAAACCACTTCCCGTCACAAAGCCCGAGTCAGCAAAAGTGTCCGTACTCACCCGCGCGATTTTGAAATGATTGGAGCCCGCATATTGATCAAATTCCCCTCCTGCATAAAAGTACTGCACATCATATTGGCGCAAGACGTGGACATCCCCATCAAAGCCCGAGGGGTAGGGATTGAGCGAGGTGTTGGTGTCGGTGAGGTAAGTTACTCTTTGCGAAGTGCTCCCGCCGTACATTTCATACGCGCCACCCGCTAGGACATAGGTGGTTCCCCCGTCCACAAACTCAATCAGTGAGTACACCTTATTATCAAAGCCGGCGGAACCTCCGGTGGGGTAACCGGCATCGGCAGAGCCAGTACCGTCCAAGCGCAGGTGCCTAGCCGCGCTCGCCCCACCCTGCATGTCGAAGGCGCCACCTAGGTAAAGATTAAACGGAGCCGCGGCCTGTTGCGTTAGCACCAAAACGGTATTATTCACGTTCGCGTTCGCCGTATAAATAGTGTCCAGAGTCACGTCGGTTTTGATCCGAATGATGTTCCCAACACCGGTCGCATTGTAGTTTGAAAAGTCGCCCCCGATAAAAACAAAGTCGTTATTGGATTTGTCCACTTTGATCGCGTACACGGGCCCGTCGGGCGAACCAAAGACACTTTGGATCACTCCATTTGTAGTCAGCTCCGTTAAGTAAGGCTCACTGGAGTCCCCCCCAATCTCAGTGAACTCGCCTCCTACTAGAAGCTTGGTTCCACTCGTTTCAAGGGCCCTGACCTCCAGATTCGTGGAGCCCGAAACCACAAACGTCGTATCGACAAATCCATCCGAACGCAGACGCGCGACGCCTGCTGTCGCAAAGCCGCCCACCGACGTAAAAGCCCCCCCTATATAAAGGTCCCCACTGCCCGAATCGACGACAATCGCGTATACTGGAGTATTAGGGAAGCCTCTATAAAGTCCTGTCGGTCCGGGATTGCCACCGCCCGTCTGGCCTTGAAAGACCCCATTGGTACACCGCACCATCGCTAGTAAAGCGAGAACGACAGCAAGGGGGCGCTTCCAGTTGGGATTCATGCATTTATTATAGAAGAAAAAAAATGTAGTCCCCCTCACATTTCTCTAACGAAGTTTCCACAAAGTGCCGTTAACTCAGTAGACGCTCATGAAAGCTCAAACCAACAATGACTTTCAGTTCTTTTTAAAAGCACTGAGTTACTTTAGAACGCACTGGTGGGTCTTCCTATTGGAAGCCCTACTCATTTTTGGGTTCTGGATTCTCAAGTTCGCGCGCACACCGAACATCTATGAATCGCGAGCCTCTATCCTCATCGACTCCTCGCGTCGTGAGATGTACGACTCTGTCTTCTCCCGCTCCGGCCGCCGCCACCGTGACGATGCCAACAAGCAGAATATGGTGCAGCTCCTTCGTAGCCACGAAGTGATGGAGCGTTTCCGCGAAAAGCTTACGACCTATTACAACGATCAGGACCGTCCGGCGCATCTGCGCTTGTTCTTCCCCAAAGGTACGGCCTACCCGCCCCAGACTCTGGCGAGCTGGGTATCTTTTACCTGGGACAAAGACAGCGACATTTACTACGTCCGTTGTGTCGCCCAGAATCCCGATGCGGCTCACGATCTCTGCCAGGTTTACCTAAGCACCGTTCAGGAAGTTTATCCCGAGATTGGTCAGCGCGGCGTTCAAGCGAAGCTAGAGTTCCTACGCAGACAGATCTCCACCCTTTCCAAGCAAACCGTGGATCGGGAACACAGCATTTCCGAATTTGAGAAACAGAACCGCGAGTTCATGAGTTTCTTGACGGCGATTATCGAGAACAAGAGCTTGCAGCACCTGCGCAATAAACTCCTCGAAATCGAGCAGAAGATTCGTATCAACCGTTCCATGAAAGCCCTGCTTTCCAAGGAACGGGATCCCGGCGCTCCGACCCCTGCTTCTTATGAAGAGACCCAGAAAGCGCTCTCTCGTCGTCTGTCAGAGTTGATGTACAAGCAGCACCTGACCCGCTACTCCACCGACACGCAAGACAAAGAAGAACGTCTTGAAGCGATCACCAAAGAAATAGAGCTCGTTAATACTCAAAT
>JAWKNY010000012.1:0-98042 GCA_041391485.1 Bdellovibrionota bacterium | reverse complement strand
GTAGCGGTTCGGGTACTGCTCAATATCCTTTTTGTAACCGAGAGTCGTGTGCCCGTAGGTATGCGACTTGTAGGCCAGCTCCTGCAGCGTTTCTTCCATCAAGAAACCAGGATCCGAAGCGCTCTTTAGGTACTCACCCAGGACCGCTCCCGCTTCGGCCTTCAATGCGGCTTCCGAAAAATCCAAATTCTGAAAACGATCCGCCTCCGCCGCGAGGATCTTATCCAAGTACCGGGACGCCACTTCGCCGTGGTAGTTGGTCATGTCGTACCAGGTCCACGCGTTGTAGCTCACTCCGTTTTCCGTGTAGATCGCGCCGAACTCTTCCGAGCTAAGCGTCTTCGTCCCGCGGAACATGAGGTGTTCAAAAAAGTGAGCGAACCCGCTCTTGCCGGCTTCGACTTCGTTTCTGGAACCAACCCGCACACCCAGTTGGTACGCCACCACACCGGTGCTGGGGTACTTAACCAGGAAGACCTTCAAGCCGTTTTCCAAGGTGGCCGTCTTGTGCGGAAGAGTCAGAATACTCTTAGGTGCTCGGTTCACATTTGCCCCCGTCTCCGTGGACGTTTTGTTGCATGCTGTCAACACCAACAGGCAAATGCCCCCGAGGCTGACAAACAGTCTAAATTTTCCCATCATGTGCTCCTGTTGCTGTTTTTACGCATACCGCTTCGTCCCAAGGATGGGAAGCACGCAAACAACATCATATAAACACTTGAAATTGCTAACTTTTTCAATTGTGCTCTACCCTGCACATTTCCCCTACATTTGCCTGTCATACTCAGGGGACTTAACTTGAGGCACGTCGATTGTTCCGAAATTACTTCCAAATTCTTAGATTCCTCTCCTTATTATTAGCTGTTTTGGCCAGCCCGGGCTGCTTGAAGCTAAACAATAGTGGTGCGAGTTCAGGCGGAGACGGTGAGGAGCTGGCGACCATCCCCTCCTCGGGAGCGGGCAAGAACATCGTCGTCGCCACCGCCACCAACAGCTTGCCTCGCTGTAGTTTCACGCAAACCGGTGAGGTCGAGTTCTCGGTAGAGTGTGCGGTCGTCGTGGTGGAAGAAAACCAGGAACTCATCGCCACCGAAGCCGAAGGTGTCGAGTTCACTTGGGACGATCCCACCCGACTTTCCGGCGCGGAGCTACTCAACCACTCCTGCCAATCCGGTTACAAGAACCTCAGCCACAATTGTGATCTCGTTTTGGATGAGCCACGAACGACCGAAGTGGAGCTTGGCCTAAATAAGAAAGACACGGCGACCCAGCTTACGTCGCGTTTGCCCGCTGTCGTATTGCTAGCGTATTCGGTATCGTCTTTCGGTCTCGTTCCGCAGATTCCGATCGCGTTTAATCCCGGACCCCGCAACTTACTAAACGTTGGTCCCAAGGATCGCTCTCAGATGGGCTTTGCCACAACTAGCTTTCTTGCCGACAGTGTCCTGTTCGATGAGATTAAATCCCAGTGTTTTGATGGCAGCCACTACATCGCCACCGAAGGCTTTATCTACAAACGCACTCTCAGCTCAGGCCGCGCGGAAATTTTTGCCGGTACCGCCAACTCCCTCAATAGCCTCGATCACCCCATGACGGATCACCGGCTGCGGGTTCACTTTGAAGCGGGCGATCTTTTTCTCGCTTGCAGCCCCGCCAAACCGGGACTTCTTTACGTGATGGTCCGACAAAAGGGCGTGGACCCTTACGGTTACCCGGTACCCGATGCCTTATTGAAAATTTATAAAATCGAAAATGACTCGGTTTCCGTCGTTGTACGCGCCAACCCTGGGGAAGGTGAGTACGAATGGAGAACCCCTCCGCTCACGGAAGCGGCACTCAATGCCGACTTGAACTCACTAGGCGGTGGCGCTGTGGGAGACGACGGCGCGCTCTACTTCTCCGAACCGGGACGTAGCATCGTCCGCAAACTGGATGCGGACGGTAGCCATATCCACCTGTACGCCGGTGCGGGTCCCTGCCTCAACTATATTTTTGAGCCCGATGAAAACGGAAACGATCAGAACCCGCCGTGGTGTTCTCTCACGGGAGGGGGTTTCTTGGACGGCCCCATCGCGCGCTCCTTACTGAGTTCGCCAAAGGGTTTGGCCTTTCACGCCGGCAAACTTTACATCGCCGACGAAGGCAACCGACGTGTCCGCGTAGCAGAGAATGGGAACGTTTCAACGTTTGCAGGTGGCGGAAGCCAGACCTCTGATGGAGCTTCCCCTCTCTCAGCCCAACTAGGGTTCCTGCAAGACGTGAGCGTGGACTCGGCCGGTACCGTTTACATGGCGGAAACGAGCACCAACCGCATCCGCAAGATCCAAAATAATCAGGTCACGACTGTCGTGGGTTCAGGACAAGAGGGTTCGCCCTCGCCTGGCGACAACGCGCTCGCCGCGAATGTTTTTCATCCAATCTCGGTAGTTTCCGGCAGTCCCTCGGAGCTATTTTTCGCATTTCAATTGCTTGAGCAGGTATCGCCCGCTCCCAACGGAAGGCGTGTTTTTGGTTTGGGAGAAGGCAACGAGTTAAAGGTCGTGTTCGGAGAAACGGGACTCGAACTGGTCACAAGCTTGGATACCCGATTCACCCAGTTGCGCGAAGCTTCGGGCATTGCCTTTCACCCAAACGGCGACATCTATTATACAGACGCCCAAAATCACCTCGTCATGCGGATCCATAAAGGAAACCGCGACCAAGACGTGGTGACGCGGTTTGCGGGCATTGGGCTCTCGGGTTGCACCAACCTTCTGGGTGGCAACCCTGGCGTTGTGGTCCTGAATGAACCGACCGGTATTGCCATTACCGAAAATGGCGACATTTTTGTGAGTGATACGGGAAATCACCGCATTCTCAAATTCCATGAAGGCTTGTTCAACTTCAACATCAGCAAGGTTGCCGGCCAAGGCCTGCGGCGAGAACCCTTTCCCCCCCTATTACAACGGCGCCGTATTCGATGACGAAGGCAACCCGACAGGATTCGATCCCGCTCTTTGTAGTGTGCATACCCCCTACCCGACAGCGCTCACGGCGGATCCTTCCGGCAACGTTTATGCGATTATAGGTTTTAACTCCGAAATCGTGAAAATACCCGCGTCCGGCGCTGTCCAGTACTACGTAGGTGGCTGCGGTCCAATCGCGACACTTCCGACCCGTCAAAAACTACTCGGCATCACCTCGGATGGAGATGGAAACATCTACGTGTCTGACGGAGAGAGTTCCAAGATCCACCGCATTGGCAGCAACAATGTCGGTGTGACCATCGCCGGCACGGGCGTGAGAGGGAGTAGCGGGGATGGCGGTCCAGCCCTCAGCGCGCAATTCGAGTACCCGGCGGCTCTTGCGTATGACAACGATCGGCTTTATGTCGCTGACGGAGGCTCCATCGTGCGCATGCACATGGCCGATGGCATCGCCAATCCTGATCTGAGTGAAATCCCCGCTGGCTATGACACGTCCCCGGGAAGTACGCGTATCCGCGTAATCGAAACCAAAGAAGATGGGACGCTTCGCGTTAGCCTTCTCGTAGGTGGCCGACTCAACAATACCTGCGGTACCGGAACTGTGCAGGGGTCCAGTGAATCCGCCGATCTCTTTGACCAGCTCAGTGCCAGTTTGTCCAACTACTGCCGCGCTCGCATCCGCGCGCTGGCCGGAAAAGCCTCGTGTGACGCTGAGCAAAATCAGTCCTCGCTGGCGTTTGCCCAAAGTTTCTCCTCCGTTTACGAAACCGAGACCGCCGGGTCGTTCGGTCGTAACGCGCCGTCCTCAAATATCATCAAGGTGGACCGCCAGTGCTTTTAAGCACGGTCCGCAGTGTACCGATAAGATACTGAAACACTTTGCTTTTAGTGAATAACTCTACCTCATTTTGGACGCGCCTAGCTCCGCGCGATATTTCGTTGCGGCGGGGTCTCGTACTCGTCACTCTGGTTACGTCTGCGGTAACCGGACTGTACGTTTCCCAATGGGGTGAACGTCTTGAACGCCGTTCCGCTCATCCCATCGCTTTTCAGATCCGTCACCTGCTTGGCATGGATCCGAAAATAGATCCTCACTTGAAGGTCTACGCATTCGATGACTCCACATTGAAGTACGTGGACGATGAGGATCTCACGCTAAAGCAATGGGCGGACACACTTGGAAGTTTCGCCAAAGCGAAACCGAAGGCGGTCTTGATACCCAAGTTGTTCGGAACTCCACGTGGTAGAGAGTACGCGAAGAAATTTGAGAAGAAGATCCAAAGCCTACCCTTCCCGGTGATCACCGCTGCGGTGCTGACGCGAGACGCTTCGCGCGCCCAGTTTCCCTTGGACAAAGACTTCAATGATCTGGCCACTCTCGCCGCCACGGGCAAAACACACGACACCATCAAATCCCTGAATTTGCCAAAGCCAAGTGACTGGAACGCCATCGGCCCCCACCCATCCATTCAAAAAGCGTTTTCACACGTGGGCCACATCAACTACTACGATGACTTTTTCTTCAATACCTTTGCGCGTGTCACGGAAGACAAAGCCCTACCTGCAGCCCCTTTGTTGCTTGCAAACTCCCTTTACTTTGACGCCGGCAAACTTTACGCAGACGGCTTGCAAGTTCCAACGGACAGCCTGGGCCGCATCTTGATCAACATGGGAGACCCCTCCCACTATTACGAACGCATTTACGCTCTAAAAAGCGTCATCAGCCGCGCCTCCAAAGGGGAACAGGTAACCACGCTCCCAGAAGATGCCGTGGTGATGTTACTCTTTATGTTTTCGCCCAACGTCGATATGACCCAATCCCCCTTCGGGCCCATTCCCGAGGGCCTCGTCATCAATGCACTCGTAAACAGCGTGCTCACCCAGCAGTGGATCCATTTTCTCCCGATGGGAGCTTTGTGGGTGGCGGTGTTTTGTTTGATCGGTGGAGCGCTCGGGCTGTACTTCCAAGGGAGTCAGTTTTGGATCACTTTGGTGGGAATGACTTTTTCGATTTTCTCGGCGGGTTGTGCTGCTTTTGCCTACGGCTCCTTACATACGCCCTGGTTTTTCTCAGGCCTCGGCCTGTTAACGACAGGGGCCACCGTTTTCCTGGAAAAGTACCGTCTCATCGACAAAAAGACTCGACGAGTCCGGGCCGCTTTGGATGGTTTGGTCCCGCAAAGACAGCTGCTGGAAATTATTAAGCAGCCGCTTGCTGAACTTACCAAGCCGTCTGAACACGTCACGACCATCATGTTCATTGACGTTATTGGCTTTTATTTGACGGCCGAGACTCAGGCCCCTGCTACCGTATTTCTTTCTCTAAAAGAGCTGCTCTCCCGCCTCACTAACACGATCCACGAGTACAATGGCATTGTCGACAAAACCACGGGTGACGGCATGCTCTGTTTTTTTGGATACGACTACGTGACCGGAAAGGTGGACCCTGATCACGCCAACAAGGCGCTTGCTTGTGCTATTGAGATTCAGCGCATGAGCCTTCAGCGAAACCTCGAGGCGCATGAGAAGCACCAGGCTTTGTTTCCGTTGCGAATCGGGCTCAACACCGGAAACGTCTTCATTGGCGACTTAGGAAACGCACAGCGCATGGATTTCACCATCATCGGTCACGCCATCAACTTTGCAAAACGCCTTGAGAGCGCCTGCGAAGACTATTGTGTGATGTTGGGCGCCTCGACCTACGATTTACTCTCGGTGGAACCCGAAGGCGTGCGCACCAAAAAGAAAATGCTTCAGATAAAGCATTACCAGGAACTCGTTGAAGGCTACGAAGTCGATCCGCTCGCCAATGTACCGGATCAAAGACAGGCCGCTCTGAGCGCTTACTGGAACTTCGCCCACAAAGCCCGACATAGCCCACGCTGGGAAGTACCAGAAAGTGCTCGTCTCCACGCGCACACCAAAACGCACGGAAACGGGAGTGTCGTGAATTTTTCGCTCGGCGGGATGGCCATCGAACTGGACCAGTATCTCGCGCGTGGCGTGGTATTGGAGTTTCACATCGAATCCGAATCTTCCAACATTGCAGAAGAACTCAAGAAGATCGGCCTCCCTTCCCTTGTGGGAGAAATTCGTTGGGGCCGTCCCAAAAACAACGGACTCTACCTACATGGCGTGGCTCTACAAAACCTCACCGAGGAACAATCCAAAGAAGTTCAGCGACTCCTTCGCGCGGCAGTAACCTCCACCGGTCTTAAGAAAACCGGCTAAGGGCCCAGCTGCTCAATCCACTCTCGAATCCAATGAACCGCTGTGCGGTCAATCAGCTTGGTACCGATAGGCGGCATCCGATTGAAGTCCTGTGACTCCATCCGAAAAATAACGGCGCTTTGATCCGGCTCCTGCGGCTTTAACCTAAAACTATGCTCCACTCCGGGAATCTGGAAAAAGAGAGTGGGCTGGTTTACCGCGGTCATATAAGCCGGAGAAGCGGCTTCGGCGTTCACCGTCACATCGTGTCTCATCCAAAGATTTGTCCACCCGGCACTCCCTTCAGGGTTGTGGCAGTGCCCACAGTTGCCGTGCAGATAACCCATTGAAACTCGCCCTTCATTCGTCGCAGCGTGGATGCGCGGGGCTGGATTAAACTCTGTCTCCTCGCGATCGATTAAGCCCTCGCGCGAAAGCGCGAGAAGATCGAGCCCCACGGAGTTGGAGGGACACTGAGCGGATCCCGATCCGCAGACAGCTGAAGCGCATCGAAACCCAATACCGGATCCCCTCCGCGGCGGTGACAAGTCAAACAGTTGGCGCGGCTGGGAATGTCGTAAGACACTCCGGGAGCGATAGGGAAATGGTTGGCAAGTCCGCTTACGGGGGCAAGAACGGCGTCCGTCTCGGCCTCGTCCCAAACGTAGGTGCCAAATTCCCACTGACCGGAGGGTAACTTTTCGATCAGTCGGGTTTCCACACGACGCATCCCACTCTCGGTTTCAAAAGCAAACTCTTTCCAAATTTTGGTCCCCACCGGAAAGACCCAATGGTTGATGTCAGCCTCGGCCCCTTGGGTGAGGATGGGTTGCGCCGGCGGCAGGTAAATCCAACGCTTTTTCAGAGCGCCATCCGTCCACAGCGGGTACTGCGGATCGTAAAAGCGATTTTCTAGGCTCACTTCTTTAGTCGTCATGTTGGAGTAAAGTCCGGTCTCCGATAAACGCTGGCTTTGGCCAAGAGCAGCCCCGCCACACACCAAAATAAAAAACAATAGTACCCGTTGCATCGAAGGCCTCCGTTGCGGACCACCTGAGGCCGCTTACCCAGTGTCGGATTTTTTGGTGATTCTTTGCAGCGCAAAGGGTGCAAGTTGACGTTGTGGACGCTGCAAGGGTCCTAGTGGCACCGTCACACCAGATTGGAACCAAGCCGCCCCTGACCACAGGCACGGAAACGCTGGCATCGTGATTGCATTGATTAGGAATCGGAGGGGCACCATGCGACGCCTATCAGCGGTACTCATACTTTTTCTTACGATGCTGGCACACGGGAGCGAAGAGAATGTCAGGCTCAGTTTGGTAGAAACCGAGCTGCAATCGGACGGCATCTCCTCTGGATGACAAAAAATCATTCGAATCAATCAGGAAGGCGTCGCTTATGGCGTCTTGCAGGGGGCTCACGGCGAAACTCACAAAGTCTACTTGCGCGTTTTTTTGAGAAAAGAAATGGACGATCTCGAGAAGAAAATCTCAGAAGTGGACGGCCACTCACTTGTGCACCGGGCCGCCCAATGTACTTGCCCTTCCCACAAAAAGTTTTGCGTACACCGCAGCCAACGGGGCCATTGCCTTGTATGAGGCCACCGCTCGCTTGTGGCGCGGTATGATAGGAACGAGGCCCCAGCGGCTAGCGCCACTGGTGGCGGTCCTCGATTCTCTACATTTGAGTTTTCAAGAAGAACTGGAGATTTAAACTCTCCTTTTTTTCCATTAGCGGACGAAAGCGTGGGCACGGTGCCTGCGCTTTCGTTTTTATTCGATTTTGCAGAAATTAGTTTGGATAAGGCGAGGCGCCAGCTCTTAAAAGCTGGCGCCCACTCCATATGCTTTCACCGTGGGACACAAAAAGAAAGGGTCCGACGGATTGCAACCCAAAGTCACCCGCAAACCCGAGCCGCGGGCACTCCGTTGCTGAAAGCGTTCCCCCTGTTTTGGAACTTCATTGAAGGTGTTTGCATCCGCTTCGTTAGGGACGCCCACCAAAAACTGTTAACAGAATTCCAAAACTTGTTGCTCAAAAAAAACGTAGCGCGTGGGGCCAGCGATGTCACAGCCCGCCATTGCATAGTGTTAACAAATGCTACCAGTTCCGTTAACGGATTTGGCCTTGGCCATCGACGATCCAGCGGGCGCTGGTTAGTTCACTTGTAGGCCCACGGGCCCTCTGACGTGGGTTTTTGGGTACTAATTCCTAGCTCGCCCCCGAGGCCAAAGGCAAAGCCGTCGGTAAAACGAGTCGAGGCATTCCAATAGGCGGCCGCACAATCCACCTCCTGTTGGAACTTCCGTCCTGCCTCAGCCGAGGCAGTTACGATAGATTCTGAATGCCCAGAGCCGTGCTTCTCAATGAGCTCCAAAGCCGCCTCTAGACTCGGTACCATTTTGCAGTTGAGTTGGTAGTCAAGATACTCGGTATCCCAGTTTTCTTCGGTAGCGGCCGCGACTCCCGACTTTCCTTCCAGAATTTTCAGGGAGTTTCCACAGCAAAACCAGCGCACATTTTTGGAGCTCAAGCGATCGTATAGTTTGGGAAGAAGCGCACCGGCGATAGACTCATGTATCAGCAAGGTCTCCATCGCATTACAGACACCAGGGCGTTGTGTCTTGGCATTTTCTACGATGCTAAGACTCATCTCGGCATCGGCGTCCTCGTGCAAGTAGATGTGGCACAGGCCTCTATCATTTTTGATGATCGGCATGCGCGCGTTCTCTACCACATAGTTAATAAGTCCCTCTCCGCCTCTTGGAACCACAATGTCGACGTAGCGCTTTTGCTTAAGAAGAAACTCCACCAAGCTCCGGTCGGGATCAGAAATCCCCCAAAAAAGCTTTGTGGACATCTCGTTCTGGGAAAGCGCTTGCTCAAGCAGAGCGTAAATCGCGGCAGTGGAGTGACGAGACTCCTTCCCCCCGCGAAGGATAATGATATTGCCCGACTTTAAGGCCAAGGAGAAAGCCTCCAGCGCCACATTCGGCCGCGATTCAAAGATGAGTAGAATCACGCCGAGTGGGCTTCGCACCTGCCGGAGCTTGAGTCCGTTTTCGAGGACTCGTGACGAAACCTCTTCGCCCACCGGATCTTTCTGAGCCGCTACCTGCTGCAAGCTATCGGCGGCCTGTTTTAGCCGTTCTTCGTTTAATAGCAATCGATCTTTAAATGCGGATGAGCTATCCGCCGGGAGCGCCGCCATGTCCTTCGCATTGGCTTCCAAAATCTTAGGCGCTTGCTTTAGTAAGAGTTCGGCCGCGGTAAGCAGGACCGCGTTCTTTTTTTCGAGCTGCGCGGTGCGAAGTTCGCGCGCTTCTTTTTTCAAAGCGGCAAGTTGAGTGAGTATCTCGTTCTCAGTCATCCTTTGGCTCCCACTAGAGTTCCCAACATTTCTCCATCGGCAAGGCGCAGTAGCACATTGGGAAGATCTCCCCGAACGAGCGAAGCGCGGATACCCGCGGCATTGGCCTCTTTGGCGGCTTTGAGTTTAGAGTACATCCCGCCGGTACCAAACTTGGATCCTTCCGCCGGCTCAAGTTGTTCCAGTAAGGCGTCGCTCACCGCACTCAAGTGCGGCACAATCGCACTTTGGGGATGGTGCTTGGGATTTTTCTCATACAAGCCATCCACATCGGTCAAAAGAACCAGGCGATCCGCATTCAACATCACTGCCACTTTCGCACTGAGCGAATCGTTGTCGCCAAACTTGATCTCTTCGGTGGCGACGGCATCGTTCTCATTGAGGATGGGGACCACGCCCCACTGAAGCAGCGTTTGCAAGGTGCGCTCCAGGTTTTGGCAACGCGCCGGATCCGCCATGTCGCTGTAGGTGAGAAGGATCTGCGCGCCTTTGAGCCCCACGGCATTCAAGCTCAGGTTATAGAGATCCATCAACCCCGGCTGGCCGATGGCACTGAGCGCCTGCTTTTCCGCGAGTGTTCGGGTCGTCGATTCAAAACCGGTCCGCTCAATGGCCGTCGCAATGGCTCCTGAGGTTACCCACACCACCTCGACCTGTTTTTTGAGGAGTGCCGCTACCTGCTGCATCCACACCCGAAGCAGCAAGGGCCCGCCGTTGCAAACGAGCGGGCTCCCTACTTTGACCACCCACCTTCTTTTTGCGGACTCCGACATTTGAGGCTCCTGCCCACTTATAGACGAGATCTAGTGCGAACGCCAGAAGGCGGGCATCAGAACGACTAGGATGGCAAAGACCTCCAGGCGGCCGATGACCATCAGAAGGGACAGCAGGAGCTTGCCTGCCCCGGAAATCCAACCAAAGTTCTCCACGGGGCCCACCCCGGCCAAGCCGGGACCCACGTTATTCAGCGTCGCGATCGCGGCTGCCATCGCCGTGGTGCCTGAGATCCCGCTGGCCCGCTCGGTAATCATCAAGAGGACCGATCCCACACCGAACAGAAACAAAATGCCGAGCACGTAAGCGAGAATGGAGATGCGTTGGTGGTACTCTACGTTGTGCGTCCCGATGCGAACTGGCCGCAACACACTGGGCCGGAAGGCCCGTTCCAATTCCACCCGCATGATTTTGAGGGCCGCAACAATGCGGATTACCTTGATCCCCCCAGCCGTAGATCCGCCACAGCCGCCGATAAACATGAGCGTGATCAAGACCGCTTTGGGGATAAGGCCCCACTGATCAAAATTTGCGGTCGCCGATCCGGTAGTGGTCTGAATGGACACGGCTTGGAAAATGGCGTCGCGGGCCGCCGTAAAGAGGCTCTTGTTATTCAAAGCGCCAGTGGTTTCGTGGTAGTCGGTGCCGTAAATAAAAGCGCAGATGATGAGAGACGCGCCCGCAATAATTCCCAGATAGACACGCAGCTCGGTATCCTTGACGGCCGATCGAAGCTTGCCCCGCACCACTTTTTTGTAGAGGCCGAAATTGATGCCGGCCAAAATCATGAAGAGAATAATCACCCACTGCACAGCAGGGCTGTGCTGCCCGGAGCTGGCGTTGTAGATATTGTACCCGCCGGTGCCCAGTGTCCCGAACGACTCCGTGATACAGGAAAACCAACCAATCGTTGGATCCACGAGCTTCATCAGTACAATCTGTGAAACGGTGAGCGCAATATAGATGAGTAGCAGAATGCGCGTCGTTTCTTTGATGTTCAGAGTCGCCGTATCCGAAGCAATGCCGGTCGACTCGAAGTGAAAGAGCTTCTTGCCTCCGCCGCCCAACGACGGGAGCACCGCCACGAAAATAACGACGATACCGAGCCCGCCCAGCCAATGCGTAAAAGCCCGCCAGAACAAAAGACCCCGCGGAATGGATTCGACATTGGAAAGTACCGTCGCCCCCGTCGTCGTGAGCCCGCTCATCGCCTCAAAATAGCAATTGATAAAGGACAGAAAGGCTTGATCCTGCAATGGGATGAAAACGTGCGTCTTTGCCCAAAAATAAAACGGAAAGGCAGCGAGCATCGCACCGACCAACCACGATACACTCACTAAAAAGAGGGCTTCGCGCTTTCCAAAGTGCCCGTCGGTACTTCCCACAAACCAAAGCCCGCCGCCCACAAAACCGCCAATCGCCATCGTCACCAGAAAGGCGCGAACGATCTCCATCCCCTGCCGCCAGGAAGAAACACGGAAAAAATATTCAAAAATAGACCAGCTAAACGCCAGTACCATTGAAGCGCTCATCAGAAGGAGCAGCAGCCCCAAAAGCCGCAGGACGTATCTGTAGTTAATGGTTTTCACTTGTCTATGAAGAGCCTTCGAAGCTCCGGCTCGACTCCGGTCGGTCCGATGACCACGAGGATGTCGTTCCGAATGATGTTGTTATTGGCGCCCGGGACATGCACCTCACCCCCGCGCTGGATGGCTGCCACAAAAGACCCTTTTGGCAGGGAGATGTCTTTCAAAAGGCGATCGACGGCCTCACCTTCGCGCACCGGCCCAATTTCATAAACATCCGCCACGTCGGGAGCCAGGTTTGCCAGGCGCCGGACACTGGCATCGTCCACCAGTTTTAAAAGCTCTCTTGCCGCAACAATGCGCGGGCTCAGGGGCCAATCCACACCAAGATTTTCAAGCAGCGGCAAGTAAGTCGGCATGTGGATGACCGCGGCCGTTAACCGCGCTCCCAGCTGCTTTGCCTGAAGCGCCCCTAGAATATTGTGTTCGTCGTCGTCAGATACGGCGATGAAAGCGGTGGCCTCGTCCAGATGCTCCTCTTTAAACTCGGTGGGATCGGTGGGATCCGAATCCAGCACAGTGAGGTGTGGGAAACGCTCTGAAAAATCGATCGCCCGCGCACGGTTCTTTTCAAAAACCCGAATCGCAAAATCTCGGCGCTTCAGATCTTCGGAGAGCCACTCCGTCATGGAGGTGGCACCCATAATCGCGACACTGTTGTTCGATGTTTTACGAGGGCTGAACAAATGGCGCACGAGCGTAAAGTGTTTCGTTTCCCCAATGAGCGTGACCACATCATCCGCGAGTAAGGTGGTCTCACCACCGGGAGTAAAATAGTGGCCGTCCCGGTTGACCACCGCCAGACGAACCTCGGTGGGAAGTCTTAACTCGCTCAACTTGGTCCCGATGGCTTTTGAATCTCTTTCCACCGTGTAGCGGTGCATCTCGATCTTGTTTTGAGCGAAACGCTCGATGGCCATCACGCCTGGGTCCTCAAGTTTCCCCGTAATCGCCTGTGAAGTGAGCTGCTCCGGACAGATGAGGTGATCGATCGAAAACTCTTTGCCGTAATCCATCAAGGTGCTGTCGATATACGTGCGGTGGTGAATACGCGCGACGACTCGGCCCGCTCCCATGCGTTTTCCCAGGGCCGCCGAAAGCAGGTTGAACTCATCGTGGTTCGTTGCGGCAATTAAAAGATCCGCCGACCCCACGGACGCTTCTTTAAGCGTTTCGGGGTGACAGGACGAGCCGCGGATGGAGCGCACATCGACGCTCTCCTCCACCAAGGCCAGCCTGGCGGTCGCGACGTCGATAACGGAAACCGCGTGCCCTTCTCGGGCAAGCACCTCTGCGGCGTGTTTTCCGACTTCGCCCGCCCCACAGATGATGATTCTTTTCATGCTGCTACGTCTCTCGTTTGGTGAAACCCTAGATGATATAAGCCCGACGGTGGAATGCCAACAAGGGGACGCAAAATGCGACGCGTCACGCGAGTGCGGAACCTTCGAAAATGATGGGGACAAAAGCAGCGAGGTTTTTGGGGAGTAGCGGAACACCGAGCTTCTGGCATCGGGCGCGCACTGTTTTCTCGTCGGAGCGACTCGTTACCAGTACCGAATTGGCCGCAATCGCATGCTCAGCAATAAGCTGTAAGCCGTTTTTGCTCTCGCCTACCAGCTCGTAGTCGATCAGGTACACATCACCGGGAGTGGCGTGCTCCGGGTTTGCAAACCACCGGCTCGCGTCTTCGCCCGTAGAGAAATGGCAGATTTGCACCGCACGCTCGCGGAGTTTTAGAGAACGGAAGCGCCCTTCCCAGACATGGTGGATAGACGGATCGTCGTCCAGAATTACCACGTTCGTTCGGGGTTTAAGAATGAGCTGCGAGAAAAACCAGTTCGGGATCGCCACTCTCGGGAGATCAATCTGCACCTTAGTGCCCTTATTCTCTTGCGAATGGATCCGGATGCTGCCGCCCCAAGTTTCCACTGATGTCTTGGCGTGGTACAGACCCAAACCCGCGCCGCTGGCTTTGCCAAAGCTCTCACCGCGAGTCATGAGACGCGGAAGATTCTCCGCTGCGATGCCTTTTCCGTTGTCCGTCACGCAAATGGTAACCGCTTCCTTGTCCGCGTAGGTTTCGACGACAACCTTGCCCTTTTTACCCAAGGCTTCGACCCCGTTGTCGATGACATTGGAAAGCACGCGCTTGAACTCTGTGGGGTTCACTTTGGCAAAGAGACCGTAGGAGCGTGGACCGACGACAGAATCAATCTGGATCTCAAGTTTTCCTCTGTACTGAACACGCTTCTCGGAGAGGAGCGGCTCAACCAGAGTGGAAATGAGTTCTGCTTTTACTTCGGTGGCAGCGGCCGTATCGGTGGGGTGGCTTCGGTGCTTATCCAAGAGTCCGTTGGCAATGTCGCGTATCCGGCCCAAAGCACCGCGCATGAGCACACGTTTTTCTTCCGGGAGTTGGGTCAGTCCGGTTGCTAACATGTCCAGAGCGGCCAAGGGTGAGCGGATGTCGTGCGCCACCTGCGCCGCCATGTCGCCGATGGATGCCTGCGTTTGCAAGGTCAATGCTTTGTCTTTTTCTAGATCTCTCTCGCGCATGTAACTTTGAAGCTTACGGTGTAGCGTGACCGTTTCTTCGGCTACCCAAGGTTGCTTGCCACCGTCCCAGTTCTCCGGATCGCGCGCCAACCTTTTAATGGGCTCAACGATTGACTTCTCAAGCTCTTTGCGAATTCGGTAGGTCGTGAACAAACCAAAGAGGATTAACGGCACACAAAACCAAAAAACCACCGAAAATCCCGTCGCCAGACTCAGCTCAGGGGTTCGGCTGCGCACCACCAAGAACAGGGAAGAGCTGATTTCTTTGAGCGGGACTGCAAGACAGCTTTCGAAGGTGGGGATCCATTTTCTCCAGCCGTCGGTACGACGGGCGCAGACGTTCTCATTTTTTACCAACTCCAACGAACTTAAATTGAACTGGCGTTTGAGTTCCTCAGTCAAAAGCTCGAGCGAACGTTCGTCACCCACCAACAGTTCACTCGCGATAGAGCGGGTGATGGCGGGAGCGACGACGCCCAGACGCCGCTCTTCTTTGTCGATGCGCGTGCGCACCTCCTGCAAGAGCGCAATGAGCGAGAAAATGGTGACAAAGAAAATGGTCGCGATGAAGGCCCATACTGAGGCCTTCTTGGCTATCCAATCGATGGAGATATGTGGGGTTTCAGCGAGCGTGCTCATTTTGATATTACATAAGCGTAGTTGACCTTAGGCCCTTCCAAGGTGAATACCGCCACTTTCATCGCCGTCTTGAAATGATCAGGCTTTAAGCGTTTCAGGTAGGTCAGAAACGCGGCCTTGTCCTTGGGCTTGTTTTCGCAGAGCTCGTTGGCCAGACGCCGCACGAAATCCACCATCATAAAGGAGGCAAAGTCAGGTAACACACTCTTGCCCGCGTGCTCGCGTCGCAGAGAACGCACCTTATAATAGTCGCGCATATTGGCGGCTGACGGGCCTCCACGCACGTGGATGCCTCTCACCGATGGGGGCAAATTGTATTTATCCAGGTTGGGCACCTGTTCATCGCCCCAAAAATCAGCTCCCACAAATTTGATGGCCGGAAATTTCTCGTGGACCTGCTTGATCACATACGCCGAGAGGCTCGAAAAATTTGGGATGAGTAAAAAGTCCACGGGCTTTGCAGCAAGCTCCGTCATGAGGCCAAGCAGGTCAGGCGTGTTGCCTACGACATCGATCAAAAAAGACGTTCGAATTTGCCTTGGGACTGTCGGGCGAACTCTTCGCCAAAATCTTTGCAGGAGGGGCAGCTCGCATCAATAGGCGCGCCGTAATGACGTCCAAAAACGCCCTTCTCCGCCCCGACAACGGCACCGTTCGCTAGCTCATCGATCGCAGGGTACATCGTAAAGAAAGGAGGCGGCAGACTGGTAACGGCTCGTGCTCCGCCATGGCCGAGACCATCGCCGTTTCCTTAGACCTTTGCGCGCCACCAGGAAAGGGTAACTGGAGAGTGGGCCGAAGATAGCCCAGACGCCTTCTTTCTCCAGCGCTTGCGCCGCTCCTTGGCGGAAAGCTTATCCTCGTCATCATAATAAGCGGTGCGGACTTCCAGTTCGTAACCACACTGATTGAGACGCTTGTCGTTTTCCCCGATCGCGTAGAAAAGCGCGGCTTCAAGCCCGCGTTCGTAGTCGCTCAGGCGCTCGGTAGGCGAAGCTTGCCCCTGGAGCATGCCGAGTTTCACGGCGGTGAGCTCCTGAGTCGCCCCGTAAGAGACCCCCAGCCTTATCACCCCCAGCGTTATCACCAGGATTCGCATCATCCGTCACCTCTTTGAGCCTGTCCTTGGTTGCGACGCTTTTCGCAGACCGCCTCGTCGTACCAGAAAGCGAGGCGCTTTGGTAGCGGAATGCGGCGCTGAGTCATCACATATTTTTAATAGGAAATACAGCTATTTACAAGATTGTGATGCGGTCTCCCTCTTTGGGTCAAAATTTTCTTAATTTCTACCGAAATAATAGAAGCAGGCCCCGATGTCCCAATTAAATGAAAGGGGAGAGCCATGAAGGTCCTTAAAAGAACTACCAAGTTATCTGTTTGGATGATGTCCCTACTGACGGCACTCTTCTTTGTATCGTGTGCGGGCCAGAACGAGAGCGAATTCTTCGACGAAAGCCTGAAGGCGTCCATGGGCGATAGCCTGGATACAGGCATCGAAAGCATCGACGAAATCGGCGGCGAAACCAGCCAGACCGCCGAATTGAGCGTGGACAGCCTGCTCTCGGAAGAACCTTCTGAAAGCGCTTCGGACAGCTTGGACGCCGAAACGGAAGAGCTGGACGGTGAAATGGCCGCCCTTCTTTCAGACGAAGAGCCCGGCGCGGAAGGCGGCGACCTGCTTTTTGAAGAAAGCGCGGCCCCGGTAGCCCAAGCGGTCAGCGCCGAAATGCCGATGGAAAGCAGCGGTCCGCTCTTTGACTCCGAACCCGGCAGCGATGTGGCTCTGGACGGTTTCTCCGCTCCCGAAGCCGCTCCCTTAGCCCTGGATTCCTCAAATTTTGAACCCGCTAGTTTTGAGCCGGCCACCGTGGCCGCGCTAACTCCTGAGCCGGCCCCGCGCCGCACACGCACGCGCGCCAAGTCCAAAACGCCTGAGATTTCTGGTGAGGCTATTCAAGAAGGTGGCCGCGTTCTGAACCGCTACTATTTTGTGCGCAACGGGGACACCCCCGAAGCCGTTTCTGAAATGATTTACGGATCCCAAGATCGCGTAGCCGACTTGCTCGCTTCGGCTGGCGGCGCGCCTAGCTGGGAACCGGGAACAGCCGTTTTTTACACCTCTACGGAACAACCCACGGATTCGAAGATGCGCTCGTTCTATTACGAACGCACGGTGAAGCCAGAAACCTACACGATCAAGCGCGGCGACAGCTTGGCGCAGATCGCGAAAGAGGCTTACGGAGACTCTCGCAGCTGGAAAGAAATCGCGGTGGTGAACCAGATGGGGGATCCGACCGATCTTGAGGAAGGCCAGCTTCTGGCGCTTGCTCCCAAGAATTTGAGCGACTACGCCCGCAATAACTGGATCGTAGCAAAGCAGCTAGATCCCAAAGACATCGAGCTGAGTGATGAGGCGATGGCGGCCCAGGCCAAAGCCGAGTTCAACAAACCGACTTCCGACATGGAACGCAATACCAACAGCCAGCAGGCGAACGTTGGAATTAGCGGATTTATCCGTCAGAACTGGTTGTTCCTTGGTGTCATCATGACGATCGGGCTTGCCGCTTTGTTCTTCCTCGTCATTATGCCGAGGCGTTCGACCTTCTAAGTTACCAACCTAGAACGTAGGCAAACACTAACGGCGCCACAATAGTGGCGTCGGATTCGATAATGAATCGCGGTGTATCGACTCCCAGTTTACCCCACGTAATCTTTTCGTTGGGAACCGCTCCCGAGTAAGATCCGTAGCTGGTCGTGGAATCAGAGATTTGACAGAAGTAGCCCCAGAGCGGGACAGACTTTGTTTCGTCGTGGCGAAGAATATCCTGATTGATCAACGGCACGACACAGATCGGAAAGTCGCCCGCAATACCGCCGCCAATTTGGAAAAATCCGTAAGAGTTATCCGTGGCTTCCGTGCGGTACCACTCCACGAGTGCCGCCATGTACTCCAGACCACTTTTCATCGAACGCAACGAGCGCAGATTGCCCCGGTGGGTTTCGGCAACACACGCGTTGCCCAAGGTGGAGTCTTCCCAGCCCGGTACAAACATCGGAAGCTTCCGCTCCCAGGCTGCTACGAGCCAGCTATTCTTGGGATCAATCTGGAAGGGGCGCTCCGATTCGGGCATCGCCATCCAGTCCTCAATGAGCTGATAGAAATATTCATGCGGGAAAAACCGCTCGCCGGACTCTTCCGCCTGCGCCCACTTGCGAACCATGATCTTGTCGATCACTCGCATCGCATCGTCTTCCGGAATGCACGTATCGGTCACGCGGTTCATCCCCTTATCGAGAAGCGCGGCTTCTTGCGAAGCTGTCAGATCTCGGTAGTTGGGAATTCGGCGATAGTGCTCGTGCGCCACAAGGTTGTAGACGTCTTCTTCAAGGTTGGCACCCGTGCAGCTAATGGCGTGCACTTTGCCCTGCCGGATCATCTCCGCGAGCGACAGTCCCAGCTCTGCGGTACTCATCGCACCCGCCATCGTGACGAGCATCTTGCCGCCTTTTTCCAGGTGGGTACGGTAGCCTTCTGCCGCATCCACGAGCGCCGCCGAGTTGAAATGGCGGTAGTGGTACGTCATGAAGTGAGAAACGGGAGACTTTGCAGGGTCAAAAATCCGAGCCATTATTCGCGAGACCTCCTAGGAATCATTCAGTGAGCCAGGCTTTTCATACCAGAAGAAGTACGGTGAATCAAACGATGAGCCGGAAAATCAAGCTGGGTGTGCGTTACAAGACAGTGATCACCCCGGCGGTCAGCTCGATCCCGCGGGTGTAGTACTGGTCGCCGTCCTTCTGCAGATCGACCAGGCCTAGTGAGTAGCGAAGGTTCACAAAGCCTCGGAAGTTCTTTTGCAAAGACAAATTCGGTTCCCATACCGATGGCAAGACCGATATCGAACTCGTTGAAACGGTCGATGAGGGTTTGGAAAACGCCCCCAGCACGCGAATTTCCCGTAGTAAGGCCAACGAAAACGTGGGGCCAGTGAAAACATAGGGGTTGGAAGCGAGAATTCCCAAACTTGTATTTAAATAGAATTGGAAGCTCAACAGCGTCCAAAACTACCGTCCCCCAACAATCCCAAATAAGATTGTGTTCACCCCTTTCTGGATGTAGCGCAGGCCCGGCTGGATGAAGAGGCGTTCACTGAGAAAGGCGCGCTCCCAAAAACGCCCAAAATTAAACCCTGACGGGTAGAGCCATCGCCTTTGGGAACATTCTGCGAAAAGCCGAAATTGATTCCCAGTTCTGCGCCGATGAGCCACGGGATGTAGTAACTTCTGGACTGCGTCGCTTTCTTTGCGACGGACCTTCTTTTGCTGGCTGCAATCCCTGGCACGCCGTTCCCAAGAAAAGCGAACAAGACCAGAATCAGTATGGATTTGCGTACCCAGCCTTTTTGCGTGGCGCAAAATTGCATCAATGCCTACTGGTTGAGAGCGTGGGCCATTCCGGCGCCGAATCGCCGGAGGCGTCCTTACAGAAAGGATACAGGAAGAGTTGTAGTTTAATCAATTCGTCCGCTGTCAAACCATCCGCCGGGATGGACATCTGGATCTCAAACTCGATCGGATGGGCAGCGAGAGGTGGCGTACGTTTTTCTTGCTCGCGTCGGTGAGCGGGGCTTCCTTGGGCTCCACAATAGCTGGGCGCTTTGACTTCCTTTGGGACGAACCGGAGCCACCGTCTCGACTTTGGGAACGGTGACTTTATTCATCATCGCGTGTTCCCAGCCAATGGGATCGGTGGCTCCATTGCATGAAGTCTTCCACCGAACTCTTCACGCGCGACTTGTAGACCTTTAAAGTATTTTTGTTTACGTTGGTGTTTTTCTTTTGAAACGCCCCACCAACAGGCCCAGGTTCTTCAAAACGTATTCGGCGTTGGTTTCTCCTCGCGAAGCACGCCAAAGAGATTGTTGCAGGCACTCATGCGGCTATGCATGGCGTTCTCGGAGATGATGCCGTTCTTGCCAGCGTCCTCCAAAAACTTGATCACTTCTTGAGTTTCATCGATCAAAGACATTTGACTATCCATAGGATCCATCGAATTCCCTACACCGATGCCTTACAAGATTCACTCATGCCGGACGGATTCAACGATGTGTGCCCGTTACCCGAGAACAGCAATAACATAAGGCCGATCTGAGGAACTTGCAAGACCAACATCCGCGCCCTTTCCAGTATGATTCTGAGCGTTTACTGCATGCCCATTGAGATCAAATCCATTCTTCTGTATTATGTGCGCCCTATCCTTAAGTATTTGGAGGAATTCGTGCCGAAAATTGTCACTACCGCGCTTCGGAATACTTTTTTGCTCGCGACGCTGCTGTTGGTAGCTTCTTGTGGAGATGGAACCGACACGTTGAAAGCAAAATCAAGTTTCATCCCTGACGGCGTGGTGATCGACAATATGGAAAAGGCGCTGCCAGGAGAAACCGGCATCCACCCCATCTACCAATACAAGTCGAACAACGTTCACGTTGAGTCTGTGACCTTTGCCCCGGAAACACGCGCGGAATTTCCTACTAAGGCTAAACACCATTACGCTTTGAGCACCCGTTACTTTCAGGTGCTGGCCTTCTTGCGCAAGATCGAGGCCTTCCTCAAAGAGCACGAAGAGTACCTGAAAAATAAGGCGCTCAAAGAACGGCTCGATAAGTTGGTCGAAGTGCTGAAACCGGAGTTGGAAAACGAGCGACAGAAGTTTGCCGATAAGAAGGAACCCGAATACAGCGAAGCCCAAAAAGCCCAGTTTGATTCCCTGGATTCCAAAATGACGGACGCCACAGCGGCGCTCAAAAAAGATCATAATGTGATTTTTACCGTGGCGAAGGTCAATGGCGCGGATGAATACACCGTTGAGCTAAACGACGCCTCGGAATTCACCGGCAACGCCATGGATATCGAAGACGCGCTCCGCTCGCTTTTGGCGGATTGCAAAACCTACAAGAACCTTCTTACCTCGGTCGGGGACGTCCCGCTCAGCAACGTTCTGGACGCCAAGATCGAAGCGATTGAAGACTTTCTCCCCTAGCGGCTTGCCGCTTGGGGGGCGATTCACCGCCCACGATTAATAGGGGTTGCCCACCCAGGCAAACCCCGCTAAACCTACAACCATATATCTATGGCTCGGCCCTGCGCGACAGAGCCCAGCGAACCCCGTCAGGTCCGGAAGGAAGCAGCGGTAGTTTGGTGCAATGTGCGACGCAGGTAACCCGAGCCACTTAAGTATGGGGCTTGGGCTTTCCCAAGCCCTGTACTTAAGGTGTACTGGTTCCGATGAGTTACCTGGCAATTGCACGAAAATGGCGCCCCACCGAGTTTGAAGATCTAGTGGGCCAGTCGCACGTCGTTCAGACCTTAAAGAATGCCATCACCCACAACCGCGTTTCCCATGCGTACTTGTTTAGTGGCCCTAGAGGGATTGGTAAAACTTCCGTCGCGCGTATCTTTGCGCGCGCCCTACGCTGCCCCAACAACGAGATGCCCGAATCGCAGATGATCGCCGAAGGGCGTTCTCTGGACGTTGTGGAAATAGACGGCGCCTCAAACAACGGGGTGGAGGCCGTAAGGGAAATTCGTGAAAATGTGGCGTACGGGGCCTCGACCGGCACCTACAAAATCTACATCATCGACGAAGTCCACATGCTGAGCATTAACGCCTTCAATGCGCTTCTAAAGACCTTGGAAGAGCCGCCTGCGCACGTGGTCTTTATTTTCGCCACGACCGAAGTGCAGAAGATTCCGATGACCATCTTGTCGCGCTGCCAACGTTTCGAATTTCGACGGCTGACGAGCGTGCAAATCATTGATCGCCTCAAAGTTATTTTGGAGAAAGAGTCTTTGAGCATTTCCGAAGACGGCCTGCGCGTGATTGCAGCCCACAGTGATGGGGCGCTACGCGATGCTTTGTCTTTACTGGATCAGGTGCTTTCGTGCTATTCGAGTGCTCCCGAAAGCCAGCTTGGGGAAAAAGAAGTCGTCGAGGCTTTAGGAATCAGTAGCTCCAGCGCTTCGCGGGCACTGTTGGCGTCTATCCTCAAAGCGGATCTCCCTGGCGCTTTCAAGCTTATCGAAGAAACTTATTTTGGCGGAGTGGATCTCAAAAACTTTTGTGAGCGGTGTTTGGAAGAAGTCCGCAGGCTCTACCTGATGTCGCTTGCGACAGAGCAGAAAAAGCCGTTAACCGCGGCCGATTTGGATGTGTCGAGCACACACTTTGCGGAGTTGGAAAGTTTGAGTGCGCAGGCTTCACTGTTGCAGTTAGAAAGAATGGCGCAGATATTTTCGCAGGTTCTTTCCCAGTTGAGCTGGGCCAGCTTGCCTCGGTTTGTGATCGAAATGGCGGTCGCTCGCATGGCAAAACTCGATGGGCTATCCAAAATAGAAAGCCTGTGGCAGCAAGCGCCTGTGCAAGCAGCTCCACAGCCCGCTACCAAGGCCGCAGCGCCCGCGGCGACGCCGCCTACTCCTTCTAAACCCATAGCGCCTGTCGCAAAGGCTGCCCCCACGGCGCCTTCTGGCCCTCCGCCGGGGCCACCGCCTGAAGCGTACCATTCGCCACCTCCTGGGCCCTCTGCCAGCCCTCCGCCTCTGGTGCCGGGCCAGCCCAACTGGAAGTCTTTTGTAGACGCCTTAATGAAAAGGCGCCCGTTGCTGGGAGCGCTCCTCAGTCACGCCAATTTTAAGATTGATGAAAAAGGCAAAAAGAAGAACGTCGTGGTCAGCTTCCCCGAGGAAAGTTTTTACGAGAAGCAGGCCAAAGAAACCAAGAATTGGGACGACATCTCGAAAGCCATTCAAGATCACTTCGGACAAGACACCGAGATAACGCTTTCCAATGCGACGGAAGACACCCATCAAAGTCTTGAAACCACTCGACAGATCGAAACAGAAGACCTGAGAAAGAAAGCGCTGGAACACCCCTCCGTTCTGCAAGCCAAAGAAATGCTTGGAGGGGAAATTGTGGATGTTAAGATAGACCACTAACGGGAGCAACCATGAAGGGTTTAGGAATGGGCGGCCTTATGCAGCAAGCCCAGAAAATGCAGCAGGAATTGAAACGCATTCAAGATGAAGCCGCTACCAAGACGGCGGAGTCTTCTGTGGGTGGCGGTATGGTTAAGGTGGTCGCCAACGGGAAGCAAGAAGTGGTTTCCATCGAGATCGATCCGGAAGTGCTCAAGATGAACGACAAAGAGATGCTTCAGGACTTGCTTACTTCCGGCGTAAACGAAGCCTTGAAAAGTGCCCACGCTCTGGTTTCTGAAGAAATGAAGGGTTTGATGGGGGGCCTGGGACCGCTGGCCGGTCTTTTTAATTCTTAATGGAAAACCAAACTATCGATATTGGGGCGCTGGAAAATCTCATCCCGGCACTCAAACAGTTACCCGGGATCGGCGAAAAAACAGCGACTCGGCTTTCACACCACATTATCCGGCAGCCTGAGATATACGCCCAAACTCTGGCGCACAGCATTTTGGAGGCTCGTCAGAAGCTCCAAACCTGCGCGGTGTGTTGCAATTTTACCGAAACCCCTATCTGCGCTATCTGTAGCCACCCGCAGCGCAGGAGCGATCTGGTCTGTGTGGTAGAAACGCCCGCGGATTTGGCTGCCTTTGAGAAAGCCCGCCATTTTGCAGGGAAATACCACGTATTGCACGGTTCCATTTCACCTTTGGACGGCGTGCATGAAAACAAGCTGAAGATTAAGGAACTCCAGGATCGGATCAAGGCGGATCAGGTTCAGGAAGTCATTTTAGCGACGAATCCGACTGTGGAAGGCGATACCACCGCTCTTTACATCGCGCGGCTTATCAAAAACAACGGGTTGAAGGTTAGCCGCATCGCGTACGGAATCCCGGTCGGATCAGAAATCGAGTACCTTGATGGGGCAACCCTCGGCAAGGCACTTCAAAATCGCGTCGCCTTGTAATACAGTAGGGATAGTCATGTCCTTCATCAACTACGCGGCTCGCGAAATTAATTGCAAGATTGTTTACTACGGCCCTGGCATGGGCGGGAAAACTACTAACTTGCAGTACATCTACTCGCAAACCAGCCCCGACAATAAGGGCAAGATGGTCTCGCTCACGGGCGATACCGAGCGCACCCTGTTTTTTGATTTTCTGCCGCTCAATATTGGTGAAATCCGAGGCTTCAAGACCCGGTTTCATCTGTACACCGTCCCCGGCCAGCGCTTTTACGATGCCAGCCGCAAACTGGTGCTGAAGGGGGTCGATGGGGTGGTATTTGTGGCCGACTCCCAGGTGGAGCGGATGGAAGAAAACATCGCCAGCCTGAAGAGCCTGGACACCAACCTGCGCGAACAGGGCTATGATCTGCGCCAGTTGCCCTTTGTTATCCAGTACAACAAGCGGGATACCGACAATCCCATCCCGCTCAAGGTCCTCCACGAGCAGCTGAATACTTTTGGGGCCGACGAGTTTGAGGCGGTCGCCAAGGACGGAAGCGGCGTTTTTGAGACCCTCAAGTCCGTTTCCAAGAAAATCCTGCGCTCTCTGCGGTCGTAATTTTGGCCCCAAGGGGCTCTTTACATTCCGTTCCAAGCAAGTAGAATGCCCCCTTTGACCGATCGTGTTCCCCGGTAGCTCAGTCGGTAGAGCAGGTGACTGTTAACCACCCTGTCGGCGGTTCGAATCCGTCCCGGGGAGCCAATTCCGTTTGCACTCCATCTAGAATTCGAACTCCCCAGTGTGAACCCAATTTCCTGAGGAAAACCCGTTTCGACGCGTTGCTTCCGATCTCCAACCAAAGTGGCGACCGAAAACCCAAGCGTGCAAAGGACTTGCGCCAGACGCTTGACCCCACTTCCGCGTTGATGACAGCTTCAACTCGGGCAACGTACTCGGTTGTACGTGATTACACATGGGAGTTGGGAATGCTTAAGTTCTTTTTCGCAATACTATTCGTCTTCTCTGTTCCGGGACTCGGAGCGAGTTATTATTCCGACAGCTACGTATCCGCTAGAAAAAAGTTTCGTGATCTAACGGCGCAAGCCAAACGACAGTTTGAAGGGGCAACTTCCGGTTCCGTAAAGGTACCGAGCAAAATCGATGACGACTTGACCATCGACTACCTCTACCTTCCGCCCAAAGACGCAACGGAAGGGCTTGTGATCGTTTCCTCGGGCGTCCACGGAGTGGAAGCTTATGCCGGAAGCGCGATGCAGCACATGCTTCTGGACGAGTTTGTAATTCCGGAAAAACTACCCAATCAAAAAACGGGCTACCTTTTCATCCACGCGATCAACCCGTACGGCTTCAAATACGGAAGACGAGTCAGTGAGAATAGCGTCGATCTCAATCGCAACTTCGGCGTGAACAAAAATCACTTTGATATCAAAAATCCGCAGTTTACCGAGCTGAAACATCTTTTGATGCCGGCAAAACCGGCGTCCAGCTCCTGGGTGTCGCACATCAAGTTCCTGCTCGAGGCCCTGATGCAAATGGGAAAACACTCGGTGGGGAGTCTCAAGCAGGCGATCGCGGGTGGCCAATACGAGTACCCCAAAGGGATTTTTTACGGTGGCCGCGACTTCGAGCCCAATCAACAACTAGTCGAAGCGCTGTTTGTACGTTTTTCCAAACCTTACGCGAAAGTATTGAACCTCGACCTTCACACCGGTTTCGGAAAAAGAGGTTTTATGCACCTCTTCCCCAATCCGACCGAAGACAAAAAGTTACTGGAGCAGTACAAGCATATCTTCGGAAACTACCCTATCGAGGAAATTGGCGAAGATTTCTATTCAAATGAAGGGGATTTTTCAACCTACGTAGCCGCTCGCTTGGCTCAAGAAGGAAAAACGGCCATTCCAATGCTCGTCGAATACGGCACACTGGACAGCCAAACCTACCGTGGGGCCATCGCTTCACTGAGCCGCATGGTGCTTGAAAATCAAAAACACTGGTACGGGGCCCGGCGGCCACAAGACGCCACACGCATCCAGGAAAGTTTCATGGAACTCTTCTACCCTTCTGCGGAAGGCTGGAGAGACGAAGTGGAGAGGCAAACACGCATTCATCTCCCGCGCTTCATCGAAAACTTCGATGCTTTGGAAGCGCAAGGAGCCGTTTGCGCAGATGAGATCCGTTCCGCCTGTTAAGGCGGCGGATCTCTTACTTCCGCGATCTTCACGCAGTAATCCTCATACCAGCGCGACTTGCCGAGACTTTTTGCGACGAGGTGATCGGCGTCGTACTTCCATCGAACAATGGACTCCCAGTCCCGCCAGTAGGAGATAGAGATCCCAATCCCATCGTCTCCGCGAACGGAGTCCATTCCCAAATAGCCGTCATGGGCTTCGGCGAGCTTGCGCATTTTTTCCGCCATAGGCCCGTAGTCTTGCGATTCACTGCTCAAGCGACTCTTGAAGGTAACCACGAAACGTGCGTCTTCGTATTTATTCATCAGGCTGCAGAAACTCCCAGTTGGCTTTGTGCTTTCTAAAGTTGTCTAAGAGATCGTGCACCCCACCTACCGCATTCTTTTCATCGATGCGCGTGCCGCTGATGGAGTTGTACATGGAAAAAGCTGTCACGTTCTCGTCGAGCCGCTCCAAGGTGATATTGCCTTCCCAATGCGAGATGAAACTTGTCCCCCATTCTTTTTTATAAACGATGAGGACTTTCTCCGGATCCTCGGGAGTCCCTTTCCCAACCGTGTGGTACCAGTTGATCTTCCAGTTGGGCTTGATGATACTGCCCGCCTCGTAATGAGTGGTGAAAAGAAAAAGTACTTCAGGCGTGGGTACCCGAACCATCGGACTCTTGATAGAAGCCTCGCTCCACTTGAGCGCGTCCCCGTTGTGGGTCACCGCCCAGGTATCCAGAATGGGCCGCTCGATGCAGCCGCCCCTTCTGCGAAGTAGTGGCTGCCATCAAAGCCTTTTGAGTCCACCACGCCCTCGAACGAGGCGTAGCCTCCCTCCGGGGCCGGCTTACAGTATTTTGAACTGCTTGTTTCGCGGATGGGAACTCCTGGGTCCCCCTCAAGTGGCGTACTGATTTGCCGATCGCAACCCAGTAAAACGAGCGCCAAAGCGCCACCGCAAAGCCAACCGCGGCTTAGTCCCATAACCTACCTCCCCTATAAGCTCCCGGTTAAATTACCTGATTGGTGCGGTCAAGAAACGATGCGGTCCCCCATTGAAAAAACTGACACGCGGTGTTACTCGTGATCTACGGGATGGAAAACTATGTCTAAGAAAATCACTTGGTTATTTGTTGTTGGATTCATGTTCGCGGCACAGGCCCAATTGGAGGCCAAAACGGTACGGGTTCCCGACTGGATGCTGGTAGCGGTAGAGCTACAAGAACACCCGGTGGAGATTCCGGACTTTGATTCGCTCTCTTTTTCCACCAAGCTGCGCCGTGAAGGCGAGGCCCTTTGGCTGGATTTTGATTTTTCGGGAAAGAGGGTCTCCCTCCCCGAAGGCTACCGAGTCGTCGCCTCCTGGAGTAACGACGCCTCCTTCGACAACCACTCCTTGCGCCTTCGTCACAACCTCAAGGCTGGAGAATTGGGAGATCTGGCAAACGGACAGCTACGTTTGAGCATCCGCGCCTTAGATCATGGCTTTGTTCGGTTTGAATTCTGGAGCCCGCGCGGAATCAAGCTCAGCCAGAGCGAAGCGCGTTCGTTCTAGTTCCCTTCCGTAAACTCCAGGTGGAAACGGACCGTCTTCTCACCCTGTTCCGGAATGTAGGTGACCTTGTAAGCTTGAGTGAAAGACCGCACCTGGCGGACCCGTGTGGAACTAAGCTCGCCACTCTTTTTGTAGCCCTCGTCAATCTGTCCCGTGATCGCCAAAGCGATGAAGCGCTCCACCTGACGCCGCAGGTCTGTGGCCCTCACGCCTCGCAACCACGTACCGATGGTCGGCCGTTCGCCGGCAGTCGTGAGATCTCCCTGGCGCAATCCATACATGTGATCCAAGTGGTAATGGACATCTATTTCCTGCCGGTTGATAAGCGATACGCGAATGAATTCCTTCAGCGCCGAATTGAAGGTGAGTAAGCTGCCCCCTCCAAATAGATGAAGGTGATCGGTATTTAAGCGAATCTCGGGAAACATCCCTTCGCTTCGTTCATTGTAGCGAACCAGGTCCACGTGATTTCTAAAAGCGGTATGAGTGAGCCGCGCGTCTACGTCGATATCTCCCATTGCTAGTGTGGGCGCGATGGCAAGTCGCGGATTGGCTTGCAGGTACCCGACCGTGCTCTTTTGCAACTTGTCCTGCTGCTGGAAGACGACCGCAACATGCTCCACCCGTTGCTCTCTCGTGAGAGCAGCGATGTTGGCATTCTCTTTAGGTGCGTTTCCAAGGTGAAGCTGATCGAGATTTTGTTCTACGCGAACGTTTAAGACATCTTCGACCAAATCAACGGGACTATTGGCTGCCACACCGTTGCGTACCGCTCTCTCGTCCCACTCGTCGGCAAGCTCAGTTAAGCCATCAATTTCCAGTTCGAGAAGTGAAACAAATGGGATCTCCGTATCCCCATAGATAGCGTGGGCTCGCTGAGAAGCCAGGCGTTCGATCTCTCGCCAATGCTCTTTAAGGATGGGCATGACCGCGTCCCAGGCCGCCTGATCTTCGGTATGCTGGGCAAGACCGATGAGAAGTTGGCGCTGCTCGTGCTCGGTTAGTTTCCCTTTTCGGGTCGCCAGATCCCACACAGCGTCCGGAACGGAGAGTGCCGAATATTGGGCGATCGTTTGCGCCGCGGTCACGAACAAAACGGGGCATCCCGCCTCTCGCAGCTCGTCTATTTCAACGGCTCCCACCGATAAACCAAAGATAAAGAACAAAACACTGAATCTAAGTGCACGCATGAGGCCCCCTCTATAGCAAATCCAAAGGCGGTTCCGCAATGCAAAAGGGGTGTTGTATCCGCTTGGAATTCAAAGGGATTCTTGTCTCACCTCCCCCCTTTGGGAATACGCCTATCGAATGCCCCCAAACTCCGGGACTTGCACACTAAAGCCGCGCACGCGCAGTCTAGACGTGCCTGAGAGCCCGGCCTCCCATTTGCATCGTTTTACCGTTCATAGTTCACGTAAGAGGAGCGGAGGAAGATGTATACCTGTGGAAACGGGCCCCGTTGGGTATTGGTTTGGGCCGCCATTCTGTTGTCGCAATCTCAAGTCTTTGCTTGGTCTACTGAGGACACCGAAGCCCTTTCAAAATTTGTGAGAGAACAACGTCAGCAAGCCTGGGAGCTGCGCTATCAAGAAAGCTCAGCCACCACGCCCGCGCGTGCGACGGAGCGTTTGCAAACCATCATGAGCCAACGCGTGACGGCGCAGTTTAATGCCCGGCAAATCCGCAGATGGATCGACAAGCTCATTGAAAAGCGAGAGATTGATCTGAGCAATAGCGATGCTTACAACACTGCCATTAGCAGTCTCGAGTCCTATCTGACCGGCGGAGAATTCAAATATTCAACTGAAGAAGAGAAGAAAGATTTTGAAGAGTGGAAGGCAAGCTTAGAGCCGACTCTGGCCGCCTTGGATGAAGCCACTTTACGAAAGCATTACCAAAGTAAGCGCCCTGCGCGCTGGCTTTTCTTTGGGTGGTTGGCAGTTGACCAAGCACATGCCCGAGAGGCACGCAACTTGGCCAACACACTCAACCTGAACTTTCCGGCGTCCGCCTCAGCCACACGCTAAGGGAACGGAACCGGGGTTTTCTTACGGTTTAGATTTCGGGTTTCCGAAATGACCGTGTAGATCCCCGTGTAAGCTTTACCTTCCTTATCCTTGCCGCCCACTCGCGCGCGCTGAATCCCGCCGATCGGGTAGTGCTCCGCAAAAGCGTGGCCAGGGTGGAACGAAAGTGTTTCGCAAAGATCCTCAGAAATAAGTTCCTTGCCTTCTTCCTTTTTGGGAATGGTGATTTCCGCTACGTCCACATATTCAGAAAGTTCCGTGCTCCACGCCGAAGCGGCGTCTTCAACAGACGGCATTCCTTTTTCGTGGAACTGAACGCGCAAACGGTAGCATTGATCCCCTTGACGAAGTTCGTACTTAAGCACTTCGCGTAAGAAGTTGGGATTGCTTTCCCAACCCTCGATCGCGGCGGGAACTTCGTACTTGTCTGGATCCACTTTTTCACAAGGAGTGAACTCGTACTTCACGGCACGCTTGCCATAAAGCGACGGGACCCAGCTTCCGTAGGTTTCCCAAAGCGGGTTCTTTGTTTTGGACTGACCTAGCAAACCCAGCAAAGCTGCTTCTTTCAAACGAGGCGGCTTGCCTTCGGGCAAGATGTAGAGCTTTTTCAGAAGTGCCGGGCCGATGGCCGCGATTTCCTCTTCGGATTTTCCCTCAGCTTTGGCCTTGGCTTTGGCGACCGCGATAGCACCCTGGCTACCAAAGAAATCGAAGTAGTCGTGCACCTTGTTTACAAAAAACTCACGCGCCCGGCTGATGGTCACGATATCGAAAGTTTTGTAGTGCTTCGGGAACTCGGCCGGAGCAAACGAAGACGACTCTCCCGGAGGGGACAGTACCTTTTTCTGATCCTCTTCGTTCAGAAGGATCTTCAACGCAAAACCTTGTGCACCCGGATCCTGATCCGAGGCTTCCTTAATGCCAGGTCCACTGGAGGAACGGAGGATCGCGGAGTATTCCTCGCCAGGTTTTGCAAAAAACCCAACTTGGAGTTCACGCGGCAGATTGGAAAGCACCTTTACCTTGATGCCATCCACGCAACCGTGCGCTTTCGCGTGCGCGTCGCGGTGATCCTTCAATTGGGACTTAATAGATCCTATCAGCTTGGCCGTGTCCTCAACTTCACCCTCAGGAACCGACTCATAATCGTTGGGAACCAGGCTCGCCCACAACGGCTGCACATACAACAAAACAACCAAAACCCCTAGTAACGGAGCAGATTTACGCATCTTCCCTCTCTTTCAATTCAACGGGAAAAAACGTGACACCCAGCGTCTAAGTTGTCAATCAAAGCGAAGGTTAACCAGCAAGGAGAGAGAAGGAACGGGGCGACTTTGGACAGGACGTTCCACCGCAGTTTTGGGTACCGGCGCCCGGTAAAATTCGAAGCTAATTTGCTGGCGTCGGATGGCATCTAAAATAGCTTCGGGGTGACGCTCGCATTCCAAAACGGTTTTGTACGAAGTCATCTGCGCGGGCTTATGCAAATCGCTGCTCGCGATCTTGGGTAAAGACGTTGCCAGAACTTCATCAAATAAGTACGGGCCACTGGCGACTTCCCAGGCATCAAAAGTGTTGGCCAGTTCTTCCCGGCGATCCCAAAGGTGGTAAGTTTGCTTTTCAAATTTCCGGGTATTCACCGGGTGGGCCGCTACGGCCAAAGCCCCCTGCTTGTGGATGGCGGCCGCCAGTTCAATAGGATCTCCGTCGGCCTCTACATATTCCGTTACACCAATACCCAGGATGTGGGCAGAGCGGTGATTGGAGACTGAATTTTTACTGAGCTCAAAGCCCGGGATGACCAGCATGCCGTATTGTTTCCAGGCACGCTCGCCCTCTTCCTTTAGCGTCTCCATGTATTTTGGAAAGGTTTCGGGGGTCAGCACCTGGTTGAGATAAACGGCGGCCTTGCCCACAAAAGTATGGGATTCCGCAATGTGGTCCGTAATCGCAATGACGCCAAATCCCAATTTTCCGTAAAGATCGATGACTTCGTGAATGGGCAAGCGCCCATCGCTCAGGTTGGAATGTACGTGGAAGTCGCCAAGAAATCGTTTTCTGGTTTTCATTCCATAAATAGGATCGGCTATTAGAAGCAACCCCTGATAAACCAGACATCAAAAGTCCGTAAAGACGCTTAAGGACTCGCTTGGGGTCGAGTCAACGAGAGGACCTGTGCCTCGCAGACGTGCCGCCGGTCCTGGTCCACGTCCGCATGGTCTGTGTAGAGCTTGAAGAAGGAGGCGTCCATGGCCTGGAAAACAGAAAGCGGAATCTGCTCCTCTTTGCGGTATCTTTTTAGGAGGCCCTTTAACTGCGACATCTCTTTGTACCCGTCGTTCTCTAGCCAACGTACATAAAGATAGAGGGAATCAAACGCTAGTTCGGGTTCGAATAGCGCGTTGAGCTTGGCCAGGCGTTCGTCCGGTTTATCGTCAAACTTGGGGTCTTCAAGGATCCACTCCACGTTGGCAATTACGATCGTCGCTTGCGTGCGGATGAAGTGGCGGTAGGTCTCGTCCGGCTTAACATCCCCGCGCTCCTTCATGGCTTCAAAGTTGTGCAAGAACCGATTCATTTTTCCCATCAGCCGGATGTCCTCTGAATCTTTAGCGTCCTTCCAACGGGTGCCCTCGAAGTCTTCTGCCATGAGTTCCGGGTTAAAAGCACGCACGTGCTTTTCAAACTCGTGGATGTTGTTTTTGTCCGCAGAGTCCTTCCCTTCGAATTGATCCCGCCATAGCCCGGCGACCTCATTCCCTTTGGTGAACTTCCCTAGCGCCTCAAAGGGCTCGTTATTTACGAGCAAGAGTTCACCCATCCACAGAACGCGCTTTTTATTCGCTCCTTCGGCTTCGGAAATGCCCTTAAGCGCTCTCATCAAACTAAAGTGTTGCGTGCGGTACCCACCGAGTGCCAAAAGCGGCGCTCCATCCATCTCGACTAGGATCCCAATGAGAAACCGCTTGGAGGACGGTGGGAGAACGATGTGATTCAGCTCCCCCTGCCGAATCACGTAGGAAGAAACACGGGCCATTTCCTCTTCACAACGCAGCCGTTGTTTGCGTCCCCCAGCTTCACCCATAGAGGATACAAAAATGATCGTAAGAATAGCGAGTAACCGCATTTGCCGCCTAAAAAGCCTTCAGTTTTATGCCTTCGCTTCTAAAGAATCGCCTAACGAAGGGCCTTAGTTAGCACATCGCGTACCGTCGTCAATACGGCGGCGCTAACTTTACATTAAATTAATCTTGGCTTTAAAGAAGGAGAGGATTCGGCGGGAGATTTAGGAGGTGCGGGACCCGGACCACCCGGGTCCCGCAGACTACTTACCTAACCACTTCACAACTGCGGATGGAACAAGATCCATGCTCGCGTTGGCAGTTTTGGATAGCCAGACGCTGGGCAATGACCACATTGGGTCCATACCCCACGTGCGGACGGAAGATGTGTTCTTCAAATCCGGTGTCCACGGCTTCACATTTGTACTGCTGAGGGCCGGGAACTGGGATCGGTCCGGGACCTGGAATCGGGTGCGGTCCAGGGAATCCACCGTTCAATACTGCCGACAGTTGCTGAAAAGAGGCTTCCACCTGGTCCATTTCCCGTTTGATCTGAGGAGCAATGGGAAGCGCCAAAACGCTCTGGTTCAGTCTTCTCAAATCAAAGCGCAGATCGTTCAGGTTCTGCCGAACCACAAAAGGCGGTTGGCCAAAACGCAGCGGGCGAACGACGCCTTGCTGCACTTCCTGGCCCATACGGGTAGCCATGTAGCTGATGTCCCGAAGGTCATTGTACAAGCGCATGTTCCCGTTGTTGTAAGCCATCTGAGCGCGCCGCTGAGTCAGCGCCGTCAGTTCATTCAGATTGTTAATGAGTTGCTGAGCCAGGTTCAGCGCAGGTCCATTCACCGGTCCGGGTACTGGATGTCCGGGTCCATGCCCAGGTCCATGACCACCACCGTGTCCAGGTCCTGGAATCGGTACGGGTCTGGGTCCCGGACCAGGAAGCGGTCGCGGTCCGCGCTCTTGTGCGCCCATCAGCACCATAGGTGCCACCAAAAAAGATAATAGTAAAAAACGTTTCATTCCGTCCTCCGTCGTCTCGTTGTCCTTGTCATGCGCCCCAAAATTTCTGGGATCGTCCGTCGATCCCTTGCATTACAAGTTTGATGCCAACGAGTTTGTGCCTACGGAGGGGAGAGTTTTCCCAATTTGGCCCCGAAAAAATTTCTAGTTGGGGCCACTTCGCCACTGTTCCTTTCTACAAACGAGGAGAAGCCAAGTTATCGGCAGAAGCAGCCCACTATCTTATCTGTCCGATCGTTATCGCGTTTTTGACCAGTCCCATAGCAGTAGCGATTGCTGTAGCTGCGTCCAGCCGGCGCCCCATGCGGGCTGCAATTCGGCCAGCAACCATAGCGAAAGTTCACCACTCCTACGGCAGACTGCGGAATCAATTCACCCGATGCACAGCGATGCCCTTCGGGGGAATCGATATTTTGTTTTCCGATTCCTGAACAGTAAGCGGCGCAATCCTGCGGTGGAGAAAGTGAATGCCAACTTCCCGGCGGCGGCGCCACGGTCACGACTTTAGAGCAGTTGCCTTGCACGCCGTTGGCCGCAAACACAATGTCACGGTAGGTGTAGTCTCCCGCACTATTAGGCATTTGCACACTGACCTCGGTCTGCGTCGTCGCCGTTAGGTTTGGACCCGAAAGCGTGTGACCGACACTGTTTTGTCGGGTCAGGCGAAGCGTGATCCAATCGTTTACGCGAATGGGGTTGGGGGCCGAAACCACGCTGATGGAACAAGTCGGTGGCGGCGGTGGTGCCGTCACTTGGACGTTCTTCCAACAGCTTCCCGTTTGCCCAAAGACGTTCGTTACCCGAGCGGTGTACTGGTAAGTGGTCGGCGACAAGTTGGCCGTGTTCACAACAGAGGTGGAAGCGTTAGGAGAGGCCACGCCGCCTCCTGAGAGCAGAAATGAACTCGCCGTCCCGGCGTTCACTTGCACGCTCAGGTTAAAGTTCGTACCCTGCTCCACAGAATTGGCGCTCGCATTGAGAGTACAGGTCGGAGGAACGATGGGATCCACGACGGTCGAGCAGGTTTTTTGTCCGACACCCCACAACCACCGTGGCCTCATGACGCCCTGGCGACTCCAGACCAGAAGTTGCAGGCGCGTTATTCCGGTTACGTTTACGCCATCAAAAAATAAGCTATTGTGAAAACCCGTCACTCCGATGTTGAAATCAAACTTGTCCCCATTTTGCGTCGCGCTCAACGCAGTCGGCACTTCCCGGCATATACTGAGTCAACACCGTGCAAGTAGCCGAGCGTCCGGGAGCGTTGACGGAGTGTGACTTCCACAACAAAAGAGTGCTCAAAAGGACGATCCACAGTAATAGGTAGGCGGTGAAAGTTCGCGGTCCACTTAAAAAGATCGGGCGCGATTTCTGTACACCGTTTTCAAAGTAAACTCCGTCGCTCGCACAATGAAAAAAGACTTTGACCAGGTGAACTTCTGTCCACCACATCCAACGACACTGAAAGCGGGTTTTGCACACTGTTCGGGGCCGTAGGGATGCCCCCTCGCGCATTAGGAATGGCGGACAAGTCGCAACTCAATCCGCACTTCGCCTGTAGAAGATTGACTGCTGCCTCCGGCCACAATGAAAGCGGCTGAGGTTAAGGTAAGAGAAAGCGCTTTGGTCTGATGCTGAAAAATGGTGACTTCTTCAACTTGCAGGTTGTTGGGAACAGGGTACTCGGTCGTATATTCTTCGAGCCCGTCGAAGTCCTGGCTGCCTACATCCGCTCGGCTCAAAAAATAATTGCCGCGACAAGGTACGCCCTCGCTATCAAACTAAAACGCATCGCCGACCCGCCACCGGACCGTGGCGCCGGTTTCAATTGTCCCGCTTGGGCTAATCCTTGAGTGAGACTCCTTGAATGGGACCGGCACAAGTCGAGCGGTCACCGGGGAGCGTGTTGAGGTTCCCACCACCGATCCCAACAACAAGTTGTTGCGGTTTCTACAGGCGGTCATAAAAGTGAGGAAAAACTAAACCAACAATCAGGAGCCAGTAAGATCTCAAAGTCATAATCGTCTCGATTCCAATTAGAGAATGAAGACTTGATGACTGAGCTAATTCTAGGCGAAAGCGGCTACTGAAAATAGCAGCAGGATCCGTTCCAATCTCCAGCCTGAGATCATCACGAAATCCCACAGTTGTAAGACTTTTACGCAGCTCCTCCCGAAAAATGAGTTTTAGCCGGGCATTCCGGCTGGCAGGTTGCGGAAGCGTCAGCGGCTGACACCGGTTCGATACGCCTTTGCGGCTCAAAAGTGGGCTGGGAAAAGACACTACTGGCGAGTCGAAGCACTCGAAAAGGCGGACTGGCTCCGCTAATCCACCGTGTGCGAATCGCGAAACTGTTGGACGCGGTCCAAAGCCCCTGGGGCCTGGGCTTGCTCTCAACGAATCCGAACCATTCACTCTGGCTTCTCAGCAAGGGCAAGGGTTCGTAAAAACTCAAATCCAAATCATACGTGGCCACGGCAACCGAACGGTCCAAAGCGGCGTCCAAAGCAACGGTCGAAGGCGTTGTAATCACGGCGTCCACGCCGTCAATCAGTGCGGCAATTCCAGGAGACTCGGTACCCCGATCGCGGCCTTCCCAGGTCACATTCTCCACATGAGAAATCTTTTCCCAGAACCCGCTGAGCCACTCACTGGCGGTGCCCTTCAAAAACAAACTCCACATTCGTAGCGCACTAGCGTCGCAAAAGATCGTGCCTAAAAGCCTCGCGGTAGTGGCTATCGTAGCGCGACCAGTGAAGGTTCTCAAAATCGCTATCCGCGTACGTTCCGATCGGTGCGCGCTCGAACGCGTGACGGCGTAGGACTTTGGAACACCGACGCTAATGCACTTGCGCCGGGCAACTTCGGGCAGCACCTCCTCATGCAGTTGCGCCAATTCTCCCCAGATAAGAATGCTGTCTGAGGCAACTTCCCACTGACCCTGGCGGGCATTCCGAATCAAAATAAGTGAGCCCCACGTTCTCAAGACCATGCTGAATCGTAAAGGTCTGAGCCCCTTTCGCTTGGCCGCGCGGTGAGGTGGTAGGAAAGACGATGTAAGCACTACTCTCTGATGCAGTTACCAGCACCTCCTTGGCTTGCCAGCCTAGGAATAAACCCAACCGCAGTCGCCACCAGGGCATCGCCTTTTGGGGCTCACGCCCAGTGCGCAGCGAAGCGATCCAGTCCGGAGCTTCCTCCTCCAGCCCCTTCTTCTCTATCCACACTTTTGCACACGGCGGTCGGCAATGTTTCGGCGATCAACGGAAAAAGCAGGTCTCGATCCTGCAGCAGGTGCACGTAAAATACCAGTTTGGCAAATTGGCTTCGCATCGGCTGTCACGTCGCCAACATAGCACGAGAGCCTCCGCCTGGGGCCACAGGCACGAATCCCCGCGTATTCTAATGGTGTGCGTGCGTTCACTGTACGCACAAAAGGTTACAGTTGATTGGCGGATCTCAGATCCTTCATAATTTGGAAGGACCTAAATAATTCCAAAACAGATCACGGAGGAATGGCGAAGAAACGCGGTACTATTGAGGGGGCTCAAGACTTTTGATCCGGAATCCGAGTACACGGTCCAATTCGAATGCATCAGTACTTATATAGTGGGATTCCAAGACGCGGCGGGCTTACCGAAAGACAGATTCTGCGAAAAGCGATCGAACTGGCCAACACAACCTTTACTTCAAACGGCAGCCTTACACTTGAGGGTGCAAACAACGACGGGTTCTTTGCGCTGACGGCTCACGGCATCGACCGATTTCCCGACAGGGGCCATCGGGAAGCCCGCCAACGGCAAAGCCCAAGCTCAAACTCGTGAAAGACAATTAAGATTACGTGCAGTCTTCGGGTCCTGGCGATGGAATTGGCCAAGGCGCGAGCGCGTCGCGTCTTTGTCTGAAATCTTTGGGGCGCAAGCGGCCATTCGATTCCCAAATCGGGATCATCATAGCGAATGCCATCCTCGGACTCTTTGGAGGTAATTTCGCGGCGGCATTTGTAGTAAATGGTCGTATTCCAATGCCTGGAAGGCATGACCGAAGCCCGGTGGCACGTAAAGAGGCAGTGGTTGGTTTCTGCTCAGTTCGAAGCTTTCCCATTCTCCAAACGTAGGCGAACCCGATCGCAGATCCACGGCCACGTCAAAAATGGCTCCCCTCAAACAACGCACCAGTTTGCCCTGGGCGTAAGGGGATCGCTGTAAGTGAATCCCTGCACGATCCCTTCCGCTCAGGGAGATATTGTCCTGAATGAAGGAGACTCAATCCCAATGCGCGCGCGAGCGATGCCTGGTTATAGGCCTTGTGAAACCAACCGCGCGAGTCTGAAAACGACCCGGCGGCCGGATCAAAACCAAACCTTTCAAACGTCCATCAATACTTTCCATCCGAACTCCAGGTGCGAGAATACTCGACGCTGGGGTAGCGCCGCAACCTCTGAACGTCCGTCTCAGAAGTGAGATTTTTTCCCCCTTTTGTTCAAGAATGAATCCGTCGGGCCTCGCTAACCAAAGCCAGCCCAGCGCATAGACTATCGAAAGTATTCACCTTCAACAAAAATCCCGAGCGCCTCAGGCCTGGCACGACCCTTGTAATCTATAGAATTGATGAAAGTGCCAAGCACAACCCGTTCGGCGGGCAAGCCACTCGCAACATGGCTGGAAAACCAGTCAGCGCGCTTCCTTCACGTGAGGATGCTTCCGGGAGAGACAAAGCTGCTGGAAAAAGCGCTTGGAAAAATCTATCCGGACCAGAACCAGTGGATGGTCCCGGAGCAGTACTCGATGGTGGAAGCCCGCGAAGCCATCGATAGAAGCAGCCTTAGCTGGACCGTTGCCGACGCGCTTCACCTCAACGAGATCGAAAGCGCGCGTGCGTTTGCGAAGTGCTTCCTTGCTCAAAACCCACAAAAAAATCTGCTTCTCATCACCCGTCCCGAAATGCCGGTGATCGAGCTGCCTTCTCACTACGGCAAACAGGCCACCTGGCCCGAAACCGCCGCACAGACTTTGGCCAATGATAAGGAACTTCTCAAACATAGCCGTAAGATCGAACCTCGCTATGAACGTGAGGCCCTCATCACCGGCCCGAAGCTTCAGATGAAACTCAGCGAGGCCATTCGGTACATCCAAACCAAAAGACACTGTGAGCAGGAATGGGGTTTCAAGAGTCTTCATAGCCGGGGCCACGGCGTCACCTTAGTTTTTCACGGTGAAAGCGGTACCGGCAAAACCATGGCGGCCGAAGTCGTCGCCAAAACCCTCGGTCTCCCGCTTTATCAGGTGGATCTGTCATCGGTCGTGAGCAAGTACGTTGGGGACACACAGAAAAACCTGAAGCAAATTTTTATGGCGGCTAGCCAGGTGCCCGGAATTCTACTCTTTGACGAAGGGGATGCAATCTTCGGACAAAGAACCGAGGTTAAGGGGAGTCATGATCGCTACTCAAACCTAGAAGTGAACTTCCTATTGCAGGAACTAGAAACATTCGACGGGATTGTGATCCTCAGCACGAATCACGAAAAAAATATGGATCCCGCGTTTTTGAGGCGATTCACGTACGCCCTAAATTTTGGCCGCCCTTCCCGAAAACTGCGCGCCCGGATTTGGGAAGTAAACTGTCCAAAAGCCTTGCCCCTCTCCAAAGACATCGACTTCGATTACCTGGCCAAGTTTGTGCTGACCGGAGGCAACATTCGCAACTGCGTGCGCGACGCCGCAGCCAAAGCCGCTTCGGACGGCCGAACGGAAGTGAACCAGACTGATTTTCTGTGGTCCGTGAAGCGCGAAATGCAAAAACACGGTCTAGAGCTGAGTCGAGACATGATCGGAAACGATGCGCTCTGGCGCCAGGTCGGGACCGAGTGGGAGTACCGTCACTTCAGGGGCTTGCCCGCATGATCTTAGATCCACAGCGCCGCCAGATGGAACCCGTCCTCAACCGTCAGGAAATCCGAACGCTGGCAAGCCGGTGGGGTATTCGTTTGAGCCCGTCGTTTTACGGCCAGATCGAAAGGAGTGTCTCGCGCAAAGAAAGAAGGACGTACGAAAGTCTAAAAGAGCGAGGTTTTTTCGGATCCTCGCAGGTTTTTCAATATTACAACTACAACTACCACAAGACGGCGTTTGGATTTAGCCCACTCATCGATCACACCTACATGAATGGCGAGTACTGGCGGGTCGGTCTGCAAGAGGGTGAAAAGGTTTATAGAATGTTCAGCGAGGACAGCCTGCTTACGGGCCAGCTCGGATCGTGGTGGGCGCGCGCCAGCGGACGGCCGCTCTCTCAGTTTCAGGCGATGATAGACGGCGCTATTTTCTCCGGCTGGAATTCTTTCATGGTTTTGGCGGAACTGACGATTCCCAAGGTAGGTCCGGATGGGGTCATGGCCTTTGAAGGCGAGGTAGCTCCCCAGTTTGTGGCCCAACGCAATCCCTCACGCGCAGATGAAGTACGAAAATACGGCACCATCTACATCGGCGGTGGGAACCAGATTTTCATGGGGCGCGACCAACAACGCCTCGTGTATGACGCTTTGAGAAACGGCGGGCAAAAATTCGCCCGCAAACACCTGCGGCTTTACCTTTGGGATCGCGAAGATCCGCGGGGTAAGCCCGTCCCTCTCGATTACACACTTGAGCCCGAAGGCGTTCGCGTGAATACTGACACCATTAAGCGCAACATGCGAATGCTGTGGGGGCGGCTTTCCCAGTTAGCGGCCTCGGAGAGTTACTCCGGGTGTCTGCTCGAAAAGGACCTGAAATGAAACGTACTGCTTTCAAAGGAAAACTGACCGACTTCAATACCCTGTCGCCAGAGCTAAGTGGGAAAGCCTACGGTATGGAGGTGACGCTGGAGGATGGTAGCAAGGCGTATGTGGTAACCGACAAGGTTTACCAAGAAATGGAACCGTCGCTCGTATCGCCCATGCACACCGGTTGGTTGGAGTGGGGAAATTGGATCGGCCGGCCGATGAAAGGGGAGTACGTCTCCTGGAAAGGCATGAAGATCATCGTTCAGCTAGAGGATCCTAAGTCTTGAAACTCTTCACGGGAGAAATCACTTCGCTACCGGGTTTCACGGTCCGCCCTGAGGGCGATGCTTTGGTAGCCCTGCACTACGAGTACCGAATTCGAACGCAATCCGGGGAGTACGCATTTGTCCTTGAAGATGTCCATTATGCCGAGATGGACGAGAGCCGACGCAAACCCGGTGACTACCATTTCTACCGCGACGCCCGACTCGGTTCCAAAGTTCGCGGCTCTTTTTCCTATTGGGAAAAAAGACAGCTCAACGTCATCCACGCCATCCACTTCAGCTAACGCGCCGAATAGAAGCTTTTTGTTGTAGCCAGCTAATTTCCTTAGTTAACATAGGATTTCAGCCTAAGGGGATTCAAACAATGCGGGTGGGGGTTGTGGATCTCGGAACGAACTCTGTTCGCTTCGACATCTACGATATCAACAAGACAGGGCGCACCAGAAATCTGCACCGCCAAAAGCAAATGATCCGGTTGGGAGACAGCGTGTTCTCAACCGGCAAGGTAGGCACGTCGGCAGCCACACGGCTGGTCGAACTGATTGAGGACTATCAGTACGAAGCTTACCAGTTTAAGGTCGAGCGGCTGGTGGCCTACGCTACCAGCGCCTTGCGCGAGGCCTCAAACCGTCGCCAGATCATCCGGCTCATTCAGGAACGAACCGGGATTCAGGTTCAAGTCATCAGCGGCAAACAAGAGGCCCACCTGATTGCAACCGGGATACTTGCCAAAGAGAAGCGCTGCGAGGGAACTTTCGGCCTCATTGATATCGGTGGAGGCAGCACCGAGATTACCGCCTGCCAGGGTAAGAACATTTTTTTGAGTACGAGCCTGCCGTTGGGTGTCGCGAGGCTAAAACAGCAATACATCCCGGCCATCCCTCCGAAGGACACCAAGCCGCTATTCACTCATCTTGAGAAGATTTTAGATCCAACGGCTCGCAAACTGAAAAAATACACATTGGATCACTTCATCGGATCGAGCGGAACCATTAAAACCCTAGCGCGAGTTCTCCGCCGCACGACTGGAGAAAAGGAAATTCGCCTGGAAAGTTTGATGGCCCTACGCCGTGAACTACGAAGGATGAGCCGGCGTCAGCTGCAGAAAGTACCCGGCCTGCCCGAACGGCGTATCGATCTCATTCTACCTGGAGCGATCTTGCTTGAAGCTTGTATGAAGGCTTGCCGAGTGGATCGCGTTCTCCCCACTCCGTTCGCCCTGCGAGATGGTCTTTTAGAGGACGTCGTTTCCCAAGTGGGGCACGCTTAGATCTCGAGTTCTACCCAAGAACCTTTTTTCACTCGCACTGACTTGTGCTTGAGCTGATCGTACGCGGCCGGAATCCAATCGGCGTGGGAACACACGAAGAGAATCTCGGCGTCTCCCGATTTGGAACTTTCCAAAAAAGCGCTGACGCGCCCATCAAAGTCTTTGCTGCTTTCGCCTTTTTGCTTTTGCTCGTCCAGGAGTGGATCGATGGAGAGCTTTTCTCCAAAAATCTCTGCCAAGGGTTCGATGGTTTGCACACACCGCTTCTTCGGACTGCTCAAAAACCGGACCCGCCGGGGCTTGTCGGTAGCGCTCCAAAAGCTGGTAGTTTCTCCACCTGGCGTTGTCCTTTTTGCTTAAGCCATTGTCTTCCGTACGGTCTTTGGGAACCTTACGGGTGAGAGCGTGTCGGATCAGAACCAATTTCTTCTTACTCAAGGCTCGTCCCTCTATACTGATCTGCGCTAAGTCGGCGAAACAACGGTACTTCATGAACTGGGGCCGCCCATACTTGGAAACAGTCTTCTTCCCAGGTTCCTGCGGTGTCAATTCCCGGGCTTTTCGGTGTCTTTGAGGTGGCAGGGATAACCACCTTCTCCAGGTAACTGAGGATGCGTTCGTCCAGAACCGGAAAGGCGATCTCCAGCCGGCGGAAGAAGTTCCTGGGCATCCAGTCCGCACTCGATAGGTACATCTCCCGGGAGCTTTGGAAGTAATAAAAACGGCTGTGCTCCAAAAAGCGGTCGATGATGCTGATGACCCGGATATTGTCGCTGAGACCTTCCACCTTGGGAATGAGCGAACAAGCCCCCCGTACGATGAGGTCGACCTGCACCCCAAACTGGGAGGCGCGGTAGAGATGAGCGATGACTTGATCGTCCACCAACGCGTTCATTTTCGCCACGATCCGCGCCTTTTTTCCCTCCATCGCGGCCTTGATTTCTGACTGAATCAAAGTCAGCAGCCTACGGTGGAGATTGGTGGGCGCGAGTACGAGCTTCTTGAAACCCGTGGGGATCTCACCCTTCCAGACCGCGTCGAAAAAGTTTCGGGCGTCTAAGCCTATTTCCTGGTTGGAAGTGAATATCGCAAGATCGGTGTATTGCTTGGCCGTCTTGGCGTTGTAATTTCCGGTGGAAAGGTGCGTGTAATACCGCTCTACCCCATCCTCTTTTCGGGCGACGAGCGCCACCTTGGCGTGCAACTTAAGCTTGCCGAAACCAAATCCGACTTGGACACCCGCTTGCGAAAGTTCTTCCGCAATCAGAAGGTTGTTGCCTTCATCAAAACGCGCGCGTAGCTCAATCAGCAAGCGCACGCATTTTTCCTTTGCCGCTTTTTTCAGCACGGGAATAATGGGTGAGAGCGTTCCAAAACGATAGGCTGTGATCTCGACCAACGTGACCTTGGGATCTTTGCAGGCCGCTTCGATCCAGGAAACAAAGGCTTCAAAGGAATCGTACGGGTGGTGCAGCAAATAATCCCGCTCACTCAGCCTTTCAAAAATGGCTTTGGGATTCTTGAAAATCTCCGGGGTATAGGCCTTGAGTGCCGGGTACACGACCTTGCGGCGAAGCTTCTTCTTGATCTTCCCCTTGGAAAACTTATCCACAACCGCCCACAGGCCATGCAAACACAAGGAGGTCGGGGCCGGGATCACCTGACCGGGCGTCAGATTTAACTCCTTGGTACAAGCCTCCATCAGTTCGGGACTAATGTTCCCCAGGCACTGGAGCCGCATCATCGCCCCGCGATCGCGGCTATTCAAACACCCGCGGATCACATCTGGGGTCGGCGCCGTCCCTTCCTCGATAAGATCGGTCGTCACATCCGCGTCCCGAGTCACTCGCAACACAGCAGGGGCTCCCTGCGAGCGGAATGCACGCGCGAGAAAGGTCTGCAGAATGTGATCGAGAAAGAAAAAATGAATGGCGGAGTCTTTGCCATCTCCCGAGGACAGCACCGGCGGCAAGCTGCGCGGGACGCGGTACCAAAGGCCATCCGGAAAAATGACGGCCATTTCAAGATTGTCCAATTCTTTCAGACTCTGCGCTGAAAACGTGGTGGGGGCCTTCAGGTGGGGCAGCACCGCGGATTCAAAGAGCCGGCTTCCCATCGCCCGGAGCTGCTCATCGTCATCCATGTTGGTAACCAGATGGATTCCAATCTTTTGCAACTCGGCAGATAACAAATCCAAAATCTCTACCTGGCGCGCGGTAAACTTCACAACGTTCTCGAGCAGTACGTCGCGGATGCGTGTCAGGTGCTTGAGCTTGGTGGCTTCGTTCTTACAAACGGTGATCTCGCGAATCAGAGACGCCATGCGGATCATGAAAAATTCGTCCAGGTTGGACGCTGAAATTGCCAGAAACTTTACGCGCTCCACCGGCAGATTCTTGCTGCTAGGACGGGCCTGCTCCAATACCCGTTCATTGAACTGCAACCAGCTCACATCACGGTGAATGAGCGGAATATTGGGAGTCGATAACAAAGAGGGAATAGTAGGCAAGAATCGCTGAGCCGTGACCTTAGGCTTCCGATCTTCGATTCTTTGCGAGTTTGTTTTTTTGATTGGCCGCTCTTTCTTTTGCGGCTCTCGTCCTTCGAAGGACTCCATAACACCACCACTGAACGTCGAACGCCTGCGCACGCCCAAGAAGAGGCCCTCTAAAGCCGGCAGAATTATCACAGCTCTATAAAGGCACTATAAAGAAGGCTCGCAGAGGAAGCAGATTCTAGCCCCCGCGACGCAGTTTCGAACCCGCAGTATGCCCCGGTGGGGGTTAAATATCCAAAAATTTGAGGTCAATCCCGTAAGTGGTGGTTTAGAAAGACTTTCTTACCTCGCCCGACTTTCACCTCGGTCCATTCTTTGACGTTGGGGCGCGAACCACCGGATCGGTAGACCAGGTCCAGCGCTACCCGATGGGTGCCGGCCGGGACACGTATCCGCGCGAGCTGTAGCGAGGCCGGTAGGGTGGACCAGCTCCTCAGATCCGCTTGATCGGTCATGTGGAGAATGACTTTGGTAAGAAGCCCCAAGAACTCGCTGTCCGTGGCTTTGCGTACCCGCTCGGCGATGACCTCCTTGACCACCACTCCCCCCACCTTTCGCGCCATGATGATGGCCATCTTTTTTTGCAGCTGCTCAATCGCCGTGCTTTCAATATCAAACAAGGTCTGGGTGCGCACCGGGTTTTGAGCGTCCACGCGAACTTCCGCGTAGGCCGTGCTGTAGTTTCGACGCTCAAACATCGGGACCAAACGAAAACTGGGATTGGGAATTTTCACAGGCCCCTTGCCCATCTCCAATAGGACGATGATCTCCCCTTCGTTCTTGCCGATCCTATAGTCACGGGTTGCCGGGAACTGCTTTCTGTAAATTTGGTATTCCTGCTCCGCATGCAGTTTTTCCGATAGACGCAATAGCGGAGCGCCAAGATAGGGAGTCCCTTGTTTCCATGAAGCTAGCTGGCGGTAGTCTACGAAAGCGTCGTTGGATTCCCCACGAGCCTCGAACAATACCGCTGCCAGGTATTTTGCAAAAGCGTTCCGCTCGTAGGGAAGCTGCCCCTGCTGGCGCATCAGATCTATTTTGTGATTTACGCGCCTGCATTCGACTAGGGCATCGTCCCATTTTCCCACAAGCGTATAGTCGATCGCCAGAAACACATTGATTAGGATCTTCTCAAAGTCTTCACCTTTATAGGGAAGCACCTGCTCGTTGGTGATCACCGCCGCGGCTTCGGCGGTAATGCTGGTGTAATCCTTAATCTCCGCAATTTTTTCCGCTTTGAGGAAAGTTTTGATGGCGTCTTCGTAGCGACCGGCAGAATGGTAGGTCAGCCCCAGATCCAGCAAGTACAGTAGCTGATCGTTGCCTTCCTTTGCGGCGAGCGGCTCCAGCTCTTTGGCGGAATTTTCAAAGTCGCCACTTTCAAAGAGGTGCCGCGCTTTGCGCACCTGCGACGAATAGCCAGCACAGCCCGCCACCAAAAAAATGAGAAGACTGAAAAAACAAATGCGGAACGCCGCAATCAATTTAGAAACTGACCCGGTGCTTCGTGTAGTACTTGCGGATTTCCTTTTCATCCGTCCAATCAAGAATTCCGGATTCAATGTTCACAAGGTTAAACGTGCATTTGTAATACACGTACTTCTTGTCGCCCACTTCTTGAACTCGATCCGTCATCTCGCCGGTGAGCATGTAGTTCGCTCCAATTTGCTTGCCCTTGCGACGGGCGGTTGCCGGATCGACGTATCCCGACTGTCCCTGGTACTCTAGCTCTTCGGCCATGTCCCCGCGCATCTCTTTAGAGGTAAACCGAAAACGCCCGCTCTTCACTAGCGCGACTCGAACCTTGTCCGTAAGGCTCTTCATGTCGATGTGTTCCTGAGTGCGATTCTTTAGAAGGGTCACCATAACAACGGGTGGCTTTTTGGCTTCGCTGATGATGCGGCTCCCAACAAGTGAGTTCACCATGGTTTCCGCAACCAGGCGCATGTCGGTCTCGTTAAACTTGTCATCCAGCAGACGGGATTCGCTGAGATCATCGTACTCACTCCTGTGTAAATTGCTTGCTACCACAACCCGTAAAGAATCCCAGTAGCACCAAAGCCATGAACGTTGAAATCGCGCGGGTCATATTGCCCTTCCTGTCCATAAGGTTTAAAAATAGCCATTATAAACGGCTAGCTTCTCTGGAAGCAACTAGTGCTCCGAAGCGGGTCAGGCAACCTAAATATGTGGGGAGAGTTGGAGATGCTCAATCACCTTATCAAGGGCTTCTGTTTATTGGCTCTGGCCCTGCTGTCGGCCTGCGCCTCCATGCCGCGCTTCCAGGAGGTCGCTCCCGGCATGACAGCGCCTCAAGTCAGCGAGGCGCTCGGGGAACCCAAGGATCGCACCTTTCGTGGAAAACGGGAAAAATGGTCCTACCCTGCAGCAGACGGAAAAACCACCAAGATCGTGATCTTCGAAAACGGCCATGTCGTAGAAATGGTCAATACCGAGACCGTAACGGCCATCATGGATCAAGCGGGCAGCTCTACTGAGCGCGGCGAAGACTACTGCGAGGGCAACAATAATTACGGGAAGTTTCCAAAAGGAGGCGGCTGCAACCTTTACGGCTGCTGGCCTGCGGGTGGCTACTGCAATGGCTTTGGGTGTAGTGCGAGTGGGGTTTGCACCGTAGACGGCTGCCCCAAGAAGATCGCCTCCTACCAGTGCAAGGATTAGTGCGTGCGCCTCGGTTGCCTTATTGTTCTCGCAGCGCTGTGTTTGGCTGGAGTACCAGCCCCTTCATTTTCTAAAAATTTACAAACGAACGCAGTAAATGTTGAGGACGCTCCCGCTTGGCTGACCGAAGCACGCCTTCGCAAAGCAACGAGGAAGGCCGAAGAGTTTTTGGAGTGGGATATCCGCCGCGTGCGGGTCAAGTGGTACGCCTCGCAATCCCAGTTCGCCAAGGCCCACGGGCTGGGATCGCTGGCATTAGCGGCGACAGATCGCAAGCAGCAGATCATTCACATGGGACCTAAGGTGAATGAGAAAAACTTTGACGGCCTCTTTGGGCACGAGCTAGCGCACATCATTGTCATCCAAAAATACAAGCAGGCCATTCCCGCTTGGCTCGAGGAAGGCCTGGCCAACTACGTCGGTGAAATCGACAAGGTGGAGTTCAAGTACCTAAATTCCAAACCCTACATTCCCGTGGTTTCTCTCACCCACCCCTACCGCAAGGGAGCCGATACCAAGTATTATTACCAAGCGTCCACCGCGCTCATGAAAATGATTGCGGAGAAGTGCCCTATCAAGGATCTACTTCAGCTCAGTGTAGGCAAAAGCATCGAGACTTACCTCAAGACATTCTGTGAGATCCCCGACCTAGACGCTGCCTTTCAGAAATGGCTGAAAACTAAGCCCAGCAAATAGATCTGGCCGAGCTCGCCCCCGATCGGCTATGTTTACGCCTTCAGTTTAGGAGGAATCATGAGAACAAGTTGCCTCAGTTTTTTGGTGGTTCTAATTTTGGCCGGCTGCGCTGGGAGTAAAGTTACGGACAAGCTGGACGAAGAGTACCAAACCAAAACCGGTGTGGATGGAGAAAAAGTCGGCCTGAAGGACGACAAGATCATGATTCAGAAAAGAGTCTACCTGGAAGAGCAACTTGCTGTACTGAACTCCGAAGTCGAAGATCTGCAGCACACCATCTACGGCAAATCCAAAACGGATCCCGGCGGCATCTGGGATGCCTTACGCCGCTGCAAAGCCCGACTTGCCGATCCGCGCGTTGGTGGAGACGGAAATCCGCCCGCCATGGAAAAATGGGAAGAGATTGGGAAACTCGATAGCGCCTTCGAGCACACGGTTCGCGACGACAAAAACGTGATCGCGGTTACAGAAGAAGCGCTCAACGATCGGATCACGCGTCTCTCAAAAGCGAAAAGTATTCTTTCCACAAAGTACGACGGGTTTAAAGACAAGCTCGATACCTGCGAACACAAATACCAAACAGCGTTGGTGCAACATGGTCTTAGCCCCAATGACACCAAAGCCAATGGGAGGGAATGGTGCAGGGTCCAAGTAGCTACAAAGTTTGGCGCATGAAACGAGGGGCCACCAAAGACCCCGAAGGAACCATGCGCAGAAAAAGTGAAACGAAAATGAGGAATAGAACGACCGCTTTCTAGCGTTGCGTTTTACTTCATAACGACGTAGGGTGCCGTCCGGCGCAAGGAAGTTGGCAACCACTTCATCAAAGGTAGCGTAGCTTTTCTGGTAACAGGTGCTTCCCTTCCAAGCAGTCCCTGTTTGGCGTAGGAAACGGCACGTTTCACCGCCCCCGGCTTCTTGTTTGCACCAGTCCGCGGGCCCAAAGTCTTCTACAAAGTCGCCTTTGCGAGCCGAACCTACTTTGCCTTTATATTTTTCTTCGATAGAAACTCTGGCGCTTTCCGTGGTCGTCTTGGAGGCACAGCCGGCCAGTATTAGTAGCCCCGCTCCAAATGCGAAAATCATGGTCTTTGACATACTACCCTCCTGAATACGCCCCCAAAAGAGAGGACATTCTAACTTAAGAACCGAGAGCGCGCCAGACTGGACACGGCGCCCCTACATTCCCTTCCGCGGGCTTGCTACATTTTAGGGCAGAGACGACACCACCCAAGCTTTACTTACCTAACTGGAGAAATACCTATGTGGCTCAGAATTTTGGTATTAGCAGTGCTAGTGGCCCAACCTGCCTTTGCCCGTCCCGAAACGGCTGTTGAACGGCGCGTTCGCGTAGCGAGTGAAGTCGTGACACACCGGATGCTTTCTGAATACCCTATCCCTCAGTACATCATCGACTCCTCCTTTGCGTCGTTTCTCTTAAAGTCGTCAAAGCCGGACTCATCTGGGAGGTCAAAAGGCAGCACAGGACTAGCCACCTGCAAAGTAGACGGCAAGTGGGGAGCCCCTTCTTTCTTTAGCATTGATGGCGTCACCTTCGGGCTGCAGATTGGCGTGCAATTCTTGGAATCCGTTTTGCTATTCATGACGCCCTACGGACGCGAGATTCTGCAGCACCCAGCACTGGACGCCAGCGCTGAATACTCGTTCGCGGCAGGACCGTGGTTGGCGGACAGGGAACCGGAGTCATTCCGGATGGCACGTTCTCACCTACTCGCGTAGCAAGGGCTTATACGCCGGTGCCACCGTTAACGGCTTCGTGCTAACGCACAACCCGCGTTTCAATGCCAGCGTGTACGGCGAAGGCGTTTCCCCGATCAGGTGCTCGGTACGCCGGGTGACGACGCGCCGTCCGTTGTTTCGCCGTTCGTGGACACGATGCAACGCCAAATGCCGTTCTAACGTCTGTTAACGGCTTTTTTGCACTCTGGTCTAGGCCGCCGCGAGAGGCGTGTATCCTTTAAATAAACCAATAGCAAAGGGGGATAGTATGCGTCGTGGAATCCTTTACCTAGGACTGGCTCTACTCTTTGCTGCGGGTTCGTTCGAACCCAGTGGTTTCTATTACGTCGACATTCCGTTTACGGGCCACGAACAACTGAAAGGCTTGCACGAGCAAGGACTCGATATCGGCGGCATCGATTACGAGAATAAGATTCTCACCCTGATTCTGACGAACGAGGAAATGAAATACAGCAAAGTCGGAAAGGTATTGGACACGCGACGTATTCCTTTCGCTCCGGATTCGCAATACAAGCAACCCGAAGATGTAGAACGCATTCTCAAAGAAACTGAAAACGAATACCCGCACCTTGCCCACGTAGAAGTCATCGGCAAGTCCAACGAAGGCCGCGACATCCACGCGATCCAGCTCACCCACCGCTTCTTTATCCCACCCTCTGGAAAAAAGCAGACAATCCTTTTCGATGCCATGCACCACGCCCGCGAAGTCATGACTCCGGAAGTGGCTGGATATCGTCAAGTACCTCACCGAAAACTTTAATAAAGATGCGAAGGTTCAGAAGTGGCTGGCTAAAACAGAGATCTGGGTCGTTCCGATGGTGAACCCCGATGGCAACGCCAAGGTTTGGAATAGCTCTTCGATGTGGCGGAAAAACACGCGAGGAGGTACGGAGTCGACGTCAACCGCAACTACCCGCAGGACTGGAATACGTGCAACGGATCCTCCGGGAATCAGAATAATGAAACCTACCGCCGGACCCTAGCGCTGGTTCGGAACCCGAAACCCGAGCGCTAATGGATCTGGCGGCGAAAATTAAACCCAAGTTCAATATTTCCTATCATTCCTTTTCTGAGATCGTGATTTTCCCGTATGGCTGTAGCCCCAAGCGCGTCCCCTCGCCGGATCGCCAAATGTACGAGCAAATCGGCAAAGAGCTGGCAGGACTGCTTCAGCGGGATTCGGGGCAAGGCACCTATACCGCCGGTACTTCTTACGATCTGCTCTACAATGTAGATGGGGGATCCCTCGACTGGATGTACGCCCAACACAAGATAATCTCTTTTGTGATTGAGGTGAATTCGACCTCTCAGGGATTTCAACCTTCTTTCCAATGGCAGGAATCGACTGTGCGGCGGCAACGCAAAGGCTGGCAGTACATTCTGGACAAAATGGACGGGCCGGCGCTCCCTTCCTTGGGAGGTTAACTACTCGCCTAACATGCGGATCTGGGTGGCGGCATCGTCGGATAGTATTTTTCCGTAGTAGCGAAATTGCAGCTCCGCCACTTCCGGATCAAACGTTTTCACGCGGATGTCGGCCGCTCCATAACGGTAGCCTTCAAACGCCACGCCGACTTTTTTCATCGCGCGAGCGACACTCTCCACGTTGGCCATCTGATCGTCGACATAGACAACGCGTTTCGGTTTGTACTGAATACGATCAAAAAACGCTGCCAGCACCCCGCCCTTATCGAGCCGATCCGCAAACAAAACACCTTGCGTATAGAGTGCGCTCGCTCTCTTGAATTGCATCGGAAGATCCTTTGCAAAAATACTCGGGCGCGTAAAATCCACGCCTATGTTGGCGAGTTGTTCTAAGGTTCTTCGCGAAACTTGTGGAGGCCGGGCACTCAAAGCCATCACCCGTATGCCCATCGTTTGAAGGCCGCGCAAGAAGTTTGGAGTCGAAGCTTCCACTGGCCGCACGTCTGTCGCTTCCTGGATTTGAACCCACTGGCCAATTGCCTGCTGGTAGGCTTCCCGGGAAGCCATGCCGGATTTCTTCAAGCTCCCCAGCAGGTACTCAAACCATTGCGCACTTCCCAGCATTTGGGCGGACTCAAAGACCGTGTTGTCCAGATCCACTACCAAAAGGGAATCCCCATCAATGGCGCCTACAGGCTCCAACATCACATCGGTACGGTGAACCGCCGCCAGCGAGCATACAGACCAAACCCAGAATACAACCATCAGACGCATCTTCGCCTCCTGATACTGCTACGCGTCAAAGCTTTGCTATACCACGCTTTGGCTACTTCGCAAATTCTAGCTCAGCGTATAACGGCACGTGATCGGAGAGGCGGTTCCAGGGGCGGCGGTGCAAACGTTGCGCATCGACGGGTCTAAAGCCCCGAAAATACACCCTATCGAGCTTCAAAGTCGGAGCCCGGGCGGGAAAGGTGCGCGCGTGGTTATTGTGTAGAGCCATAAAAACTTCCTGCACCTGAAGGGCCTCCACCAAATGGCGGGTCATTTTCTGCTGCCAGTCGTTGAAATCCCCAGCCAGAATCAAAGGGGCTTTCTTAGGCACGTGCGAGTCAATGTGATCGGCAAGCAGTTCGGCCTGGAGCATACGGTCCGTGTCCCTTAGGTCCAGATGGATACAAATCAGGTGGACCGGTGTCTTGCGCCTGGGTACCTGTATCACGCCGTGAAGCAATCCTCGGCGGGCAAAGCGCGTGACAGAAATGTCGACATTTTTTTGAGAGGTGAAGGGGTATTTGCTCAGGATCGCGTTCCCGTGGTGCCCACTTGAATAAACCGCATTTTCGCCATAGGCGTAATGGCTCCACACTTCATCGGCCAAGTACTCGAATTGAGATTGGCGCGGCCAGAGTGGGATCTTGCGCTGGTGGCGATCATGCCTTCCCAGCACTTCCTGCAAAAACACAAGATCGGTACCCGTCGAACGGATGGCGGTTCGAATATTCTCCAGAACGAACTTTCGCCCTAAGCTAAAACCTTTATGGATGTTGTACGAAAGTAGCTTGATGCGAGCCGCCGGCATGAGTGTAGCTCACCACTTCCGCATGGAGGCTTCAAGATTTTTCGGACTCTGAAGGTCTTAACCGAAGTTGACTTCCCATTCCCATAGTGTAGTTCAGGTCTATGCTTAGGGCTGACTATCAAAACAGCATCACCCCGCTCCTTGTGGTAGGTGCGGCGATACTTGTGCTCACTGTCTCGTCGGAGTTTTTGGGTGTCGTCGACTGGGGACCGATGCGCCTACTGACACTGGGAATCACGTGCCTTCCCCTCGTCTTCTTGTTTTTTAATAGGAAAACTAGAAAGCCGTCTTAAGGAGATGCGAACCGCGGGAACCTGCCGACCGCAAGGTTTCGCTTTTCCTCCGGCCAGTCCAAGGGAAGTTCCATTAGGTTTTCCACATACTCCAGGGCTCCGCTTGAGCGGGCTCCCCGCCTCAACGCTCCAGCCGCTCCAGCTACGTCCTCAAGCTGTGGCTTGGGGTGCACTTTTTCGAAACGGTTCTGGAGATCCTCGAGAGCGGCTTTCTTGTCTTTGGCGATGCGCCGCGGATCAGGTTTGCGGGTCGGCAGAAGCTCGTGTTCTATCCAAGATTCCTCGTTGCGCCCCGGTTCCGCGCTGCTGGGAAAAGGATCTTTACTCACATAGAGGTACTCAGCCGTGTAAAAAGACGCGTTCACCGCTCGACGAAACTTACCGGCCCAGTAGGCGATCTCTGCAACATCTTTTGGACTGGGCGAATACCCTTTCTGCATTTTTGGTAGCAAGTGGTTTTGCAGAATTTGATAGGCCTCGATCAGGTTGGCGACCCGCAAGCTGTCCTCGATCGCTTCCGCGGTAATGCCGACGTCGGCAGCCGTTAGTCCCAGATCTCTTTCCAGTTCGGCCAGGTAATTTTGCACGACCCAATCCATGCCTGTGTCGTCTGTCGATACGGACTCGCGCCATTTTTTTAACAAAGCCTGGGCTTGGTCATAAAAGTAGAACTTGAGTCGCATCGCATCGTCGCGCCGCACGACCTGATCCACCTGTTGGCGGGTCACTTCTAAAGTCTCAAAGCGCCAACCTAGCATCTCCAGGTTTTCCTCAAACGACGAAAGGCGACGAACCAAAGGGATGTTGTGCTCGGTTTTTAAATACGTGTCCAAAGAACGAAGGACCAGGAACTGCAGCTCCGAGTGTGTCAGTCCGTAGCGCAAGACATCTTTCTCAGAGCCCATGTAGTTCAAAAACGCCAGGAAGCCATCCCCACGCTCAACGCGCGCCCGACGTAAGAAGTACTGCGCGTGAATCTCACGCATCTCGGCCTTCAACACCGGTTGAGTTTCCATCGAGGATTTCATCGAAATCAACATTTCATCGACTTCCTTCACCAGGGCTTCAAACTCCGTCGGGTCCGGTCCCAAAACAGGGGCCATGCGAAGCTTGCGTAGCGCGTCCTGCACCTTGGTTTCTTCGATGCTCATTGCGGCCGCGCTGTAGGGGCGCAAGTTAAAAGGTCCAGGTCCCAGAAAAGCGAGATGGTTCCAGTTCACCGTAATCATCTCAGGCTTATACCGTGTGCTGCTATACGGCATGAGTTCTACGCCGGGCTCCTTGTCGATGAACGGAGCCACAAGCCGCGCCGTCGTATAGACGGGGGTCGCTTCCGGCTTGATGACGGAATAGTCCGCGATCTCAAAGCCCCACTTTGTACCCGAGGTATACGCAAGCGGCCACCACTTGCCGGTAGCCGTCGTGAACACGATCAATTGGCTCCCCTCGTTAAGAACCGGGGCCTGGTTTCCAAATGCGTTGGTGGTCGCGCCGTTTTCGTGAGGGCGGGGGAAAGCACTGTCGTAAATAAGAAAAGACTGGCGATTCTCCGGTGCCAAGACGTGAATCCTCGGATCGAGTTTTCGCATGAGCTCTTTTACCGTCTTCGGTTTTTCGTCGAGGATAGCAAAAAAATCATTCAGCTCGTCACGAATGGACCTGGAGTGCACCGACATGTGCGCCACGCGCCAAGCGTCCTCCATGTGCGTCACCCGCCAAGCACTTTCCTTGAGCGTAGATTGGTTTTCCACGCGGCTAAGGTTCGCAATCCCTTGGATATAAAAGTCACGAACCGGGAGGCTCACATTCATGTCTTCAAGGGTCGCGCGAAGACTAAAACTAACGTCGACGCTCATAACGGCGTCGTAGGGCGGCATCTTTTGGACCCGATACACTTTGAGAGTGGTTACGGCGTTGCAGGTCGTTACAAAATGGCTGCGCTCTGGATGCGTCAGTAAAAGATAGTAATCCGCCAGACGATCACAAAGGGCGGTACGCAGAGCGATTTCATCTGGCTGGCGCGTGCGTTTCCACAAGCGCATCACTTCCGCAACGGCTAGCTTTACAAAGGCCTCATCGGTTTGTTCCAAGTGGTGAGCGCTTTCATGGAGCAAGAATATCCACCGCCTCGTCCAAGGACAAAACCACCTTTTCAGCGACCGTCCAGGAAAACCGGATATCAGAACTGCGGTGAGGAGTGGTCACCGCCGCCCGCTCACGAAGGTGCGGGGGGTAATGAGCCAATCGCTCCTCTTCGGCTTCTTCCGTAGTGGGCCAGTCATGCGCACTGGATTCAATATCCGCCGCCCAGGAATTCCTTCGCTTCAAAAAATTTCGGACTTCGGGATTTTCAACGCTAGCGATTTGTTCGTCGGTGAGATTTCGTAGCACCCGCGGCGCCACTTTTTTGGCATCATCCAGCTTAGCTTTTACAGACGGGTTTCCGCCGTGGCCTTCACCCGAAAAGCCACCTTCGTCGTTCGCAGTGGGGGCACACGCTCCCACAAGCAACACAAAGCCGAACGCAACCGCGACCGCAGTTACAGAGGGAAATATATTCCGTTCCATTCCTTCCCAGTCCCTGTTTCTCAGTCACCTGTCTACCCGGAATCTCTAGCCTTCCTTGGGAAGCTTGGAGACCGGATAAAGAGAAACGCTCAATTGGTAGACCTGATCCAGCTTCCCCGTAGATTGGAGAAAGTTGCATAGGTCCCTGCGAAACTTTTTTATGCGCTCTTTGGCCTGAGGGAGTCGAGACGCATCAATGGCCATCGTCATCGAACTTTGGTCACGCTGCTCCAGCGGGACTTCTTCAAGGGCCTCTAGCGCTTTTTCCAACACCTGCTTCTGTAACGCTCGAAATGCCGGAGCGGTGTATTCATGGCCCACGGTCGTCAGATCTTTCTTCTTTGTCAACCAAGATCCGTCCTCTTGGATTTCCAAAAGGCCCAATCGCTCCAAACGCTCTACCGCAATCTTCACTTCGGAGATCGTCACGCCCAAGGCGTTGGCGATCCATTTGGGGCTGGGAACAAAGCCCTTTACATCAATAAGACTAAGAATTCCGTAGTAATACCAATTCGAAATAAATTGAAAGGTGTCTAAACTCAACAGCTCGAAAGAACGTTGGCGGGTATTCTCCACGGCCCGGTTCCCATGGGTGGGACGGAAGCGAACCATCTCTTGAGGCGAAATGCCCAGCGATTCTCCGAGGCGCTTAAGCATGCGCTTACTGATTCCACGTTTCCCGTTCAGAATTTTGGAGAGAGCCGATGAGTCGAGTTTCAAGACTCGCGCAAACGATCGCATGCTATAGCTTGGGTTCTTACGACACCGGCGCAGCAACTCATCTTGCAGGTAGAAACGAAAATCCCAGCTCGTCCGGCTGGAGGGACTTGTCTCTTCGCCTACCCCTGTTGTGATTCTTTCCGCTCTCATTAATGCATCGCATTATGTCCAAAGATGGGGGTGGGATCAAGATCAATCCGCCCCGTACCGCGTCGCTAAGTGAAAGGACGCACCTGAGGCCCCCCTGCCTCAACCAGGCCTAAGTTTTTGAAATAAATAAAAAAATATGTAGCCTGCCCTACATGTGTGGGAACGTACCCGAGCCTGGTATTCCGCCGCAACTAGTACCCTGCGGCCGCGCCTCCGCGGCGGGGATCCGCGACGCCTATCTTCCCACCGCCGGGTTCCACCAGGACACCGGTCACACTCCCGAGCGAAAGGTCCTTCAGCTCTTCGACCTCGTGGCCTTTGTCGCGCAGGCCTTGTAACGTCGCTTTCTCCCAACCCGGTTCGGCCACAAGTTTGTCAGGCAACCACTGGTGGTGCATCCGGGGAGCGAAGATGGCGTCTCGCAAACTTAGTTTGTGGTGCAGAACATTGAACAAAACATTCCATACGGATGTGATGATTTTAGATCCCCCGGGACTTCCCAATACCAAATAGATCTTTCCTTCTTTGGTAACGATTGTCGGCGACATGCTGCTTAGTGGGGTTTTGCCGGGAGCAATGGCGTTTGCCTCGCCACCAACGAGCCCAAACAAATTTGGAGCTCCGGGCTTGGCAGAAAAATCATCCATTTCGTCGTTGAGAAAAATACCACTCTCCCCGGCTACCAGTACGGCTCCAAAAAGGTAGTTGATGGTTTGTGTGGAGGCCACGGCCAGTCCACCGTTGTCGACGATAGAAAAATGAGTGGTGTGCACCTTCTCATAGGGGGCCGGCTGGCCTGGTGGCACCTCTACACTCTTTGAAGCTTTGTTGGCGTCAATGCCTTTGGCGAGTTGGCGCGCGTACTCTTCCGACGTCAGGCCCGAAACTGGCACTTTGAAAAAAGCCGGATCGCCGAGATATTTGGATCGATCGGCGAATGCCCGACGCATGATCTCCGCTTTAAGATGCCAATTTGCCACACTCTCTAAGTCCGCATCTCGGATGAGTGATTCCGCCATGTTGAGCATCTCCACAATATGGATCCCCCCTGAACTGGGCGGAGGCATGCTGAGGATCGTGTACTCTCCGAACTCGGCCTTTACCGGTTCAAGGTACCGTAGCTCGTAGGAGTCGAGATCTTTTTGTTCCAAGATGCCGCCGTCTTTTTTTACGGCGTTCACAATGTCCTTAGCGACCCACCCTTTGTAGAACCCGTCCTTCCCCTTCTCAGCGATTGTCTCCAAGGTTTTGGCGAGGTTGGGGTTCTGATACAGGTCGCCTTCTTTAAGGGGCGTTCCTTTTGGAGCGAGAAGTTTTTTGGCCGAAGGGTAGCGATCGAGCAGACCTTTTTCAGACGTCCACTGAATGGCTTGCTCCATATCAGGATCCACTTTGAAGCCCTCCCGAGCCAGTTTTGCTGACGGCAAAACGAGCTCTTTCCAACTAACTTTGCCTGAACCTCTTTTTTGAAAAGCCTCCCACAACCCGGCAACCAGTCCGGGTGTGCCAACCGCGAGTCCGCCCCAACGACTCTTGTCCGTAACCTCACCGGATTTATCGAGATACATGTCGCGCGAGGCGCGTGCGGGCGCGCGTTCGCGCATGTCCAGAACTTCTGTCTTGTTGTTGCGTTCGTCAAAGACAACCATGAAGCCACCGCCCCCAATGCCTGTGGAATGCGGTCGATAAACGCCGATAGCGAACGAGAGCGCGACGGCGGCGTCTACCGCGTTTCCGCCCTTCTTGAGTACTTCCAAAGCGATTGCAGTCGCCGGGATGCCTTCCGACGAGATCATGCCGTGCGACGCACGGGCCTCGTAACTCTCGGGCGTGCGATTGAATTCATCTTGGCCATTAGGAAATTGGGTTTGAACGACTCGTTCTACGACTCGGGGAGAGTTCGGTGTGCGTTGAAAGAGGTGGCAACCACCAAAAACTAATAGGGTGAGTAAGACAGGATAAAGCTTCATCCATTCCTCCGGCGTATGCCGGAGATAAAACACAGTGGGCGGAGCTTGTCATCCCAGCGCTAATTAGGGCTTGGACTTACTTTCGGAAAACTCGCTCCAGGGAATCTCCTGAAGGGTTTCGGCTGAAAGAGCCGGAATATTCTCTTCGACGGTCGCCTGCTCCATCGCTACGGGCTGACCCGAGCCGCCGTAGAAAGAAACCATGAGCGGAGAAGACTCAACATCGCGCCCGAAGAGATAAGTGCCCGCTTCAAGCGATTCGGAACGCACTTTGTAAGAGCGCGTACGGCCGTCCAGCTTGAACGAAAAATAATAGAAACCGTCCTTTTCAAAAGAATCGGTTAGTAGGGATTTTGAGATAATTGCTGGCCCGCGGCTGGGTCCTGCGTTGCCGGAAGGTAACGAGGCCTGTGGGCGGCGACTGCCGTAAAACTCATGCTGCTCGGCGCTGGCCACGGCAAAGTGGAAACAACCAAAAGAGAGGAGCACGTACAGACTCAACTTCAGCTTCATATTTTCCTCCACAACTTAAGTTTACTCCTTCCCAATAGAAAAAACACTGTAGTCCCAACGACTACGAAGCCCGTTGAAGACCGTTAGGATGCTGTTTAAGAGGACGACGTTTTTAGCCTTGATTGTCGTCGGTGTTTGAATCCTGACTAGCAAACATTCAGAATACAGACAGTTATTTTTTTTCGCCAAGATGGGCAGAACAGCTCTGTTCCAGCGTTTCGAGGACCTTTTGGTGCAATTCAGAGTAGTAGGGTTGCGAAAGATAATGGAGTACAACGGGGTTTTTCAGCGTCTTGAATCCGGGAGTCCGCCTCACTGGAAAGTCCTCAGGAATGAGATGACTCGACACCACAGCCCGGCCGAGCCCCTGCGCCACCCCATCAGAAATGCCGTAAATGTCATCCAGGTAGCACCGGTGCGCGGGATCGAGTTGACGGCGTTCCCGTCTCAATAGTTTTTCCGTTGTCGCATCATCGGCATCGTGATCGAGAAAGTAGGTCGACCGCTCGTCGTGCTCGGCGCTTTCGATGAGCACATTCTCTTCTTCTCCCAGAACCAGAGACTCGACTCCGGCACGCCGCCAGACGTGATCCAACACCACGTAGTCCGTTTCACCTCGCTGGAGCATTTCGGGTAGCTCAGCTATCTCCCGACTGAGCAGCTCCAAACGTAGCCCCGCATTGGCCCGAAGCAAAGGTGACAAGGCTGGCATGAGCACTGAGCGTACCACAGACGAATAACCCGCCACTCGGATGGAGCCAGCGAGTGCGGACTCGGCGCTGAGCGAATGCAAGGCCTCCGCTTCAAGCGTCTCGCGCGCCAGACAGTAACGGAGTAACCGCTCCCCAGCATCGGTGAGCCGAAGGCCTTCGCGATCCCGAATCAGGAGCGACTGTTCCAACTGCCCTTCCAGAGCGGTCACCCGCTGGGAAAGAGCGCTCTGCGTGACAGCCAGGCGTTTAGCTGCCTTGGAAAAACTTCTTTCGCGGCAAACGGCAAGAAAAGCGTCCAATTGTAGGGACGAAAGGCTCATCTTGCCTTCATAGCACTTTTGTCAGAAAGGAAACAATAGAGCGGCTACTTAACCTGCACAGGAAAACTGACGGATAACTTAGTAGGAAAAAAACAGGTTTGCTCATTGCACGCCTGGTATTTCAGCGTGCCGGTCAAATTGTGAGCGCCTGCCTTCAGCGATTCGGCGGGTGTCAGGGGCACGGCGATCTCAAAAGTCCCCTCGTAAGCGTTGATCGCTTTCTCACTCCCAGCGATCTTGAAGGGCTTGCACGGCCCCATCGCCTTACCCTCTTTGCAAGGAGGGTAAGCAATCGTCGCCACCTTGAAGTCCTTGTTCGGCTCCAGTTTTAACTCGGTAGCAATGAGGTACTTTTCGCTGGCCGGGTTCGCCTGCACGTGAAAGCCCTTTTCCACTGTGAACTTAAGCTTCACAGTGGTCTGCTTTCCCTTCGGCGCATTCACGGCCTTGGGGACCTGGTATTTCAAGAGGTCTTGCTTTTTTGGCGCAGAAAACGCCGCCGCGCTCAGACTGAGTAGCCCCACCAACACAACTAAACGCAACACTTACTGAACCCCGTTTTCTTTGAGCAGAGTTTCGAGTTCGCCTGATTGGAACATCTCACGGACGATGTCACACCCGCCAACAAACTCACCCTTCACATAAAGTTGAGGGATGGTGGGCCAATTGGAATAGGCCTTAATGCCTTCTCGAATATCAAAGTCAGAAAGTACATCAACAGTCTCAAAATTGACTTTCATGTGTTGAAGGATGTCTACGACGGCTTTCGAAAAACCGCACTGGGGAAACATCTTGTTCCCCTTCATGTACAAAAGTACATCGTTAGACTTAATTTGATCCTCTATTCGCTTTTTCACTTCTTCCATAATTTATTCCTTCTAAAATCCCAAATTACACTTCGCTGGGCGCACGGGTGACAAGTTTGGCGGCGTGAATCTCCGCTCCCACGGCGGTGCCGAGTGCTTCATAAACCATTCGGTGCCGCCCAATGCGGTTCACCCCTTCAAAGAGTTCACTTACCACGGTGATTTCCAAATGGTCGCCGCCACCGGTCAAATCTTTCACCGCTACCTGCCCACCCGGAAATCGCGCAAGTACCTTTTTTTCAACGTCTTCCAACGAAAGCATCATCTAGATGGTATACTCCACATCGCCTTATCTTTGCAACGACCCGCGGACGGGGAAGAGGGAGCAATCATGGAAAATGCGACCGTCGTATCACTCTTGCCAAGTGCCACGGAGATTCTCTGCGCCCTCGGTTTGCAAAAACAGTTGGTGGGGATCTCACATGAGAGTGCGACTTCCCTCCGGAGATCAAGGGCTTGCCGATCCTGACGAAATCCAAAGTGGACGACAAGGCCAGTAGTGCCAGTATCGACAAAGAGGTGCGCTCGCTCGTTCAGCACGGATTGAGCCTGTACGAGATCCAGACCGACCTGTTGCAAACGCTCAAGCCCGACTGGATCTTTACTCAAGATCAGTGCGACGTCTGCGCGGTTACCCTCAAAGACGTCACCGAAGCCGTAGAGGATCTGTTCGATAAACCCGTGCAAATCTGCTCCTTGCGTCCCAACTCCTTGGAGGATATCTGGGGCGACATACGGAAAGTGGCGGAGGCCATGGGAGTGGTCGAACGCGGCGAGAAGATTATTCAAGCCATTCACCACCGCATCAATCCTCTACGTGGGTGTTTTAGCAAGCGCCCAAGAGTGGCCTGCTTGGAGTGGCTGGATCCACCCATGGTTGCCGGGGGCTGGATTCCGGAAATCGTAGAAATCGCCGGAGGCGAACCGGTGATTGTCACCGAAGCGGGGCCTTTCCAGGAGGTCTCCTGGGACAACTTGCAGGCCGTAGATCCGGACTTTTTGGTGCTAATGCCGTGCGGCTTTCCCGTCGAGCGCACCGAGAGAGAACTCAAGCAGATTCCCGAAGGCATCCGAACCCTACGGGCCGTACAGCAGGGGCGCTGCTACATCGTTGACGGAAACGCTTACTTCAATCGGCCGGGTCCCCGCGTTGCCGATAGCTGCGAAATTCTTTCCGCTCTGGTTCATCCGGAAAAATGCCTCGCGTTCTTAAATCGATACCGTAGCGCGATTGCCCAGTGGCCCCGAAATTAATAAAATCACATCAAACTCTCTACTAAGGAGGCCCTGTGCCAGGTGCAACCCCCGAAGGCTCCAACCGTTTCGCCATGAAGATGATCGACCAAGGCTTGCCTCCGGCGGCATACCCAGTTTTGGGACGGACGGGCTTGAAAGGATCCTCTCTCGGTTTTGGAACCTACCGTGTTTCCGTCGAAGAGCCAAAACACCGGGCCGCTCTGCTCAAGGCAATCTCGTTGGGCTGCAATGTCATCGACACCTCAACCAACTACGCGGATGGCAACAGTGAAAAGCTCGTCGGTGAGGTACTTCGTGAAAGTGGGATCCAACGAGACGAAATCATACTTATCTCAAAAGTAGGATACGTTCAGGGCCAAAACTTAGAACTGGTGATGCAACGGGAGAACGGCCCCCACCCTTTCGCCGACATGGTCAAGTACATGGACGGCTGCTGGCATTGCATCCACCCAGAATTTATTCAAGACCAACTAGATAGATCGCTTGAACGTCTGGCAGTGGATCGCATCGATTTTTACTTGCTTCACAATCCCGAGTATTACCTGATGGATCAATTAAACCGTAATCCCGATCAGAGGTTGGATCAGGTACGCGATATTTTCTACGACCGAATCACGCGCGCTTTTAGAAAGCTTGAGGAAGCGGTCGAGGAAGGCAAAATTTCTTACTACGGCGTCTCTTCCAATACAATGGGCCTGGGGCCGCACGAGCGCACCATGGTTTCGGTGAACCAGCTGTGGGAGATCGCGTGCCACGTCGCAAAAGACAAGAATGGCAATCCCTACCAGAATCACTTCGCCGCGGTTCAATTCCCACTAAATCTCCTTGAAACCGACCCGGTGCTGACAATTAACGCTGAAGACGATTTGACGACGCCAGAGTTCTGCAAACAGAAAGAGGTCGCTGTTTTTGTGAACCGGCCACTCAATGCCATTGCTGCCAATAAGATGATCCGACTCGCGGATCTGAAAATAGTTAAAGCCGATAAAAGCGTTGCCGAGCATCTGAAGATCGTCATGGGACTCGAAGAGGAATTCAACGAATCCATCGCAACGCAGTTTGAAACCCCTGAGGGCACCCCAAAACCCGATAGCTTATTTGTATGGGGGCACGAGCTGGCCCAAGCCAACCTGAAGTCGTTCGGACTGGAGCAGTGGAAGCATATCGAGTTTCAGGTGATTCGGCCGCAAGTAAACCACTTGGCTGGAGCCATTGATGCCCAATTGCAGGGGGCTGCGGCGGAGAAGTGGAAGGGCTGGAAGGAAGACTATCTAACCGAACTCAACAGTCTACTGGAGAGCATTCGAAGTGATTTTTCCAAGCAGAGCAAAAAACAGCTTGGGAAATTGGCGACCCGGGTGGACGAGCTTCTGCCGGCCTCCCTACGTAACGAAACACTTTCAAGAAAAGCGATTGCCGTGCTGATGAATACCCCTGGTATCTCCTGCGTACTCAACGGCATGCGCTCGGAGGCCTACGTGAAAGACTCATATGGGGGTTCTGCGGCTGGAAAGATTTGAACTGGCAAAGGCCGACTACGAAAAACTTACTGTTTAGGCTGTTTGGCTTTTACCGGGTAATAGGTAGGCGTCGTATTTTTTACCGGCGTCCTCTTCTTTGAAGACAGCCGTCCCAAAAACCCAGATCCTTGTCGCGCTTTAGGATGTAGAGACAGCCGTCGTCAGCAGCAACTTTACCAGTACCAGCAGTCTTTTCCATCGGTGATCGAGCACCTCGACCACCTCGAATGGCTTGGTGCCAATAAAAAAACGACGCGGGATGGACTCTCCCAAGAAACCCGTTTGGCATTCGACGACCAGTTCCATTGTCTTCATGAGGATAGCGCCTTCTGCGTTTTGGTTTCGGGTAGCGGTTTTCATCCATTAGCTTTCCGTAGCTGTAACGCTGCAGGTCCGCTTCCACCATCATTTCGATAATCATTTCCCTGAAGCCAACTTCAGGCCCGCCACCCGAACCGGCGCGCCTTGCTGCTATCACCGAGTAAGTGATCCACCTCGGCGAGCCGCAACAGCTCGGAATCTAACTTTACGTATTTCTTGTAATCCAAACCCACGAAGCCAAACGCGAGGCTCTGCAAACTCCCGCACGGAGTAGAGCGATACCCGTCGATATGACGTAGTCTACAGCTTTTTGCTGCAGCATCATCATAACTTTTACATAATCTCCCGCAAAACCCCAGTCGCGTTTCGCATCCAGGTTTCCGAGTTTCAATTCGTCCGCAAGACCCAGCTTGATCGGGCGACCGCATCCGTTATTTTCGCGTCACGAACTCCAACCCACGTCTAGGGGACTCGTGGTTGAAGAGAATCCCGCTGACCGCGAACAGACCATAGCTCTCTCTATAGTTTACGGTTATGTGATGCCCATACACTTTCGCCACTCCGTGAGCTACGAGGGTAGAAAGGGGTTTTTTTCGCTCTGCGGAAGTTTCCCGCACCATTCCAAACATTTCAGAACTGGACGCCTGGTAAAAGCGAGCTTTGGGGCAGTCCGCTCGAATCGCTTCCAGCATTCGAGTCACTCGGTTCCGGTAAACTCGGCAGTCAGCACCGGCTGTGCCCAAAGAGGTCGGCACAAAGGATTGTGCCCCTAAATTGTAGATTTCATCAGGCTGAATTTCTTTGAGAGCCTGACTGAGTGAAACCTGATCGAGAAGATCGGCTTGCACAAGCACCAGACGATCGCGGATATGCGCAATTCGGTCATACTTCTCAGTCGACGATCGGCGTACGACTCCGTAAACGCGGTAACCTTGCGCGATCAGAAACTCGGCCAAATAGGAGCCGTCCTGACCGGTAATACCCGTAATCAGCGCCTTCATGCTTTCTCCGCTTTTGGTGAATGGCTTTTAAACGCAGTCTTTTGGAAATAGCTGGAGTTAGGAATCGAGAAGCTTTTGACGATGTCGTTCAAACCGGGGTTTGCTTGCCCCTTGGTTTCCTTCATCACCTGCCCCACGAAAGCCCAACAACTTCACTTTGCCACCTTTGTAGCCAGCGACTTGATCGGGATTGGCTTCCATGACTTTTTCTGACGACGGGTTCCCAATGACGGATCGCTAATTTGCTTCAATCTGAGCTTCGATAATGCTCTCGCCGTCTTGCCGGTCTCAAACATTTCTTCAAAGACTGTCTTTGCTATTTTACCGCTGATTGCACCAGACTGCACTTTTGAGATCAGATCGGCTAGATTCTTCGCGGAAACAGGGGTTTCCACGATGTCTTTACCCGCAGCGTTAAGCCGACCGAGCAATTCGTTCATCACCCAGTTGGCGCTGGTTTTGGAATCGTTGCAGGCGCCCACGACTCCCTCATAGTAACTCGCGAGATCCCGGGAGGCTGTAAGTACGCCTGCGTCATAACTGGAAAGACCGTACTCCGATTCGAATCGGCCCTTTTTCTGATCGGGGAGTTCCGGAAGCTCGCTCTTAATCTCTTCTATCCACTTTTCCGAGAGCACGAGCGCCGGAAGATCTGGTTCCGGAAAATAGCGGTAATCGTGCGCATCTTCTTTTTCGCGCATGACTTCGGAGATGTTTTTGGCGGAGTTCCACCCGCGCGTCTGCTGAATGATGGCTTCCCCAGTTTCCGTGGCTCGGATTTGACGATCGATTTCGTACTCCACTGCCTTTTCGACAAATTTGAACGAATTGATATTCTTCAGCTCTACCTTCGTTCCAAATTCTTTTTGTCCGCGAGGGCGAATAGAGATATTGGCGTCACAGCAGGTTTCCCTTTTCCATGTCGCCGTCCGTAACGTTGGCGTAGCGGAGCAGAGTACGCAAAGTACGGAGATACTGCCCGGCTTCCTCCGCCGTTCGCATGTCCGGCTCACTCACGATTTCAATGAGCGGAACACCGGCCCGGTTCAAATCCACCTGCGTGTGATCTCCCTTATGGATGTTCTTGCCCGCGTCTTCTTCAAAGTGGATCCGCGTGATGCCAATTTCTTTCTCGGTCCCATCACTGAGCCCGATAGTAATTTTTCCCTGGGTGCAAAAAGGTCGCTCGTACTGACTGATCTGATAACCCTTGGGTAGATCCGGGTAAAAATAATTTTTGCGCGCAAAGATACTTTCCGCGTGGATCTCGGCCTTTATCGCCAGTGCGGCTCGCACCCCCAGCTCGACGGCAAACTGATTGATAACGGGTAGAGTCCCTGGCTGTCCCGTGCAAACAGGGCAAATTTGGGAATTCGGAGAGGCGCCGTAGGCATTCTTGCAGCCGCAAAACATCTTACTTTCCGTCAAGAGCTGGGCGTGCACTTCCAATCCAATGACCGCTTCAAATTTGTCGCGCGAACTCAATAGTCTACCCCTGAAGGGTGCGGGAACGGACCTCGCACCTGCTCATACTTGTGCGCCACCTTCAAAAGATGGCTTTCCTCAAAATGTTTGCCTATAAATTGCAGCCCAATGGGAAGCCCTTGAGAATCGACACCACTCGGGACTGACAAAGCCGGCAACCCGGCCAAGCTCACCGGTAGCGTGCAAATATCGGAAGTGTACATCTTAATGGGATCCGCCGATTTCTCACCGAACTTGAACGCCGTGCTAGGAGAGGTCGGCATCACGATGCAATCGCAGTCCTCGTAGGCTGTAAGAAAATCCTGCTGAATCATCTTGCGGACCTCGTTCGCCTGTCCATAAAAGGCGTCGTAATAGCCCGCACTCAAGGCATAGGTCCCGAGCATGATACGAAGCTTCACTTCGGCACCAAAACCCTGCCCGCGACTCTTGAAGTAAACCGAATCTAAATCCGTCACACCGTCCGCTCTAAAGCCTGCATGGATTCCATCGTACCGGGCCAGATTGCTGCTCGCTTCGCAAGGCGCAATGATGTAGTAGGTCGAAAGCGCGTAACGGCTGTGAGGCAAACTGATGTCGACGATCTTGGCGCCCTCTTTGACCATTAACTTCACCGCTTCGTCAAAAGACTTGCGGACTTCCTCATCGATACCTTCAAGCCAATCTTTGGCGATGCCCACCCGGACATTCTTCAAGGTCGCACCTTTCAAATGATCCGAGTAATGGGGAACGATGGCCCGGCTACTGGTCGCGTCGTTACGATCGTAACCACTGATAACCTCCAAAAGGGTTGCGACATCCTGAACGGAACGACCGAAGGGGCCGACCTGATCCAGGGAGCTCGCAAAAGCAATAATCCCAAAACGACTGACCCTACCGTACGTGGGCTTTAGCCCCACAATGCCGCAAAGACTAGCGGGCTGGCGGATGGAACCGCCGGTATCCGATCCCAAAGATCCCACGGCTAAGGCTGCCGCCACTGCCGACGCCGATCCGCCGCTTGAGCCTCCGGTCACTCGCGACGTGTCCCAGGGATTCTTCGCGGGAAAATACGCACTGTTTTCGGTGGAAGAACCCATTGCAAACTCGTCGAGGTTCGTCTTCCCGATAATGATCGCCCCCGCGGATTCTAATTTCTCAACGCAAGTAGCGGTGTACGGGCTGACATAACCCTTCAAAATCTTGGAAGCTGCCGTTGCCTGCCAGTTTTTTACTAAGAAGTTGTCCTTAATGGCGATGGGCACACCGAACAAGGGGAGCTTGTTTACTTCCTGCCGACGAGAGTCCAAGGCGGTTGCCTGAGCCAGGACCAAGTCCCGATCCACCTGCAAGAAAGCACCCAAACGCTCGTTGTTCGCTTCGATCGCGTCCAAATAGACGGTCGCCAGTTCCGTCGGAGAAAACTCTTGTTTGCGGTAGCCCGCAAGCACCCGCTCTATGGAAAAATCTTTTAACTGCATCAGCTTTGCTCAATGACTGTGGGAACGAGAAAGTGTTCCTCTATCTGTGCCGGGGCATTGTTTAGAAGTGCCTCCCGATCGGCAAATTCAATGGCACGATCCTCTCGGATAGAAACGGCGTCACGAGGGATGTGTTTAACGGTCGCGCCTTTTTCGGTTTGGACCTGATTCAGTTCGCGAACGTACTCCAGAACACGTCCCAAGCGATCCTGATAGAGAGCCACCTCGGCATCGTCCAGCTCGAGGCGCGCCAGGCGGGCAATCTTTAAGACTTCATCGCGATCCAATTTGGGGCTTCCACTCATCCGTTATCTCCGAAACGCCTAAACATAACCCTCTGTTGGCCCCACGCGCAACCATTTGCCCGTGGGATCGAGGCTAAATATGCTTGAGTTGGCTGAACTTGCGGGAAATCTTCTTCATGCCCTGCCCTCTAAATTCCACAAGCAACTTGTCTTTCCCAACGGTCTTGCGAACCACACCCTCTCCAAAGATGGGGTGCACCACCCGGTGACCCGCTCGGAACTCGTCTGCCTCTTCGAAATCGGCGTCCACGACCTCGTCATCAAAGACGGTGCTTTGGTCAAACTCAAAGTCGGCGTCCCATCCTTCCTTGCGGGGAGGCAGGCCCGGGCGATCCATAAAGGGTCGGCGCCGAGTAAAGTAGTCGGCTTTCTTCAGCTCGACGTAGTCTGACGGAACCTCTTCTATAAAGCGGCTCATCACCCGGTACTGGGTATTGCCAAAAACCGTTCGGTTTTTGGCGTAGAACAGACTCAAGTCTTGCTTGGCCCGCGTCATTCCGACGTAAAAGAGTCGCCGCTCTTCCTCGATGTCTTCCGGCTGCTCGGCTTCCCACGGGCGAATATTGGGAATAGCTCTTCTTCAAGACCCGTGACAAACACCACGTCAAACTCCAGCCCTTTTGCCATGTGGATCGTCATCATTTTGATCGCCGGTGCGTTGGGATCGAAGCGATCAATGTCGGAGACTAGGGCGATCTGTTCCAAAAAGCCTTCCAGACTGATCTGGCTTTCCGGGTTTTCAGCACCTTGCCGCAACTCGTACTCAACCAGACTTTGTTTCAATTCCGCCAAGTTCTCTAAGCGCGATTGTGATTCTACGGTTTTCTCGTCGAGCAGTGCTTTACGGTAGCCACTTTCCTCAAGCACCATGTCCAGGAGATCCGACGGCAATAAATTGGGTTTGGCTTTCTCCAAGCTCTTCATGATCTCGTGAAACTTTTTTAGATTCTTACGGCTGCGGCCCGGGTCCCAGTCGACTTGACCGTCGTCAAAGCTCGCCTTTAGTAGCGCGTAATAGCTTAAGCCTAGCTCGCGCGCTTTAACTCCCATTTTCTCCAGCGTGACATTGCCGATCCCTCGAGCGGGGACATTTACAATGCGCCTAAAACTAACGTCGTCATCGGGATTGGAGAGAAGCTTGAGGTACGCCAGAGCGTCTTTGACTTCCAGTCGGGCGTAAAATTTTACGCCGCCGTAGATCTCATAATTAATTCCCTTGGCGCGCAGCGTGTCTTCAATGAGGCGGGACTGCGCATTCGTGCGATAGAAAACGGCTATCTGATTGAGATCGTGTTCCGCGGAGGCCAGTGAGATCTCATTGGCGATTTTCAAGGCTTCATCGTGCTCGTCGTAGGCCTCAATGATGCGAATCTTGGAGCCCTCTGCATTGGACGTCCAGAGCTGTTTGTCGCGCCTCTCCGTATTATTCGCAATGACGTGGCTTGCGGCTTCAATAATGTTTTTGGTGGAGCGGTAGTTTTCTTCAAGTTTAAAAATCTTGGCGTTGGGATAGTCGCGCTCAAAATTGAGGATATTGGAAATGTCTGCTCCCCGCCAACGGTAGATAGACTGATCTTCATCTCCCACCGCGCAGATGTTAGCTCGGGTACCTGCCAATAACTTCACCAGGAGATACTGGCAACGGTTGGTATCCTGGTACTCATCGATGAGTACGTACTGAAATCTCTGCTGATAAGCGCGCAGCACATTCGTGTTTGTCTGGAAGAGGCGCACGGTTAATAAAATGAGATCCGCAAAATCTAGCGCAGACGCCTGCTTCAAGACCCCTGCATACCGCTCAAAAAGGCGAATAAAAGCGTCTTCCGCGGGTCCCCCATAGGCGGATTTGTACGTCGTGTGATCTTCTCCCTCATTCTTGATCTTGTTGATGCGGGATTGGATCGCTTTGGGCGCGAGCATCTGTTCGCTGATGTTCAGCTCTTTCATGCACGCTTTGACGACCGAAAGCTGATCGGAATCGTCGTAGATCGTAAACTGCGGGCTGTAGCCCAGGTGGTGGATGTCCGATCGCAGGATCCGCACGCAAGCCGAGTGGAAGGTGCTCACCCAAAGATCGCGCTCAAGGTAGCGCCAGTCGCAAAGGTCTCCAAGAAGGTGTTGCACCCGGGAGCGCATCTCAGCCGCCGCCTTGTTTGTGAAGGTCACCGCAAAGATCTGTGTCGGATCCATGTTGAGTTCCGAAATCAGGTACGCCATGCGGTGGGTAAGGACGCGGGTCTTGCCTGATCCGGCCCCCGCAAGCACGAGCATCGGCCCCTCTCCGTAAGCGGCGGCCAAACGCTGGGGCTCATTGAGGTGCTTGAGGAAGTTCAAGAGTTCTCCGTACTTGCTAAAGCTAACTTCTTACCACAGCCAGGCGGGGTGTGAAAACGCGGTAACCGGGAAAGCGGGAGGGGTTCTCACCCTCCCATTTTCCCATCCCATGTAAGGGGCGACCTTACGTGATGAATACAACGCAAACCACTCGGGTTCCTAGTCTCCCCAAGGAACGCACGGGCGGAGCAAAGCATCACCGTGAAGGCGATCATCCCAATGAATGTCAGAAAAAAGAGGGTCGAAAAAGTCGAGGAACTGGGCGACCGAAACGATTTCGGAGCTCCTCGGTAAGAAGTACCCCCCGGCGGATGCCGGTTCTTAGGCGGCGCAAGCGCCTTAATACTGTCGTACGAGATGGAAAAGGGCCAGTCAAGGGAAAGCTAGGCACGGGGACTTGTGGGAAAAGTCACAATGCGCTATGAATGGCGTCGATCACCGTATGAAAACCCAGCTGAAATTTTGGATGCTCTTGGCCCCGGCGCTGGTTTGCCTGGGAGTCGGACAAGCGGCCGAACGTACCGTTTCCCGTTTTGGCCTAAGCGTTGGCTACGGGGCTCCCAACTACTCAAGCTATAGCTATGCCGGCGGTGCCAGCATCAGTGGGCGTGGCCATGCGGCCCAGGCGCGCATTGAATGGATGCCGCTCCGGCTGCCCGTAGGCACGTTTTCCATCGGCTTGGGCGTCGGATTTGCCGTCTCCCCGCGAACGGTCACTGTGGCAAGAAGTGCCCCTACCGCCGAAGAGTTGCGCAAGGACTCGGGAATTGAGGCCGTGGATCGATCGAACGTTTTGGTTTCTATCCCAGTAGAGACGTACCTGACTTACCGAGCCGAGCTGATAGACGATCAGATTGTAGTCCCGTTCGCTCGTGTAGGCCCGTCGGTCACCTTCGTGCGGCAAGCCTCTAACTCCGGCGCGCCGGAGCGCGCGGGTAAGTTTTTTGGGCTGGAATACGCGGCGGGCCTTCAGATCCTCTTGAACGGGATTGACTCGGCTGCTGCCAAAACGCTTCGGATCAACGCCGGTTTACAGCAAACCTATCTCACCGTGGAATACGCGCGCAAAGCGGATCTGGGCGTAAAGAACCCCGACGCGTTTGACTTGCGCGGGGATGTCATCCGCGCTGGCCTACGGTTCCAATTCTAAACTAAACGTAATTTTTCTTTTTGATCTTTTCGACAATGATCTTTTCAGGTTTGGCCGGATCCCGCGGATCGACCATGAAGTAGGCCTGCTGCTCACAACGTCGCTTGTTCTTGAGCAACCACTTGAGGATCTGAGAAACTTTCTTGTTCCGTGGATCTTTGAAAAAGGGATCGTTCGCAAGAGCGTCTTTGGCTTTCTTGAGCGCACGCGCCTCTTGCAGATCCGTTTCGCGAACCGCGTAGTCCGCCAAATCGTATTTCTTAATGTCTTCCGGCAACACTCCTAAGAATCGCACGTCGGGCGCTGAGAAATCCGAATTACGAATAAGGCTCCCGGCCGAACCCGCCTTGAGTGTACGGTAAATGTTCTGCATGGTGTACGCGTCCAAATCGCCGAAGAAATAAATCGGGATGCGCAATTGATCCTGAATAAGCTTCACCCACCCGCGAACCGCGTTGCTGGGTACACCCTGCGCACCTACTAAAATTGATTTGTGCCGCTTGCAGAATCCGTTCGCTACAAAGGTGTTGGCGGTACCTTCTGATTCCACGACCAAGCAGAAATCAATTTTCTTCTTGGCTCTAAGCTTTAGACTCTGCGGGCGATTCTTTGGCTGGAACGGCGTCGTTCCCAAAGAACCAAGATCCACGGTCGCGGACCCCCCACTCGGGAGTTTCTCGGTTACCACCAAGTAATCTGAGTAGGTCTGTCCACCACGATCGTTCGCGAAACAGTTGAGATCCTCACGGTAACAAACCAACATTTCGCAGATAAAGTCGACAATGGAATCACTCTCACTCTGATCCGTGAAATCCAAGGGCGCCAGCTCCGGGTTGTGCTTCACTTCGCCTTTGGAAATGTAGTACAGCTCACGTTTTGTGTTTACCGCGCCGGTTTCAAGATTCCGCAGCAGGATCTCCAGTAGGAAGATCGCGCGAGACATCTTTTGCACGGAACTTACGTTGAGTTCCGTACGAACCCGCTTGTCGCCCGGAGTCAGATACCCGAGCTTTCCGGAGTAATTGGCATTGTCCAGGGAACACTTGATGGCTTCCAGAACCGGGCGTCTCGCATTCTCCAAATCCGTGAGAAGACGGTTACAAAGAGTTTTGCTCATCTTTGGAATGTCGGTCTGTGTGCCAGCCATTAAGCCTCCGCTTCCGCATCACCGTCTGCGTCGTTATCTTTTTTGGACTTGCCCTTCCCAATACGCTTTTCCCGTTGGGCCACAACTTTTTTAACTTCGACTTCCGCCTGTACCAGCTGCTCTTTCGCCTGGCTTAGCTCACGCCCTAGCAGTTTTACAAGACCTTCGGTCGCCTGCTTCTTGCGCTTCACCGGTGCCTTCACAATTCGACAAAGAGCGGATACTAGAATGGGACCGAATTGTTCGATGTGCTCTTTTTTCCGCTCTAGGTCGTCTGCTTTTTTCTCGCGACGAATATGACGGGACAAACGCTGTCCGGCCTGCATCAAGGCGCGGCGAATTTCCTCCACCAGCTCGTCACTCGCATCGATAGTTTCCTTAGAGGCATTCTTACACTTGATAAACGGCGATACCACGCTTACTGCAAAAACGTACGGTCCAAGCGGTAAATTGTTTGTACGCTGGGAAATACCGTAGGAGCGCCAGTTGACGGTTTCGATGGCTCGCACGACCGCGCACGCCGACTTGTCAAACTGTAGAGGAACGCGGTTGGCGAAACGAAGTACAGTCACCGGCGCGCTGTCTTCCTCATCTCGAGGCCCCTGGCGATCCAAGAAACGAGCGATGGCAACTTCGATCGCGACGGGCTTGGAATCACAGATCTTTGGTTTGCGAGTCACCACCGAGAAGAAATCTATTTCACCCATCCGCCGAATACTCAGCGCAAGAGGAGCTTCACCGATGGTCATCACCGACCGTGTCGTGGGGGCCATCAGCTCTGTCTTTTGAACTGCGGCAAAGACTTCTTTCATCTCGGACTGGCTAAGCTTATTGACCGGTTTGGCCAAGTACTCTTTCTTAAGCCCGTGCTTCACCATCTGGTCGATGATGTTGTCGCTCACGCGCGTGAAACCCTTTTTCAGCCAGCTCTTTAAGGCGATGGTTCCAAAAAGATGCGAGTGGTGAATGAACTCGCCCAGCTTCATCGTGTGCGGATGGGGCATGGTCGCATCGGGAACTTGCGGAGACGTCTCGTCCACGCGTTTGATAACTACCTTTTCCTGATCCGGTAGCTTGTAGGACATCGTCAAATGAGGGTTTACGAGAGTGGTACCCTGCAGATAAGTGAGAAGCCCGCCCTCACCATTCAGTTGCACGCGTCCATCGATCAGAAACTCTACGCTCAGTCCGTGTTGGCGGTCCCACTTCGACAAGCTTTCCTTGTTTTTCACAAGACCCTTGTTGTGTCGAATGTCCACGTTCACAACCATCGAAACCGCGTTCCGCATGCGCTTGGTCTTTGTGGTGACAAAGGCCCCTCGCGCAGAGGTCAACTGCGCCCAGGTCGTGGCGGCCGAAATACCAATTCCCTGTTGCCCGCGTGAGCACCGCCCGCGGCCAAACTTGGAAGAAGCCAGGTACTCCCCAAACACTTTGGGAACATCATCCAGATCCAGACCCGGCCCGTTGTCCTCTACTTTAATACGGATGAGATCCGTATTGCGCAGGGTTCCGGCTCCCTTTTTTTCAATTTCCACGTTTAGTTCAGGAAGGATGCCCGCGTCTTCACAAGCATCCAAGGAATTGTCTATCGCTTCCTTGAGCGTTGTGAGCACCGCTTTGGTGGCGGAAGAAAAGCCAACCTGTTGGAGGTTCTTTGAGAAATACTCTGCCGTACTACTAGTTGTGATTTTGTCTTTTGCCACGATGAGTTAGTTAATTTAAACCAAGCCGCCGGAAAATTATACCAAAATCAGAAGCCGCAGAAAGCTGCCATCGTACTTTTTAAAGATCCCAACTCGGCGGGAGCCATCTGCTAAGCCCTAGCCACCTGTCCAAAGTTTAGACAGGCTGTATACACCCCCTACGCACGAATTTACTGGCATTCCACTTGCACACTACTTGTATACGACGCCTTTTAGACAGCCTTTTGGAGTAGAAATGAAGTCCTTTTCTTACACAGCCTTTCTTTTCTTATTTGTCGCAGCAGGACTGCACGTTCTGCCGGAACCCGTCCACGCAGAAGACGACGATGCGTACCGCCTTCAAGAGTCTGTACGACCGCGACGCGTCCGCTCGCGCCGCTACCGTAGAGCTTCCGGAAATGATGGCTATTACGAAAGTTCGCGCCGTCGCCGTCGGGTGCGTCGCCGACGCCCTCGCAGCAGCCGCCAACTCGCGAGCTACGACGATTCGCGCTATCGCAGCCGACAAAACTATTACGAAACCGATCAATACCAGAGCGATGACGCACTAGAGTGGCTCGCTCGCGTCGGCTTAGTCGGTGGGTTGAGTTCGTCCTCCACCGTGGCCGCCGAAGGTTTCAACAATATCTACGTAGGCGTACGCGGAGACCTTCAATACTCTTATTTCGGCGCCGAGCTGGATTTTTTCTACGGAATCGCGTCCAAAGCACAAAGCGAATCTGCGGTGTTTTTGGGTGACAGCTTTACGGAAGATAGCAGTCTGAGCAATGTGGGTGGCGATCTTTCCTTGAAGCTGCAGATGCCGATTCGAATGGGAAGAGACGCCAAGTTGGTTCCTAAAATCGGGGCCGGGTATTCCCTGCTTCAGCAAAGTGTAACCGTGGTTTCGGCCGGATCGAATACCACCACTACCAATGTTTCGACCCCACACGTTCTTGCGGGTTTTGATCTTTACGCTACGGCGAAGCTTCTCTTTTCCGCTGACTTTGCGTTGGGCCTTTTTGGTAGCGCCTCCACGACCCTGTCCGATACGTCTGGGTCGCAGGCTTCGGCGGGTCCGACTAGCTACACGCGAGTCCGCGCAGGCGCGTACTACGAAATTGCAAGCCGCCTAATGCTTGGGGCGCAATACACTCGCAGAGAATTTCGAGTGGATGGAACTGAGTTCGGCGACAGCCAGAACCAGTTTCTCGGCGTACTCATGTACAGCTTTTAATTAGCCACGCTCGGCGAGCGGCACATAGTGCCGGTGCACGGCCCCGGTGTAAATCTGTCGCGGGCGACCGATTTTGGTATCCGGGGTATCCACCATTTCCTTGAACTGGGCAATCCATCCGGGAAGTCTGCCAATCGCAAACATTACGGTGAACATATTGATCGGAATACCGATCGCCCGGTAGATGATGCCGCTGTAGAAATCCACATTCGGGTACAGCTTGCGCTCAACAAAATAGTCGTCCTTTAGCGCGGACTCTTCCAGCTTCATCGCAATATCAAGCAGCGGATCGGAGATCCCCATTTTGGACAGAAGGTTGTCGCATGCCTTCTTAATAATGGTCGCGCGTGGATCGAAGTTTTTGTAAACCCGATGCCCGAAGCCCATCAAGCGCACACCTTCTTCGCGATTCTTGACGCGCTCGAGGAACTTGGCTCCATCGCCACCTTCGGATTGAATGCGCTTCAACATTTCCACGACACGCTGATTGGCTCCCCCGTGTAGATGTCCCCACAAGGCCGCGATACCGGCGGAAATAGCGGCGTACAGATTGGTCCCCGCACTCCCCACCAAACGCACAGTCGAAGTACTACAGTTTTGCTCATGATCGGCGTGCAACATGAAAAGCAGGCGTAAGGCATGCTCCGCCGCGGGGTTCACTTCGTATTCTTCCGCCGGAACAGCGAACATCATCTTCAGAAAGTTTGCGCTATAGGTCAGGCTGTTGGTTGGGTAAACAAACGGCTGACCAATCGATTTCTTGTAAGAGAAGGCAGCGATCGTAGGCAACTTACCGAGCAGTCTCAAGATCGAATACGTAAGCTTGCGTCCATGCGGTTGGCTCTCTTCTTCCTGATAAAAGGTGGAAAGCGTGTTCACCGCTGACGACAGAATCGCCATCGGGTGCGCGTCCCTAGGAAACCCGTCGTAAAACCGCTTCATGTCCTCGTGGATCATGGTGTGACGAGTAAGATTCGTGCGAAATTCTTCAAACTGTTTTTTGGTCGGCAGCTCGCCGTAAATGAGGAGGTAGCTGGTTTCGAGGAAGTTTGAGTGCTCAGCCAGCTCCTCGATCGGAATGCCCCGGTAACGGAGGATGCCCTTTTCGCCGTCCAGATAGGTGATGGCGCTCTGGCAGGAGCCGGTATTCATGTACCCGTTGTCGAGGGTGACTAGTCCAGTTTCTTTGCGCAGGTTGGTGATATCAATGCCGCGCTCGTGCTCTGAACCTTCGACAATCGGAAACTCGAATCGTTTACCGTCAACTTCAAGGATGGCTGTGTTGGACATTTCTGGCTCCTTAACTCTGGCCCCTATCCTAGACGGCGAGAGCGTCTGGGTCAAAGTGAACCGGAGGCCGGAATGAAGGGCGCTTAGGCGCTCCCAGAAAGGGTTTTGGCTCGTTCCGTCGCGGCAACGACGGCCTTAATCAAAGTAATCCGAAGCTTGCCCTCTTCCAGCTCCACCAAGCCGTCGATAGTGCAACCGGCAGGGGTTGTGACTTCGTCTTTAAGGGCGGCGGGGTGGCGCCCTGTTTCCTGCAGCATCTTGGCAGCTCCCAACACGGTCTGCGCCGAAAGTTCCGTGGCAAGCTCTCGCGGGAGTCCCACTTTTATGCCGCCTTCGGTCAGCGCATCCAGGATCAGATAAATGTACGCCGGTCCGCAGCCACTCAGACCGGTAACCGCGTCCATGTGGCGTTCGTCCACCTGGGCTACTCGGCCCAAGGGTTCAAAGAGCGCTCGGGCCCGGTCGAGATCGGATTGCGACGCGTGGGCTCCGGCGCAAATGGCCGTCATGCCGGCGCCCACAAACGCAGGCGTATTGGGCATCGCGCGGATCACGGCGACTTTCACCCCAAGAGCGTTTTCAAGCTGCTCCGTCCGAACACTCGCCGCAATGGAAATCAGCGTTTTACCTTTGGTATCCAGCCCCTTTAGTTCACCCATCACATCCGCCACGTTTTGAGGCTTCACGGCAAGTACGATGGTGTCACAGGCTTCAAAGAGTTCTCGGTTGGAGGCGGCAGGCTGAATCGCTAGATCTTTGGTCAGCTTCTTGGCGGTTTCGGTGTGCCGGGTGGTGAATTGAAGATCCTCCGTGCGCAGGAGTGCTGCCTTCGCGGCCCCTTCGACCAAACACCGGCCCATGCGTCCTAAGCCGATCAATCCGAACTTTCCTAAATTGTGCTTCTTCATTTGAATATCTTTTCGTACCACTTGCGTTCTTGGTCAAGGAGTGCGGACTGGGCACCCATCTGTTTGTAGACGTCTTCGATGGTCCAACCGGTGAGTCCCGCCAGGGTTTGGGCCTCTGTCTCGCGACGCCCCTTCACCTTTCGCATGTAGTCCGAGGCTTGCGCGCAGGTTCGCTGAGGCGGCACCCAGGGGTGGCGAATCGCAAACTTCGCTTGGAAATTATCCATCGATTTGCTTTCGCGAAACTGCAGACTGTCCTCCGCCCCCGGCTTAGCGTGGACGCGTGTCACAAAGGCTTCGACCGGGCCTCCGCCTGGAGGCCAGATCATCTGGCTCTTGCGGGTGGAGTCCCCTTCGTCCAACCAGAACACCCCGAGCTGGCGCAACTCTTCCGGGCTGAGAGGATCGACCGCACACGGATCGCACCAGCCCATATTCCACGCGTATTCTAAGAACATGGTTTTTTGGTTTTCCTTTTCAAGCTGCTTTGAATAGAGAGCTCGGTAAAACGCAGGGAATTTTTCTTTGATGAACTCCGGTATGTCGACGTTTGTTGGCAGGGAGGCCAGCTTCTTTTCGTGCGGAACAAAGCGCCCGCGCCTGGAGACGAAATAGAAAGTGACTTCCTGCTCTTTCTCCGCACCCGCCTTACCCAGGGCAAGCGGAATAGAGAGATCCTCGACTTCGAACGCGAACTGAATCGGCCGCAGGTATTTGTAGGCGGTGGAATCTGTGGCCGTCAGCGTGATCTCGACTGCCAAAAATTTCAGCCCACTCTTGATGCTTTCCCGGATAACCGCACCGATGTTTTTGGGAACCTGGTAGCCGCGCTCTCCCAGCCAGTCGCCCAGGGTTTCTGTGTCCGAAGCGCTTAAGGTGATGAGCTTGTAATCCCCAGGGGTCGCTTCGTTGTCTTTTTCGAAGCCCAAACTGGCCCCTGGCGAAAGGCCCGCGATGATCTTCGGAGTCTTCTTGCTTCCCCCAGACTCACAAGGATCGCTATCCGAGTACTCGACAATGCGGGGGGCAGAAAAAGCATCCAGGCGCTGCACCGTTGCCAGCTCACCTACGCTCACTTGCTCCGGTTTAAGCAGGGCCGGAACCGGTATCACCAGGACGAACTCCTTTTGCCCGCCCCGGTAGGTGCTCACTAACGTAACTGCGGTGCGTTTCCCCTCGCGCGCCACTACTATCTGAGACGCACCGGTAAAAAGCCTTTCGGGCGTTTTACCGACGATGAAAGGGACGAAGGCGAAGGCTCCGGCACTCCAACTGAGGAACAGCAGACTAACGACTGCAAAGCGAGCTTTTACACGGGTCAAAGGGGCCTCCGAACGGCCAATAGACGAATGAGGGGATATCTTAACAAGCCCCGGTCAGGGCTCGCAAATTGTTTCGATTTGGCGTATACAGGCAAATCAGTGTTCAAAACGGGCGAGTAGCTCAGTTGGTTAGAGCGGCGGCTTTACACGCCGTAGGTCCGGGGTTCGAGTCCCTGCTCGCCCACCATTGGTCATAATATCCCTACCCAATAGGTACGCGGTTACTTTTGGGGAAATCCGTGCCACTCAAGAGCCCTAACCTGTTTATATAAAGCTTTTGACGTAGTGAATCTGAACCGTGATCTTCTCAGTCCTTTTCGCACCACTTCTGCGCACTGCTTTGGGTAAGGGGTGTTTAACCAATCCAGCCGAGCTTCCAGATCGGAAGGAATGGATCTTCCAAACAGATGCCCTGATAGCGGGATGGCTATCGGGCAAATGTCCAAATCCGCTGGAATCGTCGAAAACCGATATTCTTCAGTCCGCTGAACCATACCCGCAACCACCGGGTTGCGAGCGACATACTTATACGCATGGCTGTAATAGTAGGAGTTCTCGATGAGGCTCCAACCGTATCGTGCTCCAAATATCCTATTTATGCGTCCGGATTCCCGACCAATCGCCTTGCTGGTCTCCCGCATGAAGTAGTTCATGCATTCACCCAAGTTGCTTTTTGGAGTCGAGCAGATGAGATGAAAATGATTCGACATTAGCACAAATAGGTGAACAGACAGACCGTACCGATCGATCACAATACCAAGAACCTCCAGCGAGATGCGCCAAACAATCTCCGTAGGAAGATAGAACCACTCGCGATTATTTGAACGGGCCCGGACATGGTAAGGGAATTCCACGTTTCGTATGAGTAGCGGCCGTGCCATGCGTTCTAAGTAGCAAGCTTCAGGCCAGCTTTTCCTCAGAAGTAACCGCGTACCTTTTAGGGACTCAAGTATCTTGCTTAAGGTTCCCCTATCCACGCGGCATAAGCCCGAAGAAGCTCGGTCACCCGCTTGGGATCGACATGCCACTGATCTGCCTGACTAAAAATGTGCCCTTTGAAATCCGGGTTCGGCAAACCTCGTAGCGTGTCAAAGCGCGCCACATTGCTTGCCGCGGATGCCTCGGCCTCAAAGTACGCAGCAACAGCATTGGCCTGCTCCACAAAAAGCGGCCAGGCACCTTGCGGCACGATCAACTCAGGCAGAAAGCAAAGGCCCCTTTTATCCGGGTGGAAGACAGAAAACGAGAGATAAAAATTTGGATCCTCAAAATCTCCATAGCCGCTTTCGAGAAACGGGTACTGTCTTCTATACCCTGTCGCAAAAATAATTCGGGCGGGCGTAAGCGGAGCCTCCGTCGGGTTTTCAAAAAGCACTTGCCCGTCGCGAGTAATCTGTTTGATGTTCGAGCGCACGTGCACGCGCTTGTCTCGTATCGCTTGCGCGATCCCGCGATCCGCCACCGGCAGGCGATCCAAAAGTCCATGATCGGGCATTCCGATTCCAATACGCGCCGGGTGTCCCACCGTCACTCTCTGGATCAAATGAAAGCCCAGCATCTCAAGCCAGTGAGGAAGCGGAAAGCCAGAGTTCGCAAACTCGTCGGCAGGCGTACGCCCGACGTAATCGGGAACCAGCCAACGCGGCGAGCGGATAGAAACGTAAGTTTCGGGATTCACCGCGGAGATAGCTGTCGCAATCTCTGCGCCCGAATTTCCAAAGCCCACAATGAGTGTCGGCCCTTCCGCGTACAGATCTGGATCGCGGTAAAGCGAAGAGTGCAGGTATTTTATTCCGGCCGCGTCCGCTTCGTTGCGCAAACGATTTGGAATCACCGCATTGGCTGGCGTATTGTGGCCCGTAGCGACCACAACGGCTCGGTACTGCATAGACGAGCCACTCCCAAACGTGACGTTCCAATAGCCGCCCTTCACATCGTAGCGAATCGTTTGCACGCGCGTATTGAATACCATTCGAGCGTCACTTAAACGCGTTTCCGCAAAACGCTGAAGGTAAGCGAGCGCTTGTTGGTGAGTGAGAAAGTCCGGAGTGCCTGGCTCGTGCTCCATGCCCAAATGGGTAGTGGCTTTAGAGGAATTTGTGATCAAGTGATTGTAAGCGGCGGAGTTCGGGTTGGACTGCAACCACATGCCCCCCACACCGGCCGCAGAGTCCACGCCGACAAAAGAGATGCCTCGACGTTTGAGCGCATCCATTGTAGCCAGTCCCGCAGGCCCAGCCCCAATCACGAGAATGGGGAAGTTGGCTTTGGTAGGTGCCAACACTCTTTCGGGAGCCGTCTGTCTTATCCAGCGACTGAATCGGCTAGGCACGATCGCTTCGTAGAGGGGTCTCAAGCACCCCGGCAAAATGCCTGCGGCAAAAGAGGCCGTGGAAAAGCAGACAACTACCAAACACAAGAGCACTTGCTTGAGCGAGAAGAAGGGCCTCTTTTGCTTTCCCGTCACTTTACCTCCCACACGAACCGCTGCCGGCAGCTGTGGATCTGCTGCGCGAGTTCCACATCGTAATACAGCCAAACTTTTCTATAAGTACGAGTCATCGCCCGAATATTCTCCGCCACCTTCTTATCCGCATCCGCCAAGGACGCGCGCATAAAATGCATCGGCTGATTCCCCGTGTGCTCGTTCTGAATCTTGCGCCAGGAAGTCACGTCGAGCAGACTTTCGTACATCCCTTCCAGCTTTTCCCCAGTCGCTTCCAAGCATACGTTCGACACTCGTCGGCCCATCACCCGTCGTACCTTGTCCGAAATGGGGGAACCGTCTGGCCACGCCTTGATAGAGTCCGGAATGGGGCGCCCGTCAAAGGAGTACATCTTGTGAATGCGTCCTGTGAGGTACAAAAAAGGGAAAACGCGGCGGAATAACCCATCGGGTATGCCGAAGTTTTTCAAGTTCAACTTTGCCGCTGCCCACCCAAAGGCCGCTGTGCTTTTTGAGATCCACATCCAGGGCGACCGCGTTGGGATTCAGTCGGCTGCGCGCAACCCACTTCCTCGTACCATTCGAATTTGGGTTCGGCTGTGGGAGCCTTCCTGACCTAGGCCCAGATCCCAATAGTGACGCTCGACAGGTACGCGGCCGGAAGCGTCCGGCACGGAGGTCCGCAACAAACCCAAAATTTTTTCGGGATGGCGGTACTCGGTAAGGACTACGGCCGAAGACGCCATCCAAAATCGACTCGTGTTTCCGTCTCCTCCGCGATCGCGTGCGCGCCGTCGGCGTAAATACCCTCAGACACCGGCAACATGTTGAGGTACCACTCGAACACGTAGTTGAGGTATTCGTGCTGCCCGTGAAACTCGTTGCCCGCTAAGAAGTGGGAAAGCCCATCCTGCGGGCCGAAGTAGTAGCGGAAATGATCCGCGAGGCTGACGATGATGGAGTACCGTGAGATCGCGCCATTGCGGTTGTGGATCCGCAGCTCATACGGGATGACAAAATCACCCTTAATGCAGGACCGCTCAATCCCACCCAGAGAAGAAAGCCTATTTTTAGCCGGAGAGCCACACCGCCTTATATAGACATTCCGAAATCGGTACAAGGCAGGGCGGGAGATGGCGGCAAACACCTTTCATTTCAGCAAGTTAAATATCCCCTCCAATTGATGCGGGTGTGGTATAAGGCGTTTTTGGCCCCTTAAACCGAACGCTCAAATTGGGATTTACCTGGCTACCGCTTTGCCTGCTGTGGCGGCCAAGCGTGCGGACATCTGCCGCCAGACGATACTCGCCGAGTTCCAGCGCCATCCACGACGGCTTAGAAACCGCGAGTCCCATCCAACAGGCTTAATACCTCGCGGCCGTGCCCGTACTAATGGAAGGCAACCGCCTAGACTTGGTTGATGTGGAGTTCAGCAAGAAAACGACGACGTTTTTTCGCACCCCGCAGGGCTACCACCACTATTCTTTTACTCGTACAACATGCCGCGGCAGCCGCCAGACCGCTAAAAGGAATGCCCGAAGTATTGGTCGATCTCAACGAGTCACCAGCCGCGTCCAGTTTCTTTGGCCGCACGGCCCGACGGTGAACCCCTCTTTCGACCTCGACCGCGCTCAAGGGGTATTGCGTTCGAGTTTGCGTGCCGACCGGTATGCGCATTGCCAACTCCGTCCCTACCCCGACTGGAACGACGGGAAGGCTATCTTAAGCAACCCGCAAAACCGCGCCATTGAAGCTCTACTTTCGATGGAGGGCCGCGTTCAGGGAAAAGCGGGACTCAAGCGCGCGCTTGTCATGCCGCCCGGAAGTGGAAAAACCATCGTCTCCGCGCACTACGTAGAGAGGCTTCACTCGCGTCTCCGGCTGGCGACCCCGAGTTGGAAGAAAAAACCAAAAATACTGTTTGTAGTTCAGAGTAACAACATCCTGGACGAAGCCACCCAAACTTATGAAACCGAACTCGGCCTCAAGCGGATTGCGCGTTTGTACGGCACCGAATCTTCAGAACCTCTCCCTCGCAACGTCGAGATGGTCGCCGTGTCGCGAAGCGGGTATTTTGCCCGAAGAGACGACATTCACAAATCCATCGCAAGTGACCCGGAACAGCCTTGGGTCATTGTTTTCGATGAAGGCCATGAATACATGAAGGTAAAAAGCAAAGTCCTTCAAGAGGCCCAATTTCACACGATCCGAAAAGATTTAGAGACCGTCCTGGATGAACGTCACCGCGTCCTGCTGTTAACCGCAACGTTGTGGCACCGGGATCGTGTCCTTATCAAAGACTATCTACACGGCAACATTTACGGTGGCTTTCTTACCGACGATGAACAAGAACTCTTGCGCGCTGGGAATATTATCGACCTGCAGGTACTTTGTAGAGCGGCTTGGTTCCGCGCAATTCAGGAAGGCTACTCACCACCACTGGCCGACTTTCATATCATTACACATTTAGACGGCACCCCCGTGTCCGAGATTCTAGACTACAACCGGGCCATGACAGAAGCCCACGAACGCAAAGTTACCATTCACCACGGACTCCTTAAGGACGTCGCCAGCCGCATTCTCAGCACCCGCATTCCGGGAGTACCGGATCGAGGGATTTTGTTTGTTCCCTCTATCGCGCACGCAGATGCTTATGCCCCCATTCTTGCGAAACAACTGAAAGAAGAGGTGCGAGTTTATCACCGGGGTGGAGCGAGTGATCCCACAACCTACGACTGGTTCAACGACCAAAACCTATTCGCCACGGAAGCGGACAAGAAGAAGCACAAATATGTTTTGGTGATCCGAATGTTGCACCAGGGAGCCGACACACGTGCCGCCAATCAGATAATACTCTTGAAGCCCTACGGCTATTCCCCGTCCGGATTCGGTAGTCTGATACAAAACGGCGGACGAGCCGGGCGCCCCTTCGAACGCAAGCCTTACTTCCGCCTCTACGATTACACCGGGTTCTCGCGAGTGTTGGTGGAAGGCATTGAGTCTATCATCGTGGAGTCTTTCGATCCCGCAAGCGATGGCCCGGTGGGTTCGGCCCGAATCGTTGTGAACGAAGATAACTACACGCCCCTGCAGTTCAAAGGAAGCTACTACGATTTGTTCGGTGAAACAGAGGGCTACTCCACTAAATTTCCATTTTTTGATCTTCCTGTTTTTCAAAATGGCGCGCTCCGAAGTCTGCATGAAGAGGCCTACAACTATTCCATTCAGCAGTTCGGAAACGGTTTGGGAGCGAGAGACATTATCCTCAAACTCGCCAAGTTACTTACCGAGCGGTTTCCGTGCCCGGAGTCCGAAGACTTACTATCTCGATTGGAGTCGGAATGGAAATGGGCGTCGGGAGATGGAACGGAAGCTAAAACCGCTCGCTCGGCCGACACCCAGGCAGTCCGCAGTATCTATGAAGCGCTATTCGAAATGGCTGCCATCATGAAGTCCTTCCCAGAGGGAGAAACGTTGGATCTCACCCGACTGCACCGAGAAGACGGGTTTCAAGATTTCATGAACCGTCTGGATCCACAACGGCCGCGATCGCTGCTCAATATCGAGGACAAACTACTATTTATTGATCGAGTGAATGGCGCTTGGGGCGCGTTCTACGACGAAGCCCGAGATCGCGGGATAGGCACCTTCTCCGATGAATGGGCAGCGCAGAAGCTGATCGAGGCTCTCGTTCGATCCATTCCCGACGAGTATGCGGCGGAACGGGAGGCTCTACTTAAACGTATTTTGGATCCCAACGATCTGGGACTCAAGAAATCGGATAGTGGGCTTGCCACCCCTAACGAGTACCGCAACCGTATGAATGGTGAGCAGAACCGTGCCCGCAACCGCGAGACTTTCCAGCGTGTCTACCGAGCGGTGTATTGCATTGCTCTAATAATGAAACAACACCCTGAAGCGCAAGGACTCGACTTGAACCGACTTCCGGAAAGAGACCAAATGGAGCTCTTGCTTTCGCTCATTCGTCCGGGACGCGTAAATACCACACTAGACGAAAACTCTTTGAAAAAGTTTCAGAACAAAGAGTCCGGTGCCGTTTCCGTTCTACTTGATCGCTCGGCCGGGTTTGGAGTTCAGAGTTTTTCGAGACAGGCGCCTCAACTCTTACTCAAAATTGTCCAGCAGATAAAAGTCCCCAGCGACGCGGAAGCTCTGCTCAAGGAGAAAGCAGACCTTCTTCGAACTCTAAAGGACAAGGGAATATGGGGCTGGACGACAAAAACGGGTGGTAGGATCCTCGAAGGGCTGCCCAATCATAGTCGGGCCTACTTCCGCGCGCTTTGCACGATCGCGCAATTTCTCAACAAGGTAGAGCCCAACGCGGAGATAAATCTCGAAAATCTCGCCGATGCAAAAGAGATGGAACGGTTATTAGACTGGATACAGCTGGGAATGGAAATTCCGTACTTCACTCAGTCGGTAGAGGATGACTTCAGGGATGAAGACTCGGGAGGCTTAGCGGTACTCGCCGCTCGCGCTAAAAGAGAGTTTGGCGTTTTGCAATACATGACTGACTTCGGCGCAAAGAAGTTGTTCCTAGAGCTGCTGCGTCGGCTCTCGCACCATAGCGATTCTCCAGAACTTGCCAGAGTCCTTCCTGCTATGCGCTCCAATAAGCTATGGGGATGGACTCAGAGCGACGCTCAGGTGGCAAAGCGTGGCGTGACCCGAGGTTCCTCCAAACGCATCTACCGGGGGCTGTATGTGTGCGCGTACCTGCTCAAGCACATCAAGCCAATGGTTAATCGTCTGTCCGCTATCGAAGAGGCGTATCAAACAAGCAAGATGCTGGATGCCTACGTCAGCCTTGCCGAGGAAGACTAGCCTTGCGAATGCGCTTCCAAAAGCGCTAGCGAGTCCTTAACCGTTTGTTTTTGAAGCTGACGCAGCCCTAGAGGGTAGTCAGACGCGTAGTAATTGAAGAGCGCACCGGTGATCAATACCTGCGTGCTCCGCGCGACCGTCCGGGCCTTCGCTGCTGAAATTCTTCCCTTCTCCACAAAAGGAGCGAGTGTGGACAAGATGCGTTCCTCTCCCATCGAGCGGATGCTGTTCTGTATCGCGCGGTAGCTCTTGTCGTAAGAAGCAAGGTAGTAGAACAGTCCCACCACGCTGGCGTAGCGTGGGTGCTTGTGCAGCCATTCAAACCAGCCCTCGATGGCCGCCTGAAAGCGTGGCTTTCCAGCGGTCGCTTTTTCAATACGCGTGATCGCCTCTTGTTGCCCTACCACAAACACGTATCGGACCGCGGTTCGGACAAGGTCATCTCGGTTCTGAAAATAGTAGGCCACATGGGTTCGGTTCATCCCCACCATTTTTCCCAGGGTTTCGAAACTCGTGTTGTCGAGCCCCCGGGTAGCCAAGCACTCAATGAGCGCTTCGACGATCTGGATTTTGCGTTTTTCACCCCGGCCGCGCTTAAAATCAAAGATCTGATAATAGACGGCGTCCGAGAGTTCCGGCGTTTTCATCCGGCGCATTATATACGAAACCCACAGGTTTTGTTTCACCTGTGGATTATTCGGACCAAACAATTCACAGGGGCTGGGGATAATTTTTATCCATTTAATTTCATATACTTACGCCCACGCGCCCCTTCCCTGCGGCTCATTCTACTTAGACAACTGTATAAATAGAATTTGACAACGTACTAACTGGCGAGAGAGGCTCTGGCCACAGGAAAAAGGGAGAGGTTTTGTGAGGGCAAACTACTTTCACTGGTACCGGCGACGCCGAAAGAGTGCGGTTTTTGTGATGGAAGCTCACGGCTAGGCAGGGCCTTGACTTGGGCCAAATCGTGCGCAATCTAGCCTCTGAACGCGATGGAGGTGTTTCATGTCCGTTCAGCGCTGGAAACATTATATTCCCGCCGCCTTATTACTGGCCTTTGCCTGGCTTTTTGCCGCTGTCCCGGCTCTAGCTGTGTTTATCGTATCGGGCGCGCTCGTCTTTTTCGGCCTTTTGTATGCCAGCGTGGTCTACAAGGTTCACCGGGCGCAGGATTCCGCTCCGCCCCCCGGGGTTGTGGACGCCGAATTCTACCGCGGAGAACCCAATTTCAAGAATGTAACGGTTCACTTCGCTAGACGGGTGGATTGGTTCAAACCGACGATCTAAACTAATCTTCTGGATCTTCCTGGCTCACCATGTGCCGAGCTTGGCACGGATCGAAGTCTTTGGGCAGCTCAATGCTTCCGCGCTGCTCGAAGTTTTTGTTGAAGGTCTTAAACAGATACGGATCAAATTTTCCGGGCTGCATTGCAAACATCGTATTCAAAGCTTCGGTTGGGGTGACTGCCTTGTGGTAGGAACGATCGGTCGTTAGGGCATCGAACACGTCAGCGATCATCACGACTCGGCTGAGCTTCGAGATCTCCTCGCCGCTAAGACCGCGCGGGTAACCGCTGCCGTCAAAATTTTCGTGGTGCTGGTGTACCACCTGCTTTGCGGCTTCCGGAATCGCTTTCACATCCTTTAAGAATTCCACGCCGTAGTCCGGGTGCTTTTTGATCTCTTCCCACTCCTCCGTCGTCAAAGGAGTCGTCTTATTGATGATCTTCTTGTCTAGCTTGCGCTTCCCCAAATCGTGCAGAAGTCCGCCCAGGCCAGCGTGAAAAAGCATGGCCTTGTCATTCCCGAAAAGCTTTTTGGCCAAAGCGATGGCGTAAACGGCCACGTCCACACAGTGGTTATATGTATAGTAGTCGTGCATGGAGAGTCTCATCAACGAAACGGCTGACTCCACATCCTCGCTTACAAAGTTCACCATCTCCTGAACCAAGTTCTTGGAACTCTCAACAACGTGCTTAATGTCTTTCTTTGTAAACAGATCCTCAACGTGTACAAAAGCCGATTCCTTGATGATGCGGGCTTTCTGCGAACGCTCCATATCCGGATCCGCGACGCTCTTCCTTATAATATCGAGGTAGGCTTCACGTTGATCCGTCGGAATCAAAAACTCCGTCGCTCCGTGCTTGGACAAGGAGCGCAAGCGATCTTTGGTCAAACAGTCACCGGGTTTTCTAAAATGGACGGGCTTGTCCCCCACGAGCAGGAACATGTCAAAGTGCAGCGGTATATCCACCGGAACGGAGGTGATACGCACCTTAAAGAAGCGTTCGATGGTCGGCTCGTTTTGTTCTTTGGGTATCACTAGTGGCTCACCAGAAACTCGCGATCTTATCGGACTTCTGGCGCTATTTACCAAGTCTTTGGCTTAAACATCAAAAACTTGCGTGATTACAATAGGTTTGTAGCAGGCGTGATCACGGTAGAAGCGCCTGAGCTGCAAGCGGATGCGCTCGGCCACATCCGGATCTTTTTGCTCATCCTCATAGATGGACTCGGCCAAATCCACGGCCTCAAGCTTCACCGTGTCTTCTTCTTCGCCTTCTTTGAATAAGACCCCATAACTATTCACCACGGGCCGTCCGACGAGCTGGTGCGTTTGTGCGTCTCGCATCAACACGGAGAAGACGATTCCCGCTTTGGCCATGCCGCTTCGTTGGGTAAAGACGATCGGCCGTTGTTCCATGATCCAACCCTGGACAATAGGAACCTTTTTCAGATCCACTTTTTCCGCTCGCGCCAGTTCTTTTCCGTCCGTTTCGAGCACCTGACCGTCTTCAATGACAAAAATATTTTCTTTTGCGATGTTGGATTCGGTGGCCAAATCTGCATGCTTCGCCATGTGACGGTATTCACCGTGCACCGGCACAAAAAACTTTGGCTTGCACGCTTTATGTAGCAGGCGAAGCTCTTCCTGAAAGCCATGACCGGAAACATGAATCTGGTGAATGGATTCATATAAAATGTCTGCACCCTGACGGGCAAGTTGGCTGATCATGCCCGAGATCGCGCGTTCGTTCCCAGGAATAAATCGACTCGACAACATAACTCGATCGCCACGCCGGAGTTGGAGATCACGGTGAGTCCCGTGTGCCACACGCAGCAGTGCGGACTGCGGTTCCGCCTGGCTACCCGTCGCTAGAACAATGATTTTGTCGTCAGGATACTTGTCAGCATTCTCAGGGAGAATAAGCGTGTCCTCGGGAATGTTAAGCGAAGATTGCTCATGCGCCAATCGTGTGTAGGAGTGCATGCTTCTGCCAAGAAGAACGACTTTCTTTCCCTGTTCATGCGCCAACCGCAACAAATTTCCAATGCGTCGGATGTTCGAAGCAAAAAGTGCGATGATTACTCGAGTGCTTTGTTCTTTGAAAAGGTGAGAGAACGACTTTGCAATATCTTCTTCTGAAACTGTGTGCCCAGCTTTTTCGGCGTTGGTGCTGTCGGCAAACAGTAGGTGCACACCCTTCTTCCCAAACTCTTCAAAAGCCTCTAGACCAATGGTTTGACCTTCGAATGGAGTCGGATCGTGTTTGAAATCTCCAGAATGCACGATGAGACCAACCGGCGTTGAATCCCGAAAGCTAGCGCTTCAATAATCGAATGTTGGACGGCCACCGGCGTAAAACCAAAAGGCCCAACCTGGAACGGCTTACCAGGTTCGATCTCAATGAAGTTTACTTTCTTCGCGTGCTCGTGCTCGGCGAGTTTATGGGTAATGAGTCCTCGCGGGAACTTCGTGCAGTAAACATCGACTGCCGTACGTCGGGCCAAATAAGGAATGGCTCCGATATGGTCGTCATGGCCGTGGGTCACGACCACCCCTTTTAAATGGTCGATGCGATCCATCACATAACTAAGGTCAGGGACAAAAAGTTCGACCCCGGGATGGGACGCATCGGGGAACTGAATGCCACAATCCAGCAGGACAAGATTGTCCTCCCATTCCAAAACCAGGCAGTTAAGACCTATCTCTCCCAGTCCGCCTAGGGGCAACATACGAAGCTTATTCTTGGCCATACCGGGGATTAAACCTTGCTAATGCTTAAAATAAAAGCCCTTTTCCGTTCCTTAATTCTGTGAAAGATCGCTAAATTTCTTCAAGGTTTAATCCGAAAAAGGAATTGAAGGACAAGGACCAAAACGTGTCCGCGTCTATAGACTGATTATGAAACTCAAAGATTTCATATCATGCGCACTCTATTTATTGGTGCTTTCAGCACCCGTATGGCTATTGTCCTGCGCTTCCAACGACAACAATAGCGCCAGCAATGACGGCGGCTTTGCGACCTTAGGCGATGACGAAACAGCCTCCGATCTGGACTCCATGGAAGCGGGTGCAGACGACTTGGAAATGGCGGGGGCAGCCGACGACATGTCTGAACTCGAAAGCGAATTCGAGGACTTGGGCGTTGAAGAAGAATCGCCAAAACTTGCGGAGAGTTCGGAATTTGCTGGGTCCGAGTCTGAGTACGAGGCTTTGGACAACTCAGGCGACGCCGATCTGGACAATCTGCTTGAAGGCGGTGGAGAAGCGAGCCCCGAAACCTTCGTCGAAGACACCAAACCAGATTCCGGCGGTTGGGAAAACGTGCCCGTGGGGGATGGCCCTCGATCGGCCGTCGTTTCCAGTACCCCGCAGATTCCCTCAGAAGCTTTTGAAAAAGGCGGCGCTCTTTTGAATCGCTTTTACTTTTCCCGTAAGGGCGATACCTGGGATTCCATTTCCCAGATGTTTTACGGTTCGCGCGAGAAGAGCCTGTCGTTACAGACTTGGAACGGACGCCGGCTCCGTCCTGGTAAACTCGTATTCTACGAATCCCCTTCCAATCGCAACGACTCCAGTATGATCTCCTATTATGAGGAGCGGGGAATCCGACCCGAATCTTACGCCTTACAAAGAGGAGAGACTCTTTCCATACTCGCCCAGCGGCAGTATGGGGACGGTCGCAGTTGGAAGGAAATCGCGGGCCTCAATAGCATCACGTCACCGGATACCGTGAAAGTAGGCACGCAGCTCATGCTATACCCAGGTTCAGGGGGATCGGCGTACTCGCAAAGCGTTGCCCGCAACGAGCCCATGCCATCGACCCCAGAACCCGAACCGGCTCCCCAAGTGACTCAAGAGGCCCAAGAAGAAGACTATTCAGGCTTTGACACCGCTCCCCAGCCCGCGGCAGTTCCCCCTCCGGTGGCTCAAGCTCCTCCGCCTCCGGTGTACAACCCGCCGCCCCGGTGGTTACCAATACGGGCCGCCAGCGCTTTAGCACGGCGCGTCTAATTCAACAAAATTTGTTTGCCCTCGCCATCTCCGGAATCGTTGTGGTGTTGCTGATCGCGTTGTACGTGGTCAACAAACGCAAAAAAGGTTCTGCGATGCGTCAAGACGACCTTCTCGATGAAGGCTTCGTCCCTCCCCGCGCTGGCCGCCGCTAAGCGTCCCTCATGAGCCGTTGACAACTACTCCTCTAGAGGCCATTTTCTGGGAAGTCTCGAAAATCGTACGCTGGTAGGGATACCTTTGCTTAGCATTGCGAATAGAATTGCGAACCTCTAAGAACACAGGGTCATAAAAGATGATATTAAAAGACTGCCTTTTCACTTCCGAGTCCGTTACTGAAGGTCACCCAGATAAGATCGCGGATCAAATCTCGGATTCCATTTTGGATGCGGTTCTCACACAGGACCCTCGTGGTCGCGTAGCTGCAGAAACCCTAGTTACGACCGGACTGGTAATGGTCGCTGGTGAAATCTCTACTTCTGCAGTCGTAGACATCCCGGCTTTGGCCAGAGAAACGATCAAGCGAATTGGTTATGAAGATGACGATATGGGTTTTGATTACAAAACTTGCGGCGTCATTACCACGCTCGACAAGCAATCTCCTGACATTGCTCAAGGGGTGAGCGAAGGCCAAGGTAAATTCAAGGAACAAGGCGCGGGCGATCAAGGGATTATGTTTGGTTACGCTTGCGACGAAACCCCGGAGTTCATGCCAGCCACCTTGGCGTACTCGCACCGATTGACCAAGCGTCTAGCGGACGTTCGTAAGGAAGGCATTCTCGGTTTCTTAAGACCTGATGGAAAAGCTCAGGTAACGGTCCAATACGATGAGAACGGCGCTCTTAAGCGCGTTGAAGCGATCGTGGTTTCCACGCAGCATAGCGCGGATGTTTCGCAAGAAGAGTTGGAAACAGCGGTTCGTGAAGAAGTCATTCTCAAAGCTGTCCCGGCGAAACTCATCGACTCCAAAACAAAAATTTATGTGAACCCTACAGGCCGCTTTGTTATCGGTGGCCCTATGGGAGACTGCGGGCTAACCGGTCGCAAGATTATTGTCGATACTTACGGCGGACACGGCGCCCATGGGGGTGGCGCGTTCTCCGGTAAGGATCCCAGCAAGGTAGACCGTTCGGCCTCTTACATGGCCCGTTACGTTGCCAAGAACATCGTAGCCGCAGGCCTTTCCCGTCGTTGTCTGGTACAGCTCGCGTACGCGATTGGCGTCGCCGAGCCCGTAAGCCTTTACGTTTACGACTACGATACCGGGACGACGTCTTCTGAAAAGATTTCCTCTGCCGTCCGCGAAATGTTCGGATTGAAACCGGCGGAACTGATCAAGACATTGGATCTTTGCCGGCCCATTTACGAAGAAACAGCGGCGTACGGACATTTTGGCCGTACCTCCGCCAAAGGGTTCACGTGGGAAAACCTGAACCGCGTAGATGATCTGAAGTCCCTCGCCAAGAACTAGGCGAAAAAAAGGGGCCGTAACCAGGGCGAAAGTCCTGCGCGTCTCCCTGTGGAACCAGGAGCAAACCTCCCCAGAGAGATGCCCTAGCCACGGCCCTCGGGACGGAAATCTAAACCAAAGCTAAGTGTAGAGCTGGGCTCTAGTTAAACTTCGGCACTTCCGTGTGCTTGGTTTTTCCGGTTCTGAAATTCTTTGCAGCGGTTTGCTGACGCTCCTCTTCTAGTTCGATTTCCAAATCGAAAAGAAGGACGTCGCATCGCATGCACGCTGGTTTGTTGTTAAGAATAAACTTGGCAGTCTGCCGCTTGCAGATCTTACACTGACTCATTACGTACCTCCTACGTACTACACACGAGCTATCGTGTAGTTCCCCAAATAAAACTACCGAGCTGCTGAACTGGATTGGAATATGCTGATGATTGATTTCTATGAGACAGCTTTATTGTACTGCGCGTCAGAGGAAATGGCAATCCTAAGACATTGAAATCAATGCACTTTTTGTATTCTCGCAGAATACAGGCAGGGAAAAAGGCCTAGGATCCCGAGATCTTAAAGCCCCTTAGTGCGAGGACGAGGACACGGACTGCTCGTTGACCTCAATAGCCGCTTCAGGCGGAACCTCGGGCAACTTGGCTTCCGTTTCATTCACGAACACCGTGTTGGCCTCAAGCGCGTAGCGAAGGACCTGGTCGCAGTGGCCGACTTCGACAATGTTCAAGGCTGCTAGGATGTTCTTCGGAATGCCGTAGAGATCCTTCTTATTCTCTCGCGGAATAAGGACCGTTTTCACTTGGCCACGGTAGGCGGCGAAGAGCTTTTCTTTTAGGCCACCAATGGGAAGGACATCCCCCCGCAGTGTGATTTCGCCGGTCATCGCCACATCTTTACTCACCGGAATGTGGGTCAACGCGCTCACGAGAGCGGTAGCCATCGTGATACCCGCCGACGGGCCATCCTTGGGAGTGGCCCCTTCCGGTACGTGGATGTGAATGTCCAGGTTTTGGTAGAAGTCTTCTTTGAGTCCGAGCAATTTGGCGCGTGAACGCACATAGCTCATTGCGGCCTGGGCAGACTCTTGCATCACGTCACCGAGCTTGCCGGTTACCGTGAGCTTGCCCTTACCGGGAAGCTTCGCCACTTCGATACGGAGCAAGTCGCCACCGGCTTCCGTGTAAGCAAGCCCATTGCACAGTCCGATTTCCGAAGTTTCTTCACGGCGATTGTATCGGAATTTCTGCGGTCCCAAGTATTTCTCCAGCTTCTTAGGAGAAATGACATACTTGGTTTCGCTGTTTTTTTCCTTGTTGCTCGCGTACAAACGCGCGGTCTTGCGGCACAAAGAAGCAATCTCGCGCTCCAAACTTCGTACACCGGCTTCGCGGGTATAGTGGTGGATGAGCGAGAGAATTGTCGGATTCGGAATTGAAATCTGTTTCTCGTTCAACCCGTGACGGGACACTTGTTTAGGAATCAAGTGGCGAACACTGATCTGCGTTTTCTCTTCTTCGGTATACCCTGACAGTTGGATCACTTCGAGGCGGTCCAATAAAGGTCCGGGGATAGAATGCATCGAGTTCGCAGTTGTCACGAACATGACGTGCGACAAGTCATACTCGACTTCCAGATAGTGATCGGAGAAGAACTGGTTCTGCTCGGGATCCAAAACCTCGAGAAGGGCGCTGCTCGGATCCCCTCGGAAGTCGGTGCTCATCTTATCGATTTCGTCCATGAGAATCACCGGGTTGATGGTACCCGCCTTCTTCATGGATTGAATAATCTTACCGGGCAAGGCGCCAATGTAGGTGCGTCGGTGACCGCGGATCTCGGCTTCATCCCGCACGCCGCCTAAAGACAACTTCACAAATTCACGACCAATGGAGCGCGCGATAGAGCGAGCGAGCGAGGTTTTACCCACTCCCGGAGGGCCTACCAAGCAGAGGATAGGTCCTTGCATCTTGTCGACCAAGGCCTGAACGGCAAGGTGTTCGACAATGCGTTCTTTCACCGACTTCAAACCATAGTGGTCCTCATCCAGAATCTTCTCAGCGGCATCGACATCAATCTTTTCTTCCGTCTTTTCGTGCCAGGGAATGCTCAGCAACCAATCCATGTAGTTGCGCACCACCGCGGATTCGGCCGACATGGGGGACATCATCTTCAGCTTCTTAAGCTCGGATTTAGCCTTCTTGGTGGCCTCGTCCGTCATCTTCTTCCGCTTGATGGCCTTTTCCATCTCATAGATTTCGTTCTTAAATTCGTCGCGCTCTCCCAGCTCCTTCTGAATGGCCTGCATTTGCTCATTCAGGTAGTACTCTTTCTGGGAACGTTCCATCTGCTTTTTGACACGTGAACGGATGCGCTTTTCCACCTGAAGGATTTCGATTTCACCTTCCAGCAGCCGGTATAGACGCTCTAATCTCTTGCAGGCGTCTACGATCTCAAGAAGCTCCTGCTTCTCTTCGACCTTGATATTCAAGTGAGGGACGATCGTGTCCGCGAGCTTTCCGGGATCCTCAATGGAAGTCACCGACATCAATAGTTCGGACGGGATGCGTTTGTTCAGCTTCAGGTACGCTTCGAAGGTTTCCTTGATGCTGCGTACAAAAGCTTCCGCCTCAACCTTTGAAGGCACGCTTTCTTCCAAGACTTCCGCTTCAACGCGGAAGAAGGAGTCGTGCTCCATGTACTTGGTCACCTTGACCCGGTGCATCCCTTCGACAAGCACCTTGAGCGTGCCGTCGGGCAGGCGAAGAAGCTGGATGATGTTCGCCAGCGTTCCAAAATCGTAAATGTCTCCTTCGCCGGGACTGTTATTCTGCGCTTTCTTTTGCGCGCACAGCACAATTTGCTTGTTGCCGGCCATCGCCTCTTCTAAGGCGTGGATCGACTTTTCCCGGCCGACAAATAACGGAACCACCATGTGGGGAAGACAATGATGTCTCTAAGCGGCAACAGAGGATAACTCACCAACTCATCAGACTTTTTCATGATGGACTCCTGCAAGAGAGTAACTTGGTTCGACCGAGGCTCGCCCGTGCCGACATATTTTTGGTTTTCGTTTTATGAACGCACCGAACCGAAAGGCCCGGCTCTTAATATTTATTATACCCGGAAATCAACCCGGACACATGTGTTTGTCGAATGAAGAAGCAGAGAGGTGCGTTAGAGAAAGCTCTGCAATTCTTGACAAAAGAGTTGCGATTACTTAAGACGCTGAACCGATCTTCTTACCCGCTTGTTCCGCTGCCGCCTTAGACTTTTCGACTTCTTCAGCGGTCTTGTAGATGAGCTTCGGTTTAGATTTTTTCAAAACCACATCTTCATCTACTACACATTCCTTCAGATTCGGAATGGAAGGAAGCTCGTACATGATCTCAAGCATGGCTTGTTCCAAAATGGCTCTCAAGCCACGAGCTCCGGTGCTGGTCTTCATCGCTTCTTGCGCAACAGTAGTCAGCGCCTTCTCGGTGAAGGACAGAGAAACATTCTCATAATCAAACAGCTTCTGGTACTGCTTGATGAGCGCGTTCTTCGGCTCGGTGAGGATCTTCACCAAAGCTTCTTCATCGAGCTCATTCAGCGTTGCGATGACCGGCAAACGGCCGACGAACTCTGGAATCAAACCAAATTTCAGTAAGTCTTCAGGACGGGCATCGTGGATAGCTGAGATACCCTTCTTTTCCTTGGACACGACCTCAGCCGAGATACCGATGCTGCGCTTGTGCTGACGGGATTCGACGATCTTATCCAATCCCACAAAAGCGCCACCGCAGATGAACAAGATGTTCGTGGTGTCGATCTGCAAAAACTCCTGCTGCGGGTGCTTGCGTCCACCTTTGGGAGGGACGCTGGCTCGCGTGCCTTCAAAAATCTTCAGCAAAGCCTGCTGCACACCTTCGCCCGAAACATCTCGGGTAATAGAAGGGTTTTCACCCTTTCTGGAAATCTTATCGATTTCGTCGATGTACACGATACCGCGCTGAGCGGACTCGATGTCGTAGTCTGCGTTTTGAAGAAGATAGAGGATGATGTTCTCGACGTCTTCGCCGACATAACCGGCTTCAGTGAGCGTCGTCGCATCCACGATAGCAAAAGGAACATTCAGCAAACGAGCCAAGGTTTGCGCGAGCAAGGTCTTTCCGCTACCGGTCGGGCCGATCAGAAGAATATTACTCTTGGTGAGTTCCACCTCACCGTGCGCGGAATTGGGCACCTTGCCCCCAGCGACACGTTTGTAGTGGTTGTGGACCGCGACCGATAAGGTTTTCTTAGCGCGGGTCTGGCCGATCACATAGTCATCCAGGATGGACTTGATCTCCATCGGCTTGGGGATCTTACCCCCGCCTGACTTGCGCTCTTCCTTCTCCGCCTCTTCCGCAATGATGTCGTTGCACAGTTCGATACACTCGTCACATATATGGACGGTCGGGCCGGCAATGAGCTTTTTTACCTCTCGCTGGCTCTTGCCGCAGAAGCTACAAACCAAATTACCAAAACTGTCACTATCCCTTCGACTCACGTATTGCCT
>JAWKNY010000011.1:0-99408 GCA_041391485.1 Bdellovibrionota bacterium | reverse complement strand
CAAGTTTGGGAAGATCTGGATTCGACGATGAAATGGCTCAGCAAAAACTCCAAGGCCGACGTCTCCCGTACGGCCATCACCGGTTTTTGTTGGGGCGGCAATGTGGTTTGGATGTACGCGGCCCACAATCCAAAACTGCGAGCCGGTGTGGCCTGGTATGGCCGCGTAACCGGTAAACCGGACGGAAAGACGCTCTACCCGGTGGGAATCGCGCCGTCCCTTCAAGTGCCGGTACTGGGACTCTATGGTGAGAAAGACCACGGCATCTCGGCCGAGGATCTACGCACCATGCGAGAGGCTCTAAAAAAATCCAAAACCAAACATGAGATCGTTGTTTACCCTGGGGCCGAGCACGGCTTTCACGCCGACTACCGACCGAGCTATCAGAAAGCCGCCGCGGAAGATGGTTGGAACAAAATGCTTTCCTGGTTCAAAAAGAACGGCGTTTGAAGAGTGCGCGCGTCGCAAAGGCAGCAAGCAAAGCCGTTCCACCCAGTAGCGCCGTATTGAGAGACAGGAAGTACAGCAGACCGAAACAAACTAGGAGTCCCATTGCCGAAATGGCTTTTGGATAAAGGAGATCGGTTCCCCTAAGGCGCAAGGCCGCGAGATTGGTTACCCCGTAATAGATCAAAACCGTAAACGCACTCAGCTCCCAATTACCTTTAATACTTCCCAGTCCAACCCACACGGCAATCAGACCCGCTGCTATCAGGACGGCCACCGTAGGATTTTGTTTAGCATCCAACTGCGCCACGCTCTCGGGCAAGTCCCCTCTTCTTCCCATCGCGAGCACGATGCGCGAAAGACCCAAAATCAAATTTAACATCACCCCGCAAAGCGCGAAGCTCGCTCCCAGCCCAAGTACCCAGGCCACCACTGTGGAATTTTTCTGCCAGGCAATCTGCTCTAGCGGCGAACCCGCTAAGGCGAGCGCATAAAACTCGCTCGCTCCCACCAGTCTCATCGCGCTAAAGCCCACCGCTGCGTAAACGCCCCCACAGATCAATAGACAAATGACAATCGCGGCCGGAAGGGTTTTTCTCGGGGCTCGCACTTCCTCTCCCAACGTCGCGATGCGTCCGTATCCCGTAAAAGCCACAAAGAGGAGCGCTACCGACTCCCAGAAAGAAGTCGGTGGAGTGGAGAGGGAAACAGGGGAACGGGCGAATCCCAGGTAAACAAAAGCAAAAAGACTAACTAGGGTAAGACCTACCAAAATTCCGTTTACTTGGGTGCTACGACGAATGCCGGCAAAAGCAATGCTTGTCGCCAGTCCTAGCCCGAGCCAATGAAACGGAAGATTCCAGCCGGTGAGCCGCACAAGGTACGCACCCAAACCCAAAGCCGCTGTTGCCGCAGACGCGGATTTGGCGACTAAAAAAAGAGCGCCGGCCGCAAAACCAAAGGCCGGCGAGAGGTAACGGTACCCGTATTCGTAAGTGCCTCCGCTTACCGGGTGCGCGGATGCCAGCTCCGCCGAACTTAGCGTTGCAGGTCGCAGCAGACCCGCGATTAGCAAGCCCAAAGGAGCGTATCGCCTGCTAAACCGGCACCCAGTCCCAAGCTGACAAACACTCCACTGCCCAGTATAGAGCCCATGCCCAATAGGGTGGCGCCGCCAATTCCTAGACTCCGGTCCAGCTGTTTGGGTTTCACTTCTCTAGATTCCGGTCGGGGATACTAAAACAAAACTCCGTTAAGCCATCCGTACGATCGGCGAGGCAAATGCGTCCCCCATGACGCTCTACCGTTTTTCTGCAAATGGAGAGGCCCAATCTAACGCCCGTTACCCTTGCTGAGCCACCCCTCTTTGGAAGGGTTCAAAGATCCGAGCACGCGTCTCAACATCTATTCCAGGGCCGTTGTCCGTCACAGAGAAGATCCAATTGTGTCCAGATCTCTTGGCGGACAGTTCGACACGCGCCTTACCGACGGTATCGCTGAATTTGATCGCATTGGTAATGAGATTCTGAAAGACATGAGCCAGCTGCATCCTGTCGGCAACCACTGTAGGGAGTTCGCCGAGCACTATCTCCGCTTGTGCACGCTGGATCATGGATTGGAGATCTTCTAAGAGTTCCTCCACCAGCGCCCGCGTATCCACCCGCTCGAGCACCAGCTCCAGAGCATTCAGCCTCGAATACGCAAGAAGCGAGTCGATCATGTTGCGCATTCTGTCCGTGCTTTTTTGCATGTAGCCTAGCCAGCGCTTGGCCTCCTCCGGCCATTCCGGTGCGTGCCGGGATTCCAAGAGATGGATGAAACTGCTCAGCGTTGCGAGCGGCTCGCGCAGATCATGGGAAGCCACGTAAGCAAACTCTTCAAGCTGCTTATTCGAACGCATGAGATTCATTGTCAGCTCGCTAATTTTTTCTTCAGTTTCGCGACGTTTGGAGATGTTTTTGATAAACCCCGCGATAAGCTCTTCTCCTTCATACACCATGTGGTTGGAGGTGATTTCGACAGGAACAACTTCTCCTGAGCTAATCTCATGCCAAGTCTCAAAACTGATGCGCTTCTCTTTGCGGACACGAGTCAAAAAAACCTCGCAGGTTTCGAGCGTAAACTCGGGATCCCAGTCGGGAATACACATCCGCAGGAGCTGCTCCTGTGAATACCCCCAATGGCGACAAGAAGCCTCATTCACAAAACGAATTCTAAAACCCTGCGCTGGAGAAATGACGTAGACCGGATCCTGAATGCTGTCCAAAAGTTGTTTGAAAAACGCTGGATCTTCGGAGCCCGCTGGGAAGGGTGCCTCCGATTCGACGGGGCTGGGGTGGCGGTTGATTATCTGATCCATGTCTCTTAAGGGACCTCTTTTAGCTGAAAATAGGGGGAGCGTCTCGTCGCGTCAAGATAAGGAGTGCCCAGTAAGAGCGGAACTGCCTGAGCTTGCTATAATGTTTTCAAGGGAGTCCAGCTTTGAAAACCGTTCTGATTTGCTTCACAATCTGCGTCTTTTGCACCCTAGCCGCCGTGGAAATAGGCATTCGCCACTGGGTGCTGCCTCAAAATTTCCTGTATATCCAGGTCGCCCCGGACAAGAGCCCGTTCTTTGGCCTGGTCGACCGCTATGATGTCTTTCCGGTCTCTATTCGAGAACATAGACACGAAACCGCCCCCCGAGGCGGCCGCAAGCACAGCGTCGCTTTTGTCGGAGACTCGGTAACTTTTTGTGCCAATGTAAAGATTGAAGACTGCTTTGTGGAGCAACTCCAGAGCGTCCAAACTCTCTTCGATGCCTACAACTATGGGGTTCCAGGCTACGGCATCGTTCAGATCGAGCAACAACTGGAAGAGGTTTTTGCCAAAACTCCCGTCGACTGGGTGTTTTACACGTTCAACTTTAATGACATCCATTCGGCTGCCCCGGTGCTCTTGACGTTGCTCGAGCCCGAAAAGGACAGGCTTATCGCCCTGGAGGACTACCAAGGCCAAAAGGGTTTCATCAAGAAGACTCTTCGCAAGTATTACCAAACCCCGCTCGTGCTGAACTATTTTTACTCGACGTTAAGTACGCCCTCATCCCAAGTACTTTCAAGCGCCGTTGGCGGCGAAAGCAAGGCCACCCCGGCTAAGCAAGACTGTTACAAAAACATGAAAAATGAAGCCAAAGGGTATCTCTTCCGAACGCTCTACCCCGTTTGGGAAAAGATGTACGCCGATCCCGCTGTCATAGACAAATTGAGTCTTGCTTTTCAGCGACTCAAGCAAAAGGTAGAAAGTCATGGAGCCCGCCTTGCGGTGCTTGCCTCGTACGATTTTCTTATCCTGGAAACAAACAACGAAACTCTACCGGAAGCTTTCGGAGAAGCGACGAAACGAGCGGGCATCGATACAATAGACGTCTACCCAATCTTCAAAAAGCACTACGCCAAGTGTGGCTTCTATTCCGATCCCGGCCACCCGGGCCAACTCGGCTACCGTCTCATGTCCCGCCGGCTTCTGCCCGAGATACTTAACCGACTCGAACGCTCGGCCGGGAGCTCGTCTTGAGGCTAGGAGGCTAGGTACGCGGTTACTTTTGAGGAAGTGATTCCTCAAAAGTAACCGCGTACCTATCTGTTGTACCCAAACGAGCCGTCCTGGTGTAAAAATCAAGCTCTATGGGTCAACACAGCATCTACGTTTGGATCGGGTTTAACGTTTTTGTCCTCGCCATGCTCGCGCTTGATTTAGGGGTATTCCACAAGAAGTCCCACCGCGTAGGCTTTCGTGAGGCAATGATTTGGACGGCAGTCTGGATCACCCTAGCACTCAGCTTCAATCTCCTGATCTACTTGCGGGAGGGTTCTGAACCGGCGCTCGCTTTTCTCACCGGCTATGTCATCGAAAAATCATTGAGTGTGGACAACATCTTCGTGATCTTGATGATATTCACCTACTTCAGAGTGCCCGCAGAATACCAACACAAGGTCCTTTTTTGGGGAATCCTGGGTGCGCTCTTTATGCGTGGCGTTTTCATCATCGCCGGCGTCACGCTCATCCAAAAATACCATTGGGTGGTTTTTGTATTCGGAGGTTTCCTCATCCTGTCCGGCCTGAAAATGGCCATGCCGAAGGAGGAAGAGGTTTCTCTAGATAAGAACTTTGTCCTTCGCCTCACCAAAAAAATTATTCCCACCACCTCGGAGTATGAAGGGGCCCACTTTTTTGTTAGAAAAAACGGGAAGCGCATGGCAACGCCCCTACTGGCAGCCTTGGTAATGGTCGAGTTCACGGATCTCATTTTCGCGGTGGATTCCATTCCCGCTATTCTCGCCATCACGCCGGATGCTTTTTTGGTCTACACTTCGAATGTTTTTGCAATTCTGGGTCTGCGCTCGCTGTATTTTGCGGTGTCAGGCCTAATGGATATTTTCCATTTTCTGCAATATGGTTTGGCCGCCATCTTGACCTTTGTGGGTGTCAAAATGCTTCTCACCGATGTCTACCCTATCCCTACTGGGATCGCCTTGGCGGTAATCGTGGGAATTTTGCTGACCTCTATCGTGGCCTCGAAGATCTGGCCGGCACACGCGGCCCAACCAAAGTAGTCTAAATCTTTAGTTGTCGCCTTGCGTGGGAGTCGCCGTGTCTTCTCCCTGCTGCGGGGGAGCCGACTGCTGAGACTCATCCGTGATCGCGGTGGAATAGGTCTCCGTCGGAGCAGGCGTTTGATAACGCTTTCGAATGGAAACCACGTATTGATCGTGGGTCATGCCTGGGTGGTTGTCACAGGCGAAAAGAGATAGAGAAACAAAAGCGCTTAGTACGATGATGGTCTTCATTGGGCTCTCCTCACCTTATTAGCGTGCAATCGGAATGCCGCAACCCCACGCACCGTCCACTACCCGAATACGCCCACCCCCTAGGTACCACGTTCCTTTTTTGACAGCCCTGTGGATAACTTTCCGTGCCCCCAAGCCGCCTAAAACAATCCACAGTCTTGTAAGAGGAACGTGGTACCTGTTGGCAGGTCGGGGTTTTTCGGATAGATTTTCGTTAATCATAAGGGGATCCCATGAAAACATTCCTTAAAGTCAGTTTATTGAGTTTTTTTGCCTGCACGTGGCTACAGGCCGCTCCGGCTACGACCTCCAAAGTTTTCTTCGATGTGTCTATAGGAGGTAAGCCTGCAGGAAGGATTGTGGTCGGCCTTTTTGGAAAAACCGTTCCTAAAACGGTGGAGAATTTTAGAGCTCTCGCCACCGGGGAAAAAGGAAAAAACAAACAAGGCATCCCCTTGAGCTACAAAGGCTCGACCTTCCACCGCATCATCCCCAACTTCATGATTCAGGGAGGCGATTTTACGGCAGGTAACGGCACCGGCGGCGAAAGCATCTATAAGGGCGGCAAATTCAACGACGAGAACTTCAAACTAAAGCATGAAGGGCCTGGCTATTTGAGCATGGCCAATGCGGGGCCCAATACCAATGGATCGCAGTTCTTTATCACGACCGTCAAAACGCCGTGGCTCGATGGGAGGCACGTTGTGTTTGGTAAGGTGGTGGAAGGAATGGATGTGGTCAAAAAAATCGAAAGCCAGGGCTCCCGTTCAGGAACCCCGGCTCAAGAAGTAAAGATCACAGATTGTGGAGAACTAAAGAACCACAAGTCGTAACGCCGTCGACTCCGGGACCGTTGGAAACTCTAGCTGCTTTGTCTGTCCCGAAGTCGTGGCTGACGCGCTCAAATCATCCGATCATCCGCCGAAGAGCGACAAGATGGCCGGCAAAATCGTGAGCAAAGCCTGAATTATCGGTCCCAAACCAGGGAAAATCGACGCGATGATGGGACCGATGGCTTTGATGATATCAAGAATACCACCCACGCTGGCTGCCGTTCGAACGACGCTACCATCGTTCATTTCGACAAGACCGTACGCGAGTGAGTTTACAGTCTGAGGCCGACCGTTATTCAACAAGGTGAAGAGGTTTCTCAAATTCGAAAGGTTCGCACGTTGACGCCCAAACAAGCCACGAGTACTGCCGTCCTGCGGCGCCAGTTCTTCGATAGCGGCTTCAAGCTGCTCATAAGAAGACTCTGACGGATCGCCTAACGGCGCAACCGACATCATGGGAAGTTTTTGTAGGGTATCAATGGCATCGGCATTGGATTGTCTTAAGTCGACGCCGCAGCCTGCAAGAAGAATGCAAGCAAAAGCTAATACTAGAGCTCTCATGGTGACCTCCGTGTCAGTGTTACTAAAGATGCCCTCGTCCTGTGGGCTAAGCTGATAGGAACAGTTTTCCACGAAAGCGCGCTTTTATTATGCCGTGATTATGAAGATTCTCTCAAAGATTAGCTTTTGAGTGCCTGGTAGTGCTCCAGGGCTCGGTCCCTCGCCATGCTGTGATCGAGCAGCGGCTTCGGGTACGTGTTATCCAACTCCACACCGGCCTCACGCAGCACCTCAGCGGGCGCGGCCCAAGGCTCGTGAATCCATTTACTTGGAAGCTTGGCGAGTTCCGGTATCCACGTCCGCACGTAATTTCCTTCCGGATCAAACTTCTTCCCTTGGAGCACAGGGTTAAATATCCTGAAAAACGGTGCCGCATCGGCGCCACAACCGGCGACCCACTGCCACCCCAAGGTGTTGTTCGCGAGATCGGCGTCTACAAGCGTTTCCCAAAACCACTCGGCCCCCTCACTCCAATGCACCAGCAAATCCTTGATAAGAAAAGAAGCGGCGATCATGCGCACTCGATTGTGCATCCACCCGGTCTCCCAAAGCTCCCGCATCCCGGCGTCCACAATGGGATAACCGGTCAGCCCCTTTTTCCACTTCTCCAAAGATTTCTTATCTGATTTCCACGCAAAGTGTTTGAACTGCGCGTTGAGTGGCTCTGTAGGGGTCTTGGGAAAATGGTAAAGCAAGTTGTGACCAAACTCCCGCCACGCAATTTGCCGCATAAAGCCCTCGGCCGCACCTTTTAGCCCGATGGCTCCCAATACTTGCTTGGGACTCAACTCACCAAAATGCAGATGCGGGGACAAACAAGAGGTTCCCTCCAGCTCGGGCATGTCTCTGTCTGTGGGGTATGATTTCAAAAAACTTTCCGACAACCTAGAGAGCCGCTTTTTGGCCCCTGCTTCGCCCGGCTCCCAGTACTGGAGTATTTTATTTTCCCACGGATGGCCCGTGAGTAAACCCAAAGACTTCACGTCACCCGTTCCTTTGACGGTACCTGAAAACGGCTCAAAGCTCGGCCTTCGAAGCACAGGCTCCAGCTCCGCATACAACTTCTTTGCTGCTTTCCAATAAGGAGTGAAGACCCGGTACGGATCTCCGGAACCGTTCTTCAGTTGCCAAGGTTCCAAAAGAAGATTGCTTCCAAAGCTATGGCATTCCACTCCTTTTCCCCGCAAAGTTTTTTTCACGGTATTCCCTAATTCGACGCTATAGGGCTCGTAAGTACGGTTCCAGTAAACGGCGGAAGCGTTTACCTCGCTGCATACCTCTTTCAACACTTCCAGCGGCTCACCTTCAACGCAATACAGTTTTCCGTCGCGTTCTTTGAGTTCCCTTCCCAAGCTCTCAAGGGACTTGTGCAACCAGGCCTTGGAAGCGCCACCAAGTGGCCAAGGATCGGATTTGGAAAGAATATAGAGGCACAGAACTTTTGCGTTGCCACGAGCGGCTTCCGTCAAAGCGGGGTTGTCCGCCAATCGCAGATCGTTTCTAAACCAATGGATATGTGTCGTCATACGTGATTCCTCAACATCAATTCACGAGGGTTGGGTTCCAAATAGCTTTGCGCCAAAAGGTAACGAACTTGAAATTTACGCACATAGTGGTGAATCAAGGTGATAGGAACCACTAGCGGTACCCAGCCCACCCTATAGTCCTGGATCACCCTGCAGAGTTCGGCCTTCTCATCCGCGTGTAGTTGCTTCTTAAAATAGCCTGCCATGTGCTCCAGCGTATTGGTGTTGCGACCCTTGCTGGCCAGTACCTTCAAGGCGTCCATAAAAACCTGGATGTATTGCTGTTTGACTGTGTCCGGATCCATTTCCGTTGCGGACGCGACGAGTCGTCCCAGTTCCCGGTACAAGCGAGGAGAGTGAGCGAGCAACTGAAATTTGTGCTTGGTATGAAAGGCGACCAAGTCTTTGGGCTTCCATTCCAATGCAAAAAACTCTTGAAGCCGGCTGTACGCAAAAATGCGTTCGATGAAAGTCTCTCGAAGGGCCTCATCCCTCAGACGCCCTTCCTCCTCGATAGGTAGCGAGGGAAAGCGCTGCTGGAGCAGCTCTGCAAAGATCCCTGGCGCGTGCCCATTGGGCGGGCCATCCGGGCTATACACCCGAACGCGTTCCATCCCACAGCTGGGGGAGTTCTTTTTCAACACGAAACCGCTCAGCCCCAGCTTGGCGACTCTTTCCAGTTGAGCTACGGCATAGTCACGAAGCCTACCGGTGAGATCTTCGCCGCCCATCATCGCCTTAGGCCCTTCCTTCGAACTCACCAGCCGAATGGAAGCTCTCGGTACCGAAAGCCCAATCCCGACTTCCGGACAGAAGGACACCCAATCCACATGACTCCCCAGTTCCTCCACCAGGTAGGTGTCACGCTTGTGCTGTCCGTCGAAACGGAGCTTTTCCCCAAGTAGGCACCCCGACACACCTAGCTTTGGGCGCAAGATGGATGGGTCTCGACTCATGCCTTGTAAATCCTCTCTATTACCTTGCGGCGGTGATCGAAGATTCTTTTCACATCGGATCGAATCCACGGTCCCAGAACGACACTGCCTATTCGCCCTCCGGGAACCTGGTAGTGCACCTCATCAACGATGAGAGTACCGTTCTTAACCGCCGAGAAACTGTGCGTGTGGTGCCATTTCTTGTAAGGCCCCTTCACCTGCGAATCTACAAAACATTCATTCGGGACCCACTTCTCAATGAGACTCTGCCAACGGAGTGGAACGCCGCGCACGCGCAAACGGTAATGGATATTTTGACCTACTTTAATTTTTTCGTTGGCAGGACTGAGCACCTGAAAGTGCAACCAATCGGGCGTGATCCGCTCTAAATTTCGGGCGTCACAAAAGAATGGGAAAACCTCTTCCGGCTGGCGAGGGAGCCATTGTCTTACGCGAAGGACTTCTTCAAACTTTTTTTTTTAGAAGGACAGATTTCGGCAAAAGCCTGGTCAATAGTCGGGTATTGGTACGTGTAACCGCTATCCACCGCTTTGGCGGCGCGCACCCGTTGACTCTTGGTCGCAAGTTCCGACATTTGCCCCATCGCGACTCGCAAAGCGAGCACGGGCACTGGAAGAAAGGCCGGCACGCCCAATGCGCTCGCCAAAGATTTGGTAAAGTCCTTGTTCGTTACGGGATGGGGGGCTACGCCATTCACCGGCCCGCGCAGCTGCTCCGTGCGTAAGCTATGAATGAAGAGACCAGCTAAATCGTCGACGTGGATCCAGCTCATCCACTGTTTGCCGTTGCCAATTTTTCCGCCGAGGCCCAAGCGAAAGATCGGTAAAAGTTTTTGCAAAGCGCCACCGTGTCCGAGCACCATTCCGATTCGAATGGAAACTCGTCTGGTGAAGGAATCAGCTTTGGCTGCTTCTGCCTCCCAGGCCTCACAAACGTCGGCTAGAAAACCTTCCCCTCGCGCCGCCTTTTCGTCGAGTAGCTCGTCACCGCGCTCGCTGTAATAACCTATCGCGGAAGCACAAACAAAAGCTTCAATACTCTTACCGTACTGTTTCATCGCCTGCACTAGGTGGGCCGTGCTTCGTGTGCGCGATTCCAAAATTCTTTTTCGCTTCGCCTTCGTCCATCGCCCTTCAGCGACCGACTCTCCCGCCAGGTGAATGACTCCCGTAACACCCTCGAATGCCGCTTGAGGCGGGAGCTCCGAGGCCGGGTTCCAGGAATAGGCTTCAACTGGAAGCCCAATTTCGCTCTTCGCGCGCTGCGCGTCGCGCGACAGGACGACGACGTCGCTGCCTTCTTCTATGAGTTTTTCGCAAATTCGCTGCCCGATGAAGCCGGTGGCACCTGTAATGAGCACTTTCATTGTTCTCACCTCTTAGACTCATTGTATAATCTTTGCGTAGAATATTGCAAGCTAATCTGCTACATTTATTGTACAGGAGTTGAGCATGACTGAACTCAGCATGAAGGCGATTTGTAAGCTAACTGGCTTGAATCCCAGCACTTTACGGGCCTGGGAGCGGCGCTATAAGGCCGTGGAGCCCCGCCGCACGCCTACGGGCCGCAGGCTTTACACTTACCGGGACGCCGAGCGCCTGAGGCTCCTCAGCCAGCTCCTGGCGGAGGGCCATGCCATCGGCGCACTCGCAGCTCTGAGCGATGAAGATTTGAGGCGCCAGCTCCGCGCCCAGCCCGAACCCTCGCCCTCACCTTCCCGTGCTGACAGAATCCTGCAGACCATTCTTTCGGATCTCGCCCGCTACGATCTACGTGCGCTCGCGGCACACCTGCAAAGTGCCCGTCAGCTCTTTGACCTGCGAGCCTTTGTTTTGGAAGTCATCTCCCCTCTACTCGCAGAAGTCGGGCACCAGGTTGCGGCCGGAAAAATTCGCATCGCACAAGAGCACGCGCTTTCCGCTGTATTGCGCGCGCAGCTTGGCCAAACCATGCACGGACTCGCCCACCTACGCCTAGACGACGGCAACCGTGTTCCCCGTTTTTTGTTTACGACTCCACAGGATGAGCTGCATGAATTTGGAATCTTGATAGCCGCCCTTCTCTGCGGGTACTGGGGTCTAGAGGTTTTCTACCTTGGGCCCAACCTTCCGGCGGAACCGCTCGCCGAAGCAGCCAACGCGCTGTCTGCGGACTTCATCGTTCTGGGAACTTCCTCCCTCACTCAGCGTTTGCCCGAGTACATGAAGCAACTGGACAAGAGTCTGGGGGGAAGCACTTGCGAGATCTTGATTGGGGGGGATGCCAGCAAGCACACGCCCTCCGAAACCAAACACCGTTGCCGAAAGATAGACTCGCTGCAAACTTTGGACGAGCTTTTTAGAACTTTAACCCCACAGGCGGACCCGTGTTTTCCTCTCCCTTAGAAAACTTTGTGCTCTGGCAATGGGGATGGCTTTTTGCGCTGCCCGCGTTTGGGATAAGTGGCCTGGCCTTCGGTCTACTCTGGTTGTTGAGTTTGCCTTTCAAGGACGCGAGCCTGGTCGATCGCTTTTGGGGACTCGGTTTTCTCGTAGTCGTTGGAATTTACTACGCCTACAATCCCGCTAAGGATTGGCGAAATTCACTCACGCTGGCGCTACTGGCCGCATGGGCCATTCGCTTAAGCCTTCACATCCATTTACGCAATTCGGGACGCGGTGAAGATCGGCGCTACACCGAAATGCGTGAGAGGCACCCCAGCTTTGTTTTGTGGAGCTTATTTTTTGTGTTCTGGCTTCAGGCGTTCCTATTAGTGCTTATTTCACTCCCCCTCCTTTATATACAAATCCTACCCGGACCCGCGACCTTCACGATTTGGGATGCCTGCGGTCTACTCCTGTGGGGAACCGGTTTTGTGTTTGAGTCCGTCGCCGACTGGCAATTGCGGCGTTTTAAAGCAGATCCTAAGAACCAGGGGAGAGTTTGCAGAGTGGGTCTCTGGAATCTAAGCCGGCATCCAAACTACTTTGGTGAGTGCCTGGTTTGGTGGGGGTTCTTTGCTTTCGCGCTCAATTTTCCCTTAGGTGGGGTATTCGCCTTAAGTCCGCTGCTTCTGACGTTTCTTCTTCTTAAGGTGTCCGGCGTGTCTCTGCTCGAAAAGGATCAAACCGCACGCAAGCCTGACTACGCGAGGTATCAGAAGGAGGTTCCGGCTTTTTTCCCCGCTTTGCCCCGTCGACAGGACTAGGACTTGGGCGGCTCTTTTTTTCTTAAGTCGCGAACCCAGATGTTCATGTCTTCGTAGGCACCGTAAATATCGCAATTGTTGATGAGCCTGCCCATGAAAACGTAACCCATGTTGTAGAAGACCTGATTCATTCCGAAGCTGCGTGCACGCGCCATGGTAAATCCGCAGATGTACTTGCGTTCCATGAGTTCCTGCTCCAACCGCTCCAGAATAACAGTCATCAGCCCGCGCCCGCGGTGTTCCTTCAGGGTGGCGCAATCGGTGAGTTCGGCCGCTTTGGCGGTGGGGTTCAATTCGGCGCTCGCCGCGGAAACCAGCTCATTGCCGTGGTAGATCACCGAAAAGATATTATTCTTTTGAAAAACCGTTTCGAGATAGGCCTCGTGAGAAAGCGGCGAGGGATAGGACTGAAATATCTCCGAGTACAACTTTGCCATCGCAGGAACATCTTCGCGTCTCGCCAAACGGCACTCATACCCATCCGCGAGCGTCCGATTGCCAAGTTTGGACGGCACGGACATTAAGTTCTCAATAAGAAGAATCTCGGACATCAGTGACTGGGAAGTCAGTCTTTCTTGCGAGCGAAATTTGCTCATCACATAAGCACTCTTCCCGTGATGAAAAAACTTAATGACCGCTTCCAGTACATAGCCATGAGGCAGAAAATGCTGCCAGTCGGTTTGCGAAGCTTTGAAGATGATCTTGTCGTAGTTGTTCGCTTCTGCAATGTAGCGCACCTTCTCGATCATTTCTCCAATATTGGCGCCCTCATAGTAACTGACGCGAATTCGTTGATTGTAGTGATCCAGAAACAAATTGGCGGTAAAACCTTCGCCTCGGATCGTGTGCTCGACGCCATACACTAGACCTACCGCTTTCACTTTCACTCCGTCATCCAAGGTAATTTCGATTATGCCTTTGTGATCGTTGGTCTTTGTAGGCTCTGGAACGATGTCCTCGACGAGAACCTTTTTTTCATCAGTCATAGTGCCCATCGTAACGGCTAGCGCGAGAAAAAGCCAATTTCTGCGAAACTTTTGCCTAAGCTTTGATCGAGTGGGTCTCGCGTCTAAACAACGGACAACTCAATAGAGACAGGAGTCCCATGACAATAAAGGCGGTTCCATAGTTCCACTGCGCGACTAAGCGGCCGCAGAGAAAAGCCGACGCGGCTTCACACCCGTTGGTCCCAGCCATAAAAGTGGAAAACATAGTAGCGGGGTATTCTTCATTGGCACTTTTGTCCATGAAGTAACTGTAAGAAACTGCCGTGAAGGTCCCGATTCCCAAATACACGAAGATCAAAAAGAATAGAAAGAGCGCGGATCCGTAGACGTGGGCCGTTCCAGCTGCGGCGCAAAGGAGAAAGACCCCGAGGATGGTTCTGAAAAACGCACGGGCGTGTCCAACCCTATCTGCGGCCACGCCGCCCAACCACGATCCTAGAATCATCATGCCCACCGAGCCCGTGTAAAACCAACCGATTTCAGTCCGTTCATAGCCTAAAGAGAGCAAAGCCGGCCCCGCAACAGCTCCTATGGCCTCAAAACCAGCGCCGGACAAAAGCGCGATGCCAAGGTTCCTTAGAACGACCGGGCTCTTCGCTCTTCCGATGAGCCAGGTGCCTACGGCGTGTTCCGATGAGGGTGGCGCTTTTTCATTCTTCAGAAAAAGCATCACGAAAGGCGCGGTACATACAAGGCCGGCAATCATCCCTAGCCCCAGATTCACACTAATATTGGGTATCAATAATAGTCCGGCCCCAAACGCCCACCTCGCCGTCAACATGCCCGCCTGCATGGCGGCGTTTAGCCGTCCACGCTCCGTCTCTTCCACACTGGCCATCGCCCAGCCATCGATTGCGACATCTTGAGTCGCGGCGCAGATCGCGTGGATGACGAGCAGTCCGCCAAACCAGGAAAGGGAAAGTGAGTGAAAATAGAGCGCAACCGGTACCACGCCACAGATCATTCCAAGCTGACAAAGGATAATGACGGTGCGGTAACCCCATTTTTGACTCTGCTTATCAACTAAAGGTGCCCACAAAAACTTCAACGTCCACGGAAACGCCAGCAGGGCTGTGACGTATGTAATGTCCTCGATCTTCCATTGGGTTTGCTTCAGTAGCGTCGGTAGCGCCCACCATAAAAATCCGATAGGAGCGCCCTCAAGAAAATAGAAGAAGGTAAACTTCAGAAAGCTTTTTTGGCGGTTGGAAATCATCTTGTCTGCCAGTGCTACCAGCTTTCGAAGTTTGCGGCTACCAAAGTTCCTACACCTGTACCGTTTTGCTCGTCGCTACGGACACATCTCGGCGGATGTGCCAGGTCTGTGGAACGAAATGGGAATCGGCCAGCATCCCGAACACACCCTCGGGACGCGCCAAATTGAACTCATCAGACGCAGCATCAAAAGGAAGACTAATCGTATTTCCCGACACGCGGACCGCAAAATACCGGTGCTTGCCTGGTTGGGCGCGAAGAAAGATCTTTCCCTCCCAGGATTCATTTTGTGCTGCGCCGAAATCGCGTCCCTCACCCACTCGCCCCCGAAAAACTCCTTTCACGCCCAGTGCCGGTCTTTTCCCGGCAAAGTTGCGCACCGGGGCGTGAAAATGAGGTGAGTGACTCATCCATCGTTTGTAGGTCGAATAAAACCAGGAGCTATTCAACGCGTGGGCGAGGTAAACGCTGGGCCCCAGGTTTTCCGGCCCGCTTTCCAACGCGACGGAAATCGACAATTCGACGAACGACAACCCGCCTACCTTGCATTCAACAGAGCTTAGGAAAATGGGGACTTTGCCGTTTTTTACGGCGGGAGCCAAGTCTTCTTGAAGAAGAATCATCGCCCACAGATCGGGCTCCGCCAAACCTTCCAAGGTTACTTCTCGACCGCGAATCGGAGCGCTAAAAGTTGTCACGGCTTAGGTTCTCACTGATAGGGTTTAACTTACTCTACCAGCTTTTAAGCCTAGCGGGTACGATCGACGCAAAGTTTAACAAGCCCTTCCGCAGCGGAACGAACATTCCCATGGGGAAGATCACAAAGCGACTCTATCGCGCGATCCGCTAGGTTCTCCAGTCGTTGACGCACTTCCTTCAAAAAGGGTTTCGATACTCTGCGTTCAACTTGACGCACAACCTCATCGTTCACCTGCTTCTGCGCAAACTTCTGCGTCAGGTATGACACCAGGTCGGGTTCGCGGGAAAGAAGCTGCCAGGTAACATAGTTTAGTTTTCCTTCTTTCAGATCCACCCAGGCTTCCTTGTCCTCCGCCCCCAAAACATCGAGCAGATCATCTGAAAACTGAAAGAGCTGTCCAAACGAAGTCATGAACGATCCCAAACTCGTCTTCCACGGACTTTGCGCTAATTCGGGTCCCGCTAGTGCCGCCCATTTAAGAAGCGCGCCCGTTTTAAGCTCGGCAATTCTCCAATAGATTCGATCGGATTTTGGAATCGTAAACCGCAGTTCGTACTGCAAAGACTCTCCACAGACGAGTTGCTTTAAAGCCGAACAAAGCCCGGCCAACAATCGCGGCTCCCCTTTTTCCGCGATTCTCTGAACCGCATCACTCAAGAGATAATCGCCCGACAAAACCGGAAGGGTATTCCCAAAAAGGACATTTGCACTCGGCTCACCGCGACGGACGGTCGCAACGTCGATCACATCATCATGCAGTAGGGTGGCCGTATGGACGGCCTCCGCCGCCCACGCGTATAAGCTCAGCCGCGAGGCCTCTACGCCGGCCATTTCTCCAAACCAAAAAACCAAGTGGGATCTCAAACGCTTGCCTCTTCTGTCCCACAAAGAGCGGCAAACCTTGTCAACGACAGAAGCGTCGGGCGGTTCCACTTCAAATTGGTAGCTGGAAAGCGCATTCACATGAGGGCGCGATCGCTCGAATGCCGTAGCCACAGCGATGGAAGGGATCAAGCTACACCCCCTAGAAGATTGAGCCCGGTAAGCAAGGCCAGCTTTAGTGTGGCGGCGAGAAGCAACGTCATCGGGCGCCAGCTTTGCGCCCGCCGCACAAACAAATACAGAAAGAGACTGGAAAACAGCGCCACCCAGGCAAAAGCCAAACCTGCCGAAAAGTAGGCGGCGTCTAGCATCAAAAGAGACAGCGAAAACAAAACTTGAGTGGTGACCACCGTCTTTCGCACCCCAAAACGCACGGCAAACGACTTCTTCCCAACCATGGCATCGGTCAAGACCTGTGAAGGTTGGTGCGAGAGAAGCACCGCGACGGCGAGTGCTCCGAAGGCAACACTCCCAAAAACGCCTACCCACCCATTTGGGCCGCGGCTGAGAAGCCACAAACAACCAAAAACACCTGGACCGTAACACGCGCCGGTGACCCACTCTGAAAACGCCGAGTACGCAAAGGGTTTGTTTCCTGCATTGTAACCGTAGCCCAAGAGAACCAACGGCAAACCCAGCAGGAGCACGAACAGACTTTGCTGCCGGTATAAAACCCACACGCCCAGAAGCACACCCGATAGCAGCGCCACCAAACCATGCCGTTCTGCCCGCTTCGGGTCCCGCAGGTGAAACCGCACCCAGGAGTTGTATTTTTCAACATCCGCTCCACGAGACCAGTCCATGGCGTCGTTCAGGAGATTGATTCCATGCTGGATCAACACCACGCCCATGGTTGCCCAAACAAGGGGCCACAACGCAGAGCCCGCGGGTGCAAACAAGGCTACGGCAACACCCGGAAGAAAAGAGATGAGGTAGATGGCAGGGTTTAATGCCTGCCACCACCCAATCGTCTTTTCTCTCACTGTGAGAGAAGCGTTCATGTTCTACGCAGTGGCGCGCCGGGAATTCTGGTACGTGTCCAGAGCTTCCTGAAACCACTGAGCGTGCTGTTTCTCAGAGTCGATGACTCGTTGATACACTTCCGCTGCACGCGAGTTGTTGGCCGCGACGGCTTGATCTCTCAGGTTCGGATAGATCTCTTTCCATTCACGATTTTCCACGCGGATGGCGACCTTGAGCGCGTTTTCAATGACGCCCTCGGGATTCATCGCTAGCAAACGATCGCAGTTCTCCCGAATCTCTTTGAGCGCTGCGATGGCACGGGCTGTGTCTTCACCGCGTGAAGGTTCGCCCATGTCTTGATAAAGATCGCGCATCCAAACGGAATGGGCTTTCTCCTCGCCTGCCACTTTTAGGAAAATCTTGGAGATCTCCGGATAACCCGCGTCTTTGGCCCACCGGGCAAATTCGGGGTACATCACGCGATTTTCATACTCTTCCACGTCGACAAAGGACTCTGCCGAGCTTTGCAAATCCGCGCCTTTTTGCGCCGCAGCAAAACACTCGAAGATCATGTCTTCAGTAATCGTACGATCGGACATTCTGGCCTCCTCAATCAGGTTGTATTCGGTTTTCTGAAGTTTCAATTATTTCTGAAACTTTAAAAAAGATAAAATCGCTACTGATCTCTGTCAATCGGAAGTGTATAAATTTTCTATGCAAGCTTTACCCTTCGATCGGATTGCTAGACGTTACGACCGCGTCAATGACGTGCTTTCACTCGGACTCCATCGTTCCTGGAAAGAACAGTTGGTAAATACGCTTCTAGCCGAACACCGAAGTTTGCCTGATAGAGTTTTGGATGTCGCAACGGGCACTGGAGATGTAGCCGGGCTTTTCAAACGCAAAGGGAGTCGAACAGTGATCGGCGTGGATCCCTGCCCCGAAATGCTAGCACTCGCGCGCGCGCGCTACGGTGAAAGCATTGAATGGCAGCTGGGCGATTCCGAAAACCTTCCGGTCCCCTCGTCTTCTATTGACCTCATCAGCTGCGCCTTTGGCGTACGAAATTTTCGATCCCGTGAGCTCGCCTTCTCGGAGTGGCGTCGAGTCCTCCGCGCGGGGGGACGTTTGGGAATTATCGAGATCCACCCGGTACCCGACATTGCGCTTCTCAAGCCCGTCGACTGGTACTGGCGGCGTATCGTCCCTCCCATCGGACGAGTCTTTGGAGACGAGGCGGCCTATCGGTACCTGCGAGACTCCGCCGAGGCCTTTTTGACACCCCGGAAGCTCGCTCTGGAGCTGGAAGGAGCGGGTTTTCGAAAATTGAGCCATCTCCCGCTGTTTGCTTGTGGAATGGTCAGCTTTGCTTTATTTCAGTGGGATGGCATCTGTAACGAATCTAACTGAAGAGGAACTCGCCTTTTCCGAGATCATCGGGGATCTCATCGAGCAGTGGGGATTCAAAAGGCACCTGGGACGCATCTGGTCGCTTCTTTATTTGAGCTCTACCCCACTCAACCCTACCGACATCCAGGAGCGGCTGGCCCTTTCCGCCGGCTCTGTCAGCTCGGCATTAGCGGAATTACAGATGTGGGGCGTGGTGAAACGGATCCGCATCGCCGGAGACCGCAACTTTTACTTCGAGGCCGACGAACACATTTGGCGTTCCATCTCTACTGTTTTACACACGCGGGAGCTGCGAATTCTGGAGGAAGCTCAGGCTAGTTTGGGAGGACTCGAAAAATCCTTAGGGGAGTCGAGCAATCCCGATATGGCGGGTTTTCAATCCGATCGAGTCAAGCATGTAAAAGAAGCCGTTGAGACAGCACACGCGCTTTTCAGCCAGCTCTTTATCTCTCATTCACCCAGCCTTCCGCGCGTTGGAAAATTATTCAATCGGCTGAAGACACTCTAACCGAAACTTTTTTTGGGAACGATGCGCTCTACCCGTATTTGCTCGTCGCTAACGCTGTGGCCGGAGACTTCTATGTAGCGCACGGAAGAAAAAATCCCGCTCCCAACCGTTTTAATGAAAATGCTTTTGATGACAGCTTGCGCTCCGGCTATCTCCGTCAGCGCGATGAACTTGCCCGGGCTCTGTTGTAATACGGTAATCTCTTTCTTCGGCAAGGCCTTCAGCACGAATCGAAGCTCTTGTTCGGTCTGTTTACGAACACTGATTCCGTAAGCGAAACTTTGCTCAATTCCCGATAGCGGTTCCACCCGGCCTTCGTCTTCATGGAGAATCCAATAAACCCGAATGGGATCGTCTTCGTCCCAGCCGTGTGTCGTGACATTGGCTTCGTAAACCACCTGATTGCGATTGAGACTTCTATCGATGAGGAAGAGCGGCTCCGCGGCGATAGCGGCCCGCGCCGCGAGCAATACGCAGCAGAAAAAAAACGGGAAGGATGGTCGGACCATAGTGCCCCCTTTCATTTGATTTTAGCGGGGATCCCCCACGAGAAACACCAACGTCGCCTGTAAATTCAACAATTTACACAATCTCCATCGCGCCTTCTTGTTCCCTTTACATTGACAGTTAGCGGCAGTGCGTTATTTTGATCCTCCAACTAAACGCTAAAGGAGGCGGAAATGCGCCCGGTCTATTCATTCGTTGCTCTCATTTTGCTAACGGGAACTCTGTGTGCTCGCGCTGGTTATGTAGATTTGGGACCCCTTGAATTCGGCAGCCTCCAATCGGCAACCGCTCTCTGCGCTCCGGATCAGCACGAAAAGTGCCCCAAGCAGAAAGGGATTCCGACGCCGCTAGTGGCAGGCGAAGTGAGTGCGACGGCGTTTCGAGTGCAATCCTTTGGTGATACGCAGATTACATTGGTACTCAAGAGCCCCGAGAAAGTTTTTCCCTACCTGCGTGTCGAAGGGCCTTTAAAAGAGAGTGGAGATGCCATCCAGATCGGCGAGGGCAAGACTTTCGCTGAATCAGAGAGCACCCCAGGCCAATCGGTACGCCTGGATCTCAGCCTCAAAGAGGCCGGTGTCTACCGCATCCTAGCCACCACCGAGTCGGTCAAAGACGGCAAAGAGCCAGATGGCAATCTCGAGCTGGAGCTTACTTCGAGCTGCAAAAAGAATTGCTCGCGGCCAACGCTAAGCGCGCGTGAGTTTTTGAAGAAGTATAAGGAGCAGCTCATCGACAAGAGTTCTCTGGAGCCGTTTGTCAGAGGACGCGTGGAGGCCGCTCTACCCAAAACAGAGCTGGATGAAGATAGAAGTGAATTTGAAATTCTCGTTCGCCAGCTGAAAGCTTTTCTCGCGGGTGAAACCGATCGTTTCCCTATTCTACCGCCACTCCCCGAGCTGTCTTACCTTCGTCCGCTGGTGGCGGGTTTGGAATCCCGGCTCGCGAAGATCACGCTGAGTCCAAAAAAGGAAGTCAAAGGACTCACGGGATCGGTTCAGGAAATTTTGGCCACGGCCAAAACAGTCCGGCACTACCCCGCGCCGTTGGATAAACGAGTGGCTGAAGTGACCTACGGGCACTTCCCGTCCGAAACTCTGTCACCAACACAAGCCAAACAGAGCGACGTTCTTGCCGAGATATTGAATTCCCTGGCAGAAGGAAAGGAAGCGTTATCGTTTCAAACCAAAAAAGGGAAGCGCACACTCCACACCCCGTGGGATCTCTTTGATGTGCTTATCGCGTCTGGACACAGCATAGAAGTACGCAATGAGCGTACCTACGCGAATTTTATCTCTTTGAATGACGGACTAACCAGCGTTCAATGGCCAGTGTGGCTGGATTCCGGCGTCGCGCTTTCCAGTGGAGACAAGATGATCGCCCCCGTGGGGCATAGCCAACACGCCTGGCGGATTCGCGGGCCTGAAATCGACGCGCGCATCATGTTTTACCTGGGAATCTCTGGTGTTGGCTTCTGGGCGCAAACTGATGAACGTCCGGCTTGGACCGGCAACCGCGTTGCGTACTCTGTTTCCAGTGACAAGGACAAAGCTTTTGTACTCGCTACCGTCAAGGCCGCTACGGTTTACTTCAAGCGCATTCGCAAGGAAGCTCAAACGGTCGCCAAGAATAAGCCGGCAGACGGTTACGGTTACCTGGGTCTGTGCAATGACTCCAACGCTGCGCTAGAACTCATGACTCATAAGACTATCTCGGCCTATCCCATCGCACGCGCGGCCGAGCTGCTGGAAAAGTCCCCCCGCCTGGGTGACGGATTGGATGAGATCTTTCAAAAACTTCCCAAAGATGCGGATGCAGACTTGAAAGACAAGGATTACCAACAGGACGTACTCAAACGGATCTGGGAGATGAGTGCCCACATGATTTCCTCCAAAACGATCCCCGATCAAGCCTTGGAAGATCAATTGCGCGTTCTAAAACGGGATGTGCAAACGAGGTAGTTTACGAAAGGACCTACGGCGAATCGTAGTCACCAATTACCGACACGCTTTGGTCTTAGACAACTGCCACGCAAATTTATACAACTGTCAAAGTAGACCTCCCTGTGCTGGAGCCGTCAAGCGCGAATTACTGCGTCGCGTCAAAGCGCCTACACTTCGCACCGCAAAGGCCGTAGCTGGATTGACGCCTTTGGGTCGAGTCATTTATCCCTAGCCTTACCAATTACCGACCCCCTTTGGTCCTGATCACTGCCGCGCGAAAACGTAGGCCGCTAAGGCCTTGTTCAGAAGGAGTGAGGATCGCAATGGCTAGACGTCTTGGACTTTGGATGGTCGTTCTGAGTTTGGCTTCTCCGCTTTGTGCGGATGACTACGGAGACTACCTCCGCGCTCAAGCCGCCATCCGCGCACAAAATCAGAGAAATTACGAAGCCCAATTGCGAGCGCAAGCAGCGGTACGCGCCCAAAACCAAAGAAACTATGAGGCGCAGCTACGCGCCGAGGCTGCCGTGCGGGCGCAGAACCAGAGAAACTACGAAGCGCAGTTGCGCGCTGAGGCCGCCATTCGGGCGCAGAATCGAAGTTCCTCGTCTTACCCGTCGTACAGCTATCCCTCAAGCAGCCACTCTTACCAAACCGGGACCGGCACCTACGTGATCCCGCAATACTCGCGATCCTATGAGCCAGAAATCATCCCCACTCCGCCTCCCGTTCAGGTGGCACAGCGCCAACCAACCTCCAAAGTGAGTACGGATATTCGAATCAAAATTCCTCGTGGAGCGTCTCTCTACATTGATGGGAGAAGAGTCGAGGGAGAGGCTTTCTCAGCGCCCGGTCTGGAAAGGGGAAAGCGCTACTTCTATCTCGTCGAAGTGGAAATGATTCACGACGGTGCAAAGTACCGCAAAGCCTTTGAACTGAGTTTCTACCCTGGGAATAACGTAGAACTTTCCGTGTCCTTGGACGATGTGTTGCGAGCCAAAGCCGAAGCCGGATTCGGAGACTCTTCCAACTCGACACGCCCGGAAGAGAAGGTGCCAGCTCTGCCGAAAAACGAACCAGCGCCGCTGGGAGATGGCTGGTTGCCCATTCCGGAAGGCGTAGTCGCGATTGGCGGCAAACGTATCGAGAAAGGTGCTGACGCGTACAAGCTCAATCCAGACGGCAGCGTAACTTGGCGCACCCCTTTTGCAAAAAACCTGCGGGAGTGGGAAGCTGCCGCAAACGAAACGCTGAACAAGCTTGCGGCAGACGCAAAAAAACAGAATGAAGACGACGAGCGCGTAGACGCCGTCTACTTCAAAGCCGAACGTGAAACAGCCAGCCAAATTGGGGACACGGCTCTTGTAGAACTTGCCGAAGGTGTGATTGCGGATGAGGAAAAGAAACGAAAAGAATTTAGAGCCGCACTGACTGAAGCCCAAGCGGAGCTCGTCAAGCAACAACTGGCAGGACTAGTACTCGAAGCAAAATCAGCAGCGGACGAGGGCCCTTCCAAAGAGAGCGATCACCTCGGTAGGGCTAAATCGCTTGCCGAAAAATGGAATCAAAGTTGGCTCCCCTTCAAAGAAAAGTGGGACGCAGAGAAAACTCGGCGAGCCGACGACTACCGCCCCATGGCAGAGGCCCATTTGGCCGCCAAGCAATACCTGGACTGGGAGACCCGATCCCAGAAGCAGGATCAAAATTGGTTTGATGCAGCCAAAAAGAAATATGTCTCCGATCTAGAAGCTACCGACACCGCCTTCTTTGCGGCCGAGAAGGAAAAGATACAAAAACTTCCCACGGAGGAAATGAGAACGGCCGCCACCGAGGCGTTGGAAAAAGAGCGGGACGCTCGTGCTGCTTACCGCAAGACCGTCTTAGACCGTTTGACCGAGGATCTGCAGAAGCGGCGCGCCTTCACCCGGTCGGAGCTCCTGACGGTGCTGGGTGCTTACTTCCGACGCAAACCCAATTTCCACGAGAGCCACAAACGCCGCTTCGCGGAAGAAACCAAACGTCTAGAGACTTTCGACAAAGAGAGCGAGACCCAATGGGGTGTAGAACAAAAACGCCAGAAAGAGCAATACCGAACCGCGCAGAGTCGGCTGGATGCACTCACTCCCAAAGAGGTGGCTCTGCCCGATAGCTGCAAAGACTCGCCCTACGCCCTACGCGACGACAAAAACGGATCTTTTAGCCTGGGGTATGTAGAAGACGACAAACGCACTGAGATTGCCTCGTTCAGAGCCAAGTCGGTCGCCGTCTCCTGCCACTCGGGCACAATCGCGGTCGTGGCCGACGCGCTTAGCGTGAAAGGCGATTTCGTTCAGCTCAAAAACGAAGTGGACCCTGACGCTTTTGCAAAGGAGCTGACTCAGGGTCGTTTTGGATTGTTTCAGGATGGAAAACTCGTCTTTGCATGGGAGGTCTCTCCGTTACGGCTCAGTCGAGTCGACTGGGACACGGAAGCCGAGCGTTTTGTTCTGAGACTGGAAAAAGACGGGAAAGCTTTCACGGATCACATGTACGAGATTCGGGATGACGGCAGCGACTTCAAGCGGCGGCTTGGCCGCTCCAAACTAACGGAACAGGGGGAGTCATGAATGCTCTAAAGGTAGGGATCGTTTTTGGTGCGTTTCTAGTCACTTTGATGGCCAAGGCCGATCCTCCACTGCTCGCAAAGTGCAGCGAAGAGAAGAAAAACGACGACGGATCCATTACCATCCTATCCCCACGGGTATCCGCGGAGCAGAAACCTTGAAATAAGCTCTGGATCTTCAACCCACGGGTGTTTGCAAACTCTTTGGGTACGAGGAGTACCGATCCCAGTATTCAGGGAATGCGAGCACACAAAAATATCATTATCGACAAAGAGGGTGTTTGAGGGTTGGAAACGCTACGACTCGCGCGATTTCAATTACCGGATTGAGTCGATTACCTGCCACAACGGTGCCTGCCCTGACCTACTCTTTCGATCCAAACTGAGCCCAAAAAAATGAGGACGGAAGTCGAACGATACTTAATCCCTACGCCTGCGTGGCCTTCCGGTCAATACGCTTATCTCTTCGATAGATTCTGGATTCCAGCGGCGTCTGCAAGGGCTTTGGTTTGATAGCTACCTCGATAAGACCGTCGAGGCCGGCGATGATCCGATCACTCTCTTTGCGGTATCGACCGACAAACAATTCAAGCATTTCAAAAAGCACGCGCAAAGAGACTATAACCGGCACATCGTGTCCATTAGCTGCTTCAATGACAAAGAGCCCCCGGAATCGGTCTATTCGGCTAAAGAAGTAAAACGCAACGCGGACGGCTCCACGTCTATCCACGAACCGTTGGTTAAACGTGCAAACGAAAGTTTTGCGCTCGGGCGCCGGCTCCAGTACTCTCGGAATCTGCAAGGCCTTCGGCTACGATACCTACCAAGATCAGACGCTAGTGACTGGAGGGGATCTTCGGATCACTTTTATGGTGGATGAGAAAGGAGAATGGGGCGGGTTCAAGGAGTATTCCGATCGATTCGACAACACCAAAGTGATGCACGTTTCCTGTTTTAAACCGGATAATTCTCGAAGATGGTTTTCGCTGCCAAGGATAAGAAGTCAAATCCGGATGGTTCCGTAAGTCTTTACACACTACAGGCAAGTCGCTCCGCCTGGAGCTTTCCCCTTTCTGGTACAAAATCCGATCCCAAAGGGGTCTGCGCTGCTTACGGTTTTGATAGTTATCTGGAAGAGACTCTGGAACACTCTGGAGATGTACAGAAGAGTCTTATTATCAACAAGGAGTCGCTTTGGTGGTTCGAGCTGTATCAGGATCGCACCCACAACACCCAGATTACAGCGCCTTCAAAGCTGCTACCACTCTGAAAACCCTACTTCGCTGAAGACCAAGGTCGCCATCACAACAAAACCCCGACGGTACTAGTCAAGCTTGAGGGAATTACCGTCTATCGGGTCACGGCAAAGCCCATTTGCGAGTAACCGCTCAGATTTAGCGGGACTTTGTAGACTGCTCGGCTATAAAGTATCTCGCTGACACAGCGCGATCCAGCGGCGATCATAACCAGACCGTCGGCATTAGTGTTGATGGGACATTCCATTGCTTTTACCCGTATGAGCAACGGCGGAATAACCCAAGTATAGACAGTCTTGTTTGCTACTGAGCTGAAACTGCGCCATGTACTCAAGAAAATCGTGGTGGTAGCGACGGAAGTTGTTCTTTTTACGGTGAGCTAAATCAGCCCCAATCTGTGTGGGTTTGCTTGAAGGGTAAATCGAAATCAGGTTCTTGGAGGCTTTACCGAGCACTGTGGGCAACATGGCAACACCGGCTCCCAACTCCAGTAGCTCCAGAACGGCTGCGTGGTCTCGCACGACAAAGGCCGGCCGCAATTCATCGAGGCCACTGAGCAACGACCGGCGGTTTTTTCCGATCCAGTGAGCGAGACACATGAAGTCGTAACTAAAATCGATGAGCTGAAATCTTAAAAGATCGGCATAGTCGGGCTTCGTGCTTCCCAGGATCGACTTTACGTAGCTTCGCTGACCAAACGGTCGCTCCTCGTAACGAAAGAGTTCTTTTGCTTGAAACATGTTTCGATTGCTAAAGACCGTTAGCACTCCAAAGTCGAGAAGCCCGCCGCCCAACTGGCGTTCGATCTCTGGATCATCGAGAAGCCTGAACTCCACCGAAACGTTGGGAAATGCCTTCCGGAAAGAAACGACTCTGGGAACCAGAAAGTAGCGGCAGTGGGTCGGCGATATCCCAACAGTGATGCGCCCACGGAGGGCTTTTAGGTCTCCTTGTGCTTCCAAGATGGATTCGTCCACCGCAGCCAAGTGGCTCTGGGTTCGAGCGAACAGCTCTTTGCCTTCTTGAGTTAAGTGGATTTTCCCGCCCCGTCTCTCCAGAAGTTGCAGTCCCAAGGTTTCCTCAAGCGCCGCCAACTGCTGGCTAATAGCGGATTGGGTGCGGTGCAAGCGCTTTGCCGCCCGCGAGACGCTCTGTTCAGCCGCCACAATTTGAAAGGTTCTTAGTTTGTTGTAATCAAACATTATTAGTATTTCTTTCTTTTTATTTTAAAACTTTTAATTTTTCTAATGTCAACAAACCTCCTATAACGGGTCTCAGAAAGAAGGAGGGTGTCATGGACATCAAATTGAACGGACAAACAGCATTGGTTACGGGCTCTACCGAAGGGATTGGTTTTGCCATTGCCCGGGAGTTGGGTGAGGCGGGCGCTTCGGTGGTCGTCAACGGGCGGAACCAAGCAAAACTCGACCGCGCTCTCTCCAAATTAGAGAAGGAAGTCCCGGCGGGGGTCTTTAGAGGGGTGGCGGCCGATCTGGCTACGCCCTCCGGCGCAGAGTCGCTGAAGGAGCAGCTCCCCGAGGTGGACATTTTGGTCAATAACGTCGGTATTTTTGAGCAAAAAGATTTCTTCGCCATTGAAGACGAAGCCTGGGACGCCATGTTTCAGATCAACGTAATGAGCGGCGTGCGTCTCAGTCGTTATTACCTGCCCAAAATGCTACAGAACAACCGCGGCCGGATACTGTTTATCTCGAGCGAAACGGCCGTACAAACACCGCCCGACATGATTCACTACGGTTTTAGCAAGACAGCACAACTCGCCGTAGCGCGCGGCCTTGCGGAGCTTACCAAGGGAACGCAAGTGACGGTCAACTCGGTACTTCCAGGTCCCACGCGGACGGAAGGCGTCGAACAGTTCGTGGCAAGGATGGCTACCGATCAAGGTGTGACCCCCAAATCGATGGAGGAAAAGATCTTTCAGGAGTACCGTCCGTCTTCTCTTATTCAACGCTTTGCGGAACCCCGAGAGGTTGCGTACCTCGTGACTTTTCTAGCAAGCCCTTTAGCCGCTTCTACGAATGGTGCGAGTCTGCGTGCAGAAGGCGGGATTCTAAGGTCCTTGTACTAGGCGAGCCTTCGCGCGCTAGACAACTGCCAGAGACCGGCGATAGAAGCGGCATTAGAGTCGATACTCTGTGTCACAGAGGTGAAGCGTTTACCCCATCCGTCGGCTCTGGCACACTAGGTCCGCATCAAGGGGGACGCGTGAAGAAAAAAATAGTCATTGTTGGCGGAGGCACAGCCGGACTTAGCTGCGCGGCCAGGGTTTTAAAAGCACAACCCGCCGTGGCCGTTACGGTTATTGATCCCGCCGACAAGCACTACTACCAGCCGCTTTGGACGCTAGTCGGGGGCGGCGTCCTTCCCAAAGAAGCGACCGAGCGCCCGAAGCGAGTGTCATTCCGGAAGGCGTTCAGTGGTTAAAAGAAAGTGTGACCACCTTTTCCCCGGAAAAAAACCAAGTTCAAACCGCTTCGGGCAATTGGGTTGACTACGACGCGCTGATTGTCGCACCGGGCATACAGATCAACTGGTCGCAGATCAAAGGGCTTCGTGAAGCGCTTGGCAAGGACGGTGTATGCAGCAACTACTCGTACGACTTTGTGCAAACGACCTGGCAATTCATTCGAGAATTTAAGGGCGGCAAAGCGATCTTTACCCACCCCGCGACACCGATCAAATGCGGTGGAGCACCGCAAAAAATCATGTACCTGGCCGAACATGCTTTTAGAAAGCAAGGCGTGCGCAAAAGCTCGGAAGTCGTTTTCGCTTCGGCTTCGGCGAGTATTTTTGGCGCGCCCAAGTACGCCAAAGCGCTCGACAAGGTGGTGAAGGAACGAGGAATTCAAACGCTATTCCGCCGTGATCTCACGGAGATTCGTCCAGAGAGCAAAGAAGCCGTGTTCAAGAATCTCGACACCAACGAGACCGAAATCTTGGCTTACGATCTACTCCATGTCACTCCCCCAATGAGTGCACCAGATTTCATACGGAATAGCCCACTTGCGAACACGGCAGGGTGGTTAGACGTCGATAAATTCACGCTTCAAAGTCCAAAATATTCCAGCATTTTCGGCTTGGGAGACGCGAGTAGCCTCCCCACATCGAAAACCGGCGCCGCTATTCGTAAGCAGGCGCCCGTCGCCGTACACAATCTGCTGCGCCAGCTCGAAGGAAATAGCCTCGATGCGCACTACAATGGTTATACCTCCTGCCCACTCGTTACGGCGTATGGGAAAGTCATTCTCGCCGAGTTCGACTACGACGGTAAGCCTCTAGAGAGCTTTCCTTTTGATCAAGGCCGGGAACGCTACAGCATGTACTTGCTCAAGCGGCACCTTCTACCGGTTCTCTACTGGTCCGGCATGCTGAAGGGCCGTGCCTAAGCCGCTCTACTGCGCAGAGCGGATTCTCAACTCTGAAAAAATCGGCCAGAATCTTATCAAGGCTGAATCACTTCAGCCCCCGCTTTAGGCACAAAACATTCGGTACACCGCTTGCAAAAGTATCTCGGTAGGGGAGCGCTAAGCGCTCCAGTTTGATGGAGGCATCGTTTTGATAAGGAGCCGGTGGCAGCTCTGCGAAAATTGGCTTGGCCTTTGCGCCCTCACCCTCATGTGGGCACCTCGCGCTCAAGCCCTCACTGACGGGCACCGCATCCGGCTCGCCTCCAGCGCAGCGCCGTACGCTGCGGCTGTGGTTTTGGAGGCCAATCACCGCAGCTGCTCCGCGGTGCGGGTCGCCTCCCACACTTACTTGCTGGCGGGTCACTGCTTGAACGGCCTCAAACTCCGGCGATCGCAAAAAGTCCGTTTACTCGCAACCAACGGCAAGCGCTTCGAACACCTGCGTGTCACGGACAGCCTCTTGCACCCGCTTTACGCAAGCCCCGTTCGCCATCCCGAACGGGAAGCGATCGAGAACTATCTCAACACCACCGTAGACTTGGGGCTTGTGGAACTGGAGCCGTTGGGAAAAAAAGATCCCGCTCAACCTTTTTTGGAAGCCGCCCTTGGCACCGCGCTTCCCGAATACAAAGAGGCCGATCTAGGGACGTCGGTGATCGTGGTCGGAGGCGGCTGCGAGTCGGTGAACCCGCTTTCCGCGCAATGTGAGGGCAAACTCAGCGGCAATCAGGGTTATCTCAAGGCGGCACGAAGAAAGTTGGTACGCCCCAAGTTGAAAAACATGGATCTTCCAACGGGACAGTTTTATTACGCCACCAACAGCAGCGCCGGGCGTAGCCTTGGACCTGGGGATTCGGGCGGGCCCCTCCTTCTACCAAACGGCCGGGTGCTCGGAATCCATAGTCTCATCACCGCCGTGCAAACGGAAGGGGAACACACCCTTCCCAACTACCACGTCAAACTCAGCCACCCAGCGGTAGCCTCGTGGCTGCGACTCCATTTGGAAAAACCTGTTCTATTGACTGCGCGCTAGGAAGGATCGGGGGCGCCCTTTTTACCCCACGGCAGAAAGTTGAGATGCCAAAGGGGATAACTGAATAGGAAGAACACACAAGTCGTGCAGATAAGGCGCACAAAAATGTAATGCAGCGGAATAAGCTCAACGGCAAAATGAAAACTGAGCGCAATGAGCCCCAAAGAAGCGATTTCTATCGCAATGAAGCCAGCCAACTGTTTCCACAAATGCCCCGCCTGGGCTTCAAAAACATAACAACGGTTTCCCCAGAACTGAACGGAGACGCTGAGTAAGAGAGCCGGGACATTCGCTAAGCGCGGGCCAAAGCCTGCCCACTGGATCAGTATCGTCAGCGTAAGAAGATCGACCGCTGTCGCCGTCAGACCGACCACCGCAGTTTTTACAATTCGAATCCGGCGTATGCGGGCAATCAGGTCTGCGAACTTCACAACGGCACCCGGTCCAGAAAATACCGATTGATCACACGGTACCGCTTACCGTTAAAGTCGATGGAGTTGCTAAAGAAAGTCTCCAGCACGAAATAGACCTGCCCTAAATCCCAAAGAAGGATCGTCCAAAAATACTTCAGGTTAGTTTTAATAGATTTTTGGAATAGCAACTCATGCGTGACGGAAACCAGAATTCTAATCCCCGCACAACCCAACCAAAGCCCAAGACTCCACGGTGCAAATCCTGAAAACAAAACCGCGAGCGTCGCGGGAACCTGCGGGTAGACCATAGTGGCCAGCAGGTAGAGCCATTTATTAGGAATGACAATCTTCTGGCACCAGGCCCAGCGTCGCTTCTGCTGAACAACATCGTTCACCGTCTTACCGGAGTATTGAACCGGGCAAAAAGATGTTGGCAAATCGGACCCGTAACCCATGCACCGTAAAAAGGTTGGGAATCGCCACATCGTCGGCAAGAAAGTCGTTCAAATAGCTCCAGGTATGTTCGCCAAAGCTATCAAAGTCGTCTCTCCAAAAAGCCAAAGAATGTCCCCACCCAAATCGAGGTGATTTGGAGAAAGCCCACGAAATCATCACAAAGGTCGCCAGGTCACAGGTGTTGCCCAGCTTGAGAGCAGAACCGAAAGTGTCCATGCGAAAATCGTACTGCGGGATAGTCACCAAGGAGGTATCCCCATCCTCCAGGCAGGCGACGTTTTCCGAAAAGTAATCCGCGTGCACCACGGAGTCAGAGTCCGATAGCAGAACGATCGGGTGTTTGGCCACCTTCATGCCGTCGTGGATTGCATCTACTTTTCTCCACAGGGCCTCTCTAGTGGTGGATACAAGCATCTGCGCATCGGCTTTGGGGTACTTCTTCAAGTAGCTTTGAATGACAGGAACGACCGGCGCGGATTCATCGGGCACGGTAAAAATAAGTTGCTGGGGTCCCGGATAATCCTGATTGAAGAAGGCATCAAAGTTTTCCTCTTCATTGTCAAAGGCGTTCACGCAGCACTTGATCATCGTGATGCCAGGGTACTGGCGCTCGCCTCGACGCAGTGGCGGGGCCTTATGGAAGTAGAAGAACAGCAGGCAGACGATTCCAAGAAGCTGCAAACTGCAGCCGACGACCGCTATCCAAAAAAAGGTGTCCGCAATGATGGGAAAAATCAAAAATTCGGCCCCTTTTTAGTTTGATGGGGGACAGAGAAGTGAGTCGAATACCTAGAATTTTCAATTAGATGGCTATACATGACTAGATCAATACATCTGATTCTTAAATCAATCCGGTTTGTATACAAATAAATGGCTCATCAAGATTTCGTCAAGGCTCTTTCCCCTGGCCCCAGGTTGACTTTTAGCGTCACGCCCCCGACTTTGATGAGAAGGGGTTTGAAGTAGGTGAAAAATTTGAGGCCGTTGCATGTGTACGCGCTGGGTGTGCTCTGTTTGCTCTCACCAGTCGCTTACGGGGGTTCTTTCCGGACTGTGTGCGGGAGACGCTCGCGGCAGCACTTCCGAGCCTTTTTGTCCCATCCCCGTCTTCCTCCTAAATGTTCAGCTCAATGAGGCGCAAGCCGCCGAGTTGAATCGGAGCCAAGTCCGCGCCTCCTCGACGCAGTCCCGGCAGATGCTTCAAGCACTCAACGAGGGAAACTGGGAGGCCGAGGTTTTTAACCACCCCCGCGCGTCTGAGATCGCCTATGGCCTCTACCGTGCGGCGAAGATCTCAGAGAGTCAGTTTGTCACCCACCAATTCTTTTGGGCCGCCCGAGCGGAGTTTGCAGGCACTCTGCGCTTTCTGCCCGTGATGAACGGAAGCGGACTCTCGCCGGAGGGAAGTGCCGTGTTTTCCGCTCCGCGTGGCCTAGACGACTCCGGGAGAGAGGCATTCGCGCGCGAAGCCGCAACCCTTCCGCGCTCGGAACAGTACGTGCTCCAGGTCAGCACCGAGGCGGCCGTGAGAAACGATCCGAGGCTGGGAATGGCAGACGCGACCTTTAGAGGCTTTCTGGGAACGCATTTCAAACCGCTCGAAGGATCGGGTTGGGGGCTAGTGGTCCCGTCCCTGAGCCTGATGCAATTGTATCTCTCCACACGTTATAAAGACCGCGCCATGCAAGGAATTCCTGAGTTCGGTGTGGCCCCTCACGACCGCATCATCGATCAGATCGGTCGACACACGCGGGTGATTGCCGTCCCCTTCCCTGGTATCGCTGGTGTTGAAGAGGGGGACGGAATGTATTTTGGTAAGACCTACGCCTTTCTTCACGACTTTTACCATTTGGACAGAGGATCTTCCGTCGTGATTCCCGAATACCGGGTGCTCTTTCCGCTTATTTTTTCGGCGATGTTACGAAACCGCAGGGATTTTCGAAACGCGCCCGGCGGGGAATATAGCTGGGTTTGGCAAGACACCATCGATGGTCTTTTGAATTTGGAATCAGAAAGCCGCCATCTACTCACTTACGGGCCGCCGCCCTCAGCACTGGATTGTTTTGAATACGATTTCGGACGCAACAGCCGCCGGTCGGTCGTCGCAACGGTTGTCTTGAGAGACATGGGGGAGCGACCCGAAGTGTGGGCCGAACAAGGGGTCGATCCAGAGGCCTGGCAAAGGCGGCTGCAATAAGTTTCATCACAGCACCTAAACGGCACAGGTTGCAAAAAAAGGTGGGGCGCCCCGCGTTCTTCAACGGGGCGCCCCGCTAGTTGCCGACTAGCGGATACGGAACATCTTATTGATGGCTTGGCCGTTCATCGCGCGGACGTGAACGAGGTAATCCCCGGACGTAGCGCTCTCGTTGACCAGGGCCGTGACTTGGAACGGGAACTTGCCTGCAACACACTCCACATCCTTTCTTTTGAATGCGACGGGCTGCACGACAATGACCCCTTTACCTACAGTCATCAGGATGTCTTTGATCTCAAGGCAGCTCACTGACTGAGTGCCCGCTAGCACCAAGGCGGGTTGACCGCTTAGTTCGTCCTGCACCAGAGTGACGTCGTCTACGGGGGCGTAGAGATAGTCATCAGGCCCAGGCCCACTATGGGTCGCACGGGTAACCGGCAAGGTGCCCAGGAGCTTACCGCTCGCGCCATCCACAATTTTCCAGTCACCGGCAGGGAGCAGTTCAAGCTCCATGACTTGGGTGTACTCCATCTCAACTTCAATGCAGAAGCCTTCATAGAGATAAGCGCTCTGGAGGAGCTTCACCGTGTGGCTGGCGAGATCGACCTCTGTTTTATACGGTCCCAGTTGGTAGCAGGAGCTGTAAAAGGCTCCTTCCGCCACGACTTGGATTCGATCGTTGTCGTCAAAACCTATCGGAATTCTTACTCCGGTAAGGTTGGTCTCAACGACTTTGGGCTGGTATTCCGCTTGCGCGGTTATCCCTACGAGTAGGGCCAGAACTAGTAGTGGTTTAAACATGATTCACCTCTCAATTTTGTTTTGTTAATTAATTCCCGAATAGACTTTGTTCACCGCTTTGCCGTTCATTGACCGGACGTGAAGCAAAAAGGCTCCTTCCACGGCCGGGTCCAGCTCGACGGTCCTCTTAAAGGAAAAGTGCCCCACCTGACAGTGTGGTTGCTCTTCAAGTTTGACGATGGGTTGCACAATCACGACTTCCGGATAGGCGTGCACTTCCGTCCTATCGAAACTCATGCAGGTATTGCTAAAGGCCCCGTGGAGTACGACGACTTTTTTCCCAGTGTTCTTATCGATTTCAACGAAGGCATCTTCCACCGGCGCGTAGATGTAATCATCTGTCCCGGGACCGGTCTGCTCGGCCTTCTGGATTTCCAGCTTTCCAAGACGCTGGGCACTCTCTCCGTCTAGGATTTGGTATTCGCCTTTATCAAGCATCCCAACTCGACTGTCTGGGTATACGGCACGAGCATGCGCAGACAGACGCCGCTGTACACGTAAGCGTACTGGGTGACGGTGATACTCTTGTCCGCGTCATCGACCTTTACTTCGTACGGCCCCACTTGGTAGCAGGTGTTGGGAAAACGTCCGGCAATAACGATCTGAGACTGATCGTTGTCGTCAAATCCAACCGGAACAAAAGCTTTCACGGAGGCCACCGCTTGTAAAACTGGCTTGTCCGCATCGTCCGCGTTGGCGTTCACTGCGAAAATCAAACTAAGCACTAGAGTAAAAAATATGGATTTCATAAATACCCCTTCCTATGTAGTTACCGCTATTAAGCTCAAGGCTTTGCAACGGTGGTTCCATGACGCTTCACACCCAAAAGAAACCGCTAACAGAATAGCCCTTGCCGCTTCGCGTCCAGCGAATGCGGAAACTCAAGCTTTTAGGCAACAGGTGATAAAGCGCAGGCTTTTTTCCTGTTAACAAAATGGAAAGATTTCGCAGAAGAGAGGAAGGGTACGTTTGGTGAGTTCGCGGACACTACGTCGCTAAAATCGTCTTTTGGGGCAATATGGGGCAAGTTTTAAAGAGACAATATGTCACGTAAAGATCCCGAAATGGTACTTACGTTTCCCATCGCAGCGCCCCACCACTAAATTTTCCGTAGGCGTATAATAAGTGTCTTACTTCTAGAAGGAGCCCGACATGCGATTTCTTATCGTTTCGATTGCCGTACTACTAAGCGCCACCTATGCCTTTGCTGGATCCACACCCAAAGAAGTGTGTGAGCAGCTGGCTAAAGCAGCACGCAACAATGATTTTGATACGTTTACAAAGCTCTCCACCCCTCCGGGCCGAGGTCTTGCGAGTAAACCGACGGGAAACAAGAAAAACTTTCAAAGCATGCATCAAAAGCAACTGGATCGCATCAAAGACCTAACTTGCGGAACCGAACTCGTCGCCGGGAATCAAGCGGTGGTAAAAGCCACAAGCAAGGGCGAGAGCCGACTCGTGCCTTTCCACAAGTACAGCGATTTGTGGCGTTTTGATTTGCCGACTTACCAGGCATTCAATCAGATTCAGCACGGACACAAGGCGGGACATAAGAAGAAGAAATAAGACTTAGAAAAGAGCCTGAAAGATAAAAAAACGCCGGGTACTCAAAAGAGTGCCCGGCGTTTTACTTGGTTAGTCTAGTGATCGCTCACTGTGGAAACATAAAGGGCTTCGTCGGTGCTGCGGTTGTAGAGGACAAAGCCAAGATGCCCCTGCGCTTCGTTGCTTGAAAAAATTCTATAGAATCCGAGATAAGATTTTTCCTTGATCAAATCGCGCAAGCGGTCTCGAAACTTGGTCAGCTCTTCAACCAGGCCATCGGACAATTCGTCCCGATCGAGGTAGTCGCTTACGAACGCCACTGAGATGTGCTCAAAGTTCGGACGCTTCACAAAGAACGCGGTGGCGTCTTCGCCCACATCTTCGCCGCCCACTTCTCCAAAACTATTGGCCTTGTCGACCAACGCACGCATGGCCTGCCATTCTTTTTCGTCTTTTGCAGGAGTAACTTTGTAAACAGCCGTCACACGGCCTCCGGCTGGGCTGTATTCCTTTTCTCCGGCGTCGTGCAACCCTTTGATCGTCGGGATTAGATCCGCCAGCGAGTCGCTAAGCAGATTCTTCGCATCCATCTTCTTGATGTCTGCAGAAAAAACGGTCGTGGATAGTATTAGTCCTAACAGAAACAGCTGTCGCATCAATGGCCTCCTTATTAATGCTCTTCATTCGTGACTACTGGAGGGGCGTGCAACGGTCAATGCGGGAGGTCATGAAGTTGCGGTTAATCGAGTCCAGTTAAGTTTTTGTAGGCACGTGCCAACAGCCTAGGCAGTAAAACCTTAAGAATACAGGGGTTTCCGTGCGTATCCTGCCTGGCGTAGGGCTTGCACCTCTAGAGGGCGTAGCAAGGACAACCGGGGGGGAGAAATTGCTTAAACGCGCCAGGGGAATCAGGGCCTTACTCATATTCGTGTTTCTATTCGCAGTCACGGACGCCACCCATGCCAAGGTGGACGATACCAAACTTCACGGACCTATCTCAGATCCACTTCCAACAGATCAACGGCCGAAAATCTTGCCCATTGAAAAACCAGCACAGGACGAAAAGCCAATCACGGCTGACAACGATGAGTTTAAGAAAAAGTAACCGAGCTCAAAGACAATTACTACACCACCGGAGAAAAAGGAAAACTAGAACGCAAGGGTAGTCCAAACGACGAAGACGGTTACGACGACATGGTAGAAAGCGCTACCGGGGTAGATATCGCCCTGGACGCATTGGGTGCATTGGACGACAGCAAACCGCTTTCCGAGCAATTGAGGAACAACTTAAGAAGTTGGATGAAAAGAAGGACCTGTCAAAAACTGACGAGCTGTCGCTCCACGAAAAGATGCTGCTCGGTCTAGGGAAGCTTGATGCGACTATAGCCGAAAAGTTGAAAGAGACCGGAATTGAAGATTTTAGTCTACTCGATCTCAAGGCCTTGGTAGACAGCGCCCTCAAAGAGGGTGAGGAAGGTACGCAAGCCTGGGAAAAACTACAAAAAATTAGTGCTCAGCTTGTCGCACTTCAAACCAAGGAAAAGAGCCCAGAGGCCGAAGCTCTTAGTCAGCTTCGTGATTACATCGCCAAGCGTCTCGTCACTCACGTGGACAAACAATTTGCGTCTTTGAAAAATTTACCTTCGGACTCGCCTGCTTTTCAGCGGGCACGGGATCAATGGGAACGCGCTCAGGCTCTAAACCGTGAAGCTTTTCTAAGAAACGGTGAAGTCGCACAGTTTTTCCATGGCCGCTCCGCGAGCGGCAAGTCTACCGCTTGGGAAGCAGCAAAAAGTGGTGAACAGAAAACCGTCGCGAAGCCCGGAGAAAAGAAATACACCATTCGTCCGATTCAGCTCACTACGGCGAGCGGTCGCAAAGAAGAATTCGAGGCATTTCAGGATACCGCTAGTGGTGCGCTCTTCGCGGTTCGAAAATCAGATGGCGGTGTGGCCGCCTACATGAACGGCGGCAAGGGTGCGAAGCTCGATATACTCCACCAGATATCAGGGAATGCTGCGCTTCCTTTTACGGGTAAAACAGAGGAAGGCAGTCTGGCCTTTTCTGGTTACCAGGAAGATGTCCAGGACGGGGAAAAAAGATCCACACGTCAAGTCGCGGGAACCTACTACCGCGTTCTTCCAAAAGACAAGAAGAGCGATGATAGCCCAAGTCCGAACGGGTACACGGCCGAGGTGGGAAAAGTTTACTCTGCCAACGACGGCACTCACAAAGACTATCACCCAGATTTATATGTCCCGGCGAGTTTAGCGTATGAAAGAAAGGATCCTTCTGAAACGGAGATCGAGCAGGTACGCGTCGGCATGCACCAAAAAGACGCGGTGCTCGCCCAAGCGGAAAAAGCGGCGGGTGTTCTAACTGCGGAGGGGGGAATTCCCAAGAGCCTGAAAGACAAGCTGCCGAATCTCGGGGTTTTAGAAATCGATGGGAGGAAGTACCTGGGAATCAACGAGAGCGGTCTTGTAAAAATGTTTATGGGCCTTGATGAAAACAACGAGCCTATTTTCTATTGCGCGACATGCCAGCCGGGAATTTCGGAAAGGACCACAAATTTTATACAACGGCCACGAATCCATCAAGAAGAACCCTGCCGATATTAAGTTGGCCAAAGGCGGCACAGAGGACATTATCGCCGATGGAAGCTAATTTTCAAAGTGCGTAAAAGCGGTGACGGGTCACGAAATTTTCCACCCTCAATTGGCTGGACAAGGCGCAGTTACCCCGGACAACGTGGAAAAAACTGGCAGGTCGCTTACGATCTGAACGGCAACGGAAAAATTGATGATAAAGAGGATCAAATCCCCTTGAACACCGTTGGCAACATTTATGCGAAACAACCGGTAACGGTCGCGACCGTCAATCCGGACGGATGAAGTCAAAACGCCGCTGCTTCGGCCACGGCCCGCTTGAAGCCTTCCACAAGGCGCGCATGGAAAAAATCAATACCGGGCGTGACGCTGGTGTGGCTGGACGCCAACCGCTACTGATCCTCAATCAGTGTGGTTGGAGCGCGAGCTTTACGTCCAGGATTTCACAAAGTCGAGCGATGGGAATTGGGCGCCCACTTGGCGGAAATACAACGACGGCAGTTTTAGTCAGGTCATCTATGATTCGCTCTTCAGCGGGAAAAAGCCCAATTTTGATCAGACCATCCCAGCGACGACTTCTTCGAGTGCCAATGACTCCCAGTCCGGTGAACCGGCGACAACGAGCACCGTACCGGCAACGCCAACTCGTCAGCCCACGCGGGTCGCGGAGTCCGCAACCCCCGTAAGGTAACCACAGAGGGCCCTGACCGGTCACTATGAAACGCGATCCTATATATGAGGTGGCCGCGTGTGTTACTACCGAGTCTGGGTCGCAGACTAGCAAGAAACCAAAAAGCTCCTAAAGGCCCCGAAGGCGTGTGTCTTTAGCTCCCGACTTTACTGGCCTAATGGCCCGGTGCAGTTGAAGCTTGTCAAATCAGCATAATTAACAATATGTTTACGCCTTTAGCCGGCGTAGCTCAGTTGGTAGAGCAACTGATTTGTAATCAGTAGGTCGCGGGTTCGAGTCCCATCGCCGGCTCCAGTTTTGGGTCCATCCCAGGACTGTTTTAGTCCACATAACCTGTCGCACGACAGGCTGGCCTTATGGAGAGGTTCCCGAGTGGCCAAAGGGATCAGACTGTAAATCTGACGGCTCCGCCTTCGGAGGTTCGAATCCTCCCCTCTCCATTTCTAAGTATTTGGGGTTCTTCTCGTTTCGGTGTGGGTAATCCCAAAAAAGCATTCAGGCACAAGCATTTAGAAGTCTCAGCCTGTAGTTTTCAAAGCTCTTATATCCGAAGGCCCGCCTCTGGATGAGCTTTGCGAGATTGTTGTACCCCTCGGTTCTGCCGTTTGTCAGCCTGCGTTTAAAGTAGCCAAGTATTTCCTTTCTCCAGCGCATGAGCGTGCGTCTGAGGGTTTTTATTTCGGGGAGTTTTGAGAGGGCCATGGCGTCGGTCATGCGGGTGAGTACGCTTGCCGCCCGATGGTATCCATGGACGCGGTAAAAGCCGTGGAGTGCTTCTTTCCAGTGGTAGATTTCTCTGAGTTCCGGGTGCAGGTCGAGCCACTGGTGCAGCGCCCGTCTTTGGAAGTACTCGAGTTTTTTCCCGTTGCGCAATAGCAGCCGCCGGATGGGCAGTGTTCTGCGGTCTCCGGTAATGGCGGTTCGCCTTTTGTTGAGCGTTGGGTTTAGGAGTCGCAGGACGTGGAATTTATCGGCAATGATTTGGGCGTTTGGGAAAAAGTCTCTCGCAAAGTTTTTAAAGGGATCCGAGAGATCCACGATGACGGCTCTTACGTTTTCCCTGCCTTCGATGTGAGAGAGAGCTGCGGACAGCTCTCCAGAGCTTCTGCCTTTCACAAGGTCAAAGACCCTCTTGTTGCGATAGTCGACGATAATGGAGGCAAATTCAGTTCTGCCAAAGCGGTTTCTGGCAAAAGAGTGCTCGTCGATACCCAGGACTGAGGGCCACGGATAGAGCCTTGTTCTGCGTTTTAGTTCCAGCTGCTCGTAGAGCGCTTCGTACAAAAAGCCACTGGAGCAGCGCAGATTAGTTCTCACGCGGTTTAGGTCTGTGAAATTCTCACACGCCCAGAGCAGGTGAGCACGATAGCGCTGAGTGGTGCGTTTGCCTTTGGCAATGCCTGAGACCGGCTCCATGAAAGGTTTCTTGCACTTTTTACAGAAAAAACGCCTCTTGCGGATGGTCAAAGTCACCGCGTGGTTGCGCAGTGGCGCATCCCGGACCCGAATCAGCCTGTGGTCATAGATACTTCGACAAACCGTGGCACACTTGGGGCAGACCTCAAAATCACTCGTTTTCCTGCAATTAAAGCCTCGGTTAAGACTTTTTCTCCAGGTTCCTGTTAATTCTAGTTCCGGCAATAGAAGGCTGTGCGATACTCTTCGAAAGGGCATTCTGGCTCTCCTGTAATGATTTAAGGCTTTAGACACCTAAATCTTACCAAGAGAGCAGTGATTGCCCTTTTTTTATGCCCTGCCTCCCACACCCAGCCGAGAAGACCCAAATCTCTTAAATAATCAAAATCACAAACCAATGGTTTTAGGTGTTTACGGGGGCACGGGTTCGGTGACCATTACCCACCATCACCGAATATTACATTCGCTGTCTTACTTTTGTCTTACCTTGCAAAGCATCGTAAAAAATCGGCCGTTTCAATGTCTAGGCACCCTAGCCTCATGAAATTACGGGGACTAGGGTGCCTAGACCTGAGAGCGCATTTGAGAAAGGAAATGCGCGATGAAACGAAGCAGTAAGAAAATAATCACCCAGAAAGCGAGGGTCCTTCGCTACGTCCGAGTCTCCAGAGGAATCTCCCAGAGGGCGGCGGGCAGGAGGTGCGGGATCTCAGACGCAGCGGTGGGGCACTATGAAAATGGCAGGATGGACATCTCCGAGGAGCGGCTGGCTGAGTTTCTTAGGGCCTACGAATGCTCAAGAGAGGAGTTTGACCGGTATCTCGCGGGAGCGGAGGTCCCCATTGTCAGCGTGAAGGATGACTGCATGAATCTCCTCCAAAAGCTGGACGACTCGAAACTGAGGACCATTCATTCAGTTCTGATGGCCTTTTTGGGGCAGTAGAAACCATCTTTATCTTTAGGAGTAACGACCATGAAAATTCTAGAATTCATTGGAGCGCTGATGTTCTTGGCGGCTGTTGCGCTGTTTTTCTCAGATCCCAAGGGTGCGCTCAGTAGTGTTGCGGATGTGTTGGAATCACCAACACCAAGAATTGGCCCGCAAAGGTAACTAGCCTACCTTATCCAGCGAGAGGGAAGTTGGACGCCAAATCGTTGTTCCGTGATTTCTTAGGCCATCAGCTTCCCAATCCGCCCCCTACCTTTTTGAGCAAAATCAAAAAGGCCAATTACTTCGACGAAAAACAAATAAACTCGAACGCTTCGGCGTGATTCCTGTGTCTGGTTCTTCTCACTTGAAAAACCGGGGCTCAGATCGTTTCTTCCCGAAGTTTTCCCGTAAGCAGCCTCACCTAAAAGGGCGAAGTCTTCGTTTGTAAAATGGTACACCATATAGCTGTTCTTCCAGCTTCTTCCACCGAATACTTTGGAGGGACCCGGATGGAGAAAAGCCAAGCCTCATCGCTCGTTTTGCTAGTCCGGTGTAGCTCAAAGTAGTCTTCGTATCTCGCTTTAGCCGTACTATGTCGTCGGCCGAGCATTTTCCTTGCTCAACTCCCATTTGGAGAAGTGTTTCGCTGAAGGAGTCTTCCGGAAAGATTAGTTCTGCTGCGAAAACTTCGGCTCCGATCTCAATGTGATTCCGTTCGTTGGAGACGTCAGCAGAAGGACACGCCAAGGTCTCGGTCAACCAAATGGTGCTTTAGTTCGTGCCCCAACGTGAATATGGTTGGATCATCAGGAAGTCCCTTAGCAATCATGACGGTAGGACCCAGTTTGTCGTTGAAATAGGCCCCCGCAAGCCCTTGAAACGGTGAGGCCAGTAATCAATCTTGATGCCCTGAGACTTATAGATCTTGCGCAGGTCGGAACGAGTTACCCTTGGGCTGACTAGATCGTGCTCCCGCCGAACTTCCTGAGCCAGCTCTTTCATTTGGGCATAATAAGCCGCTCTCATTCTCCCGCCGCTCCGGAAGCGCGACCGCGTCGCCGTTTGGGATAGAAGGAGCTTGCTCGGCGAAACTCCGCGTACCTCCGCAACTCCTCAAGGTCATGAGGATCGAGGTCTCTCGCACTCCGGAGAAGAGCGGAGAGAGGCTCATCAGCGTTTAGCTCGTGCTCAGGTGGAAAAAAGCTCGAAATTCTTTCACCCAGAACCCGGGCTAACTTATCCAAATCCTGAAGACTTGGTTGGTACGTAGCTGTTTCCCAGCGAGAAATGGTATTGGTACTGACTGCCATTTTCTCAGCCAGCGCCTCCTGTGTGAGCCCCTTTCCCCCAAACCTCGTTCGGAATTCCCGTATTCGAGATCCTACAAAAATGAAAATGTCCATGGGACCGCCTTCCTGTATTAGGATATCTAGTTCCTATTTTTGTTGACTCTATCCACTCCCTAAATATACTAAATTAGGAATGGAATTCAACACAGTGTGATGGTGTCATTCGCACTAGAAAACATCATTGGGGGGCTTTTTGTTTAAATTGAACTTTTTCCCACTGGGTAATGCCGACTGCTATCGAATTGATTTGTGTGAAACCGGCAAGAAGATTCTCATCGACTATGCTCACTGTAAGAGCGGCGAGGACGGGGAGGACTGCCGTGTTGACCTTGCAAAGGAATTAAGACACGACCTGGCTGCTGCTGACCGCCAGGATTATGATGTAGTGGCATTCACACACGCCGACACGGATCATGTACGAGGAGCGGCCGATTTTTTTTATTTTGATCATGCAGCGGCCTACCAGAGCGAGGATCGCATTAAGATCCGGGAACTCTGGGTACCTGCGGCGATGATCATCGAAGAGGGTTTGGATGGGGATGACCGAGTAATTCGCCAGGAAGCCCGGCACCGTCTAAGAAGGGGTTACGGAATCAGGGTGTTTTCCCGGCCAGAACTGCTGCGCGAGTGGCTGGAAAAGGAGGGATTAAGTGTTGAAGCCCGCCGACACCTCATCACTGATGCGGGGAACCTAGTGCCGGGCTTTTCGCTGGGAACTGATGGTCTAGAATTCTTCGTTCATTCTCCTTTTGCCCATCGCGACGGAGACGTTCTGCAGGATCGCAATAGCGGTTCTCTATTTTTTCAGGCTACATTTTGTGTAGAAGGGGTACAAACTCGCTTCATTTTGGGTGCTGACACCCCACATGAATGTCTATCGGAAATCGTGCAAATCTCCAAATACCACGGAAACGAAATACGGCTTCAGTGGGACGTTCTCAAACTTCCGCACCATTGCAGTTATCTCTCACTTAGCGATGAGAAAGGGAAAGAGGAGACAATCCCGGTTCCTGAGGTAGCCTGGCTCCTGGAACAGGGCCAACAAGGGGGGATCATTGTGTCCACCAGCGACCCTATAAATTCGATAGAAACTGTCCAACCACCGCATTTTCAAGCCGCCAATGCTTATCGCCGATGTGCTCGAAAAATTGGAGGAGAATTCCTGGTTACCATGGAGCATCCAACACGCAAAGCTCCGCGATCTCTTGTGATCCGCATTGACGTGTCCGGAGCGACAGTCCAAAAGGATCTCAATATCGGTGCGGTGGGCGTGATCACGCGCCCGCACCGAGAGCGGGCGCGTGATGGATGCGAGTTACTTTGAGGCCAAAGGGTGCTGGTTTCCGCCGGTCGCTTTCGATCGACAAGGCTATCAAACTTGCAACCCTATTAGGGCGAACTTGCATCCTTGAGGCGCACCTCGTGGAATCCCGACAGTCGAGTGGTGGGGCCTCAGAGACGATCGTTTTGGAGGTTGATGTCGAACTTGGCCAGCATACCGTGCATGACATTCGCAGGCGTGGCGAATCTCTGTAGAGTTTTCGAAATTGACGAAAGAGCACCACAAGTCCTTGCCCTCCGCAAAGACTTTCCGGCCGTACCGCATATCAATGTGGAGATAGAAGAGTTCCCGCGAAGCCTTTGCCTATACGAGGATGACTATGACGACCTAAAGCGCAATTGGACCGCGCTTCGGTTTCTTGAACGAATCCGAAGTGGTGTAAGCTTACCGCAGAAGGGTGCGCTACACGATCTGAATCAACCGCTTGAACCGCTACTTCCGCTCTCGCCGTTCAACTTGATCATTCCTGAGGATCTGATTTCCTCGGGAGATACTTTGAAGCCGCTTCATCTGTACGGCTGGGAGGACGGAGGACACCAGGTAATGTTCTTGTCGGAGGTGCCCAATGCCCCCACAAACAGACCGCCTCAGAAACAAGGAATCGCAGTTCCCATCAGGACACCAGCCCAACAGGCCACCTTCATTCATTCTATCCCCAGGTCACTTCAGGATCTTCATGACCTTCTAATTCCCGCTGAATTCGATCTCATAGAACACTTAAGAGGCATTTTGAAAGGGTGGATGCAGAACGATGAAATTCGCTCTCACCATCACACATACCTCTGGTTGATCATTTCGGTTCCGCTACAACGGATTGTAAACGGCCCTGTCGAGAAAATGAGTACGTGGGCTTTCATGATTTCGGAGGAACTCGCGACGATTGGAGAAAAGATCGGGGTCTGGCAGCGCCAGGGTCAGCAACTTGGCTACGTGATGGTACCACGTGAATATTTAGCCAAGGATTTACCTGTCTGCCTTTTCAACCCGATCTTCGAACTCTCTCGTAATCAGGCGGGCCTGTGTAACGGCGAAGTAGAGCGATATACGGGCAAGATTGTGGGGATCGGAATGGGTGCGCTGGGTTCTCAGGTTTTTGACAATCTGGTTCGTTCCGCCTTCGGCGAATGGACGGTGATAGATAAAGACATTTTTCTTCCTCACAATGGTGCCCGTCATGCCTTGCCAGGTATTTATGCAGGCTGGGGTAAAGCTACTGCGATGAGCGCATGGGCGAACAACACAATAAGTGGTTCACAAATAGCGAAAGGGATTGTAGCGAACGTAACTCATCCCAAGGAAAATGCTTCCGATGTTAGCGCAGCGCTAGACAGCGCGGACCTCATTTTGGACATGTCAGCATCGGTGGCCGTGGCTCGCTATCTTGCATGTGACTCGGAAGCAAAGGCTCGTCGCTGTTCACTGTTTTTGTCTCCTTCTGGCACCGATCTTGTGCTACTTGCTGAATCAAGTGATCGCTCAACTTCTTTAGATATTCTCGAAATGCAATACTATAGGCAGATTCTCTCAGAGCCGAGCCTGGACGGACACCTAGGCGATCAAGGCACCCGCATTCGATATGCCCGTACATGTCGAGACGTAACAGCCGTTATCGCCCAAGATCTTGTGGCGATGCACTCTGCCATTGGTAGTCGGGCAATAAAGAATATCTGCCGAAGTGAAAATGCAACGATTGCAGTTTGGAGGGTGAACGAGGCGACGACGGAGGTAACCTGTAGCACCTTGGCTTCAGCGCCTGTTATTCGAGTAGCTAAAGGTGATTGGGAGATTCGCACAGATCAGGTATTTCTCGATAAGGTTTTCGCGCAGCGAGTCGCACGCCTGCCGAATGAAACCGGTGGAGTCTTGGTGGGAAGCTTCGACAATGATCGTAAACTCATTTATGTGGTAGATATGCTCCCCTCACCGCCAGACAGCATAGAATGGCCTACATCGTACATTCGTGGGTATGCGGGCCTCCGGGACCAAATTACATCGATTCAGAGACGGACCTTGAGCAACCTGTCTTACGTTGGGGAGTGGCACTCTCATCCGCAGAGTCATCCGAGTAATGCAAGCGCCGACGATCTTGCAGCTCTAACTATTCTCGCTGATAACATGAAAGCAGAATCCTTACCTGCAGTCATGCTTATCGTCGGCGAGAATGACAGCTATACCTTTCTCGTTCGAGAGGCACCATAGAGAAGTGGATATGGAGGCAAAAACAAAAAAAGATCGCAGGATCGGGCTCTGCTTATCGGGAGGCGGCTCACGTGCGGTTGCCTTTCACCTGGGGTGTCTGCGCGCTCACCACGATCTAGGCTACCTGGACAAGGTACGTGTTATTTCTTCCGTCTCAGGTGGTTCCGTGATTACTGGTCTATATGCGTACCATTCTGGAGACTTTGCAGCATTTGAAGAGCGAACGCTTTCATTTCTTCGAAAAGGAATTGCCCGCGATGCGCTTTGTGACTGGATTCTGACTGGACGAATAGTCCTTAACCTCCTGAACGTGCTCGGAGTATTGATTGGACACGGGGTGGAGTTTGCGGTGTCAGTTCTAAATCCCGGACGCAAACTAAGAAACATTTGTTTGGTTCGAAGACCGTTCTCGCGAACAAACAGCGTTTTACGGGTCTTTGAGAAACGCTGGTTTCGGGGATGCAAAGTCTCTGATCCCAAGAGAAACATTGAAACGATTGTAAATGCATGTGAACTTCAGACGACCACGGCATTTCGGTTCGGAAGCCGTGAAGTAAGGTGCTGGCCCTACGGAGTTGTAAAGGAGGAAGTTCCATTGTCGGAAGCTATCACAGCTTCTGCAGCCTATCCTGCGTTACTTCCCGCTCTAGATCGAACATTTTCGTTCAGCAAACACGGACAGATTCAAGGACGGAGAGTGATTTTAACTGATGGAGGGGTATATGAGAATCTTGGCTTGACCCCGCTGCTGCCAGATCGAGACCCAAAGTTCTCTTACGACAGTCCTGAATGCGACATAATCATTGCGTGCGATGCGGGTACGGGAATTCCTCGCGGGTGGGGACACCACCAATGGCTAGTACCAAGGCTCACACAATGTTTCAACAGTGTGATGAGGCGTACTCAAAGCGGCAGTTTTGCGTTGCTTCACGAGTTTCAAAAGAAAGGAAAGCTTAAGGCATTCATTCTATCCTATCTCGGACAGAACGACGAAAGGCTTCCTTCCCGCCCAGCTGACTTCGTCCCCCAGGAAGCAGTCGTGGACTATCCAACTGACTTCCGCGCCATGTCTGAGGATAATATTTCGCTTCTGTCAAAGAGAGGTGAGCAGCTTACAAAGACTTTGATTTCGCTGTATTGGCCTAAGGGGTAGACAAACGCAGCACTCGCTAGGAAAGGTAGGAAACTGACGTCGGTTACGGAGTTTTTTCGAGTAAACCCATTCCCAAAAAGATACCATTGCAGACGATTCCAGCTAGAAAGAGCAGGATCTGGGCCCAGAAAGCAATTTGGTAACATCTAGAAAGCGCTTCTCTACGTGATGTAATCTCCTTGAGATTCTTTTCCGATTCTTCCACCATTGAAGTGTAATCAGACAGGGTCATAGGCTGTTTCGTATCAGCATCCAGAACCCTTCCTGCTGCCAGGCCGCGCGTAAACGTAGGCTCAGCCAACTGGGATTTACGGTTCTTAACGAGTTCAGCCTGAGTCAATTCACCCCAATTCAGGCGATATGCCAGTGGGAGTTTTGACAACCTCCAACCAGCGACTACTCCAGCCACCAAAAAAAACAGCCAGGCCGCGATGAGAAGGCATCTCATAGATGCCCCCATGGGGGGAGAAAACTGAATACTCAATGTTAAAGTAGCAAATATCAGAAGCGCGAACTGGTACTCAAATCGTGCTTCAGCATCCAATGCTCGGAACTGAAGTTCGTCCCGTTGCATGTTTAACCTCCGGCTTGCTGATCGATCAGCAGAATAGCTTGAGAGAAGAATGGTGTCTTCGTCAATCCTTTAGTCATGATGCACCAATTTCGGACTGGTGATTGATAAACCCGCAAAAAACTAACCATTGAGTACTGGGCAGAGCGGAACACCAAAGGAGAAAGGGATTCTATGTATAAATTCCAGCAGAGGTTCTCTGAGTAGGTGTTGACGATGTTAATCAATCTTATGGTCTCGTAGCACTGTACGCAGATCATTCGTCCAGGTGTCGGGTGCGACATGCATTGCGTCCGAAAAGCGGTCGTTGTAGTCGTGATGTTTTACGAAACATCGGGCGCCGCAATAGACAAAATCCCACTCGAGTGTTCGACTGAAGAGGCAAGCCGCGACGATATCGATCTCTCCTATCTTATAGAGGCGCTTTGCCCGATTATCCGTTTCACCAACATCACGGGAGTTACGGGTTCGTTTGAAGTCGATCAAAATTCGATGGTCTCCGAACTGTTGAAGGTACTTTTTCGGGTCGTTTTTTCCGATAGGTCCAGCTACCTTTGCAAGATTTCGACTAAAGCTGAAGCGTGGCACGCCGGAATCGGAATATTCCTGAGGAAGCGACTTGTATAGGTCGCGAAGTTCTGAGTTGTTAAGGCTCTCAATATGCGTTTCATCTGGAAGATCAAGATCGTATTGGTTTCTTTTGAGGAATTTTAGGTACTCCCGCTTCAGGGAAAGGCTGCCCAAGTCTAGGACTCGAACATTTTTGCACTCAATTGAAACTTCCTCCTTTTTTCCGGTGAGGCGAACGTAAAAGTCTTTTTCAAAGTCTCCGCGCCCCTTTCGATAGTCAGAGATAGTTTGGTCGGCCTTTAATGCCGAGAGTGTTTTATCGAGATGCTTCTCCGCCACTGCGCCCTTTACGCTCATGTACGCGCGCGGGTTGTTTTGGAGCACCTCGGCCAACTCGTTGGGGGTCAGGCCCGTCAAGCGATGAAGGTAATCTATGTTCTTGTTCCGATTCATGTTGAGAGTCTGGTTGCCAAACCAAGTATCGGACCGGGTCCATACCCAGCGTGCTGCAAATGCGATCGAGCGTGTGCAGGGTCACGTTGTACGAATGACGCGATGCAATCGACTTGATCGTGTCCGGAGAAACGTTAGCCAAGCGCCCAAGGTCATTATAACTCAAACGCAAGCCGGTTCTCGCCTCATAGTCTTGAACGAGGTTACGCAGGTCGAAAAACAATGCCATACACGCTCCCTAGTAGTGTATTGACGATACACCATTTACGTTAGAAAATCATTTTCTGTGAAAGACTCCGGAGGTACAGCTTCTTGAAATATTCAGCTATCAGTTTATTCACGGGGGCCGGGGGCATGGACTACGGCGTCGAGGCCGCAGGAATTGAGACCGCCGTTGCAGTGGAAATGGACGGCTGGTGTTGCCGCACCTTGCGGCACAACCGTCCGAACTGGAATGTCATTGAGCAAGTCATTGAGGAGGTTTCGTCTTCGGAACTTCTTAAGGGAGCAGGTTTAAAGAAAAAAGAGGCAGACCTCTTGATCGGGGGCCCTCCGTGTCAACCTTTCTCCAAGTCAGGCTATTGGGTAAACGGCGACGCCGCTCGCCTCAAAGACCCACGCGCTAACACACTTCGAGAGTATATGCGCGTCCTTGAAGACACCCTTCCACGGGCTTTTATTTTGGAGAACGTTTTTGGCTTAGCCTACAAAGGCAAGGATGAGGGCTTACAGTTCTTGAAAGAGAGTCTCATCGAGATTAATCGGCGCAAGCGCACCAATTACAGTTTCACATGGAAGGTATTAAACGCGGCAGATTTTGGGGTTCCCCAGATTAGAGAGCGTGTTTTTATAGTGGGGTCCCGGGATGGCAAAGAATTCCGATTCCCCGAGCCGCGTTTCTTTAATCAGATCCGCGCGGGCGCTAACGATCCAAGCCTGGAACTTTTCGGAGAAGAGGAAAGAATCCCCTATAGGACGACATGGGATGCATTGCACGACCTTGAATCCGATGACGAAAAAGCGGTGCCTAGTCGTGTTGGCGGCCGCTGGGGAGTGTTGCTGCCGTCAATTCCCGAAGGACAAAATTATCTTTACCATTCAGAACGAGGCGATGGGGTTCCAATATTCAAATGGCGTTCGCGCTACTGGAGCTTCCTTCTAAAGTTAGCCAAGCGGCTGCCTAGCTGGACAATTCAAGCACAACCAGGGAGTGCTATTGGTCCATTTCATTGGAAGAATCGTCGTCTAACCATGCGCGAAATGGCACGTCTCCAGACCTTTCCTGATGATATTGAAATTTTGGGAGGAGTATCCGAAGTTCAGAAACAAATTGGAAATGCGGTGCCTTCAGCTATCGGTGAGATGCTCGGACAAGAGATCCGTCGTCAGCTTTTTGGCGACAAGGTCAAAGGAAGGCAAAAGCTCGTTCCAGACAGGGCGCCGATAGCTCCAGTTGAAGAAAAGGTTCATCCTGTTCCGGCTGAGTTTGAGAAAATGCGGGTCAAGCCCAGCTCTCGCGCTAGTCGTGATGAAGTACCTAGAACGAATGCGGAGAGCCGGTAACGGAATGACTTTTGATTCGAAAGCCGTCCACGCACGGACGCCACTGTTTGGAAAACCATAGAATATTCAACCCCCTACGGACCCTTCCCAGCGACATAATTCCCGTGCAGGGCTCCTCTATAATTATAGGTCTCGGGGGGGTTATGAAACTAAGCCTGTCAGGCCTGACGGCCCTAGTACTGCTATCTGCCTGCAGTGTCGGAACCAACGCAAATACAGAACTTGTGAGCTTGGATCAGGCTATTCGGATGGCCTCAGGCGGGGTGACGAGCGATGAAGCCGCTCGCGGCGTGCGTAGAGCGAACGCGTTCCAAGGCAGGCAGTACCGCATCGGCATGTTGCACGCGCGGCGTTTGCGTACCTTCCTCCTCTACTTGCCCCCACAGTTTGCTACTGGCGGCGCTTTACCTCTCGTCTTTAATTTTCACGGAGCTGGCGGAAACTCCCAACAGCAATCCGACATGACTTTGCTACGCGATAAGGCGCGAAGAGAAGGCTTTATCCTGGTGGAACCCGATGGCACCCCTATAAGGCCCTTACTACTAAGACGGCTTGGATGGAACGCCGGCACCTGTTGCGGCTCTCCTGCCTCACGACAGATTGATGATGTAGGTTTTGTGAAAAAGATTCTAAGCGGTTTTTCCTCGGCACATGTCAATCGCAGCCGCGTCCACGGCGTTGGTTTTTCTAACGGCGGGATGTTTACCCATCGTCTTGGCTGCGAGCTCAGCGACGAGTTTGCTTCCATTGCCGTCGTCGCTGCCGTCGTTGCCGATCAAGAGCCAGGAAGTAGCGCCAAAGCTTACGCGTGCAACGTAAAACGATCCGTTCCCGTACTTCTTATCAACGGCGAGAAAGACAACTGTATTCCGTTTGCAGGCGGGCAGGCGTCCTGTCTGGGAAGCTCGCACAATCTTCTTTCGGTAGAGGACGCTCTGGCTTTTGGTCGAACAACAACGATTGCAGTTCTGACAAGTCTTCCGCTTTCTCGGTAACACGCCAGCAAGGCAAAGCCACCCTGCGCATGAACTCCACATGCGCCACACGCGGGGATGTAGGGTACTGGTTTGTGAGAGACGGTGGCCATAGCTGGCCCGGTTCGCACGAATACCCCCTCGCCGATCAGCAGCAGCTCATTCCCGGCACGGATAACCCTCCGACTCGGGACTTAATTACTAACGATGCTATCTGGGAGTTTTTTCAGGCGCACCCGCGTCCATAATAATGTCGCTTAGGATTCACTCGTTAGATAGTTGAGAATCCCATGTATTGTCGCCACTTGGGCGGCGATGGCCTCTTGCGATCCTCTAGGCTCCGGGTGAATCTCGGGATAGATTTCAGTCGTATAAGAGTTTCTTGAGATCGTTTTCATGTAAGCCTGATTCAAACCCTGGTGCGTTGGATCGGCTCCCTTAGATATCACAACACCATTCTCATTCTTTTCCCCGTGAATTTCGGGGTCAGGGGCTATAGGAGTTACCTTTCGGACACTCGCTATAATGTGATTTGCCATCTCGGGCGCCTCATTCTCGACGTTAGAAATAAGATAATACCCGTTAGGAATGAGAATATCTTCAGGAGTCAGGTTGATACCATAGCGCTGGTACTGCGGGGGCATCATCGTCTTGTCGCGATCGGGAGTCTCGTGGAGATCCACAGCCGCGGCAAAATCCTTTCCGGCGCGCTTTCGCGCTTCATCAAGGACATCCATCACGAGCTGCGCCTCCGGGACATAGGGCTTTGAACGATCAAAGCTTCGGTTTACGTCCCAGGCATTGTGTGTCCAGCGCTGGTTTACCTCGTACGCGAATGGACTCAAACAGGGAAAGACTAGGAAGTTGAAACGCTCCGCGTACTTCTCCGCATCCTTTTCCAAAAACTCGAGCGCCCCATAAACCCCACTCTCCTCGTACCCGTGCGTTCCGCCCGTGATGATGACATTGGGCTTCCCATTCGTGATATCGCCGACTTCAGCGTAGTAGAGCGGGTAGCGCTTCTCATATTCCTCGGCGCTGAGCCGAGCCCCGTGAATCGCCAGCTCGTTGCGGCCCTGCAAACTTAGGCTTCCGTAAGCGCGCACCTTTATCTTGCCACCGCGCTCTTTCAGCTTATCGATGCGGGAGAGAACCTGTTCCGCGTACGATCTCTGAAAAGTCTGCTTGGAGAGCCATTCCAGCTTGTCGTTTTCTTTCCAGGTATCTTTCTTTGGATCCATCATCCCCTCCGCTGGGCATTAAGTTGAGGGGGCAAGCCTACACAAGAGTCGGCAAAGATCCAAGCCGCTCGTCTAGATTTGTTAGAACTCAGCGATAGTGGGTTTACCTGTCGCGCGACAGCTCAGGCGTGGGTGACCGCCCCCGATTTCTGGATGACATTCTTCAGCTCCACCTGATTCTCCGCCAGCACACTCTCGATGAAGCCTTGGTTTACTTCCGCAACCATGACGTCACCGACCTCCTTATTAACGGAGCTATAAAAGCCAAGCGCCCGCATGCCCTCAATCTGCATGTCATTGTCCTCGGTCGGGCTTAGGAAATGCACCTTTTTCACCCGGTAGCGGTGGACCAAAAACAAATGCATCAAGGAGATGAGCCGTCGCTGGCGGTACTCCGGGATGTAGTTATTCTGGTCGCGCACTGACAAAATGGAATTCCCGCGTCGGTCCTGAATATTGGTGAACGTGATATCCGCAATGCGCGTCTCACCCTCTCCAAAAACAACCATCTCAAGAAGCTCGGAGCTGGGCACGGGTCGCAGCTTCACCTTCAGCGCAGCCGTAATCGTGTTGTGGGTGGCCCACTCCTTCATCCAGCTTTCAAACAAACTCACCGGTACTTCGGTGTTCACCAAATGCTGGTGCTGCGTCGAACCCTTACCCATTGCCTTGGTCGTTGCCGTTCGGCCGGACACGGCAACCAGAGCACCGTCCGATCGCGGGCCGCCGACCAATGTCTGCGGTGTCTTATAAGGCGAATTGAGCAACCTCAAGCGACGTTGCAACTTCGCAAGAGCGAGCATCCCATTCTCACGAAGAGCGGTTGCGAATTCTTCTGCCGCAAGCCCATCGATCTGGTGTCCGCCGTAGGTAATAAAGTTAAACACAAAACCCATGCGGCCGAGTTCGGTCGGGAAGTTGCGCATCTCTTCGTCCGTCATGCCGGTAGTGTCCCAGTTAAAAGACGGTGACAAGTTGTAGGCGAGCATTTTATCCGGATACACAGCGTGGATAGCATCGGCAAAGACCTTGGCGTCCGCCAAATTGGCAGTTTTGGTCTCCATCCAAAGCAGATCCGCGTACGGAGCGACAGCCAACGACTTCGCGATGGCGTAGGGAATCCCGCCCTTAATCTGATAATAGCCCTCAGGCGTTCGGGCCAGCTCGCAATCCCACGGGACGTCAAACCCCATCTCCCGCGCTTTGCCCTTGGCCTCCTCAAAAGAAACGGACTTCACAAAGCTTCGCCACTCTTTTTCAGGCATGGCCAACGAGCCACACTCATCGGCTTGCTGCTCCATCGCATCCAGAACGGCGTCTTCGTAGGTCTTAATTCCAGCGTCGGATTCCCACGCGCCATACACCATGGAGGTGACTTCATTTACGAGTGCGTTAACGTCTCCCCCAGTCGCCACAAACTTCTGACTGCTGAGGTCCAGCTGCTTTAGTATCCCGGCCTTCGTCATCCACGCGTAGGCTTTCTCATAAGCCGCATTCGATAGCCTGAATAATTCGTGTCCGTTCACCTCTTTGATGCCGTTGTCATACATCCGCTTCAGAATGGCCGCACTGACGGACTTAAGACTGGGCACACTGGGGTTTGTTACCCCCAAAATGAAAGGCTGATCGCGCTCATCAAACTGGCCATCCAACAGGTTGGCGGCTTCGGCGTCGGTGCGAGCCACAATGAGTCCTGGCACACGCATGGTATCGAGCTGAAACCGCGCAGCGTTCAAGCGAACGATTTGTTCGTAAATTGGTACTAGAACTTTACCGCCTTGGTGCCCGCACTTCTTGCAGCCAGGCTTTTGATCTTCGATGTGGTAGCCGGGTACCCCCACTTCCACAAATCGACGGATGAGATTGCGCACGTGGGCGTCACCGCCGTGCCCGGTATCGGCATCCGCGATAATCATGGGCGTAAAATCAATAGGCTTGATGCTTTTGCGCTCGGCTTCTGACATGCGCGTACGGCTAAACTTCTGATTTCTGTCGGCTGTAAGAAGCGCGCGCACGACGGTCGCCGATTCATCGGGAACCTGGCTAAGCGGGTAGCTTGCGAGATCCGGACCGGGGTCCTCAAAGATAGAACCCTTCGCAGAAGTCGCCCAGCCGCCAATGTAGATGGCCTCAATCCCCTGTTTTTTCATCGAAACGGCCTGGCCTGGGGAGTAAGGCCCAAAGGTCGTGATCTGCTCTCGGCGGGCAAAGAGTTCGCGTAGCCGCGTGTAGAAACGCTCGGCCGCGGTCCGGGCCACAGTATAACCTTTATAAACGGCACCCCGTTGCTCCTCGACCTGCCGAGGGGAATACAGGCGCTTAGTTTCTCTAAAACGAGGCGTGTTCATCCACTCCGCCGTCTCTTGGATCTCCTCTTCCAGCGTCTTTGATTCTTTGGCAAAAAATGGATCCGAGCCCGCTACGGCAAAGTCCAGGTTTTCGGTAATCCTCTCACCGTGCTCCAGCAGAGTTTTGACGTAGGTCGCAATGCGTTTTTTCCCTTCAGCAAGATCCTGAACATTGAGATTGATATTTAAGAGATCAATGTACCAAGGGAGTTTGATCTTGCAATTGATGTAGGCTTCTACAGCCGCTGCTGCGATGGGCAGGGTAGTCTTTTTTGAATTGTCGTGGACGTCCTTATTATCTGCAGAAAGAAGCTTGCCCATCTCCTCTTTTAGCAGCGTATTAAAGATTTCCATCGTAAACGTATCGCCGGCTTTTAGCCCAAGGCTCTTGTCGTCTTCCGTAAGTCTGGCCCGTTTGTGGATCCATTCCCAAAGGATGCTGACTCGGATCTCACCCGTTGCCATGTCCTCCATGAGATAGAGGACATCGTCATCTCCAAAAAAATCTGCGGGCTTTAGGGCCGCAGCGGAAAACCCTTGCGCAAAGGCGTTTCCATACTGAAGAGCGACACTAAGCAGATTGCGCGCGCCCTGGATCGTGCGTGGAGCGGGTTCAAGTTCTGTCAAAAGTTTTTCATCTTGTTCGGTGTAGGTGAGAGGCGGGAAGGATCGGCCCATCTGATTGTCCTGTCGGGCCTCTTCCCAAACAGGGCGCACCAGATGCACCATTTTCCAGTGTGCGACCCACTTTCCAGAAGCTCCCGCTTCCTGCTCTCGTTTCGCCCCTGCCAGCACCTTCTCCATCGCCTTCGCCACACCCTCAGGCGATCCTACCGGGATATTGGGTTCCATGCCGCCCTGCCAGAGTGCGAAAGCCCCTTTACTATCTGGCGTATTGACCGCACGGCGTACCCTATCTTCATAGTGCTTCATGTACGCGTACGTCATCGGGATGGACTCAATGTTGGGATTGATGAATTCCTTGTCCCAGGCAAGTGCGTCGGCGACAGAGTTGATGTAGTCCCATCGTCCGGTGTTAAATCCTACAAAATGCAAGCCTAGGGCTGCCCGAATCTCCATGAGTTGGTAGGTGGCTTCGAGCTGCTCTACCAGTACATAAGTCTTGATCGTTCCCTGAGAGAGAGACAGGTACTCCTCAAGGGAGGAAATCATGTCATCCCAAAGGGCGGCTTCTTCAGCCGTTTGGATTTTGGGCAAGTAAAGCGCGATGGAGGCATTTTGTTGCTGTAGTGCTTTGTAGTTATTTAGCACGTAGAGCGTTAAATCTACGATCGACGCGGCAAGTGGTGCGCCTGAGCTTTCGCGGATGTGCCTATCTTCCAGGTGCAGGCCCCGGCATCGGAAAAGAACGGTCGTAAAATCGAGCTGGGTTTTCCAATCCTGGATGATTTCGCGCTTCAAAAAATCCTTTGCCCACGCGTTCATCTCTTCAGAGACGGCTTCAGCCACTTCCAAAAAAACCGGATCGCGGTGGATCGCGAGTTTCAGGTTGCGCTGGTTGTCTAAAGACATGCTTTGGATCTGGCCGAGAGCGTCCTCTCCGTCGAACATCCAGCCGTCCGCTCCCGACAACAGGGCATAGGCAACATTGCGAAGGCTTTTCTCTAGTGGCGCGTTCGGTTTTGCCGCGGGACCCGTTCCCTGGACCCACTGGCGCTTCAAGTCTTCAGGAATAGTGGCGCCTACAAACTTCCCCGTGCGCGCCTCTTTCGCGAGTAAGTTGGTTCGGGGGATGACACTGGTTTGATCGAGAAAGGCAATGCGTTGTCGGGTTTGGGCGCGTCGCTTGCGGGTTTCCATCCGCTTGGTCATCAGGGCTTTTTGATCGCTGTTGAAGCGAGCCATGTGATGCAAGACATCAACGACTTCATCCGAAAATAAATCTGAGTATTCTTTAAAGATGTTATTTCGGAAACAAAGTTTTCCTCGCACCGTGTGGTTCGCGTCGCTCATCGCTTCCTCCCTGAATTGTAAAGACAGATCTCAATTCCGAACGGAATTAGAGCACCCTTAGGAAGTTATGACAAACGCACGGGCATTGCGAAAGGGAAAAACTGTTCTCTCGGGAAAACGCCCTTAACAAAAGATTGCAGTGATGGCTTTTTCTTTAGTTCGCGAGTCCAGACAGGCACAAACGGCTAATCGCCACTTTGTCTGTCTTATTGGGACGCGGATCGGGATTCTTACAATTGTTACCTACCTTATAAGAATCCACATAACCGTCGGAGGAAAAACGTGACACATCCTGAGCGATCTTGTCGCAGGCCGCGCGCGCACTTTCCAAATTGCTGGCTGTCAGAGATTTGGGAAGATAGCCGGTACCCATGATGTCTTTGGTGCAGTCTTTGCCCCAATAGAAACTCACTTCCTGTAACTCACCTTCTACCCCGTGACCGTGTCCAATCCGGCGCAGGATCAGATTCAGCTTTGCATCGATTGTTGTCGCGTAACACTGCTCTCTATCCGCGGCCTCTTCGCACTTGCTGATATCTGACTCGGCCGCCTGGCCGATGATAGAGATAAATAGGATGGATAAGGTAAGGAATTTCATTCGCCCCTCCAGAAGTTGTGTTGCTTTCATATTCCGGATATCACCGTCTGTTGCAGGCAGTCAACGGAACGAAAGCTTGATCGGTCTGGACTGAGTTGAGGGTTCAGTGTCCCTCGCCACTCCACCTTTCTGTTGGATCGCCCAACAGTCAGGCTCAAAAACGGCACCCCAGCCAAGGTCCATCAAAATCACGACCCCTCCCATGCGGCCTCCTAGGCTATCCGCCGCACAATAATGGAACGCCAATTGCTAAGTAGTAGGTGGGGTTCTTTGAGGGTGAGGTGTAGGAGGGCGCGTGCGCGCGTCGCGGTTAAAAAGTCTGAGTTTGTTCTTGCTTGTCCTTTTTGTCTTTTCGCCCCAGCAATCCTTTGCGCCGGACCCCCCGGCGTCCACTCCTGCCAAAGCGGGCGAGGAAGCGCCCATTCCCTTGGTGCGCAGCGATGAGAGCCCCTCCCAACCGCCTACTAAAGCGGTCGGAAGTTCCAAAGAGTGTGGAACCGCTTACCGAACCATCACAAAAACCGCCGTTCTAGGGGCTGTCAGCGGGCTGGCCGGTCTTGTGGCGACGGTGACCGTCGGAGACCCTGTTCTGCGTTACTTCGGTTGGAAAAAAACTCCGGAAATAGAAAGTGAGCAAAGAGCCCAGCGTGCCGCCACACTTGCCTTGGAAAAGCACCAGGAAGATCAGGTGAACCGAGGCATCCTTCCCGCGAGCGGGACACCCGGGGATGCATCCAATCAAATGATCGTCGAGGCAAAACGTGCGCTTGAGCTGGCTCAAGCCCAGATGGGTAGTCCGGAAGTACCTCTGGATCAGCTTGTTCGTAAGAGTTTGTTTGACGAGCACAAACCTCAGCTCATTGCAAAGGTGGCTGAAGATCTAAAAAAGACAGAGAGCGATCCCTTGACGCTCAAGCTTGTTGAGAACTTGGAACAAAAAATCAGCGAGCTTGTCGGTGCGAGTAAAATCACCACCGCGGACCCGCGTGCGATTGGCGACATTTCCGAGAAGGTGCGTCTCTGGTGGGAAAACGAAGTGAGAAAAGAAAGATTGTTGGGACGGTAGCCATGAACAAGAAATACAGCATGCTGAGAATATTTGGGTACGCCGTTTTGTTGCTCGCTCTGTCTGGGTGCGCCGCAAAGGAAAACGGGGTTTGGTTTTTAGAGAAAATCGTAGACGGGACGACGTCTCCGGCTACTGAACTTAACTTCAATTCTTCAGACGGCAAGATTCTCTACTTTGATAACGGCCGTGTTGCTGAGCTGGATTTGCGATTGGGTACGGTTCGTTGTCGCTTCAGAGCGTATGAGAACAAAGACGACGTCCTAAACATTTCACAGTCGAGTAGTTGCACTGCGGAGGAATTTCGGCAGTTGGAGCTTACCGCTAACGCGATGCAGCTCAGCCGTACGTCGGATCCGCGCAATCAAATCGTCCACATCTACTCAAAGAAAACCAACGCCTTTTTGGACCAGCTTCTGAGTGACAAGGGCTTGTCTCGGAACGATCTCTAGGTGTGATGTGGGGAACTTTGGCCGAATAGTTTCGCTCCTGATTGTATGCTCACTCAGTCTGGCTGCGCCACAAGAAGTGAAGAAGCCGGAGGGCCATAACCCCGTCCCCGCCGCCCTTCGTCCTCAGCAAGAAAAAGCCCCACAACAACCAGGAATCTCCGTCAGTCTCACCCTCTTTGCCAAAGGCGGCATGGAGCACAAGCTAGAGAAAAAATGCACCTTGTACGTGTTTAATTTCACAAAACTGGCTTCGGGAAAGTGCCGCTACGATGCCGGGATCGCAGCACACTGTCTTAAGGATTGGAACGCGCAAGGGGTCCAGCACGATGTGTCGGTCGTTTCTTCCGATCGCATCGGTTCAATGGAAGAGGTCCAAACGCGTGTGATGCCCGGCTACAAGAGCAAAGCGGACGTGGCGACCTCGCAAGACACGGGTTATCTGAGTTTTGTTTCGGCTTGCTCTCAGGACGATCGACGTATTCCTATTTGGAAACTCGCTGAGGACGATGAAGAGCCCCCAGCGGATTCTGTTTGTTTGGCCGCTACCTCGGACGGCTTTTTTGTGACTCGGTTCAAAATCGACGAAGCTCATCCCAAGCTCTATTACGCCGATGCGAAACCCTTTACCGATGTGATTGGCGCAAAAGGAGAGCCACGTTTATCGCATTCAGGCTCAGCCCTTCTTTTTCAGAATCGCGTGATCGGCACCTGCGTGGGGATACCCTCGGATCGTTCCCAATCAGGTTTTTATTCTACAGGTAAGGAAAGTTTGCAGTGGTTGCGGAAGCAAACGGGAGATTCAAAATGAGTAGGAAGTGGATATTGCTGGCGCTGATAGCGGGCGCTGTGGCGCACGCAGAGCCGAGTGTAGAGGCGCAAAGCGAAAGCGCAAAACCCTCAACGCACGCGCGGCAAGCGAACCGTACACAGGCGGAACTACCGCCCGGCTTAGCTTGTGAAGCGTACCGCCGGGCTCCCCGCCCGCAAAGTCTACGGCTAGAAAAGCTCAAAGAGGCGGTAAAGCGACTGGAGTCAGACGACTTCAGCGAGCGCTTAGAAGGCGTAAGCGAAGTGAACTGTCTCTTGGAAGAGGGAACTCCGAGCGGTTCAGCGCTCAAGGCGGAAGACGTGGTTCCTTATCTCCTGGAAGGGCTGCGGCAGGTTGCCAAGAAAAAAGACGACTTCTTATCGGAATTGGTTTTACTCGCCAACATGGAGCGATACGGAGCCGAACTTCGAGAAGATGATTATCTTGCGCAGCAGGTGCTCGCAACGCTCTTGCACCATAGCGAGGCTTCCCCGGTCGATGTGACTCGCTGGATAGCGGCCCGTACGCTGGCCGAACTCTTTCATGACAAGCCCAAAGTATTGGCGCTTATCAAAGAGTCCGGAGAAAAAGAGCTGCAAACCAGGCTAGGAAAAAGGGGGTGGGGCAACTCGCTGGCCGTGGGGTATATGAAACTGCAGCTTGCGAAAGATCCGCAGAACTACCGCCCCTTTTATAGGCCCGAAGGCGCACCGACTCCCTTGATCCGAGGCCTGGAAGAATTTGCAGAGAGCTACTTAAACGAAGAACAAAAGAAGAGTATTCCAGTGTCCCATCATCTTTCGCTCGTCTTTATGAACTTATAGAGCCCTCAAGTGCTAGTGCGTGACCGTTGGCGGGTTGTCGGCGCTGTCAGCGTCAACAGGCAACGCGCTTGAGTCTTCACTTCCTTTTTCAAGGCCAGCGGGTTTCAGGTTGCCCTTTTCTTTCTTGCGTTTGGGAGCTTGGGACTTTTGGGAAAGCCCTTCTTCCAGCTGTTCCGGACTAGGGGAACCCATTAAGGTCAAACAGGCTTCCTTTATTTTTTCAAGTTCCGCCACCTCGGATTGGATTTCCTCCAAACGGGAGTTGACGATCTTGAGCTGCTTCTCAAGGGCCTTTGAACTAATCACTCCTAACAAGTTGTCATTCATGTTGTACTCCTTCTGTAAAAGATACCTATTTAAACCATTTCTTGGCGCTGGGGCGGCGGTGAGGGCAGCCCGGCCAACAACAAGGGCGGCGCTTACCTTTGTTCAAGTCCTCTTGCGCGCGGGTGATGCGCTTACTTCGAGTCTCTTCTTTCTTTGCAGAAGTGACCCAGCAGATCCACTCGTTGCGGGCAAGGGGTGTGAGATTCTGCCAGGCGCTCTTAAGCGCAGCGGTGGCTTCCACCGCTTTTTTAAAATCGGCGGGTATTTTGTGAACCGGTCCTGGAAGTTTCTTTTTCATGGTGAACTGTCTACCTGAAGTAAGGGGAATCCTTCGGATTGAGACGAAAGAGCTTTACCGCGTTCTCTCCCAGGACAAGGCGTTTATCCTCTGGCTTGTAACCAAGATCCTCCACAAACTTGAGATAGGACGACATGGATGAGATGGGCCAGTCCGTGCCATACAGTACCTTCTTGGGGTTCATTCCGAATACCGTCATCTCCTGAACATGCTTGATCATAATCCTTTCAAAGCGGTCATTGAAATTGCCCAGCACAAGACCCGAGATATCCGTATAAACATTGTCGTTCTTGTAAACCACCTCCATGGTGTCGCGGACCCATGGATTCCCCAGGTGGCAGATAATGATCTTGAGTTCTGGATGGTCTACGGCGAAATCATCGATGTTAAGCGGGTGAGCGTACTTCAGCTTGCCGCGTTGGGTAAACGTATCTCCCGTATGCACATAAACGGGGATATCGAACTCTTTTGCGATCTCAACGACGGGTAGCATCTCTTTGTCGGCCGGGTAAAAAGGCTCGTAGCCGCAGTAAAACTTGATTCCCTTCACTTTTCCTTCCTGGATGAAGGAGCGCAGTTCACCCAAGTCCCAATCTTTTCGCATCAAGTAACTCATGCCGGCCACTGCAAAAACATTTGGAATGTCTCTAATGGCCTCCACGACAGCGCGGAGCGAGGGGCGGCCTGGTACATTTTTGTACGAGGACAGGATGAAACAAAAGTCCAAGCGGTTTTTCCGCATCTCTAGAAGAAGCGCGTCCAAACGTTCCGGGAGAGCAGGTGAGTTTTCGTCCTCATATCGATTGATATGCGTATGGCAGTCGACAATCATTGTGTTCCTCTAGAGCGGAAATATTCTATCCAAAATACGGCCAGCTATTTTTCTACCCGCCAGGCCAAACGCGATGCCGAAGGCGAGGCTGAGTGCCCCAAATGCCATCAAGAAAGTAGACAATAGAACCTGTCCGCCGATATCCAGATTCTCCATCACGACGACGATGGTTAGCAGAATGACAGTGAACTTAGCGACCTTGGCGATGAGTTCGGCACCTGAAACGTTCATGTTGTTCAGGTAGGCACGAAGCGCCGAATACGTTACGCTTGCGGCGCTCATTCCCACGACAAATAGAAAAATCGAAACCAGTACCTTCGGTATGTATTCCAGTACCCGTCCGAAGAAGTCTTCACTAATTGGTACACCTAGGTGGTTGAAAGCGACGAGAAAGGAAAAGATGACAATCAGCCAGTAAACGGCTCGGAAAACCAATGTCGTGAAAGTATAACGCACGCCACCACGCAACAGGTAGCGCTCAATTCCAAGTTTTTCAGCCCAGTCTTCCGCTTGAATTCGGTTCAAGAGAAACTTGGTGAGTCGACTCAGCAGCGCGGCGAGCATCCACCCGACGGCAAGTATGAGTACAAAAACAAAAAATCGGGGGGCAAACTCGATAATTTGAGAGTAGCTCTGTTGCAAAAGTTCCTGGGGTGTCTCAAACATAGGGAAATAATATATTCTTGGCGCTACTTTCTGTCAAAATACGTACCGACGAGATCCAGCGAGGTGGTGTGTGAATTCTTTTTAGCGAGTTGAATTGTTGAGGAGATAAATCTGGTGGACGGGGCCGCGCTTCCCCCACGCGTGACAGGCGTGGACCGAGTGCTCCATTCCCGTGGCCTCAAGGCGCCTCATGAAATCCGGATCCTTGTTCGAAGACCAGAACGCAGCAATGCCATCGCGCTTTAGGCACTTAAGAACCTGTTGAAGACCGTGGTCATCATAGAGTTGATTGTTATCTTTCACCGTGAAGGCAGACGGTCCGTTATCGACATCGAGCAAAATCGCATCAAAACCCCCAGGGTATTTTTTCAAGACGTCTTTTACATCTGCATGGAGGACAGTCACCTTCGGGTTCTCAAGTTCCTCGAAGCAGAGTCCATAAGAAGGATCGCTATTCCACTTGATTACCGCTTCCAAAAGCTCCGCCACCACGATGAGACGAATCGTGGGAAGCGCTCTCATCGCTGCCTTCAACGTAAAACCAAAGCCCAAGCCACCAATAAGTACTCGGGGGCATTTATTCTTCAGCTTTTCGAATACGACTTCCGCAAGTCTTTCTTCGGACTGGTAGTGCCGGGTGGACATCAGCTCCATCCCCTTTACTCGAATCACGTACTCTCCATCTCGTTCGCTGAGAGTCATGGGCTCGCCGTCAGGCGTCGAGGTCTTATCGATCAGTGTCCAAGGTTTCATCGAGTGAACTAAACTACTGAATTTATCTAGAAAGTCCAGAGTCTTTACGAATTGGTCACCCCTTAACTAGAAATTAACACCGGGCTCCTGCCAAGCCGCCTATAATTTCAGTGTGATGACACTCTATGCGGATACCCGCAGTTGCTTAAGCGTTTTCACCAAAACAAACCACTACCTCCGCTATTGCAGCCACGCCGAACTCACCGATCCGCCCCGCCTCCTGGAGCGCGTAAAACCCCTGTCACAGCGATGGGCGAAAGAGATCCTCAACCTGCTTCGTGTGCAGTGGGAAGTGCGCGGTCAGACCGACGACAATCCGGTTCTGCTTCTGGGAAGCCATGTGAGTTATCTCGATATTCCGCTTCTGCTCTCAGCGACACACACCTCCTTCGTGACAAAAGAGGAAATCAAACAATGGCCGATTTTTGGGAACGCCGCGCGCCGAATGGACAGCGTGTTCTTGAATCGTGGATCAAAGGACTCTCGCAAGCGCGTTGGCGATGCGGTTTACGAGCACGTCTGTGTGCGCAAACGGCGCCTTACTATTTTCCCTTCCGGCACGACTTGTATTAACGAAGAAAAAGAATGGCGTTGGGGAGCCTTTAGAATCGCCGCCGAGTACGATCTACGGGTGCAGCCATTTCGCATTCTCTATACACCCGCGCGACTCGCTGCCTTTATCGGGAGCGATAGTTTTGTTCCGCATCTGTTCAATCTCGTCCGACAAAACGGATTGCGCGCGGTACTGGAATTCCACGAGCCGGTGAAAATTACCCATCCAGAGAAGGATTGTCGCAAGTGGCAGCGTTGGGCCCAGGCCGCAAGCGCATAACGTGTTATAATGAGACGCAATTCTTGGGGGAAAAGCATGCGTTTCATTTCAGCGATCTTGTTGCTTGCTTGCAATCTGTGTCTGGCCGAAGCGGCTCTCGTTGCCGACTGTAAGAGCGACTATGGGGATAGCGCCCGATTGAGACGAGAGGGAAACGCGCATACGCTGTCTTTTCAGTATTCGGACGAGACGCAGACTCTCGTTTTTTTGAATCAGCCGGTGCGCGTGGAGTATGCGGACTGTGCGGCGAGAGTCCGCTATTACGAGGCTTCGGGCGTGCCGCGAGTGGATATTCTCATCAAGGACCCCAAAGGCCAGGTGTGTGTGAAGCCTGAAACACAGGCGGAAAAAGTCTTTGCCATCTTCTCGGTATTCAATGGAAACCCAGGCTATATTTCTACGTACGCCGATTGCCGCCTGGGAGAGTAAACTAGTGACGAAGGTGGTGAACGAGATCTGCTAACTCGCCCACTTTCTTTAAGCTTCCTTTTTCCATCACACAGCCCCTTCCACCAATTTTTTCGAGAAAGGGAATATCGTGGCTAACAATGACAATCTGGATTTGTTTGTTGAGTTCCGTGAGAAGGCTCGCCAAGGTCTCCGAGGTCCGGACGTCCAAGGCGGCGCTGGGTTCGTCAAAAAAAAGTACCTCGGGTTCCAGCATCAGGCTGCGCGCAATGGCTACGCGTTGCTTTGTCCCCCGCTCAGTTGCGTGGGTAGGAGTCGATCAGAGCGGCGATCCGGAGTTGTTCCAATAGCGCCTTGGCCTTTCTCGCATTCCCGCTTGCCGTGCTTTTTCGGTGCGAAGCTAAGATTGTCGAGGACATTCATGTGGGAAAGCGCGTAGTCCTGAAAAACCAGGCCCATGAGTTCGGCGCGCTCTCGCGGCAACAGAGCTTCGGGGTTCTTCCCGCAAATTTCAAGCCTTCCAGAGTAAAAAGGGATGAGCCCGAGAAGAGCGTACAACAACGTGGTTTTCCCGGAACCGCTTTCTCCGAGGATAGCAAAGGGCTCGCCACGGACGATCTGAAGTGAAACGCCAAGTAAGATTTCTTTTTCGGAGCGTCGAACCCGCAAGTCTTCCACGCGCACAAGAGGTAGAGCTCTATCCATTGAGAAGCCCCTTCCTGCGGAAAGTCTTTTCCAATCCTCGGCCCAACAGTAAAAGTGGATAAGTCACTACAAAATAGAGAAACGCCGCTAGTAGATAGAACTCCATGGGTTGAAAAGTAGCGCTGATAAGCTCCTGCGTTTGCATCATCAGTTCGTGCACACTGATGACCGACACGATAGCCGAATCCTTAATCATTGCCACAACGGTGTTAAGAGTGGGGGCAACCAGTACCGGGAGCATTTGGGGGGAAATGATCGATACCACTGCCTGGCGGCGACTAAGCCCCAAAGTTCTTGCGGCGTAATGCTGGTTGAGGGGAACGCTTTGGTAGGCCACTTTGATGACTTCGGCGAGGTAGGCGGCGCTATGCAGAGCGATCGCAAGCACTGCACTTGCCCAAGGGGAAATTCGAAGCCCCAATGAAGGCAGCCCAAAGTAAATGGCAAAGAGCTGGACCATAAACGGGGTGGCCCGCACAAAATCAACGATAAAGGCAACGCCTACGGCAAGCGATCGCGGCGAGAAAAGCATGAGCGAAGCCACGAGAATAGAGACAAGACATCCGAGAAAAATACCCTGCGCCGAGAGGCCTACAGTCGTGCCTAAGGCCCTAGCCATAAGAGAAAGGGATGCTTCTAGACTGTAAGAGGACGAAGCGCTGTGCGAGGCTTTTCCAAAGTATTTTGTAAAAAGTGCCGGGTACGCTTTTGACGAGCGAATCTTGGTGATGGATTGATTGATTCGATTCAGAAGATCGGTCTCTCCAGGACCAACAGGAATCCCCATTCGCTCAAGATAGAGCGGTTCACCCACCGGAACCAAATCGGCGTTCATGGAGCGAGCCATGTAGAGACCCACCAATTTGTCGGTGACAATAGCGTCCAATCTCCCGCTCACAATGTCTTGCAGTACTTCGACATCGCCCTTGTAGCTGCGGACCGTGGCTTTGGGGAAAGCTTTCTCGGCGAAGGTTTTGTATGTCGTTCCTAAAGTAACGCCGATTCTAAAGCCTTCGTCGGTCGCGGGAGGCGCGGTACTAGAAGCAAGCAGCTGCGCCCCTGATTCGTAGTAGGGTTGGCTAAAGAGTACTTTTTTCTCGCGTTCAGGCGTGATTGCCATGCTGCCAATGATGGCGTCAATCCTGCCTGCAAGTAGCGCCGCCAAAATACCGTCCCACGCGAGCGGTACAAAAACACATTTGCGTTCGATCTCCGCGCAAATGGCCTCAGCCATTTCCACGTCAAAGCCGGTGAGTTTTCCGTTGGGATCAAAATAATTGAAGGGTGGGTACTTTCCGGTCAGGCCGACTCGCAGGCTTTGCTTCTCCGCCTTTAGCGGAGTCACCGCCACAAGTAGCATACTTAAGATGAGAAGCCAGCGGAACACTGAGCGCAGAACCTCCAATAGTCAGACAGTATAGTGCAGAACGAGGATATTTTGGACCCTTATGCGAGTTTTTCTGCGGTTTTTCTCAAAACAGCTTAGCCGCTATCTCGGGAGGGACGTGGTGCAGAGTAAAAAGCCTAAAAGGAAGCCTGTGCGGTGTGATAAAGTCATGCGGTTAGAGTTTCTTAGATCGTAACTTGGGGGTGAACACTTGCCTAAGCTTTTTCTCGTCCTTTTGTTAACGACGAACCTATACGCTGCGCGCGTTGCCATTACTATGGATGATTTTGCAATGCGAAGCGGAAATACACTCTCCTTGCTGGAACGAGACGAGGCAATACTCGCGGCCCTTGATCGGCATAAAGTCAAAGCCGCGGCGTTTGTAACGGGTAAGTATATCGAGAAGCCTGAGGTATCCAAACGTCTCCGTGTGTGGGATGAGAAGGGTCATCTCATTGCGAACCATACGTTTAGCCACCTCAACTTTAACCGAACGGAGTTGTCGGTTTTCGCGAAAGATATTCTTCGCTGCGAGAGCCTCATACGGGGGTTCAAGCATTTTGAGAAGCGTTTTAGATTTCCTTACCTTAAGGCCGGCAACACCCAAGAGAAAAGGGATGGCATTCGGGCTTTTCTTAAAGAGCAAGGTTACAGGAATGGCTACGTTACGATTGATGCCTGGATTGGTACATTACGAGCCGTCTTGAGGCGAAGTTAGAAACCAATCCAAAGACAGATCTCGAACCCTACCGAGATACCAATCACATCTGGGAAAGGGCTCAGTACTATAATGATTTATCGAAAAAGTACTTGAAGAGAGAAGTCGACCACACGTTACTCATTCACCACAATTTGCTAAATTCCTTTTTTCTGACGATCTGCTGGCGATGTTTAAGTCTAAAGGTGGACACTCATCGATGCGAAACAAGCCTTTAAGGATCCGGTGTTTGAAGTGGAAACAGACGTCATGCCTGCCGGAGAGAGCATTCTTTGGTCCATCGCCAAAGCGAAAGGTGACCCGAACTTACGTGAGCCGGGTGAGGACAGTATCTATGAAAAGGATGGAATGGATCAGCAACGTCTTTAGGGACAATCGCCCGACGAGAGACTCATTCCCCAAAAAACGCGAACTGCTGAAATCGAAGACCCGAAAGAATTTGTTCGACGCGCTCTTCGGAGAGTCGCCCCACCCATTTCCCTAAATGCGATTTTTGGACAGAGTCGATTTGAGAGACAACGACGGCGCTTTGCTTGGGAAGGCCCGCTTCTCCGGGATCCAATAGGACATTGCCGGGCTCGTTGGCTTTTCGCAGGTTGGTGGTGAGGGCACAGACAACTACAGTAGTAATGCGGGATCTGTTGAAGAGGTCATCTTGCACCACCACATGCGGGTGTGTGGGGCTTGGCACGATACCTTTGCGATGCTTGGGCCCAATCCAGAAGATGTCGCCTCTATGGATGGTTCTATTTTCTTGGGCGAGTTCGTCCTCGCGCTCCTGCTCGGTCATCCGGGCAATTTAGCGGGCGAGGGATTTTTGTCAATCCAAAGCAAGTGCCTACTTAGGCGGCGGCTTCTAAGCGTGGCGCCTCGTCGGGAATGGAAATCTTGGCGGCCTCTTTTTGTTTTACCGTGAGCACTCCGCCTTCAAAGAGAACGTGGTGGTAAGGGGTGGTGAAGGCCTGTGTCCCCGCACGCAGGTCCACAACGGCGTAGGGCCTGAAGGCTTTTCCGTGCCACGGGCATCGCACCTTTCCTGATTTGCAGGGAGACTCATCCAAACTCGCTCCGGCATGGGCACATAGCCGGGGGTAGAGGGAAAGCTTGTTGTCCTGTCGGTGAAGGCGAATGCCTAGGTGATCACTCGTTCCGAGCATATAGTTCTGGCCTTCGCCGAGCAGTTTGTCTATAGCGAGCGAGGGAAACTCCTCGTGCATGTCCTCAGGGGCAATCACTTCGTCGTGTTCCAGGGTGGTGCCCTTGTCGAACCCATAGCCGGCTTCATCAAACTTGAAACGGTATCCCCAGAATCGCAGCTGCCCGCGGCGGTGGCGCATCGGGAGATCTTCTGACATGAGCTTCTTGTAGCTGCGTTTCAAAAGCCAGGAAATGACAGGCAACACGAAGGACAAGAACTTGGGTGCTCCAATCTGGTAGTGGGTCACGACCTTGGTCCAGTTGTCTGAAATTCTCAGGAAAGTGTCTTCACTGGTCAACGCAAAGCAAAGCCAAATGGAAACGGCGGCGTGTTTATTTGCGGCGGTTCTGAACGAAAGAATTTGCATCGGCAAGCGAACACCAAACATGGTGGGCCAGAGGATCTGGGTCGTGGAATCTCCGTAGGCGCTCAAAATGGTGCAGTCGGTGGCGTGCACGTGGCGTAAGTGGAGCAGATCGCGGTAATTCCAATCGGCGTCAGCGACGTTGTAGTTGCCCTCGGATTTCAGCTTCAAATCGATGAACTTGAAGCCTTCGCGTTTAAGTTGGGAAACGACGTCCTTTTGCTGCATTAACACGCTGCCTCCTTGCAGAGAGTAAATTGTGGCGGGATTTACATACTTATCGGTACAAGGAGGGCTTGGGATTAGGGGCGGTGCAGAAAAAAAGGCCGGGACAGTGCCCGGCCCTTTTTGGAAAAGACTACTTATCTTTGCAAGCAATGGAGAGGAGCTTAATAAGCTCTTCGGCAGCGGGTCCATTGCGTCGCTTGCCCGAAGAAGAGTCCTCAAGCAGCAATACCTTGTGCGGGCGCAATCCGGTCGCCGCCGGGCCTGCCGCAAACTTTTCAGGGTAATTTGCCCAAATTTCAACGGACGGGACTTCGCGGCGGATGTGCACGAACTTTTCCATCGGTTCCTTTTCCGCCTTCTTGATCAAATCGATCACTTCCTCAAGCTTGATGCCCGAGTGCTTATCAAAAACTTGGCAGCTTGTGGTTTTCACAACGCCATCTTCCTTGTCCAGACCGCCCAAAGTTTTTTGTAACAGCGGGAAATCGTAGGCCATCACTGTAGAACTAATAAATAAAATACCTAATAGAATTCGCATAACGTTCCTCCCAATTCAGGCGGGCAAACGCGCCCCCCATTTGGCTAAGGGGTATTGCCGAAGTCAGGGTGTGTCAAGGTTTTGACCAGTTTGCGTTTCAACTGATTTCTAGGACGGTTTTGGGTTTACCGAGTGGGTTTGGTGTAAACGTAAGCCCATGCGATTAGAAGAAACTGTATAGGGAGTCGCCAAAAAAGAGCGTTCGGCGAAACATCCGGAAAAAGTTCCGGGTGCTGGTACATATAAATATTCGCCGGAAAAACAGCGACAAGAAGCGCGATGAGTCCCCAGGCTGCCACCACCTGGAAACGTGGGACGAGTAGGCCCATGCCCAAAAGTATTTCGGCGACACCGCTCAGGTAAACCAGAGGGGCGTGCCAGGGCAGGTACGGCGGCATGATACTCAGGTAGAAGGCGGGGTTCAAAAAATGATTGATTCCGGCTGCTATGAAAAGCAGGCTAAAGAGATATTTAAAGGAGACTTTAAGCACGGCTCTTATCCTGCCAACAAAGCGTGCCTACGCAAAGAGGAAACTAAAGTTAATGCTGCGACGCGTCGATAAGACGCCGAATGGGTGTACGCTATCACAATTCGCGTCTTCTCTTGCGGGCGTTCTTGGTCTTAGCCTTTGGACTAAGCTTTGACGCTTCGGCGCACCTGGCGGCCTGTCAGGAAAGTTATGACGGCATTGCCCTGGATCCCATCTCGCTTTCAATCCGGAGGATCTCGTCTCTTTCCCCGGCGCAACGGGCCTCGGCTCAACGGATTCAGAATCTGATGCGCATCTCGGAAGACTCAAAGGTAGACCCCGAGGTGAAGCAAAAGGGCCAATGCCGACGTGGCAGTAGAAATCCTTAAGGTTTTTTCGGCATTAGCCGGCGCTCGTGGGACAAAATCGGTATCGTACGTCTGCAGCCACCTGAGGCTGCGTATTGGAAAAAGAAACTGGTAATCTTGTTGAATTCGACAAAAATTGAATGCTACCTTCCGAGAGCGCAGTTTTTAGCCGGTTTGGAATCCCTGTTGTTAAGCAAGAACTTGGGCCTCGGAGATATCCGGATGCTGACTCGGGACGAGCTTGGCAAAAAAGCGCTCGCCGAAGCGGAGCGTTTGCGTGGCGATCGAACGGAGTTGCCTCCGTCTATTAAGGAAATGAAGCGTGAGGACATGCCTCTATTGAAAGCGGCCCAGATTCTCCACATGCTTGATAAGCATAAAGGCTACCCACTCAGCCCGGATCAACAAAAGCTACTCGCCTCCTATCGAGAGTTGGATCGCGCCACTCCTACTGATATCAAGCTTGATACTTCCGCTCCTGAATTCGGACAGCTTCTCACGCTTACCGCCAACGCGGGACTGGAGGGCGAAATGGGAGAAAACGGGGGGATGCAGTTTCATCGGTATTCGTATGTTCACGGAATGCGCATCGCTGCGATGGCCGAGATCGCCAAGAAGCTGCCGCCCAACGAACGAGAAAAGTTTTTGGATGAGGCGGGCGCTGATATTCTCGCCTACGGCGCGAATAGAGTGATTAGAGGCAAGGATGAAACAGTTTTAGGAATGATGCGCGAAAGAAGTTACCGGCCTGCGGATTACCACCCCGATCATTTTGACGAGAATGGACTTCTCAAAGCGGGCGCAGCACCCAAAGCGCTTGGGAGTGACTGGACGCTTGTTGGTGTGGCAATGCCCGGAAAGAGCGGCAATAAGAAATTTGCGGATGCGATGCGAATTTTTTATTGGGATGGAACCAATCCGGACGTGGGCCAAAACGGACTCTTTGCGCGTGTTGCGGAAAACTGGAGGAAAGACGTAAACGGAAAATGGGAATTGGAATCTGTCGAGTGGTTAGCCGGGCGCGAGCGAGCGCCCATACCCTTTGAGAAAAAAGGGGAGAAGTGGGAGCAAGCGAGTAATAAGTCTTGCGCTGCCTGCCATGCTGGAAATTTCTCCATGAGGACGCATACCAAGTTTTCAACGGACCAACCCTGGGGCCGTGGGCACGACGCCGACTATCTTAAGCGCAACGGCGGGATTATCAGCTTTTGGCACGATTCGGAATAGAGTGCGCCCGCACCCACCGTCAAGATACCAAATATTGAAAGTTATGCGACAGTCGTGAGTTAGAAAAAGAAACTGAAGTTGGCCCCGACCACCGTGTGCCCCGCCCCAAAACTAAGGGGTGCCCCCAAAGAGCCAAAATTTTCACTGTTCGGATTGAGCAGGAAGCTTCCGCTCAGACTCACGGTAAAAGTCTCAGTTGTCCACTGAACTTCTGGGCCCGCAGAGTAAAGACTGAACCGCCCACTGTCGCGAAGCCGTGTCCCGGCGTTGTTTGTTATCCGGAAATGGTTGGCAAGCAGCCCTTGAAAGAAACCGCCTACTTCGAACTGCCCAAGTTTTATTCCTGTTCTAAACTTCAAATCCACAATACTACCGAAATCGTACTCATCTACTCCGGTTGAGGTAGTCATGGTCTCTTTGCTGGGGAGTACCACGCTACTTTGGTTTTCAACGTAGAAGTGCCTTAAGTGTTTCTTTAGCCTAAATCCAAAACTCACAACATCACGGCAAAGCATCCCGTTTCTCTTCGCTGTGTTCGCAAAGGCGTTGAGCGCGGCGCTAGCGGACAGTCCGAACTCGAATGAGTTTAACTTGATGGCATCCAGGAGGAGTGAGATCCGCAGAGGCCCTGCGAAGAACGTTCCGTTTCTGTGGAGGGCGCTGGCCTCCAGACCAATTCCAACCGGGATTCGCTGCTCTCCGAATGGATAGAGGTTGCTGTGAACCTTATGCATTAGATCCGCCGTTGAAGCCGATGGTTTGTCGTAAGAGAACGCTTGAACGCCGTAACCGAATTCCGATTTACGTACCGGAAGCAGGGAGACTCGTTCCGCCACCGGAACAAGCCCGGTTGTAATTGTTCGAATTGAGTCTTGGGTCGCTTCAGGGGCACTTATTGCGAGAGTCAGTTGTCCCACCACGTCTTCATTCTCGTTGATGGGCGCGGGGAGAGCGCGGTGCAAGGCTTCATGAATGTGTAACGCGATCAGCTGGTGATCATCTAAATTCAAAGCGACCGGGAAGAATCGGGTGGCGGCGTGGGCCGCCGCAAAAGTACGGGCATAGACAAAATCCTTGTCATCATGGTGTGCGGGAGACGCATCCATCGCCCCAAGAGTGCGAACGTCCTTTTCCGCCATGTAGAGCTTTGTGTTTTCAAGCTCTGGCAAAAGGCTTCCTAAACCAGGGATTCCCGCGATGTTGAGTTGTTTAAGGCGTCTTACGGCCTTTGTGCGAGTTATGAAGATTGGGCCGTTGAGTAGTCTTTTTGCCCCTTCAAGGTCGGAGCCATCATCGCCGTTGCCTACCTTCGTGGCGGCACGGAGAACCCCCGGCGAAGCAAACAGCCCTAGCAGAGCAAGAAAAACTAAAAACCTGCTACTCACTTTTGCTCCCCTTTTGAAAGGCGAAAAAGCGCCGCTTCCAACTGGTACACTTCAGTTCGATTGGAACCTTTCGCGTATTTTGAAACCATCAAATCGAGAAATTCAGAAACGTCCTTCTTCATGGCTTTGAGATCGCGCTTGCGAACGGTCAAACATGCGCCGGTGATTTCGCGCTCCTCCAAGGCTTGCGTGTCGAGGGCAGCCTTGGCTTTATCCAAAATCTGACGATGATAATTGCGGATCGCTTCCGATGGAATGCCGTCCGGGGAGAGTACGTAGTCACTGACGGGACGCAGTTTTCCCCGCGACCGTTCCAACAGTCCGACGCGCTCCAGCCGCTCCACTGCAATGCGCACCTCGGGCCGAGATAGGCCCAACTGATGAGCGATCCACGTCTCAGTGGCTTCGAAGTACTCGCTTTCAAAAAGATTTAAAATTGCGAAGTGGTGCCAATCTGAAACAACTCGAAAGATGTCTAAGCCTAGGGTGCGCTCTTTGGGCAGATCCTGAAGTAGTTCTTCTTCACTCGGAATTGGGTTTCTTTCCGGGGCGTCCTCCGCTTTCTCCCTTTGAATGAGATAGAGAAGGTATTTTGCTTCGGTCGGGTTTAAGCCGAGTCCTGTGGATACTCGCACCGCCCCCTTCAAGGAGAGGCGGCGTTTGCCTTTTAGAATTTCAGATATTTCTCCCGGGCTCATGCGTAGCTGTTTTGCAAACGCACGTTGAGAGTATTGCGGATTTGCGCGCAAGCGTCGGGACAGCTCCTCGTTGAGGAACTGGCGATAGGATCCAGCGTCTAAAAGCATGCAGTCTTATAGCAAAAAAGTGCGATCAAAATCCACAAAAAAGGATCACAGTGATCCAAAAATAAGGTGTCAAAAAATGGCACGTGGCGGACGGGGCCCACCACGTGCCTGATTTTTACTTCTTTGGCACTTTGATAAGTTGGATAGGCGCGGACAAGTAGATCGCGTGCGTAACATGTTTTAGGTCCGAGCTGTGCTTTTGGGATTCACTTTGCGATTCCAGGCGACGGATTCTTGCTGCGCGAATAGCGTAATGTTGCGTAAAGCCGTCGAACATCGAGATGACAAAGGCCCTCGCGATGCCTTCGACATCGGGATGGGTAGCAAGCGTGCGGATTACCCGCTTGGAAAGGAACTCCTCATAGCTAAGTGTGATTTCCCGTGCGCCATTCGCTGGCACAAAGGCCCCATCAAAAAGGTCGTCACCGGAGGTGGATTGTATCAAATACCCAGTTCTTCATTTGTAGAAGTTTCTTGCGGCTCCTCGTCCGACTCTATGGGGAGAAGGTCTGGGCGAGTCTTACCGAGAAAGTGCCCTTCGGTTTGAGAGGTATAGCTTGCTCTGGCTTTACTGCTGAAGCCGATTTCTCCGGGAAAGGACTACTTCATCAGTCAGGACACCTTCACTTGGCCAGTCAAACTGGTAGCTGTTTTTCGGGTATGATTTTCGAGAGTCATCATAATAAGGGGGCCTTTTCGTCGTCTCCCTCCTGTTTTTTTGCCAACGGCATGGAAAGACCCTCGAAGGTCAAAGTGCCGGACTCAGGAATGGCGTGCCATCTGGAAGCAGCTTCCCGAAGTTCTACACGCGCGTGCAGCTCCTTTTTCTGAGCGTCGTAGATAACGGTTTGGGTACGCCGTAACGTTTCTATATGCGGGATCGTCTCTGAGTCGCCGCATGCGGAAAGCAGCACTGTGAGTGCTAGTGTTGTAAGGCTTAAGGTTATCCATTGTAATCTGATACGTTTCATAAGTTCTCCAATAAATTTTCTGGTTTTTGTGAACGAGCTTGGTGATGGGGCTTAATAGCCCTTCTGCGGCCTAAGAAGCTATCGATCGTGGATCAAAGTGATCCAAAACAGGATCAAGGGTTCAAACTTACAGGAACACGGCGATAAGCCCGCCCAATTCCCATGAAAAGAGGTTAGCGGTAAAAGAAGCAGCAAAGCTTGCTTTGGGGCTAATCTGCAACACTTTCCATAAAACCAATCCTTCCACTAGGAGCGCAAACAACTCGGTGAATAGCAAGGCCGTGAGTTTTGTGAAACCGGCGAGTGCGAAGAATTGGGGAAATCCCAAGATAGCGAGCGGGTGCGTGCAGAGATTAAGACAAATAACCACCGCCACCAGTCGAGACGTGGGACGGATTTCACCTTTCAGAAAATACCAGTAAACGGGTGCTTCAAGGGCGGTGGTGAGTAGAAAGAAAACAAAATAGGTGCCCCCAGTAACCCCGAAAACTCCGTCTAGCGAGTTAGCGTTCAGGTACTCTCGGCACTCAGGAGGAACGCTCGAAGAAGAAAAAAAGTAAAGTAGCAGAGAGTGGGGGAGATTGCAGAACCTCACGCTGAAGCCCTCGCCCGACCCAAAGCCAGAGACGCAATTTCAATAAACCCGTGGTAAGCGGCGATAGAGATATAGGCAACGCGTGCCACCGGGAAAGCGAGCAGAAACCACATCAATGAGCCCGCAAGCGTAAAAACGACCGCCCACCGCGCGCCGTGATTTCCGAGATCCTTCGCGAGCCATGCAGCGCTTTGGCGAAAGCTTGTGGGCGTGCTGTAGGGAAGGCGTTGCTCGGGGATGGCTCGCAGCCAAATGAAATAGTGGACGGATTGGCCGAAAGCGAAAGCCACGACGAGGCGACACCAGATGATTGGGCTTGATACAAAGTCTCCAAAAATGGATTGGCCAACCTCCCCAAGGCTCAGGCCTGCAAAGGGCAACTCCATGAAATTTGGAAAAACAAAAAAGAGAGAGTCCAGGTAGCCCGCGAAGATAATAAGATGCGCGAGCGTGAACAGTAGCAGTAGGCCCGCAATTTTCTGTTCTTCTTTGCGGGTGGAAGCCTCTCGGTGCCACATAAAAAATGCGATGAAATGGTGAGCGTACAGCAGCCCCCCGAGTGTCAGGCGCGGAAAAAACAAAACTCCGGCAAAGAGCGGGAGAAGCCGCCCGAAGCTTACGGCCGCCTGCATGCGGGAAGCCGCGAGAATAAAAACGGCGAGGAGCAAACCGGCAAATTCCAGGCGTCTGTCCACGAGAAGCCAATGGGTCGACGCAGTGGCATCTGCCCATACTCGGATGGCTATGAGAAGCACGCTTAGGATGGCTAAAGCAAAAAGCGCTCCTCTTGAATTGTCTGTAGGGCGCGCGCTGTAACGAAGACTCGCAACCAGGTGAGGCAGCCCCCAAAGCGCTGGCGAAAAGGCCAGCAGCCAGAGCGGGAAGAGTGAAGCGAGAACCAGGTTGATGGCCATCGCAGCCAACGTCAGTGAGAAAAGCCGACGGGATCGATCGAGGTAGAGCGCACGCAATACGGGCGAAGCCATGGTTACGCGCAGAATTTGCGAGCGGACCCTGTCGAGATGTTTAAGTGCGAAATTATCAGCTGATAAAAGCATAGAAGAAGGGTGGAAGCCCTTGGACCCCCACCCCATTCATACCGTTATTGCGGATTCTCAGCTTTGTAGGTCGCACAAACGAGGAACTTGTTCCGTCCCAGCGCACTGACACTGACCGATTTGGTTTCCGCCGAAATGCTTTCAGCCGATTCCACTTTCGCAATCCAGTTAGTGATCGCCGCATCGCTGGGCTTTCCCGTGCGATCTCCATCGAGAGTCGTGCACTTCACTTTGGTTTCAAATTGCGGAGGGATCACAATATCCGCGTAGGCGCCCGCCGCCGAAAGGAAAAGGGCAACAATTAAGAACTTCTTCATCGTCCTGTCTCCATCAAATATTGGGGAAAATAATAGATGCACCGAAACCAGACCCCCCAACTCGCCTGTTTTCAGGCTTGAACTCCATTGGAATCACGGTTCGACTCATGTAGTCAAGATTGTCCCGCTTGGCTTGACGGGTATGGCGCAATGCGGCACCCTGAACGCCAATCTCAAAAGGGGGAAACATGCGGCTCGGGGCAAAAAACTTTTCGCGGCTACTTTTAGGATTCTGCATTGTTTTCGCGCCTCTTAGGAACGCCGCTGCCGACGACCACCAAAAAGGTGAAAGCGTTCGAGTTGAAGTTCTAAAGTGCGAACTCATTTTCGCTCGCGATGCCGCTGAACTCCGCGCCGTTATTTACAAACCCCGAAGTGTCGACATGCGGATGAAGTCGATTATCTCCATGAGTGATCAACCGCTTGAAATAGAGAGCGTTGTGAACGACACCGCTTTGATGGATGTGTGGCTCGCGTTTTACCCCAAAGCCGATGGGGTGCGGGTGCGGTGGTGGTCCGGAATCGGGGACGAGTTCATTGAGTTTCCGGCTCAGTTTGAGTCCGGAGATTGGGCCAAACTTGAAAACGGAGAGCCCGCGGTTCTTCTGGCTCCTGAAGATGTGCTTCGCCGGATCGACCACTCCGGCCCGAATCCTACTCCTATGGATGTCGCCAAGTTCCTGGTCATGGACGGTTTGGTGGAATTTGAGGAACAGAGTGGCGCGCAAATTCGCATGCGCCGAGACGAGCCCTTCCGCCCGCGCTTTGTTTTCAACGACGGGCTTGTTTCAGTTGAAGGGATGATTTCCACGACAGAAGTGACTGTCTACGTACCTAATCCTGAATAGTTGGCCGATAGTTTGCTAAACCGTGAGCGTCGCCCGTGTGCGAGGTTGTCCTCCCACTGGTAGCGCATGAAGGCCAAAGCGTCCTTGGCAAGCTGAAACTCGTCGCGGTACATCCGGCGCCAGATTTTGGTGGCCGCGGCAAGGGACGGTAAGGCCAGACCGAAAGCTTCCACCATCAAGACGCCTTCGTACTGCATCTCTATCAGCGAACGGAAGGTTTCCTCCCAGCGGACTTGGCCCTCTCCAGGAGTGCCGCGATCGTTTTCGGATACATGCACGTGCACCAAATGTTTTTGCGATCGAAGTAGAGAGTCTTCTACAGACTTTTCCTCAATGTGGGCGTGGAAGGTGTCGTAGATCATCTGGCATCTCGGGTTATCCACTACCTCGACGAAGCGGGCGGTGTCCTCTGCCGAATTCAGAAAATAGCATTCGAAGCGGTTTAGGTATTCGAGCCCTAACGTTATCCCGCGTCGCTCGGCGTACTCTGCCACTCGCTGCATGCTCTCGACGCCGTAGCTCCACTCTTCCGCCGTGGGGCCCCGTCCCGAAAAAACGCCCAGAGCGGAATGAAAGGGTCCCGCTAGGAGCTTGGCTCCGATCGCTTCGCAGCAATCTAGGGCCTGCTTCGTACGGGCCACGCCCAATTCGCGAGTGTTCCGATCTCGGCTGATAGGGTTGTCGTCGGCTGTGCGTACCGTGACGACGGATCTTTCTAGACCCAATTCGTCCAGCTTTTTGGACCACCGGTAAAAGTCGTCAGGGTCACCCTTCATGATAGGGATTTCTACATTGTCGTAGCCGATGGTTTTGAGTCTTTCTAGGGTGGGCAGGGCGGCTTCTGTTAACTCGTCCGTCCAAAGCAGCAGGTTCATTCCATAGCGCATCCAAACCTCCGGGATCGGTGTTTCTCGCGGTCTATACACGTTGGAGCGCAGAGTCAATGACTTCCGGGGGGCGCCTAACAGGTCACGCGTTCGATGCGTTTATCGGGAATCACCCAGATAAGTGCCACCAGTACGTAGATGCCGAGAGCTATCTCCGGCATGTAAAAGGTGGAAGCGATGGCGATCAAATACATAACGGGCGACAGTCTTCCCTTCCAGTCGTTTCCGACGGCTTGCTTGAGTACGGAGTCTGATCCTTGGGAGGCGATGATGCTGTGTTGGAGTAGCCAGTACGCCGCTCCAGCAAAAAAGAACACAAGCCCGTACAAGAGGCAGGGAGCGGCAGAAAAGTGATTCTCGCCCATCCACCCGGTGGTAAAGGGGATGAGTGACAGCCAGAAAAGCAGGTGGAGATTTGCCCACAGGATGGACCCATTGGCTCTCTGACAGAGGTGCATCATGTGGTGGTGGTTATTCCAGTAAATTCCGAGGTAAACAAAGCTCAAAACATAACTCAAAAAAACTGGAAGCAGTGGAAAGAGATCCTTCCACGTATCGCCGTGAGGAACTTTTAACTCCAGCACCATGATCGTAATGATGATGGCGAGCACCCCATCACTAAAAGCTTCCAGTCGGTTTTTTTCCATCTTCATTGTGCGTTCCTAAATTCATGATTAATCAATGTATCAACGGCAGTGTGGGCCGAGTTGAGAACCGGATCACCGTGTCCACTGATTAGGTGTTGATAGCGCAAAGTTTGGACGCGTTCGTAGTCACTCACTTTGGGCTCGCAAAATTTTTTCCAGAGTGGGCCACTTCGCACAGCTGGGTGTTTCTGTAACTTCAAACCGTAGCGCGCGATTAAGTTGTAGCCGAAGCCTTTGGCATCCAGATTCATAATGGCATCGCAGGTCAGTAGTATTCCACCGTGGTCGTTAAGGCACACGACGGCTTCGGGCCTTTTGGTGGTGGAGAAAATCTGTACCGTGCTGTTGGGGATTGGAAAAGCCCCGCCATCTTCCAATTTACGATCGGGTTGGATTTTGCGGTTGGTTTGGCCGCCGGGCAGGCCCCAGTAGGTGGGTTTATAACGGTCCAAATAGAAGGGATCGTCCATGCCGTGAAACCAGCCGATGCGTACCAGATCCGTTACCCGCCCCATTCCGTCTAGCTGCTTGAGCCCCGCTTCCGACAGCCGGATGCTATTGATTAAACAAAGCCCGTCGTCTTGCTTAAAGACGTACATGTTGCGGGGGACTTGTACCCACCGGGACAAGCGGACCGTTCCCGTGACGCAGAAGAGGCTCGGAAAAATCTCTATAGGCTCGCGGTGTGAGCGCGCCGGGGGAAAGGGTCTAGCTGAAGCGTCCATGGCTTTCCTGTATCACGCGGCCTTAAATTCGGGCAACTCAATGGCGTCCCGTAATTCTCTTCCCATTGCCATATCCGCAATGAAGGGAACCGAAAAGAGCTTGGTGATCTGATTCCTGAAAAAAAGCCCGAAGGCCGTTTTTGGGGCAAATGCGCCGCTAAACTGCTCGGCCGCTTTTTGTTTCTTGTCCATAAAAGCACGGAGCCCGTGCTCGTAGGCTGGAAAGGCCTTTTCATGGTCGCCCGAAAACGCTTCGAGCTGGTACGCAAGCATGTACGCGCCTATCATCGCAAGCGCTGTCCCTTGGCCTGAGAGAAGCGAGGGACAGAAAGCCGAATCACCGACGAGGGCCACTCGTCCTTGCGTCCAATGTGGCATGCGAATCTGACTGACTCTATCAAAGTAGAGTGTGTTCGTTTCGTCGAGGGCCCGCAGAATGTGAGCGCACTCCCATCCGGAGTTAGAGAATTCCCGTTCCAAGATCTTCTTTTGTGTATTTAAGTCATGTGGCGTGCTTTCAGGTGTTTCCGAATCCTCCGCGAAAATAAAGAGGAACAAAGTCTTGTTGTCGCGCATGGTAAAGCGCGAGATCTGTTTTCCGACTTCCGTGAACATCACATAGACGAGATCCTCGCGGGGTGTGTAGCCTTCGGTCTCAAACGCCGCCACCTTATAGCCGAGGTAGCGTTCGTATTTCGATGAAGCGCCAAAAGTGAGTTCCCTCACCTGCGAGTGCAAGCCGTCGGCACCGATGACGAGATCAAAGTTCTCACTGCTCCCGTTGTTAAATCGGACCTTGGTCGTTTTGGATTCCTGGACAAGTGACTCAATGGTCGTATCAAAGCGGGTCTCAACCTGTCCGTCTAAGGCCTGGTAGATGGCGGCGGCGAGTTCGCTTCTTGCCAAGCTTAGGTAGCGTCCATTGGTTGCGGAATCAAATACCTTTGCGGAAAAACCTCCGATGCGGTCGCCTGCCTGATTTACAAACTTGATGTCGTCCACTTTGTAACCGCATTGCTGGAGTCGCGGGAGAATTCCCATTCTCTCCGCGATATCAAAGCCTGCGCCCCAGAAGTCGATGATGTAGCCGCCTTTTCGCAGTGCCGGGGCCTTCTCCAGTAGAACCGGTGTGTGCCCAGTTTTTAGGAGCCAGTAAGCAAGAGAAGGACCCGCGATGCCTGTGCCAGAAATTAGAATCTTCATAAGAAAAGTTTATCAACTAAGCTCGGAGCACGCGAATTTTCGGGCGCGTCGGCTTTAAAAAAGCGCCGCACCGGTGCCGCAGTATTCTGCGCTCAGCCGGGTGTTAGGGGTGGACAGGCATGACGCCCCGCGGTTAACCTCAAAAAACAATCAGCATCAGTACGGCGAAAAAAGCGTTTGGGGAGGGGACGTGGTGCAAACCGATTTTAGAAATCTACTCATTCTAAGTGTGGTTTTTGCTCTTGTGGCGGGCTGTGCTCAGCTGGCAAAAATGGACCGCAGTGAGCTGAATCACCCGGCAATGGACTTGAGTACACTTCCCGCGCAAGCGCGCCACTTAACCAACTTGGGCTCGCTCAAGCAATCCGGTTCCGGGGGAGCGTGCTCCGTATGCGCACACTAGGTACTTGGCTGCTGGCCTTTGCTATAGCGTCCTCCGCCTCAGCGTGGACGAACCAGGCTTACACCTCGATGGAGGTCGAAGTGAAGCGCGGGGCTCTGGATATTTTTGATCTGAACCGACGCTATGGAGTCAGCACCTTGTCCGAGGTGGTCGGCTACCGCGCCGAGGGAATCGCCAGATATTTCAATGTAGATGCGGCCATCACTCTGAGCCAGCCCGACTACTCTTCTGTTTTAATCCGAGACGCTCAACAGAACGAGAAACTACTTTCGGAATTAGCGGGCATTCGAAATGAGCTTAGTGCTTCCCTTGGGGCTGAGTACCAGCAAGGAGCTGACTCGGTTTCACTAATCTGGTCGGGGAGTGTTTCCGAGAGTCCTTATGCGTTTCAAAGCTTGGAAGCGAATTACAGACGAAGCTTCTTCAACCAGTCCACTCAACTGGGAATGTCGGCGATTTATCTTCGCCAGCACGCGCCCGAGTCCTATTATTTGGATCCGAATTTTGTCACGAAGAAGAGGCCCACGCGGATTAATGGGGTGGAGATGAAATTGCTCGGCGAGCAAACCCTTAGTTCGAAGTGGAAAGTCGGAGCCGAAGTATCGCTCAGCCAGCGCCTCGAGGAGCGGCCGCCTCACGTGGCGATCGCTATCAAACAGTCCTATGCGCTCACGAGTCGCATTTTTGCCAATCTCCAATTCAATTATGCGAGTGAGCTACGTTCGGTATCGCTTAAGGATGAGCGTGGGTATTTCCGGAACTTGGGGGGGCAGGTTGGGCTCACGGTGGAGCCCTGGTACGACGTTTTGATTAGTGCCGGGTATGGAATCTTGCTCGAGGATGAAGAAGATCCCCGCACGGGTCGCTGGGTGCAGGTGGCGGGAGATCAATACGCCTTGGGGCTGCGCTACCGACTGGCGCGTTTGGAATTTAGGATAGAAGCCGCTCATGTCCGCACGAACACGCGAGTCGAAAATGTCAGCGGCAGTGGAGGGGTGCGATGGACTTTGTGAAGTTAGCTCTCGCCCTTATTTTGATCAGCGCGTGCGGCGAGCATTTGCCTGTGGAACGTCGAAGTGGTCGGGAGTCTGTTCAGCCCGCATCCGGGCAATTTCTTTCAGAGGTGCTTCCCACGACGGACGAAAAGTCGATCGACTTAGCCAGTTTCGCTGAGAAGCCGTTAATCATTATTTTTGCCGAAGAGACCTGCCTGACCTGCCTCAAAGAGGCCAAAGGTTTTATTGCGTACCTGAACGCAGAACTCGATGGTACGGCCCCAAACTCTGTGCAGTTGCTGCACGTGCTTGTTGGTATCGAGGACCCGTGGTTTGCGCAGGAGTGGAAGCGCAATACGGGAATCGTGTGGCCGGTTGCCTATGAGCCAGCCGTGGTTCTCAAGAACAAACTCTGCGGGAAAGGGCCATTACCGTGCACGCTGATTCAGCTGCCTAAGCGGGGACTGGGCGAGCCCCACATAGGTTTGGTGACCGCCGAGAAACTCATTCAGAAAACAGGAAAGTGGGAGTAAGGGATGCGACTATTCATCTTCGTCATGACGGTAGTTGTGGGATTTCACAAGCGGCGACTCCGTCGCTCTCAGGGCTTAGAGACTTTGCGGGGCAACCCGTAGCGATGACAGAAGGGCGCGTGCTTGTCGTTTTCTGGGCGACCTGGTGCGATTCCTGCCGAGAAAAATTGACCGGCTTTTTGCCTCACTTGGACGCAAGGCCCGGACTTTCCGTCATCACCGTCAGTACGGATACCGAAGCCGAAAGAGCAAGGAGCTTTGTGGATCGCAATAGCATTCGCCTGCCGGTGTATAGAGATCCCGATGGGACTCTGACAGCTTCCCTCAAGGTGCAAAGCGTCCCGCACTGGGCCGTTTACCGAGGAGCGCTACTTGTCGATAGCGCCGAGGGCTTTGACCAAGTGCGGGTCGAACGCGCTTTAGCAACGAGTCCTTAGCAGCCAGGCTCCCAGTAGTTTGAGGCCGCACAAAGCTCCACTGAAAGTTCGGCTGAGAGCGAAGACGGCGTGTTCTTGTAACAGTCAGCGGGCTCGGTCGATTGGGCGTATTTACAAAGCTTCACGGAAAGTTCCATGGAAAGCGAACTCGGTGTGGCTTTGTAACAATCCGCAGGAGCCAGCGAGTTCGCGCGCATGCACAGCTCTACAGAAGCCTCCTTGGATAGGTTACTCGGAGTGGCTTTGTGGCAATCTGCTGGAGCAGTAGATTTTGCCCCTTTGCAGAGTTTTACCGAAAGCTCGGCCGAAAGACTTGAGGGCGTGGCTTTGTAGCATTCGTCGGGGCCGCCGTCAGTCGTATCCATAAAAACGGCTTCTTTGGTTGAGAAATCCAGCTCCCCTTTGGTAGTCGCGGAATCGCTTGCAGCGAACACTAGCGACGAAAATGTGACAGCAATAAATAGAGACAGTTTTAGCATTGTTACCCCCATGCAATGTTTGCCCCCGATGAGGCTCATTAAGGAATCTCGGTGAGGGGGGGGATCTGTCAACCGGGCCGTGTCGGGTTCAAAAGGCCCCACTCCGTAAATCCAAGGAATTGCATAACAAGACACGAGGTGTCATAAACTCAAAATCCCTATCGCTCGTACAATATTTGTTGGAGGTGTCGTGAAGACTGCAGGCTTATTTGTGTCTATTTTTGTGTTTGCTTTAACCCTTTCTCCCGCTTTTGCGGGAAGGGATCTCAAAGCGACAAGCGGTAAGGCAGATCGGGAAAGCTTAATCAAAGCGCTCGAGGAAATTGATCGGCTCGCGGAAAAAGAAAAAATTCGCCAAGCTGTCATCGCCGAGCGTTCTTTCAATTTTGCGTTGGAACGCCTGAAAAAGACGTTGGAAGACCAGATTAAGAATGAGGCCGATGCTACGAAGAAGAAGGATCTTGCTGAGCTTCGTGACACTGCCCTAAAAGGCCTCAAGTCGATGCAGGGCTTTGAGACCTACCTTGCAGTAGATACGTATGTGCACAGCGGAGTGGCAGTGGTGCTGGGAGAGAGCGCGAAAAAGGAGATGCGCCTGCAACTTACCATCGGTCGATCTTTTCTCCTGCAGTACGCCAATGATCCTGCGTATTACGACGGAGTTCTGCTTTCGACCTTCATTAGCCTTGTAGACGCCAAGAAAAAATTGAAGCTTACGTTGAACGAGCAGCTCTACTCGGTTTTTCAGATCCAGGCTAAGTATTACGCGCTTGCCTACGACAAGAAGGGCCCTCAATCGGCCCGTGTAGAGCGCATCATTAAGGCCACCAAGGCCGGACCAAACAGCAAAGAATTTTTGGCTTTGGTAGCGCGCGAGAGCCTTGGAAAAGTCCATCTTAAAGGTTATCAGGGGCACGCCGACCTCTGGGACAAACTTGAGAAGCTTAAAGCAGGGGACTTCAAAGGCAGTATTGTGCTCGTGGAGAAAGATCAAAAAGAATCCGCCGAAGCTTCTTTGAAGCGACTCAAAGAGAATATTGAAAAGGTGGACGGAGGACAAGATCCTGCCAAGTTTGCGGACGAGATGTTTTTGGATATGGCCAATTTGATCACTTACGCGCAATCGTGTGAATCGCTGCTAAGTCTACTTAAAGAGCGCTCGATTAAGGCGGGTGACGCTGATGGCTTTGGCGTGGACGACGCCCAAGCGATTCAGGACATCTTCGCCCGAATCGACAAAATCGAACCGCTTCTTTCTACCGAAACGTACAAGAAGCTCTACACCGCCGATGTGGACGCGAAAGAGCTTAGCGCTAGCGGGCAAAAAGTTATGGATGACTTCAAGAAGTGGCTCGAAGACAACCCGCCGGGGAAATAGACACGGCCACCTAATATTATCGGCTTGAGTGGGGCAGGACACCATTCAAGGCTACACCCAGTAGCCCCGCGAGCCCCACGCCCTTTAGCGTGAAAGTCCCCGCGCTCAGCGCCATGCCGCCGATGCCGAAGACCAGAATGATCCCGACAATGACAAGGTTTCTAGGAAGCATGAGATCGAGCTGTGCTTTGACAAGAGAGTTCATGCCAACGACCGTAATCGCGCCAAAAAGCACCACCAGGATTCCCCCGACGACCGGGGTCGGAATGGCTTGAAGAAAGGCGCCCAGCTTTCCGCAAAAGGCGAGGGTGATGGCACAAATCGAAGCCCAGGTCATAATGGCCGGGTTAAAAGCGCGCGTAAGAGCCACCCCACCCGTTACCTCGGAATAAGTCGTGTTGGGCGGTCCGCCCAAAAACGCAGCGAGAACTGTAGCGAGCCCATCGCCTAGTAGTGTCCGGTGTACTCCCGGAGACCGAAGGTAGTTTTTCCGGTAACGGACTGAATAGCGATGATGTCGCCAAAATGTTCGATGGCTGTCGCGATGGAGACAGGAACCATGAAAACGATTGCCTCGAAGCTCCACGTCGGAGCCACGAAGGCGGGGATCCTGAACCAAGGCGCAGACTGGACGCCGGATAAATCGAACATTCCAAACAGGGCGCCAAGCACGCAGCCGCAGGAGAGCCCTATTAATACGGGTACCAGGCGCAGACGGCGACTCCCCACAAACTTACGGCGACCGTGCTTGCTAGCGAAAGCATCGAGACAGTGGCGGCCTCGAGAGGGGTAAAGAGCGTGGCATTCCCGTCTCCGGACTTTCCCATGGCAAGGTTGACGGCGATGGGGGCTAACATGAGACCAATCAGCATGATGACGGGTCCGGTAACGATGGGCGGGAGTAGACGTTCCAATACCGCGACCCCCTTCCACCGCACTAGCGTCGATAAGAGCAGGTAGAAGAGTCCAGCTCCCGCAAGACCACAAAGCGTGCTAGGCAATCCCCACGTGGCGGTGCCGTACAGAATCGGGCCGATAAAGGCGAAGGAGGAAGCCAGAAAATTGGGACCTGGCCGCCCGTGACGGCCTGAAAAAGAAGGGTGCCTATGCCCGCCGTAAATAGCGCGACGTTAGGATCGAGTCCGGTCAGGATCGGCACCAAGACCAAAGCGCCGAATGCGATGAAGAGCATTTGGCACCCGAGTAAAATATCCCGCGGTCTAAAATCGTAAGCCGTACTGTCGTTCATTCGATCCTCACCCACAATTCAAGCAACAGGTGGTGTAAAAGTTTCATACCTTAATTTAACCGGTGCCAAAAAGCACGGAGCATCGCGATCCCCTATCATCCACCAACGGGCTTAAACCCGCCCAAAAAATAGTGTTGCACCTTGGTACGCGCGTTGCAGAAAAGCCTCCGATTGATGTTGGGCAAGGTAGCCCAAAATAGGGGGAAAAGATGAAGTCTACGAAGTTAGGGATCGGCTTCAGATTGTTTCTGGCGTTGTTGTTGGTAATGGGACCCATCACGCCGGCATTTGAAGCATTGGCGGATACGGACTTCCTATCGCTGGAACTAAACGAAGAAAGTTTGGTTTCACGCTATGGGGAGTACTTCCAAACAGAAATTTATCTTGCGGGCAACCAGTCCGGTGGATCGGTGTACTGGGAAGTTAGCAAGCAGGCGTTACCGGCAGGTCTAGAGATAGAAGATACCGACGGTGAGAGCTTGGTACTTTTTGGTACCCCGGTTTTCACTGGGAAGCTGGTGTTTTGAACTGCAAGCGTCCACGCGTTTGGGTGTGGCGAAGAAGTGGATCTGCGTATACGGAGAGGACAATGAGAATCTAGATTACCCGCGCATTCTTACGCCGAGTGTACTGGGCAATGCAGTCGAAGATTCCTTTTACAATGTCGATATCGACATTGAAGAAGGCGTGGCGACTACGAGACGGATCTCTATTACGGAGAACTTCCTCCGGGAATGGATCTCAGTCAGCTGGTCGGCGAAGAGTCGTTGAGTCTCAACGGAACTCCGTATGTACCGGGCTCGTATTTGTTTTCGATTTCGGTTCGAGACGAATACGACGTAGCGAATTACCGTCAGTTCCAAATGCTGGTGGGTCAAAAGTTTGTACCTATCCCGGCACCTCCTGTTGTGGGTTGCCCGGTAGGAACCTACTACTCGTACGCGCTTGGACGTTGCGTGCTGAACGCGCTTCCGATTGTGCACGTCCCACTTTGTGGATTGGGAAGTCACTGGTCACCGGCTTTGCGCCGTTGCGTACCGAACTATGTGCCGCGTCCGCAGCCTCGCCCGATTGTGATCGTTAGGCCGGTTCCGCACCGTCCACGGTTGCACCCGAGACCGCAGCCTCGCCCAAGGCCGTTACCTCGTCCGACATCGCGGCCGCGTCCGACGCCCCATCCGCGTCCGACGCCCCATCCGCGTCCGACACCTCAGCCGAGACCAACGCCGCATCCGCGTCCGACGCCTCAGCCGAGACCAACGCCTCAGCCGAGACCGACGCCCCATCCGCGTCCAACACCTCAGCCGAGACCAACGCCTCAGCCGAGGCCAACACCTCAGCCGAGACCAACACCTCAGCCGAGACCAACACCTCAGCCGAGGCCAACACCTCAGCCGCGTCCTACGCCTCAGCCGGGTCCGCGTCCTACACCGCGCCCGCGCCCGTCGACAGGACCGAGCCAACCGAATCGCCCGCAGCCCAACCGGCCGCAGCCGAATCGGCCCCGGCCTAATCGTCCGGGAAGAGGTTAGATCGTAACTTAACGGGGCGCCGGCTTTGAAACGGCCGGTGCTCCCGTTCTTCCAGTCGACAAAGCTTCTTCTTGCGCTGAGTCACCCGGATTTGATATTCGCTATCCCGGCACGGGACGGGAATGCGAAACTACCTTTATATATTTTATATTTTGCTTATAGGGCCCTCGCTTTTAGAAGCCGCTGCGTTGGTTCAAATGCATTCGGATCTTCTCTGTCGAACCTCTGTCTTTATCGAGTCCCAAAAACCGGGATACGAGCTCTTACAGGGATTGTTTGCTTCTGCCAACCCACGTGGCATCTCCCAAAGTGAAGATGAGATCGAAGCGGACAACCGATTTTTTCTGGAAGTGATTCAGGCACCTCAGGCGAAGCACTTTATCTTTCTGCACGGTACGCTCAAACCGCTCAAGGTTCTCAACGATCGAGTCTTTGCGGGTGAAGGGATCGGTGGGAAGCAAGATGTCAACGCGGCCCGAAATCTATTTCGGATCCTATTGCTCGAACGTTTCGATTTGAATCCGATTGTAAAAAAATGCGTCGTGGCTCGCTACGCGAACAGCATCGAATTGAGTGGTCAGTTTACGGACTTTAAAACACTCGAAATCGCACTCGATCCCGGCCGCGCCCCGGATGCGGCGCAATTGATCGAAGAGATGAACCATGAAGTCCGCATGGCGCAGATCGAGTTTGAAGCAGCGATGCTTATCCTCACTCGAGACAACCCCGAAATCATTAACCGCCTTCTCAAAGAGAAGGGATTAGTCAGTGATTTGCGCCATTGGCACACCTTCGGCTGGTCGTTTGGCAATCCCGATCTCGCGGGGGCTATGGCAAGACTTGTGTCGAGGGACTTTCACTCCGATCGCGCGAACAGCATCACCCCCCGATCGTTTTCCGAGCGGGATCTGCAGCGAGCGGTCGCGCGCGTTGAAGGAGGAGAGGGGAAGTTGGGGCTGCGGCGCGAACTGATAGCGCGTCTGGGCGCCAGCTCACCGGTCTTTCAAAAGTACGAGGATACCGATCACCCGGTGCTCTCTCTATTAGCCATCGACATCCTCCGCAGTTCCACAGCACGAAACCGGGAAGAGTACGTTGCTGAGCGCCAGCGACAGTTTAAAGAGATCTTAAAAGTAGAGCTCGACGAAAAAGCGGTGATTCTGCTGCGCGACTACTTTTCCGAGGCGGACATCTTTATTCCGTCTATTCGCCAGGCAAAGCGTGGGGCTATCAACCTCTCCAAAGCGCGTTTTGGATTTCACGGGATAGACTACGCCCGACAGAACGTATTCAACGTTTACCACACGCTTGGCGCGCTCGCGATCGCGGCGGACCGAGGGGTAGAGGGCAGCGGACGCCGTGCGGTGGAGCTCAGTCGTGCGGGTGAGGTGCTCGCAACAGCGCGTTTGACGAAGCTTCAAATGGCTTACGACAAAGTATGCGACGCAGCTGGGGTTGAGGGCGAAAGGCAAAAAAGTGGAGATGATGGTGCGGTGATTCCAGGAGAACACCCGAGCTCCGCTCAGTTCCTGCGACTCTACCGAGGGCTCGCCGATGTGGAAGGGGTGATGCCCTTCGACCTGCGTCCCACCTATGTGTGGCCTGTAAAAAGCGAAAAGACCAAAGAGCTGGATATTGCGCGCATGTCGACGTCAGGTGTAAACGCGGAGAAGGTGGAAAAAACAGTTCGGGGGCACCTCATTGGAAAACTTTCCGAGCAGGCGTATCAAAAGCTTCTAATACCGGTTCACATCGACCCCGAGTCGCACCGGGTGGAGATCTATGTCGCAGGCGGGGATGACGATTCCTACCTTGCTGTTGAGAACGCGCTGTCCGAGCCGAGTGTTATGCCGGAAGGTTTTCACCTCTTTCGGATTATCAATCTAAATTAATTTCCACATCAGTGAGCCACTTCCTTAGCCCCCTGCGCGTTACGCAGTAGGGGAAAGCCATGCTTTGATTCAGAAGATCTTACGACGGGTGCGACAACTGGATAGCCGACCCTCATGAGAACGCGGGGACTCGTATGTCCCCGCGTTTCTTTGCGGGAGCTAATCTTCGTCGGCTTCTTTAATGAGACGTTGGATTTCGATATCCAAATTGTTTGCGGGGTCTTTGAGAAAAATGGGGTAGCCTAAATTTGGTCGGTTGATGCCACTCGTGATGAGGACCATAAGCGCGGGGCGCTCTGCCCTAAACTCGTCCGCGAGCTCGGTGCCTCGAATACCGCGAAGGCCGTAATCGATGATGACCATGTCCAGGTGGTCTTTGTTCGCGCCAAAAACCCTTCTCGCCTGCTCCACAGTCGTTGCGCTTAGGATTTCGTATTTGGCTTGTGAAGTGGAAAGAACCGCTCGCTGCGCTTCCACCAGGATCTCGTCGTCGTCGATGAGAAGCACCCGAATAGTGTCGGATTTGACTGGGATGTCAGAGTTGTCGACGATAGCTGGACCTTCGACAGATGCCGGAAAGTAAAGGGTGAAGGTCGTTCCTTTACCTAATTCGCTTTGCACAAGAACGTGGCCGCCGTGGGCTTGCATGATGTTGTCCACAGTGCTCAAGCCCAAACCGGTGCCGTTCTGGCCGCGGGTGGTGAAGTGACGCGTGAAAATCTTTTCGAGAATTTCGCCCGGAATTCCCACACCGGTATCGCTAATGTCCAATCGAACATAGACATCGGGCTTCACTACACCTCGATCATAGGGAATGGCTTCGGTGAGAATTACGTTGCTGGCAAAAATACGCACCGTCCCCGCCTTAGCCATTGCCTTGTCAGCGTTCACAAGGATGTTGAGCAGCACCTGATCCAAAAGAACAGAAGTCAGGACTACGTCAAAGAGGTCCTCATCGGCCGTAAAACTTACTTGGTGATTCCGAAGGAAGTAGTTGCAGACTTCCAACATCCGGCTGACTTGGTTTTCTAACCGCAGATGGACCGGGCGGCCTGTATCATCGCGTGTAAAATCCGTAATGGCGCGTGCCATTCGCGCAAGCTGCCGCGCCTGCTCGATGGCCTGTATGAGCTGTTCTTGATTGCCGACTTCTTGGCGGGCGAGGGCGGCCTCTAGTTGGAAAATGACGCCGGTTACGAGGTTATTGATATCGTGAACGGCACCACCCGCAATCTCACCGAGCTGAGCTAGCCGTTCCAAATGGGCTTGTGTCCCTTTGGCGGCGATCCCATAGGAGCAAAGAGGATCCTCTTCTCCTTCCTGCGGAGTTGGACCTTTCCCAGGGAGTTGCGAATACGCGCCCTGGGTGAAGACTAGCAAAATTAAAAGCAGCCATTGCCGCACGTGTACCTCTACATTCCTGCGTTACGCTCCAGTAACACAGCTGGAAAAAATCCTCAATCTGCCTAAAAAGATAGGTGAAATCAGCTGCTTATCAGTTGGACCAGGTAGATGGCGAGGGCGATAGGGATCGCGATCGCAAGGGTACTGAGCACAATGAATGCCACGAGCAAGCCCAACAACCAGAGCACCGAGAGGCGCGACGTTCTGGCGCCGTCCGCGAGCGAGGCTTCGTAGAGGCGGTAATTCTTTTCGTTCGCGCGCCAAAAAACATCAAAGGCGTCCCCGGCAATGGGGATGGCGCCGACGATATTTTCAATGAGAACGTTGGCTACCATTCGCATCAAAACGGCGGGCCGAATCCCGGCTTGAGCCGCTTCCAATACAATGTAGGCAGAAAGGACTGAAGTGATAGCGTCGCCGATACCGGGGATGACCCCAATGATAGCGTCCCAACCCACACGGATGGGACCCAGCTGGAATCTGGAGTCGAGGAAATGGGCAAGTTCCTTAAGGCGGCGGCTGCGTAAGCTATTATCGTCTGAAACGTCTTTCATTTAGGGCGATGCCTTTCAATAATGAAACAGCATAACCCTAACCTAAAGCGAGACGCAAACGTCTACTGCACTCTAAACGAGTTGTAGTATTCGTCGCTACCATAGAAGCTTCCGATAATCGTGAGGCCGTTGACATTGCCCGCAGCGAATTGAGCATACCAGGCGTTCACTTCTGAGGCGGCCGGTACCCGATTGAGTATTCCTTGATACAAGTCTTCACGGATAACGAGTTTTCGGTATTCTTCAGAGGCCAAGAACCCGCGAGCCGTTGAAACGCGTCCATGGATGGCGGCGTGTGCGGTCCAGCCCACCAGTCCCACCGGATCCGCCGGGCGTTTCAATACATCGACATAGGGTTTGGACGAAGCCAACGATATTCGAGCCGGTGCGTCCCAGTATTCAGCAGATCCAAGGACCTGAGCCTGGAACTCGAATGGGTTGTTGCCGGAGTTTCGAATGAAAACTCTCCAAGACTCCTGGCCAGCGGCCTCCGCTCCACGTTTTAGAAACTGGCGGTAGTTGAGATCGATAAAACGTCGCAAGTGTTCGTCGCTGAGCGCGAACCCTTGAGCAATGGCCGGGTGCGCCTGACCGGTCGCATCCCAGTTGACGATTTCCGCGTTCGAAGGCGCGCGTCCAAGCATGCGTTCGTAGAGGCTTCGAATAAAGTTTCGCCGTTGAACCACTGCCGGGTTGAGTTCTGTCACCGAAAATAGAGCAAGCCACTTGATCATTTCGGACCCGCAACAAGGGCTTCCGGAAAGTCAAGTTTACCCGGTGTGACTGACTCCGTGCAGCCACTGGCGATGCACGTTTCCGTTCACGGTGACGCTCGTGCTACCGTTTCCGCTGATGGAGCTTAAGGAGAAATTGCCACCGGGTTGGATACCAAAATCGCTGGTCGGTTAAGTGTCGCCACAAGCGAGACGGCCTTTTGCGAGTTAGCATTAATGTAAATCTGATTGGGCCCCGTCACCGAGTTACAGGTTAAACGAGGGATAGTCGTGATCGTTACCTGGTAAGGGCAGACCGTTGTTTCGCCAAAAGGATTTTCGGCGACGATAGCGATGGTGTACTGGCCGGCCGCGCTGATCTGAGCGTCGACAATGACCGCGCCGTTGTTGCTTTGGTTGTTAAGCGTTACGCCACTGGGCGCTCCACCAATCACGGCGTTCGAGGGGACAGGAAGTCCCGCTTTATAAGTCGAAGCGGACAAGCGAACGGTGGCAGGAAAGTTGCCGCTAAGGCACCGAGGTTTACGACCGGATTATCGGGCAAACAGACATAGCCGCCGCCATCCACCGGTTCCACCAGTTCCACCGGTGGCTCCGCCAGTCACCACCACTGGCAATTGCCGCCGGTCATCCCCGCCGATCGATCTGAGGTCCTTACTCCCACCTGTCGTTCCACCGTCGTGGAGCCGGTGTTCGTAGAGCCGTCATCGTCATTACCAAGAATTCAAGCTGAATCCGCCGTTGTCCTGGCCCAAGGCTAGGCGGTTGTTTTCTACAGGCCGAGAAAAAGAGAAACAAAAATGATCAAAAAGTATATGTGTGAGGCGCGTTTTCATCGTTAGTCCTTGTTCCGTTTTGTGCGGATGTGGTGTCTGGGTGCGTGGTGTGTTCGAGGTGAAAGTGCAAGAAAGCTTCAGCCCTATGTTTTGCAAGCGGGGTGCCACCAAATTTAGGCACGAAGCGCGGAGTGGAAGTGTCTGATGTTCGGTAGTCGATTCTCGGGCTGGGTTTAAAGAGTGACTGAAATAATGAGCAAAGAGCCCGGTGTCGCCCCGTATACTGAAAGTGGCCTGCAGGGCTAGACGATTTACCAGCCTGTCGGGACGAAATCCTTCAGGAACTTGCCCCAAACTCCTCATTGCGTGAGAGAAAATTGGGTCACAGACTCGGGCTGCGCCGTCGACAATGTCAATGGCGGTTGGAAGTCGTGTTCGAACTGCTTGCGCTCGAATGTTGAGCCGGATCCTCATCCGTTACCCAGCCCGTATCTACGGCGTTCATGAAAAATTCCATCCTTTGCATAGTCGGGAGCGGAAGTAAGCGTCATCATATTGAGCGCCGCTTTGGCCATGTTCGTGTGCAGGTGCCGGTCCGTTTTTGTATAGCGCGTAAATTTTCCTTCCATCGCGGAAACATTGACGACGTGTTTGTACGGATACGGGTGCTTGAGCATGAGCGCTTTGAGTTTGCAGAGGATAAGGGTGCGATGGAGTTTAACGAGGCTGGACCTCAATAAGCTCTGGCGTTGGAACGTCCGCAAGTTTCATGCGCCAGCTATTCATCAGTCGCAAGTCCACCTGTTGCAAATCCTGGCGTCTCGTTTTCCGTCCGGGAAAAACTCGGCATCGGGTTTAGAGTCTTCTTCAATTAGTGGAATCTGTGTGAGCAGGCCTGCCGCCTGGATACCAGTACGGCACCTTTTTGTAGACAGATCCGCTACCCAATCGGACTCTATCCCCGTGTGTGCAGGCGAGGGTTTTGAATGCCTCGTACGCTTCCAGTGGCACGCGCCGGTTTCGGAAGCTGCCCCAAGAAGGCGCCGATTCACTTTCAGAAGGTGGCGGTAAAAGCCGGGGGGCGGCGCATATTTGAGCCGCATTGTTGATCAAAAAATCCAGACGCGGGAGTCGCGCCAGTAGATACTCACGAAAGCGTCCACACTCGGCGAATGACGCAGATCGAGTCAGTGGCAACTCCAGTCGTTGTTTCAGCTTTCGTAGTCCTCTTCGCGCGCAAACCTTTGGACGGCATCTCGTGGAAAACAGGTCGTGACAATGACGTGGCTGCCTGCGCGTAACAGCATGAGCGCACACTGGTAGCCTATCTTCACGATCCTACCGCCCGTGAGTAGCGCTACCGTTCCCTCGGGAAACGGTTTGAGAACGCTTCCCGTAGTTGAAATCACCACCAGACGCGGCACATTGAATCATAAAAGAAATGGAGCGTGTCGTATTCCTTTTGCGAGACATAACAATTTCGCGGCCGGTTGAGGCGAGGGCGCTCGCCGGTGGTAGGGGGAAGCGCGACAGGATTCTGAAACACCTCGGCGCGGCGAGCGGTGCGAATCACCGTGTCTGCCACAGCCTTGCGATCGGCCGCATCATTCTTCTTCTTTTTGCGTCGGCGGTAGACCTTGGAGAGTTTCATGATCTCAAATTTTATCGGGGCGGGATACCCGGCCCGCCGCCATCACCAGCGCCTGGCGCATTTCCGGTGGAATGCTGGCAAGACGCACGCGGTCCTCAAGTATGGTCTCCAACGTGCGGATACACTGTTTTACGGCGTCCGTATCAAGCTGACTGGAATTTTCTGAGTCTGCATCCAAGAGTATTCGTCCCCCAAAATGGGAGTATCCGTTCCAATGTGGTAAAGTAAATATTAGGTTAACTGTGCGGCAGGCCGGTTGTAGCGCTCAAAGCGCGGCTTGTTTCTCTTCCGCGTCTTGAGCGCCTTTTCCACGCTCTTCTGTCCGGCGGTAGTCTTCAACGGCCGACTCCCGTACTCCCGCGCTTGCGGGAAAACACCCATCAAGGCGCCGCCGGTCGCCCGGAATCTCCGCACTGTTACGAAGTTGTTCAATCGCCGTCCAAGCCCCGGGATACTGCTTATAAAAGCCTTGGGATTTAAGCGAATCGTCACGTCGGCAGATGGAAAATAGCCAGCGATTACGCGCCTGCACGGACTCCTGCCCGTTCGGCTGAGCCATCATCGCACGAAGAACAGGCGAGCTGTTCTTCATTCTTTTCCTTGCGCTTCGGCACAGAGCGAGTTGCCCCCGACGATGGTGCCGCCAGGAACGGCTGGATCAAAGGTGAAGAGCGGTGCCGTCGCTGACCTTAAAAGATGCTTTTTGGTGATTTCAAAAAGCGTCGCTGGTAGAAGTGATCATCATTGCCAGATCGATTGGCCAGGAAGTTGTGGTTGGCTGGTTGCCAACCACGCCCCACGTTCGCGAATTCGCCTTTTTCGACGAGTGTTTTCCAAAGAGAAACAAATCGCTGTCCAGGGGGTTGGCTGAATACGGCCTTGTCAGCGCGCGCCGTGCGACCATTGGCCGGAGCTAGAAGATCCCCTCCTTGGCGTGCGACAAATTCTTCGAAGAACCAGGCGTGCAAGGGCCAAGTGATGCAGGTTTTTTGGCTCTTGGGATCGGTAAGCTTGGGGCAAACCATCTGCAGCTCGGCAAAGGTCTTAGGAGGCGATGCGATCCCGGCCTTTTTTAGAGCGTCGACGTTGTAATAGATGATGGGGTTTGGAGGTCGCAAAGGGCAGGGGTAGAGGCTTACCCCGCGACTTCATAGTAGCGCTTTATCTGGGGCAAAATCTGATCCATGGCGAAGCTGGGATCTTTGCTTGTGAATTCGTGTAGCGGCACAACGGCATTGGAGTCGATCATGACTTGAGTGCCGATGTCGTAAATTTGGGCAACATTAGGGGGCCGCGGTTTCCGATGAGTGCTGTCCGAAGTTTGTTCACTCCTTCTGGGTAGCTCCCTACATATTGGGCTACCACCTGGGCCTTGCCTTTGTTTTCGGGTAAGGCATTGAAGTCGGCTACTAGCTCGTCGATCACTTTTGCTTTGGGGCCCGACATGGAGTGCCAGAATTGAATAGTCGTAGCGGCCTGCAAGGACGCGCAGAAAATTGCAAAGCGATTAAGAAGACTTTCATATTAACCTTTCAAACCACTCATGGTGATGCCTTGTACAAACTGTTTGGGTTGCCAAGAATAGCGCGATGGAGGGCTATCAGAAGTGTAGTCGCTGCCATAATCATGCCCCAGCTATTGGCTTCGTTCTCCGCTCGGAACATGCCGATACCTATCTGCGCCGTTTGCATAGCTGTAGACTGGGTTACGACAAGCGGCCAGGTACTGGTTCCAGGCGCTCACAAACGCGTAGACAGCAAACGCGACAACGGCCGGCATGGAAAGCGGGACCATATTCTGAAACAAGAAGCGAAGCCTACTCGCCCCATCGACTCGGGCCGCCTCTTCGAGTTCTTTTTTGGAATCGTTTTGAAGAATTGGTACAGAAGGAAAACGCCAAATCCTGAAGCCCCAAAGGGAACGACGAGGCCCGTGTAGGTATCGAGCCAGCCCAGTTTGCGAGTGTCAGGTAATTGGGAATGATGATTACTTCTCCCGGGACCATCATGGTAGCAAGGATCGACGAGAAACAGTTTTTGCCTGCAAACTCCGTGCGCGCCAGCGCGGCAAAGCAGCCAGAATCGCTGTGAACACCTGGAGTAAGGTAATGGCTGTTGCCTGAACCAAAGAGTTAAACAAGCGTCCTACCGGAGCTGCCTTAAGTGCAGCCTCATAGTTGTCAAACTTGAGAGAATTCGGAAAGACTGTGGGAGGGAAAGCAAAAACTTCCACTCCCTGCTTAAAAGAAAGGCTCACCATGTACAGGATTGGGAAAAACTGGATGAGCGCCGGCACGAGCAAGATCAAGGTTATCCAGAGCCGCTTGTCCCGCAGTATCTTATGCATAGTGCACCCGCTTTTGCCCGATGCGGAACTGAACAAAGGTGGCGGCAAGGATGATGGCAAAAAGAATGACGGCCTGAGCGGACGCAAAGCCCGATCGGAAGTTCTCGAAAGCATCTCGGTACAAGCTATAAACCAGTACGTTGGTGGCTCCCGCCGGACCCCCGCGTGTCAGGATGTGGATTTGTCCGAAACTCTCAAAAGAATGGATCACCGAAACGACCCCGACGAAGAAAACTGTAGGGGAGAGCATCGGTAAGGTCACTCTCCAGAACCGCTGCCATGCATTGGCTCCGTCGATGCGGGCGGCTTCATTGAGCTCTGGGGGTACGGAAGCTAGACCCGCTAGAAAAAATATCACGTTAAACCCAAGTTCTTTCCAAACCGTGGCAATGGCGACCGCCACGAGCGACCACGTCGGATCGGCTAACCAGTTGGGCCCTTCGATGCCAAACGTAGAAAGCACGTAGTTGAGAAAGCCCGCGGTCGGGTTGTAGAGAAAGATCCAAAGCATCGCTGCCATTGCGGTGGAGACAGCTACCGGCATCAAGAAAAGCGTGCGAAAAAATCCGTTGATGTAGGGTTTTGCGTTGAGGGCCAAGGCGACCGCTAAACTTACGACAATAGAGGGAACAACTGTGTAGACGGTAAAAAGGAGAGAGACTTTCAAACTCTTCCAGTACTCTTCAGACTGCGCGAGCTCGAGGTAATTCTCCCACCCGACAAAGATAGTACCGTGGGTAAAGGGATCCACGTTCTGCGTGCTCAGATAGATCGAATACAGTGCCGGGTAGATGACAAAGACACTCAAGAGAATCACGGTGGGGCTTAAGAGCAACCACGGAAGCCAATCGACTCGCTTCATAGCGGCGCTCCCAGCGATTGTCCGGCCTTGTCGAAATAAAACAGATCTCTAGGAGCGACTCCCAAAGGCACTTCACTATCGGGCGTGGGAGCCCCCAGTGTATCGACTTCAGTTACCAGCTCCTGATCGCCCAGCTCCACATGAACGAGCGCGCGCAGCCCGAGAGGTTCCACTAAACGTACGCGTCCATGTCCTATGGGGTCCAGCCCGTCGGTTTTGCCGATCGCGGTTTTTTCGGCTCTGAAGCCAATCGTGCTAAGCGAGCCGTTCCATTTTGTGGGGAGACTCGCAGACGGAAAGCGCGCCGCCGGAACAAAATTCATGGGAGGGGTTCCGATAAAAGAGGCGACAAACTGGGTCTGCGGGTTTCGGTACACCTCAAGAGGGGCCCCGACCTGCTCAATGTGTCCCCCGTGCAAAACGACAATACGATCCGCCAGCGTCATCGCCTCTACTTGATCATGAGTCACGTAAATAACGGTGGCGCCGACTCGTCGGTGTAATAGCGCAATCTCTGATCTCATCTGTATGCGCAGTTGGGCGTCCAGGTTGGAGAGCGGCTCATCAAACAAAAAGACTTTGGGGTTACGGATCATTGCCCGTCCCATTGCCACGCGCTGCTTTTGTCCGCCGGATAGCTGTCCGGGTTTTTTGGGAAGAAGCTCTGAGATCCGCAGCACGCGGGCAGTTTCGTCTACGCGTTTAGCGATCTCCGCTTTGGGAACGCGCGAAAGTTTCAAAGAAAAACCGATGTTTTCAGCGACCGTCATGTGGGGGTAAAGGGCATAGTTTTGAAAAACCATCGCGACACCGCGCTCTTTGGGGCTGATGTCGTTGACCACACGATCGCCGATGCGGATAGTCCCTGAACTGACCGATTCCAAACCGGCCACCATTCTAAGGAGAGTGCTCTTGCCGCAGCCGGAAGGGCCGACGAACACGATGAACTCCCCTGAGCGGATTTCCAGGTCGACGCCCTTGATAACGGACAGTGCGCCAAAATCTTTGCGAACGTTTTGTAACTGAATCCCTGCCATGACTGAGGTCCCCCCTCTCAGACCATCCAGAATCCATAGCACGGTTGG
>JAWKNY010000010.1:0-102725 GCA_041391485.1 Bdellovibrionota bacterium | reverse complement strand
TGTTAATCGCAACCGGAAGCCTGATGCACCGGCGGCGACTTGGGGTGCATCTGATCCTTGGGGTTTTGGCGGCTCACACGGGAAAAGGCCTGGGCCAGCAACTGATGGAATCGATGTTTGTGTGGGCGAAGAGTAGAGGCCTACACCGGCTAGAACTTACCGTCATGGCTCACAACGATCGTGCTGTCGCTTTGTATAAGAAGTGCGGTTTTGAGGTGGAGGGGAAAAAGCGCGACTCGCTTCGTGTGGGGGACCAGTTTGTGGACGAGTTCTATATGGCGAAGCTTCTCCCGCTCGGGGAGAGTGCCGAAGCACCCTCCCCAGTGGGATGACGGATTATTTCACCGCGAGTAGCTGAGTGATAAACGCCTCAGCTTCCGCGTTGACGACGAAATATTCGGGGTGCTTGTAGGTGGCGGGCGGTTGCTTGTTACTGTACGCCAGCACGGTCCCACCCGCTTCCTTGTACTGCTGCAACAGATACCGAGCTTCTATTACCTGCGGTACTTTAGCGAGATTCTCCGCTTGTTCCAGCGCGTGGGTCAGAAAGTCGACGACTTCCTCTTCATTTAGCTCGGGAACAGATTTTCCTTTCTCTAAGAACGCCCACCCGATGATTTGACCTTCGAAGAGGAGGGGGGTTCGCTTGAAGACATCGAGTTTGGAAGAAAACTTACTCTTTCCGTAGCTGTTGAGAAGCTGGTTCAGCTTCTTCCCGATCTGAGTTCCCGGGTGCAAGGAGACGAAGGAGCTCGTAAACCGGGAGGTGTTCTCAAAGAGCAGGATGAGATCCTGGATGTACTCCAGCGCAAGATCCTCTTCTGCAAAGTCCACCCCGAGAATGAAGCTTAAGAAATCATCGCTGTCGGCGCTGATGCTTTGGTATTTCTTTCCATAGTCGATCGCACCGTAAGCCTCATTCAGAAGTTTCATCTTGGTATTATCGGCGAGTTCGGCAACGGGAAGGCTGCCGTACATTTTTTTGGCGTCCAGTGTGCCCGTCAGGCTGAGAACGGAAACGCTTTCCTGGTGAACCGTAGGGAAAAACGGCAAGGTACCGTACTTGGTTTGGAAGCTAAAATGTTGTTCCACTGAAAACGGGTAGGTGTTTCCCAGCCGAGCTGCTGCCAGCGCTTTGGCCTCCGCTAGACTGCCTTCGTAAATGGATTTTCCAAAGGAGAGTTGATCCCCTTCTTCAATTTCAACTCCGTAATAGGGAGCCAGCAAATCGCAGCCGGATCCCTCCAGTGAAAGCACCTCCACCGTTTCATGAGTCCCCGATCGGCCGGGCGCCCGGCCCATCGGGGCGTTGTAGTAGGGCACGGCGGACAGCACCTTGTACTCTCCCTGGCACTCCAGTTTGAGGTCTTTGGTGTAAGTGGTTTTAGCATTCGCAAGTTTGGGTGCGCTCATTACGAGAGCGAGAACACCCAATAGTCTTAAAGTTTTCATGGCATCCCTCCAAAAGTTCCAGCCGACGCGGCATCGGAACTGACAGGATCAGGAATAGCGACAAAGAGTGGTTTAGAAAAATTAATAAATGTGAATGCAGTATTAGAAAAAGTAAAATTGATCGTCGTAGTTTTTTCGCGTTCGCATGCGCGCAAAAAACGAGCTCATCATCGCGGAACATTCGTCGCCCAACACCCCGCCGTGAACGCTACAGAAGCGGTGGTCGTAAACCCCGTCCTCGATAAGTGACTGCACCCGTCGAAGTCCCGCGCCCCGCGGGTCCTCACACCCAAAATAAAGGTGATCCACCCGCGCCCAAAGCAGCGCTCCCGTGCACATCAAGCAGGGCTCGGTCGTAACCACTAAAGCGGTGCCGGGCTCGCAACGCCACCTTCCGAAGCGCAGGTTGTAGTCTTCGAGCGCCACAATTTCTGCATGCGAGGCGGTGCGCTCGCTGCGCAGGCGCTCATTGGTACCTTTACCGACGATTTGGTTGTCCTGGATGAGTAGGGCGGCCACGGGAACCTCGCCGTACAGCGAGGCCGCTTCTTCGGCCAGCGCGTACGCCTGTTTCATCCAAAATTCGGGGTTCTCCAGTGACATGCCTCCCGATAGCACGTCCGGCGCTTCGAATCCAGCACAGAGGTGTTTAGCCGAATTTAGAACTCGGAGGCGATGACGGAGTAATCCTGAACGTGGCTTCGGGAATCAAAAGTCAGGATGATGTCGTAGCTCGAACTGGAGGAGGAGGTAAAGGAATCGTCCCCACCGTAGAGCGTGATCCCACCTGCGAAGCTTTGGTTCTTGCGGTCAAAGGGCTGTCGGGTATAGGTCCACACCGGGTTGCCTTGGGCGTTGGTGGTGGTGATGCTCGGCGAGCCCAGCAGTCGCATGACTTCTTCTTGCGAGGTTTTCCCGCGCAGGATTTTGGTTTTGAAGTTTCCTAGCGTGATTTGTTTGTCGGCGGCAGGAGGCGCAGAGGAGCAACCTCCCAAGCAAAGTCCGACCAAGAGAATAACCCATATTATCCGCATTTTTCCTCGCTTCGCCCATCCTAAGCATGCAAAGCGGACTAGGCCAGCCAAAAAAGACGCGTGGGGTACTGGCCATATATGTAGGATCAGGGCCGAAAAAAACTTCCGCTAGTTGCCATACATTTTTCTTGGCAAGGGAGAACCCCTCAGATAGAGTCTTATTCAGACTAAATCTGAATAAAGGTTTGGCTTTTTTGGGGGAAGAAAAATGAAAAAGCGTTCTGTGAATCCAGTCCAATCCATCCAACGTTGTGGGTGTGGCACGATCCGGGTCGATTTAGGAAATTTCTCGCTGAAGTACGAAAAAGAAGCTTTTTTGGAATTTGCTAAGACGATCTACCAAGCGGCCCAGATGTTGGAAGATAAACCCAACGCCAGCAAGGCAACCGTAGTGCCCATTTCCCGTTACAGCCAGCCTACGGCGTAGCGGCAGCTTGGAGTTCGCGGAGCAGTGCCTGCTTGCGAGCTTCTGGTGCGAACGAGGCTCGGAAAGAGTTCTCGAGAAGCTGGACAATCTCTGCACGTCCCAGCCCGAGCGCTTCGGTGGTCTCTACAAAGTTTTGCTGAAGGTAGCCGCCAAAGTAGGCCGGATCGTCTGAGTTAACGGTTGCCCGAAGTCCTTTTTTCAACAGCTCCTTCAAGTTGTGATCTTCGAGGCGATCAAATACGCGCAACTTAAGATTAGAAAGAGGACAGACCGTGAGCGGGATTTGCTCTGCTACGAGTCTCGCCGTAAGCCTCTCGTCCTCCAAACACCGCACGCCGTGATCAATTCTCTTTACCTTTAGTAGATCCAAAGCCTCCCAGATGTACTCGGGTGGCCCCTCCTCCCCCGCGTGGGCTACGGTCAAAAAGCCCTCGCTGCGGGCCTCGTCGAAAACGCGTTTGAACTTGCTGGGCGGGTGCCCCACCTCGGACGAATCCAAGCCCACCGCCACGATCCAGTCCTTGAAAGGTAGCGATTGTTTCAAGGTCGATTCCGCGGCCTCACAACTGAGGTGGCGCAAAAAGCAGAGAATCAGTTCGGAGCTCATTCCAAAATCATCCGAAGCTTTTTCAAGGGCCGCTCGGATTCCCCGGATGACCACCTCGAAGGGAATCCCTCTATCCGTGTGAGTTTGTGGATCGAAAAAAATCTCGACGTGCCGCACGTTCTCGCGGTGCACTTTCTTCAGGTACGCAATCGTCAGATCAAAGAAATCTTCCTCGTCTCGTAGAACGTCTGCGCCTTGATAGTAAATATCTAGAAAGGATTGCAGATCGGAAAAGTCATAAGCTTTGCGAAGCGCCTCCACCGAAGGGTAAGGGAGTTTCACGCGGTGCTTGGCCGCCTTTTCAAAGACCATCTCGGGCTCAAGGCTGCCTTCAATATGTAAGTGCAGTTCCGCTTTAGGGAGTTTCAATAACCAGTCTGTGGTTGGTGACGGCATCGGGTTGCTCCTGTCGTTGTTGCGCAATCAAGTCTCTTAAGCCGATGGCCGCAACGACGACAAATAACAGCAATGTTCCAATCGTCTTGGCGGCGCAAACCGGGTTACCGGGATCCCAGAGGGTCCGCGGCCAGATATCGGTAAAGCTAATGGTGATGAGAAAGCTGCACAGTACCAGAAAGTAACGTCCTAGCCTTTGCAGAGAGTCGGGCCCAAGCCACTGCTGCATAAGCAAAATGTAGAGAGGGGCGACAATTACAAAGGTGGGGGATTCGGTCCGTGGGTTCCACAACGTGATGCCTAGCAAGGCGGTGCTTAGCCACACCACCCAATCCGGATCGTTCTTTCTGATCAAAAGCGGAATCACCATGAGCCCGGCCGTGACGAACAGTACGGACCACCGCAAAAAAGCACCTAGGGTAGGCGCTCCCAAACGCTCCATCAGAGATTGAATGTCGGCGATCCCTTGAGTGTGGATGTCTTTTGAAAGGAGCTGCATCCAGTCGATGTGAAACTGAAGGTTGGTGTCAAAGCCGATAAAAAATCCGGGAATGAGAAACGCCAAGGCAAGTGTCAGCACAGAATAAAAGAGGTAGTGACGTCGCATTTGCAAGCCCAAGACTCCAAGTAGAGGCAGAGGGATAATCTTGAAGTTGGTGGCCAGCGCTAAAACAAAACCCGCTTTTCCGTACGCGTGTCTTTTGTATAAGGCGGTCCAAGAAAGATCATTCCGCAAAGCAGACTGTTTATCTGCTGGTGAACCAGTGAGATGTTGAGTTCACAGGAAGCGACCAGTACGGCGAACCAAACCCATGGAGAAGTCTTGCGATCGAGAAGAATCCAAGCACTCACTCCCATCCAAAAACGAAGAGATTTATCCAAACCCACAGAAAGCGTGGATCTTGCCGGGGAGCCAAGTCATCGGCGGTAGCCCAGAGCCACCAGCGGAGAATACTTGAACCAGTCGGTTGCCAGCCACTTGGTATCTTGCAGGCGATCTTTATACGGCGATACCCCGGTTAGCAGGTGATCGGAGGCCAAGGCATAAGTGCGACTCACCATGAGCAGGCCTGTCTTGTAGGTTTTGGGGCGACGCACGCAAACGTCACCAACGACAAAAGCAAAACCTGGATCCAATAGCGCTTAGTCATTCTCCCTCACCTTTGGGGGATAGTAGTAGAGCCCAGGATCCTGACAAGCCTTGCGGGCGGCGGCATTCGGGCTGCTCAACCTCTCGCGGAGTAGGCTAGTAAGTCGCCACCAGCGACGTGGTGTACTGCCAGTCGTAGGACTTTTTCCTGTGTTCGGCAGGCCGTCGAATTTGCCGGTGTAGGCGAGCTTCAGGGAAAAGTGGGAGTTGAGGGCGACGTTAAAGGACGGCTCAAAGTTCAAGAGCAGGTTCTGTGACTGAACCAAATCCGGTAGCGCTTCAATGTACATCTTGAAGGTTACCATCTCCGAGAGGCTCTTCCTCCCTCTAGATACAAGCGGATGAAGTGTGAGTTGTAGGAAGCCGGGTTGGTCCCCGCGACATTCTGCTGATTCTGGTATTGATAACCAAGTTCCGGAGACGAGGAAGTCATTTTTCTTGTCTCCCGTGATGATCCATACGGCACCGAGACCGGCGTTGTATCGGACGGTATAACCGGAAAACGATCGCCCTCCACGCCAGGTCCCGCGTAGAGGAGAGGCGTTCGGAGAGTTCTCTTCGTAGCGGAGCGTAAAGTCCCAGTTGTTTGCGGATTCCGCCCCATTGGAGCGCCTGACCAGATAATGGCCCGACGATTTCAAAACGTTCTTGGCCCACCAATAGGAAGTCTCTTGTTTAACGTTGTAGGTTTGAGAGTCACTATTTCCGCCGCTCAGCGCGATGCCCAGCTGGGAGGAGTGCGCCCACGGTGAGGCCTCATTTTCCGCAAGAACGGGGTTTGCGGTCAATGCAACAACGAGAATGATCAGAATGCGCTTCATTTGTTTCCTCCTTGGGTACTAGGCCTATCGAAAGCGAGCGCAGATGGCAAACCGGGGTGGAGATGAAGGAACTTGCGGAGTATGCCATACTGGAAGCAAGATAGGTGTCCAATGGCCGAGCGAATCGTAATTTTGGGCGGTGGCTTTGCGGGGTTGGCGGTAGCAAGGGCCTCAAGAATGCCGACGTGGAAATCCTGATCGTCGATAGGCAGAACCACCATCTTTTTCAACCTCTACTCTACCAGGTGGCTACGGGTGGACTCTCTCCCGAGGATATCGCCGTACCCATCCGCCATGTCTTTCGCCGACAGCAAAACGTGAAAGTTCTGCAAGCGGAAATCAAGGGCGTGGATCGCAAGCAAAAGCTCGTGCAAACCAGTGCGGGGCAAGTTCCCACGACGTACTCGTGGTCGCCACGGGATCGAATACAACTACTTCGGAAACGAAGCGTGGAAGGATAGCGCGCCTTCGCTAAAAAGCTATCGAGGATGCGACTCGCATGCGCGATCAGGTCCTGCGGGCTTTTGAAGCGGCTGAATTTGAAACAGACAGCGCCCGACGCAGGCGTCTTCTGACCTTTGTCATCGTTGGGGCGGGACCCACCGGCGTTGAGCTGGCTGGGGCCTTGGCCGAGCTGTCCCACAAAGCGATACGTGGCGAGTTTCGTAACTTCGATCCCGCTTCCGCCGAAATTCTTCTGGTCGAGGCCGGGCCTCGAATTCCTCGCCCCATTCTCCGAAAAACTTTCTGAAAAGGCGCAGCAGGCACTTCATAAGTTAGGGTGAAGGTGATCACGGGAACTCCGGTGGAAGCCATCGATGCGAACGGCGTCACCTTTGGGCGGCAGGCGAATCGATGCGGGGACTGTTTTTTGGGCTGTTGGGGGTTCGCGCCAACTCAATTGCCACGGGCCTTGGCGCGGAGATGGATCGCTCGGGACGCGTCAAGGTGGGTCCGACTTGAGTCTAGTGGGGGATCCGAGCGTATTTGTGGTGGGCGATGCCGCTTATGTCGTCGACAAATCGGGAAAACCCTTGCCCGCCGTTGCACCCGCCGCGAAGCAGCAAGGACAGCACGTCGGGCGCGTCCTTAAAGCACGTTTAGCGGGAAAGTTTCTCCTGCTTTTCAATACATCGATAAAGGAAGTCTAGCCACGGTTGGCCGCCGTTTTGCCGTTGCGGATCTTCTTGGGTGTCCGCCTCGCGGGTCTATTGGCTTGGTGGATTTGGGTCGTGGTGCATATTTTTTATCTGATCGACTTTAAGAATCGGATTCTCGTGATGACTCAGTGGATTTGGTATTACTTAACTTTTCACCGGGGACGTCGAGTGATTTCTGACGTGAAGGTAGAATCTACTACCGATCGTGCTTCCTAAACCGAACGTTTTCAATGTCCAGCGCCGAAAAAAGATCTAACGGGGCGGTGTTTCGTGCACCCAGCTGCCGGGTTTGCTTGAAGGTGTTCACCACTTTCTTGGTCGCGTCGCTACCCCGCAGAGTTCCCGTTTCGAGGTGACCAAAAATATCGCTGACGGCATGGATGCAGTTGAGCGCGAAGGGACGAAATTTTTCGTCGAGCACCTTGTAGCCAATCTTACCGGCCTTCAATCGCCCTTCCTGTATTACGGCACGATCGTAAATTTCTTTGGAGATTTCGTAAGGTCCCCACGAATCCAATAGGAACCCGGTACGTAGCGCATCATTGACGGTAGAGATTAAGCTGGAGTTGACGCCCTCCTGGGCTCTACGGCGTAGGGCCCGTACCTTTTGATTGCTTGGGCCCCAGCTGATGGTAACAGATTCCACATCGAAACTGGCCCGCCTCTGCTCCACCTTCACAAAAGTTGCAAAGGTGTGGGACTTGCGGGGCAAGTTCTTGTTCGCCCCTTCATAAGAAAAGAAAAGGGCGTGATAACTCGCGCCAAACAGCGCGTTCGTCCAACACAGGAAAGCCAACAGCAATAGGGATCTGCGCTTCATAAAGAAGGCGTACGGCAGCTAGCTTTGGAATTCAAGTGCCCGCAAACGCGAAACTGTTGCTAGAAGCGAATTCCTATCGACGCGTAGAACCGGTGGCTCTCCGGATCGTAGAAGTTCTGGTTCCCCGTATTCAAGCCGTCGTTCGGCAATGAATTTCCGCGAAGCCAGCCGGCCTGTAGAGACAAGCTGTCCGAGATGAGGAAATCCAAATACGCACCGAAGTTCGAAAGCGTGGACGCCGGCGGGGCTACCGAGCGGTCATCAAACTGCTCGTAGAATTGTCCGCCAATACGATCCCAGCCCACAAGCTTGATGGCGTTGGGTACGACCTGGAACTCCGCTTTGGTGATGGCACCTACCGCGACTAGAGGGGACGGTACGCGGTCAGGACCCGAGACAAAACGGTTGAAGTGGTACTGCACATAGGGAGTGACAGAGATTTCCAACTTGTCAGTGACCTGTTTGCTTGCCGTCAGAGCAATGCTGGGACGGGTGATCGTCTGGCGATCTCCGGACTGTTCCGAAACGGGAAGCGTGACTCCGGCCGTTACTTTTAGGCTCGTTCCCAGAGGGCCGTTCATGGCGTTTGAGCGCCAAAACAACACGGTATCGTCCAGGAGCAGCTCTTTCTCACCAACGGGAGCAATGTCGTAAAGCTTTTTCGCGGTTTGGAGGACGCCGACTTCCGCGCCATTCTCAAAGAGGTAGCTGGCTTGCAGCTCCATCTCCGTAAAGGTGCGGTCTGCGATCTGCGTACCAAACTTATGACCAGCGCCAATGTAAAAGGACAGGCCCGTTTTAGGTACCGAAGTTTCCATCGAGCTTTTGCCGACGATGGGCATGGGCGCGAATTGAAGTTTCTTCGGCGTTGACGCTACCACCGGTGCCGGGACCAAAGGGCTCGGGCGTCGCACGACGACCGGGCTCTTTTTCGCGGGCTTCAAGACGGGGGCTTCAACTGCCGGTTCAGCAGTGGGAGCTTCCGCCGTGACAACCGGGGCGGACTCACTAGGTTCCGTCGGCTGTTCTTCCGGTGTCGTCATCTCTGCGACAGGGGTTTCGGCTTTGGGCTCTTCGTTTTTGGAGCGCGTGCAAGCGGTCCAGAAGGAGAGAGCCGGTACCAACATTAGGATGGCCAAGATTTGAGTGACTGAATTCTTTCATAACAGTGCTCCTCTTAAAGCTACGTTGTTGATTACTCTTCCGAGGAGGACGGTTCTTCAGCCGATCCCTCTTCGCTCTCGTCGATCTTCTTTTAAGTTCGTCGAGTTGCTTTTTGAGCCTCATCTGTAGATTCCTTGATCGTTTTCTTAGCCGCTTCAATTTTCTTGTCTTGGGCCTTGGAAGACGCATCAAGCTGTTTCGACACCTCATCCTTGATCTTGTCTACTTCCATTCCCTTGGTGTCTACCTTCTTGGAGAGGGTCTCTAGAGTCTTATCGAGGTCCTTCTTGGCAGCTTCGATAGCGGCCGCAATCTTGGTCTGGTTTTCTTTCTGAGCGCTTCAATGGTCGCTTTGTCATCATCCGAAGCTTTCTTTTTGAGTTCTTCCAGCTTCTTGTCCATGTCTTTAGCGATGAGCGCTTTCAGATCGTCCATCTTCTTGCCAAAGTCCTTTGTCACGGACTCCACGACAGCGGCTTCACCGTCTTTGTTTTCCTTGCGCAGGGTTTGGCGAGATCATCAAGCTTGGTTTGGACGTCGTTGAGAATCTTGGTTTCAAGGGCCGCGCGCTCTTTCGCCGCGTCGTCTTTTACCGATTTCTCAAGCGCGTTCAGCTTTTTCTGAAAATCCTTTTCCATGGCGGTGAGTTTGTCACCCACGTCCTTAAAGCCTCTTTCCGTCTTGTCGTTCAATTCCTTGATCGAGTTCTCAAGATCGGTTTTGATGGTGTCGAGTTTGCCATCCAGCGTGGTCACTCGCTTGGCGACGGCGACTACCGCATCGTCTGTTCCATTGGCACGGGCCAAGAGGATGGACTGAAGCGTGTTGCCTTTGTTGATCGCGACTTTGGAAATCATCATGTCGTTTTTGACTTCGATGTGGCAGTTCTGGGAGAGATCCATGCGCATGAAGCTTTTGCCTACGCAGAGCGAATCCAAACGCATCAAATCTTCTTCGTCTGTTTGATCGGCGATATCCGTAATCACGCCTACAGGCACGTTCTCGGCCGAGATGGAGGAGTCACCGGCCATAAGGAGAGTAGAGTATTCGTCACCGACCTGAATCCAGCCGCTCCACAGTTTTAGAGAGGCGATGGGCGAGGCCACGATGGCGTTGTTGTCCGGGCAGCCAGGAGCGGAGATTTCGAGCACCACGTCTTTGCTGTCCGTCATCTCTACGAGCATCAGGCAGTGGTCGGGGGCAATTTCGCGTCCGACCATATAGTTACGGAAATCCTCACTGACCGTTACGGTCCCGATCCGCTTGCCCCGGGGGGGAAGCGGGCGCTTCTTGGCGCAGGCTGAAAGAATAATGCTCAGGACAAGGACGCCCATAACCAACTGAAACTTCATGTGTTTCCTCCAAATAAGTCGGCCCAGAATTACAAATAACTGCTTCTAACGAGAGAAAATTTATGAAACCGTGTTTTAAGGGTTTTGGAGCGCTGTGTCAAGACGCAAGAATTGTCACTATTTTTCAGTGATAAGGAGGGAAATGCGCGCCCGGAAGGAGTCGAACCTCCGACCTACAGATTCGTAGTCTGCCGCTCTATCCAGCTGAGCTACGGGCGCCCATGAAATCCAATAGAAGCGCCCCATAATAAATGAATCCGGTCGGAGATCAACCATATTTAGGAGCAGGGCGTGAGATGCCGCTTCGCCGTTCAACGACGAATAATTAAGGACTACAAGTACGGTTCTAAATAATGCGTGACCGGACTCCACCGGTGACTGTCGTGAGCCGCATAGAGATCGTAGCCTTCCTCCCGCATGTCGTGGGCGTTGCGCTGTCTATCTCTGCGATCCAGACGCTTAACGGATGCGGTAGGACCCTTCTCGATGATGTCCTCGGCGAGTTGGCGCTCGTCCGCATCCAAACCAATACACTCCCATGAGTAAACGGCCGCATTTCCTGAATTGATAGCCATAACCTTTGCCTCCTTTTTTTTGGTGTTCGCTCCCCTAATAAGCAAGAGCGGTGCCATGTATTTCCCGACCTATGAGGGTCAACTTGAAACAGAATGAAATAATTTTGGAACAAATCAGTACATCCTGCCGTCCTTCAGTATAGAGGCGGCATTGAGACGCTTCGGAGAGAGGTACGACATGGGCGGGAAACATTTTCTTAAATTACTTAAACAACTTATCCAAATCTCCTTACTTCGTCCCATTTCGTTACATCCTGTCTCCATCCGGTTCGCACCCGTAGTTGCGTCAGGCACGAAAAACAACACCGCGGACTGGCACACATGTTGCTCCTCCAATTAGTAGTGCCTGACTGGATCGCTAAAACGCGAAAGTTAAAGGTTTGGGAAGAAATCTGGGTAACACCGGTTTTCTTCCCAAACTTCTCCGAATCGGAAAAACACCGAACATCAAGCAACGTTAATCACGAGCAAGAAGGGGGAAACTCATGTCTATACGTTTTGCATTTCATCAACTCGATCCATCACCGGCTCTTTGCCAGTACACCGAAGACAAGCTTCTAGGAGTCGTAGGAAAGTTCACAAAAAAAGCCCCAATGATTCACGTCACCTTCTCAAGAAGACGGCGCGACAGTGTGGCTCATTGTGATGTGCTGGGTGCTTACGGCACCGATCTGCACGCGGAAGTAAAGGCCCCCAGCCTTTATGGGGCTGTGAACCAAATGGCCAGCTAAGGCGCCAGTTAAAGCGTCACAAAGATAGGGTGAAGCACCACAAGACGCACGCAAAACAGCGAGCGGATGCCTGCAGTCTATTGCGGAACACCACAATCTAGTTTTTGTCGGTGAGAAGGCTGCAGTGCCGCTGCCAGTCTGAATCCTGCGTCCGAATCAAGCGACGCGCCGTTGACGCCGTGCAAAACCCTGGATAACTGGAGGGCATGGAGGTGACTATGTCCGAGTTCAAAAGATGTTTGTGGGTGTTCTTCTGGTGCTTTGTGTTTCAGTTTCCACCGGCTCCGCAGAAAAGGCCGCGGGCGAAGTAGACAAGGAAGCCGAGAAACTTCAGAACGCCGATCTGCTTGAGGAGCTTGGACACGTGCTTGCGTGAGAACGTGTCCAACACACAACTCGCCCGCGCCTTCAGGTCAGGCCTGGATACCACGCGGATTCGGGCAAGACGACGTTTAACTCGGAATTTGTGACGATTCACTGCGTGCAGGATTGTCGGCAAAGGATCTCTATCAAAAGGCTTGAAAGCCTTTACTCCAAACGTATTCGGACCCCAATTTTTATTGGATCTGAAATCATATTGGAATGCCTTCTAGCCCCAGTGGCAGTATTTTTGCTATCGTTACGTCTCTGTGGATAGCGGTAGCGACTACGTGAACTATTCCTGTTTTATCCAGCTCCGCCTAAATAAGCGTTTTGCAGAAGCTTTGGGATCGGGAAATGGTTCTGAGCCAACCGAAGGCAAAGTCTATCAAAGTTCAAGAAACCGGAAACACAGGATGCTGCCGAGACTAAGGGCGCCGCTGAGGAAAGTACCGAAGCGGCTAAAGAGGATGCGGCTAAGGATCTTAGCAGTGAAACAAGTCAAGTAAGTCAAAACGACGACAACGCCGGTCTAACCTTGAGAGACCAAATTAAATGGCTTGTTTGTGGACGTACTGGTGGACTTTTTTATCTTCAGGATCGAATTGTTGCTTACGTTGAGGGAAAATCTTAACCGTTGAGGCGCGAATCAGAGTCTCTGCATTAGCACTCGCGGGAGTCATGAGCCATCGCCAGTACCTCGCCATCAGTGAGTCCTCCTCCTTGGAGAGATTGCCTACCAGGATGTGGTAATGCGCCGGGAAGCGGTGGCACCGGTGTGCGCTTGTCGAAAACTAAAAAGATTGCAGGTTCGCCGTACTTCAAATCCTCATCCACCATCGCGCCGTGACGGAGATCCTTGATGCCATTGCTTCTTTGCTCGATGAGTGCGCCAACGTGTCCCACGTAAGCCACATAAAAGCGGGACAGGGGTTTCAGAGTAATGACCGAAATATGATTGAGTTGGGCCAGCGCTGCCCGTAGTTGGGAACGGCTATCAGGAATATCGTCTTCACTTTTTTGACCCAGCTACTGCTTGAAGTTTTCCGTAGTGGCAGGCGCTTCGGATGACGAGCCCCCCCATCGAGTGTCCGATGAGAACGATCTTGCGGGGAGAGTGCCGGCGCACGAGCTCGTTCATGAGCGCACAAAACGATTTTCCATTTTCAGAGATGTGTCGGCCGGTGTTGTACCGGATGTGGAGAACGGAGTAACGTTTGCTCAGCTTTGGGGCAAACCCTTTCCAGATGGCCTCGTCCGCCATCAGGCCGTGCCACATAAATAACCCAATCGCGCTCTCGAATATCCAGATCTTTAACCTCGATGTCTTACCTTTATGTCGAAAAGACATCTGGATAGCAGGCGGTTGTTTTGGGATTCCAGCTTTATCGCCAACCAGGCCATTTAAAACGGCATTGAGTCGAGATGGAAGCGGTGCCAGCACGGGGTTCATGATAGCTCGGATTTTGGGTCCCTTGCTGAATAATTCGCATGGATTGTATTATCTGTTTAAGACCTATGACACCTAAGCAACTTACCGCGAGACGAAAAGAAGTGCAGAGCGAACGACTCTTCCTACGAGGCGCTCAGACTCAGTGGAAGGAGTTCTGCAGGCCGTCGGATTTTTTAGAACTGCTGCGGACTTTAGAAAATTACATTTGTTGGCCCTGGCGTCACTGGCTGTTCGGCTCGGCCAGGCTGGCCGATGGAACTCTGTACTATGAGATGGCCAAAAACACGGTGCCTGAACTTGCTCGATCTGGCTTCACAGTCATTACGAATTTGGCAGGCCGGGGCTCATGGAAGCGGTAATCGCGGCGCGAAAGAAGCGGGTGGTCTTTCGGTGGGCACCTGTATTATCCTTCCGGAGGAGCAAGAACAACAAAGAATTATCTGGATCGTTTTAGCGGGTTTCGTCGCTTCTTCATACGCAAGCGCACAGTGCTAGCAAAGTATTCCTTGTGGCGTTGCCGGGTAGCGGAACCGCTTGACGAGAGCTCTTTGAAATTGCCACCCTCGTGCAGACGGGCAAGGTGAGAGGTTTTTCCGTGATTCTCATGGGCAAGGAGCACTGGTCGCCGCTTTGATTTCCTGGAAAAGCGCTTGGTGGCGATGGGTACTATCTCCGACCGAGATCTGCACCGTTTTATTGTAAGTGATTCTCCTTCCGAGGTTGCTGCCTTGGTGAAACGTGCGGGGCTGCGGAAGTTTGGTCTGAGCTACGGTTCCCGCGTTCGTAAGTGGTTCTTTTTCGAACATTAGTGTCGCTATTTGCTTTATCGAGAGGAACTCTAGAAGGAGTTCATAGGTAGCCCTTGAACTTTGCCATGTTTGACGCACCGGTTTGAACGACAAGTGTTTGAATCCGGCAAACCAGGATTTTGATCACAGATTCATTTCGTGAGGCTCTCGCCTAACCGAGGAAACGGCAGTTTTGGCGAAGGTTTTCGTGCGGTCTGTGCCTTTGCGAACGACCGACTGAACCGCGTTACCCTCACCGAACTCGAACGTGGAGATTGTGGGCTGGTTGCTTTACGCAGTGCTGGTTTAACCATGTGGACTTGGCGGCAGCGGGTGAGTTGGGGGTTCGCGTGGTTCGAGTACCTGAATACTCACCGCATTCTGTAGCCGAACATGCGGTGTGTCTATTGCTGGCCTTAGACCGAAAGGTACACCGTGCGTTCAATCGGGTGAGAGAGCAGAACTTTTCTTTGGACGGGTTGGTAGGCTTCGACCTGTATGGGAAGACCGTGGGTGTCATTGGAACTGGGAGAATTGGGCGGGTTTTTTGCCAGATCCTGTTGGGATTTGGCTGCCGCGTCGTGGCTCACGATCTCAAAATAGACTCGGATCTTGAAAGACGCGGGGTAGAGTACGTGGATTTGGACAGCGTGCTTAGAAATTCTGACGTGCTCTCGCTACACGTTCCCTTGACGGTAGACACCAGGCATCTCATTGATGCCTCTGCACTCTCCCGAATGAAAAAAGGTGTCGTACTAGTCAACACTAGCCGAGGAGCTCTTATCGACACGAAAGCATTGATCCAGGCTTTAAAGTCGGAGCACTTGGGGGGTGCGGGTCTGGATGTCTACGAGGAGGAAGAGACAGTTTTTTTTCAGGATCTTTCCGAGCACATCCTGCAGGACGATCAATTGGCGCGATTATTAACTTTTCCCAACGTTTTGATTACCTCTCACCAAGGCTTCCTGACCCGTGAGGCTCTAACGAACATCGCTCGCACCACGCTTTCAAATATCCGCGATTTCGAATCGGGGCAGTCGCTGGTGAACGAGGTAGCCGCGGGCTAGAAGCGGCTCGGTATTGCGCATCATTTCTTGTCGTTGAGCAGGCACGACGTCCTTCAAGGACTTGGCGTATACTTTAAGCATGGAGAAGCGAGTCCAATCTATTGATGCGTTTCGTGCGTTGGCTATTGTAAAGATGCTCCTTTGTCACTTTGTGCTTTACCTGGCCGCAAACCGCGAGCCGAATTCCTGGATAGTCGTTGCGTTGTGTGGGCACTATGGGAGCTTTGGCGCGCAGTTTTTTACCTTCACGGTGGGCTTGAGTTTTTACTTTAGTGATAAGAAGCATTGGGCAGATGGCAGAGCACACGGTTTTTCTCACCACCTTCGCCGAGCCTTTTGGATTTTTGTCATAGGAATTGTTTTTGCCTCAATGGCCTGGTCGTTTGATGGGGCTTTGGATTGGGATATTTTAACGCTCATTGCATTTTCAATTTTTGTTTTAGCTTTGGCAAGAAGACTGCCGTCTTCTGCTATCTTCTTGCTTTTGCTTCTGGTCGTGGTGGCTGCACCCTTCTTGCGTCAGTACGCTGATTTTTATTCCTACTGGCGCAACGAGAGCTTTGAGTACGCCGCTCGCTGGGACGGTGTCCATGATCTTATCGGGTTTTTTGTAACGGGTTTTTTCCCAATTTTCCCTTGGTTATCTTTTCCACTAGCGGGTTACTTGGTAGCGCGTTGTCTTTTCTCTTCTGAGGAAAAAGGACGGAAGTGGTCACGGGTGTTACTTTTTGTGGGGCTTGCGCTTCTAGTGGTCGGGCCGATTCTTGAGGACCTTGGCAATCCTTGAAATGGGATTTAGAAGGTTCGTTCTACCCTCTGTCTAGTTTCCGGCTACTCTCCTCATTTGGCTTATGTCTCGTCGTTTTCCTGTGTTTTCACCGTGTATTTGATTTGCGAGGTGCGAAGTTACCTCAGTATTTCGATTCCATGAGCCGTTCGTCCTTAAGTTTATATATAGCGCATCACTTTTTAATTCTTTGGCCATTGTGGATCGCCGGGGCGTTTGCAGGAGAGGTGGCAACCTACTACCAACTGAGCATGGAACCGTATCAGGCCTTGTTGATCGGCTTGGTTTTTCTGTTGCTCTGGATCCCCATTTCCAAAGCGTGGAAGGCCCATGGTTATCCGTATGGTGCCGAATGGCTTTTGAAAAAACTCACCTAAACGATTCAAATTGAGCCAACAACGATGCGATCCGCGTCGGCGTTTTGCTACAGCCCCCCCTCAAAGCTTCCATTTTTTCCGTGACATCGGGTTTGCAATTTATGGGTTCAAAACCTAGCGATCCATCGGCGCAACAAAGGGAGAAATATTTATGGCACTTACCTACACGCATCGAGCGCATCACAAAAAAAACAGAGATTGGCTTTTCTTATGGTTGGCCGTTGTCGGCGCCGTGCTAGTGCTTGGAATTTGTAGTACCCCGGTGACGGGCGGTACATTGCAAGCTCCGCAGTCGGTCTTCTACAGATTTGCGCTTTAAGGGCTAATCGCCTTTCGGGAGCATTTCAGCGAGTGTTTTCCCGCCTTCAATACCAAAGTCCAGTGTGCGGATGGGGAACGGAATCGTGATTTCGTTCTTATCGAAGGCTTTCTTTACAGCGACGACCGCATCGCTCTGGACCCGGAAGAAGTTGGTGTCAGGATAGGCTATCCAGAATCTAAGGATGAAATTGATGGAGCTGTCCCCGAACTCCTGGTAGTGGACTTCAGGTTTGGGATCGCTAAGAACACCGGTGAGCGTGGCAACGGCAGTTTTGGCAATCTCTGCCGCCTGCTCCAGATCCGTAGCGTAAGAAACACCCACTGAAAGATTGATTCTGCGTTTGTTGTAGCGCGAGTAATTGAGCAACGGGTTCTCAATGACGATTTTATTGGGGATAAGGACCTGCTGCCCGTCGAAATTGAGCACGACGGTATTTCGCAAGTTTACGTTTTTGACCGTCCCCATGTGACTATTGGATTCAATAATGTCACCCACCACGAACGGCCTTCGGAAGCTAATCATAATGCCCGCGAAAAAGTTGCTCATGAAGTCCTGGAAGGCGATACCAACGACCAAGCCCAAGACTCCGGCACCAGCGAGCAAGGACGCGACCGTTTTTTCGAGGTTGAGCACCCCGAGTACGAAAAAGAGGCCGATACAAAGGAGAATGAACTTTACGGTTCGGGAAAGAAGCGAAACCAAAGTTTCGCTATCTACAAAGCGGCGAAAAGCCTTCTCCAGCATGCGGCTGGCTAATCCCGCCGCGAACCAGAAGACGATAGTAAGGAGGACCGCTACAACCAGGTTGGGAAGCGCCTTTACCAGGCCTTCAAACCATTCGATCATCTCTTGTTTTAGCAGCTCGTAGCCGTCGTTTATCCATTTAGTCACGGTAGGTGTTTACCGTTTATCGCCAATTTCGTCAAACCTTGAGGTCCAGTCTGGTAGCGGATTTCCCGTCGGTTGGCGGGTGCTTTCCAGCTGGCTTGCTTTTGGGTATGGTCAGGGCATGAAAAAGCTATTCCTTCTTTCGTATTTTTTCCTGCTCACCTGTTTAGCTTGTGTGACAACACCCTCCGGTAAGAAGGCCTTCATCATCACGAGCGAGAGCGAGGAGAGCCAACTCGGGAATCAGGCCTTTCAACAAGTACTCCAAGAGGAGAAGCTTTCGCACAACCAAAAGTGGAAAGCGGCCCTGGAGCGTGTGGGGAAACGGATCGCCGCTGTGGTGAATAAGAATTACGCCTGGAAATTTGCGCTCATCGAATCTAAGCAGAAGAATGCTTTTGCTTTGCCAGGCGGCAAGGTTGCTTTTTACACAGGCATTTTTCCTATCTGCGAGAATGAGGCAGGCCTAGCGACTGTGATGGGTCATGAGATTGCGCACGTCACGTCCCGCCATTCGGGTCAGCGGATCACCCAAGCTTTCGGGGTGAATCTGGGACTTGCTGGTTTGAGCGCGCTCATCGGGGGAAAAAGCACGCAGAATAAAAAAGATTGCTGCTCGCGGCGCTCAGGATGGGAGCCCAGTTGGGGATCATGCTGCCTTTTAGTCGCGAGCACGAATCGGAAGCGGATGAGATAGGCCTTCGCTACATGGCGGAAGCTGGCTACGATCCGCGAGAAGCCCCGCGTTTTTGGGGGCGCTTTGCGAGTGAAGGTGCGCCTCCGGAATTTTTGAGCACCCACCCCAATAGCAGCCGGCGGCAACGGGATCTGGAGCGCGACCTACCTAAGGTGATGCCGCTCTATGAGCGGTCGCCGCAGTACGGGCTTGGGGAACGCTTGTAGCGCTTTGATGCTAGAGGGATGGTTTTTCTGGGGAAGGCGTTAACGACAGAGGATAAGAATCAAACGGTAGACTGACATCCGCCAGTCTACCGTCGAAAAGCCTATCGGCCAGAGAATGTGGTCCCGTAGCCATCGGAGTAGGTTCCCCCGCGGGTGATGCTGCGATTCAAGATGATCACACCATGCGAGTTGTAGTACTTCGGGCTGAGCCACATGTTCACAGCACCTTGAGGGCTGGAGGTCCCAGCCCATGTCTGGTAGCCGTTGCCTGGGTAGTTGTGGCGGCCTCCGCGTCGATTGTTTTCCTGAGAAACTCCAGCAAACCCGCCGTCCCATTGAATGGGAGGGATGCCGCGGGCGGCGCGCGCCTGGTTGATGGCGTCTAGTCCGGGATCGCCTGAAGCTCCCGCGTTTTGAACGACGGCCCGAGTTTCAGTCTTGGCCACTTTATCTCCGCGGTTGAGAAGCGTGACTTTCTCCGAGTCCTTGTTAAGGCCTTCTGGAACAACCAATGTCGTCGCGGTTTCGCCGGACTTCACGTAGAGAATCACGTTGGGTGTAACCTGGTGATACGACTTTACTCGATAAAGGTAGCGATTCTCGATTTCGACTGGCTCGAAGAAGTCTTCCCAAGTGCCAGTGTAGTGCTGAAATTTAGGCGATTCTAACTTTTCAGATGAATAGATATCGACGACGTAGCCGTTGTTGCCTTCGGCCTTCACCAAAACCGCTTCTAATTTTGATTTTGGCTCGTCAGAAAACGCGCCAAGGCAGCACGCGGCCGCAAGAATTGTAAGTAGTTTTTTCATTTTTGAGTCTCCCTTTTAGAACAACGTCCAACGACAAAAACGATTCGTCGCGGTAAGTCAAACTTTATTGGGAAAATCTCAAGCGTAGGGAACGAATCACCAAACAGTAGCCAGCGAAACTGGCGGAGAGAATTGATTCGAACCACCGGTAGGGGGTTAACCCTACAGCGGTTTAGCAAACCGCCGCCTTCAGCCACTCGGCCACCTCTCCTAATGGGGAGCCATCCTATTTCGAATACATGAGAAAAGCAACCAAACCGAGGCCAGATTAGCCTCGGTTGTCCATTGTTTCCGCGGCGGGGGAGCGCCACCGGGCGGAAGAGCCGAGATTTCCGGCCAGGTTATTTCGGATGAACAGGATCCCAGCAAAAAAGAACACGATGGCGATGAGAAAATTAATCCCGTTGCTAAATCCATGGATTGGAGCGCCCGAGTCCTGTTTGCGAGCGTCCATTACACCTTTAACCGTGCGGTAAACGATGTACGGTCCCGAGATCACCAGGCGGCACCCAAGACAATCAGAATGATGTTGCCGGTCGTAATGGGGTAATCCATAGGGCAAACTCTAAAGCGTTTGGGTGTCATTGTCGACGTTCAAGTCTCGGTCAAAGGGAAGTCCATGGTACACTTGGTCGGTGGTGTCGACTTTTCATCTTCGATACGCATCCCATCCAGTACCGCTCGCCCGTTTTTAGGCGCTAGCGCAAGTACCTGGCCTGAGGGTGTTTTTTTTCGATGAGAATTTTGACGGTCGCAAATGGTGGTTCAACGAGGTGGGCAAGATCCCCGCCCAGAACTGGAACCTAGAGCTAAAGACCGGCTTTCCCAATGAGGTGCTCCAATCCCGCCGCGGGCTTTGCGCTTCGCGCGCAAGGTGTCGGGGCTGCTCTGGAAGGAGAACCCGTCGGCGGTCCTTATCTACGGCTGGTACCTGCCGGAGCATTGGATCCTTTGGGCGCTCTGCCGCTTGCGGGGCATTCCGCTGATCTTCGTGGGCGAGACATTCTCGCAGGGGGCCTCGCGTTGGAGGACCCGCTTGAAACGTGTTCTGCATCCCCTCTTCTTCAGCGGCGTGCGACAATTTGTTTCCATCGGAAAAAAGACCTACGACTTTTACCGTTCCTTCAACATCGCGCGCTCGCAGATCACGCAGGCGCGCTACTGCGTAGACACCTCCTTCTTCAGCCTGACACCTGACAAGTCGATTGGGGCGCGGTTGGAAAAACGCACGGAACTGGGAATCCCACAAAGCGCTTTTGTCCTTTTATTCGTGGGTCGGCTTTTTGAGCGTAAGCGTCCGTGGGACATGTTTGCTCTTTACCGGAGACTGAAACAGCACCAAAACCTGCACGTTGTATTCGTCGGCAATGGGCCGCTTGAGAAAGATCTTCTAGACCTGAAAGGTGAGGGCGAGCGAGTGCACTTTGCGGGCTTCCGGGATCAGGCGGAGACTCGTGCCATGTACCACGCCAGTGATCTGCTAGTCGTCCCCTCCGAGTTCGAAACGTGGGGACTTGTCATCAACGAAGCCTTTGCGAGCGGGCTACCGGCGTTGGTGACCGATACCTGCGGGGCAGCCAATGACCTGGTAGTCCCTGGAAAGACGGGTTTTGTTTACCCTGTCGGTAATATGGAGATCGCAGCGGCGTTGATTTCTCCTTACATTGAGCGTCCGGCCTTAGCGGAACGTCTTGGAGAAAATGCACGGGAGCGGGTGGTGCGTGAGTACAACGTCGGCCAGTTTGCCAAAGCCATCGAGCAAGCGTTTCAGAGTTCTACGACTTACTAAGCTTCAACAAAATTGTATTTCCATCGTCACTAAGCTCGGTCGTTCCGCCGTGAATTTCGACGATAAACCTGCAAATGGCGAGAGAGAGTCCCAGGTCCTTATGATGGTGCAAGTTATTCTGTGAACCTGAGGTGAGCGAAACAAAAGCTTCCGCCGAGAGAGGTGGGCCACCGCGCGTGATCGCAAACCCGTAATAGCTGCCCTTGTCTTCGATCTGGATTCGGATCTTGTCCCCTTCCGGAGCGAAGGCGATGTTATTCAGGAAAAGACGTTTAATCGCCTGGCGCATCTTCTCTTTGTCGCAATGAATGATCGCATTGCTCGGCGCCTTAAGAGCGACACTGAGTTTTTTTGCGTTGAACTGCTTGCCCATTTCCTTGGCCACTGCCCGGGTCTCTTCTTCCAAATCGAAGGCCTCAGTGCTCAACGATCTTTCAGACTCCAGCTTGGTGTAGACCAGGACTTCCTCAATGATCTGCGAGAATCGTCCCGTAGCGGCATCCAGTGAGTTCACCGCTTTTTGAATATCATTTGGGAAAGACCCTTGATTATCTTTCAAGAGATCCACAAAAGAAGTGAGGACCGTCAGTGGCGTGTTCAGCTCGTGGCTAACAAGCGACAAAAATCTAGCTTTGGCCCGATCCAGCACACGCAAACTCTCCAACGCTGCCTTCAGTTCTTCATTGCTCTTAGTGAGAGCGCGGTTCTTTTGCTCAACTTCTTTCTTGAGCTGATAGGACTCAGCGGCCTGACGTAACGTGATCTTGAAATCATCGGGGTCCCAAGGTTTCCCCACGTACTGATAGATCTGCCCGCGGTTGATCGCCCCAACGACGGCATCCATGTCGCTGTAACCGGTGAGCAAGATACGAGTTGTAGTCGGAGCGACTTGCTTTACCTTTTCGAGTAGCTCCACACCCGTCATTTCCGGCATCCTTTGATCGCTTACGATGACGGAAAACTCCTGCTGCTGCACGCGCTTAAGTGCTTCAAAGGGGGACGTCTCCAGCGTGATGTCGTAGTCGTTGCGCAGCAAACGCCGAAGGGCCTCTAAGTTGTCTTTTTCGTCATCTACTATAAGGATGGGTTCCATGCCGTCTTTACAGGTTGCTTAAATTGGGGTTCTGTTGAAAAACTGGTTCTCTAAGAAAGCGCCGTAGATTCAATGATATTTGGTCTGGGCGCATTATTCAAGGCACAGGAGGCGGTAGGTCATGGAATCCAAAAGCATAGACACGGTACTCAAAGAAACCCGTTCCTTTGAGCCGCCCCCCAGTTTTGCGCGGGAAGCCAATTTAACCTCCGCCAACTATGAACGACTGTGGAAGGACTCGCAGGCCGAACCTGTACGGTTTTGGGAACAAGCGGCAAAAAACATCCACTGGTTTGAACCGTGGACAAAAACCCTGGAGTGGAAGGAACCGTTTGCCAAATGGTTTGTGGGAGGCAAAACCAACGCCGCCTACAACTGTCTCGATCGTCATGTGGCCAACGGCCGCAAAGATAAAAAAGCGATCCTCTGGGAAGGGGAAGAGGGCGAGGTTCGTTCGCTCACTTACGGTGAGCTGCTCGATCGCGTTTGTCAGCTCGCCAACGGAATGCAAAAAGACTTGGGATTGAAGGCGGGAGATACCGTTGCGATCTACATGCCGATGATTCCCGAAGCCGTAGTGACGATGCTTGCCTGCGCACGCGTGGGAGTTACACACAGCGTGATCTTTGCAGGCTTTAGCAGCAGCGCTATCCGCGATCGCGTGCTCGATGCGGATTGCAAAGCGGTCTTCACCGCCGACTACGGAAAACGCCGGGGGAAGAAACTGGAGCTGCAGCCCATTGTGGAAGAGGGTCTCAAGGGCGTCGATTGTGTAGAGCACGTGGTTGTTTTTAGAAATGAAAAAAACTCAAGCCTTGGATCCAAAGGTGTGGAGTGGCAGGCGCTTGTGGACAAGCAATCCACAAAACACGAAGCGCCGGCTTTGGATGCTGAGCACCCGCTTTATTTTCTCTACACCAGTGGCACAACGGGTAAGCCAAAAAGGATCGTGCATTCTACGGGCGGTTACCTCGTGGGCACCACGCAAACCGCTAAATGGGTTTTTGATTTAAAAGAAGACGATATCTATTGGTGCACGGCCGACATCGGTTGGGTGACCGGTCACAGCTACGTGGTCTACGGCATCCTTTCCAATGGGGCGACGGCGCTGCTCTATGAAGGCGCGCCCAACTACCCGGACTGGGGTCGTTTCTGGGGAATCGTGGACAAGCACAAAGTAACCATCCTCTATACGGCCCCTACGGCGATCCGAGCTTTCATGCGCGCGGGAGAAGGGATTCCTAGAAAATACAAACTCGATAGCTTACGTCTTCTGGGTACGGTGGGAGAGCCGATTAACCCCGAAGCCTGGATTTGGTACCACAAGGAAATTGGTCGGGAGAAGTGCCCCATCGTCGATACTTGGTGGCAGACTGAAACCGGCGCAATCATGATTACGCCTCTCCCTGGAGTGACGGCGACAAAACCTGGATCGGCTACACGCCCGTTTCCGGGAATTGTAGCAGACATTGTGGGTGAGAATGGGGAGAGTTGCGCCCCCAACGAAGGGGGTTACCTCGTCATCCGTCACCCTTGGCCCTCGATGGTGCGTACCATTCATAAGAATCCGGATCGTTTTAAAGAACAATACTGGAGTCGCTTTCCCGGTCTGTATTTTGCTGGAGATGGCGCGCACAAAGACGAAAACGGTTATTTCTGGATCAAAGGCCGCGTAGACGATGTCATCAACGTATCGGGTCACCGTCTGGGGACCATGGAAATCGAGAGCGCTCTTGTCAGTCACCCCGCCGTCGCGGAGGCCGCCGTGGTCGGACGCCCGGATGATCTCAAAGGCCAGGCGATTACGGCCTTTGTGATTCCCAAAGAAAGTGCCGATCTTTCCAACTTGGCGGCCCTTACCAAGGAACTTTCCCAACACGTGGTGAGTGAGATTGGCGCGCTGGCGCGTCCAGAGGAGATCAAGTTCACGCGCACGCTCCCCAAAACACGTAGTGGGAAAATCATGCGCCGGTTGCTTAAGGATTTGGCTGCGGGTAAGCAAGCGTCGGGGGACACGACGACTTTAGAAAACCCGGATCTGGTGCAACTCATTCAGTAGTCCTAGTCGTCTCCGTACTGCGGAAGGGATCCCAGTGCGGGAAACTGACGGCGCATGCCACGCAAAACAGAATCGCGTACTTCGGAATCATTCTTTACGAGCAGGATGCTGCGTTGGAGACTGGTGTCGCCCGTTTGTTGAGGGGCACTCATCGCCCCGCGAATGCCTCGCGCAAAAAGATAGCGCGCGAGTGTCATGCGTTCGTCGCGCGTGAGTAGTTGCTGTGCTTTGGGAAGAAGTGCCTCAAAATCAGCTTCGTTTGTATCTACGGCGAGAAGGTTGTCCCAGAGATCCCGACGATCGGCCGTATCGGGGCCGGGCAGGACGGGTATCGCGTCGTTTGTCACTTCTGGAAAAATTTGCAAGCCGCGCGTGATCGCTGCGGACACCTGAGGGTTTAAGTAAGGGCGAACCGTAGCGAGCCAATTCAGAATGCGATTTCCGGATTCGGGGACCGGGCCATCCGCAAGCGTCAGGGTCTGGGGATCGTAGCTCCCATTCGGATCGCGCCGCAGCCATTGGGCTACGCCAGCAATGTACCGACCACAGGCCACCGCCCATTCCCAGCGCGTTTGCGCCGCTTGCGCGGGGCGGGGAATCAGGGAAACCAATACAATGAGAAGAATTACGTACCGAAGACGCGCGTGCATCTGACCCTCCAAACCAGTTACTACCGGTTAAATCGGGATGATGCCGCATGTCAACAGCGGGGCTAGGCGAGAAGGGTCTCTACAAAAGAAACAGCGACCCAAACAAAGATAAGGGCTACCCAGAAGCTCCTACGTATTCCAATGGTCCACATAACAAAACCTCGTTCTCCGTGGAGTATCGCAAGGGCTGTGCCGGGCGGGCCAGGCTTGGGGGGCGCGCTACGCGGCCAAAAGCGCCCAAAATCGGAGATCGTTTGCCTAGACGATGGGCAGGGGCGCGTTGACGGGCCCTGAGCGTGGGGGGTACTTAGGTACGGTTTGATGGAAGCGAGTACCCAAATTCTCAAAAGTCCGAGATTGAAGACTACTTTGTCTTTTAGGACAAGCTTCGTCCGGCAAGGAGTATTACGCTCAATACGGTGAGCAGCTCACCGAGTGGTACGAGAGCGGAAAGGTGATCGTCATTCCTGAGGTGACGTTGCCCTGGGATAGAGAGTTCTTAGGTCGGTCTCTTACCCGCAAACACGCTTCTTCTCGAAAATGGCTCAGCCCGATCTTCTCGCCCCCTTCATTTGGGTCCTAAAGAACGTGTCGTGCGGCTGGCGCGGCACTTTCGCGAACGCTTTGCCGGTCGGGAGGATTTTCCGGCACGTCACCCGCTCCACCAAGTGTTTGGCGGTGATTTGAAAAAGGCACGCCGCTACCAGGATATGATCCGAGATACCAACGACGCGCTGGAGAGTTTTATGCGCGAGATGTTCCCGCGCTACCGAATGGTTACCGAGGCGCAAATCAGCTGGCGATTTTCTGAGACTCGGGTGCAGGATCTTCATCTGGATGCGTACAAGCGCAAAGATGACAACTGGACACTGCGGGCGCTCATCAACGCCGATCATGTGCCGCGCGTCTGGTGCACTTCTCACTCACTGGAAACTTTGGCGGACAAATATTACAGAAAACTCGAGATGCAGAAGCTCAGTCATCTGCCGCCCGACGAATTTAATAGACACTTTAGTAACCGCTTGTTTGGTGGGGTCCCCAATTCCGGTAAGGATGGCTTTCCCCGACACATTTGTCACTTTGGGCCCGGGAGTCTGTGGCTCGCCAAAACCCGGCTCATCCCCCACCAGATATTTTATGGGCGTCGGATGATTTCCATCGATTTTGAAGTTGATCCAGGCTCCATGGGGGCGCCGGAACTTAGTTTTAGAAACCGCATTCAGCGGATACACTCGAAATACCAATGATAGAAAGCACACAAAAACAATTAGGTTGGATTTCAAAAAACACCTACAAGAGTCGTTTGATGAAGATCCCGTACTTTGAAGTGCGGGTGTCTGGAAAAAAACTGCGCTATGTGGACGGCGGGAACGTCATCAGCCGATCGCGCGTTCTGACTCTTTTAGAGAAGGAGCCGACGACTGTGGCCTGGCTGGAAAGTTTTGAGCCAGGTGAAGTCCTCATCGATATCGGCGCCAATGTGGGAATGTACAGTCTCTACGCGGCCGTCATCAGTGGTGCGCGTGTCTTTAGCTTTGAGCCCGAATCTCAGAATTACGCGGAACTGAATAAGAACATTTTTGTAAACGGTGCCCATGAGAAGGTATCGGCGTACTGCCTTGCTGTCAGCGATACGGACGAAGTGAATTTCCTCAATCTAAGTACTTTCGCTACCGCCTACGCGCACCACGATTTTAAGGAAAACACCTGGAAGGGCGATCGCCAGTTGGGAGAAGATACGTATTCGCGCGCGGAGCGCTTACGGCAGGGCTCCGTTTCTTTTACGCTGGATAGCCTCATCCGTTTGGGAGGAATTCCCAAGCCCCAGCACATCAAAGTGGATGTTGATGGCATTGAGCACAAGGTATTCAAGGGGATGCAGGAAACCCTCAAGTCCAATACGCTGAAATCCGTGCTTTTTGAAATCGACAACGCTATTCCCGAGAGTCGCGCCATAGTTCCCAAGATGTTGGAGCTTGGCTGGAAATTTTCAGAAGACCAGGTGCGCATTAACCAACACGAGATTGCCGAGTTTGCTACGGTCGAAAAACGGATGAAAAAGGGAAAAGGCGGTCAGAACTTTGTCTTTTTTAAAGACGAAGCGTACCGAAGATTTTTTGAGAATTACCTGAAGAGTTATACGCCGCCCAACCCACCCACACCTGAGGGACTCGCCAAATGGCCTCACAAAGCCTCGCGCCTCGTGCGCCGGCTGAAATGGATGCGGCTCAACGCTTAGGCCAAAAGTTATCCACAGGCGTGTGCCAAAGGGAACGTGGTACCTATCGGCCGAGGAATTTTGCGAGGCGTTTCATCGCCTCTTCGATACGGGGGACGTCGACGGTGAGGGCGAGACGGAAAAAGCCTTCGCCTTCGGCACCGAAACCGACTCCTGGGGTGCAGACCACACCTTGTTCTTCAATCAGCTTCTTGCAGAAATCCATCGAGGATTGTCCGTTCGGAACGCTCGCCCATACATAAAAAGTGGCGTGGTTGGGTAAGTACTCAATCCCCAACTTATCCAGCGCGGCTAGAGCTACTTTTCGCCGGGCTGCGTACATTTGTCGGCTTTCCGACGCAATGGCGTCTTCGTTGTCCAGCGCGTAGACGGCCGCTTCTTGCGTTGCGGGAAAAGGGCCGGAGTCGATGTTGGTCTTCACCTTGAGAAGGCCTTGAACTAGAGTCTTGTTACCCACCGCAAAAGCGATGCGCCAGCCGGTCATGTTGAAGGTCTTGGAGAGCGTATGGAATTCAATGCAAATGTCCTTGGCTCCCGGAATCTCCAGCGCGCTGAGGGGCTTGTTGCTGTCATCGAAATAAATTTCGCTGTAGGCGTTATCAAAAGCCAAAAACACCGGTGTTCGCGCGCCATCTCAACGATCTGCTTCAACGAGTCCTTTGAGATGACGGCAGACGTCGGGTTGTGCGGGTAGTTCAGAATCAAATACTTGGGCTTGTGCCGCTCCAGCTGAACCTTGAGGTGCGCGAGATCCGGTACGAACTGCTTGTCAAACGTAAGCGGGATAGCGATGGGGTTACCGCCCGCCATGCTCATCGTGGTCGCGTACATCGGAAAACCGGGTGTCGGGTAGAGAATGTTGTCGCCCGGATCACAAAAAGCCAGCGGCAGATGCGCGATGCCTTCCTTGGAACCTACCAAAGCGACGACCTCCGAATTGGGATCTACCGTCACGCCAAAGCGACGTTGCATGAAGCGCGCCGCCGCTTCTCGGAAAGCCTTGGTCCCCTCATAGGGTGAATACTGGTGGTTCGGCTGCTTGTCGATGGCGGCTCTCATCTTTTCCACCACCGCAGCAGGAGTGGCTTTGTCCGGATCGCCAATCGCTAGACTAATCAGATCCATTCCCTTGGCACGAGCTTGTTCTTTGATCTTGTTAATCTCGCTGAAAATATACGCGGGCATCTCGTCGATGCGTTTTGCTACCTTGATGAAGTCACTCATTGCCTTCGTTCCTCCTGCCTAAAATCCAGAGCCTAGAGCCTCAGCCATCTTATAAATACCGGGCTTCTTTTGTTTGACCAAAAAAGCGGCGGCGATTAGCGCCCCTTCCGCAAAAACTTTTCGATCCAAGGCTTCGTGCCGAATCTCGATGGTTTCATCCGATGCAGCAAATTTCAGCGTATGCACGCCGCGGATGCCGCCCGCCCGCACCGATTGGACCGGAACCTTTCCATAACCTCTGCTCTCTAGAACCTCAAGCAGGCTTTTGGCCGTTCCGCTTGGAGCGTCCTTCTTATGGATGTGGTGCTCTTCGCTGAGATTCAGATCAAACTTCAAACCTTCAGGAAGTTGTTCGAGCCAACTCAAAAAGAGGTTCATTCCCGGGCTCGTGTTGGGCGCGAGAAGGACCGGAAAGCGCTTTGAATACTCTTCTATCGTTTCGAGCTGCGTGGGTGTGAAACCCGTCGTGGCGATCACGATGGGGGTTTCAAGGGTTTGCAAAAATTTGATGGTGGCGTCCGGCGTACTGAAGTCGATCCACACATGGACAGGCTCGCGTGGGGGATCCTGCATGGCGCGAACGGGAATGCCCTCAATCGATTTCAGCTTCCCCGAACCGGAGACGGCGTCGGAAAGCTCGAAGCTATCCTGGCCGTGGGTAAAGCCATCTTCCAAAAGCGCTGCAATCTGTAGCCCCATTCTTCCGGAGGCACCCAATAAACCGACTTTATAAATCATGGGAGTAGTTCCAGACTCCGCAGATTCTTTTCGATCTCGCGCTGGGTTTCAGGCCGTACGCCAACCAGCGGAAGGCGTAAGTTGGCGAGCATGCCGCGACGGAGCTGCAAACCGTATTTAATGGGAGCCGGGTTGGTCTCGCGAAAGAGTGTTTCCACCATAGAATGGATCTTAATCTGTTGGCGGAACGCTTCCTCAAGGTTTCCTTCGCTCGCGCGTTCGTAGATAGAAACAAAGTGCTCCGGGAGCAGATTGGCCGAGGCAGAAATGATACCGGACCCGCCAAGCGCCATGATGGTGCTCAGCGCGTGATCATCACCCGCCAGCAAGGAACGCTCAGAGAGGTTGGTCTTCTCCGCTAGAGAGAGCCACTGATCCAGATTTCCGGTCGATTCTTTGATACCGACGATGTTCGGGTTTTCAAAGAGTTCGGCGGCCAACGCGGGTGGGATGTTCACGCAGGTACGACCGGGAATATTGTAGAGCACCATTGGGAAATGCGTCTTGTTCGCAATCTCGAGAAAATGGGCCCGCAAACCCTCTACGGTGGGTTTGTTGTAGTAAGGGCTTACCACCAAGGCGGCATCACAGCCCAGGTCCTTGGCCTCCTCGACAAGCTGGATGACGGTGCTTGTAGAATTCCCACCACAGCCCGCAATGACTTTGAGTCCCTTTTTGTCGGCTACCTTTTTGTGGAGCTCTATTGTCTTGTGGCGCTCTTCACGGCTGAGAGAGGGGCTCTCTCCGGTCGTTCCGCAAGGGACGAGTCCGTGCACCCCGCGTTCTACCAAAAACTCCAGGTGCGATTGCAGCGCTTCAAAATCCAGGTGCCCTTCACCGGTAAAAGGGGACACACTCGCTACATAGACCCCGTTGAACTTCATCTCAATTCTCCCGTCCAAAGAGTTCGTGCATTTCAAACGTGTTGATGTCGCCGCCAATCCAGTTGGACTCCATCACAAAAGCGGCGGGCCCGCGTAAAACAACGGCGTTGGCATCGTCACTGGAATCGACTTCCAAACGTCCACCGGGCACTTCCACTTTTACCGGGAAACGTTGGTTGTAGAGTTGCGCGTACACAATGCTTCCGGCTGCGACCCCTGTGCCGCACGCGTAGGTTTCGGTTTCGACTCCACGCTCAAAGGAAGTGCACAAGATGGAACCGTCTTCTTTTCGCTGGAAAAAAGTGATGTTGGATCCCGCCGGGCCAAAGGCTTCGTGGTGAACCAGCGCCTTGCCGACTTTCTGAATCGGGTACTTGGTGATGTCTTCTACTTCTATGACCGCGTGGGGAACGCCCGTGTTCACCGAGTACACCCGCAGCGGCATATCGCCGACTTTCAAAATCTTCTCGTCGTATTCGATGGCGGTACCGCCTTGAACTTTAAGGCTTACCTCTACCTGCCCTTTGCCCAGCGCGCGGCCGCGCAACACGCCTACCGCGGTTTCAAGCGTCACCCATTCTTTTTCCGGAAAATGTCTTTGGGAAAGGAACAAGACGGCGCATCGAGCCGCATTGCCACACATTTCAGCGATCGATCCGTCACAATTGTAAAAAGTCCACTTGGCGTCGCCTTGGGTACCCCGTTCCAGGATCGCGAGCCCGTCCGCTCCCATTCCGAAGTGCCGATCGCAGAGAGCGGGGATGGCCTTCTTATCCAAGGCCGGAGCCGGACTATCCATCGCATCGATGAATAGAAAATCGTTTCCACAGCCATGCATTTTTAAAAAGGTAGAATTCACGGCGATTCCTTTTCCGCCCCTCCCGCATCGGGGGTGCGTTTTTGAGTTTTAGCCTCGGCTTCACGTTTGACGTCGACGTAGGGGCGCGGTGGAGTTTTTACGCCGCAGCTACAGAACAAATAAGCGGCTGAAATCAAAACAAAAAAGAACCGAGGGCGATTCACGGCCCGAAGTTAGCATACTGCCTGCAACAGGTCTAGGTGTGGATTTTATCTCAGGATATTAGCCACTTAAATCGGTTCTTCGAGCACCTGCGCGACTTTGTTTACCCCTTCCATGAGCACCTTTTCGTCAATGGTCAGAGGGGGCGCAATGCGGATGACCGTGTCATGGGTCTCCTTGCAGAGGACCCCGCGTTCGGCGAGCTTCTCACAGTAAGGCCTCGCCGATCCTTTGAGTTCGATACCGATAAGTAAGCCTCTTCCACGGATCTCCTTAACCGGCGCAAAGGACTGCTCGGTCAATCGAGCCATGGCTTTTTACCCAGCTCGGCGGAGCGGGCGCTGAGATTCTCCTCGCGCAGAATTCGAATGGCTTCACGTCCGACGGCACACGCGAGTGGGTTGCCGCCGAAGGTTGAGCCGTGCTCGCCAGGTTTGATGACATCCATCACCGATTTGGGAGCGAGAACCGCCGAAAGCGGGAGCAAGCCCCGCCTAGGGATTTCCCCAAGATCAAGACATCCGGCTTAGTCCCGTCGTGTTCGAAACAGAAATCCTTACCTGTACGTCCAAGGCCTGTCTGGATCTCATCAAACATGAGAAGGACATTGTTCTGCGTGCACAGCTCACGCACTTTGGACAGGTAGCCGGATCTGGGTATGAGAATCCCGGCTTCCGCCTGAATGGGTTCCATTAAGACGGCAATGGTGTTGGCGTCGATGTGCTTTTCCAAAGCCTCGGCGTCACCGAAATCAACGACAGAAAATCCGGGGGTGAAGGGGCCATAGCCGTCGCGGTACAAGTCTTCCGTCGAAAACGAAACCACGGTAATGGTCCGTCCGTGAAAGTTGTTTTTCATCGCGATGATTTTGTTTTTCTCCGGCGGAATCCCTTTTTTCTGCTGGCCCCATTTCCGAGCGATCTTAAGAGCGGTTTCCACCGCTTCGGTTCCCGAATTCATGGGAAGGACCGAGTCCATGCCGCAAAACTCGGCCAGCTCCTTCTCAAAGAGACAAAGCTGCTCACTCATGAAAGCCCGCGAGCAAACGGCGAGCTCTTTGGCCTGTTTGGTGAGAGCGTTGAGGAGTCGCGGGTGTTGGTGCCCGAAGTTCAAGGCCGAGTAGCAGGACAAAAAGTCCAGGTACTCGTTTCCCTCCACGTCCCGTACATGGGCTCCTTGTCCCCAGTTCAGGACCACCGGGAGAGGAAGGTAGTTCTTCGCTCCATATTTGTCTGCGATGTCAATGAGTTCTCGTGTAGTGCTCATGGCACGAGCCTACTCCATTTTTAGAAGCGCGGCCAGTCGGCCCGCGCCGGGATAATTCATGGATAAATAAAAGGACTCGGGGTAGGTTGCGGGCGTGGGATTTTATTTTGAAATGCAACCGGCTGGAGAACGGGAGTTCAAAGAAGGGCCCCCACCGCCGGTCTTCTGGACTCTCTACGCAATTTTGGGGTTTGCGCTTGCCTGCATGAGCGGGGCCGCTTTCACGATCCTGCGCGACATGGCAAAGGCTGGCGATACGTTGGATGTCGCTCTCTATTATTTCTTCCTCTCCACCTTGCCCTTGTACCTTTTGCTGGGTGTGCGCTTGCTCTGGGTTCGCAAGTATATTCGAATCGGAGAAGACGCCATTCGTTGGGGGTTTAGGCTTGGAACTTGGAGCTTTTTTCAGCGTGCGGTGAAGCGAGATCAGGTTGAGAACGTGCTGTTTCTTTCCAAAGTTCCCACGCCCAATATGGCGCCTCAAATTCACGATGACCCGCAATACTACTTTCAAGGGCATTGGCGATTGGTGTTGCGCCTAAAATCCGGCAAGGAAGTTCGTCTGGATCGCCACAACGAAAGAGCGGCGTTGGAAGAGTTGTTTGAATGGGTGTCGGGCTGGGCGGGTCTACCGCAAAGCACCTAGCGTTTAGCCGGGACGCGCTTGCCTTTGGGGGTATTGAAAAGTCGGATCCTATCCCGCACGATCTCATCCTCGTTCACTGTATATTCTTTGGTAACCCGGAGACCCAGGGCTTCGTTTACCAGTACGACCGTATGTTTTTTTCCTGACGTGACTTGAATCTTGACCGGGACTCCAGGAGTGAGTTCGACATTCTGGAGGTTCCCATCCACATACACGCGCGCATTTTGAGTGACTGTTATTTCTAGCAGCCCTTGGGGGATCTTTTTCAGCGTTCGGTAGAAGTTCTGCTTGGGCCGACGCAGGGTTAGATTTCCTTCGATGGTTTCGTACCCCTGCTTCACTAACCGAATATTCGTGTTCTTGTTGCAACTGACGTAAACGCTATTGGGAGTTCGGCCCGAGGCCTCTCCATTAATAAAAAGGTCGGCGCCGCTCGGATCGGATTCTACCTTAGCAATGCAGGGTTTTTCACCTGGGGCCAGTCGAGTTTGGGTGGAACTCGGTGTTTCCACTTTTGGCTCCTCAGAGGGACGAGGCACTGCGGAAGTCCCCCGCTGCTGTGTCGCCGGTGTTTCCATGTTTGGGTCTTCAATAGAAAAGTAGTAGTAGAGCGTGCCTGCCAGAGCCGAGAGAACCAACGCCGAGGTGAACATGCGCGCCAAACGGGCCACGATCGACGGCCCAGGATCTCCGGCAAAGCCCGGGGGGATTTCTGAGAGATACGGATCTTTTTCCACCTCGGCTGCACGAGGCGAACGGGAAAAATTGCCTAGCTTCCGTTTTTGAGGATTCGCTTCGGTACTTGAGGTCGGATCGTTTTCCAGCTTCAGTTCAATTCTTTCGTTTGCAGTTCCCGGATTGGTGAACATGTTGTCGGCAGCGTCGGACGGCGGCGGCTCTGAATCAGGGGCCGCGGTAAACGACTCGCCCAGAGGATCGCGCACGAGATCGGCGGCGTCTGAGACCGCCGTCTTGTCGGAGTCGGCGTCGGTGTCGCGGTTTCCAGCGACCAGGGTCCGATCTTCTGGGAGTGCCTTTGGCGCCTTAGCCTTCGCTTTCGTTTTGGCAAGTGTGCGGCTGTCCGAATGGACTCCAGTGCTGCGTTCGATATCCTGAATGCTGGGGGTGTAGCTATTGTCCTCAATCAGTCCATCCGCAAAGGTATTGTCCGTATGCCCGGTATCGGGAGCCTCGGGGAGGCTCTGTTCTTCCCGGGCCAGTGTGGCCGGGGCGTCGTCTTCGGGGAGGATCTCGGGAAGACGTTCATGATCGTCGAAAGCTTTTTCACTGCGCGGTGCCGGGATAGAGGGATCGCTTACTTTAGTGACTAAGGATTCCGGCTCGTGTTCTGATTTTGTTTCCTCGCCTTCCAGAACCAGATCGAGGCCCGCCATGTCGGGGTTCTCGTCGCGAATATGTTGCTGGGAGTAGGGAATCGACTGTTGGTAAACTTGTTCCAGCCGACGCTTCTCCTGTTCCATTTCTGCACGGAACAGCTTGGTCATGATGTGTTGGAGGCTATTTTGGTTGAAGGAGCTATAATATTTGTTCAATTACTCCTGCAACTTCTGTTGGAGCTCTCCGGCTTGCTGGTAGCGTAGTGATCGATCTTTGGTGAGCCCTTTGAGTAGGAGTTTTTCCAAAATGTTATTAATCTTGGGGTTCAGAAGCGAGGGCCGCTGGACAATGCATTCCTGAATCCGCTTCAACGTGGCCATGTCGTTTTCTGAAGCGAAAAGGCGTCGGTTGGTTAGCAACTCATACAGAATGATCACAGTCGAAAAAATATCTGATCGGTGATCGATCTCTTGTCCGCTTGCCTGCTCAGGCGACATGTAGCCGAACTTGCCCTTGATCACGCCCGAACGGGTCTCATCGACACGGTCGCGTGCTTTGGCGATTCCGAAGTCCACAATCTTAACCGCGCCATCGTAGCTGAGCATGATGTTCTGCGGAGACATGTCACGGTGGATGACGTTCAGGTGTTTTCCCTGATAACCGTCTTTCAAGTTGTGCGCGTAATCTAGGCCCTTGCAAACTTCGTTGATAACATAAACACCGAATTCAACAGGGAGTGCAAAATTAGCCTTCTTCGCTTTGTTGACCACTTGGCGAAGATTCTTTCCATCCACAAACTCCAAAGCGAGCAGGTAGGTGTCGCCTGACTTCACAAAGTCGTAAACGTGCACGATGTTCGCGTGGTTGAGTAAGCTACTAAGTCTAGCTTCGTATTCGAACATCCGTCGGAACTCATCATTTTCGGCGTAGGACGGAATGATGCGCTTGATGGCTAGCTGCTTTTCGAATCCGCCGGCTCCGCTTGCTTTGGCTCGGTAGACTTCGGCCATCCCACCGGTGGCGAGGCGTTCTAGCAGCAGGTATTTTCCAATTTTGAAGGGCTTAAATTGCATATATGTTCGAAGATCCGGTTGCACGGGTCCCCGTGTTTCCGTCATCGGCTGACTTGTAGAGGAAATTCAGCAAATATCGGCTTGATGCGTTGCATTAATTAGTAAATAATCATTATGAAAAAACAGGAAAGGGTGGTGACTCTTCGATCAAGAGAGATTATATTTTCCACAAAGTACCCGATTTCAAAGGCAATTAAATTCAGAGGGTTAGAGAATGGGATCGGCCTTGGATTTTTTTCGCGGCGCCTCCAATAAGTTCATGGGAATGTTTTCCAGTGACCTTGCTATTGATCTTGGTACCGCTAACACACTTGTTTACGCCAAAAACCGCGGCATCATCATGGATGAGCCATCAGTTGTTGCGGTGCACAAAAACCCGCGAGGCGGTCCCAGTAGGGTCTTAGCCGTCGGTCGGGAAGCGAAAGAGATGCTGGGGCGTACGCCCGGTAGCATCGTGGCAATTCGCCCGATGAAGGACGGGGTTATCGCAGACTTTGAAGTCACTCAAAGTATGCTCAAGTACTTCATCAACAAATCTCACGAGAAAATGACGTTGGTTCGTCCGCGCATCATTATCTGCGTGCCCTTCGGGATTACGCAGGTGGAACGCCGCGCTGTACGTGAATCGGCCCAATCTGCCGGTGCGCGAGAGGTTTTCTTGATTGAGGAGCCCATGGCAGCCGCCATTGGGGCCGGACTTCCGATCACGGAGCCCTCGGGTAATATGATCGTGGATATCGGTGGAGGGACCACCGAGGTGGCCGTTATCTCACTCGGCGGGATTGTGTACAGCCAGTCAGTCCGTGTTGCCGGAGATAAGTTTGACGAAGCCATCGTCCACTACATTAAACGCCAATACAATCTGCTCATCGGCGAACGTACAGCCGAAGAGATCAAGATGGAGATTGGCAATGCGTTCCCGTTCGACGAAGTGAAGTACTGCGAAGTCAAAGGGCGCGATCTAGTGGTAGGCTCTCCAAAGACCGTCACTATTAGCAGCGACGAGATTCGCGAGGCGCTGGTCGATCAGGTTAATATCGTGGTCGACGCCGTGAAGCAGGCGCTGGAACGGACGCCGCCCGAGTTGGCCGCTGATATCGTGGACAAGGGAATCGTACTTGCTGGTGGCGGCTCGCTGCTCGCAAACTTCGACATCTTGATTCGTGAGAGAACAGGCTTGCCGGTGATGTACGCAGAAGACGCGCTGAAGTGCGTGGTGATCGGTTCGGGCAAGGTTCTCGATCAGCTAGATCTGCTTAAGTCTCTGACAATCGATTAATCTTCGGGCGGTCCCCACGCCGGCATGGTGCATTCCTTGTTTGGCGGGGAGATCTTCTTGATCACCGAACCATCCAAAGTCCGCACATAGATTTGGTAGACCTTGTTATCTTCGTTGCCGGAGTAGGCGAAGTGCCGTCCGGTAGAAGCCCAGACGGGGTTTTCGTAATTGATCTTTCGCATCCCCACTTTGCCTCCCGCCGTGAGTCTGGCCAGGTTGTTCCCATCTGGATCGATGACGTAAACGTCGAAGTTTCCATTGGCGTGGTGCTGGGCCGCGAAGAGGATCTTATCCCCTTTAGGCGACCAAGAAGGGCTCGAGTTGTATTGCCCGGCAAAGGTAAGTTGCCTTGCCTCCTTGGAAGCAATGTCCATCACGTAAATCATCGGGTGACCTGTGCGGGCGCTGGAGAAAACTAACTGATCGCCTTTGGGTGCCCAAGAGGGTTCCACATCAAACAGGGTGGAAACATAGGTGGGTTGAAATCCGATTCCGCTGATTTTACGCAGTTTCATGGCCCGGCTTAGCGGATCCGGTTCTCCTTACTGCTGGCATTGAGGAGATAAATCTCCGGCCGACCTGTATACGAAAGCGTGAGGGCCAGCTCGTTTCGTTCGGGCCCACGCGGCGCCGCTGTTCATCCCGTTCCGTTCGGAAAGTACCACTCGACGGCCACTCTTCAAAAAGTGATGCATCAATACCGGTATGGTCCGTCGTTCGATACGTCCCATCTTGTTTTTCACGCGTCGAAGTTTGTACTGCGTGTAGGGAGATCGAGTTGCCACCTGGACCCCACGCGGGACCAACGGTTAGCGTGTTGTCGCGGGTGACCTGAGTCAATTCCCGGCCGTCAGGGTTTACCAGGTAGATTTCCTTGTTTGCATTGCGGCGGTTGGTATCGCGGCAGACCATGAGGATCCGACTCTTGAACAGACCTTTTTCACCTGTGATTTCTTTGAGTACGTCGTCCGACATGGCATGGACCAATTGGTAGTACTTATTGACCGCGTATTCGTAGCGAGTGCTAAAGACCTTGGCCCTTCCAGGGATGTCGTAAAGAAAAACCTCCAGGGAAAGCTTGGAGCCTACGATCCGGTAGCCGAATTTAATGACAAAGGAAGCGCCCGTGAGGCCCCATTCCTGGTAACGAATCTTGTACAAGTACTCCGGCGTGTCCAAGTGAGAAAACACCGAACGATCCATTAGATCGAAGAGGTCGGTGAACTTGAGATCGTCGCGGATCTCGGATTCCAGCTCCTTTAGTTCCGCAGCCGTTGCCGTGCGAGATCCCTTCAAAGGGTGCAGCTCACCCACGGCAAGTTTGGCTTTGCGCACGGTCGCCCCACTAATGTCGATGTAAACGCGGGCGAAGCTGGACGCGGTACTGCAGAGTGCCAGGAGTAAAACCAGTCGCTTAAGGGGTGAAGCCGATCGTGGCTCCGCCCTCTTCGGCGATGGGAGTACCTTCCGGTGGTGGCGGGAGTTGTTTAGTGTCGTCAATCGATTGAAGAACAGCTGAGTCATATCGGGCATTTCCTGAGGATTTTACCAGTTCTCTTGAGACTATCGCACCTGTGCTGGATATCTCAATTCGAACATCGGCTTTTAGCGTCTTACTTTTTAACCATTCAAAGACATTGAAGTTGGCTTTAATTGCCGACTTCACAATAGCAACATAACGCTCCTGGGCAGCCAAGTCTCCTGTTTTGCCCCGCGTCGAAGTGCCTTTGGAAGGGATGTTTCCTTTGATGGATTCGCGTCCTTCCTTTCCTCCGGCAAGATCCTTGATGGCGCGCTCACGCTCCATTCTCGCCTTGAGCTCTTCCATCGCCTTCTTGGCTTCCGCGTCACGCTTTTTTCGCTCAGCTTCTTTCTTGGCGAGTTCTTTCTTCTTTTTTTCTTCAGCTTCCTTTTTTGCCTGCTCCGCTTTTTTTGCCTCTTCCGCTTTCTTGGCTTCTTCTGCCTTTTTTGCTTCGGCAGCAGGGTCCGGTAAAGTCATCGTATCCTTAGGAGGCTCAACCTCCTCGGCAGCGGGCGCAGGTTCCGGGGCCGACGGCGCTTTGGTCTTGTCCACTACCGGTAAGCTGGGATCTACAAACTCATCCAACATCCCGACTTTTTCCGGTAACGCGACCACGTCCACCTGGACATAGCTTTGATAAACTTCTTCTGTCGTCGCTTTTTTCTTTAGTGATTTGAACTTGGAAAATTCGAACTTGCTCGAGGTAACAAAAAGGACCGGAACCAAAAGGTGAAAAACAATCGAGATCAGCAGTGCGCGCGGGGTGATATTGAGAAAGTTATCGTCAAACGTATGCGTGGCCATGCAGGGACTATTCCCCTTTTTTATCCGGAGGCAGGGTGACGAGACCTATTTTGTCGATTCCTGCGAGCTTGATCGCTGCCATCGTTTGCGCAACGAATTCGTACGGAAGTTTCCCGTCCGCTCGCACAAATATTTCTTTGGAAGCCTGTTCTTATAGTAACCCTGCAAAGATTTGATCAGCTCTGCCGCGGCGACCTTGGACTTATTGAGATAAAAAACACGCTCACGAGTGATGTGCAAAACGACAGGTTCCTGACTTTGCTTGAGCGCTTTTGCTGTGGCTCTTGGAAGTTGAATGGGGATGCCGTTCTCCATCAGCGGAGCGGCAACCATAAAGATAACCAGCAACACCAGCATGACGTCCACGAAGGGAGTAATGTTAATCTCCGCGACTGGACCGTAGTCATCGGAGTTTTTAATGGAGGCACCCATATTTTAGCTCGCCAGGAAATTGCGTTTAACGATGTTCAAAAAGTCTTCTGAGAAACTGTCGACCTGCGCCTTGATGTAGCGCACTTTCTGAATGTAGTAGTTGTAGCCCATCACTGCGGGAATAGCCGCCGCGAGGCCGATCGCGGTAGCAATCAACGCTTCCGCGATACCAGGTGCGACGACCGCGAGGCTGGCGCCGCCCTGAGCACCGATGTTCTGGAAGGCGTTCATGATACCCCAGACCGTTCCAAAGAGACCGATGAAAGGCGCGGTACTCCCTGTGGTGGCGAGGAAGGGGAGAGAGCGTTCCAGCTTCATGACCTCGTTTCGGCCCGCTTTGCTAAGCGATCGTTCCAAGTTCGTGATCGACGACTCGGGCGGGACCATGCGCGCGGGATCGGAGGTCGAGGCTTTGCCCTTTCGTTGCCGTTCTTTCTCCATCAGCCGTTGGAGCTCCACGTAGCCTGCTTGGAAGACACGCGCCACGGGGCTGCTTGGGTGTTTCTTAGCCTCCGTGTAGATGTGATCCATGCTTTTGCCGCTCCAGAAGAAGTCCAGGAAGTCCTCCGTGTTCTTGTAGGAGAGCTTAAAAGTTCCCCACTTGAAAAAAATGATTGCCCAGGTAATGACTGAGAAAATTACCAGGAGCAAAAGGACTAGCTGAACCAAAAAGCTGGCGTTGGCAATCAGGTCCATGGCCCCCATGGAGACTATGGTTTCCTGTGCTGCAGGCACTTCATTCATCTTGTTTTTCCAATATTTGCTGTTGTTGATGGCCCAATCGTTAGTGTAAGAGAACCCCTGATTACGGTCAAGGAGACTGGATGCGTCATTCTGGAGTCACAGTCATAGGAGCGGGTCTGGCAGGTGCGGAAGCCACCTGGCAGATAGCGTCGCGCGGCATTCGTGTGGATCTTTACGAAATGCGTCCCACTCGGATGACCGAAGCGCACGTGACCCCCGGCTTCGCGGAGCTGGTGTGCAGCAACAGCTTTGGCTCACTCACGGCCAACTCCGCCTCCAATCTTCTCAAGGACGAGCTGGATCGACTCGGAGGCTTTGTGCTGGGCATGGCGCGTGAGTTTGCGGTACCGGCGGGTGCCTCTCTCGCGGTGGACCGCGTTAAGTTTTCGGAAAAGATTACTTCAACCCTTCAAGAGTTACCCAATGTTTGCGTTCACCGCGAGGAGCTCTGCGAGATACCCGCTTCGGGGATGGTGGTCTTGGCGACTGGTCCTCTCACCTCGCCTGACCTAGCAAATAGCTTCTGTTCCCTGGTGGGCCAGGAGTCCCTCTATTTCTACGATGCCATCTCTCCCATCGTGCTTTTCGATAGCCTGGATACGAGCCAAATGTTTTTCGGTAGTCGCTACGGGAAGGGCAGCCCGGATTTCTTGAATGTTCCTTTGAACAAGGAGCAATACGACGAACTCATCTACGATCTTACCCATGGTGATGTGGTCAGCGCTCATTCTTTCGAGAAGGAAAAATACTTTGAGTCGTGCATGCCCATTGAGGTGCTCGCGTCGCGTGGTCCAAAGACACTCTCCTTCGGTCCTCTAAAGCCGGTGGGCCTTGAGATTCCTGAGACCGGAAAGCGCGCCCACGCCGTTGTGCAGCTGCGAAAAGAAAACAAGTATGGAACGGCTTACAACCTGGTGGGTTTTCAAACGAAGCTTAAGTACGGGGAACAGTTGCGAGTGTTCCGCAAGCTCCCGGGGTTTGCGGAAGCGGAGTTTGTAAGACTAGGCAGCCTGCACCGAAATACCTTTATCGATTCGCCGCGGTTGTTGAGCCCGACCTTGCAGCTCAGGAAAGAACCCAGAGTCTTTGTGGCGGGACAGCTCACTGGCACCGAAGGGTACCTTGAATCCTCGGCGACAGGTTTGCTGGCGGGATTGAATTGCGTGCGTCTTCTCGAAGGTCGGGAGCCGTTGAGTCTACCTGCGGATACCATGTTGGGTGGGCTGCTTTGCGCCATTACGGATCCGGAAAAAAAGAATTTCCAACCGATGAACTCCAACATCGGCGTCCTACCTCCCCTTGAATCTCTTCCGAAGCAGCTGAGGCGTGACAAGCAAGCGCGCAACGCCGCTTACGCCGAGCGAGCCCTAAAGAGCTTGGAGTCTTGGCTTGAGAGTGATGCGGATGAAATGGGAGAGTTTCGAATGCCGTTTTTAGGTCGCGATCAGTTGCGCGACCGGGCGTACCAGCCTATCGATCTTGCGTAACGCCGTGGTTGTGTCCAAAGTGTGGATCAGCCGGTGCTCGATTAAACTGATCTGTTGTGGCAGGGGTGAAAGCATCAGAGCTTCCGGCAGCGTCCCTAGCTTCTCGAAAGACGGCGGTTTGCGCAAAAGGGCTTCCGCCGGCTCCGCCTCGCGCCGCCATGGACGCTCCTACCTGTTCGATACCTAAAATAAAATCTTCTCCAGGGTTTGCATCTACGACCGTTTGAGGGGCGCTGCTTCGCAACAAAGCCTGGGTTTGCGCCTGAACGAGCAGCGCTTGAATCTGGCTTTGGAGGTTCGAGGAGACGAGCGAGATTATGGGCTGCGCTGAAACACTTACTGTGCTCGCAATAGCACGGCCGGCCCCTACAAGAGAAGTCAGCTCTTCCAAAAACTTGGTGTCGTCCTTTGAACCTTGTTCGTCCACTCCGAGCAGCTTGCTTAGCTGATCCAGCTTCGCGGTTTCGTTGTTTTGAATCTGCTCCTGCAGGCCCTTAAAAGCTTCCTCAGCCTGCTTGCGGCCTTCTTCAAATTGTTTGGTAATTTCGCTCGGATCTTTGCGTTCAGGAAGCTTAGCTTGCGTGCTTTGCATGAGGTTCGAGATGAACGCCTGCTGCGGCGACTGATAAATATTGTTGAGGCTATTGGGGTTTTGGGAGTTATTAAACGCGGCGAGTGAGTCGTTGAAAGCTCCCCGCCGTTGCGCCGTCTGCTTTCCGAGAAGGCCGTTCAGGCCCTCGTCGGCGCGAACCGAGACCGCGAGGACAGCCATCAGCAAAATCATGAATGTCGCGTTTTTCCCCATACCCTAATGCAAAGAAGTGCATAAGCCTTGCCAGGAGGGCCCGGTTTTAATGCTGTAATCTCAATAGCTTGAAAACCCGTCTCCGGGGGGACTCTCGAAAAGGTGGTGAAGTTCTAGGCAGTGTGGGCTTCAAAAAGAAGAAGGTGGGACCCAGACACGATTGCCTGGCTCCCACCTTCTAGGTGCCTTCCGTCCCGCGCATCAAGATCTAAAAACTCTTCCTCGACAACTGGAGGTCCTTCTCGGGCCTCACGACCTCGACCATCTGCGCTTTCTGGGTGGCTTGGTGGAGTTCTTCCGCTTGCCTCTTGCGTTTGTCGACGTCAAAACCTTCTCTGGCTAAGTTCAAAGTTAGCACTAGAAGAAAGACTACAAACAAATTCCAAAGTCGCGGGTCCATCCATCCTACGCTTTTAAGTTTTCCAAATCGGTTCTGTTATTAGGTAAATGCAAGGGAAGCGCCAAGTTGGACGCAGGGCGAAAACATTTAGGATTCACCTGCGATTTGGCGACCTTGTCCAGGTAGCCAACGATCGACTAGCGGCGAGCCAAGTGCCTAAGCTTTGGCTAGGATTTCGGGGTATTTCATATTTGTGTAGTAATATTAAGTGGTTGTGCCTGTATTCTGGTTTTATACACTGCCCATTGCTGCGACGCCCCAAGCCGCGTTTTAAAGGCTCCGAATTGCCGCGGTGCGCTTTCTAAATTCTCATCACATTGCCGATAAGGGGTTTAGATGAACTGTGCAATTCACATCCTAAGTTTGGCGTGGTTGTTCTGGTCGGGTTGGGCTTTGGCGGAGTTTCCACCGCCGCCGCCTACAGGTGGGCCTGCGACTGAGATCTCAAATGAGTTTGAAGATCTGCTTTCCGACAACCCGGCACCGCGCAAGACTGAAGCGCCGAAGGCAGGATCTAACGAGAATCCTTTCGAAGAGAAAGAGCCGGCAAAAATAAAAACGTGGACCTTCGATGAGCAAAAGACCCGCTCGTTGAGCAGTCAAGCCAACGCACCGGCGCCGGGCCCGGCTGTCGTAAAACAAAAAGCAAGTGGGCTTCTGGGCGAGAAACTTCCTGGCGAAGTAGATAAAACTCCGTTGGATTTAGGACCGGTAGAATGGGACCTGGATTCCAAGTCGGACGTCAACGTTACGAATGAAGCCCCGCCAGCGAGCGAAGTTTCTGTTATTCTCTCACAGCAAAACTTTTTCCCGGCAACGATACGTCTCGCTCCTGACAAACAAGCAAAACTTTATTTCACTACGACGAACAAAAAACCCGCAGCTTTGATCATCGAGCGTCTCAATATCCAGCGTTGGATCGCTAAAGATGGAGCACCGGTCCCTCAAAACGATGTGGAGCGCGCCCCATGGGAAATCACCCGGGAAGTCGGATTTGATCGAGTTACGGAAGTTACCATCATTCCTAAAAAAGGTAGTTATTCCTTTTACGACGCCCTTTCCGGAGCTCGTGGGGAAATAGTCGTCGAGTAAACCGGGAGAGGTTTAGATGTCGGTTTTTGACTCCTCAGTACAAGTATTCCTGAAGCCTGTTTGGAAGTACATCCAAGATGACTCCGTAACCGAAATCATGATCAACGGCCACAAGACGATCTACGTAGAACGTCGCGGTAAAATCGAAAAAACCGACGTGGAGTTTGAAGACGCCAACGCCTTGATGGCGGCGGTTAGAAACATCTCCCAGTTTGTGGGCCGTCCCATTGACGCAGAACGCGCTTTCCTCGATGCCCGTTTGCCGGATGGCTCCCGTATCCATGCGGTTGTCCCCCCCATTGCTAAGAACGGAACCACGGTTTGTATTCGTAAGTTTTCTAAGGAAAAGCTGACGTTGAAAGACCTCATATCGCGTCAGTCCATTACTCCGGCAGCTGCCCGTTTTGTGGATGTATGCATCTACCTCAAAAAGAACATTATGATCTCCGGCGGTACGGGCTGCGGTAAAACAACTATTCTGAATATTCTCGGAGGCCGAGTGCCTGCGGGTGAACGCATGGTGATTCTTGAAGACTCTTCGGAGTTGAAAATCGACAACGATCATGTCGTGTATTTTGAAGCGCGTCCCGCTGATGAGTATGGGAAGGGACTCGTAACACTTCGTGATTTGGTAAAATCCTCTCTGCGTTTGCGCCCCGATCGCGTCGTAGTAGGTGAGGTGCGCGGTGGCGAAGCGCTTGATCTCTTGAATTCCATGAATACCGGTCCCTCCGGTTCGATGGGAACGGTTCACTCCAATAGCCCGAAAGAGTGCCTTACTCGCTTGGAAACGCTGGCCTTGATGAACGATGTAGAAGTTCCGGTTAGCGCCATTCGAGCGCAAGTGGCGAGCGCTATCAATATTGTTATCCAGCTTTCTCGTCTTTCCGATGGTTCCCGTAAAACCACTCACATCACCGAATGTACCGGTATGGATTTGAACGGAAACTACACGGTGAATCCTATCTTCTTATTCTCGCAAACCGGGCGTAAAGAAGATGGGACGGTGTTGGGTTCCATTGAGCCAACAGGGAATCTCCCCTCATTCATGCGGGAAATTGAAGTGAACCACCTCCCGTTTAGTCGCGACATTCTTTTGCGCGGCAAGAAATCCGCCGCCTAAGGTGACAGTTCGTGGCCGCTCGGTCCGTCTGAGTGCTTCAACGAACTCGCATCAAAGATCCGTTGGGGTTGGGCATCAATCAGTTCAAGGTAGCCGAAAAGGGTTTCGCGCAAGGACGCCGCGTTTTGATCGTATTCTCGGATTTCAAACTTCGTCCTAACGTCTGTCCTTCCTCTCGTGAAAACCGTGATTCTCCAACATCTGAATTGCCGTTGAAAAGTTCTATGGAGATGGATTCCGCAATCGAAGCTGGCGGTTTTCTCTCAATGAAAAACCGCAATGGGTAATCGCCTGGATCAGTGCCTTTTTTCAAAAAAGTTCGAGCCTATTTCTCAATGGCATCCACAACGAGATAACTCTCTAACAAGTACCCAGGCCCCGATGTGTAAACGGTCATGTCCTGAAGTTTCTCGAATTTGGGAAGCAATGGCGGAAAAGCGCGTGCCGTTTCCTTCAGTTGCCGGAGAAAATACCCAGTAAGTGGGTAACTTCGTCTGAACTCCAGCGTGGGGTTGAAGAAGAAATCGAACTTGAGCAGATTCCGTAACTCCACGGCGTAGTCCAGAAGCTGGTCCTCTTATATTCGCCGGCGCGATGCCATTTTCATTAAGCCGCCAGCAGGGTAATGCCTGGAAGCACGAGCGTGTATGGCGTTGTTCTTGTAATAATTGAGGAGCGTCCGCTTGACCTTCTTCACAGAAATAGAGACGTGGGTACGGTTTCCTCAGCGCCTCCGATAACCTGCGCCGCTTCTGCGTTCGCAGGGGCCGATTCTGCCTGATGGAACGCTTTGATTTCGGAGTCACGACTGACCGTCATCGGAGTTTTTTCCACCGCAAATAACCGGACATCATCGCTGCGAGTCTTAGGATTTCTTCGCCGAGAGCGTGGATATCTGATGGTTCAGCAAAATTGTAGAAACAATAGCCTTGGGGGTAATCGGTGACGTCACAAATCGACTTGGAGACCCGGAACGCCGTCTTTTGGAGCATCAGTGTGGATTGTTTCGGATCGTTTCTCGGATAGCTCAGCGATTTCCTTTACAGAGAGAAAGGGAGCAAAGCGCAAATACACGCGGCCCATCTTCGCTTGATGACCCGGCGAGATTTTAGCAGGGCTGCGGTGGATTCTTCGGTCTTGGCCGCACTCAGCTCCTGAGAGTAAGTCCTTCTCGGGGACCTCGTCATAGGTGATGGAGACGGGAATCAGCGCAATATCTTCCACGATATGGTGCTGGAATCGCTCCAGTACGGTTTTTAGAATGCCGTAGGCCGGAGGTAGCATCTACCGGACCGGCTACGCGTCCCCTCGATGAAAAAACTTGAACGGAGTTCGGTTTTTTAGAATGTATTCGATGTATTTTTTAAGGCAGAGTCCATAAAGCTCGTCGCCTCGAAAGGATCTTCGAATGAAAAATGCTCCCGCCGATCGCAGTACAGAACCTACCGGCCAAAAGGAAAGGTTTACCCCTGCGGCGATATGAGGGGTCACGATATCATTTTCGAAAAGAACATACGGCATGACGAGGTAGTCGAAATGACTTCTGTGGCAGGGAACAAAGACCACCGAACGCTTGCGCATGATCTCCCGAACTTCTTCGATCTGCTCGGGAGAATAAACCACTCCATCAAAAACCTTCGTGAACATCCAGCGTAGAAATACGTACAAGACCTCTACGGTGCGCACTTTATAATTGGCCACTATTTCGGTCAGGTTCTGGTAGGCCCGCTGCATGACCTTCTTAGGATCGACGCCTTCAGCTTTAGACAGCCGGTCGATCGTGGCTTTGATCTCAGCATCTCTCAGAATCGATTCTTTGACGAGATGGGGAGAATCATAGCGGGGCCCCAAGATGATGCGCATCTCCTGTTGAGTTACGACGAGTATTTTTCTTCGCGTGGCTTTAGCGACCCGAATGGCTTCGGAGGTCTCAAGCATCTCCGTGGTATCCGTTGCAGAGCTGTGCATGTCAAAAGAGTCAATGGCACGGACGGTGGAGTCTCGGCGCTGCCGCAAAAGGTAGTACATCTTGCCGAGGATATTGGGACGGGAACTGAGTCCTAAGAGGTACTCGAAAGGGCGGCGCTTGGCCCCTCGTACGTACTTTCTCCACAGCATGAGGATGGGAACCAGGTGGAAGCTGGAAAGCGTTCCGGCAGGGGCCAGCTGCTTGTAGATCCCGGCGAGCACACTCTCAGAGGGAGTGGGGTCAAAAGGGCGTTTGGGCTCGCGGGACGGACAGAACAGAAGTCGTGGACCGAGTTCTGACGAAAGAAAAAGATCTTCGTACTTGCGGCGTCGGAAGAGCACTTGGAGGAAAAGGAGCGGCTTGGAAAAAAAGAGGATGCGTTTTCGGTTGGCGATTAGAACGGCACCCAGATTGTGTTGGCGGCTCCAGCTCGAAAGGATGAGCCACTCCACGATCCCACCGTGGGTTAGGCAGAACGTGAGGCGTCCCGTCTCCGCCATGTGCTTGAGGGCTTCGGTGGGCAGGTCGAAATCAAATCGGACAAAAACCCGCTCCGCAACCCATTGCCAGGCGCTATCTATCCACTGATAAAACTTACTCAAAACAATACAGAAGTACGTGGTGGCAGGGGACTAATCAAACAAAAAAACCCCGGCGGTAGTCGCCGGGGTTTTTAAATTGGAAGAAGGGACCCTTTAAATAGTGGTGGTGCTTTCGGCAAGAGGTCCCTTCCATATCGCTCCACTTACGTTCCACTCAGCAAGAAAAACTTTTTTTTATTAGGCCAACCAGACCTTTGGGCTTAGCGCATCGTATAATAGCTTCAGCTTGGGCAATGTAAAGAGCAAAGATTGGGCCAGACGCACTCGGTGAGAGCGAAAAATAAGTGTTTGATAATACGAAGGTAAAATGAGGCGACTTTGCGGGCTTTTCGCTCAGTTCGTTGTCGCTTTAGTCGAATACTTTGGGTGAGAGGATTGAAGACCGATCCGATACGCGCGTACTTACGAAGGAAACGGCGAATTGTTCAGATTGTGGCAATCGTGAAGCATTCCACGAGAATACCGGACGCCAAATGTCCTATTGCTTGGTGAGTGATTCGTGCAACGAAATCTTCGGAAAGCGATTGAGGTGGATAGATTCTAGGAAGTCCAGCATCGCACCTGCCGTGATGACCTCGTTTAGGATCTTTCTTTTCTGGCTGAGTGCCCAACGGCGTCGCTCCGAGGTCAGGTTGGTGTCCACCAAGTACCAGCGGTCCGTGACGGCCCAAAAGGTCAGGGTGATGTTCTTAAGGCGGTCCCGACCGAGCAGGACATCGCCGGTATAAACGGCTACCACACGGTACTTGCCCTGGTTGTTTTTTTCCAATTTGACGTCGGGAGTGCCAGCTAAAGTGATGTCGGGAAAGTCGGCCTCCAACAAGTTTGTAATACCTTCCGTAAAATGGAAGGAAAGCCGATCGAACATGATCTTCAGCTTCTCAGAAGTCGACTTGAGGTAATAGCCGAAAGGGTGTTGTCGGTTGGGAAACTCCCGTGCAAGAAGCTGAATGCGGCCGCCGGCTTTTTCGCGAGATTCCGCGCTATTCAGTGGTCCCAGAAGCAGGTTGATGTTTCGAACCAGGCTATCAAAGCGAACTTCGTTGTCTTTTGAGTTTTCAAAAGCTGCAAACAAAGCGGTTTCTGCGCGTTGGAAGTTCGGCGGATCGTAGAGATAGAAGTCCGCGGCCTTGAGCGGCTTCTTTGCTTTCATGAGCAGATTGCCAGCGTCTATGTACCGACGGTTGCGGCGGTAATAGTCAATGGCAGCTTCCAAAGCTTCGGTGCCAGCTGCGTCGGTCGGATCTTCTTCGACAATTTTCTCCAAACGAGGAAGCGTATCGTTGGGCTTAATAATGAGTTCGCTGAGAGCTTGGCGAACTTGTTGAGCACGTGTGAGTCGGACGCGCAGTCCTTGTTTAGTGCTTTTAACGATGCTCTCCTGAACGGCGGAGAACTTTACTCGCCAATAAAAAATACCAAAGGCTAAAGCTCCGAAGAAGGAGACAAACAAGATCGTCATCCCGAGACGTGTGGTGATGAAAGCCGGGCGGGAGAAAACGGCTTCCTTGCCTTTAAAAACGGTTTCCACCTTTTGGCCGGGTCCGGCGAAGGTGGAGGTTGCATTTACGTCTAAGCCCGAGGGCCCGGTAGCGCGAAGGGGGCGTGTGGCGCGATCACTCGCCGGGGCTTCCGGCTGGTGATCTTGCTGCCCGTCGTCTTCGGGGCTTGGTAGTGCGGAGACACCGCCGGGCATCGAAGGGGACGCGGTCGGCGGCGCTGCGGCCTGGACGGCTGCGGGCGGTGGAGGCGCATTAAACGGGTTACTACCGCCGCCGCCAAGGGCAGAGGCAAAGGCCGGGATGGAGCTAATCGCGGTCCACGCAGAGAGGCCTTCATGCCACACCAACGCATCTTCAGGTATGGTCTGGCTCTGAATCTTCTCAATGATGTCGGCTTCGCTGTAAGGTCCGGTCTGATCGCCGTCAATGCCAAGGTAGTATTGTGGGGAATCTTGGGCTACTTGGCTCATCGTCTCTACATTATAGCAAACCCCTCGTAGGAGTTGTGCGTTGGTGTAGCTAAGTTTCCGAAATTAAAGAGTAATATGTTTAACGTCTACCCCGCCCAAACACACGATTCCGGGCTACCTCGAGTTGCTTCTTCCGGTACTCTTCGTGGTTGCTCTTGCCGAAAATGCTGTCCGCGTAGGATTTGACGTCCATGATCTGGATTTCGTAGGGGAAGAAGATGTACTCGTGGGACGGAACCGGCTGCGGGTAGATCTCGTTGAAGATCTGAGATCCGCCTGGGACATGTTCCAGCTGCTCTTTCGTCAGACTGTAGGCCTGGTAAAGCGGGTTGGGGATTTTAACTAGCTCGCGGCAAGTGAATTGGATGGCTCGGTAGTGTTCGCTTGTCTGGGGATTAAGGAGGCTTCCGTGCTTTCGTTTAAGCGAGATCCGGCGTTCCATTCGCCTTATGTACTTGGAAATATCGAAGCGCTCCTTGTTTGCACCCTTTTTGATCGCGGTGATGATGCGCTCAGTTTCCGATTTTAGTTTTTCCACATCAATGAGCCAATTGCGCGACCGAGAGGGGCGCACACTTGGCGTGCTGATGATGTTTTTGTTAATCATCAAGCGGACCGCTCTCATTGCATCAAACCGTGTTTCGGTTACCAGACGAAATCCGATCCTGTCGTAAATCACCTCGACCGTGCTTTCGGCTTTATGAAGCATCTTCACGATCTCGCGTTCACGATCTTTACGGTCCTTCTTTTTGAAGAAAAGAAGTTTAATTCCCCCGCCTTCCTCTTTTTTGCCCAGGTAAATGGATCCAGTCGAACTGTCGACGTAAAGGTGGTCGTCCAGCCGTCCTAAAATCTGGTTCTGCGCGTGGGCGAAATAACGAAGTCTAGGGTCATGTGCCAAATGAATCAGAACATGAGCCACGCGGAGGATCGCGCACGCCCAGAGCTGGTCTGGGTTGTCTTTGGAAGAAGCGAGTAGAATCAAGCGGCGTACGTCCTTCATCGCCTCACGGGTACGCAGATGCTCGGGGACCTTCGGGTATTCGGCGTCTTGAAGAGTTTTCTCGATAAACAAGACGGCGTCTTCGACGTACTTCCAGATGAGCTCAATATCTTTTGGGTCGCTGGGGTTGTAGCCGTACGCCTGGATGAAGCTTGTCGCCCCTTCCATCGTTTTCACTTCCAGGCTGGGTACGTCCAAGATGGAGATTCCATCCAGAATGACCGGCAGCAGTTGCCAGGGGAAGCGGTACTCTTTGGTGGTTAACGGCATGCTGCCCAGAGTACACAACACATCTTTGATGCGACAGTCTTCAATTCGCGGTCGGCGAAAAAGCCAAGGCGCGCTTGCGAGAAGTACTTAAATATTTGAAATTAAATGATTTTATTGGTTCTCAATTGCGCAAATTTTTGATTTGGGCTAGGTTAGCGGCACTTTTTTAATCCTCTAGCATATCAAGGTGAAAGATGAAGTTCCGTACGCGTTGGATGGGTTGGATCTTGGCGACCTGGATTCTCGTGCTGCCTGTGGGGCAGGCGGATGAAATGCCCGCTCCGGCAAAAAAGCCGTTGGCGGATGTGATTGAAGAGGTGATCGGATCGGTCGCGCGTGTGAGTCCCGTTGACGGCGACCTGGCTGGCAAGAAGAGTTCGATCGGTTCGGCACTACTTATCGATAAGCGAGGCTACGTTCTCACCAACATCCATGTGATCGGGAACGCCACCAAAGTCCGAGTTAAATTTCCAGGAAAGCGTAGTGTAGAAACCACTGAAATTTTCAGAGACAAGCGTACCGATATCGCGGTGATGAAGTTAAAGCCAGAGGCGGTAGAAGGTATTCGAGTCATTGAGTTGAATACGGCTGAAGATATTCGTCTTGGCACTGAAGTTTTTGCGGTGGGTGTGCCGTTTGGTTTTGACGGAACGGTTTCTCGCGGGATTATCAGTGGAAAAGAACGTTATCTGGATGTGAATCCATATGTGAATTACCTTCAGACCGACGCCGCCATCAACCCTGGCAATAGCGGTGGTCCCTTGTTGTGTTGTACTGACGGACGTTGCATTGGGGTTGTGAACGCCATTCACACAAACTCCGGTTCCAACATTAGGCTAGGCTTTGTGATCCCGGGCGAACAGGCGAAATTTGTTGCGGATCAATTGATCCAAAATGGCAAAGTGGTGCGCGGCTATATGGGAGCCGCCTTCGGCGAGCTGACTGAAGAAGAGTTCGACGCAATGGATTTGGATTACGGGGTGAAGCTCACGCGTTTGGTGGATGGTGAAACCCCGGCGCGCAAGGCCGGATTGAAGGTGGGCGACGTCGTTCTCAAATATCAGGGGAAGAAAGTTACTTCGGTCAATATGCTGATCCACAGAATTTCAAGTACACCACTAAAAACCAAAGCGGAGATGGTTATCTTTCGTGATAGCGAAGAAGTTACCCTGCCTGTGGAGATACAGGAACAGTCGGAGAAGAAGTAAGCTCCGCGGCTTCTAAGATCGGGGCCTGTCCGTTGGCGAGGCGCTCACGAACGGTGTCCTCGAGTTGCTTTGCCAATGCGGGAAGGTTTACCTCATGCCCTGCGTTTGTGAGAATCGCAAATCCCAGACCCTCTTCCGGATATAAATTCAGGCGAGATCGGGCTTTCTCTTGTGAGCCGCTGTGAGAAGCCTTCTTGTGTCCGTCTGCAGTCGTATAGACATTCCATCCAATGCCGTAACTGATTCGGTTCCCATTGTTCAACTTTGTTCGTGTCCACAATTCCGTCTTTTCTGTCGGGGTGAGCAGTTCCTCTCCCATCACCGCTAAAGCGTAGCGACTTAGGTCCTCCGTCGTAGAAACAAACCCGCCCGCGGCCAGTTTCCAAGACACGTCATTGTCGGCGTCGAGAATGAAGTTAGTCCCAACGGCGATGTAGCCTTCGGCACGATGGGGCGCCATATTCCACAAGGTGTCCGGCCGAAGGGTGGTGAGCTTTGAGGGGCTTGCAATCCAGTGTTCGGTAAGATTGGCGAAGTTTTCGCCCAAAGCTTTTTCAAGCACGACGCCAGCCAAGTTAAAGCTCGGTGTTGAGTAGTGGTAAGAGTCGCCGGGAAACGAGATCAGAGGGTTGCTGGTCCAGTACTTGAGAGCCCATTCCATTCCCGTGTTTGCAAGCTCGTTGTTAGTGAGTTGATACGGTGGTGTGGGGGAGGTCTTTCCATTGGAGTAATGTTGCATCCCCCCGGTGTGGCTAAGCAGCTGACGTAGCGTCAGGTGGGTCGAAGACGGGAGCTCTACTGCGTGCCCGTGATCTGTGTACGTCGAAGGTAGAACGTAACCTGGGTAGTAAGTCCTAATGTCGGCGTCCAAATCGAGATAGCCCCTCTGGTGTGCTTTTACCGCGAGTATTCCCGTGAGGGTTTTTGAAATCGACGCCCAACGAAATCTCGTTACTTTGGGGTCGACGTCGCGTCTTAGGGCGATGTGTTCTTTGCCGTACCCTTTAAGGTAAACAATTTGATTTCCGTAGAGGATTCCAAGACCCAGTCCTGGAATTTTACTGACATTCATGTGGGCGGTGACGATTTGATCAATGCGCGTATCTTCAGCACGGAGTACAGAAGTCACTGCCAGTATGAGTAGAAGAATTAGTTTAATTGCAGCGTGGCTTTGTCCCATGTCCCGATCCGTAGAAGTGAGGACCCAAATACGTCCTATCACTGCAAGTGCAAGATGGGATCCAAGCTTCCACGCACACGGGGCGTGGTGTTAAGGGCTAAAGCCGGAGATTTTTACCGGTCACTGGTGTCAAAAGGGACAATTTCCAAACTCGGATGCTGTTTCATTAGTTGAGAATGGTTAGAGAGAACTTTGACGGGACTAGACGCTGCCAACACCGCAAAACCTGCCCAGATTGAACGGCAACCGGTTCTTTGCTACAATTTTCTAACCAATGCCGGTCCCCCTCACCCTCACTTTCTGCATTCATACCAGGAACCGCTTGTGGCAATTGTCAAAGACGCTTCCTGAGAACCTTAAATTTAACGCCCGAGATCAGCGGTTAGTAAATTTTGTGCTGGTCGATTTTGGGAGCACCGATGGCACCGTGGAGTGGGTGGTGGAGAACTTTTCTCATCACCTTAAAAGCGGTTTTTTGACACTGTTTCGCGCGCCTGTCTTAGAGCCCTACCATGTCTCGTTCGCCAAAACACGGCGCACGTTCGAGGATCGGGGAAATCCTTACCAATCTGGATGCCGACAATTTCACGGGCCCACGGGGCGGGCTCCACGTAATCAATGTTTTCCGATCGCATAGCGAACCTATCGTCTACCATCAAAGATCAGGCGATAATGATGGCTCAACAGGGAGAATTTCGACGCTTCGGGCCCACTTTCTTGGCGTGGGGGATACGACGAACAGTTTCAGCCGTATGGGTATGAAGATCACGATCTCCCGGCGCGTGGGCCTGAAATACAATGTCGGGTTGTGGCCCAAAGATTTCTCGTTTTCTGCGTATTTGGAATACCGTTCGGTGGAAAGGACCTTTCGCCAACAAGTTTAACAGGACGATACCAAATCCCCGCCCTCAAAAAAGCGAGGAGCATTCAATTGGCTGGGAAGAAATGAACGCAGCCAATCATCTGCGCTCTATCCAAAACGTCGTTGCGGGCAAGCTGGTGGCCAACGGCGGCGTCTTGGGCTCCCAAGAAGTCGAGCGATTCGTTGACGGCGCCTTTATCCTTGAGGGGGAATCTTATTCGGGTGGGTTATCGCGGGCACGAAATGCCGCACCCAAAACCTAGGGTTTTTGAGGAGTTCCCGCTTAGAGAAAACCCGCCGTTCCTTCCAGTACGAAGCCACTTCCGGATGATCCCAAATCTGGATATTCAATTCGCGACAAACCCAACCAATGGTCCAATCGTGGCTGGTCAGTCCCTTCTCCAAGCGTGATTGTTGATGGGTCCCGTGGCGCGCCCAGGCACTGATGGGCGGTTTTAACCGTGGATCGAGAAAGAGTTTTGAAGTGTGCATCTTCGCGGCCGCCGTGTGGCTAAAGATGATACATCCCCCTTGGACAGAAACTAAGTCGTCGGGTCCATCCCCCCCCACTTGGCGAGTTCCCATCAAAAGAGCGTTCTTGGGAGACGGGAGGTAAACAAATCGCCGTTTTACTAGCGTGTCGCCGTCTATCTTAATCAAGTAGTCAGAGGGTTTTTCCAAATAGCGATCGAGGAAGCGGTGAACGACTTCGCCCCCTTTTTCTGCACCAATGAGTCTCTCCCCGTAGTAGCACTCGCCGCCGAAGCTTTTCGCTATCTGCGCAAATTGAGGATTCGGATCCCCGTCTGAAATCAGAAAAACCCGTGAATCGGGGTAACTCTGGCGTAGGGCGCCCAGACACACCGGCAGATAGTGTTGGTCTTGATAAACTTGAATGTGCCAGGTGATGGAATGCAAGTGACCTCAGATGCGGAAGGGATTCGATTAAAATAAAACACCGGAGAGGGAGGGATTCGAACCCCCGGTCCCCTTGCGGGGACAACGGTTTTCAAGACCGCCGCTTTCAACCACTCAGCCACCTCTCCAAAAAGGTCCTAAAAATAACTCCTGACGCCCCAAACTACAATTCGAAACGCAGCCCTGCCCGATAGGCCTCGTGTGAAAGATCGGGAGAGCCGGCGGGGCTGATGGATCGGCTCTGCGTGTACTCAAGTACGAGGTAGGTCGAGTTGATACCCACACTTCGATCCAGCTTTCGACTGGCTTCTGGATCGATTCGGCTGAGACAAATCTCCAGGCCCAGCGAAAGATCTCTTCCATAATAAGTGCGAGTTCCCGGCACGCCGGCCCCGGTTTCGGATGTTTGCCGTACCCACAGCACGCTAGCCCCTGCCTTCACGTAGGGGACGAGGACCTGCTGGTGCACGTATTCCGCCCGGTAGCTCAAAAAAGCTTCCAGCGGCAAGACATTTAAGGAGGCGTAGCGATTCCCGCTCAGCTCTACGTTGCTGAGTCCGAATACCCCAGCGCTGGCCAGGCCAATCCCAAGCTTGCCCACACTTTTGATCGGGAGCCACTCGAAGGCCACGTGGACAGCGTGCCCCACCTGAGAATTGGTATCGGTATCCGTAAAGGTGTAATTCCTATAATTAATGGCCGAGTACTGAATATCGAGCCCGAAGTTGAGGGGCGATTCCATCATGGCCGTAGTTTCAGTGGTGAAACCCTGTGATTGGATGGAAAAAAAGGCGCCCCAGATGCCCAGAAGAGCTTTCCATTTGTTCATGAAAATAGACTAGCATAGCCCCCGGGGCCTTTCATGGCGCGCCAGGGTAAAGCTTTGACATGCCGAAAGGAAATTTGCGGTGTGATGGGAATATGGTAAAAAGAAGCCCATTTTGATTTAGGCGTGGAGACTTAGACGATGTCAGTGTTGTTGACCTTCTTTGGGGCGGTAGTCGGCACCGCTTCGGTGCTTTTCGGCTTTTATGCGCTGGTTTTGGGGATCTTAAGCTTACGCGCCCAGGCAGCCAGACCCAAATTTGGTATCTCGCCTACCGGGGACAAAGGGCAGTTTGCCTACTGGTTCAACTGGGACCCTGCGGTTTACGCAATCGAGGCCTACCGAATGACCTTTAATGTCCTCGCTCCCAATGCGGTTAACAAAGAGCTCCGATTCACCGTGACGATGGATCCTCCGGCAAAAGGCCCGTTTTGGCAGCCTGTCATTCTTCCGGAGGAATTGCAGGAGATGCTTTCGGATAGCTCGATTCGATCGCGTGAGGCGCTTATCACCGTAAGCCTGCGCACGACGGACGAGTTGTGTTTGCACAAAACGCTTTACATTGGGGCGTTCAGAAAACTTTTGGCTGGGAAACCCAGCAAGACATCCGGCCTCAATAAGTTGGCACCCGCTGAGCAGGATGCGCCTTCAGTGAGTTCGCTCGACTACGCCGAACTTGTCGTCCGAAAAGACAAACTCAAGAATTTGATTGCGCAGGCAAAGGCGAAGGCCGCCTCCAAAAAGCCGGCAGAACCTAAGAAAGAAGTCGCCAAGCCCGCACCGGCCCCGGCCGATAAGGCGGATGTGGCGGAAGGGAAAGTCTGATGGATTCCAAGGACGAAGAGTTCAAGGTTGTCGATAGACGGTTTTCGTCGAAGGATGCCAAAGCGGATTCGCAAGCGTCTGAAGGCGAGGGTTTTGTCATGAAGGACTCTGAAAAATCTGAATCGGCATCTGGCTACCCAGGAGAAGTGGATTTTTCTACCTTTGTTTTTTCTCTGGCGACCGGTGCGTTGATCAACTTGGGTCTTTCTCCGGATCCTATCACCAAGAAAACTCACAAAGACGTTAATCTCGCGAAGCAAAACATAGATATCCTTGCAATGCTGATGGAAAAAACCCGGGGAAATCTGAGCAAGGAAGAAGCCGACTTGCTAGGCAGCTTGCTTACTGAAGTTCGGCTGCGTTACGTCGAAGCCACCAAGAAGTAGTTCCGTCGTCATCCCATTAGACGTTTACCCTCTGTCTTCCAATCCATTTTCTGCACGTTGAGTTTGGCTCCCTGTTTGCAAGTCTTCAGTAAAGGCTCGTTTGAGATGGGAGTTTTCATGAACGTATTCACACGGTTTGCAGTGCTGCTGGTGCTAGTTTCCTCATATTATATTGTTGCGGCAGAACACGCTTCGCGTTCTGATCGGGCCTTGCGGGCAATGCTTGCGGACGCCTGTTCCAACGGGAGCGGAACAAGCTGTGATCCCGACGTCGCCTCTTCGGGTGATTACGTGGCTGGAAAATCGGAACTTCTGAAAGCTGAAGATCTGGATTATCTAAAGAATAACTTTAGACCCTTCGAACAAGTCGCCAAAGATTATCCGGGCTTTTATGACTGGTCCGAAAAGGCCAAGAAAGAAAAGGACGGAAGAATTAAAGACGAGATTTTGGCCCTGGAGAAGGACATGCGCCAGGCAACCCTTCTGGCCATTGAGCTCGTGAGCGCCGGAAAAAAACAAGAGTTGGGCGACGATAGCTCGGAGAAAGCTGACAGCGATCCCAGGAGAGAGGAAAGCGCCACGGCCAGTCCGTCCGACGAGAGCCGCAACGACGCCCCAAAACCACAAGCTTCGCCATCGCCTTCACAGGAACCGAAGACAGGGCCAAGCAAAACAGGATCGGCTCCGATTTTTAAGCCCAACATGCTGCAGATCCCGCTGCTTCGGATTGCACTCAACAACTTTGTTAAGAACACAAACTTTAAGCGCGATTTGGGCTCGGACAATATGTCCTTTGGAGACGAGAAAAACGTCGAACTGCTTCTTGGCAGAATCAAGGAACGAGTGAGGCGATTTGGACGGGGAATCGGTTTGGAAGAAACAGAAGATTACCCTATCAGTCGAGCCGGCGCGCCTGTGAATGCTGAAGAGTACGAAGATTTTCCGGGCGTGAGTTCCAAGGAATAGCTAGAAACTCAAGCCAATGTCCATAATGAAGGACGGCAGCACGGTGGGAATAGTGAGGGACGCTAGACTCTGTGGGGTCGTGTAAAACCCTTGCGCTCCAACGCCCATCCCGAAATTCAAACCCCAACTCCAGCGCCAACGGTGGCCAAAATAAAACATTCCGGAAAGCCCCACTATCGCTTCAGAGATGGTTCCTTGCTGCGCGCGAAGATCGTAGGCGGCGAGGCCCAGTTCAGCGTACCAACCAGTGAAAGGGGCTGCCGAATACCAGTTGAATGTAAGCACTCCACCGGGTCCGATGAACTGCCCGGCTTCAGTCGGTAACGTCATGTGCGTCACTCCCAGGCCAAAGGCAAAATGCTGGGTGAGTGCCTGCTGAAAATGAAAAATCGGAAATACCAGGTTCAAACCTACCGTCACTGTGTTGAGCGGGTAGATATCATCGCGTAGCAACTCAAAGTGGTTCAGCTCGGGTTTAGCTTCGGTAACTGTCTTGATGGGCTCTTCAGGCGCTGAAGCGGGAGCCCGCTGCCAGTTCTTTGCACTCACCTGAGATCCGATGGGAATGGGGACGGGGCGAAAACGCATACTCACAAAAGTTCCCTCTTTTCCTTCGTTCACCTGTGGGTGCGAGGGGAGTGTGGCATGCGTATCCAACTCAAGTTTGGCGTAGCGCGCAAAAACTTCGACGATTCTTCCACAAGCGAGTGGGCTTGCTTCCTTTCCGACGCAGGCGGTTTCGCCGCGCACCCAACGCTGGGCTCCGTCGTGCGAGACGTAGAGCCACTCATAGTTTGGACCGAGTTCGATGACACGGCCGGCTATCGCTGACGCGGAGCAGAGTGAAAGCAAAATGAGTAAAAGAGGTCGCACGGTTTCAGGGTCTCAGTCTACTTATCGAAAGATTTGAATAAAAAGATGAGCTTAGAACACCCAACCGATATCCGCGATTGCGATGGGGAGGACTCCGGAAAACCCTAGGTCGAGGTTATCGAGTTGGTTGAAAAGAAACCACTGGACGCCGCCAGCGAGCGCAAAATTAAACCCGCTTCCAAATCGCCAGCGCCAACCAAGCGTGGTGTGGGCGATGGGACTGGTTTGCCGTTCTGAGCTGCCACCGACGTAGCCGCGGTACAGACTCAGGCCCGCGCCTACTTGCGCCCAAAACCCGCTATAAAGGTAGCTGCCGTAATAGTTAATCCCCAGATAAATAGCAAATCCATCGAGTTCTCCTAGCGACGTTCGCTGGCGGAAAATCATCGTGGGCATGATACTCATGGAGAAATTTGGGAGTACCGACTGTTGAATATTCAATCCGATTCCCTGCCAATGAGAGGAAATCGTGATATCGGCGAGGTTGAACCACTCGTGAGGGTTCGCTTCAGTTCGGATGAAAAACCGCTGTTCCTCAGATGCCTTTGGGGTTTCGCGAAACTCTACCGTGCTGCCTTTTTTGATCTGGGTCTTGCGTGTGTCGATACGCCCAAAGGCAGCGCGATCTTTGGTCTTAACGACTTTGCCGCAGGCAACTTCTTCTTCATCCTGGATGATGCAGAAGTTTTCGTTTACCGCCCAGCTGTGATCGTCTCCGTCACTGATAGCTACCATCTTTTGAGTCGAGGTAACGATCATTACTGTGTTGGCATTGGCCATGGCACCGGCAAACACCAAAATAAAGACTAGCAGTAGCTTGGGCATAAAAAGTACGATAAAAACGAATCTCTGTTAAACGTTAACATCGGCCGGATTTTGCGGCAACTGATGCTTGGGGTTGTGATGGAACGAGTCATTGATCGAATCAAGTCATCCAAACGCCCCCTCATCACCACACACCATTATCCAGATGGCGATGGGTTGGGCTCTCAGATCGCCTTGTATTCGGGCCTGAAGCAGCTCGGCAAACAGGCGTTGGCGATGAACGTGGATTCGATGCCGCCCAAATTTAGTTTTCTAGACCCAACCAAGGCGATACAACTCTACCAGTCACCCGCCGATCTAAAAGGTGTCGACCTAATACTTGTTGCGGATACCGGCGACTGGCGGATGCTTGGAAAGCTCGCCGAGCCCCTACAAAAGCTTGGATGTCCTGTCGTTTTTTTGGATCACCACCCGCCGGTACAAGAGCCAGGTCCTGGGATCCACTGCGTAGACGTAAACTGCCAGGCCACCGGCGAATTGGTCTTTTATCTCTTGAGGGGATTGGGCGTGAAGCTCGACTCGACGATGGCGACGGCAATCTATGCTGCCATGATAACTGACGCGAGCGCTTTTAGATTTCGAGGTACCTCGGAAGGCTTCCACCGGACTCTAGGGGAGATTTTGAAAATGAAGGTGGACGTTGAAGAGGTCTACCAACGTCTCTACGCCCAAGACAGCGTTGCGAAAGTGAGGCTCTTTGGCCACGTACTTTGTGCCGTGGAACTCTTGGAGCAGCAGCAGGTTGCCGTGATGACAATCCCTGCCGCGTTGCGAGAAAAATATGGGGCTACCATCGAGGACACACATTCTTTTGTGGAACACCTAACTTTGATGAAAGGGGTACGAGTCGGTGCGCTCTTCCGTGAAGATCCCAATGGTTTGGTAAAGGTGAGTTTGCGGAGTGTGGACATTTCGGTTTTGGCGCTTGCCGAGCACTTCAACGGTGGAGGCCACCCGTTTGCCGCCGGGATGCTCGTTCCCGGTACGCTGGAACACGTCAAACGCAACGTGCTCAGTGCTATCCAGCAATGCCTCAAGGATGGGAGTACCTGCTGACGCTGGTTGGCGCTTGCCAGCGGTGGCACCCGCTCCTATACTAACTAAGCGTTTTGCGACTGGTACGTAAATGGCCTCCATTAAAGTATTTAAGAAATTAGTTGGTCAGCTCTTTGTAGTGGGATTTGACGGTTATTCCGTTCCCACCGATTTTGCTCAATTTATTAAATCCTATAATTTGGGCGGGGTGATCTATTTCAAGAAGAACGTCCAGTCGCCTGGCCAGTTGGCCGAGCTCAGCAACGAGCTGCAGTTCACCTACCGGCAGCCGGAGGCGCCTCCTCTCTTTATCTCGATCGATCACGAGGGGGGCAAAGTAAATCGCCTGGTGAAACCCTTCACCAAGTTTCCGGGTAACGATCATCTTGGAGATCTTGGCTCTCCCAAGATTGGGTACGATTTCGGCGCTATCCTCGCCAAAGAACTCAAGGCCGTAGGGGTAAACGTAAATTTTGCTCCGGTGGTCGATGTGTACACCAACTCGGAAAACACCGTTATCAAGGTCGTTCGTTTTCGAGCGACCCGGAAGTGTGCGCAGCTCGGTTCGGCAGTGGCGCGTGGAATTCAGAAATGGCGTAATGGCGGTAGCCAAGCACTTTCCCGGTCACGGAGACGTCAAAGAGGATTCCCACTTTAAACTCCCTCGCTGCGAGAAGAGCGTGGAGGAGTTGGAAGCGTGCGAGTGGATCCCTTTTAGGCGTGCGGTTCGCGGGCGTGTCGACGGCATCATGACGGCGCATATCCTTAATAAAGCGCTGGACGCGGAGTTCCCTGCGACGCTTTCGGAGAAAACCATACAAACCTATCTTCGAGATCTTATGCGCTTTAACCGCGTGATTTTCTCCGATGATATGGAGATGAAGGCCATTGCCGCGGAATATACGGTAGAGCAGGCGGCCGTTCTCGCTGTAAACGCCGGTTGCGATTGCTTGATCTATAAAGGGACCAAGATTCCTGTCGAAGCCGTCGAAGCGGTCATCAAAGCCGTAGAGGAAAAAGCAATTCCTCTGGCGAAAATCCAAGAGTCCGTGAAACGGATCGAATCTGCGAAGAAACTCTACTGCGATGTACGCCGACCGGTAGATGTGACCAAGGTCAGTAGCCAAATCGGATTGCCCGATCATTTCAAGCTAGCTGATATCATCACCAAAAAAGAAATCCCAGATACTTACGTCAGCAGCGCGAACGTCTAATATTTAACAGGTTGTAAAGAGTTCGGGTTGCTCAAGTGAGCTTTCGATACTTTGACAGATGTACTCAAGGTCTTCGCCTTTGTGCTTCCAATCCAGTCCATCGGCTTCAACCGTCAGTACTTTGCCTATCTTGTAATTGGAAATCCATTCGTCGTAGCGTTCATTGAGTCGCGCGAGGTAGTCGTCAGAAATGTCCTGTTCGTAGTGGCGGCCGCGCTCACGGATTCTTTCCTTGAGCCCATCTACGGACCGGTGCACGTAGACAACTAGATCGGGTGGCGTCAAAAACTGCACCATGTTTTCGTAGAGCTGTAGATAATTCTGGTAGTCCCGCGTGGACATATTCTCTGAATCAAACAAGGTACGCGCAAAAATGTGAACGTCTTCGTAGATCGACCGATCCTGGATGGCGGAGGACGAGCTGCGCGTTATCTCCTGGTGCGCCTGGAAGCGTTTGGAGAGGAAAAAAATCTGTAATTGTAGCGACCAGCGCCGCATGTCGCTGTAGAAGTCCGCCAGGTAGGGGTTATCGTTGACAACCTCATAGTAGGGCTGCCATTGATAGCGCGACGAAAGCAGCTTCGTAAGGGTGGTCTTGCCTGAACCAATATTCCCTGCAATGGCGACGAATCGTTTTGACATGTTTCTGTTCTACCCCAAGCCGAACTAAAAACTTTTACTTCGGAAGAGAGGCGATCGTCAACTTTTTGAGGGTCCAGCGCTGTACGGCGCACCTGACATTGCAATTTGGAGGGTACTTCCTGTAGTCTAGGCCACCAGCATGGGTCCCAGCCAAAAAGTTGGGGGACGGGGGAGGAAGTAAGCATATGAGTTTGAAGATAGAAGAGATTAAAATCGATGGCTACGAGCGTGTCGTGTACGCCCAGGTGCCCGAGGTCGGCCTGTCGGCGATAGTGGCCATCCACAACACCAATCTGGGGCCGGCGTGCGGCGGCATCAGACTCCTTCCTTATCAGAGCAAAGACGAAGCTTTGAAAGATGTCTTGAGGTTATCCAAAGGCATGTCCTACAAATCGGCGCTGGCCGGGATCTCCTTCGGCGGCGGGAAGAGCGTGATCATCCAGGATCCCAGCAAGAAAGATCCGGCCCTTTTTCAGGCCTTTGGAGAGTTTGTGGCGTCCTTCGGTGGAAAATACATCGCAGCCAAGGACATGAATACGACAAGTGAGGACCTGATCGAAGTGAAGAAGAAGACGCTTCACGTATTGGGTATCGACGGGATGGAAAAATCCAGTGGAGACCCATCGCCCGTGACCGCTCGTGGGGTCTACCGCGCACTTGAAGCCACGGTGGAGTTTTTGAATGGGACACGTTCGTTGTCCGGGGTTCGCGTGGCGATCCAGGGGCTCGGGCATGTCGGCTACTCTCTCGCCGAGCGCGTGCATGAAGGCGGCGGAGAGATTTGGGTGACCGACGTGGATCCGGGACGCGTGGAGAAGGCCGCCAAAGAATTGGGCGCTCACCCAGTATCCCGTGATGCCATCTACGATGTGGAATGTGACATCTTCGCGCCGTGTGCGATCGGCGCGATCCTCAACGAACAGACCGTTGAGCGTCTACGCTGTCGTGCGGTGGTCGGGGCTGCGAACAACCAGCTGGCGACCCCGGCGGATGGCCTTCGCCTGCATGAGCGCGGCATCATCTACGCCCCTGACTACGCGGTGAACTCGGGGGGCATCATCAACGTCTATCAGGAATTCGAGGGCTATGATTCCGCCAAAGCACTCGATAAAGCGGATCACATCTACGATACCGTTGCGGAAATCTTGCGACGAGCCAAGGACCAAGGGATAGCGCCGTTTGTCGTCGCCGATCAACTGGCCGAGGAACGTCTTTATGGCGTCCACTGAGCGGGAGCAAGCGGGCCACCGGCTGGGCATCCACCGTGTCCTGGATGGGGGAGCCGTGCTACCCCAGTCTGCTACCCGTCTAGACAACGCCCTGCCCATTTTTCCAATGAGCTTCTGATTGCGGTGGAGCGCCTCAACATCGACGCCGCCAGCTTTGTGCAGATGGAAAAGCAGTTTGGTGGGGATCTCAAGGCAATTGGCGACGAGGTCCTGAAGAACTGCCGCGATCGCGGCAAGCAACAGAACGCCGTTACGGGTTCTGGCGGCATGCTGCTTGGCAAAGTGGCTCAGATTGGCTCCGCTTACGCGGGTACCTTCGAGGCGAAGGTAGGAGCGCCCGTTGCTACGTTGGTATCGCTTACCTGTACGCCCCTTCATCTGGATCGCGTCCTCAAGGTGCACCCAAAAACCCACCAAATTGACGTGGAGGGTCACGCGGTACTCTTTGAGTCCGGCATCGCGGCCGCCATCCCTTCGGACTTGCCCGAGGCCGTCTCGCTCGCTGTTCTGGACGTGGCGGGAGCGCCGGCCTGGTGCAGAGCGCTTGCCGAGCCAGGCCAAACCGTCATCGTCTTTGGTGCGGGCGGCAAAGCGGGCTTACTCTGCTGTGTTGCGGCACGGGATCAAGTTGGGAAAAAGGGACAGGTCGTCGGCATTGAGCCCTCGGCGACAGCGGCCTCGCAGCTGAAAGCCCTAGGCGTTTGTGACGCAGTGCTAGAGGTGGATGCCGGCGATAGCGTGAGCCTGCTTTCTCGCCTCGAAGCGGCCACCCATGGTAAAATGGGAGATGTAGTCATCAACGTCGTTTCTGCACCGAATACAGAAATCAGCTCTATTTTGGCCGCACGACCCGATGCCAAGGTTGTGTTTTTTGGAATGGCGACCGCCTTTTCCAAAGCGGCGTTGGGAGCAGAGAGCGTTGCCAGCAGTGTCCAGATGATTATCGGAAACGGTTATTATCCTGGCCATGCGGACTACGCGTTGGACTTACTCCGACGGCATTCAAACTTAAACAAGCTTTTCTGCGATCGTTACCAGGCCTAAGTCGCCTCAAGTCTAAAAAAGGAAATCTATGAAAGTCCCTTTGTGTAGAATTGTGACTCTTGGAGAATTTACGCCTTGGGGAGCGCACTTCATGGAGGTGCTGGAAAAAGAAAACGTCGTGGAGATTTCCCAGGCCGAGAGTTTGAAGTACCTGTTGGACAACGAGATCTCTGGTGCTTCACAAATTGTTTTCCTGGAGAATGGACCGGAAGGCCGTCAATACGTGAGCGAGCTGAGAACGAGCGGCAGAAAGTTTTACGTCGTGCTCATCGGCAAGCTTTTTACCAAAGAAGACTATTCCTTTGCGATGCACAATCGGGTCTTTAGAGTGTTTGAGAATATTACGCCCGAAACGCCCGAGGTGCTTGCCGAGATCAAGCATCTGGCGGATACGGTAGATCGCGAAAAGAAATTTGAGCTGTTGGTGCGCTCCCTAAAGTCGGTTTTGTTGCAGGCGGAAGGGGACGTCGCGGATTCCGTGATGAGCGAACTTAAAACGGCAGTCGGGAAATTGGGCACGACGGTCGCGTTCAATGAATACACGTCTCCGGTCGGTGAGAAGGCTCAACACCACGACAAGCTGATGTTTCACCAATCCGAAGATTTGCCGGATGTTCTTGAAACCATCGATAGCTTGGAGCGCACCGGAGTCTTATACGTCAAAGGGCCGCTTCCGGCGGAGGAAGGGCAGATCAACTTTCTACAAGGTAAGATCGTCAGCGCGTCCACCGGCGTCGTCCATGGGCTGAAAGCCATCTACCGCCTCTTCTTGTGGGACAGCCCGCAGTTCTTGTTTACCCGTCGTGATCCAGAAGAGATGAGTTTTGACGATCCCATCAACGTCAGCATGAAGCACATCAACGTCGAGGGAGCGGCCCACCGACGGCGGTACGAAAAGGTACGCCAGGAGTTGCCCCCCAACCGCATCGTTCTGGAACTGGACCCAGGGTTTCTCCACACGGGCGTTTCTTTGCCCAAAGAAGACTTCTACACGTTAGCGAGTGTCGTTGAGTTCGGTAAAGTCTCGCAAATATTGGATTATAATCCTCTTCCAGACGCCGTTCTCTTTGAGTCCCTCATCCACCTGCGTAAACTCAATATGCTAAGAATCCTCGGTTAGGCTCGACCCGCCTTTCTGCTTTTCCTGCGCGCCAATCTACGTTAAAACCGCCGCCATGCGTTCATTTTTTGGCCTTCGCGGTGCCATCAGAAAAGCGGGCAAAACCCGTGAAGAACTAGCCTATGAGGTGCTTCCCAAATTCTTTTTGGAAATCATCAACCGCTACCTGCGCGTAAAAACGGTGGGTATCCGGCACATACCGAAAAAGGGGCCGGTCATCGTCATCAGTAACCACAGCGGCTACATGGGCTTTGATGCGCTGATGTTGGGACACCAAATCTATACCTACACCAAGCGCATCCCGCGCATCATCGCCCACAAGATGTGGTTTGTGCGCCCCGAGATTTCGGTGCGCGCAAAACGAATGGGAATGGTTCCGGCTACCTTCACCAATGGACTGGAGATTCTAAAAGACTCGACGTGCTTGCTTCTCTTTCCGGAAGGGGAGGAAGGTAATTTCAAGCCGACGCGCTACCGCTACCGGCTTCGTCGTTTCCGCCGTGGGTTTGTGCGGCTTGCACTCAAAACGGGTGCGCCCATTGTACCCGCGATGGTGATTGGCGCCGAGGAAACCCACATTACGCTCTCTCAAGTTCGGTGGGCAAAACAGGTAATTGGTATCATCGTCCCCATTCCACTCAACGTCTTGCCGCTACCCGTGAAGTGGAAAATCAAGTTCCTCAAACCCATACGACTCAAAGCGGATCCCGAAAAAGCGGACGACATCCAATACGTGACCCGCCTCTCCCGTGAAATCCGCATCCAAATGCAAAAGGCCATCCACGCGGAACTAAAAAATCGCAAAACCCTATTTCTGTAGTGACCGTACGAATTCCGAACCCGAATGCCGTCAGTTGAAGCTGAGGCGCTGGCACATTCTTCGCAGCCACTCCTTCCATGGTAGCTAAAACCTTTGGTAGCGTCTTGAGTGGAATTGACGGGGAAGTGGTCGAAGTGGAGTCGGTTCGGTTCAACTCTCGGCCTGAGATCCAAATCACCGGCCTTGCGGGAAATGTCGTTCGTGAAAGTCGGGATAGGATCCGCGCTTGCTTGAGGGGGCTAGGGATTGACACCCCTTCGGCGAGACTGGTCGTGCACCTCGTGCCGGCAACTCAGAAAAAAGAAGGAAGCCAACTGGATCTGGCGATCGCCGTCGCCATTCTCGCCGTAGAAGGTTTGGTCCCTGCTACCAAGATTGAGAAAATGGGTTTTCTGGGAGAGCTTCGCCTAAGTGGGGCTATCGTCGGAATCCCGCGCGCGATCGGGATGATGGAGTCGCTAGCGGCGCGCGAGGAGCTGGAACGAATTTTTGTCCCCATCGGCAACCGGTGGGATGCGGGCATTCTGAGATCTTCCAAAATAGAATTGGTCGACTCGCTGCAAACTCTGCTGAAAAAGCTAAGCGAGGAGAACGCGGCGGAACCGGGGCCGCCCATCGAGTTCCCACCGGACCCCCCGCGGGTGCCGGATAAGCCTCTACTGGACTACGTGCGTGGGCAGGCGACGGCCAAGCGAGCGCTGCAGGTCGCGCTGGCGGGCCGGCATCATTTGCTTCTTTCGGGTACTCCTGGCGTCGGTAAGAGCCTACTCTGTCAAAGCGCGCAGGCATTGCTCCCTCCGGTCGATACGCGGGAACGGGTGGAAGTCAGCAAGATTCACGGCCGACGCGTGGTACTCGGGGGGAGACCTTTTCGCGCTCCCCACCACAGCCTTTCGGCAAGCGCTCTCTTGGGTGGCGGAACGGGAGAGGTGCGGGTGGGAGAGGTGACCTTGGCTCATCGGGGGATTCTTTTCCTAGATGAGTTCCCCGAATACCGTCGAGACGCCATTGAAGGGCTGCGCGAACCCTTGCAAGAGGGCGTCGTGCGGATTAGCCGCGTCGGCACCACGGTCAAATTGCCCGCCCGTTTTCTGCTGTTGGCGGCCATGAATCCCTGCGCTTGTGGGTACCAACTGAGCCCGCAACACCCTTGCCGTTGCCCGCCGGACAGGGTGAGTGCGTACCGACGTCGGCTGTCGGGGCCCATTTTGGATCGCATCGACATTGCCGTGATGTTACCGGGCGTAGAGAGCCAAGAAGGAATCTCTCACCGCGAGGCCCAGGCCTCGATTGAGAGGGTATGGCGGATTCAATCCACTCGTCGCTCCGAGGCGCTGGAGCTAGCGGGGCCCACGGAGCGTTGGTTTAATGGTCTTTGCAACCGCGAGTTTCTTAGTTATCGATCGCGCGACAAACTTCTACGAACGGCGCGTACGATCGCCGATTTGGAGGACAGACGATCCGTCGAGCGTCGGGATCTCATAGAAGCGTGGGCTTTGCGCTGCGATGCCAAACTTTTTACATCGATGCTTTAAGGAAATTCTGGCGTCTGTGTTTCAGACTTCTTGCTTTTTCTGCGGGCAAAAACGCATGGAAGGAAGTGCGTGCAATAGGTGCTTGGACGCGTTTCTGTTACGGGTTGAATTCCCCTTTTTCCTTTTAACGAAGGAAACTCTGGTTGAATGCCACTATTGGCTTTCCCCGCAGTTGCTTGAGTACTTGCACCAAGCGAAATTCGGACCGAACGTGCGTTTTTTCGATGTGCTTCAGCCTTACCTGAAGATACGTGAGGTTTTGCCGTCCCGTACTTGGCTGGTTCCGGTTCCCGTGCACTGGAAGACTCTTTGGGATAGGGGCTTTAACCAAAGTGAAAGGCTTGCGGGACTTTTGGGGTCGAAGTTCAACTTGGAGTGGCGGCCTGCGATCCAAAAAATACGGGAAACAGCACCGCAGGCGGTACTCACAAAAGTCGGGAGATCGAAAAACCTGCGCCGCAGCTTCTCCTGGAGTGAGGAGCAAACTCCCGATTGCGTTGTGATCGTCGACGATGTCTGCACCACAGGCGAGACGCTCAGTGCTTGTATGGAGGTGGCGAGAAACGCCGGGGTGCAAAGGGTGCTTGGGTGGGCGTTGTGGCGTACGCCCCCATCAGGTGTGCTCAGGCGTGGTCCGCCTCGTGGGGAGTGGGCGGGACCGCATCCATCGGAATGTCGTCCAGCGGACCTGGATCGAGCGTGATCCGGAAGGTGCTGCCCCTGCCGGGCTGTGAGTAGATGAGGGCTAGATTTCCGCCCAAGGTTTTGCAACTTTCTGTGAAAGCACCAGACCCAACCCTGAACCCCCGTAGCGGCGAGCGGTGGAGCTGTCGGCTTGAGCAAAGGGTCGGAAAAGACGACGGACTTGCTCTTTGGTCAGGCCGCAGCCCGTGTCTTTGACTTCGATAACCAAGAGACGATGGGTACTATCCAGCCAACTCTCGACGCTCACGGAAACAAGGACCTCGCCTTCTTCCGTAAACTTGAGGGCGTTGCCTATTACGTTCAGCAAAACCTGTTTTAGCCGAACCGGATCCGAATTGACGATTCTTGGCACAAGGCCGTGGTAGGAGAGACTCAGACGAACGTTCGGCCGATCAAAACGCTGGCGCAAAAGGGAAAAAGTCTCCGCAATAATTTCACCGAGAAGAAAGCGCGATCGCTCCACTTCCAGGACGCCGCTCTCTACTTTGGTGAGGTCCAAGATATCATCCACTAGGTGTAGAAGGTGTTGGCCATTTCTTCGGATTCGCGACATGTAGTCTCTAAAGTCGCGGGAGCTGACTTCTGTGGTTTCTAAAATCTCCGCAAAGCCCAGGATAGCGGTTAGCGGCGTGCGGATCTCGTGACTCATATTCGCCAAGAACGTGCTCTTCGCTTTGCTGGCGCGTTGAGAATTCTCTACTGCTCGCTTGAGCCGCTCGGCAGTATTTTTCTGGGTTGTGATATCTCGAATCGCAACCACGCGGACCGACTTTCCTTTGTAAGAAATATTGCGCCCGTTCGCCTCGGAGCTGAAAAAGGATCCATTCTTGCGCATTGAGGTCAGCTCGAAAGGGGACTCGTCCCGTTGCTCGATGTGCCGCATCGTGGCCTCGAGTGACTCTGGAGCCACGAACTGAGAAACGTGCATGCCTTTCATCTCTTCGGTATCGTAGCCGTACATTCTAGCGGCCCTTTGGTTGACCTCCAGAATGGTACCGCCGTAGTGAATAACAATTGCCTCAGAGGTCGCTTCGGAAAACTTTCGGAAAAGATCTTCACTTTCCCTGAGCCTTTTTTCGACCTCTGTGCGGCGGGTAACATCGGTTGCGATAGCGATCACGCCGATGGGTTGCCCGAGCTCGTTAAAGAACCTGTCGATGTTCCAAACTACGAATCGAATTCCCCGATCCCTCCGGATGATAATCTTCTTCAAGTTGTGAGTGGGTGTCCCGGCCATGACTTGCCGAATCCGCTTCTGAGAGATCTCCCGCTCTGCCGGGGGGAGGAGAGTCTCGTAAAATTTTTGACCCACTACTTCTTCGCGGCTTAGACCGTAAAGCTGCTCCGCCCCCGAATTGAACTCGCGGATGTCGCCGTCCGTACCCACTACAAGCACAGCCGAACTCACCATGGACGTGAGCGTGCGGAGGTAGTTTTCGTTATTCTTTCTTTTGGCCTCATAACGACAAAGCCGTAGCGAAACCAGAAAAAGATTGGCGGCCTGTTGAATGAAAGCAACCTGTTCCGCGGTGGGCAGACTGCTTGAGCAATTCATAAGAACCAGGGCCCCGTTGGGACAAAAGGTATCCTGCAGTTTTTGTAGCCACACCGAGCGGATGGAGAGGCTTCCAAGTTGTTGCAGACTGGCTTCATCCAGCGATTCAAACGCCGCTATTGGCTGGCAGGAGAACGCGGTGCTACCTCGGTGAAGAAAATCCTTGGTGATGTCTAGAACCAACGGCTCCAGACCTTCGTCACTTCCGGTTTCCACCACCGGTCCCAAGACAAGTGCGCAAATGGAGTGGGGGAACACTTTTTTGAGAGAGCGGACGGCGGTTGTCAGGATTTCAGATTCCGTAGCCTGCCTGTTGAGTTGACCAAGAAGTGAGAACTGGTGACCGAGCAGGACTCCCAAATGGGACTCCGGCGGGAAAAAACCGTGTGCCCGTTCCATCATAAGCTTTAGCCATAGCACAGCGCGCCAAAGCAGGGAATCGGGTAGATGCTTTGAATTTCGATACCTTAGAAGTTCTATTCCTGGAATTCGAATGCAAAGGGCGTCCCGCCAGAGGCGATCGTGACCGGGGCCCGGCGTTCTCCCAACTTCTCGTGCCACAGAACGAGCGTGTAATCGCCCGACGGAACGTCAGGAATGGTGAAGGATCCTTCCGGATCGGTGACAGCAAAGAAGGGGTGTTTTACGACGCCGACATAGCCTGCCATCCAGCCGTGGACGTCGCACTTGAACTTCACCATCTCTGGCTTGCTAAAACTCTTATCCACGGTTTGCCCTCGAGTCGCCATGCCTACGTTGAAGCTCGAGTTTGTTTTGGCCTGGGCATTTACGTTGTGCAGGGTAGAGTCGCTGTTCTTGATCCGCAGCGTTTGTCCTGCCTGAACACCGACCACGTGGGGGATGTAGCGGCAGCCCGCCTGATCAAATTCAACGGGCTCGGTGGATTCTGCGGGTTTGAAATTCCCTTCCACGTACACAAATACGTTGGCGAGCCCTTTGTCTTCTCCCACCAAAAGCGTTTCGGTGGTGGCAGGGTTGGTTTTGTTTTGCGTATTGCAGACAGGATCGGCGGCCATCTTGATAGGCTTGGGCTCAGAAGCCTTTCCGGAGAAGGTAATTTTACCCTGCAAGACAGCCGGAGGTCCGCCGACGACTACCGGCGTCTCTTCAGCGCTCTCTTTTTTTGTGCAAGATGCAAAAATGACGGCAACGGTCAAAAAGGTAACTAGAATTTTCAAGGGGGCCTCCGGGAATGATTTAGCAGAGTAAATATTTTACGATCGGATCCCCAAAAAAGAAACGGGCACCTTCCCAAAGGAAAGGTGCCCGTTGAACTCTTTACAGAGCGTTACTCTGTGGGTTTGCGAAAGTGCGCGTTTGCGTAGTCGACTGCTGCGACTGCGTCCACACGCCCTGCACCACACTTATTGTCGAATTTCGACTCTGCATTGACCTCTACTGCACTCATCATCAGAGTCTCAGTGACCTGTTCTACAGTGAGATCAGGACGAGCTGAAAGCAGAAGCGTAGCGACTCCCGCAACGTTTGGTGTTGCAGAAGAAGTGCCGCCAAAGCTGTTCGTGTAACCTTCACCAAACTGGCTGGTGCTGGGCACTTCGCTAGGACCGCAGACCTCAGGCTTGGTTAAGCCCATCTTGATTCCGTTTTCATAAGCGTAGTCGCCGTAACCCGCAATGTTTTCCCAGCTCACGGGACCGGTGCTGGAGTAAGAACGCAACTTGTCGTCCTCATCCGTAGCGCCGATGGTGATCATTGCCGTCAATCCGCCTACAAGTTTCTGTAGCGGGTGAAGCCATGCGGGAGGATTTGTGGCAGGGGCACCGATGTTCTTCGGTGTGTTGCCCGAGCCCAAGTTCCCAGCGGAGTTGATGTGTACAATTCCGGCCTGCAACATGACTTCGCTCGCGCGACGCCATTTGTCGTAGGTAGGGTTGGAATAGTACTTCGCACTGAGCGACATGCTGATTACGCGTACCTTCGTGAGAATCGCGTACTGCATTCCTTCCCAGGTGTTGGATTCGAAGATAGAAGTACCGCTTCCGCAGCACGACTTGATACCGACGATGGTGGCTTTCGGAGCCACGCCAGTTTGAATACCCTTGCTTCCGTTTCCGGCAACGATACCGGCAACCTTTGACCCGTGACCACCGTCATCGGAGATGTCGCCGTTCTTCGCCTCGAAGTTGTAGCCCATGACATCGTCTACAAAGCCGTTTCCGTCATCATCCACTCCGTTGGTGGCTTTGTCTTTGCCATCGGCATCGAGACCGGATTCACCGGGATTCTTCCACATTTGCGGCGCCAGATCCGGGTGAGTGAAATTGATGCCAGTATCAATAACGGCAACGGTGATTCCCTGACCCTGAATCTGTTTTTCCCAAAGTTCAGGAGCGCGAACTTTTTCTACGCCCCACGAAATCTGGGTTTCCTCTTCAGGATCGGCGAAGAGCGAGCCGTTGCTCTCTCCCAGCTTGTCCAATGCTTTGGGAGCGTGCAAGGAAATGCGTTCAATCCCGTTCATTGCCATGAGCTCACGAATCACGTTTCCTGGTGCGCGGACACGGAGTGAGTTCGTGATCCAGACAGGCGTGATTTCTTCGACACCTTCTGCGCTATCCGTAAGGAATGTGCGAAGCCTCTTGGATTTATCGCTAGTGAATGATTTTAGTTTTTCGACCATGTGGTCGATGCGGGCTTCACGGCTATCAAACGTAGTCGGAAGCGTCGCGAAGTCGTACTGACCATCAAGAGGTGAATGATCCTGATCGACACTTCATTGGCTTCCATGTCGTCCAGAACGTCTTGATCAATTTTTGCTGCGGCGTAAGTTTCTGTCGTTAAAAGACAAGCGAATAAGTCCCCCTAGGAGCCAAAGTCTTGTTCCCATCTAGATCCCCCAACCCATGTAGTAAAGTTCAAGCTAACGTTCCGCGAGAGAATACAGATTTAAAAAAAAGCGAAGATCCTTCAAGGATCTTTTTGGTAGGTGGAAACAAATGAAGCACAAGTGTTAACAGCGCTCGCTATGGCGCGGTGGGCCACCACGGCGGAATACGCACGAATCTAACCGTCGCTGTTAACAGCTGATCTTGTTATGCGATGTGATAGGACTTGGCTGAACGAGGCGTTGTCGCCGGCACTGCTTGGCCGTCGAGGTCCGGATCGTTCAGCTGTTTGGACCATTCTGCGGGTTCGTGAACGAGTGCCGCTTTGAGTACGTCACTCAGCTCCTTGGCGAATACAAACTTCACCTTTTTCCGCACTTCATCGCCAGTATATCGTCCAGTCCTTTTGATTGCGGTACGGAAGTATCAAGGTCTTGATTCCTTGCCGCATAGCTGCAAGAACCTTCTCCTTGATGCCGCCGACGGGAAGCACTTTCCCGCGCAGTGTCACTTCGCCCGTCATCGCCACATCCTTGCGAACGGGGTTACCCGTGAGCAACGAGATGATGGCGGTCGTGAGCGTGACACCCGCCGAGGGACCATCCTTAGGAGTGGCACCCTGGGGTACGTGGACATGGATTTCGTATCGAGCGAAGTCTTTGTCCGAGATGCCGAAGAGCGCGGAGTTGGTACGGACGAAGCTGAGCGCTGCCTGAGCCGACTCTTTCATCACGTCACCGAGCGAACCGGTGAGTGTGAGGCCGCCGCCATTCTTGCGCATCTTGGTCACTTCGATGTTGAGAATCTCTCCACCGAATTGTGTCCACGCAAGTCCGGTTGCGACGCCGACTTCATCCATTTCGCGTTCTTCTTCGCGCAAGTACTTGGGCGGTCCCAAATACTTCGGAACATCTTTGGGCGAAATTTCAGTGACCGGACGCTTGCCGTCTTTGGCACTGGCAATCTTGCGAGCGACTTTGCGGCAAATAGCTGCGATATGGCGCTCAAGATTACGAAGTCCGGCTTCCTGGGTGTACTGCTCGATAACGCGCGCAAGGGCGGCGTCGGGGAGCTGCAAGTCACCAGGTTTTAATCCGTTTTCTTCCGCCTGCTTTTCGACCAGGAACTGTTTTGTGATTTTCAGTTTTTCTTCCTGGCTATAACCAGAGAGCTGAATCACTTCCATACGGTCGCGTAGTGCGGAAGGTACGGGATCAATCAGGTTCGCTGTTGCCACGAACATCACGTGTGACAAATCAAACGGCAGATTCAGATAGTGATCCCGGAAGCTGAAGTTCTGCTCAGGATCCAATACTTCCAACAAGGCGGAAGCCGGATCGCCGCGGAAATCCGCGCCGAGCTTGTCGATTTCGTCGAGCATGAAAATAGGGTTAGCCGATCCCGCCTGCTTCAGGCCTTGGATGATGCGACCCGGAAGTGCGCCGACGTAGGTGCGACGGTGACCACGGATGTCCGCTTCATCACGAATACCACCGAGGGAGATTCGGATAAACTTGCGGCCCATTGCACGCGCAATGGATTTTCCCAAACTCGTTTTACCGACGCCAGGAGGGCCCACGAAGCAGAGAATCGGACCCTTCATGTTGGGTTTCAACTTGCGTACGGCAAGGAACTCAAGGATGCGCTCTTTTACCTTTTTCAGGTCAAAGTGATCTTCATCCAGAATCTTTTGGGCTTCATCGAGGTCCAGCGTGTCGTGGGTATAGACACCCCAGGGAATCTCGATCAACCAATCCAAGTAGGTGCGGACGATGGTAGCTTCACTGGCGTCTTGGTGCATGCGCTCCAAGCGACCGAGCTGCTTGAGGGCTTCCTCACGTACCTCGTCGGGCATCTTGCTGTTTTCGACTTTGTTGCGAAGCTCTTGGATCTCTTCCGTTTTGGATTCAGTGTCACCGAGTTCGTTCTTGATGGCACGAATCTGCTCGCGGAGGAAATACTCGCGCTGACTCTTGGTCATTTCGTCGCGCGCGTTGGAACGGATTCTGGCTTGCATCGCCAAAACTTCCAATTCCTTCACCAAAATCTCGTGGATCTTCTTCAGCCGATCCGCAGGATCAAAGAGTTCAAGGATCTCTTGAGCTTCATTGACCTTAAGGCCTAGGTTGGAAGCAATCAAATCCGCCAAACGGCCGGCGTCGTTGATATCGTCCACAACCATAAGAATATCGGGGGAGAGCATGCGACCAAGTGAAATCACTTTTTCGAGTTGCTCTTTTACGGTACGCATCAGCGCTTCGACTTCTACAGTCTCGCGTGTGATTACAGGTTCTTGGATCTGTTTGATGCGAACGTTGAAAAATGGTTTTTCTTGCGGGTAGCTAAGAATGGTTCCTTTGGTCAGACCTTGGACCAAGATCTTGATGCGACCATCCGGAAGACGGCGCATTCTCATGATCATCGCGACGGTCCCAACCGGGTAAATGGTATCCGGGCTTGGGTGTTCGTCTGTGATCTCCTTCTGGGCCGCTAGGAATATCAAGCGGTCCTTGCTCAAAGCCTCGTTCACGGCTTTGATCGAAGGCTCCCTACCTACAAACAGCGGGAGGATCATGTATGGATAAACGACCACATCACGGATGGGCAATAACGGCAGCTCTTCCGGGATTATGGGCTCTTCATTGTTTTCTGAGAATTCAGTCGACATCCGCGACCCTTTGAAAGGTTGTTAAGTGGAACCACTTATTTTTTCGGCCTTTCGCGGGTGTCACTTAAGCGGGATTTAAAGGAGTTTTGAATGCGGTGAATTAATAAGGAGAGAGCCAACGTTCTACTAAGTATTTGAATTTATTGTGTTAGCAATATTATGCGTAGATTTTCTCGTCTCTTTCCTCTGCTTCCTTGCATTGGATGCAGAGCGTCGCGACCGGACGGGCCTCCAGGCGCTTAACTTCGATGGGCTCTTCGCAGGCGTCACAAACACCGAATGTGCCCGCTTCGATTTTGGCCAGGGCGATTTCAATCTTTTGTAGCAGTGAGCGTTCGCGATCACGAAGGCGCAGCGTCATGCTTTGGTTGAGTTCGGAGGACGCAAGATCCACTTCATCCGGAAGGTCATCCGGGCTTAGCGTCATTTCCGCATCAATCACATGCTCTGAATGATTCAGAATGCGTGATTTTTCTTCCAACAACCGCTCACTAAACCGCTTAAGGTCCTTCTTGTTCATACGCCAGTGCTCCTGTTGCCAAGGAGGATCGGTGTGCGCAGCTTCCAACGAGAACAGACGTACGGGTCACACGTGTCGCGAGCTGACTCTTCCGATCGATTCCTATTGCTGGGAAATTAAATAACGGTAAATCTCCCCAATTTTAGCATAATGGGGACGTGGCGAGATGACCCGCTGCACCTATTGTGGAACGATTCGGCCGCGGCTTTCGATCTTGAAAATGGGAAGCGTTCGCTGTGCGATGCGCGTGTCATCAAAGCTGACGTTTCCAAGCACGGTGGGCATGTCTTTGAGCTGTGCGAGCGTTTGGGCTAGGTCGGTTCGGTTGTAGGATTCTGTTTTTGAGATAGCGTGACCTAGTAACTCCATGGCTTCGTAGGCCTGGGCCGCTAGCAAATCCGCAGCGTTGCCGTAAGTTTTCTCAAACTCTTCTAGGAACCAAGCTTGTCGCGTGTTCTGGGTTCCCGGGTGGATACCACCGGGGAAAACCGCGCCTTCAACCCATTTTCCTCCGCGGCTATATAGAAGAGGGTTGTTCCATTCAGAAGTTCCGAGAAGCGGAACGCCTACGACGTCCAGGTACGCCAGACTGGGAGCAATCTGTGCCGCTGTTTTAGGATCGGCGGGAACAAAAATCGCATCGAAGTCGATGACAGGACGCAAGGTCATCGTAATCTTGCGGCGTCTGCCGGCATTTTCCTGCTCTTCAAAGGCCTTCATGGCGTCGTACTCCGGCTTGCGGAGTTCCGGACGATCGAGTCCAACCATGGAGCGAATATAACCCTGGAAATCTGTTTCGTTCGGAGGGTAGGTTTCGTAAGCGACAATCTTTCCGCCGTTGTTTTCAGCGAGCGACCAAAATTGCTGAGCCATATCTCGACCGAAGCTGTCGTTGGGCGAAAGGATGGCGAAGCGACGGAACTCGCCGCGCTCAAAACAGTACCGAACCAGATTCTCCAGCTGTACGCGTGCCACCAAACCATTCTGGAAAAGGTGTTTCCCTCGCGCCGAAAGCCCTTCCTTCAAAGTCAGGAGCATGTCGACGACGCCAAGCTTCTCCGCGCGTTGGGCAACGGTGACCGACTCTTTCCAGCTGATAGGGCCGATGATGGCGAAAACTTTGTTTTTGTAGACGAGTTCATCTACGGCGCTGGCTGCGTTGAGCGGGTTGCTACCCGTATCTTGGATGAAGATCTTAAACGCCAAGCGGTGTTCGTCCTTGAGTTTCTTGGTTGCCAGAAGGATTGCATCCAGAGCGCGCTTGCCAAAAGGCGCCCAACGCCCGGTGAGCGGCAACACGACACCGATGTGACTCTGCTCTGCAGTAGAACCCGCCGATCCGCTTTGAAAAGTCTCTTCACCTTCCGGTACCGGGGCACCGCCTCTGGCGACAGCGGCGCTGCCGCCCAGTCCTTCTAAGCGTTCTGTGATGTGCGCTCGCGTGGTGGGCTCGCTGACAGAAGCCAGTAACTTTTCTAACTCGGTACGTGATTCAATGCGCTCGAGCAAGCGATCGATGCGAGACTGAATCTTGGAGCGGTGGCCGTCGCCAATGGGAAGCTGGGCCTGCGCTGCGTACGCAACGATAGCGCCGGAGTAGTTGCGGATGCCGGTAGCCGCCAGCGCCGTAAGGCGGTAAATCATCGACGCGCGTGCCGCGCCTTGGGCCTCAATCTCACCCGGCTCAAGACGCGCGAGGGTTTCATAGGCCACTTCATAATTACGTTGCTGAAATTCGGAGGCCGCCAAGTTGTAGGTGGCGTCGAAACTCAAATCCGATCGTGGAAATTTCTCCAGTAGGTATTTAAACTCGGAGGAGGCTTTTCGGTACTGTCCCAAGGTGTAGTAGATGGTACCGAGTCGATAAGTTGCGATGAGGTGAACGCGGCTGCGTGGGTTTTTGCTGCGGGCTACGTTATATAAGTTGGCGGCCTGCTCATATCTCTTGAAAGAGTAAGCTTGCTCCGCCTGAAAAAACATCTGCCAATCGGCCGTCTTTTTTCCGCTAGTGGGAATGCCGGATGGCTGTAACGTCTCAATGGGCTCCGATTGGATTTGGCTGGGTGCACAAGAAGCGAGCACCAGCAAAAGACTCAGGGAAAATAGAATCGCTTTCATCATTTGAATAAGTCTTTAAAACTTTCCAAGAAAGACGAAATTCCCGGGTGGCTGTTGGGATTTCCTTCTTCCTCAAATTGACGCAAAAGCTCTTTCTGCTTTGCGGAAAGTCGAGTGGGGACTTCCACAATCAATTTAACATATTGGTCCCCGAAACCATTGCCATTGAGTCGGGCCACCCCTTTGGACTTCAATTTAACGACCTTACCAGACTGGGTGCCTGCTGCAATCTTCAGTTTTGTTACACCCTGCAGGGTGGGGACTTCGGCTTCGCCGCCCAGCGCCGCGAGCGTGAACGCGATCGGCATTTCTAAAGTGATATGTTCGCCTTCTCTGCGAAAGAGTGGGTGTTCTTGCACCACGATAACGACGTAGAGATCCCCTGGGGGTCCGCCGGGTTCGGCGACTTCTCCCTCGCCGCGGATGCGAAGCCTCTGATCGGAATCGATGCCCGGAGGGACTTTGACGGTGACACGGTGGGCTTTTTTCTTTCGGCCCTTTCCTCGACAATCCGTGCAACGGTCGCGGATGAACTTCCCGCTGCCGCCGCACTCACTGCAGGTCCGTGTCAGTGTAAAAAAGCCTTGGTTCAAACGCATCTGTCCGGAGCCACTGCACGCCCGACAAGTTTGGGCCTGAGTGCCGGCTTTGGCGCCCGATCCGTCGCAAGTTTCGCATGCGACTTCTTTTTCAAATTGGATTGCTCTTTCGGTACCGAATGCGGCTTCTTCGAAAGTGATCTCGAGTGTGTAGCGCAAATCAACGCCTGCCGCGGGTCCACGCCGTCCACCACCAAAGATGTCACCAAAAATATTGTCAAAGATATCGGTGAAGTTACCGCTAAAACCTTGTTCGAATCCGAAGCCTCCGGCGCCACCGAGTCCGGCATGGCCGAAGCGATCGTAGGTAGCCCGCTTGTTTGGATCGCTCAAAACCTGGTAGGCCTCGTTCACCTGCTTGAATTTTTCTTCAGCCTCCGCATTACCGGGGTTTCTATCCGGATGGAATTTGATCGCTTGTCGGCGAAACGCCTTCTTGATCTCGTCGTCTGTTGCTGTACGACTGAGCTCCAGCGTCTCGTAGTAATCGGGTTTCATGCTGTCTATTCTTTCTCTTCGAAATTAGGATCGGCTTTACCGACAATGACCTTCGCAGGTTTCAACAAACGGCCATGGAGTCTGCAACCTTTTTGCACAACGGACAGCACGGTATTGGCTTTGGCTTCAGACGTAGCTTGCTGAGTAATGGCCTCATGCCAGGCGGGATTAAAAGTTTCACCTTCGTTCCCGATCATTTCTACGCCGAAGCGAGAAAGAATTTGAAGCAACTCTCGATGGGTCATCTCGACCCCTTCTGCAAAAGTCTTCACCTCTTGATTGCCGTCTTTGAGGCTCGCCCCGTGCGCAAGCGCACGCTCAAAGAGATCGATCACAAAAAGGAGTTCGCCGATGATCTTCTCATTGGAAAATCGAATCGCGCGGTCCTGCTCGCGCTCCATGCGCTTTTTGTAATTCTCGAATTCAGCTCGCAGGTAGAGCAACTCCTCGGCGATGGCGTTGCCGCTCGCGGCAGCCGGCTCGGCGGGGGTCTCCGTGGCTTGGGCGGGTTCGGCGTTTTCGGATGGCTCGGAGGCCGGATCTACGAACGTTTCCTGGCTTTTTTCATCTTCTGGCATCATGCATCCTTCATTATAGGTATTGTTGGGGAGACTTCCACCTCCCGCTTGTAGCGGCCCTTGTACTGAATGTCATCCCGGTTGAGATTGCGTGCGACTTGGTCCAACAGGCCGTGGAGCGTTTGGGCTTCGGGAAGGTGAGGCGGAAGGCTCGCAAAGATAGTCTCTAGCTTCGCCCGCATTTTGTGAGGATCTCCAGGCAGAATAAAGCCGGAATCCTCTGCAATTTGAAGTAAATGGGCCACCAGGCGGTCACGCTGGCCAAGCCTAGGGGCGCTGAAGTCCGCGGGGCGGGCGAGTAGCTGGCGATTGGCTTCGTACAGAAATACCAGAATGGCCTGCGCCAGGTTGAGGCTACGGTACTCTTCTACCGAGGGGATGGTCACCACCCAGTCGCAGAGCGCCAAATCCGCGTTGTCCAGTCCCTAACCTTCAGAGCCAAACACCAGAAAGAGGTTTTGGTAGCTTTGGTCTTGTAGGCGGGCTACCGCCCGTTCCATGGCGGTATCCACCCAGAGAGGGTGGGGCCGCTTGCTGGAGCCGATTCGTGCGGTGGCGGCCAAGGCGAGGCGTTGGGGGGCGCTTTCCAGTGCCGAGGCCAAATTTGGACTGAATTGAACCTTATTGAGGTCGTATTTCGCGTGCATGGCGAATTTCTCAGCTTCACCGCTGAGGAAGGCTTCATTTCGTCCTACAACGATGACTTTGCCACGCATTCCCATGTTCGCCCGAGCGCGCAGCGCAGCACCGAGATTGCCTGGCTCCTCGGGCCGAACCAGGACCAAGTGAATTTGATTTCGAAGATACTCACAGGGACTGTGGAAAACCTTGTACGGATTCATCGCGTTTTGTCAGACACTTTAAAAAAGCCAAACACCGCCGTTTAGCCTGTAACTCTAATACCTTATTCTCAGACGGAATCCAAGACGGCCCACTGCCCAAGTCGCATAGGGTCATAAGAATGGCAACAATTATCCACAGGCTGTGGATAACTTATTTTGTGAAGCTCAAATTTATCGGGGTTACCAGATACCTGATGAAACCCATGACAAGTATCCGAAAGTTTTTATTTTTTGAGTCCATCAATGTCAAGACTCAGAATTTACATTTTCTTGATTCCGCTATTGGCGCGGGTTTCGAAGGATTCGTCCTACTCAAAAAAGGTCATCTGGTTTTGAAGCCTTTGCAACGCATGGCTCCGATTTCGGGTGTTTCGTTGCGACTGTGACTCAAGGTGGCCAAGGATCTCCCGCGCTCGGACCAATACGGGCTGTGGAAGATTTGCTAACGCGGCGACTTCAATGCCGTAGCTGCGGTTGCAGATGCCGGGAGCGAGTTTGTGGAGGAAAATGATTTCCCCCTCCCACTTTTCCACGAGTACGTTCATGTTTTTGATTCCGGGTGCGTGCTGTTCGAGGGAGGTCACCTCATGAAAGTGGGTCGCGAACAGGGTTTTGGCCCGTACTTCGTTGTGCATGAACTCGATAAGCGACCACGCGAGGGAGAGGCCGTCGTAGGTACTGGTGCCTCTGCCGATTTCATCTACCAGAATCAAACTCTTGGCCGTGGCCTGTCGAAGGATGCGGGCCATCTCGGTCATCTCCACCATAAAGGTGGATCGGCCGCCCGCGAGATCGTCCGAGCTGCCGATGCGGGTGTAAATCGCATCGACCAACGGGAGGGCTGCCCTTTTGACTGGGACGAAGCAGCCGGCCTGGGCCAAGAGACTGATCAGAGCGATCTGTCTCATGATGGTCGATTTTCCCGACATGTTGGGGCCGGTGAGAATAAGGGTGCGCGCGGAATCGTCGAACTCCACCGAGTTGGGAACGAACTTGCCTTTCTCCAGTAGCGTTTCAACTACGGGGTGTCGGCCATCTTCAATTTTCAAATCCCAAGCTTCGTGCAGAGTCGGACGCGTCCAATCGTGCACCTTTGCGGCGGTGGCAAAACCGAGCAGTACATCCAAAGTGGCGAGCTGATGTGCGTTCTCAAGAAGGCTGGCCGCACTCTCCGCAATTTCCTTCCGAAGCTCCAAGAACAAGGACTCTTCGATTGTCTTCAGTTTGGTTTCCGCGCTGAGTACTTTTTGCTCAAAGTCTTTGAGCTCTTCTGTCACATAGCGCTCACCGGTAGAAATAGTCTGTTTGCGAATATAGTGGGCCGGCACGCGGCCCAGATGTGTCTTGGTGACTTCGATGGTGTAACCGAAAACTTTGTTGAATTTGATCTTAAGGCTCGGAATGGAGGTCGCTTCTTTTTCGCGTTTTTCCATTCCCGCTATAGTGGATTTGGCATCATGAGCGAGAGATCGCAGCTCACGAATTTCCTCCGAGTAAGAATCTCTGAAAATCCCTCCATCTCGAATGGAAGTGGGAGACTCGTCCAGAAGGGCTTGCTCAAGCTTTTGTGTGAGGGCACCTAATGGGTTCAACTTTTCATGTATCTCGGACGCCAGCGGTGCGCGTATGTCAGCTAGCGCTTCCTTGATCGTGGGAATACGTTTGAGGATCTCGCGGATAGCGACGATATCTCGTGGTAACGCCAAGTTGAGCGCCGCCTTGGATGTCAGGCGTTCCAGGTCACGTACATACCGAAGTTCGGCACCCAGCACCGCGCTTTTTTGAGACTCGCCGAGAAAAATACCCACGGTATCAAAGCGCGCTTCAATGGCGGCCTTATCCACTAACGGCACTGCCAGCCACTCTTTTAGAAGCCGACGTCCCATGGGCGTCTGAGTAAAGTTCACGACGTTGAAAATCGTCGGGCCTTCCCAGCTGCCTTTGCTGGTCTTAAAAACTTCCAGAGTGGCTAGGGTGGTGTTGTCCAAGGCCACGCCGGTTGCGGAGAAGAGGGGGACCGGAGGCTTCAAATAGTCCAGGCGCGAGACCTTTTGGGTCTCTTCAATGTAGCGAACCACCGCGTGGTAAGCCCCTTCTTCAAAATATGCCGTGCGCTCAGTGAATGCAGCGGATGAAAATCGCTGCCTAATTTTTGAAAACCACGGGCGATTTGCAAAATCAGATACGATCAAAAACTCTTTCGGTTCCCATTGCAAAAGAGTGTCTTCCAGGCGTCGCAGATCTTGGGTTTCTCCAAGCAGCACGTCGCCACTAAAAAGATCTAGGACACACGCCTCGACGGAGTTGTCTTTAGTTTCGTTGAGCGCGACCAAAAGGTGGCGGCTCTCTTCTGTTACGATCTCGGGATCCCCGACGAGAGCGGGCGTTACGACTCGGATAACATCCCGTTTGACCACGCCTTTGCCGGCTGTTGGGCTTTCAAGTTGTTCGCAAATCGCAATCTTTTTTCCGTGAGAGAGTAATTTCTGAATGTAGTTTTGCGCGGCGTGATGGGGAATGCCACACATGGGTATTGGGTTTTCCGCGTTTTTATCTCGAGCGGTAAGTTGAACTTCCAAAAGCGGCGCTGCCTCAAGCGCGTCGTCAAAAAACATCTCGTAAAAGTCGCCCATTCGATAAAAGAGAATCGCGTCGCCATACTGAGACTTGATTCGCTGGTACTGCTCCAGCATGGGGGTCATTTTCTGAGCTTTTTTTGCCGCGCTTGGGTTTTTAGAATGTCCCGCCGAATCCACCATGTTTACGTTCTTATTCCTTAGTGTGCGAGTATCAAAGCGCCAAGTATTAGACAAGTTTAGTCGCGCGCGGGAGTGAAGACTTTTGGTAATCACTTAAGGGTTCTTGAGACCCTCATTTCAAACAAAATGAATACATTATCTTCTAGAGGGTTTAGAGACCGGGAAATTTTGCCCTGGTGTAGACAAGCAGTGTGTCGTTTCGCTAACTGTTCTCGGGGGCGACAGCGTCAACTCCTTAGGCGCTCCAAGTGCTTGAAATCTCGTGCAAAGATTGACCACTCTTTGTATGCATCTTGAAGCCCTACAAAAGAACGCCTATAAAACACAGTGTATTCATGTACTTAGGTTGGTATTCCCCTTGCTTTATAAAAGGGTAGGGAACTACTTATGGGGGGAATTATTAAAAGAGGCGTGCTTATCGCCGCGATGCTGCTGAGTTTGCCGGTATTTGCCCGGCAGTACAGCATCCAGCTGGCTTATGGCGACGAGGCTAGCGCGAATGAGCGCCTGGCCAAGAAGCTTCTGAACCTGCTGGGGTCTTCCGAACTGACCGTAGGGCAGTACTCTCCGAGCAACCAGACAGACGCTAACTCCAAGAACCCTTTCGGTTCGCGTTCTACGTACCATAGCTACACCTGGTCCTATTGTTTGAAGTGGACCACCTCTACGCTTTGTGAGCGCTGGCTCGATCCCTACGTTTCGGGCCACGGCTTGGGCGGCAGTCCCGACCAGTCACCGCTCGAGACGGGCATTGCCTCGCTCTGGGCAGGTCTGAAGAAAGATATTGATGCGAACGAAGCCGGTTCGGGTGCCATGCAATACGGTATTTGGAATGTCGCGGGCGGACGCCAAGGGCGCACTACTTTGAATAACGGTGTGAACGGTATCGGAAAGCGCAATACATTGGATACGAGCGCGCTGACAGAGTGGGACTTGGTCCCGGAAGCGAAACAGCTCGCGCGCGAGGTAGGCCGTAAGACGGCTGACTTGGCGATTTTGCAGACCTACGAATCGGAAGATAAGAGCGGCAAAGTGATGCCGAACATGGAAAGTTTGCGTGCGATGGCCGCGACGTGGACGCGCGCTCTACGCAACAGGTTGCTCTCCAACGTCGGTGAGGCGCGAGCGGCTCAGCCAGGTATTGAGTTTGAACTGGGCGAAGATCGCCCGACTTGTGATGCGTACCTCGCGAATGTGGATTTTTACGAAGGGGCGGACAAGAGCCCTGGCGCGGTGCCACTGCCGCTTCGCGATCTGAGAACCTACACCAACCAGGATCCGCAGGATCGTTATGACCTTTGCCGACAAGTAACCGGTTTGTCCGTCTACTCGGACGCACCCACGGTTGATGGGCAGGCGATTACGGGTAAGAACCCGCGTGATGCGGCTTACGACGCCGTAGTGAGTGCTGCGAACGTCGCGATGATCGACTTTGTGGGCTACGATCCGAACAAAATTACGCAGTCTGCCGGTCTCTCCTTTACCGAAGAGGATATTTCTCAGGAGATCGTGGACTATGAGGTGGGTGGGCAGGAATTCCAGAAATACCAAGCCACGAACATGCGCCAGATCGCTTCCTATAATAACGCGCTTTCTGAAGCAGCGGCCGCAATGCGCGGAGCGGCTGCGAGAACCGATTTCATCAAAGACAACAGCGATCAGATCAACAGTTTTAAGATCGCCAAAGAGAGCCGCAACTTGATGCAGATCAACGGGCTTACCGACGGTATGAAGCTCGATACCTTGAGCAATACGTCGATTTCCAGCACCCCGATCTACCAACAAACGGGTGTGTTCACGTCTAATCCGGACGATCCGGCGATCGAAAAAGAACCTTCTCGCCTGACGATTTCCACTTTGGGTAGCGAAAACTAGGGCTCTAGTAGAGTGAGTCGGCTAGCCCACGCTCAAAAAAAACCGAAGTCTTCCCACTATAAAGAACTCCTGTTTCTCCTATCGCCATCACCCAGTCACAGTACTCCTGTACCATTGGCAGTTCGTGGGTACTCATGAGTACGCTGAATTGGGCTTTGGCATGGGCGTCTTGAAGGAGTCTCCAGAAGCGTTTGACTCCCCCCGGATCCAGGTGGTTCGTGGGCTCATCGAGCAACAAACAGCGTGGACTTTGCAAACAAGCGCGCGCGAGAAAAGCCCGTTGGCGCTCGCCCGTACTCAAACTCCCTAAAGGACGTGCCCGGAGAGAGTTCAAAGCAAAGGCTGTGAGTACCTCGCCGATTCTTGGGTCCTCTTCCGGTGGCAGCGCTTGAAACCACCCGGTCGTGGGAAGAAAGGCATACCGCAGGAGATCGATCACGCGCAAATGCATGGGGTAATCGTGATCCTGCGGGACATAAGCAACTGTCGTCGAGATATCCTTTGGAGAATACGCCGAGACTGGTTTATCGAAAAGGATCAAGCTCCCGCCGAGGATCTTTTGTTCACCAATGAGCGCTTGTAGCAGGGTGGTCTTCCCAATTCCATTGGGTCCAAGCAGCGCGATGAACTTGCCTTGTGGCAATTGGGCACTGATTTCCAAGTTCAAATGGGCGAGGCGCAGTTTGTTGGCGACGCAAAGATTCATTGGGCGCGCCTCCAAAGCAGAAACAAAAACGCGGGTCCACCAATGAGCGTCGTGACGATGCCGATGGGAAGTTCAAAGGGCGGCATGAGAACTCTCGAAAAGCTATCTGAAAGCGCGAGAAACGCCGCTCCCAGAAAAAAAGAAAACACAAAGAGTGTGCGCGACGTCGAAGGGCGAAGCGCCAGTCGTACTGCATGCGGGACCACGAGCCCCACAAAACCGATGGCCCCCGTGTAGGTTACCAGTCCGCAAAGGAGAATAGAGGTAAGGACAAGGATCCAAGTGCGTTGGGTATTGGGAGAAAAACCCAAGGTGCGTGCCACCCCGTCTCCGAGACTGATAGCATCCAAGGGCCGGCCGAGAACATAGAGCACTCCCAGCAGCGGGAAACACAACCCATACATCCAAGCGACTTCGTACCATGCGATCCAAGGAATATGCCCGAATAACCACCGCATCGAACCACCGCCGACGTGTTGGTTATAGAATGACAGAATTAAAAACAAAATCGACGATAAAACAAAGTTAAGGCCCATGCCAAAAAGCACGATGCGCTCTACTTGCTTAGTACCCGCGTGAAGGCTAATCAGCACCAGCAGTAGCGTAGAAGCCGCCGCGCAAAAAAATCCAAGAAGGATACTGGTGAAAGAAAGTACGGGTACGCCTAGAAGCGCTTCCCCCGCGACGACACCTAAAACCACCGCACTGGAGATGCCTAGGATATACGGCTCTGCGAGCGGGTTGCGAAAAAGAATTTGGTAAGTACCGCCAAGCTGCGCGAGGCTTCCCCCGACCAAGACAACGAACAAAAGGCGGGGCAGGCGAAGTTCCCAAAGGATTCTGTATGTCGCCGTCCCTTGCGTAAATAACTTATCCCATTGCAAGGGTTCCGCACCGAAGCCGAGACAAAGCGCTATCGATACCAAAGCTGCCAGGACCCATAAAAATCTTTTGGACGTCATGGGCACTCACCCTTAGGTATTTGAGGCAGCTTTAGCTGCCTCAAATGTTTAAGAGGTGAAAAATTAGCGTGCGAAAAATGATTGGCCGGGAGTGCGATGAGCTTGGTATCGGACTGCGGCCACCATTTAGCGATATCCGCTTGAGCTCGTTCGATGTCGGACTCGGTATAGGTCACTACAAAAACGTAATCCGGCCGGTGGTGGAGCAACCACTCGACGGAGAGCTGCGGGTAGGACTGGTTCCACTTATTGGGGACAAGATTCTCCCCGCCAAAGGCGTGCAGGATGTCTGAGAGAAGCGTCTTTTTGCCAAAGGCCATTGCGGGGTTGGTCCAGGCGAGCAAAAGGAAAGTGTAGCGAGGCAGTTCGCGCCGAGTCTGTAAACTCGTGGCGCAAGTTCGCAAGGACTCGGGTAGTTTACCACCCAGGGTGCGCGCGATTCTTTCTGCATCGTGAAGCAGCGATTCCAAACTTGTAATGTGGAGATTCACGTAGGGAATTCTTAATCGCTCGATCGCGCTTTGAAAGAGCACTTGGTGCAAGGACTTATCGACTACGACGGTATCCACGTTTGCGGAAAGAAGTTTCTCAATGTTGGGAAGGTACAAGGAACCCAATGAGGGGAGAGACCGGTACGGTTCGGCCAAGACTTCCGGCTGAACGGTAGCGACAATCTGCGGGCCCAGGTCGAGATCTGCCAGCAGCTGCGTGCTGTCAGGGCTGGTGGTGGCGAGGCGAAGCGGAGCCCCGTAGAGCGATACGCAAAGGACGGCGTGAACGCCGATCCCCACGAGTAAATATGTTGCAGAGCGGTATGTTGCGGTTGTCCCCACCCCCATGACCTAGCAAAAATCCTAGTTAAGTCAATAACTTGTGAATTCAGACGGCACCCGCCTCACGCGGCGGGTGCTGGAATCCGATAAGTTTGAAGAGGCGTGTCAAAAGGTGATAGAATATAGGTAGTTATGCATGGGCCGTTTGCCAACGGATCTCGCGCACAGCTCCCGCAGCTTTACCGCAGCACCGAGTACGGATTTCTTTCTTCCCTTCGCCCTTCTGGGCCCACGCCAAAAGCCAAAGACTTTTAGGAGGCCGTTCATGGCGTTTGTAAAGCCTGCCACCCTGGACGAAGCCCGCGAGTTCTTTAAGAAGGAACTCCGTGAGGCTATGAGCAATCAAAAACTGAACGCGCATGACAGCGCGGTCGAGTATCTGGCGGACCTACTGGTGCGCAACATGTCCTCAGAAAGCTTTTATAGCAAGGACGAGCAGGGCAACCTCAAAGAGAACGTCCTTGTCGACCTCTACGCCCAGTACCTGCAAGGAGACGAGTTCACCAAGCGGAACTCGTTGCGTCGTCTCGGAGACATCTGCCTGATGATTACCGGTTTTTTCTCCGACAGCATTACGCGCAAGCTCGTGGACATGGACTACTACTTTGGCATGGGCGGGGGCGCTTACTGGCAGCTCTCAACAATCACGTTGGGGAATACGGGTACCTACCAAGAACTTTCACAGAAATTTCGGCCTTTCTCCGACGTACTTGGGGAAATGAGCGAACGCAGCGGCATTCAAAACAACTCCGATCTGTTGCGTACCTACGAGCGGTGGTTGTTTACCGGAAGCGATCGGCTGAAGCAGCTTCTTTCTACACACGGTATTGAAACGCCGTTTGCGGTGAACCCGAAGACGAAGCACTAGAGCCGCCTCGCCGAAGGCGAGGCCTTTTAACGAGAATGAAGTGATCCCACTCGTAAGAACCATAGAAACAGCTCTCTCAGAGATTTATAATTTGGATCTACCCGCGCGTGCGGAGGATTTTTTGATTCTGGCTCCAGGTAAGGTTTTGATTGATGGCGGTTCAGAGGGATCGGAAACCGAACGAAGGGGGGCGGCCTCGCGTGCGCTCGGCGATAAGATTTCCTCAGGAAAAAACTTTGAAGCGATGCACGGGGCTGTGTACCTGCAATACAATGAAGCAGCAGGGGGCAACGAAGAACCTCAGTTGGACATCGGTATTTTCTTAAGTGAGACTTTGAGGAAAGTGCTAAGTACCACGCCGATAGAGAGTCCGGCTTCTTGGACTGAGGCCCAAAGCCACGCCGTTGCCATCGCCGGCGAAGAGATCAGTCACTTCCATTACCTTCTGTATCATGCTCTGACCGGTAGAAGTGTGAGTCAGCTGGAACTAGAAATTCAGGGCGACATCGATAAGTTTCTTTTGCTCTATTTTTCCCGTCAACAATGGGAGAGGCAGAGCTTCGACGAAATTTTTGAACGTGTGTTTGAGCAGTTTTCTTTATCTAATCGGCTATCCAAAGAGCAGGTGGATCGGTACCTAGAAGCCAACCAGTTTGCCCGAAAGTGCATTCACAAACACCGAGAGGTTTTGCAGAATTCGAACAAGATTGAAGAAGCATTGAAATCCCTTAGACGTTTTTACCGGCTGGGGGCGTCCGAAAAAATAAGCTTACTGACCGCCTAATCTCGTTGAATTTGCGCCGGCTGACTTCATCGAATAAGGATCCCACGCGCTAGTGAGCTTTATTCCGAGAATGTTCCAGAGCGTGATGGGCCCTGCAAAGCAGCCGTAGATTTCCAATCTCATGCAGCCCTCCTCTGTTCCATTCCTTGATATGATGTAAATGAATCCAGCGTTGTTGTTGGCAGCGCTTACCGTCGGCAGCCACAAACGTACACTGCATTTGATCGCGCAGGATCACGGCATGTTTGACTCCTGCGGGTATCAATGTCCGGTTACCCTGGGATGCGAATCTTGGTTTTTTTGTGGCGACTGCAATCAATCCGGCATTTGGCGGTGGTGGAGTTGCCGGCCGAGCCGCCGACTGAGCCATCTTCCGCACCGCCGAGTTGCTGCCCGTCTTTCTAGCCGATAAAGTCGAGCGTCGCGCCTTTTCCACGGGATCATGTTTTTTTCGTGCCACGTGTAGCGCCCAGGCAATGACGTCACCCATTGTTGCGGCCTTATGTAGCTTTTGGGATAGGATGTTTTGGAGTGCGGCAAGATTGGCCGCTGCTTCAGGGCTGAGTGATACTTTGAGTTCAGAGAGTTCTTTAGCGACCCATCTTATTCTTTCTCGTACGTGGGCCTGCGGGTTAACTGCGGTAACCTCCCGTTCAAGGTCCTTTTGCGGCAATTCTTTTGCTTTCTTTATCCACTGTTTATGATTTGTTTTGGTTAGCACCGGTACGATTCGCCTGGCTTGTGAGAGTGTGAGCTCTCCCGTTAGGACAGCTTGCTTGATTTCTGGTACTTCATCCGCCTTCTCTGCCACCGTTTTAAAATAGTAAGCTTGTGCGCGGGAGAGATGGAGTCTTCTTTCGCAATAGTCGAAGATCCCTGTGTAGTTTAGGGGTATGAAGTGCTTTTTCTTTCTCATTTCGATGAGGTGAGAGAGTAGTTTCGCTTCAGATTCTAAGTAGTGGTTAGCCAGGTTCACGGCTTTGAGATCGTATTCGTTTGACTGGCTTTTCGATTGGCATGCTTGTTTAGCCATGACACACCTCACTTGCTTGATGGGAGTTTCATGCGGTTTGCCGGGGCACGTCAATGCGGTGGGGGGAGCGTGTTTCTAGTTTTTTAGAGGGGATTTCCTGAGGAAATCCGGTTGAGACGGCTGGCGGCTTTAATGGCTTGCTATTGAAAAGCAAGATACAATCTTTCTATGTCCTCCACAAATCGTCCTACCTTACTTTTTGATGGCGAATGCGGATTCTGTCGGCGTTGCGTGGAATGGCTGCGCCCACAGACCGAGGGCGTTGAGTACGTCGCCTATCAGGAGAGGGGCGCGGGATTCTCCGATATTCCGGAGTCGGAATGCAAAGAAGCCGTCCAGTTCATTAATGAGAACGGCATTCGGTCGAGCGGAGCAGAGGCAATCTACGCCGTGTGTGCACTCATTCCCGGTTTGTCCGGCTTACGGTGGCTGTATACGAAGGTGGCTCCGTTCAGAGGGCTCAGTGACTGGGGATACCGTTGGGTGGCCTCCCACCGGCCCTTGGTTTCCAGGATTTCTCGTTGGGGGATGGGTAAGGATTTTAGCCCGTCGTCCTACCAGTGGGTGAGCTGGTTGTTCTTGCGGGCACTCGGTTTTGTGTTTTTTGTTGCCTTTCTCTCGTTGTTTTTTCAGATCCCAGGTCTCTTTGGCGAAAAGGGTCTTGCTCCGGCCGGTGAATTTTTGGAAATGGTAAACCGTGCCTACGGGAGCACGCGTTTTTGGGAACTTCCGACTTTGGGTTGGATCTCGACGTCAGATGGCTTTTTGCAGTTTTTGGCGGCTTTAGGTCTAGTGGGTTCCGCGGCCCTGAGTTTGGGCTTTGTGAGCCGCGTTGCAGCCTTTACTTGTTGGATTTGCTACCTCTCGCTCACGAGTGTGGGCAGTGTTTTCATGCAGTACCAGTGGGAGGGGTTGTTACTGGAGGCGGGCTTCCTCGCCATTTTTCTTGCGCCCAATAGGCTTTGGACGCCTCCTAAATCTCACCCCGCTCCGTCCAGAATTGTGGTCTTTTTATACCGTTGGTTGCTCTTCAGGCTGATGTTTGCGAGCGGAATAGCAAAACTCGCGAGTGGAGATGACACCTGGAAGGATCTCACCGCGCTTAAATTTCATTTCGAAACGCAGCCGCTTCCGACTTGGGTAGGGTGGTACGCTCACCAGTTGCCCACCTTTCTGCTTCAATTTGCGACGATGGTGATGTTTGTCATTGAGCTCGGGGTGTCGCTTTTGATTCTCATGCCAAGGCGGCAGCGCCGTTGGGCCTTCTTTCCGCTTGTCGCGTTGCAGATCTTTATCTTCCTTACCGGTAACTATAACTATTTTAACTACCTCACGATGGCGCTTTGTTTGTTTTTGCTGGATGACCAGTACCTGCTCTCTAAGTTTGTGGTATTGCGCCGCTGGGCTCCCAGTGTTTCGTACTTTCATGCTCGTGCGCGTTGGAAAGGGTGTCTGTTGCAGGCGCTTCTGATTGTTTTTGTGATCGGTGGCGGCATTCGGGTTTTACAGACTTTTGGAGCGCCACGGCCCGATTTCCCGCCGTTCAGTACGATTATTACGTGGGCGAATCGGTTGAATCTATTGAATGGCTACGGTTTATTTTCTTCCATGACCGTTCGGCGCCATGAGCTGATTATTGAAGGCAGTAACGACGAGAAAGAATGGAAAGCGTACCGTCTGCCGTCTCAACCGCAGGAGCTGGGTCAAGCGCCCGCTTTTGTGGCACCTCACCAGCCTCGGCTCGATTGGCAGATGTGGTTTGCCTCGTTGGGCTTGTTTGAGAATCAAAAGTGGCTGCAGCGGCTTAGCTACCGTCTCTTGACGAATGAGCCGGCGGCGCTCTCACTCTTTGAGTACAATCCCTTCCCGGAAGGTGCGCCCAAGGCGTTGCGCATTCTGCGCTACCGCTATGAGTTCACCACACCCGAAGAGAAAGCCAACACCGGCCACTGGTGGAAACGCCGACTCTTGCAGGAGTATAGTCCTGTGTTGAGTTTGGAGTAGGCTACTGGTTGCCCGCCTGGACGAACTGTAGCAGCGATGCCTCCAAAGCCGTTTTCTCTTGTGGTGTCAGAGCCGTCTTCTTAACCATTCGAGTCATCAATGCCGCGGGGTCTTCGCCGCTCTCACGCATCTGCGTGTTGAGTCCGGCGAGATCCGGAATGGGTGGCATCTGAGCGGTTTGGCTAGAGTTGTGGCACTTTGCGCACGCCTTTGCATTTGACGTTATCGCTTGCGTGATGCGCGTGGCATCGGCAGCTTTGGCCGTCGGAAAGGTCGCCAAGGTAACTTTGCCGGGCGTTGTTTCCGTCTTGGGCGGCGGCGTTACGGTCTTAGGATCCACGGGCAACCAAACCGGTTTCCTATCTGCCGGTACGGCTAGGTCCGCTTTCTTAACCTTAGGCGGTTCATCGTACTTCAAGCCGGCTGCACTCCAGTTCTTCAGATCGTCGCCTTCGTTCGTATAGTAGACCTGAGCGACCTTAGCCCGCTCCACCGGTTGGTTGGCGGCAACAAGACCGATGCTGTCTAGACGGCCACGCGGTTTTTTCTCTTCCCATCCGGTTCCCCGGAAAGCCTCCGGGCTAAACGTATCACCTGCAGGCGATTTGTCCTGGGCGAAATGTTCCAGTGAGGCCAACACTTGTCCCACAATATCTTCAGGCTTGTCGCCTTCTTTACCGACCACGAGCCGAATGCCTCGCGGCAGTTTTGTAGCGGCCGCTTGATCCGCAAGCGGTTTGCCGGTTGCGGGATCGGTGAGGTGGACGGCATTGGTGTCAGCCACGTCCACATCCATCACGTAAGCATTGCCGTCCTTTTTAAGACCTGTTGCTACTACTGTGCGGGCAGCCTGGACCTTGTCCTTGTCATCGCCGCCGAGCTTGGTGTTAATGTAATCCTGCAAGTTGGCGCCGCTGTAGTTATCATTGAGGTATTTTTTGCATTCCTCAAACTTCCCATTAGAGGGCCCAGCGTTTACGGCATCCACGCAAGCTTCAAATTTCAAGTTATCTCCGTGCACTTTGAGATAGTCGAGAATAAACTGCTTTTTGAAAGCATCCTTAGGCGCATCTCCGGTCGGCTTATCTGAGCTTCGCTTGAAGACTACATCGTCCCATCCGGATTTGCCTTCTGGGATGCTGATTTCACCTTTTCGAATCATTTCTGCAAGCTCAGCGGCGGTACCCAGTTGTTGATCGTACAAACCTTCTTTGGTTTTGCGTTCTTTCAAGGGGCCGAGGTCCGAAACCGTACCCAAAAGCGTCGCAAATCCAGTCGCCGCCTTTTTCATTTCTTCTTTTTTCTTGTTGTCGTCCCACTTGCTCCAGTTGGGATGGCTTAGACTGTCCGTACTACCACCGTAGTATTGAACCAGATCGCTCCGCATGTTCTTAAAATCTTCAAACTTTTGCTTGTTGAGCGCTTTACGGCGATCGAACTCAGCCTTGGCGACCTGGCGTTCCAAGTTGGATCGGCTTTCGTCAAGAGCGTCGGTATAAAGTGATTGATCATCTTTGTCTTTAGCCTCGACGAAGCCACGCAAGAACTCGTACTTGTTGTCATCTTTCGGAATTCCGAGCTCGGCTAACTTACCCTCGGTATCAACGCTTGAGAGCCGCTGGGATATGTTCCGCGAGCTTCATGCAGCTACGACAACGCCGACATTGCCTCCGCAGCTGTCCCAGCTTTCTCCGCAATCACATCGGCATACTTTCCGAGCAGTTTTCCGCCAGGGAGGCGGCTCGTTCTTCATCACTCAGTGCGTTCCAAAGTTTGGCGGCAAATGGAAGAGTGTTTCGCCCGGACGCCCTTTTGGTGGGCCAGTTTTTCCCGTGCGTGTCGTCTTCTGCAACAAATCTTTCTGCGGTTCCCGGCGAGCTGAGCCGTCAAAAACTTCTTGGGGTTACAGCCCCGGAGCAGACTGGTTCTCTTTCCACTGTGTCCCAGGTTCCAAGCAATTCTTTACATCGTCACCATTCGCTTTTAGACCAGCGAGAACGTCTGCAAGGGTGATTTGTCTTTTTCCTGCTTCTGAAATAACCGCAGCGTAATGGGTTTGGTTCATGTCCACATCCGCGATCAACTTCTTAAGACCGTTCTCAACCATCGTCCAAACGGCCTGCCCGGCCACATCGCCATCTTCCCCTGTGGTGTAGGCTTTTAGCTTGTCGACAAGGTCCGCACGAGGCTTAGTGAGTTCATTATCTCCTTTAAGGAGTGACAGCACCGTGTCTTTGTTGTCTGATGGAAGTTCTCCACCATTCAACGCAATGTTCAGCCACTCGTAGGCCGTTAGTTCATCGGCATGCAATGAAGATGGTGCGAAGGATAAGAAAATAATAAAAGCTGCAAATACCGCAGGACGGATCTTGGTCAACATTGAGGTTCCCCCTAAAAAAATTGCCCCTATAACCTCTAGAAAACGAAACTAATTTCCCTCTTATAGAGCAAGAAGCTTGCCACGATCGGCTCGTGCGTAACGGGGCGGGTTTTGTGCGTAACGGGGGGCGTATTCTGGGGTGTATTCTAAATGTTTTTCTAAGGATTACTGCGTGTTGGGTGAGTATACGATTTTAGGAAGATGAAGAGGGCACTGTACTCACCCTAAACACCGGCGAAAACCGCAAGGATTCAAGGGTTTGACTGGGCGTGAACGCCAAATGCCTACTTCGCTAACAGGCTGTAAACGAGCGTGTCGGTCCGAAAGCCTTAGTGGCCGGCTTCGCGGACGGCGATGTCGTGGACCGTCTTTTTGAAGTCCGTCACGATTTGCGCCAGCGAGTTTTCAGGCTTATCCCACGTGGCATCGAGATCGATGACTTCGGAAGAGTACCTGAGGCTAGCAGCTTCCTTTTCGACCGGGATAGCCTCTAAGTCCGCTACTTCAAAACCCAGCTTATCGGCACCAAACTCGAGTGCGGCCTTATCTTTGACTTCAGCGGCTTTGATCTTCTCGCGAAGGGCTGCAATGCGCTCATTGCGCCACTTCTTCTCTTCACGAATGAAATTAGCGAACTCTTTGTTGAAGAACGGTTGCTGGGGGGCTCCCATTTCAACTTCTATGCGCACCATCTGACGGCCCTTGACCGACGTGTTTAGATGCATGCTTGTCTTGCTGGTCTGGAAAGCTCGGTGATTTCCCACTCTGCCTTGACCTCCCAACACGAGGTTTATCTGCGGGTATTCCGTTACCAGGGTGTTGCGTGCGTTATCGCTGAGATCCGAAAGCACGACGATGAGATTGGCGCCTTTAAACGTTTCGTCCATTAGGGGACGTAGCGCCTCAACCGGGTCCTGGATCTCGACTTCTTTTCCAGCCGACATGCCGATCTTGCTCCGTTGGCTTACGGCCGTGACGGCTACCGTGTAGTTCTCTCCAAACTTAAAAATCTCATGGGTCTTCAGAATGGGCTGCTTGGTGGCTTTTACGAGCAAGTTAGCACTCAGAATAGGAAACTGCGCTTCTGCCGCAAGTTCCTGCAAGCGCTTAAGACCCAATGCGGTGTCCTCAGCCGAAATAGACGCAGCCTGAACACCAAGTTGGTTCATCGCTTTTACGACAAAAGAAGCCTTCTGCGAATAGTGGTCTTCCTTTTTGTCATATTCAATAAAAGTTTCGGGTAAGAACAGCTGCCCCGGAGAAAGAAACAGAGAATTTTTTCCTAGACCCCATTTTTTTAGGACGTTGGCTTCGCGTGCCACCCCGCCGAGCTGGTTATTGGCTTGCTGGCAACCACACGGCTCGAGTTCTCCCATTCGCGCTTGAGTCGAGATGATGGTTAGCTTCGGCTTGCACGACAAAAAGTAGGCGGTGAGCCCGCCAACGAGTGCGACACCGGCGATACCAATGATTAGGATTTGCTTCTTCTGCATGGACTCTTCTCCAACTAATTAGTAGTGGGGACAACTCTAGGGCCTGGTTTCCCCTTGTTTTGAAATTCTGTCAGTAGATCAGATATGGTGGTGCCAGGTTTCATTTTATCTCGATTGTTATGCAGCCACCATAAAAAGTTCTCTGGGTTTACGTTGGCTCGTCGCGCCAAGTTCTTGATAAATCTACGATGTTCCGGGTTTCCGGAAACGACAGTCGTTCCATTAGGACCTGGAACCTTTTTCGCTTCCGGTCCTTTCTTGCCGGGTTTCAATCCAATATCTAGGTGCTCAACCGGCACGAGATCGTAGCCTTCTCCGCGCGCGAAGTACGGCTGCTGAACGAGATCATCCATCTTCGCAGCACGTTGATCGGCGGACGGGGCATCGGCTACTTTCTTAACCTCAATGAGAGCCGCCTGATGGCGGATGGCGGCGCCAAATTCGGGGCTCGACAAGTGGTTCGGGTGCAAGGCCTCGGGAAGCGACATGTTTTTCGTGCTCTCCTCCAGAGCCTTGGGATAGGCGCGCATCATCGTGTCGAAGTTAAATCCTGTGGCTTTGCTGAACTGAGCAATATTGACGCCGTTGGCGAGAACATGCACCATCGTGTCGCCGTAAGTGCCTTCTTTGATAGCGTGCTGTACATAGCCCACTGGAAGGCTGTTGGCATCTGCCATGAATTTCACAAACTGCTGGGTAACCGGATCGTTGAGATCCATCCCTTTGATCGGCAGCGCGGCCGCCGTGCGAATCACTACCTGCGCATCAGCGGCTCCCTTGATATCCATCAGTTCCTTTAGCAACTGGTTCACTCGGGTGCGTGCATCTTGCTTCTGCTGTTGTGCATCGGCCGCATCTTTAAAGCGCGGATCGTTGTCCGGAGTATTCAGCAAAGTCGTGTCGTTTTCGTACTGCTCCACTTTTCCGACTTTCAACGCGTTCGATCTCACGTGCCTCTATCGGGTGCATCACGTCGGAGAATGGCCATCTGCTCGTCTCGAGGGAGAAGTGCCAAAGCACTTTCCACGTGCTTAGCTCCAAAAGAGCTTACGGCGTCGTCTAAGTTGATTTTGCCGGTGCTTAGCGCTTCCGAAAGAGCACGCATTTTCTCAAGTCGTTCAAACTCTGCGCGGACTGAATTGAGATCCATTTCCGCCTGAGTTCTAAGCTCAAGGAAGTGGGTAAATCCTTCCAAACGTTCCTGGCGTTCGGTGTCTTTGCCGGCGGTTGTAAGGCCAACGTTTGAGCGGTGACAAACCTTTGCCCAGCAAGGCCTGTCGCCTCTGCTCATGCTGATCACCGCTTCTTTCAGTGCTTTATTGGGAAGCGGGGCGGTTGTTTCCATAGTGATAGTTCTCAAGATAAGTCCCAACAAATCTTTGTGTGCTGGATTGCTCGGGTCGTACTTGCTAAGATCTCGCGAGGTGAACCAGTCAAATACCGGACTGCCTTCGCGGGTTTGATAGCCAAGTGGGCCCGTCTGGATTCCCACGTGGGTGCAATGTTTCGGGCCAAGGCAATTACATCCCCCACCTTTTACAGAGGCGGGATCGGTGGCCCATCGCTCAAAAATATCCGTCAGCTCTTTCGGACCTCTCCATAATCATGTCGACCGAGCGTCTGCTGCCATGAAACTTGTCGCTCTTGAGATCATCCAAGGAGAGCGGTAGCGCCCTTGTTCGCTCATATCTCTCAGGTAATCTCAGTTGGCTCGGCCTTTTCCTGCTGGTGCCGGGTTGTAACTTGGACTCCAACGTAACGGATGAGATTGGGGCGACATCCCGGCCTTCCATATCGATTGAGTGCTCAAGCGTTGTTCCTGTGTCCACCTTAAGCTCTGCTTGAACCTTTGAAATTCCGCAAGGGTCTTTGGTGATTCTTTCTAATGAGATCTTACTTTGTCTACCTTGTAGCGCATTCGGGCCTGGTTGGCAAAGTAGAAGTTCATCCCCATGTTGGAACCAACGGCATCGGTAAGGGTGTGATGGGAACGCCCAGGAATGTCGATCCTACCGGTTCGTTACTACAAACCGAACGCTTCCAAGTCGGCGTTGGTTTTGGCGATACTGGACGACAGCTCCCATGACGTCGACGGCAGTATTTGCAAGAAAGTCCGCGAAGAATCCCGGGAATCGTGCGCCGTAAAGTGTGCTGGTCCCGCCCCGTATACCGACCTCGGCGTAATCAATATTTCCAAAGCCATGTCTACCCTTGGCACCCACTTCTCGGTAGCTGCTGCCGACAGACCAAAAGAAGGGATCAATGAGTGCGGCGTAGCGTGCCGGGAGTAGCCCAAGCCTGGGTATGACAGGTGCCATCGCCGCGAAGGTGATCATGGATTTGTAAAACTCCTTCGGTGTCGGCATAGCGCTGCGCAACGGCTGGCATCGACCCCGTTTCATAGTAATCCGGAATCATGTTTCCGTTGGTGTCGATAGAAGGATCTAGTGCGGTGGGACCTTGCGCGTGGTTCTTAATGTACTCGTCCCACTTTGCCTGTTCGGTTGCATCATCCGTCCACCCAGATGGCGTTAACGGCGTCTTTCCATCCTCCAGGGCCGCCAGCTTTGGAAGTTAAGTACTGGGTCTTAACTTGCATGTACTTGTAATTGATGACCCCGCCGAGACGGTTGAAGCGGGCCGCAAGTCTCGCGGCCTTCACCATCTTGGCGACCATGCCTGCTGTGCGGATCGCAAACTTTCCGACCCGGTAGGCGTTCTTCGCCCATTGCACTGTGCGGGAAGCGTAGAGGAGCAGCTTGAGACCCATGCGGCCCATCGACAAAAGTTTTCCCGCTCCTAGGGTGACAAGTTCGACAGCGGCCCAGACCAAAGCTTCGCGAATCTGTGCGTCCAGATCCTCCATGTTCTCATGATGGGTCTGCATGCGCTGCATTTCCATCGCAAAGGTTGCGATGAGAATATTCATCGCAATGTCCTCAGCAGGCGTGGGTTCCAAATAAAGTAGATAACCGCCATCTGCCTTCTGATCTTCGCCGGGTTTGATTTCATCCCAATACTTTACGGTGCCGTAATTTCGCAGCTCGTAGTACGCCTTCAAATTCGCTTCGAAACATTGTTGAAGGGGGATAATGTTTTTATCTGGATTCCCCGCCATGATGTCATAGACGTCAGCGTAGCGGCGGAAGTCTCCGACGATCGCCGCCTCCGCAGGAATGTTGGTAAGTTCTCGCAGCGTGCCCAGTCTTGCACCCCATTCGCGTTGGCATTCGCGAAGTTTCTCAAGCGCGGTTCCGATCTTTGCACGGTAGGGTTCGGCATCTTCGTACGTGAAAGTTTCAATGCCTGTATCGGGATCCACTGATATGTTGGCTACGGTATTTTCATTGAATTGGAACTTGCCAGCATGCCCACTATTGTAATGGCTATCAAACTCCCTGCGAGTGGCGTTTTTGATCTGTTTAAGCAAGTCGACGTTTTCATGCGAAACCTCACCGGCTTCTTCAATCAAGCGGCTAAGGCTTACGGGTTCCGTCTCCCCTTCGAATTTTACTTTCGCGGGGTTCGCTAGACCGTATGTAAGAGCGGCTACATCAAGCTTGGTAGCATCCCAAGTAGATCCGTTCCAATCGAGTTTGAGCGTACGCCAAGAGCCGTCGGGCATCTGGACGCGCGCGTTGCCTAGCTGCCGAACGACACGATCTTCTTTCTCTCGCTTGGCTTTGGCTTTTTGGTGCTCTTCACCCCAAAAGCCGGCAAAGGTTCTGGCGGCGCCGCGACGCTGAAGATTCGTGAGAGCGGTCCGGTAAACATTGTAGGGTGCTAGATCTTTTCCGCCCTCCGCGTTGCGGATGGCGAGCATTTCGCGCTCAAGGGCCTTGGGATCCACTTTTCCAAATCCAAACAAGCGATCTTCTGCAAGCGTGGAGTCGATCCACTCGTTGATCGCGCGCCTCTCAAGCTCGGTACCGGGATCATTGCCGTCAAGCCGGGGCACACTTTCGTCGGTATGGCCGGGAATCTGAAGTGCGCCCGCCAACTGTTTGCCCCGGTGCATGGTACGGCGGTAATCGAGTAAGGCTTCCAAAGCGTAGGCATTGGCCCATTCCGGATTGGGCTTGCCCATTCCAGTGGCGGGATCGGAGGGAATGCCGTCGTCGTACAGCTTGTGATAGTCGACATACTCAGAAGCTGCCCGCGCGTAGAGGTCCTGCGCCCATTCGTTCAGTTGTTTGAGCCGATCGTTTTCTTCCTGAACGGTCTTGTTGCGAGCGGCGATGAGGGCCAACCTCGGATTACTACCGTATTGGCGTCCAAAGACTTTATCGACAGTCTTCTTGATCTCATCCTGCTTGGCCTTGGCGGCTTTGAGTTCGCGTTCTATCCGCCGCTTATGGCCGCTCTCCTCTCTAATGAGATCAATGAGCTCAGGAGCGAGATCGAAAAAGTGTTCGCTATCCAATTTTATTTTGGGATCCGAGGCGAGTCGTCGTTTTGGATCTGTGACGGTTGCCATTTCAATTAGGTCATCCCATAGTTTCCACTGTTCGTCAGTCAGCTCGGGTCCGAGGAATTCTTCTTTGAGATTGGACTCAGACTCATCAAAAAAGCCACGGAATTTTGTGACAAAGGCGACGTCATCGCCGGCCGCAGCGGAGACATGCTTGCTTTGAATCCGACCTTTGACCTTGCCCATCAGCATGCTGAACAGCGAGTTGAGCGTTTGGTTCGTCGCCATCTGCTCAAGTTGGAGATCTTTCACGCGGCGATCAGCCGAAGCCGTTAGCAGGTTGAAGCGTCGGATTTGGTTTTCCTGCTCCTCTTCAGTTTCGGCCAGTTGGCGCTGACGGCGTTCATCCAGAGGCGAGTGGAGTCCCAGCTCAGTGATGTTGGCGGCGGCGTGCACGCGATCCAGGAACTGATCTGGATCGGGATAAATCACGGTATTTCCATCCGTGGCACTCTCGTTCATATAGGAGAGTAAAGCGTTGAAATGGGCGGCACGGGCTCGATTGCGTTCGGGATCGGTCGAGTCTGGTAGCTTCGCAAGCAGCTGGCGTGCGCGTTCCGCAATCTTCGTGCGTTTTGTAGCCGTTGGCATTTCGGACCAGGTATCCTTATGCTCGGCTCGGAGTTCGTCTCGGGTTTGCACAAAGAGGTTCAAAATATCCTGCTGGGCGTCCGCGAAAGGCTTGACGTTATCGCGAAGGTGCTTTTTCAGCTTAATTTCGTGGTAGAGCTGCTCAAAGATATACCGGCTCACAAAAGCTTCTTCGGCTTTCTTTGCCACTAGCGCCCATTGTTGGTCAGGCGATAAGGTGTCGAAGTCGGGTCTCTCGGCTTTCACCATCGCGCGCGCGGGTCCGAAGAAGTGGGCTTCCAGGAAATCGACAGATTGTTTTTGCTCTGGACGGTTCTTGCGTGCGATGTCGACCCAGCCTTCACGGGCCGGTTGACCCTCATGGGCGGGAATGCCCTCAAAGGTGATTTTGGCCTTGTCCCACACACCAGTAAGAGCGGGATCCTTCAACAACGGGGCCGCGACTCTAAGGAAGTGCGGATCGTGGCTCATGTCCCAGAGCTTGCTTCCAGGTTTAGCAATGTTCCCAAGAGTGGTCTCATCAAGAACTTCAGGATTAAAA
>JAWKNY010000009.1:0-111892 GCA_041391485.1 Bdellovibrionota bacterium | reverse complement strand
ATACAGACGTCTCAAATTGTCCCCCGTTCCCTTGTATCTTTTCAATTTGATAGAGCTGAATCTATCGAGGGCACAGCCTCAGGCAGGTGCCCCAATCCCCATGACTCTTCATGGTTGTACGACGCATTGGGCCACGCGTCAATCCGCTCTAGTCAGCCTTCTTAGGCGATGGATCTCTGGTAAAAATGCTCAATGAGATCACAGACCTCAAGGATCTGAGCTTCTTGGAGATTTTCATGGATGGGCAAGGAGAGAATCTTCGTCGCCAAAGACTCCGTCACGGGAAGACTCCCGCGGGTGATTCCAAGCGCTTTGGAGGCTTCCTGCAGATGGGCCGGGATGGGGTAATGGATCTTCGTCTCGACACCGGCTTTATCCAAATGATCCCGCAAGGCGTCCCGCCGTTCGGCCGCCACTACGTACAGGTGGTACGTCGCAAAAGCCTTTGGATCAGGAACCGGGATCTCAAGGTAACCCTTCAGCGACTGCAGACGAGAGTCGTACAAGGCCGCGTTCTTCCGCCGTTGCGCAATCACATCGGGCAACATTTCTACAGCGCTCAATCCTACGATCGCCTGCACGGAATCCAAACGGGAGTTGAAGGAGAAGAACTCGACCTCATCCCGGTTCTTGAGACCGTGGTTGCGTTCTTTTTTGAGGCGCTCGGCTAGCTCGGGATCGTTGGTCGTCACCACGCCACCGTCTCCCCATACATGTAAGTTCTTCAGTGGGTGCAAGCTAAAGCACCCGACCTTTCCGATTCCCCCAACACGCCGACCTTCCCAAGTGGCGCCCACCGCCTGGGCCGCATCTTCAATGATGGGTACGTTGGCTTTGTTACAGATGGCTTCAATGCGATCCATTCGGCAGGGTAAGCCTGTGAGATGAACCACAATGACCGCCTTGGTTTTGGGACTGAGCGCCTTCTCTAAGGCCTGCGGATCCATGTTGTAGTCATTGGCGACGTCCACCAAAACCGGGGTCGCCCCACACAAACTCACGGCACTGACCGAAGCAATGAACGAGTTAGCGACGGTAATGACCTCGTCGCCGGCTCCAATCCCGAGCGATCTGAGGGCCAGGATCATGGCATCCGTTCCCGAGTTCACCCCAACGGCATGCGCACAGCCTGCAAGCTGTGCAAAACTTTGTTCAAACGCTTCTACCTGCGGTCCCAAAATGAATTGGGAATTCTCATACATCTCCCGAACTCGTTTGAGAATGGTATCAAACTGCTTGTCTTTTTGCGGGTTGCGTAGCGAAACAAACGGTACTCGGTAGCGTGGCTGCCCGGTAAGCACGTCTTTGATTGCATAACCCTCTCGGGTTTAGGCGTAGTATTTACGGACTTGCTCGATCGTATAATCGATCTATGTTCCGGTATTCAAATACTGGTGACAGTGGGTATGTCATTGTGTGGGCTGACTCGTCCTCAGTCACCGGAAAGTCTCCGGACTTGTGACCCATTTCCACCGCCGCCGGTTGCAGGTGTAAAGGGGTGGGGTAGTGGATCTTGGCTTCCACTCCCGCCGCCTTCAGATGCTCCAAAAGCCCAGCCCGGTCCTTGACCTGAATTTTATAGAGGTGAAAGACGTGACGGTTTTCCGGGTTGCGCTTGGGCACCTCCAAATGCGCGGCCAGCTCCTTGCCACTCAGGGCCGCGTCGTAGCGGGTAGCGTGCGCGATACGCGTTTCGATCGTCTCGTCCAAGGTTTCAAAAACATAATTGCCGACGATAGCGTGCAGGTTGTCAAAGCGGCTGTTCACGCCCCAAAAACGGATCGTGTCCCGATCTTCCATCCCGTGGTTGCGGTACAGGCGCAGTTTTTCCGCCAAGCTGTCGGAGTTTGTGATGATGACCCCTCCGTCACCCCATACGTGCAAAGGCTTTAGGGGATGGCAGCTAAACCCGGCCGCGTCGCCAAACGTACCCACGTGCTGGCCGTTGATCTTGGCGCCCAAAGCCTGGCACGCATCTTCGACGACAAAAAGCCCGTGCTTCTTGGCTAAACTCATGATGGCTGGCATGTCGGCCGGGCAGCCGGCCCAGTGTACCGGCACAATGGCCTTGGTTTTCTCGCCGATCGCCGCTTCAATCTGGCTGACATCAATGTTGAGATCTCCGGCTGCGGCGTCCACGAAAACGGGCGTCGCGCCCGCCTGTACAATCGCTCCCGTCGTGGCAAAAAAACTATTGGGCGGGGTGATCACCTCATCTCCCGCTCCGACTCCCAGCATTTTCAGCGAGAGACTGAGGGCGTCCGTGCCGGTCCCAACGCCGACTGCGTGCTTGGCCCCGGTGTAAGTTGCGTACTTCTTTTCAAACTCCAGAAGATCTTCTCCCAGGGTGAAGTCACAGCGTTTTAGGAAATTCCGAATGGAGTCAAAAATGGGTTCCGGATCAGAAAACTGTTCAGTCAAAAAGGAAAAAGGAACTTTCATCGGTTTGGCCTCGTGGTGTGTTCCGTCTAATTTACTGCGAGTTTAGGCCGTTTCCAAGACCGCACGCAGCGTTAATCGGTTCCCTTGGTGAGCAAGGGAAAACGCAGGCCGATGACAAATACAGCGCCCAGGAGAAGCAGCCAAATCACCCAAGGAACCAGCTGGGGATCGGGTAAAGAGGCGTCTTTGAGTTGGGCCGAGACGCGAACCAAAACCTTGTCCCACGGTGGCAGGATTTCGTAGACATGCCGAACCAGGGTGAGGCCGGCAGACTTCGATTGGATTTCCACACCCAAGTCTGTAGCGAAGATGAACCCGCAGATCTGTGCAATGGTAAAAATACTTGTACCCAACACCGTGGCAGCAATACGTCCGAAAAAGAGGGCGAGGGTGGCAAACATAAACATGCTGACTTCCAGAGAAAGAATCTGGAACAGCTGCGCCATCAGTATCCCTTCGATGGGGAAGCCCTCAGCATAGGCTTCATAACCGAAGAGAAAACCATGGAGCGTAAACATGATCGTGTTCTGCAGAGCAATCAGACAAAGGAAAGTCAGTGCGTACGCAATGGGGACTTTCCATTTGGCAACAGGCAGGCCAAAACTCAAAAAGACCCGAGGACCCTGGTGCAAATACGGAACCACCCACACGCCGTAGACCATCGCAATGAAGCCGCCGAGACTCATCGCCACAAAGAACAAGACCAGGAAAATGTTCTCGCCCGTAATCGCCTGTTCCATTTCCTGAACATGGATTGTGATCGCATCCGCCAGTTTGAGCGGAATGAAAAACGCGAGGAAGCTTAGTCCCAGGCAAAAGTAGAAAAGACGAGTTCGAAATAGGTGAATGAGAAAATGCCGCCAAAGTGCAATCATGCCTCGCTCCTACCTACAAAATGCGCGAAGGCCTTCTCGATAGAACCGTATTGTTGAACGGCGGACGCACTGGAGCCTGTGTACGCCACTTTCCCTTCGCGAATGATGGCCACGCTGGTACAAACTTTCTCTACTTCGGCAAGAATGTGGGAGCTCAAGAGCAGGGAACCCCCATTTTTAAGATAGGCTTCTACTCGCTCGCGTAATTTCATGATGAAGAGCGGGTCCAAGCCATTCAAGGGCTCGTCGAGAATGAGCATCTCCGGATCCCCAATCAATGCCTGGGCCAAAATGAGCTTACGCCGCATTCCCTTGGAGTAATCGCGGATGCGCCGGTTGGAAGGCATTTCAAACCACTGCATCTGTTCCGATACGGCCTTGGACCGCGCGGTCTTTCCCTTGATGCGGAAGGAGGCCACAAAATCTAAATACTCCTCACCTTTGAGGTACTCAGGCGGGGTTGCGTCTTCAGGCGCGAAGCCGATGCGGGCCAGCGCCTTGAGCTCGCCCGGACGAGATCCAAAAATCTCTACCTGTCCTATTTGGGGACGGACCATCCCCATCAACAGACGAATGGTGGACGTCTTGCCTGCACCATTTAGACCCAATAAGGCGAGACTGCCGCCCTTTTCCAGGCGGAGCGTAAGCGACTCCACCGCGACAAACTTGCGCCAGCCATAGGCTATGGTGACGTCGTCAATTTTAAAGATCTCTGAAACATTTACGGTAGAGGACATATCTGCTTATAGTGACCTCTTTATGTCGGAACGGAAAGTCAAAATTCGGCTGGGAATCGACATTGGGGGTACGGCTATCAAGGCGGTGGCCCTCGACAGCTCCCTGACGATTCTGGAAACCTACCAGACCTCTTCATTTGCCAAACAAGAGGGGGAGGAAGGCGTTCACCGCGCGCTTAGGACCGTCATGGAGAAATTCCAGGATTATGAGATTGAGAGCGCTGGAATCGGCTGCGCGGGTTCGGTCGATCACGCCAACGGCATCGTCATCAACTCGCCGAATTTTGCGGACTGGAAAAACGTGGGCCTGCGCGGTTGGTTCACCGAGAATTTCAACGTCCCCTGCAAGATCGATAACGACGCCAACTGTGCGGTGGTGGCGGAGTGGAAGCTCGGCGTGGCACGCGGTTACGACTACGTGGTGTTACTCACCTTAGGGACCGGCGTGGGCGGCGGTCTCATTCTGGGTGGCAATGTTTACCGCGGTACCCACGGAGCAGCGGCCGAGTTAGGCCATTTTTCGATCAAGGCTGACGGCAAACTTTGCAATTGCGGGAACCGCGGGTGTTTTGAGCTGTACTGTTCGGCGACGACTCTGCGCAATCAGTTCCCGGCCTTCCGCGAAACAGATTATTCAGCGGCGTGAAGAGCCCTACAAGTCGGCGATCGGTCTTATTGAGAATCTCATTACGGGGATAACCGGTATCGCGAATGTTTTCGATCCGCAGCTTGTTGTCATTGGCGGCGGCATCATGAATGGGATGGGCTGGGCGTTAGCGGACATCGAGGTTGCGGTGAAGAAACGCGCGTTTCCGGCAATCGGCAAGGATCTTCGTGTAGTCACCGCAGAACACGCCAACTGGGCTGGCGCACTCGGCGCAGCGCTTATCTAGAACAAAGAGTTAGTGGATTGCAGTACCCGTTCGGCTCCAGCGGACTTTGTCGGCGCCCCAGGATTCTCCGGGATCCAAGGACAACCAGATAGCCTGGGCTTTTCCTTTTATGTAGTTGCGCGGTACCAGTCCCCAGGATCGGCTGTCATAGGATTCGTCGCGGTTGTCACCGACGACAAAATAGTGCCCTTCCGGGATGACTTCTTCCTGCTCGATACGTAAAAGCTGGTGGTGCTTTTTCGTGGAGTAGCGCACGTAGTGGTCATGGCCGTTGATAGTTTCCCGGTACACTTCAACCGAATCAGTTCCATCCGTTAGGCGCTTCAGGATCTCGGCGTCCTCCACCTTCTCTTTAGGGATCGCCTCACCGTTAACGATAATCTCTTTGCCTTTGAATTGAATCTTATCGCCCGGTACACCGAGCACGCGCTTGATGTAGTGAACCGATTCATCCTTGGGAAATAGGAAGACGATAACATCCCCACGCTGAGGCCCGCCCCATTTGGCAAAAAGAACTCGCGTAAAAGGGATTGATAGACCGTAGTTGTATTTGGATACGAAAATGTGATCCCCTATCTGAAGCGTCGGGACCATGCTGCTGGTTGGAATCTTGAAGGGTTCGAAAATAAACGACCGCACAAGGATCACGGCGGTGATGCAAAAGCCTAAGGCCTTGATGAGATCCTTGCGTGCCTGGACTTGTTCCGGCGACGGTTTGGCCTTCTTCTTTTTGCCGGAACTCTTCTTGTTTGCTTCCTCGGCCATTGGTTAATGATACCATTGGAAGAAGTGGCTTCGCCACGTTTACATTAGCTTACCGCCGGAGCACCATGAAACGCTACCTGACCAATGCCTTCAAAGCGTGCAGGACTCGCATCCGGACACTCTCAGGCAGACTGTTTTTCCGTTCTGAGGTGTATTGGGAGAAGCGTTACGCCAGCGGCAGCAGTTCCGGAACCGGCTCTTGCGGAAAACTCGCGGAGTTCAAGGCCGAAATTCTCAATACATTCGTCCAAGAGAATAACGTGCGATCCGTGATCGAGTTTGGCTCTGGCGACGGTCAGCAACTCAGCCTTGCCCAGTACCCCCGCTACCGCGGTTTTGATGTCTCGCAGACGGCGGTTCGATGCTGTCGCGAAAAGTTCAGAAGCGACTCCACAAAACAATTCCGTCACCTGAGCGAATACCGAGGCGAAAAAGCGGAGCTGGTACTTTCCTTGGATGTCATCTACCACCTGATTGAGGACCGAGTTTTCGAAGCCCACATGGCGGCACTTTTCGATGCGGCCTCCCGATTCGTTATTATTTATTCTGATGACGGGAATCGCAAACTCCCGGAGTCGCCTTACATCCGCCACCGCCGCTTCCAGGAGTGGATTGAAAAAAATCGGCCGAACTGGCGGCTGCAGAAGCGCATTCCAAACGCTTTCCGTTCACGGGAGATTGGAAGCTGCAATCCTGGTCGAACTTTTGTCTACGAAGCTTCTAGCGACGAGCAAAGATAAAAAAGCCCGGGCCTTATAAAGACCCGGGCTATTATAAATGGGGCATCGTGCTACTCTCCCGCGCAGCTGCCCGCGCAGTACCATCACCGATGAGCGGCTTAACTTCTGTGTTCGGAATGGGAACAGGTGTGACCCGCTCTCTATTAACACCCCAAACTGTAAAATCTTGCGGGTATCCGGTTCCTGTTTGGCGCACTTGTTAAGTATCTTTGATGTCGTTCTACATCATGTGTGCCAAAAAACAGGGTACCTACTGTTAGATAGCTCACAGTTTCTAAAAACAAAGACAATGCATAGGATAAATGCGTCAAACATTCAAGAGATTGGATAAATATAAATAAGTTAAGCCGCACGGCCAATTAGTACTGGTCCAACTCAATGCATTACTGCACTTCCACACCCAGCCTATCAAACTCGTAGTCTACGAGTGGCCTACGAAACCAGTCCCAGAGATACCTAATCTTGAGGCCGGCTTCCCACTTAGATTCTTTCAGCGGTTATCCGTTCCCGACTTAGCTACCCAGCAATGCTCCTGGCGGAACAACTGGAACACCAGTCAGTCCATCCCGGTCCTCTCGTACTAGGGACAGCTCCTCTCAAGTATCTTACGCCCACAGAAGATAGGGACCGAACTGTCTCACGACGTTCTAAACCCAGCTCGCGTACCACTTTAATCGGCGAACAGCCGAACCCTTGGGACCTATTTAAGCCCCAGGATGTGATGAGCATATTTATCGAGGTGCCAAACCTCGTCGATGTGGACTCTTGGAGGCAATCAGCCTGTTATCCCCGGAGTACCTTTTATCCGATGAGCGATGGCCCTTCCATTCAGGACCACCGGATCACTAAGACCTGCTTTCGCACCTGCTTGACTTGTGGAGTCTCACCGGTTAAGCTCCCTTATGCCTTTGCACTCGTCGCCTGGTTTCCAATCAGGCTGAGGGAATTCTTTGTACCTCCGTTACTATTTGGGAGGCGACCGCCTGATCAAACTGCCTACCAGACACTGTCTCTGCGCCGGATTACGGCGCGAGGTTAGAATCCCAAGCAAGTAAGGGTGGTATTTCGGGGCGACTCACCACCACGGCTAGCGCCATGGCTTCAAGTCTCCCACCTATCCTACACATACCAGCCCGAAATCCAATGCCAAGTTACAGTAAAGGTTCACGGGGTCTTTCCGTCTTTCTGCGGGTAGACAGTATCATCACTGTCTGTCCAATTTCGCCGAGTCTCTGGTTGAGACAGTGGGGAAGTCGTTACGCCATTCGTGCAGGTCAGGTTTACCCGACAAGGAATTTCGCTACCTTGGGACCGTTATGGTGCGTGCGCCGTTTACTGGGGCTTCGGATCAGGCTTCACCAAACGGTTGACCTCTCCCTTAACCTTCCAGCACCGGGCAGGCGTCAGACACTATACGTCGTCTTACGACTTTGCAGTGCCCTGTGTTTTTAGTAAACAGTCGCTACCCCCTGGCCTCTGCGACCTATTTCTGCTTCCGCTGTTCACGATTTACCTGCTCTAGGCACACCTTCTTCCGAAGTTACGGTGTCAATTTGCCGAGTTCCTTAACCAGAGTTCTCTCGAGCGCCTCGGGATTCTCTCCCTGCCCACCTGAGTCGGTTTGCGGTACGGGCGCTAATATTACTCACTACGAGGTTTTCTTGGAAGCATGGGATTTGTGACTTGAGGAAAGCCGAAGCAGTCCTCTTGTCCTTATCCTCAGGTATACGTGACGCGGATTTGCCAACGTCACACCCTCCCGATCTCTCAGTCCAATCCACAAGGACTCTCACATACCCTTCTCCGTTACCCCTTCGTTGATAACGCAATATTAGCGGTGCAGGAATGTTGACCTGCTTTCCATCGCCTACACTTTTCAGTCTCGGCTTAGGACCCGACTAACCCTGGGAGGATTAACCTTGCCCAGGAACCCTTGGGCTTCCGGCGGACGGGTTTTTCGCCCGTCTTATCGCTACTCATGTCAGCATATTCACTTCTACATCGTCGACCGGTGCTTACGCTCCGGCTTCGGCCTATCGTAGAACGCTCCGCTACCGCCCGTGCAAAGCACGGACCCGCGATTTCGGCATTAAGCTTGAGCCCCGTTACATCTTCGGCGCGCACTCGCTTGACCAGTGAGCTGTTACGCTTTCTTTAAAGGATGGCTGCTTCTAAGCCAACCTCCTGGCTGTCTGTGCGTTTGCACAACCTTTCCCACTTAGCTTAAATTTAGGGGCCTTAATCGGCGATCTGGGTTCTTTCCCTCTCGCACGTGAACTTTATCGCCCACGTACTGTTTCCAGTGGTCCAACTACCTGGAATTCGGAGTTTGATTGGGGTTGGTAGTCTTGTAGGACCCCGAGCCCATTCAGTGCTCTACCTCCTGTAGTCATGCCACCAGACTCTACCTCAATAGATTTCGCGGAGAACCAGCTATCTGCAGGTTTGATTAGCCTTTCACTCCTAGACACAGCTCATCCGCCGAATTTTCAACTTCGGTCGGTTCGGACCTCCACAAGTTTTTACACCTGCTTCATCCTGGCCATATCTAGCTCACACTGCTTTCGGGTCTATTCCCTGTAACTAATCGCCCATTTAAGACTCGCTTTCGCTTCGGCTACACATTAACTGCTTAACCTCGCTACAGAGAATAAGTCGCTGACTCATTATGCAAAAGGTACGCCATCAGGCGTGTGTAAACACATAGCCCTCTGACTGTTTGTAAGCATATAGTTTCAGATTCTATTTCACTCCCCTCACCGGGGTTCTTTTCACCTTTCCCTCGCGGTACTAGTTCACTATCGGTTGCTGAGTAGTATTTAGCCTTGGAAGATGGTCCTCCCGGATTCCTACAGGATTTCACGTGTCCCGTAGTACTTGGGAACCTTTTAAGAGAGAAAAGATTTTGCTTACCGGGCTATCACCGTCTATGGCCTAACTTTCCAGAAAGTTCTGCTCGTCTTTTCTTTTGTAACTCTTTGGTACTTCTGTGGTAGCACCCAAAAGGCCCCGCTACTCCGTAAATACAACGCCCACAAGCTATCACGTAATTACGGTTTAGGCTGTTCCCCTTTCGCTCGCCACTACTGAGGGAATCTAATTTATTTCTCTTCCTGAAGGTACTTAGATGTTTCAGTTCCCTTCGTTCGCTTCCTACACCTATGAATTCAGTGCAGGATACTAGAGGTTTACTCTAGTGGGTTTTCCCATTCGGAGATCCCCGGATCACGGCCTGTTTAGCGGCTCCCCAGGGCTTATCGCAACTTACTACGTCCTTCATCGCCTCTCAGCACCAAGGCATTCACCATATGCTCTTAGTAGCTTAACAATGTACTTATTCATTTCTCTGAGAGAATATTTTTACCAATTAAAAAATTGGACATTTACCCTATGCAATTGTCAAAGACCGTCGGCAAAACTACCGAGCGCATTCGCTCTCTCGATACTGCCTTTGTTTAAACTCCTAAAAAAGGAATGCAAACAAAGGGAGTAAAGATGGTGGGCCCGGGTAGAGTTGAACTACCGACCTCACGCTTATCAGGCGTGCGCTCTAACCACCTGAGCTACGAGCCCCGGATTTAAGCGGGTCGTTCAATTCTACGAACCCTGCGCGGATTATCAAAAGACCGAGGACTCGGTCCCTGGAAACTAAATAGCAGATACTTCTCACTAGAATTTGTGAAACAAACTCACCTGACGGGATTGACCTCAGTTTCGTTTGTAGAAACTAAGTTCCTAAAAACTACTCCTTAGAAAGGAGGTGATCCAGCCGCAGGTTCCCCTACGGCTACCTTGTTACGACTTCACCCCAATCATCAATCTCACCTTGGGCGCTTTCCTCCTTACGGTTGGTACAGCGACTTCTGGTGAAATCGACTTTCGTGGTGTGACGGGCGGTGTGTACAAGGCCCGGGAACGTATTCACCGCGACCTGCTGATTCGCGATTACTAGCGATTCCAACTTCATGGAGTCGAGTTGCAGACTCCAATCCGAACTGAGACCGGCTTTCTGGGATTGGCTCACCCTCGCGGGGTTGCAGCCCTCTGTACCGGCCATTGTAGCACGTGTGTAGCCCTGGGCATAAGGGCCATGAGGACTTGACGTCATCCCCACCTTCCTCCCGCTTAACACGGGCAGTTTCTTTAGAGTGCCCAACTAAATGATGGCAACTAAAGACAAGGGTTGCGCTCGTTAAGGGACTTAACCCGACATCTCACGATACGAGCTGACGACAGCCATGCAGCACCTAGCACCCGGCTTCCGAAGAAGAAACCCTATCTCTAGGGCGGTCCGGGGCTTTCAAACCCAGGTAAGGTTTTTCGCGTTGCATCGAATTAAACCACATGCTCCACCGCTTGTGCGGGCCCCCGTCAATTCCTTTGAGTTTTAATCTTGCGACCGTACTTCCCAGGCGGGGTACTTAATGCGTTAGCTTCGGCACTGCAGGGGTCAATTCCCGCAACACCTAGTACCCATCGTTTACGGCGTGGACTACCAGGGTATCTAATCCTGTTTGCTCCCCACGCTTTCGCGTCTCAGTGTCAGGAACGGCCCAGAAGGCCGCCTTCGCCACCGGTATTCCTCCTAATATCTACGAATTTCACCTCTACACTAGGAATTCCACCTTCCTCTACCGTCCTCTAGCCATGCAGTTTCAGATGCACTTCCTCGGTTAAGCCCAGGGATTTCACATCTGACTTGCATGACCACCTACACGCGCTTTACGCCCAATAATTCCGAACAACGTTAGCACCCTACGTATTACCGCGGCTGCTGGCACGTAGTTAGCCGGTGCTTCCTCTGGAGGTACCGTCAAGCGGTATGGATATTAGCCATTCCGTTTTTCTTCCCTCCCGACAGAGCTTTACGATCCGAAAACCTTCATCGCTCACGCGGCGTCGCTGCGTCAGAGTTTCCTCCATTGCGCAATATTCCCTACTGCTGCCTCCCGTAGGAGTCTGGACCGTGTCTCAGTTCCAGTGTGGCTGATCAACCTCTCAGATCAGCTAACCATCGTAGCCTTGGTAAGCCGTTACCTTACCAACTAGCTAATGGTGCATAAGCCCATCCTTAAGTGATAGCTTACAAGTAGAGGCCATCTTTTACCCCAGCTACATGTGTAGCTGTGGTCTTATGCGGTATTAGCCCTCCTTTCGGAAGGTTATCCCCCACTTAAGGGCAGGTTACCTATGTATTACTCACCCGTCTGCCACTGTACTCACACCCGAAGGTGCTTTCTCGTTCGACTTGCATGTATTAAGCACGCCGCCAACGTTCGTTCTGAGCCAGGATCAAACTCTTCAGTTAAATTTGTGAAACCAAAGGCAAGCCTTTGATTTCTAACTTAAAGTTCTGATCCGAGCAGAAATTCGCAAGGACTTCTGCTCAAAAATAGATCAGGGCCCGTTAGGCTGTGATTTTTTCTGCTATTTAGTTTTCAAAGACCGAATCACGAAGGATTGTTTATGCAGGCTCTTGCCTACGGTGTCAACAGCAATAACAAAGAATTATTCCATTTTTTTGCTTTTTTACCGGTCTCCCGCTTTATCGCTCCCAGCCTGCATTTCGAGCTGTAGGCCTGCGGGAAGTCTGCGTTTTTTAACGGCCCAGGTGACTTAGACGTGAACCAGGAAAGGTGCTACGGTGGCCGCCGGAGGAGAGCGTGAAAGCCTGGATTCAACAGCTATTGGACCGAATCCGCACGAGCCTATGGTTTACCCCGGCCTGTATGGGTTTCTTCGCGGTATGCCTGGGGATCTTCATTCCCCGCCTAAATCTAGAGCTAGACTGGGAGAAGGGCGACTTGCTGAGGCGGTGGTTTAACGTTTCCCACGATCAGGCGCGCCTCATCCTCTCCACCATTTCGGGGGCGTTGGTGACCGTGGCGGGGACCGTGTTCTCGATCACCGTCGTCACGCTTTCGGTCTCCTCGCAACAGTTCGGCTCCCGCCTCCTGCGTGCTTACCAACGCGACAGGGCCACGCAAGTTTCCATCGGCTGCCTGCTTAGCACCGCCCTCTACAGCATCCTGGTTTTGAGATCGGTCAAAACCAGCCTTCCGGTTCCTGTTGTCGCGGTGTTACTCGCGCTTGTGCTCGCGGTGCTGAGTATGGGCTTGCTGATCTTTTTCGTTCATCATGTGGCGTACATCATTCAGGCCCCGGCCGTTATCGCCATGGTTTGCCGCGATCTCGGCGCCAGTCTATCGGCAACCTTTCCGGAAAAGAAAAAAGGTGAAGAAACCCGCGACCTGCAAAAAAGATTGGGATCTATTGCGGACGGCTTGGGCACGGCCCACCTGCATATCAGCGCCCATTCAGAGGGCTACATTCAGGGGATGGATTACGAAACCGTGCTGGAAGCCGCTACCCAATCGCAGACAGTGATCGAAGTTCTAAAACGGCCCGGAGACTTCCATATCCGGGGCGATACTTTGTTTAGTGTCTACGGCAAAGCGGAGCTGCCCAAAAAAACGATCAAACACCTCCAGTCCGCCCTCTCCACAGGGCATCGCCGGACCACCGTGCAGGATGCGGAATGTGGGATCAACGAACTGGTCGAGGTGGCGGTACGGGCGCTGTCACCTGGGGTGAACGACCCTTTTACCGCTATGAACTGCTTGGATTATCTGGGCGCTTACCTTTGCATGGCGGCCACCCTGAGCCCCCAACCCAAGTACCTTCATGATAAGGACGAAAACCTGCGCGTCATTCTCAGGACTTTCACGCTGGCCGGCCTGATTGACGCCGCCTTCAACCAAATCCGTCAATATGGCCAGGGAAGTGTGGCCGTGAGCATCCGCGTTTTGGAAGTACTGGAACGTTTACTAAAAAAGGGCTGCGAGGATCCCGCGAGGGACGCCATTCTACAGCACGCGGAAATGGTCGTGGAAGACCTGAGTCAGCACTGCACTGCGGACACCCAGGCGATTCGGGATCGGTACGAACGGATACTCGCCCAAAAGAGATTTTTGGGATAAATTGAGCCCCTTATGCCACCATACATCGTTATTGGGGGTGGGCTCTCGGGGCTGATTGCCGCCCATTCCCTCAAAGCTCGCGGAATTGAATTTATCGGCCTGGAACGGTCTGACACCCTTGGGGGTCGGGCTCTTGTCGGCCACCACCGACTATATAAGGAGGGCTCGGTCAAAGTACTGGCCGAGCACCTGCCGGATCTGAGCTGGACCGAGGTCACTGAAGCCCCCATGGAGCGCCACAAAGGCGACTGGCGGGCCCTAAGTCTCAGCTACTCCGAGGCGGAGCAGTTTTATCTGCACGCTCCTTTCTACAATCTTGAGCAGGAACTTGAATCGGTGGCTGAAGCCTTGCGCCAGCAGGTCGCAGAAGCTTTCAAACTGAACGCAACCGTCGTGCAGATCCTGCCCCAGAGCAAAAAGGTTATCTGCCAAGAAGGCCTGGAGTTTGAGTACGAAAAGATTGTCTGGTGTTGCCCGCTACCTTTGCTAGCCACCTTGTGGAAGGGTGAGAAGAAAGCACTCGCCAAGATTTTCAAGCAGACAGGCGATGAGGAGTTCGGTGGGATAAACCTCGACCTGGAGATCCAATCCACCGCTGACGAACTCACCGCCATTTGCCCGGTGAAAAATACCGTCGCGCTTTCTTTCCGATTTAAGGATCACGTATTTAGAACCTTAGGGAACTTGCAACGCCTTGAGGGGAAAAATGCCCGCATGCATTGGCTGCTGTTTCTCCCGCCAGAGATCGTGGAAGATCGCGAAGAAGTCGCCAAATGCGTGCGCGCGCTGAAGCGGGAAATTTATAAAGAATTTACGACACTACAAGAGAAAGTTGTTAAGGAACGCATAGTCTACCTGCCCAATATCTCGGGGGAGCAGCAAGCCCAAACGCCCTCTATTGAGATATTGCCGGATCTATTCTACGTGGGTTCCCAAATCCGAGTGGAAGGTACGGAGGCAGAGGCTTTCAACTTGGATCGGGCGCTTGAAAACTGCAAACAGTTCGAAAATACATTGGCCTAAGCGAAGATTGGAGTCGCGGATGAAGAGTCGTTTTACCTGGATCCGTCGTTTCCGTATTTGTATTGCTCACGGGCGGCTGCGCGAGCAACCGGCCCATGGGAACCATCCTCAACGTGCGCTTGGCAACCCGCTGCCGATTACTTTTTGCATACCAACGATACGCATGGTCACGCCTGGTCGCACAAGGATCGTGACGGTGTGGTGCGCGGAGGCTTCGCCGCTCAAAACCAAGTGGTCGATGACGTTTGGCGCGAGGTCGATAGCGCAGGGGGATTCACCTTTGTTTTATCGGCCGGCGACGTGAATACCGGCGTTCCCGAATCCGACTTGCTCGACGGCGAGCCTGACATCATGGCGATGAACCGCATTGGCTACGACGCCATGGTGCTCGGGAATCACGAGTTCGACAAAGGTGTGGAAAAGATCACCAAGCAGCAGGGGTGGGCGAAGTTTCCCCTTCATCAGCGCCAGCGTGCTGACCAAAGACGGGAGCTACCTCACCCGTCCCTATGTGATTGTCGATCGTGGTGTAAAAGTAGAATTCTAGGACTTACAACAGGATCTGAAGGTTTTGGTCACCCCGAACTCATCAAGGACCTAGTTGTCGAAGATCCCATCACGGCTGCCGAAACACATCCCTCAGATGAAGGCGGAAGGCGCGCAGATCATCGTCGCCCTCACGCACATTGGCCTTATCGATAAAAAAGCCAACTCCCTACTCGACAAATTCATCGACGATCGCAAGCTCGCCGCTGCTGTCCCGGAAATTCAGGTCATTGTGGGCGGACACACCGACGTGCTTCTTGAAAAAAGGACTGAAGGTGGGAACACCCTCATCGCGCAGGCGGGCGCTCACGGAGATCACGTGGGACGAGTTGATTTGCTTTTCGATACCGATAGCGGCCGCATCGTGAACTCGTCGGCATCTGTCATCCCGGTTCTGCCGGAGAAGGGCGAAGACAGTGAGTGCGAAGCTAATGGACGAGTACAAGCAACGCGATCCAGCCTCACTGGAAGAAACCGTAGCCACTGCAGTCTCCAAACTGGATGGCGAAAGACAGAATGTTCGAAATGGGAAAACCAACCTCGGCAATCTTTTGACCGATGCCTTGAGAGAAACCACCCAGACCGAAATTGCCCTCTACAACGGTGGCGGAATTCGTAACAGTATTGAAGCAGGAAACATCAAGGTCCGCGACGTCTACCGGTGCTTCCGTTCAGCAATACGGTTGTAACGGCCACGATCACCGGAAAGCAGCTTAAGAACGCGCTCGAATCCGGCTTGAAGAACCGCCACCTCACTGGAAGCTTTTTGCAGGTGTCCGGCCTTAGCTTCGAAGCGGTAGGCGATCGGGTGACGGACCTGAAGGTAGGGAATAAAGTCGTTGTGCCATCGAAAAAATACTCGCTAGCCACCAACAATTTCATTCTAGCAGGGGGCGATCACTTTGAGATCCTGACCCAGCTAACGGACAAGAAGGACACCGCCATACCGGTGGAACGCTTGTTCATGGATTACCTGAAAGCCAAAAAAGAGGTGGACCCCAAGGTGGAAAAGCGCATCCGCATCAGCGCGGAGAAGCACCTCTCCGGGGGAAAAAAAGGCGCCGGCAGTAGGTCCTAGTCACCTTTTTTTGAAAAAACCGAGATCTTCCGGTGTCTCTAAGGCCCGGAAACAAAAAAAGATTGTCTCAAAGTGGGACAATTTCTTGCAAGGTTATCGAATACTTAGGTGTGGCCCACCCCTTCTCCCGCGCCAGATGCTGCAACGAGTCAAATTGCGGTATTTGAATTTGCCGGGATCTCCATGATAAAAACCAATCGAGAGAGGCTAGCTGCGCCTAGCCGAAGTGGAGTGGGGGTCATTATATTAGAGAAGCAGGCACCAAACCTGTTTGATTACTTCGATTACCGAGAGTATCTACAGGATTTCTATTCTTTCCATAAGAGGAAAAACCCCTCTTATAGTTACCGGCTTTTTGCGCGCAAAGCTCGACTAGGCTCCCCTAACTACTTGAAACTGGTGGTCGACGGCAAGCGTCGAATTACCGATCGCACACTTTATCAATTCACCCGTGGCCTGGGTCTGGACATCGACGAGGAAAAATACTTCCGCGAGCTGGTGATGTACCAGGAGATTTCAGATCCGGACAGCAAGGAAGCGCACCTTAGGCAGCTCCTGAAGTACCAGGAAAAGCAAAAAGCTCCGGTTCCCTTAAAAGCCGACAAGATAAAATTTATTCTGGACTGGCACCACGCCGCCATCCGCGAACTAGTCGCCACAAAAGGTTTTAAAGAAGACTCGGCCTGGATCGCCAAACGCCTGGGAAACAAGATCAGCGAAGCCCAGGCGAAACAAAGTTTAGAGATACTCATTCGCCTCCAGCTGGTGGAGCGCAAAGAAGGGCGATTGGTCCAGCGCGAACCTTTGCTGACCAGCACGGATGAGCTGCCGTCACACCTTATTCGCAGCCTTCACCGCACCTACTTGCGAAAGGCCATCAATTCGATATTCTCAGTTCCATTAGACAAGCGGGAACTTTCGGGCTTAGTCCTCTCTGTCCCCAATCACCGGGTCAAAGAGGTGAAGGAAGAGATCAAAGAATTCCGAAAAAAACTCAACCGAAAGTACGGAACAGATCCTGACGGCAACGAGGTATACTTCATTGGACTCTATATGTTTCCGGTTTCGGCAAAGGGAGAAGCAAATGAACCAACTAAACAATAAGAAACGACTTGCTGTTTTTGTACCCCTCTTGGCTTTGCTTCTTTCGGCAAACGCACAGGCGAGCTTTTCGCAGAAAAACGACCTCAAGGCAGGTCTTGCTCGTGCGGAAAAAGCCGACGAGCCTCAAGACAACGGCGGTTTTGAAATCGGCAATGGGCGCGGTGGCTTGGACACTGGTGGTTTTGAGATCGGAAACGGCCGGGACATCATTGAGGTCGTAAACGCCAAGGGTGCACACTCGATAAAATTCTACGAAGACTTCGACTACGTCATTAAAGGCGAGAACACCTGGGCCACCGGCTATCTAGCACAGGGAAAAGCCAAAGCGACCATCAACCTAGGAACCATGTACAACGATCACATTCCGACGCTGGGAGAATTCCTGGTGAATGGATTGAAAAAGGGTCTATGGACAGTGGTAAGCATCGCCGGCTTGCAGGGACTAAAGCGCGATAGCTTCGATGATAAAACCCAAACCTACAAGGTGGAGATAGAACTCCATCTCGCACAAGGCCAGCTGTTGGTTTACGAAATCTCATCGAGTTTGGAAGGCCTGAAAGAGATCCAGGCCATTTCCAACTCGATTAAGATGCACATCAACTAGCAACGGCTAGCAAAAAAGCCACCTCAGGAAGAGGCGAGGGCCTTAGCCCTCTTCGCGTACTACCCACACCTTCGTGTTGGCGACGACGTCGTCCACGATGCGGATGGGGACCGTGTAAACACCCAAAGCTTTGATGGGCTCTTCCAGCATGATGTCTTTTTTGTCCACGTTGAGGCCTTCCGCCTTGAACGCCTGTTCGATATCCTGCGCCGTCACCGAGCCAAAGAGCTTGTCCTGTTCGCCGACCTTTTTGGAGATCGAGCAGGAGGTCTTTTCCAGCTTTTCCTTGAGGGTTTCGGCTTCCTTGCGAAGCTTCGCGTGTCGGACATCCATCAAGCGCTTTTCGTGCTCAAAGGCCGCCAGCGAGTTTTTCGTTGCGGGCACCGCGAAATTACGCGGAATAAGATAGTTGCGGGCGTATCCCGGCTTCACATTGACGACCGAACCGGCCGCGCCGAGATGCTCGACATTTTCCCTAAGAATGACTTTCATGTGCTACCTCCAAAGATCTTCTTGTATTTGTCTTGTTCAAAAACCAGTTTCCAAAGACTCCTAGCGCCACCAAAGCGTAGGAGCCAAACGTCAGTGAGAATGCATAGATGAAAAGCTTAAGCCCACGTCCAAGGCGCTTGCGCACCAGGAGCGCGGAGAGATAAACGCAGCCCTGCACGAGAATGACGCTGCTCCACGCCATAAACATGCCTTCCAGGTAAAACTTCAGCGGCGCCTCGGGGACAAAGCGTGCAGCAAACAACACAGCGAACACCACCGGCACCCAGACTGGGAGACGAAGTTTTCGAAGCTGTGTGGCGTGCAGCGGGTGCTTTTCCGGGAACCATCCCAGATGCGCGGCGAAGCCCACAGAAATCCAGATGCAAAGCAGGATTCCCGCCAAAAGAAGAAAGGGGCCTTCGTAAAGAAGCGTGTCGTGCAACAGCTTCGGGTTCACCATGTCTTTGAGCACTTCCATCTCGGCGTAACCGCTAAGGAGGCGCTCCACGAGTGAGTTCCAATACTGAGGGACATTGAGCCCTCGAAGCTGCGCGTTCCACGCCGTTGCAGCAAAGAGCACGAATACACAGATGGCCAAGGCTCTTAGAGCCAATTTCCAAAAGGTCTGTCGCGTCTTTACGCCTTCTCCAACAACCAAGCCCAACACGAAAATGAGTGAAACCACTTCGGGCGGCATCCCAAAGAAAAGCAAGGCTACTACCGCGCCAAAGATAGCCGTGATTTTCGGCCACGGCTCATCCAGTCGCAAGTGATTCGCTATCATCGGCAGAGGCACCAGGAAGACCGTAAAAGCACTTCCGGCGCAGCCAAAGCTGAGTGCCGCGTAGACGGTGTGAATAAGCACCGTCATGAAGTCGAGCGGTGTCTTTTCCCGCTCCTTCGGAGTTTGGTTGTCGTTTAAGACTCGCATTACATTCTGATCTGCGTGCTCGTGTAAGCAATAAATGCCAAGTGGCGAGCGCGTTTAACGGCCAGGGTCAAAACACGCTGGTGCTTTGCACAGTTGCCCGAAATACGGCGCGGGACCAACTTCGCGCGTTCCGTAAGGAACGGACGTAGAATCATCGAATCTTTGTAATCAATGTTAAGCGCCGGTTCGGCACAAAAACGGCAACCACGACCGCGGTGAAACGAACGCTTAATGGAACCACCGTCGTCACCACCTTTGTCACGATCCCCGCGGTCTCCACGATCTCCACGGTCTTTTCTGAATTCACTCATTTTCTATCTCCTATTATTGCCTTAGCTATAATCTTCGTTTCTTGAACTTTGTTCCCCTTGCGATCCTTGAAGGACCGGGTCCAAAGTGTGCCTTCAACCTCTATCCGGTTTCCAATTCGAAGAGCCGCCACGCCTTCTGCGAGGTCTCCGCTTAATAGCACTTCGAAGTGACCCATCGAATCTTTTCCTAGAAAAGTCTGAGGGGCCGCTACGACCAGCTCCGCGATGGGCAATCCAGTTGGTGTGTACTTCAGCGGGATTTTTCGGCTGATCTTCCCTTGGATCCGAACTCGGTTATCGGCCTCCAAACTAGTTGCGTTTTGCACGCTGTTCGCGACTCTTCTTGTACTCTTCCTCGCCGGTCTTGATCTGCTTTTTGACCTTGGAGTAATCGTAACCCTCTTCCACCAGCACAGTGGCGTAGCGGATCACATTGGGAAGAATCTTGAAATGGCGCTCGATCTCGGCAACGACTCCGGGAGTCCCGGTGTAGTTGATGATGCAGTACTTGCCAGTGCTGCGATCGTTGATCGGGTACGCCATTTGGCGCGTGCCCCAGTCATCGCGAACGTCCAATTTCCCTTGGAATTTGGCGATCACACTATCGATCTTCTCGTGGATAGTGGTCGCATCGCCATCGCTGATGCCGGGATCAAGAATATATACAGTTTCGTAACTGCGCTGAACGGCAGTGGGCATGTTTTCCTCCTTATGGTCAGGGCGTTATTGCCCAGGCCCAAAATTGAGCAAGGTAGCGTAAGAGATAGCAGTGGCTAGGGGCTTTTACAACCCCAATTCATAACTGGAGGCAAAGCCGTCGCGTGGCGGTCCCCCCACACGGGACACCGGGTTGCGGACTAAGTCTTCGACCTGGGCGACGAAGTGGGCCACGGCACTGGAAGCCGAGGGATCGATAACTAACTCACAATATTGCGAATTCACGCCCATCAGGTTTCGCAAAGTGTCCGCCGTCAGCGCGCCCGACGCGTGGGCGGCGGGAAGATTAGCGAGCCGCGGATCGGTCCCTACATGCGTGATTCGGTGGCGGACCGACTGTACCAGCCAAGCGCCGTGGCGGGCCGGCGTGCTGACACAAAGGACCGTGCTTTCGGCCATGACCAGGTGGGATTCGAGCTGCTCAAACGAGCGGTGCAACCGCTGCAGCTCCTCAGAAAAGCCCTCGGGGCTATACTCGATGCCAACGCCCGGAGGCGGGCAGAAAAGTAACGACAGCTGACAGTACGGCTCCGGTAGCAGCCATTGCCAGAGATCCATCTCCAGCTTCTTTAGCGATTGGACGGCCGGAAGCGCGGGGTAACGCACGGACAACTCGGGAAGCCCGCTGGGCCCCGGATCCAAAACACAGTGCTGAACCGCTGTACTCCGCACGCGGCGAAGACGCGCCAAGGTGCCGTCGAGATACTCTCGAAAATCAAACTCCAGCCGGGCGAGGCCACACAGCTCCAGAAACTGCTGCTTTTCTTTTTGCGATAGGGGTTCCTGGCGGTACCTGGACTTAATGGGTTCCAAGGTGGCGCTCCTTTCTGCCCACAATAAAGTTAGCAAGCTGGGAAATCTGATCCCACGCGCCTTCTACGATGGGTTGGGACGGCACCCAAACGGAGCCATTTCCATGTTCCAGTCGAAGCACCTCACTGCGCCCGCCGACTATCAACGGCTCACAACGGGACGGCCATTTGTAGGTGTTCATGCCTTCGTTGTACTGCGCGAGCCCGAATGGGAAGAGCACGTGTCCGCCTTGATCCAAATGCCTATGGATGGACTGAAACGTAGCCCGCGCTAGGTATTTTCCCGAGGCAACCACCAGCAACGTGTCCGAATCAAATCCGGCTTCCTCCCAGAGGGGTAACAAACACCACCCGATTCCATTCGAGACGGCCTGCTCTTTTAAAGACTCCCACAACTTGAAAGCGTGCAAGGTGGACGAGTGGAAACGTCCCTCAACGGCGATAGGAAATTCCGCCTCTCCGATGGAATCGATGTGAATGCTATCAAAGCCCAAAACCCAAGGAGCAGCGCCCAAATCCCTGGCCTGGTCGTGCAACGAAGATCGCATGTAGCGCGAAAGGCGGCTTTCCTTGGCGAGTTTGGCGATCGGGTCCCAGTAAGAAACGAGTTGTTGCGATCGGCACCACCGGTAATCAAACGCCGCGAGCCACGGCCTTCGATCGAATAAAAGTCTAAAGCCCGCTTTGGATTCCAGGATGGAAAAATCGTGGAAGCCCGTTCCGTAACAAGTGTTCAAGTTGTCAATCCGGCCGTAACGCTGCTTCAACAAATTTGGAACAACTTCCGGGTCCACCAATGTGGCATCCGATCCGTAGACCCCGAAATCAAGGAAGATCTCTCTAACTGTTTGCGAATCATCGATATAGAGCTCTAGAAGTGCGAAGCACTCTCGCAAAAAGTTCAAGTAGCCATCAAAGAGAATCTTATTGCGGATGCTGGGGACTTTTGTGAAGGCAAAGCCGCCTAGTGTTTTTTGCCAAAAAACCAAAGGAATGAGCGCGTGATCTTCTGCTCCCCAAACCCAATTGGGAAAAGTCTTGGGGCCTGGAGGAAAACCAAAGCGCAGCTCGATTTCCATTCCACGTTCTTTTACTAAATTGAGAAAACGCTCCAGGCCACGCTGCGAGGCGCGCGAAAAGTCGCACATGCGTGGCGCGGTTTCGTGCACACCCCAGAACACATGACTTTGAACCGTCTTGTGTCCGGCGCGTCGGGCTTCGTCCAAAAGACCGGGCCACTCGTGCGCTGGGTGCGCGCAATAGTCCAGAGATACAGGTGCAAGTTGAGTCGACATGTGATGGTAACCTCTCAGAGGCTTTTTACCGGATGCGTCCTAGTATAGAATTCCTGGCCGTCAAACTCAACATAACTAAAGTGTTTTACCCAGTCGCCGGTATTGATGTACCGACCGGATTTTGCGCCCAGGTCCATCGTGTAATCATCAGGGATGTGGGTGTGCCCCATTAGAACGACGTCATAGCCCGTTTCTAAGATGCGCCGGGCCGACGATCGGTAAATCTCTCGAATGGCGGCCTCTCGCTTTTTGGATTTCATTTGATAATCACGGCTCATGGTGGAGCCGCGCTTGCCGAGATCGTAAACCCACTGTTGTGGCGTCTTCTGAATCAAGAATTTGGTGAGGGGACGCCGAAGGACATAACGCAACACCCGATAACCCAACTCTTTGGGGTTGCCCAAATCTCCATGCGCCAAATAGATTTTTTTGCCGGCCCATTCCACGGACGCCGGTTCGGGGTAAACTTGAATCCCGATTTCGTTGGAGAAGTACTCGCCCAAATGAAAATCGTGGTTCCCTTCGAAATAGTGTACTTGGTGCCCGCATTTCACCAAGTTGCGTAAAACACTCAAAACGGGGTCAAACTTCTCTATCAAGTATGGGCTGGTTGCGGGCCACACATCAAAAAAATCTCCCATGATGAAGATCGATTCAAAGCGGCTCGCCTGTTCTTGCAGGAAGCGAATCACTATTTTTGATTTGACGCTCGAAGCATCCTGCAAATGGACGTCCGAAAGGAAAACGGCAGTCATCTAACCTTGGTACCACGCGCAAGCGGGCTTTGCCAAATGCCTACTCAGGAATGACGATAAGGGTCGGCTGCTTGGTGGTAGGCTCGCGTTGCGGCTTCTCGTCGAGAACCTGGTTGGAAAGGGCTTCCTCAAATTCAAAAAGCTGATCCACACTCGGATCTACGACAGAGGCTTGAGTGGGACGGCCATCTTGGGTGCCTTGAAAGATAAGCAGCGGCAGACGGGAGTTTCCGTCATGATTCATCATCATGTAGGAGCTAAGTAGCACTCCCACAAAGACGCCGATGCTATAAATGTACTGCAGCTTGCCGCGCATTGAGTCCCCTAAAAATCCCCTGGTCCCCTCAAAAAGGGACCGCTGACCACCTAAGAAATACAAATTTCATGCCTGGAAGGGCGCTAACAAGCTATTGATATTAAAGGTGTTTTTAAGGGGCGTGCGGGGCGTTTTTGTCACCCATTTTGACGGTTGGACGCCAAAGCGCGTCATAGGCTCGTGCGGAAAGATTATGTAGGCTGCGAATCAGCCGTAGTCTGATGGAATACAACAGATGCCGAAGCTTTGGGCAGGTGGCTAGCTTTTTCGGGGTCCCTAGGGCATATCCGATAGATGGTTTTGAAATCTCCCGCCAAGTTGAATCTCGGCCTCTCGATCGTCGGGCGGGATGCAAAGCAGTACCACCTCATCGAGAGCTTGTTCTGGCCCATCGACCTTTGCGACTCCATAGAGATAGAGGAGTCGGACCGCTTCGATTTGGAAATGAGCGGGGAGAGTAACCTCGGCAAATTCCCTGGCTCGTCGGAAAACTTGGTTTCTCGTGCTTGCGAAAAGGCCGGCCTGGGAACATGGAAGATACGGGTCGAGAAGCGAATCCCGCTGGGAGCGGGGTTAGGGGGGGGCTCGTCGAATGCAGGCACCGTCCTCAGGGTCCTAGCCCCTAAGTCACCGCCGGCGACATGGGCAACCTTGGGCGCGGACGTTCCCTTCTTTCTGAATCCACGCCCAAGCTGGGTAACCGGCACCGGTGAAAAAATCGCTCCACTGAAATGCGAGGGCCTGGAGGGCCTAAGTTTTTTACTCGTGCTCCCGGACTTTCACATCCCTACGGAAAGAATCTTTGCCGCTTACCGGCAACTTCCAAGTGCCTTCTCTGCTTCCCAGCGCCCCTTCGAAAATGGGCTCTTAACCGGCGACAACTTGAAGCTTTACCTGTCCCAGGCTCGCAACGATTTGGAACCCGCCATCGTGTCGGAATACCCCGCTATTGCTAATATTCTCCAAACATTACGTGAGTTGCCCAGCCTCTACGCGGGCGTCTCGGGCACCGGGTCGACGTGTTTTGCGGTTTTTGAAAAGAAAATCGATAAAGAATTTCTGGATACCTGCCGATGGGAGAGCTGTAGGAGCGTCCTAGTGAATTCTTACTCTGATGAGTAGTACGTTGGATTCAAAACACGGAGAACACCATGGAAATCACCGAAGTAAAAGTTTTCCCGGTAAACGAAGAAAGATTAAAAGCATACGTCACCGTTATTTTCGATAACTGTTTTGTCGTTCGTGACCTAAAAATCATTAACGGGAATACGGGGCTCTTCGTGGCCATGCCCAGTAAGAAACGTAAGGACGGAACCTTCCGAGATATCGCTCACCCGCTTAATAGTGACATGCGAAACAACATGGAACAGACGATCCTCCGACACTACGAGGACGAGCTCAAGCGCATGACCAGTGCGGCACAAGAAAGCATGTCAGCTCTAGAGAACAAGAAAAAAGAAGACGACTAATTGGCGTCCTCAGGGGCGATTTTCTAAGTTGTCAAAATCCCGAATAGAATAAAGCCCGGGCCCGCGCCCAAGGCTGTCGGCAATACTTCCACTTAACAAACCGTTGAGAAATCGAGCGCTGAGCTTTTGGACATCGTCGTGAAAGGCGACTCCATGCTGGTAGGGCGTATTCACCAACCAAACTTTGGCGCCATTTTCGATTTGCGCCAAGAACCAAGCGCGTTTTTGCATTGCCAACGTACGTATCTTTTTCGTCGTCCCCTAAAACCACAAGCGTTGGAATGGCGGTCGGGTATTTCTGCCGCTGTACATACAAACTCGTACCCACAAGGTGTGCAGCGAAGTAGGGACGAAGCATTGGTGAACGTGGGACCGGCGCGTAAGACAACCAAGTGGGATCTTCGACCAAGCTCTGCGGTGTTACCCAAAGCACAGGTTTCACCGCGAGACCGGGCGCATAAAACATCGCTGCAGAATACTTTCTAGTTAAATCCCGGTGTTCCGCGTGCACCATTTCGTATAGAGCAAGAAGCCCGCCCGTAGACCAACCGGCTCGAACAATGTTGACCTTGCGAAGCTCTTCGTCGTCTTCCTCCAGCACGCCCAAAACTTTTTGTGTCTGATCCGCCAGGTTGGAAAAATGATCTATCGTTTTTAGCGGCATCAAGCGCTGAGCCCACGAACCGCGACTATCTCCGTGAAAGGGAAGTTCGGGAACACTGGTCCGCACCAAAGCCTCGGTGGCGAGCACCTCATACAAAGCCCGATTGCCTCTACGGTGATCGGAAAAACCGTGGGAGTAGACCACATGGATGGAAGGTCTTTCCGGTCCCACGCTGTAAACCCGTTGATCCAAATCCCCTAGGGCCCAAGTCCCCAGACAACCCCGAACGGATAGGGGGACGGAAAAATCCTTTTCCACCAAGTTGGCTAAAACCATAGTGGACCAAAGAGCTACAACCAAAGCGAGTTTCTGCATGACTTCTGGCTACCATGTTGTGCGCGGGCAACGCAACTGGTCAGCGGCGTTCTTTACTAAGGCGGGCCAGAATAAAGTCGACGACCTCATTCACACTCTTGCCTGAGGTATTCACGACGATGGTGTGCTTGGACTTGGAAAGAGGTGCGAGCTTGCGTGTGGAGTCCTGGCGATCGCGGTGGGCTTGTTTGAGCAAAACCGCGGAAACCGTTACCTTTTTGTCTCCCATCTTGCGCAGTTCGGACTGGCGTCGTCGCGCACGCTCCTTCGCATTGGCCGTGACAAAAAATTTATGGATGTTGTTCGTTCCAGGAAAAACCACCGTCCCGATATCACGCCCTTCCACGATGACGGGCTTTTGCTTGGCCCACAAGGTCCCTAACTCGCGCTGCTTTTTAGTCATGACGTCGCGAACCTCTTTGTACTTACTTACCCACGAGGCCATCGCAGAAACTTTTTCGGTTCGGAGCTTCTTTCCCAGGTTTTCGCCATTCACCAGGATAGAGCCCGGCTTCCGGCCTTCGGTGAATTTCAGACGCCTCGCTATGGTTCCAAAGTCATCTTTGGTGGCGGCGCCTTCTTTGAGGGCGTAGTAAGCAACGCTGCGGTACATCGCGCCGGTATCTAGGAGTTTGCCGTCCAGCTGATCCGCCAACAATCGGCTGACGGTGGACTTGCCCGCACCCGAGGGGCCGTCGATGGTAACAATGTACCCTTTAGACTTCGCCGGTCGAGATTTCGTCTTTGTCGTGCGTTTAGATTTTGCCTTGCGCTTCACGTCGGTCCATTTCCCACAACTTGGCCCATTTCATAAATACAGAGTAAGCAGCGGAAATGGCAATAATAAAGCCCGGCACCCCATCTAAAAAACCGCGCTTTATAAAATAAGTTTCTACGAATTTCCAAAATGGCTTGTGGATCATTTTGACGATCGAAGGTTTTTTCCCCTGACGGCGCAGCAGCTCGGCCCCTAAAGTCGAATAGTGATTGTTGCGCGCCACCTGGTCCGCAAAACTGGTAAACGAATAGTGCTTCAAGTGTCCCTGAAGATCCTCAACGCCTCCCGCCGGTTGCCAGCGTTCATGAATTTCAGATCCGACCCACTCTCCACTGGATTTTTTGAAGAAGCGAATTAAGCGGTTCGGGTACCAACCCCCATGACGTATCCATCGTCCTGAGTGAATGGTCTTGCGGGGTACGGTATAGGCGACACAAGCGTTGCTGGCATTCTGCAGTTTCGTCAAAATCTCGCTTCGAAGTTCGTCAGTAACCTGTTCGTCTGCATCGACGGAAAGGACCCAGTCATTCTGGCAAAGCCCGACTGCATAATTTTTTTGATCGGCGTAACCACTCCAGTCTCGCGTATAGACCTTTTCCGTGTACTTTCCCGCCAGTTCCCGCGTCCCGTCATCGCTATGTGAATCTACGACGATAATCTCGTCACAAAAGGAGAGACTCTGAAGGCACCGTTCAATGTTACCGGCCTCGTTTCGGGTAATCACAACTGCTGATATCCCGCTCACTTACGTTCCCGAATCTCCGTCAATATGCCGTTGAGCGAACCGATCTTAATGGCCGCTTCAAACTTCACTACATACTTCTTATGGTCGTCACTCAACCATAGGAAAACGTCCCCCGTGGGGCTCAGCACATTGTTTACTTTCAGTGAAAGCTTAAGTTTCCAACACTGGAAAGCGCCTACGCCAGTAGTGACGACTTCTCTTCCAACTGGGGTCAGACCGACCTCAAGGTTCTTCCCATTCTCGTAAATCGGGAAGTGCTCTGTCCGACCCATTTCGTATTTCAGTGTTCGTGCGTAATAGACGGCGCTGAACATGTCTTGCGAGAATGGCTGAATACCATCCTGGCGATCATCGACTTGATTTCCCCACTTCTGGGATTTTCGATCGGCCTGGTAATGCGCGACTTTGCGAACATGATCAAATTTTACGCGAGTTTCCTTGTTCTGGTGCGTCTCCAGCATGGAAAGAACAAAACGGTAGGGAATGAGCGCTTCCCGATCCACCAAGGTCTCAACCCGGTTATCGACGTGGTAGATGGTATCCACAATACGCGAAGAGAGCACTCTGCCGCTGAGCTTGATCGTCGGGCGGCCGCCTACCATCTCACCAGAGCCCACTTCCAAAATGGCGGAACCCGCCGGAAGCATGGTCCAGCTCAACTGCAAAACCATCTGCTCGCCGATCTCAAAAGGAAGATCTTCAAATGCGAAAACTCGAACGGGTTTGGCCTCAGGGGCATCTTTAGCTTTGGAAGTTTTTTTGGATTTCTTTTTGGTCGCTTTGACCTTAACCGGTTCGACAGTCTCGATCTCAGTCACCTTCACGGTCTCCACGTTTTTGAAATTGGGCACGCTCACTTCAGGTTCAGGCGGAAGTACAATCCCCGTCCTGTTTCCGTCCGGAGAGACACAAGCCGTCATCAAAAAACAGAGAATCCCCGCCAGCGCAGGTTTCCAACGCGGCACTCCCTTGTACGGCTTCCAACGTCGGTGGAGCCACAGCCATTGTTCCGGATGCTGGCGCACGAGACGCTCCATTGTATCGTTGTAGACTTGCGTTTTCTGGTGAAGACGCTCTGCCTTGTCTTCCGACAGCGAAGGGTATTCGAGGGGTTTTTCGATCATTACATGAATTTTATGACTTCTATCGCGATAGGTATAGACGGGAAATACCGGATCGTTATGTTTCTCGGTCATGAGCGAAAGTGCCGCTGCGGTCCCCGCTGTGTGCCCGAAAAATTTCACCGGCAGCCCGATTGGGGGCCCCATGAATTGATCGAGAAAAAACCCGACCATCCGCTTTTCCCGAGAGACCGCATTCAGAATCGCACGTGCCGTGCCGGATTCGTAATGGACTCCCATCCCCAGAACGCCACGCTGGTATTCCAGCAGCTCCTGAACGACCTTGCTGCGTGCCGTTTTTACCACCGCGTCAAGCGGCACACCGGCCGCGATGACTCTACCCGATGACAACTCCCAATTGCCCAGGTGCAAGGAAAGCAAGTAGCCGCCTCTTGAGTTCGTGCGGAGATACTCTAAGGAGTGGCTCCTCACCGCAAAGCGCCACGCGCTGTGAGAAGTCTTTCTGGCTCCAAGTAAAGGAGCAAAGTAGCTCGTAAAAATTAAGGCCGTAATGTACGTAGTTCTGGCGGGCCATCGACCAGAGCGTCGCGGTATCCTTTTCGGGAAAAGCGAGGCGAAGATTGTCGAGTACGGTTCGCCTGCGGATGGGAACCAGGTAAAACCAGCAAAGTCCCAGGGCCCGACCCAGTGTTCGTCCCACCGCGGCCGGAAGAAAATTCAGCACGCGGGATATGAATAAAATCAGCTTTAGCAAATTCGGCTCTCAGATATCCCGCAGAAAATACCAGAATTCGTCCGGAAATTCATAGTTCAGGCGAACCGTGCAAGGTTGCCGGGGAGAGGGCAGTAAACTCTTGATTTTGTGGCTGTCTTTCTCAGTGCAAAGCAGCTCGCTCGCACCCACCCGCTCCGCCTCTTTCCATAGCGCTTCGATATCACGAGGCGAGTACGCATGGTGATCGGAAAAGGCGTGGGTGTGTTTGGCCCCCAAAGTCGAGGTCGCGTAGCGGAAAACGCCGACGGCTCCCCTAGGCCGCAAAAGGCGAGGAAGCTTGGGTACGGTTCACTCAAGACGTCTCCCTCACCCCCCCGAACCGCACCGTAGTTTCGCTTCGCTGCAAAAACCGGTTTCTTCGGAGCGACTTCCCTAGCCAGACTCTCCACTTCTCCAAATCAGACGCTCGTTCGTAGGCGACAATCAAGGCATCGGCGGCGTTGACGGCTCCTAACGGCTCACGCAGCTCCCCCAGCGGGGGGCAATAGAGAGAGTCCAAGTCTTTTTCCGCGTTGAAGACGAGCATAGACTTGTCCTTGATGAGGGTAAAATTCTGGAACCCATCGTCCATGATGATGAGATCGCTCAACCCCTCATTCTCGATACGCTTTGCCAGACGTCCGCGATCGGCCCCAATATAGACAGGGCACTCCAATACTTGCGCGAGCATCCACGGCTCATCGCCGAAGGCATCGGGTCCACCGTGAGCTCTGTCGACGAGGGCTCCCTCTTTAGATAGGCGAGCGCGGTAACCGCGGGACATGACAGCCGGGCGTTTTGATTTCAGGCCTTCACAGATGGCGCGCACGACGGGTGTCTTGCCGGATCCACCCGAATGCAAATTCCCAATGCAAAGCACCCGGAGCGAGGAGCGGTAACCACGTGTAGAGAGAAATCGCCGCCTCAGGCAAGTCACTACCGCCCATGAAAGCGAAAGAGGAAGCCACACTATCCAGAGAAACTCTCTAAGCCGAGGGATGTGCGCTTTCACTCCGCACCCCCGGCTTTTGAAAAGAAGAGGGCTGCAGGATTTTCTGCACGGCTCCCGCAACAAGATTTGCCGATCCGCCTTTTCCCAAACGCGCGCGAATCTCTTCATAACCCGCAACCATCTCTCGGCGATAAGTATCGGACTCCAGCAGTTGGGAAACGGCGAACTCCAACGCCTCACCCGTAGCCTGATGCTGCACGTACTCCGGTATCACGGCTTTCTGCAAAACGATGTTGGGCAACGAGAAGTAGGTTCTATAGCGCGATAACAATTGAAACAGCCAAGCGGTGGAACGATTGAGCTTGTAGAACATGACTTGAGGGGTCCCCACCAACGCCGTCTCCAGGGTCGCCGTTCCGGAGGCTGTCAACGAAACATCCACTGAAGCCACAACGGATTCTAGCCGTTGGCGGGTCAGCACCACCGGTAGGTCGCCAAAGGCTTCCTTCAGCAAAGACTCACTCAGATTCTTTGCAATAGGACAAAGGAAGGACGCAGTAGGGTAGCGCTTTTGCAACCGCAAGACCGCGTCTCGAAGCAGATTTGAGTGGTGACCGATCTCGCTTCGACGGCTGCCTGGCACGATGGCAATGCGTGGAGCAGATAAGCGCTCCTGACGGGTTCTCTCCACAGCTCGTAAACGGATGCTGTCCACGAGCGGGTGACCGACAAAATCGCAAGGAACCTGATGCTTTTTGTAGAACTCCTGCTCGAACGGAAATAGAACGAGCATGCGATCGATCCGTTTCTTTATCTTGTGTATGCGGTACCGTCGCCAAACCCAAACTTGAGGCGACACAAAGTAGGCAACCGGAACACCGGCAGCTTTCAGGTGTCTCGCGATCATGAGATTCAAATCGGGAAGGTCGATCAAGAGAGCCGCGTCCAGGTTTTCATCGCGGATCGTTTTTTTTAGGCGCTCATAACTGGAGCGCAACTCAGAAAATCTCGAAAAGACTTCGGTAATGCCCATCACGTCAACTTGATTGGAATCGACGATGCAATCCATTCCTTCCGCTCTAAGCGCGGGACCGCCAATGCCCAGCACACGCAAATCCGGAAACTGTTGCTTTAGCTGGCGCACAATCGTGGCGGCGTGGCTATCCGCCGACGCCTCTCCCGCCACCAAAAAGAGCGTCTTCACTGCAGCTCCTTTTGGAAGGCGTGAACCTGCGGAGGGCTCTCCGCAAAAGGCATGAGCCCTCGTTGGATCTGCTGAACCAGGCGCAAGCTTTGAATACCTGCCGAGACTCCAACTACGGGCTCCGAACGTGTCTTCACACTGTTGATGAAGGAATCCAGCTGAAGGGCTAAGGGGTCAAGTGGTCCCAAGGCAAAGACCTCGTGCGTGCCGTCGCGATCGGCGACCACCGTACGTGTGTTGTGTTCCAGATCTAGGATGTGTCGCACTCCGCCGGATTCCAGAGTCACTACACGCCTTGGCTCCGTGGAAACTCGGCTGGCGCGGATACGCGCGCGCTCACCGCCTTCAAAAAGCAGATGGGCTTCGGCCTCATCTGTGAGAGGGGTCCTAACCCGTTCTCCCCAGGAATGCAGCTCCACAGGCATCTGCTGCATCATCGAAAGCACCAGATCCAGATCGTGGATCATCAAATCGGCGATCACATCAATGGTACTCTCGCGACCCGGGTTTGAGTTCAATCGCTCGGCGACAACCATAGTGGCTGCGAATTCCGGGTCGAGTAACCGCTGCAAGCGGTAACGCTCTAAGTATCCCACTTGAAGCAAACAGGAATAAGAACGGGCTAGATCCCGCAGACGTTCCGCTTGCTCTACGGTTTCCGCAATCGGCTTTTCTACGAGGACATCGACACCGGCACGCAGCGCTCGGGATGCCAGTTCAAAGTGCGTAGGGGTTGGAGAAGCCACCACAACAGCATCCGTGTCCAGGAGAAGTGAGTTGACGTCCGGGTAAAGCCGCAAGCCGGGAAATCGCTGTCTAACATCCGACTCTTTTACGTGCGGATCGTAGACCCCTACAAGGTGTACCTCTGGATGGGCTAAGGCTTTCGCCACGTGAAAGCCACCCATTTTTCCAAGGCCTATCACCCCAAGTGGAATTTTTTTTGGATCCAGCACTCTAGCGTTCAATTCCAAGTTTGGATTGGCGAACAAACTCCACAAAGCTGCGCACTTCCTCTACATGACCGTATTCGGCAAGCGCATCTTCCATCGCTCGCGAAGTGGTATTACGACGAAGATAAAAAAGACGGAAGACATTCTTGAGGGCGCGGATCGCCTCGTCACTGAAAAGTCCTGTGCGCTTCAGGCCAATCTGATTGACCCCTTGCACGCGCAAATCCGTGCCTTTCGCCAACATATATGGAGGCATATCCTTTCGAACGATCGATCCACCCCCAACGTACGCGTAGCGACCGACACGGCAATGCTGGGCGACGGCGGACTGCCCGCCGATCGTACACCTGTCTTCAAGGGTCACGTGACCTGCGAGTTGAACTGCGTTTGCAATCACCACACCGTCTCCCACCACACAGTCGTGGGCGACATGCACGTAAGCCATCAGGAAGACATCTTGGCCGACCTTGGTGACTTTGTTTCCAAACTCTGTCGCTCGGTGGACGGTGACCCCTTCTCGCAGAATAGTTCGATCCCCAATCTCTACTCTGGTCGGCTCACCCGCATATTTAAGGTGCTGCGGATCGTAACCCACGACTGCGTTGGGATAGATCTTCACCTGATCTCCCAGCTGCGTGTGGCCTTGCACAATGACGTGCTCTTTTATCTCGCAGTTTTCGCCGGTGCGAACGTGTTCTCCAACGATGGAGAACGGCCCCACCACCGTACCGGATCCCAAACGAGCTTCTGGGTGCACGATCGCTGTCGGGTGCACACTGACGTTTTCACTCATGTCGGCTCCTCCCCCAACCGGGACTCCAGACGTGCTAGCCGACGCCAGATCTCCGGCAATTTCTTCATCAATCTAAAAGTGCTGAGTGATTCCTTCACAGGAATCGCGGGAGTACCCCAGTAGGTTTGGTTTCCCTTTAAATTCGTCGTCGTGCCGCCCTGGGATCCGATCTGCGCGCCTTTTCCAACGCGCACATGATCGCCCAGTCCCACTTGGCCGCCTAGCACCACCTGGTCTTCCAAAACCACCGATCCCGCCAATCCGGTACCGGCACACAGGATGCAATGGGCTCCAATCTGACAATTGTGACCGACGTGCACGAGGTTATCGATCTTGGTCCCGCGGCCAATTCGGGTGGCTCCGAGTGTCGCGCGATCGATTGTGCAGTTCGCACCAATCCGAACGTCGTCTTCCACCTCTACGGTACCAATTTGAGGGACCGCGCGAAGACCCGTCTCAGTCGGCAAAAAACCAAAGCCATCCGATCCAATTACGGTTCCTGAAAAAATGTGCACGCGGTTGCCAATCACCACTTTGGGATTGAGGACCACTCTGGGAAAGACGATGCAGTTTTCTCCGATCTCAACGTCGTCCCCCAAATAACAGTGAGTCAGGATGCGAGTGCCGGCACCAATGCGAACCCGTTTTCCTACGTAAGAAAAAGCGCCCACACTTACGTTCGCTCCAAGTTGGGCAGAGTCGTCGACTTTTGCCAGAGGATCCACGCCTGGATCGTCCACCGGGTACCAGTTAAAAGTTTCTGCGACTTCAGTAAAAATTTTCAGGGGTTCGGCACCAACACAAAGGTCAGTGCCTCATTCGGTACAAGCAATTCTTCAGTAGTCAGTAAGACCGCACCGCGGAGATCCCGCACCTTTTCTGAAAAGCGCCTTTGCTGGTAGAACGCCAAGTCGCCCGCGCCGGCTTTTTCAAGCGCGCTCACGCTGCTTACTTCGCGGTGGCCGTCGCCCACCAGTCGTCCGTCAAAGCGCTCTGCCAGCGCTGCGGCAGTCATGGAAGTTGTAGATCCATCCGAAACTAACCTATACAGGTCCGGACGGATAGTAAATGCTACTCCTTATCGTCGTTGCCGGGAGCTTCGTCGACGGCGGGCACGCTGTATTCCTCGTTAGCCCACTTCCCTAAGTCCTTATTTTTGCAGACCTCAGAGCAGAAGGGTCGGAAGGGATTTTGACGCACATCCCATACGGCGGGGCGTTGGCAGGCGGGGCAGGGTACAGTCTTCATGTTGGCCTTTTACCACAAAACTCGTCCGCCGGAGACTTAGGCCGAACCTGCACCCACTTCGCGGTACAGGTCCAGGACCGCGCGAGAGATGTGCTTCCAGTCGAGCGCGTTCTTGACCCACTCCTGGGCCGCCGACGCTCCCTCAATGGAACCTTTTTCCGCGCGCAGCAGCGCGGCGGACAAGGAATGAGCGTCCTCTTGCTTGTAGATGGCCGACGGAATGTGCCACTTCAGGTACTCAGCACTCCCGCTACGATCCGGAATGATCGGAACCGTACCTACCGCGACGGCCTCAAAGGGAACGCGGCCAAAGGGCTCTTCGAGAGCCGGGTAAACGACCGCGAGCGAACGCCGCACCAATTCCCAACGGGTGTCGTCATACTGAGGAGCCAGGAGGTGAACACGAAAAGCCACATCCTTCACGTCCGCGGCAGCCTTGATCGTCCGATCGTAGCCTCGCTCCACGGGTCCCATGATGAGTAGGTGGGCGCTGCCACCTGCTTTCACATATTCAGCAAAAGCGTTTACCAAAAAAACCAGGTTCTTTCGCTTTTCAACGCGACCGTAGTAGAGAAAATACTTTTCCGGTAAGTGAATATTCGCCGGAAGAACGACCTCTTTTTTTGCTCCAACCGGAATACCATTTGGAATAATCTGCACCGCTCGTGCGGGTAATCCGTATCCGTCAAAGTGTCGTGTCTCATACTGACTAAGTGCAATTACCTTGGAAGCGTGGCGGACGATCCAGTTTCCAATCAGCAAATTAAATACGTACTTCAGCAGAGTTTTGCGATGGCCAACCAGCAGCATCCCACGCGGGTGCAAAACGTACGGCACGCCTTTTCGTTTGCACAGACGCGCAAAGAAGTAGTTCTCCCAACGCCAATGACCGTTCAAGTGCAGCACGTCGGCTGCATCCAATAATTTGTGAATCCACTCCGCCTTGTTCTTCCAAGCCTCGTAGATTTCCGCAGGGTGATACCGAACCACACCGTTTAGCCCAAAACCTTGTACAAACTCTCCGTCGACCGCATCCCCCCGACAAAGCACGGTCACATCGGCGTGTTGCGAAAGAAACGCGCACAACGAAGCTTCGGATACGGCGGCCCCGCCAAATTGAGGGGCTAGCCCAGAGGAAACGACGACAACTCTTAGTTTTTTCATCTCGTTATTATAACCCAGCGTAGACCGCGTGTATTCACTGAGCGGCCTTGGCAAGCCCCTTGCACTTACGCACAGTGTTGTTTGTAGTTGTGGAGTAGCGCGGGAAAAAAGATATCGGAAAATCCCGGTGTCTTAGCTGAGTTGAAGCTGTTGCGGAGTTGTAAATGCGGAGCGTTCTTTTCCTGATTGTCTCGTTATTGGTCATAGGGTGTGCCGATGTACGGCTACCTTACGAAGACTGGCCGGCTTCAGTGCACGAATTTATTTCGTTGTCTGATTCAGACATGACTCTCTTGTCACAAATGGCGGACACCTTAAACGACGATCTGGGGAAACCTTTGGTCCGAATCGGCGGTTCGGTTTTGACCGGTTACCCGATTACCATAGAGAAAGTGACGTCATTGCCCAACCCAACCCACGTCGGGTTTGCAAAACGTTACACAGATCATTGTGAGATTCAGCTTCGTGCTGACATGTTCACCAAAGACAATTTGCTCCAATCCGTTTTCTGGCATGAGCTGGGACATTGTGGCGGCCTAAAGCACACAGGGGAGTCGCACCAGGTGATGTCCGCTGATGCCTCGCCTTTTTCAAGTTTTTCGACCACGGCTTTAAACACCTTCTTCGCTGCGTTGACCGCCTCGACAGGATTGCTCGCCCCTAGTCGGCGCTTCTGCGTCGCGCCATTGCAGAATTTTGTTTTCCGACCGGAATCAGGATATTCTTTTAGTTCGTGACCGACCAAAACGATAACCAACCCAAAGAGCGACGGCGTTTTCGCCGAATTCCCGTAACCATGTCAGTCGGCATTTTCATAGAGGGTCAACCCGTGGCCGTCGATGGTGAGATTGCGAACATTTCCTTGGGTGGGGCCTTCATTAGAACTAGAGCGCACCTTAAGGTCGGCGCCAAGGTTCAAATCGAACTTAAGTTCAAAGAGAACCTCCTCATCGGCGGCAAGATTGTGAACGCCAACGATCTGGACATCCATGAGCAAGATCAGACCCAACAAGCCTCTGTTGTCCGCTGGGTAGAAGAAGCCTCCGGCTTGGGATTCGGAGTCGAGTTCGACAATCTCGATCCGAAAAAGCAAGCGGCCATCCAAAAGATCGTTCGGTATTACGATCTCCTCTTAAAAGCCGGTGTTGAATTTAAGGACTAGGCTTTCGCCGAGGGAACACTTCCAGACAAACCATGCGGTGTCCCTTCAACGCGCCCGGCGGGTGTAATCTCCATGAACTGCGCCTTGCGCTGCAGATCTTTGATCGTGAGCGCTCCGCAATACGTGAGTCCTGAACGGATGCCGCCCATGATATCTCGAACCACATCCTTGGCAGATCCAGAAACGGGGACTTCCATCGAAACGCCCTCGGCAGTTTTCCAATCCGACATTCCGCCCATGAAAGCATCTTGCGCCTCCTTGGAGGCCATGCCGCGAAATTTCTTTACCTTGATCTTTTGCCCACCGGCGCCGTCGCGCTCGATGATTTCTCCGGGTGTTTCCATTGTGCCGGCAAGCACTCCACCCAGCATCACCATATCCGCCCCCGCGGCCAATGCTTTTACGGCATCCGCCGGGAAACGAATTCCGCCATCTGAAATAAGGGTGCGATCGACTTTGCGGCAATCCTGAATCGCCGTTAGCTGAGGTACGCCAAAGCCGGTTTTTATCCGTGTGGTGCAGGCGGAACCCGAACCGATTCCCACTTTAATGATGTCGGCTCCGGCAGCAGCGAGATAGTCCGCGCCGGCATAGGTCGCCACGTTTCCCGCGATGATAAGCACGTTGTCCGAATACTTTTCCCGCAATGAGCGGATGGTGCGGTTTACTTCTTTCGAATGCCCGTGAGCGACATCCACGCAAATGATCTGTGCCCCCGCTGCAACCAAAGCTTCGGCCCGCTCGACACCCTTTTCACCGATTCCGATGGAAACGCCTACCTTGTCCTTCTTGGTGGCGGACTTGAACATAGCAACGTTGTCCTCCACGCTGCAAAACCGGTGCAAGATTCCCATCCCACCCAGCTCCGACATCAGGTTGGCCATTTCCAGGCCCGTGATCGTATCCATGTTGGCGCTTATCAAGGGGATCTCAAAGGTACGCGAGTTGACCTCCACGGAAGTCGTTACGTTTTGGCGGGATCGAATGCCATTGTATCCGGGTACTAATATGACATCGTCAAAGGTCAGGCCTCGTAGGTTCATCCTAGCGTCTCCTTGAAAACGGGCAAACGCTACAACACTAGAGGCTTTCGTGAGGAGGCGCAAGCCCCGGAGTGGCGGCACTGGTGCGGGCTTCTTGTGGATTGCGTTATCGGAAACGGAAGGTGACGTTAAGGTTCATCATGAAAGTGAATTTATTCCCGATGAAACCAGGCCGGAGCTGTCCACGCATGCTGACAAGATCGTTTAACTCTTGGGAGATAACCGCTTCAAAGAAACCGCTGAAGGTGGTTGCAGGAACCGGTGCAAAGTTGGATGGAATCGCCGCTCCCAGTAGCAACCCTGTTGCAACGCTCAAACGCGGCGACCGGTAAATTCTGAGCTGGTACCATACCCCTAACATAGGTTGAATGAGCGAACCGGGTGAATAGAGAGAAAAGTTGATCTCCGGTCCCAGGTACCAGGGTTCGCGCTCACCCAGGGCAAAACCCAACTGCGCACCACTGACGATGCCACTACGCCCGTCGATGATGTTAACTCCCAGCATCGTATTCAAAAGGTAGCGGTAAAAGGGCTCGTAATAGACTTCAAGCTTAGTCTTTTTCGCGGGCGTTCCTCGCTCTACCTTGGTCTTGCCGTCGTCCTCTTTTTCTCCCACACGCGGTCTTTCTTTGGGAGCGGATTTAGCTTTGTCGTCTTTGTCTTTGGGCTTTTTCTTACCCTGCTGCTGTTTGGGCTGCGAGGTGATGCGGTTGAGGCTCTCGCCTTGAAGAAGTGTGGGGAAACCAAAAAGCGCAAACGGCAACAGAACGGCGATGAGCTTCTGGTTGAACGCTGTTGAAATGCAACGCATTTAGGTGCCTTGAGTTGAAACCGGGCTCTCAATCATGCTGAGATACATTTGTGCCGATTTGTGGTCCGGGTCAATAGCCAAAGCACCCTGCCACTCACGGTAAGCGTCATGAATTTTCTTGAGGCTGTGGTAGAGAATCCCCAGTTGGATCTTCGCCTCAATACACTTCGGGTGGTGCTGCAGTAATTTTTGGAGCAAATCTGCTGCGGCTACTCGGTCACCGGTTTTGCCCAAGCAGACTGCCATCTTTACCGGATAATTCACATTTCCCGGTTCGAGCTGCTGAGCTTTTTCAAACTCGTCGTAGGCTTCGCGAAATCGCTCGTAGCGCATGTACGCAAGTCCCAGTTCGTGGTGCTTCTTCGACAAATCCTGATTGATGCGCGGATCGTGTCCCGGCAAAACTCGGTCGAGCCGCTTACGGGCCTTGAAATAGACGCTCGCGCCTTCCTTGTACTTGCCCATGTCATTGTAAAGACTGCTGAGGGCAATCGCGGCTTCGGTATGAAAAGGATCCATCGACAAAGCCCGCTCGAAAGCGAGAATCGCTTTTTTGAGCTTTCCCTTTTTGGAGTACACATACCCCATCAGGTAAAAAGCATCGGAAACCTGGTTATTCAGTAAAATAGCTTGAGCGAGAGTTTTTTCTGCAGAAGTAAGACGGTTTCGCGCCAGATCTTCGCGCGCGAGCTGCAACAGCTCATCAATGTTCGTGGCCTTCGAACTCATTGTTTAAGCAGGTTAGGGAGTTTCTTTATTATCCAAACGCTTCATCAACGCCACTGCTTCTCCCTTGAACCCGGATTCCGGGAATTCCCGCAGTAGGCGTTGCAATGCTTCCCGAGAATTGGAAAACATCCGAGTATGATAATAACACACCCCTAGCCTATAAAGCGCCTTCTCATCGTAGCCCAAACCCAAATAGTTCTTGAGCAGTGAAGCGTAGCGGTATGACGAGGAAAGATAGTGTTGACGCGCGAAATAAAAATTTGCGACGTACTCTTCGTGTTCGGCTAGCTTCTGGCGCGATTCGGTCATGCGCTTTTTAGCCTCTTCCACAAAACCAGACTTGGGGTACTTGCTAATGAGAACGTCGAACTCGTCGACCGCTCGATAGGCTGCCGTAAGGTCGCGCGCGCTGTTGTCCGGGATTTGATAAAAGAAGGACAAAGCAATGCGGTACTGCACGTAGTCAATCTTAGGATGGGTGGGGTGCATTTCCCGGAAAATCTCGTAGGCGGCCTCGGACTCCACAAAAGCCTCTTGTGCGTACAAGGTGTCGGCGATGCGCAGCTCTGCCTCCACCGCCCGAGAGCTATAAGGGTAGCGGTGCTTTACCGCACGGAACTTTTCCAGTGCCGTGAGGTAGTTTTCCTCTTGCAGCGCCTTCTCGCCTTGGGCAAAGAGCCCCGCAGCGTCGTTCCCGCCCGAGGGCGCGGAGGCACACGCTGAAAAAAACAAAATCGAGAAAAACAAAACAGTTGCTGTAACTAATCGAAATACTTGCATTTCCAACCTAATTGCGCGCTAGTGTACCACAGCCGCCTATGTAAAACCAAGATTAAGCTCTGCGTCAAAGCTGACGATAACTCTATTGATAGGGAGAGCCTTTGACTAAGAAACCGGACACGGACAGCCCAGAGACGGACGTCTTTGATGAGTTCGAAGAGCTGCTCGAGCAGGTGATCCTCCAAGAAGTTACCCAGGCGGTTTGGGAACGTTTTGAGGGCGCGCTCGCGAAGTTCGATCCCGAGAGTCTTGAGATTCTCGAAACTCATTTGGACGGCGTTCCGGTGGAAAAGTTGTCTACTGACAGCAAACTCAGCAACCAGGATGCGGAATCCCTTATCAAACAAATGAAAAAGGATTTGGTCCGTCACCTCCGCAAGGACTGCAATTTTCGTCACTAACCAACCCCATGGTTTCTTTAGCCACAGAAAGTACGGCGCGCACGAGAAACCTACAAGCGCTAAAACACGCCATCGGTCTTTCACCGTCCAGATCTCACATTGAGCTGGCCATTCACCTGGATGCGGCACGGAGAGAAGAGTCGACAACCGTCGACAGATTCCTGCTGGATCGGTGGACTCTATTGGCTCTCTCCACGGCTCTTGAACTGCGAGCGGAGGAGGTACTGCGCACCGGTTGGGAAAAATTACTGCACGAACGCGATCGCGCCATACCCGCTTTGCTATCGCAAGGCGCCTTGCACCCGGAAATCGTTCTCGGGTTGCAAGGGATGGAGACCCGACACTCACTTTGGCTTTCGGGAAGAAGCTTTCCCCTGGAGGAGGCCGACCGCTTTCTGCGTCAGGTGCAGGCGGCGCCCGAGAAAACGCCGTGGAATCCCGGCCTGATGGGGACCGGTCTCGGGCTCTTTTTCTTTGGCCAGGATCAGATGGTCTTGGAATTTCCACTTCGCAACGTATTGTCCTTGGCGCACCCAAGCCCACACGAGCTGCTGGAGCTGAGCCTGCGGTGCACCCGCGCGGCCCGGCTCACCGAAAGACTGCGGGACCTTGCCCTAGAACCCAACCAAGCGCACCTGGATCAGTTGGAAGAAGACTGCTTCCGCCTTTTCTCTCTTTTTCAAGCCCTGCAATATACTTAATTAAATAACCAAAAATACTGGATTTTTTATCTATTGATGCGATGCGCCATTATTCCGATAAGGGACCTGTAGGAGTCTGTCTTTGGGTAAGTATGTTCCATTCCAGAAGGGGCGCTCGCGCTCCGTGCAGGACGCGCTCGACGAGGCGGAAGAGGACCACTTTGTGGACTGTCCGGAAGCCCCGTACTTGCTGCGAGCCGCGGCGGCGATCCTGGACGGTATCTTTCTGACGATCGGCCTTTCGTCGTTTAACCGACTCGCGACGGCTTTGTTCGTCTACTTCGGCACTTCGGATGGTACCGTGCCGGTTTTTTTCAGCTCCTTCGTGATCGCCTCCGACGTGACCCTCATCTATGTCTATTGTCTTTGGACCGTCCACCGTTTTGGGGGATCGCCGGCGAAACTGCTCTTCAACCTGCGGGTGGTGGACAAAGAAACTGGGAAACGTCTTGAGCTCTACCAAATTTTTCTTAGAGAGACCCTAGGCAAGGCCTTGAGCTTGGCGCTACTTGGTTTTGGTTTCTTCCTGCCACTTATCCGACAGGATCAACGCGCTTTGCATGACCTCATCTGTTCCAGCTCGGTCAAGAAAATCGATGAGGACGTGAAATGATTTTACTTGTACCCGAAAGTCCTGAGGTACCCAACTACCATTTGCCAAGATTGTGGCAGGGACTGGTTCTCGTTCTCTTTCTTTCTATCGCGTATTCCTATGTGGAACCCATCGTGACTCGCGACAGAAGTTACGTGGATGGGGTTCAAAAACTCGTCGACAACGGAACCATACAACTAGGAACGGAAAAAGAGAGTTACCTGAAGCTAAGACCACTCCTTGAGATCGCTCCCGCCCACGCGGACTGGGATCTAAAAAGACTCTTCATGGCGAACTTTATCCACGGGAACCGCGTGCACCTCTTCTTGAATTTGATCGCGATTTACGCAGGCGCGCGCATCTGCACCACGTTTATTTCTTTCTTTTGGATACTTTTCATATTCATTGTCGGCGGCACCTTGGGACTAACAGGAAGCGTACTGCTCCCCGGTGAGTACTCCCCTTACATCCCTCACGTGGGTGCCAGTGCCGGGATATTCGCGCTGATGGGGACGTACTACATCTACAACTTCAAATTCCGAACGCGGTATTTTTTCTGGTTCCCCTCGCGCCACGGAAAATTGGCCTTGCCCACTTCCTGGTTCTTCTTCTTCGACGTCATTCTGTTGGAACTGGTCTTCTCTATGGGTCAACTTTATCCCACGCGATTAGATAGCATCGATCACATTTCCCATGTGATTGGTTTTACCTTCGGCGTGTCTTTCGCTTTTTTTCTACGACTGGTGCAGCGTTGGCCAAACTTCATCCATACACGGGGAGAGCTGGTTTTTTGGCACAACCTGAAGCAGCCCCCCATTCCCGCCTCGGTTCATACCCCGCTGGAGACTTGGCTGCGTTGTCTGGAGATCAACCCGTACAACGACTACATCAAAAAGTTTCTCTTCACGCTCATCCTGGATCACCACGACAAGATCCGGGACGAGCAGATTGAACGTGCGTTTCGGTTCGTGCGCCCGGCCTTTTGCCGGCGGGACGCTCCGTACGTCGCGGGGGTCATCAAGGGCCTTCTGCGTGCCCAACGCCGCGTGCCCCCTCTATGGCTGCGCAACACTCCCTACGACGTGATCATCCGAGTGGCGCGCCACATGGTCACCGATCCGGAAGAGCAAATTCTTTTGTACCAATTTATCAGCGCTTACCAGACGGCGCTGCCCCAGGACGCGGGCTTTCACCACAAGTTGGAATTGCTGCTCAGTAAGATTGGCGGACTTATCCCCCCGCAGACGCCAGGTTTTGGCGGCCCGGGCGGTGTTCGCGGTAGCTCCAGCGGAGGTAGTAGCCCCCTGCAAGGCACACCACACTCACCCCCAGGAAAAGAGGGAAAGGGGTATTGAGCCAACTCACGATGTAGCGAAGGTAGATGTACGGTAGCCAGACGTTCCAACCCAAGAAACAAAGAAACTTTCCTAGCGCGTAGACATGGGTTTCCCATTCCAGCGGAGGCCCCTCAGCGGGCTCGGGGAGTTCCGAATCAGAAGGCACAAAAACCTGTTCGGCTTGGGCATTCACGCCTTCCAGGAGACGCGCGTTCTCGACCACAGCGCGGTACTCCAGTAGCGACACCTTTGCGTTGTAGTAAAAGGTGAACCACGCCAGCGCCAGATGGGCCCAACGAGCCCAGGCGTGCTGCCCGAGTGCCACGATTCCCCCAAAAGAGGTGAGCAGGAGTATCCAGCCAATGGCGTACAGGGCGGGAGGGAAAACCTCGCGCTTAAAGCGCTTCATGCGCAGCACCGCTTCTTGGTTCAACTTCAGATCCTGAACCAGGAGACGGGTGTCTTTGCCGGAGCCGGTAAATATCCCAAAGATCAAACAATGGAGCGACACACAAAGTAGTGCCGCGGTTAGGCCCACAAGGATGTGCTGGCTGGGGGTCGCCCCGAGAACTTGCGGGAACATCCCCAGCGCGATGGCCGCCAGCAGGGCCAACGAACAAACCACCGCAAAAATTCCAAAAAAGCGCGTCATCGCCCGCAAAACTAGTTTAGATGCGGAGCGAGTGCAACCCATTGTGTGGAGCCGGTCCAAAAATGAGCCTGGGAGGGGAATGTATTGAAAGTTCCAGAGCTTTCAGATAAACAGGTGCCGATGTCTGAATCCACCGTAATCGAAAAATTGAAGCGCACGGCCAATGAGTGCCGGTTGGATATTATCACCATGTTGGAGAAGGCAAAGTCGGGTCACCCTGGCGGCTCCTTGTCGGTGATTGATATCCTCACCTGCCTCTATTGCCACGAAATGAAAGTTTATCCGAATGACCCGATGAATGAGGATCGCGACAGGCTGATTCTCTCTAAGGGCCATGGCGTCCCGGCTCTTTACGCCGTTCTCGCCAAGCTCGGGATATTGGAGCGTGAGGAATTGTGGACGCTCCGCCAAACTGGCTCCCGACTGCAAGGCCACCCCGACCGGGTCAAGTTGCCTATAGTAGAAGCCTCCACCGGCTCCCTGGGACAGGGCCTCTCCATTGCACAAGGCATGGCGATGGCGCTCAAGATGAACCAGAGCCCGCGGCGAGTTTTTTGTGTGATGGGCGACGGGGAAATCCAAGAAGGCCAGGTTTGGGAAACGGCCATGTCGGCTCCAAAGTTTAAGCTCAACAACCTTATTTGTTTTGTCGACTGCAACAACGGTCAGATTGATGGGCACGTAACCGAGGTCATGGATCTCAGCCCGTTGCCTGAAAAATGGCGCGCCTTTAACTGGGCCGTGCAGGAAATTGACGGCCACAATTTCGAAGAGATTCTCGGGGCGCTGGAAAATTCCAAAAAGGAAACGACCAAGCCGACGATGATCTTGGCCAAGACCGTCAAAGGGAAGGGCGTCTCCTTTATGGAGAACCAGATCAGCTGGCACGGAATCGGTCCAAGTGCCGAAGAGGCCGACAAGGCCCGAGGCGAAATCCAAAAAACTCTTGATTCGTTGGGATGATGAAAATGGCAGACAAAGCAACTCGGGACGCGTTTGGTGAAGCGCTAAAAGCCTTGGGGGCAAAGAACCCCAAGATCGTCGCACTCGATGCCGATTTGAGCTGCAGCACGAAGAGCGCCATTTTTGGCAAAGCTTTCCCGGAACGTTTCTTCCAGATGGGCATTGCCGAATCGAATATGGTCGGAACGGCCGCCGGCCTCGCAATGGGCGGCTACATCCCTTTCATCTGCAGCTTTGGTTGTTTTCTTACGGGCCGCTACGAAACCATTCGCATGTCGGTCGGTTACTGCGAAGCCAACGTGAAAATTGTCGGGACTCACGCCGGTATCGGTATTGGGGAAGACGGGAACTCGCAGATGGGGCTTGAGGACGTCGCCCTCATGCGCGCTATTCCCGGAATGACGGTTTTTCAGCCTTGTGACGAGTTTTCCACGCACGCAGCGGTCGAGTACGCGGCCACGCACGACGGCCCATTTTATTTGCGTTTGACCCGACAAAAGTTGCCCAATCTCTATAAGGACAATCAAGTATTCCAATCGGGTCGCGGTATCATTTTGAAAGAAGGCAAGAAGCTCGCTTTGCTCGGAACGGGAGCCACCGTCATCGAAGCCCTGCGCGCTTCTGAGGAACTTGCCAACTACAACCCGTGGGTGATCGACATCCACACGCTCAAGCCCATCGACCGGGCGCTCATCCGAACACTCGCCACCAGCTGCGATCACATTGTGACCATTGAGGATCATAGTTTGATCGGAGGCCTCGGTAGCGCCGTTGCGGAAGTGCTTGCCGAAGTACCCGAATCCAAAGCGCAGCTTATCCGTATCGGGATTGAAGCCTTTGGGGAATCCGGAGACCCGGCCGAGCTCTACGAGAAGTACGGTCTATCCGCACCCCAGATTGTGCAGAAGCTCAAATCCAAGCTCCCGCAGGTCTAAGCCCGAAATCCCGCTAAAAAACCCCGTGTTCCGAGTGTATACAGAAGCTGGTTTGGCGAACGGGATTTCCGGATAAATCTAATAATTTCAATATTTTAAAGCGTATACTCCTTGTCTTAAAGCTTACAGTTGCGACGGCCTCCTGACGCAGGGCATAATTTAATGGCAACTTTGATTTAGCAGCTTAGGAGTCCCCACATGTCCATCAAGAAGCGTGCGCTCTATGCGTTCGTACTTTTAGCCGTTCTCCAATTCACCGCTTGCGGCGGTCGAAGCTTTCCACTCAATCCATTCGGAAACAGTTCCAACGGACTGAGTAGCCTATTCGGATCGGGCACTCAACAGAGCAGCTCCAATCAAAACGGAAACGGAACGCCGAATCTGAACTTTGACGGCTGGAGTGCGGAGAACGGACCAAGCTGGCTTTCCTTAGACGATCAAACGACCGCCGTTATCGGGGAAGCCACCACGGTTGCCTCCACACCGCAAGCAACCCGCGGGGCCTTGAGCCAGGGAATTCCGGTTGAAGGCATCCCAGGCTCCAATGCACCGGCAAACCTGCAAGTCCAGCAACAGGGCGGAACGGTAAACGGTGTCACGTACGATGCCATCGTCGACTGGGGGCACATTCCTGCTGGAAAGAATCCATTATTCAATTACCTGACGGCGAGAAATACCGGCGGACAGCCCGCTTACATCAAGATTGATTCTGCGCCCAGCGCCCCTTTCAGTTTGGAAGCGGCCATCTGTTACGAACACGCGATTTGTAGTCTTCGGTTTACCTACGCGCCGAATGAACCAGGCAAGCATTCTCAAACGGTCAACTTGCGCTACCGTAACAGTCCCGCCGCTAGCTGGACGACCCTCAAGGTTTTGTTGAAAGGCAGCAGTTACGAGCAGCTTGTCGCCTACGGGCCCGGGGAAGGTGGCGGACCGCACGTTCTCGGTTGGAACCCACGCACGAATAAGACCTATTCCTTTTGGGGAGGGCCCGTTGATTTTAAGGGCGGTGTTCGTGTAGCGGTTGCGGATTTTAACGGCGACGGCGTGCTCGATATCGCCGCGGCACAAGGGCCGGGAGGAGCGCCCACAGCTCGGATTTATTATGGTCCCGACTTTCCGGGAAACTTCACCGAAGTTGCAGCCGGATACGATCTTGCCTTCAAGGGCGGGACGTACATCGCGGCCTGCGATTTGGACGGCGATAAGAAGGCCGAGCTTATTTTTGGAGCCGGCGAAGGCGGCGGGGCACACATTTGGGTGAAGTACGCGACGGGCGCGGACTATCCGGGTGGAAGTTTCTTTGCTTTCGATCCCAATGCGCGAGTCGGCGCGCGGGTCGCGTGTGGTGATGTGAACGGTGACGGCACGCCAGATATTATCTCAAGCGCCGGTGAAGGCGGCGGACCGGTAGTTGCCGCCCACAGCGGGAAAGACTTTTCACCTCTTACAATTGGCTGGGCAACCGATCCGAACAACCGTGACGGTGTTTCGGTAGGCTTTGGTTACTTCAATCCCACTTCACCGAAGGGCCATATCGTTACAGGCGTAGATGGCCAGGTGGTGGTTTGGAAGCTTGAGGGCAACCAACTCGTCGCGCTCTACAAATTCTTCCCGTACACGAGCCAGTGGCGAGGCAACATAACTTCGGCTGGAATGCACTTCAATAAGGACTGGATTGCAGACATGCTTACGGGGGCTGGAGAAGGCGGTGGGCCGCACGCGTTGGGGCTGGACCTCTTCAATCTCCAGGTGATGTTCTCGTTCTTCACCTACAACCAGGAATTCAGAGGCGGTATTTTCGTTTCGGGTCAGTAGACTCTAGTTCATGGTTTCCGAGTACCCTCGGAGCATGAGTGCGAGTTTTTTTATTTCGCGCACATCTTCGGCCTTGGGGCGTGCCTTTAGATAAGATCGCAGATCCTCTCTCGCCTTGGAGAAATACTCCATCTCGCAGTAGAGAATCCCTCGATCCCGTGTCAGCTCCGGAGAATCCGGATAAATCGCACTCAGGATCTCAATCGCTCTTAGCGCTTTTAAGGAACTGCTTTTTAGGATGTAAACATGCTTGAGCTGTTGGGCAATGCGCGCCACCAGCTGCTCGGTATCCAGAACCTCAAAGAGTTTGGCTGAGAGTAAGCGATTGCGTTGCAAGGAGGCTTTAAACTTGCGCTGAAACTCAGGCCCGGACAAGAACTTACCCTTCTCAAAAGGATTCACAAAAAACTCGCCGGCTTCGTGACGAATACGCAAAAAATAGTGGGACGGAAAAGCCAATACTTCACAATCCAGACCCACCTGCTGGGCCAGCACCGTGTAAAGGGTCGCGTAACTAAGCGGGCCGCCCTTTTTCTTTTCGAGCAAATAGTTCAAATAGTACTGGTTGGCGTCGTCGATAACGTGTTTGTAGTCTTCGGATTTTCCTTGAAGTCCGAACTCTTCAAACAGAACGGTGTTGATCCGCTTAGCGAGCAGAATCGGATCATTGTGAATGTCTCGCCTAGACTCCAGCACCTGGGCCGCCAACGCCAAGACCAGGTTGATGAAGGGCCGGTGGTTATAGCTAGGATCTTCAATCTTTCCCAGGACTAAGGCTGCCTGCAAAAGATCGTCGCGACGCAGATAGGTCATGAACTCTTTTTTAATTTTTTGCATTCTTTTTTGGGGGTTACGAAGTGGAAATGGGAGGGCTTAGACCGTTGAGGAGAACGGATTCATCCCTTACTTTTAGTGTAGCAGGACGGGATTAATTTTCAATCCCCGCTGTTTAGCACGCTGTGTATTGTGCCTTGACTGGTATCGGGATTTACACAAACTCGCAGATAAGGGAAAAACACAAAGATGAAGAACAAGAACCTCTTTAGCTGCCAGAACTGCGGAAAGAGCTATTCCAAGTGGGTGGGGCGCTGCCTAGATTGCGGCGAGTGGAACAGCCTGGTCGAAGAACGCGCCCACAATCCCCAAAAAAAGGGCTCAAAAGGAAAAGCGGCTGGTCCCGCAGCCACGAGCACCAGCTCGCCCCCTGTCCCAATTTCTCAAATCACCTCGGAAGTCGTGGACAGAGTTTATTCGGGTATTGCAGAACTCGATGTCGTTCTGGGGGGTGGCCTCGTTCCTGGAAGCGTGATCCTTGTCGGCGGCGAACCGGGGATCGGCAAATCGACTCTATTGCTGCAAGCGGCGGGTTGCTACGCCAAGGCAGGCTACCGCGTTTTGTATGTAACAGGGGAGGAGTCCACCTCTCAAATTGCTCTGCGTGCGAAACGTCTGAACATCTCCGACGAAAAGTTGCTGGTGCTGTCCGCAACTTGTTTGGAAGAAATATTTGAACAGCTCGGCAAAGTACCGACGGACATCCTCGTCCTGGATTCCATCCAGACCGTGTACAGCAGTGAGCTGGAGTCCCAACCCGGAAGCGTAGGCCAGTTGCGCGAGTGCTCCAATGAGATCATCACGTGGGCGAAGGCGGCAAACGCCGCCACGTTCTTAGTCGGGCACGTCACCAAAGAAGGGGCCATCGCGGGACCCAAGATTCTCGAACACATGGTGGATGTGGTGCTCTACTTTGACGGCAACACCGTGCACTCGTTCCGACTCTTGCGCTCGATAAAAAACCGCTTCGGTTCCACCAATGAAATCGGCGTATTTGAAATGCGCGGTGATGGGATGCGTGAGGTTTCAAACCCTTCGGATCTTTTTCTGTCAGAACGCGCCACCGCAATTCCAGGCTCCGCTATCGTGGCCAGCATGGAGGGGTCCCGACCCATCCTGGTGGAGGTACAAGCTTTGGTTTCGTATTCCACGCTAGCGATACCACGCCGAACGGCCATCGGGATGGATCCCAATCGGCTTTCGCTTCTTACCGCTATTTTGGAAAAGCGGGGCGGCTACCGGCTCGGAGATCAGGACGTGTACGTGAATATTGCCGGTGGCCTTCGGTTAAATGAGCCCGCTATTGATCTGGGGATAGTTGCCGCCACGATTTCCAGCTTTAGCGGGAAGTCCATTGAAGCGGAAACTCTTTTCTTTGGCGAAGTCGGGCTGGGGGGTGAAGTCCGAATGGTTCCCAGGCCGAGGACAGACTCAAAGAGGCGTCTAGGGTTGGTTTTAAGCGGGCCTTCGTTCCCGAAAGGATGGTCAAAGACTTAAAAGGAGACAGCCCGCTCGAACTTGTAGCCATCAAGACAATTGGACAGCTAAGCGACTATTTCTAGAATCCAATCTAATTTTCACTGAGCAGCTGCACCGCTTGCATGGCCCTATCCCATTTCTGGATTCGGCCTCTGCGAGTTGGGTTGTCCATCTTGGGAGAAAAGCGTTTATCACTCTTCCACTTCTTTTCAATCTCACTTAGACCGCTCCACATCCCGATCGCAAGCCCAGCCATCAGGGCCGATCCGAGTGCTGTAGTCTCCGCCACCTGTGCCCGCACCACGTCCACTCCCAGTAGATCGCTTTGGAATTGCATCAGGAGATCGTTCATGGAAGCGCCGCCGTCCACTTTCAGCGGCTTGATGCGTTTCTTCAGATCTTTTCCCATCGCTTCCAAGAGTTCGCGGATCTGAAAAGCAACCCCTTCCAACGTAGCACGCGCGATGTGGGCGCGCGTCGTCCCTCAGGTAATCCCTGTAATCAGTCCGGTCGCGGACGGCAACCAGTGAGGTGCCCCCATACCGGAGAGCGCCGGCACAAACAGAACGCCTTCACTATCTTCGACTTCGCGAGCCAGAGCTTCGATGTCAGCTGAACTCTTTATCATCTTCAGCTGATCGCGCAGCCACTGAACTGCCGCCCCGGCGATAAACGCACTTCCTTCCAAACAATACGTCGGCTTTTCACCAAGCTGCCAGGCCACCGAGGTCAGCAGCTTGTGCTTGGAAAAAATAGGCTTGGCCCCAATATTCGCAAGCACAAAGGCACCTGTTCCGTACGTCGCTTTTGCCATGCCTTGCTTGAAGCAAGCTTGTCCGAAAAGCGCAGCCTGTTGATCACCGACCAGACCCGCAATAGGAATTCCATCGGGCAAAAACGCCATCCCTTTGGTTTTTCCGTACTCAACAGCAGACGGATAAATCTCGGGGAGAATGCTTTTGGGAATCTTGAATAGCTTCAAAAGTTCTGAGTCCCACTGGCAGGTGTGCAAATTCATGAGCAGAGTGCGTGACGCATTGGTGGGCTCCGTCACGTGTTTGCCACTCATTTTGTAGACGAGAAAACTTTCGATGGTGCCGAAAGCCACTTTTCCGGACTGCGCCAGACTTCGTGCTTTCGGGTAGTGCTGTAACATCCACGCTAGTTTGGTCCCACTGAAATAGGGATCCAAAAGCAAACCAGTTTTTTGCTTAACTGTTCTCTCGACTCCTTTTCGTTTCTTGAACCGTACGCAGTCAGCAGCTGTCCTACGATCCTGCCAGACGATCGCTCTGCCAACAGGTGTCGCTTCATGGTCACGGTGCCACAAGCACGTAGTCTCCCGCTGATTCGTGATGCCAATCGCGCGTATCGCTGCGGGGTTTACTTTTGCTTGCTGCAAAACCATTCCGACAGATTTGCAGACAGATTTCCAAATCTCGTTCAAATCGTGCTCGACCCAACCTGGTTTTGGAAAGTGCTGGGGAAACTCGACGTTTGCCTTGCCCACTACGGTGAGCCCTGCGTCAATCAAAAGAGCAGTGGTACCTGTTGTCCCTTGATCGATCGCTAAAATATAGTCCGCCATGATCCTTACCTACAAATTTGTCTACAGTTCCCTTAAAATAGATCGGAATGGGTGACAATAAAAAGCTGAACCTACAACGCTACAGAAAAAGCGCCAAAGGCGTGATGGAATTTGCCAGGCTTATCGAAACGGCGTCTCCTGAGTTGCGCGAACGCATGATCGCCCAGGCCAAAGAAGAGGATCCGGCCTTCTTGGACACGGTTCTCGCTCAAGTGCGCAAGCTGGAGGCCTTCAATGCGAAGCAAGAGCTAAAGCTGGAGCGCTTCAAGAAAAGCCAAACTGGAATTGTGGAATTCGCACGTCTTTTGGAACAGTCGACACCGCAAGTGCGTGAAGCCATTCTGAAAAGAGCGAAAGAGCAAGATTCAGCCTTCGTTCAATCGGTCTTGCGAAAAACCGTGTTTTTCGAAGAGCTGGTTTTCTTGGACGAAGGGGTACTTGCCGAAATTCTTTCGGACACGCCGCCCAAGGTACTGGCACATGCAGTGTATGGTATGGAAACCAGTTTCTGCAAAAAGCTCATGGACAACGTCGGTCATCGTACCCAACGCCAGGTCAAAGATGAGGCAGAAAACTTCGGAGCCAACGGACCCGGCGAAGGACTTGTACTCGGAGCCCGCCGTCAGATTCTGAAAATTGCGCGCAATTTGGAAGAAAGGCAAATTTGAGTTCGAGGCTCATGGATTGCCCGCGTTTCAGCCAATACGATGCCGAAACAGAACCCGAAAGCGCCGCCTAGCCTCGCGGCCGCCCGCTAGCCATCGCCACTCACGCGTGCTAAAAACCCGACATGCCGGACAAGCAATTGCGTGCGGTTCTCGAAAGAGCCTACCAGGACTACCATCTTCAAGAACGCCGGTCCGCCGATGCGGTCCACTGGGTGCACAGCTACGAAGACGCTAAAGACCGCGAAGTGGCCGCCTTTTTTTCTGCCTTGCTGGCCTATGGAAACGTCACGACAATCTTGGGCAGTGTCCGCCGTTTCCTGGATTTTCTTCCCGATACCCCTTTCGCGGCCATCCTAAACCGCCGTTTTAGCGGCAGGCTCCGTTCGTTTCGTCACCGCTTCACGACCGGCGAGGATCTCGAAATCCTCTGCCACCAAATGGCTTCCATCCTGGAGACCCACGGAAGCCTGGAGGCCTTTTTCCTGGCGAGCGAAGAGCCAGTTTCGGTGGAGGGCTTTGCGAAGGTTCTCTCCAGCTTCGTGCGCCGGATCCACGAAACGCCTCTTCCTAAAACGGTTAGCCGCACTCACCGCGCACGCAACCTCAAATACCTGGTTTCCAGCCCAGTAGACGGGAGCGCCTGTAAACGGTTGAATCTATTCCTTAGGTGGATGGTGCGTCCCAACGACGGCATCGATTTCGGACAATGGAAGCAAGTTTCTCCGTCAATTTTGCGCCTACCTGTAGACACGCACCTGCTCCGTGTTTTAAGAGAGTTGCGGTGGACCCAATCCAAAACCGCCAACTGGCGGGTTGTAGAGGCGGCCACCCAAAAACTGCGGCAAATGGATCCCGAAGATCCGGTGCGCTTTGATTTTTCTTTGTGTCACCTTTCCATGCAGGGATTCAGTATTCGCCAATACCTAAACGGAGAGAAATCTATTGTCCCGGCGCCGACCTGATAGTTTTACCAAACGTGCGAAAGCACAAAATTTCCTCGCCCGCTCTGTTTTCAAGTTAGAAGAGATCGACAAGCGAGAGAGGCTATTTTACGGCGTGGAGACGGTGGTAGATCTGGGAGCGGCCCCAGGTTCGTGGACGCAGTACTGTGTGCGGCGTCTTCCCAAAGCCAAGATCGTGGCTATCGATTTGAACCCACTCAAATTCAACCACCCCAACGTACACTTCGTTCAAGGTTCGATCACGGATACGGATATAGGCGCCCTACTCGATGGCAAGGCGGCCGACTTGGTATTGAGCGACATGGCTCCCAAAACAACCGGAATCCACGATACCGATGTGGCGCGCTCGGCAGAACTTGCCGAAATGGCGCTTCAAACGGCCGTGCAAGTTCTGAAGCCCGGTGGAAGTTTTGTGGCCAAGCTTTTTATGGGAGATAGTTTTGAGGCCTATGACGTCGCTTTGAAGCAACACTTCGGTCAGGTCAAAAAACTGCGCCCGGAAAGCACGCGCAAACACAGCCGCGAAATTTTTTTCATCGCGAAGAATTTCAAGGGAACTAAGACTTCCTAAGGTGGGAGTGCAAGTGCTGGAGCACACGGGCAGTGGCTCCCCAAACCAGTTCATTCGATACGCGGATACCAATGCTCTGTACTTTATAGTCTCGCGCCTCAATGGTAACCGGCTGCAGGCCTTCTTCCAGCAGCTGCTCCAGAGGCAGGTATAAAACCCGATCCACTTCCCCTTCATTCACCAGAAGTTCCGCCGGGAAGTCCGTTCTTGCTACCCAAGGGTAGATAGGAACGGCGCCGCGGGTGTGGACGAGGGGCAGGGCGCCTAGGACTTCAATATTCTGTTTGATTAGGCCGATTTCCTCTTCGCATTCTCTTAAGGCCGTTTGCAACGAATCCGCATCCCCCGCCGACCAGAAGCCTCCCGGAAAACTGATCTGGCCTTTGTGGGTCTCGACGAGTTCGGTGCGCTTGGTGAGGAGAATCTCGTCGCTGCTTTGACCCGGACGACGGCCGATGAGTACGAGCACCGCGGCCGTCCCCGGACCCGAGGCTGTCGACTCAAATAAAGTGCCTTGCAGCTGATTCTTTAAGGCTTGTTTCCAGGACATCGGCTACACTTCTCCATCAGATATCGATTTGGCAAACTCGCCGACTTTCGCTAAAAGCTTATGTCGAGGAGTCAAACTATGAGCAACCCCAAACAATCCAAAGAGTGCATCTTCTGCAAGATCATTGAGGGCACATTGCCATCCGAAAAGGTCTACGAGGATGACCGGGTTTTCGCTTTTAGGGACATCAGCCCCCAGGCCAAGACCCACGTACTCATCATACCCAAAAAGCACGTAGTTGATATTCTCGACGTGTCAGCCGAAGACGCGACCATCTTCTCCGACCTGCTGCGAGCGGTCCAGCACATCGCGCCTCAGCTCGGGATTGCCGGCACGGGGTTCAGAACGGTCTTCAACAGCGGGGATCACGCCTGCCAGACAATCTACCATTTGCACTTACATTTGTTGGGTGGGGAGCAGCTCGGCGGCTCCATGGTCGGTTAGGAAAAGTGCCCAGGGACGGAATCGAACCGCCCACACGGGGATTTTCAATCCCCTGCTCTACCGACTGAGCTACCTGGGCAAACGGCAAAGTCGCCGCAAGACGTTTCAAAAGCAGACCAGAAACTACCTGGGGACTTAGGTACGGTCAAGCGGTCGGATGCTTAGTTTTCCACCAAACCGAAAACTGCCGAAGCGCTTCACCCCGATGGCTGGCTGTCTGTTTCTCTTTGGGGTTCATTTCTGCAAAGGTTTTGCGTAGAAGTCTGGATTCAAAAATAGGATCGTAGCCAAAGCCTTGGTCCCCGCGGGGTGGCTCCACCACCTGGCCCGTCGCCTTTCCTTGGAAAAACACCGGGGGATTGCGCCCGTCGTAGTAACAAAGCACACAAACGAAGGCGCCCGTATGCGGGCCGACCGCACCGGTCGCCGCAATCTCCTGGTACAGATGCGCCCAGCGCGCTTCCCAACTAATGTCCAGTCCCCCATACCGAGCGGAATAGACACCGGGAACCCCGTTTAGCACGTCCACCTCTAGCCCGCTGTCGTCTGAAAGGACCGGGCGTTGAAACTTCTCATAGAAACGTAGGGCTTTTTTCAGAGCGTTTTCCCAGTAGGTAGTCCCGTCCTCGTCCACTTCTAGAGGATCGCTCGCACCCGCGCACTCCACCACCCCGTCGAGGTAGAGTTTAAACTCCGCGAGCTTCCCCTTGTTCGTCGTCGCAATGAGAAGGGGTTCACTCACGCATTCACCGCTGCGCTTTGGCATTCAAAGAGTTCTTTGATTCCCTTGTGGGCCAACTTTACAAAATCGTTTAGGCGATTGTGGTCAAAGGGCGTGGATTCGGCTGTTCCCTGCAGTTCGATAAATTCGAAGTTGCGGTTCATCACCACGTTCATATCCACGGCCGCGTCGCGATCTTCCGACATAGCAAAGATCCAAGGCATTCTCTCCGACTTGCCCAACAGAAATGGCGGCCACACCGGGATCTTTGGCGAGCGCTTGCGACAGCTGCGGCACGCGCGAACGGAGGTTCTTCGCAGCCAGGTGCAACGCGACCCATGCGCCGGTGATGGAGGCCGTTCGGGTGCCACCGTCGGCATCCAATACATCGCAGTCGACCAGTACGGAGCGTTCTCCCAGCTCCGAAAGATCCAAACTGGTACGCAACGCGCGGCCAATCAATCGTTGAATTTCCTGCGTGCGCCCGCCGAGTTTGAATCGTTCCCGTGCAATGCGGCCCCGGAGGCCCCCGGCAACATGGAGTACTCCGCCGTAAGCCAGCCCTTGCCCGGCCCTTCAGCCAATGTGGAATGCTTTCCTCGACCATCACGCTGCAGATAACTCGCGTGTTTCCCATTTCGATGAGACAGGAACCAGAAGGGTGCTTTTGGTAGTTAGGTGTGATTTTTACCGGACGCAGCTGATCCAAAAGTCCGCCCATCTACGCGCATCTTTCTCTCCTTACTATGTTTCGCGTGAATGGCGGCGACTATCCCAGTCGCCGCAACTCCTAACAGTTTGAAAGATGCTTGAGCTTATAGCACCGACGAGGCGGTTAAGATAGCCCTGGCGGGCCAGCTCCGCAGCGTCACGTTCGTTGGTAAGATAACCGATTTCGATAAGGATGGCGGGCATCTCCGTTCCGTTCAGTACCGTGAAGGGACCTTGTCGTACGCCACGTACATTGGGACGCAGACTGCGCGACATGCGGTGGAAAAACTGCCGGGCCAACTGACCACTTTCCTGAATATGATTGGTGCGGTGAAGATCGGAAAGAATTGATAAGACTCCTGGCGGAACTACTTCCTCCACTGAGTTTTCTTTTTCCACCAGGTAACGGGTGTGGTTGTCCGAAGCTTCGGTGCTGAGAAAATAAATTTCGAAACCGCTGGGGGTGGGGGAAGGAGCGGCGTTGGCATGAATACTAATAAAGAGATCCGCTTTCCATTCATTCGCGGTGAGCACGCGATCCCGCAACGTCACGAAACGATCGGATGAGCGAGTGAGCCGCACCTCTAAGGGCACGCCGCGGATTTTTGCCGAGCCATTGAGAGCGGTGGCCACTCGACCGGCCACGTCCAAGCACAGATCCTTTTCGAGCATCCCCGCCTCGGAGCGAGCGCCTTTGTCGTGTCCGCCATGCCCCGGATCGATCAGCACCCGAAACGTTCTTTTGAAGTTGGGAACGAGCGTATCGGGGACTTCTTGCTCAGGCTCCCCAAAGGGCCAGCCTAATTTTGGAAAGCTGGGATCAATGGAATAAGCGCGGGCACCCAGCGGCGTGTAATAGCGGGGAAGCGCCTTGGCAGCGGGAAGTTCGACCCCTGCCTGCGAAGCGGCCGCGAGCCACAAGGCTCCCGCGACCCAAAGCCGGAGCGCGCCGTTCGTGGTAAAATGTAAGGACAGCTTTCCCACAAGACCTCGACACCAATCCATGTTTCAAGCCTACAAACACGTTCTGGTCGTATTGCTTTTGTTGCCGAATGTATTATGCGCCGCAATACCACGCGGCATTGATTCGATTGAAAGGTTTAGCTCTTCTGATCGTAGCATAGCGATCCGCGTTCTTCTAGCGAAGGGCGTGCGGGAGACCCGGCTGCGCTCGGACGACCCGCAAGCCAAAATTCGCATCGCCGGTAAGTGGTTCAAGTTGCCTGCGCTCATACGTTCGCGTTCAACAAAAGGGAAAAGCTACTTTGAAGTAAATGGAAGAAAGATTGCGCGTAAGGCCCTGCAAATCCAAGGTCTGTACCGACACAGCGCCCTCCGATTTGGGAGCCGTTTTTACCACGGCGCCCTCTGGTTGCACCAAACCGGCAGTGCTTTTACCGTCGTCAACCGAGTCACTCTAGAAGACTACCTGGCGGGAACCTTGGGCGGCGAAATGAGCCCAAGCTGGGAGATGGACGCACTCAAAGCACAGGCCGTCGTCTCGCGTTCCTATGTGCTCCACCGACTCAAACGCCCTAGCCACACTCTCTATGACGTACAGAGTAGTGTGGCGGATCAGGTTTACGGGGGCTTACTCACAGAAACCGCACGCACCCGAGAGGCCGTTCGCGCGACAAGCGGACTTTATCTTTCCTATTCAGGCGAGCCGATGAAGACTTACTTCCACTCGCGCTGCGGGGGCACGACCGCGCGGCCTGAACAAGTTTGGCAAGCGCGCGAGCCGGGGCAAAACAGAAACATCGCTTGCCCTTACTGCCGCCGTTATCCATTCCAATGGACCTTTGAAGTTCCTGAGACGGAACTAAAACAAATATTTAAGATCGATGCTTCCGCGCGGTACCGCTTCGAACCTATTCGCGGCCCTTCCGGGAGAATCACCGATCTCGAATTGTGGAGCAACGAGAAACCCTCGCGCCTGCGTTCGAATCAGTTCCGCGCCCGTCTGGGATACAGTCGTCTGAAGAGCACTCTTTTTGAGTGGACAAAAACCCCTGGGAAAATTCAGTTCAAGGGCAAGGGACAGGGCCACGGGGTGGGAATGTGCCAATGGGGGGCGCGCTACCTCGCGCAAAGTGGGCTTTCGTTCAAAGCGATTCTTTCCCACTATTACCCGCAGTCCCACCTGGATGTGCTATAGAAGCGCTGTGATTGAGCCCAGTGACTTTGATTTTGAACTGCCCGATGCCCTCATCGCGCGCTATCCAGCGCACAAGCGCGATGCTTCGCGCTTGCTAGCTGTAGCTAAGGACAGCGGCAAATTATCCGATCTCCAGTTTTGTGATCTTCTCTCTCATCTGCGAGCCGGAGATTGCCTGGTTCTCAACGACTCCAAAGTCTTACCCGCACGTTTGTATGCAAAAGTGGGCGAGTCGCGTGTGGAGTTACTACTCATCCAGCAACTCTCTCAAACCCCGAACCGATGGGTAGCGGTCGGTCGGCCCGGCAAGAAACTACGGCCGCAAAACACGGTCATCTTTGACGACGGCAGCGTTGCAAGAATTGAGGAAAAGGACGCCCAGAAGCTGACGCTTGAGTTTGAAGTACCCGGAGATTTTTCAAGCTGGTTGGACCGCCTTGGAAACGTGCCACTCCCCCCGTACCTGCACCGCAAAGCGGAGGACAAGGATCGCGAGCGCTACCAGACGGTCTACGCCAAAATCCCTGGATCGGTCGCGGCCCCTACCGCGGGCCTGCACTTCACCCCGGAATTATTGGAAGCCCTTCAGGAAAAGGGCATCCGCACGGCCCACGTCACTCTGCACGTCGGTTACGGCACCTTCGCCCCACTTAGCCCTGGGGCCACCTCGTTGCACGCCGAACGCTACGGCATCCCTGAGGCGACCTTACAAGCACTCGCCCAAACACGCGCGGCCGGAGGCCGAGTGGTGGCAGTGGGCACCACCTCTACCCGAGTGTTGGAGTCCTACGGGCTCAGTGGAAAAACGAGTGGGGAAACCGATATTTTCATCCGCCCCGGACATCTCTTCAAATGGACGGACGGGCTCATCACGAATTTTCACCTACCACAGTCCTCCCTGCTGGTGCTGGTCGCGAGCTTTCTGGGGCGCGAGAAAACCCTCAAGGCCTACGATCACGCCATCCGCTCCGGGTATCGATTTTACAGCTACGGCGATGCGATGTTGCTGATCTGATACCGTTGTTTTTTGCCCGCAAATTCGGTGTTGACCCATCAAAATCACCGCGCTAGCATGTTGCGTCTTTGAGGTTTAAGGAGAGTGATTTCATTGCCTGGCGTAAAAGTGAGAGAAAACGATAGCTACGAGGTCGCTATTCGACGGTTTAAAAAACAAGTCGAAAAAGCGGGCGTACTGTCGGAAGTTCGTCGCAGAGAGTTCTACGAAAAGCCTTCCGTGCGAAGGAAAAAGAAGTCTCTTGCCGCTCGCAAGCGTCTGCTTAAGCGCGAACGTAGCCGCGGATAGTTCATGGATCCAAAAACAAAGATCAAAAGCGACCTTGTCCAGGCGATGAAAGCCAAGGACACGGAGCGGGTTTCTGTTATCCGAATGGTCCAAGCGGAGCTGCAAAAGCGAGAAATCGATAAGCGGGCACCCATTAGCGAAGACGAATTCCTAAAGATGATCGCCACTCTGATCAAGCAGCGGCGAGAATCCGAGGAAGCCTTCAAAAAGGGTGGCCGCGAAGATTTAGCGACGAAGGAAAGCAAGGAAGCCGAAATGCTTCAGGGCTACCTTCCTCCGCAGCTCTCGGATGAGGAGTTGGAGTCTATCGTCGTGTCCGCAATTTCTGAAACCGGAGCTACTTCGGTGAAAGAGATGGGCAAAGTCATGCAAGCCGTGATGCCCAAGGTCGCAGGGCGTGCAGATGGCAAACGAATCAACCAAATGGTCCAATCTAAACTCTCGTGATCCCATTCGATCTTTTTTGGAGTTGCCACCGCTACCGGCAGAGTTCTTCCTTCAAAAAACAGAACTCGTCGCTCGCAATCTTCTAGGAAAGGTGCTTCTGCGTGAAAACGGAAACACACTCCTAGCTGGAAGGATTGTCGAGGTCGAGGCCTATTTGGGAAAGGACGATCCGGCAAGCCACGCCTTTCGCGGACCGAGCAAACGGAACGGCAGCATGTTTCTGACCGGCGGGACCTGCTACGTCTACCTATCCTACGGAGTCCACTACTGCATGAATGTTTCAACGCAAGGGCAGGGGGTGGGCGAAGCTGTTTTATTGCGCGCTGTGGAACCCCTTCACGGCGAAGCCCAGATGCGGCTCAACCGGAAGCTCCGTGACAAAGATCGCTACGGAATCTCCAACGGTCCCGGAAAGCTAACTCAGGCTTTTTCCATCGATTTAGGCTTCGATGGAGAGCGATTTGACAGAGAGGATTTCAAACTGGTGGACTTGGGGGAAAGTCTGGTGGACAAACAAGTGGCAAGATCCCCCAGAATCGGCATCAGCAAAGCCAAAGAGAGCTTGTTCCGTTTTTACGATAAGGCGTCACCGTGGGTGTCGCGATGAGGTCTCATGTTTTCCGATAATACGCTTGAGGAAATCCGCGCCCGCATGAATATCGTGGATCTGGTGGGCGAATACCTTCCGCTGAAAAAAAGCGGAACGGGATTTTCCGGCTTGTGCCCTTTCCACAAAGAGAAGACCCCCTCGTTCCACGTTCACCCCGTTAAGCAAGTTTTCCACTGTTTTGGCTGTCACAAGGGCGGCAACGTTTTTACTTTCTTACGACTGATAGAGGGCATCTCCTTTCCGGATGCCGTACGCAAGCTCGCCGATAAAACCGGGGTTCGAATCGAAGAGGAAACCCCACGCCGTCATGCGAACAATCAAAAGGCGCCCGCCGAACCCTCGCGCGCACAGAAGGCTTTGGAATGGGCGGCAAAGTATTTTCACTACTTGCTGACCGAAGTGGATACGGGCCAGAATGCGCTAGCGTACCTAAAGGCGCGGGCTCACCGACCACTCGATTAATAAGTTTAAATTGGGTGTGGCCCCAGCGGGCTGGCATACCCTTTCAGAGGCTCATGCAGAAGCGCGGCTTCAAAATGCAGGAGCTGGAGCAGGCCGGGCTTGTCATTCCAAAGTCCTCGGGCAAGGGCTATTACGATCGTTTCAGGGAACGCTTAATGTTTCCCATCCGGGATCCCAAAGGACAGATCATCGGCTTTGGGGCGCGTATTCTGACGGCGGAAAAGGATCAGCCGAAGTACCTCAACTCCCCCGAATCCCCACTTTTTAATAAGCGCTTGCAGCTCTACGGTTTGTACGAAAACCAAAGAGATCCGACTTCAAGGCGAAGCCATCCTGGTAGAAGGCTACATGGATGTGGTCGGGCTCTTTGAGAAAGGTGTGACCAATGCGATTGCCACCATGGGCACCGCCCTCACGGAAGAGCATTGCCGAACGCTCAGAGCGCACACCAAGAAAGTCGTCACCGTCTTTGATCCCGATGCCGCAGGAAAAGACGCCTGGCACCGATCGGTAGATATTTTTATGCGGGCGGGAATGTTCGCCAAGGATTTGGAATTGCCGGACAGGCTCGACCCGGACGAGTTCGTGCAGAAACACAGCGCCGAGGAATTCTATAAAAGGTGCGAGGCGGCCCCACGCCAGGTTACCAAACTGTTGCGCGAGATCGCGACCCAAGGGGCGCTCAGTGAGGAACAGCGCGCGGTGTGGTTGGAGCGGCTCACTCCGGTGCTCATCGCCAGCCGCCGACTCCCCGATCGCGCCCTTATCTGGGACTCGCTTGCCCTGGTGCTTAATGTCTCCGTGGAGATGTTGAAAGAGCTCTCGCAAGGCGGACCCGCTCACCGCGCCGCTGCCCCTAGTCCGAATCGGCAGGCACCGCCGCAGCACAGGCCCCCGCCCAAACCCAAGCAGGTGCTCGACGTGCTCGACCTGCAGTTTTTTTGCGCGGCCGTCGCCGCCCCGGAGCTTTTTATAAAAAGTGAGGCAGCCGAATGGCTGGAGGGGATCCGCGGGGAAACGATCCGGGCTTACCTGACCGAATTGCACCAGTCTGCAGATCCCAAAGCCCTAGAATCCAAGTTGCTCGCCATCCAGACTCGCGATAGTAGTACTGAGTTCCAGGAAGAAGTGGCCAAGGCCCTACTTCTGGAAACCAAGGATTCCCTGGCCGTTTTTGGGACGCTGTTGCGGCGCGTTCAGGACCGCAAGAGGGAGTTCCAGATTCGAGCCCTTTCAAAGCAGGTGCGACTCAGCCAAAGGTTGGGGGAGAATGACCAGGCGCAGTTGCAACTGCTGGAAAAGTTAAAGAATTTGCGCGGGGGGCCATGAAAAAGACAGAGGGCTCAGGTATGATTTTGCACTATTGCATCATGTCATTTCTCATGCTACTGTTCCGCGTTTGTGTGTCTGCTTGCCAGCATGGGACGCTCTAAAAAAACCCCAAGGAGTTGTTGAAGGTGGCGAAACTTTCCAAACGTAAGGAATTGCTAAAACTCATCCAGGCGGGAAAAAAGAAGGGTTTTCTCACCTATCAGGAAATCAATGAAGCGATCCCTGAAGAAATCGTGGAGTCTGACGACCTCGACTCCGTGATGTCGCTCATTGAAGAGAACAACATTGAAATCGTCGAGAGCGAGAAAAAGTGGAAGCTGCTGAAGAAGCAGGCGAAGGAAACGAAGGAAAAGGAAGCGCCGGCCGCTGGTGAAGAAGAAGCGACACGCGGTCTGGATCCCGTACGCCTCTACCTTAAGAAGATGGGCTCGGTGGCGCTGCTCACCCGTGAAGGCGAAATCGAAATCGCCAAGCGCATCGAAGAGGGCGAAGCGGAAGTTTTGGATTTGATCCTGAATTCCTCGATGGGCGTAAAAGAATTTTTGGCCATTGGTGAAAAGATTGAAAAGGGCAAGCTGCGAGCCCGCGATGTCGTCCGCGCCGGAGAAAGCGACGGAGACAACGAAAACGAAAATAACGCGAACAACTCGTCGGACGATTCTTCGGATGACGAAGACGGTAATACCGCCAATGCCGCATCCGACGGCGGGGTGAACGAGCAAGAGTGCCGCGAGCGTATCCTTGAAGGGATGAAGCTGGTAAAGGGATTTGAAAAATCCCTGCTTCTAATGGAAGCCAAGCTCCGTAAAGCGGGTCTGGACCCGGTAGAGCGTAAGAAGACGCGCGAGAAGCTGACGGACAACCGCAAGAGCATCGTAACGGTCTTCCAGGAGATTAATTTCAACCGAAAGACCATCAACAAGATTGTCGCCAAGTTTAAGAACCAGGTGACTCGCATTGAAGATGCCGAACGTGAAGTTCAGCGCAACCTGGCTCGCGTCGATGTCACGACCATCGGCAAGCTGCGCAAGATGCTCAAAGAAGCCAAGCGCAACAAGAAATCTGAAGAGACCTACAAGCTTAAGTACGGAATGGATTATGCGGGACTTCTGGAGTTAGATCACGCTATCCGCAACGCTTCCAAAAAGGTGAGCGTTGTAGAAGAAGAAACCAACCTGCGGGCCCGTGAATTAAAGGAAATGTACGAAGCGATTCTGGCGGGCGAACGCAAGTCTGAGATCGCAAAAGCGGAACTTGTAGAAGCGAACTTGCGCCTCGTGGTTTCCATCGCCAAGAAGTACACCAACCGTGGTTTGCAATTCCTGGATCTCATTCAGGAAGGCAATATCGGTCTCATGAAGGCCGTCGATAAGTTCGAATACCGCCGCGGTTACAAATTCTCCACCTATGCCACCTGGTGGATTCGGCAAGCGATCACCCGCGCTATCGCGGATCAGGCCCGCACGATTCGTATCCCGGTGCACATGATCGAAACCATCAACAAGCTCATCCGCACCTCTCGTTATCTGGTGCAGGAGTTGGGACGTGAACCCAACCCGGATGAGATTGCTGAGAAGATGGAAATGCCGGTCGATAAGGTACGCAAGGTCCTCAAAATCGCCAAGGAGCCCATTTCCCTGGAAACTCCCATTGGTGAGGATGAAGATTCGCATCTTGGAGACTTTATTGAGGATAAGGGAATGCTTTCGCCCACGGAAGCTGTGGCCAACATCAACTTGTCCGAACAGACACGCCGCGTGCTCTCGACTCTGACACCACGTGAGGAGAAAGTTCTGCGCATGCGTTTCGGTATCGGTGAAAGTTCCGATCACACCTTGGAAGAGGTGGGACAGGACTTCAACGTAACCCGTGAGCGTATTCGTCAGATTGAGGCAAAAGCGCTTCGCAAACTGCGCCATCCAAGCCGCAGCAAGCGTCTGAAAGCCTTCATCGAGAATTAGTATAGTAGAAAGGTACGCGTTACTTTTGAGGAAATCCTCAAAAGTAACCGCGTACCTTTCATATTAAGACTGGACTTCCTTCGATAAAACGATACATTGGGTGCGGCCTAGGCTCGCCGTGACCGAGCCCGGCTTTGCAGGGGCCCATAGCTCAGTTGGTTAGAGCAGTCGGCTCATAACCGATAGGTCCCAGGTTCAAGTCCTGGTGGGCCCACAGAGTGAGCCTCGTTTCCAGGCTGGGCCCTCAGACAATTTCAAAGGATCCGTTCTTATGAGTCAGGGAGTGGAATCTCAATATCAGGTCCTTGCAGACATCAAAAAACTCGACGAAAGAATCTTCCGCTTACAAAGCAGCATCGCCAACATCCCCATCGAACTCTCCAAACATGAAAAAGAACTCAGCGATAAGAAAGTAGTGTTTGAAGAGGCTAAGGCCATTTACGACAAGCACACCAAGCGCCTGCGCGAAGCAGAGCAGGAACTAAAGATTTTCGAAGATAAGATCAAAAAAGCGGAAGACAAGCTGATGGAGGTGAAAACCAACGACGCTTACGCCGCTGCGAACGCCGAGATCAGCAATCAAAAAGGTGAAAAATCCAAGCTTGAAGACGAGATGCTCAAGCTGATGTCTGACCTCGATAAAGAGACAGAAAAATTTAAGCAGTCCCAAGATCAATTTAAGTCCGAAGAGGCTGTTTTTAACGAACATAAGAAAAAGCTGGATGCTGAGAACAGCACGCTTCAGCAACAGCTCAAGACTTTGGAAGAAGAAAAAAATGGCGTTGCGGAAAAACTGGAGACCGCCGCGGCGACGCTGTACACCCGCGTGTCCTCGCGGGTAGCCGGACCGCCCGTGGTGGAAGTCAGCCAGGGCATGTGCACCGGCTGCCGCATCAAGATCCGCCCCCAACTTTATAATGAGATCCTGGGTTTTACCGGGGTAAAGCAATGTCCGAGCTGCGGGAAGATCCTGATTCCCGCCCCAACCAAAGCCGCCATGGACCCCGCCACTGGGATGCCCTCGAATGGAGCGTGAGTTCGTTCTCTATTGCGATGGGGCCGCCCGCGGCAACCCCGGACCTGCGGCCTTCGGTTATGTGATCTTGGAAGCCGGTGAAAAGGTCGTCGAGGCCGGAGAATGCCTGGGAATCGCCACCAATAACGTCGCCGAATATAAGGCTTTGATCCACGGGCTTCGTCACTGCCTGGAGCTAGGAGCCGCCGCGGTTCGAGTCCGGACCGACTCGGAGCTCATGACCCGTCAGCTCAACGGGCAGTACAAGGTCAAGTCCCCCCACCTGGTACCGCTTTTTCAAGAAGCCCGCGAACTTCTCCGCCAGTTCAAGAGCTCGCAGGTCGAGCATGTCCGCCGCGAACACAACAAGGACGCGGACGCGATGGCCAACAAAGCCCTAGACAAAAAATTTTGATTCAAATATAAAAATTTGAGTTGGTGTCGATTTGACACCAGTTGGGGTAGGGTTTGTTGCATTGGAGATTCGGTTACACAAAGAGGTCGGGGAGGGCGATTCGACCCATTCGCGCTTGTTCTCCCACCTTTCGGCTAGTTTCTTAGCTGCCCTATTTGTCATTGGAGTTTCGCAGTTTGAGCTGGACGGGCTAAACGGCATCCTCATCGATGCCCAGTTCCGCGCCGTTTTTTGGAAGCGCCCGCACCCAGGTATTGCACTCATCGCGTACGACGATAAAAGCAGCAACCGCTACTACGGCAGCCCCAAGATTCCCGTCCTGGAAATAGAGAAAGTGCTCGGCGCGCTGGAAACCGAAAAGCCCAGAGCCGTCGCTTTTATAGGTTCTGTGAACGAGCGCATCTATAGCCCTGAGGAGATGGCGGCCATCGCCGCCGCCTTCAAGCGCCTGCCCCAAACTTTGGTCGGCTACATTGACGACGAGAGCTTCGGTAAGGTGCAGACGAACCCCTACCTCCCCGAAACCACCTTTTTGCCCGCGTTCATCTCTAGAGACAATTTCAGCTACGGAGCCGATTCGGTCACCCGCAGAGCCATGATAACCATTGGCGGTTTGCCGACGGTTTATGCAGAGCTGGCGCGCCTATACCGAGGGGACGCCGACATTCCCAACTTCCAGCACGCGCACCGCTATGCCGATACGGGCCCGCTGCAACTTTATATTAACTGGCAGGGCCCAAGCGGCACCTACCCGTTGCACCCCTCACAAGATCTAGCGGCCCACCGCTTTAAGCCAGGGACCTTTACTGACAAGATTGTTCTCTTTGGTAGCGCACTCACCGCACGCCAAAGCGCCGATTTTATCCTGACTCCGTACAACAGAAGTCCCATGGGCACGACGCTTTTGGAAGGAGCGGCCCAAACGCTCGGGACGCTGCTTGAAGACAATGCCATCCACAAGTCGCCCCCCTGGTTCAACTGGCTCTTGTCCTTGGTGATCGGGGTTGTCACGGTGAACATCGTTTTGCTCTTTTCTCCGGTAAGAGGCATTCTTTCCGTGGTAAGTGAAATTGCCTTTTTGTTTTTGTTCAGTTTGATCTCCTTAACGCTTTTTAATCGCTGGATAGATGTCGCTCACCCGTTCATCGTCGCCTGCTTTGGCTACTACCTGGTGATTCCGTACCGCCTGGTAAGCGAGTACCGTCAGCGCTGGCACTACCAGCAAAAAACTGAAATCATGTCCGAGCTGGAGCAGTTGAAGTCGAACTTTTTATCTTTGGTGTCGCACGATCTCAAGACACCCATCGCACGCATCCAGGGAAACGCTGAGCTACTGCTCAATGAGGCCTCACCCAAGACGCCCAAAGAAACAAAGATCCTGTCAGCGATAGTCAATACCACAGAGAACTTAAGCCAACACGTCGAAGCGATATTGGATCTGACCCGAATTGAAAGTTCGCAGATGCCTCTAAACAAAGCGAGCAAGGACATCAACGCCACCATTTTGGAAGTGGTCGAATCCAAACAAGGGATGGCGTCGGACAAAGAGATCAAGATTCAAACACGTCTAGAGCCCATTTTCTCCTTCAAGTTTGACCTACGGCTCATCCGGCGTGTGATCGCCAATCTGGTAGAGAACGCCGTTAAATACTCCCCTGCAGGAAGCACCATCACAGTTCTGTCCAAAGAGGAAGACGGCTGGATCCGCGTGTCCGTGGAAGACGAGGGCCCCGGCATCGCACTGGAAGAGCAGGAAAGAGTTTTTTCGAAGTTTTATCGAGGACAAAACCCGCTTACTCACCAAGAGAAGGGTACCGGTCTTGGACTTTACCTGGTGAAATACTTTGTAGAGCTGCACAAGGGCTTTGTGGATTTAAAGAGCGAAACGGGCAAGGGAAGTACTTTTACGGTTTCATTACCGATCTGATCAAGAGGAGAGAGCAGGATGAAAAAGAGACACGTTCTAGTGGTGGATGATGACACGGAGTTGAGGACTACCATCTCCGAAGCTCTCCTGCTGAACGATTTCGAAGTGGCTCAGGCGACAAACGGGGTGGAAGCACTTCGTTCTATCGCCGCTCAGCGACCAGACTTTGTCATGTTGGATGTGAACATGCCGGAAATGGATGGCATGGAGTGCTTGTCGCGTATCAAGGAGCTAGATCCCTCGATCATCGTCATTATCATGACCGCGTATAGCAACATCGAGGACGCGGTCCGCGCCACCAAAGAAGGGGCTTACAATTACCTGCCAAAGCCCATCAAACACAATGAGCTTGTGGACATGGTCGAAAAGGCATTGGAAGCCCAGAAGATGGTGCATTCCATGGCCTTCTCCGCTCCCGTTGTGGAGCTCGATCGCGCGCAGTTCGTGGGCAGCTCCAGCGAAATGCAAAAGATTTTCGGAATCATCTACAAGCTGGCCAAGGTGGATACCTCTGTGCTTATTCGGGGCGAAAGCGGGACCGGTAAGGAACTCGTCGCCCGCGCCATCCACTTTAACAGCGCTCGAAAAGATGAGAAGTTTGTCGCTATTAACTGCAGCAGCATTCCCGAAACGCTGTTTGAAAGCGAACTCTTTGGACACGAAAAGGGAGCGTTCACGGGTGCGACTCAGCGGCAAATTGGAAAGTTCCAGTACGCCGAAGGCGGAACCATCTTCCTAGATGAAATTGGCGACCTTCCACTGGCAATGCAGGTCAAACTGCTTCGCGTTCTTCAGGAACGAAACTTCATACCAGTAGGCGCAACTCGCGAAATCGACATGAATGCGCGTATCATCGCGGCGACCAATCGTGATCTCGAGGAGATGATCAAAGAAGGGACCTTCCGCGAAGACCTCTTCTACCGTTTGAACGTCATCCCCATCTATCTGCCGCCCCTACGTGAGCGCAAGGATGATATCGAAAAGCTCGTCCATCATTTCATCGGGAAGTTCAATCAGCTCCACGGAAACGTAATCGCGGGAATCAACGCGGAGGCGATGGACGTGCTGCTCAAGCACAACTGGCCCGGCAACATCCGCGAGCTAGAAAACGTCATCGAACATTCCTTTGTTATTGAGAACGGAACAGAACTCAGTGTGGGTTCGCTTCCGGAGACTTTATTGGAAGCCACCAAAACAGTACCGACACCAGTCCTGGGCAACACCGATGCCGGCGACGACATCAGCTTCGCGGGCGTGCTCTCGGCAGACGACGGAGGTCTCGACTACCGCACTCATAAGGAGCGCTTTGAGCGGGACTTTATCATCGCGGCATTAAAAAAATATAAGGGCAAGATCAACCAGACAGCGCTGCAGGCAAACATTCCAAAGAAAACACTGCTTCGCAAACTCCAGAAGTACGGCATCAACCCAGAGGAGTTCCGAGCTTAGACCTAGATCCTCTGCTCCGACGAGAGGCCGTGTTAAAATGAGAACATGGCTACAGCACCTGTGGGACTCGAACGGCGCATCACGACGACTACCGTCATCCTGTTGGTGTTCGGCCATGTGATGCTCTTCAGTGCTACCGGGGTCCTGGGTCTACAAAACCAAAACTCTGAGTTTTACTACCTTTCACGCCAGTTTGCCGGGGCCGCCATGGGCCTGGCCCTGATGTTCTTTTTTTCCAAGGTCCGTTACCAATTCTTAGGCCGCGTCGCGCCGATCCTGATGGCCATCCAGATCATCATGACTACCATGGCTTTTATTCCGGGTTTTGCGCATTCCGCCCAGGGGGTCAACCGCTGGATCAGCCTAGGCTTCATGAAGTTTCAGCCGAGCGAGGTGGCCAAAATAACGTTGATGATCTACGTCTGTCAGATTTTGGCGCTAAAAGACAACGTCGGGTTCACGGCAAAGAGAAAACTGTTTGCGGTGCTCCCCGTACTCGTTCTCTTGGCCCTCATCTTCAAGCAGCCGGACCTGGGTTCGACCATTTTACTTTCCGTTACCATCATCGCCGTCCTTTTTATTGCAGGCGCCCGGCCAATCTACGTGCTCGGCTTTTTGGGAATCGGCGTACTAGGCTTTGCGCTCTCCCTCATCAACTCCGACTACAGGCAACGCCGGGTGATGGCCTTCCTCAATCCGTGGGCCGATCCGCAGGGCGGCGGTTTTCAGTCGATCCAATCTTTTCTTTCCTTTTACTCAGGAAAGATCTTTGGCGTCGGGCTCGGAAATGGCAACAGCAAGCTTTTTTACCTTCCCGAGGTACACACAGATTTCATTTTTGCTTTGGTAGGAGAAGAGCTAGGTTTTCTGGGAGCGATCGGGCTCATGGCAACTTTCGCTTATTTGGGCTATCTGCTGTTTAAGATCGTCCGCTTCGCTCCGGATCTCTTCGGGCGCTATTTGGCGTTCACACTTTCTTTGTCACTATTACTCCAAATTGTCGTCAATTTAGGAGGGGTCACCGGTGTGATCCCCGTCAAAGGCTTGCCGTTGCCCTTTATCTCCTGGGGCCGATCGGCACTGGTGGTGAATCTCGCTATGATGGGAATACTACTCAATATCTGCAAGCAAGCGTTACCGCCTGCCCCCGCCAAACAAGCCTCACGGAATACTGCGCAGGACCCCGAAAAAAATGATAAAAGGTAGCTTATGCCACACAAAGGCGACCTGATTGTCATCACGGGCGGCGGAACTGGCGGCCATATCTTCCCCGCTCTCGCCATCGCCGACGAACTAAAATCGCGCGGTTTTTCCATCCTCTACGTTGGTGGCCCAGATAGCATGGAGTCGCGTATCGTGCCCTCGCGCGGCTACGACTTTGTTCCAATGCGATCCATACAGGTTAAGAACAAAAACCCTTTTGGAATTTTATTGGGTTTGTTCACACTCGCCGGATCTTGCCTGCGGGCTGCAAAGTTGCTTCTTCATAAAAAACCTAAAGCTGTGATCGGTGTCGGCGGTTACGTTTCCGTGCCGGTCGGTGTAGCCAGTTTCCTCACCGGTGTCCCGCTTTACCTGCAATAACAAAACGCCTCGGTTGGAATTGCGAACCGCTTTCTCGGAAAGTTTGCAAAGCAGGTATTTCTGGGTTTTGAAAAGGCCAAAGTGTTCTTCCCCAAAGGGAAGTCCCTCGTGAGCGGCAATCCCGTACGCAAAGAGATTGCGGATGCCCCTTTCAGAGCGGCGACGTGGGACCCACCCTGCCTGTTTGTGTTTGGGGGAAGCCAAGGGGCACGTGCGATTAACTCAGCCATCGTGGAATTGCTACCGAAGATCTACGCGAAGATGCCGCAACTTAGAATCATTCACCAGACCGGAGCCGCCGACTACGAACGCGTGCGCGCTCTTTACCCGCTTCAGTACGATAAGGTGGAGGTCGTTCCATTTATCGATGACATGGCCTCCTGTTACCAGCGGGCCTCCCTGGTTATCTGTCGATCGGGAGCGCTCACCGTCTCCGAACTCATCGCCGCGCGCCGGCCCGCTATCCTGGTACCCTACCCGCGCAAGGGGCAAAACGATCAAACGGCAAACGCCTACCTCCTAGAGGACGCCGGCGTCGGGAAAGTCGTGGAACAAGGGCCCGACTTCGAACGGCGTTTTTGGGAAGCTTTGGAGGCGGCGATGAACCCGCAAACCCATGAAAACATGGTGAAAAACTATTCGCAGTTGCGAGCCTTCGACGCTCTTGCTACCATCGGCGACCACTTAGTGGGAACTGTGGTTAAAGCGAAGGAGCAACCCCGGAATGTACAATAAAATCCATCGGATCCATCTCATCGGTATCGGGGGGATTGGTGTCAGCGGCATCGCGGAATTGCTGCAAGTGCACGGCTATACCGTAACGGGATCGGATCTCCGGGAGAGCGATACGGTCAGGCGCCTGCGATCGCTCGGGATTCAGGTGTTTCTCGGGCACCAGGCGGAGAACGTCGTCGGTGCGGAGTTGGTCGTGTACTCGAGTGCCGTGGGGCCCACGAATCCAGAACTCAGCTACGCGCTTGAACTTGGACTGCCCACCATCCGCCGTGCGGAGATGCTCGCCGAATTGATGCGCTTAAAACACGGCATCGCGGTTGCCGGAGCCCACGGGAAGACTACGACCACCTCGATGATCGCGACCATTTTGCTTGAAGCAGAACTCGATCCCACAATTATTGTCGGCGGTCGCATGGACAACATCGGCGGAACCAACGCGCGTATGGGCATGGGCAAGTTTTTGGTAACCGAGGCGGACGAGAGTGACGGCTCATTCAACAAATTGGCACCTTCCATTGCCGTCGTGACCAACATGGATCGCGAGCACATGGAATACTACCAAACCATGCGTAAGCTTAAGCGGTCGTTTCTATCATTTTTGAATAAGGTCCCATTTTATGGCCTCTCTGTCTTTAACGGAGACGACCCCTATTTGCAGCTGCTCCGCCGACGTGTCACCCGACGAAAAGTTACGTTCGGTAAAAAGCCAAAGAACGACTACTGCATCCGACACTACAGCGTAACTCCGGACGGAACCGAGTCGCTCATTCGAATTGGAAACGGTGAACAACGACTGAAGCTGCGCGTACCCGGTATACACAACCTGTACAATGCGCTCGCCGCCTTGGCCGTTGCAGACGAGCTGGCAATTCCGCGGCAAATTAGCAGCGAAGCCCTTTACGCTTACACCGGTGTCCAGCGACGCTTTCAGGAAAAGGGGAAGCGAGACGGTGTGTTGTTCATTGACGACTACGCCCACCATCCGACAGAAATCCGCATGACCTTAGCAGCCGCACGGGAACGATTTCCCGGAGCAAAAATCCGAGCGGTTTTTCAGCCTCACCGTTTCTCACGAGTTGAGGATCTATTCGATGAGTTTAGCGAGTGTTTCAAAGATTCCGACGCCGTTTGCGTCACGGATATTTACGCCGCCGGAGAAAATAACGAACAGGGACTTCACTCCGAGCTATTGGTCGAAAACATGCACCGCCGCGGCATCACGCACGCGACGTACGTGAAGTCCCCCCTTGACGGTATCGCTAGCCTAAGCGCGCAGAGCCAATCGGGGGATGTCATACTCACTTTAGGAGCCGGAGATATCCCGAGTGTCTATCGCGAGCTCTTCTAAAATTTCTCCGAATCTGTGCGAGCAGTTCACACAGGTATTTGGGAACAGGGTCCGCTTCGATGAGGCGCTAGCACCTTATGTGGCCTACGCGGTGGGGGGACCCGCCGACATCCTGGTCTTTCCTAAAACTGAATCTGAACTTGCGTGGATCGCGGCCGCGGCACGGGAAAACGGACTCCCCATTACCACTATCGGAACGGGTACGAACCTTCTGGTTCGAGACGGCGGCATCCGCGGGATCACGCTTTCTATCAAAGAGACCTTCACCGATATTCAGGTCCTGGAAAAGAAGGAGGGCACAACCTTGGTCCGCTGCGGTGGCGGAGTGGAGAAGCCCACCCTTCTGAATTGGGCCGTCGAACGCGGCTATGGCGGACTTGTTTTTAGCTCCGGTGTTCCGGGGACTATCGGCGGCGGAATATTTATGAATGCCGGAACGAAGTACGGATGTTACGGCGACATCTTGACCCGTCTTCGGGTATTTGATTTCGATTCGGGCGGCCAGGAATACGGTCGGGACGAGCTGCATTTTGGGTACCGTCATCAGTCTCACATCACCGCGAAAACTCTGGTGGCGTGGGCCGATTTTGCGCTCCCCGGACGCCGATCCCACTGAAATGCGCACCGAAGTGGAACGCATCATTGCGGAACGCGCGGCTAAACAGCCCCTCGATTTCCCCAGTTGTGGCTCCACGTTCAAGAATCCCGAGGGCTATTCGGCTGGACGGCTCGTCGAAAGGCCGGTCTCAAAGGGCGCCAAAACGGGGGTGCCGAGATTTCAACCAAACACGCAAATTTCATCCTCAACAAAGATCGAGCGCGTGCCTCGGATATCCTGGCGCTTATCCAAATCGCGAAAACCGAGGTATACTCTAAGTTCGGTGTTCAGCTCGAGTGTGAAGTTGTCGTCGTAGGGGAAGAGCCCTATGCCCAAAACTAAATTTAGAACCAAGGTCGAGTTTTCAAAAGCGGCGCTCGTCTTTAGCGGCGGGGCCACCAAAGCCGCCGCTTTTCATGTGGGCGTGTGTCTCGCGCTTCGTGACAAAGGCTTTTCCTTTGTTGGCGGAAAAGTAGAAGCCCCTGTTCCGCGCGATAGCTGCGCCTTTCCCGCGCCAAAATACCACCCGCACCAGATCGATACCTACGTTGGGTCCAGCGCTGGTTCGCTCATCGTCACCATGCTTGCAGCCGGGATAAGCGTCGAGTCTCTCATCAACTCCTTCAGCGAGGACTCCGAGTTCAAAGCCCCAGGACTCTTCCGAGAGCTCCCTAGAATCCAGTACAAAGATGTGCTCACGCCAAAATGGCCCAGCCCGTCTGCCATCATCGAAAGTTTCAAAAAAAGCCCGCTCTTCGCAAGAACGATGGAATCCCTGGTTCTTAGAAACCTGCGGCTACCCGGCATTTTCACCACGAAGGGGCTGGCGGAGTATCTGCAAAACCACGTCCTCCCTACAGACTATTTTCACGAGCTCAAAGCCAATCTTTTTGTCGTGGGAACCCAGCTCGATCACTCACGTAAGATCATCTTTTGTCGCTATGCCACGGACAAAAGCACGGATGAGTACTGCCAATACGCGTCCTTCGCAAAAATATCGGATGCCGTTGCCGGCTCCATGTCTTTGCCCCCGATATTCGCCCCCCACCTTATCCCCCATGAAGGGAGTAAGGATCGGTACTACATAGACGGAGAAATCCGCGAAACTCTATCAACGCACGTCGCGAAGGAAAATGGCGCGGATCTCATCATTTGTTCATATACGCACCAGCCGTACCACTATAGCGAAAAGATCGGCTCGCTTTATTTTTACGGTCTTCCGGCCATTCTCATTCAGACCATTTACCAAAGCATCGAACAGAAGGTCTATGGGGCCAAGAAAGCTCACGAAAACAAGAGTCTGGCGCTACAAACGGTAAGAGAGTTTTTCGCTTCGAAGAAATACCCCGAGCACGAGTTGGAAGAGCTGAGTGAGATCTTGCAGGAACGCCTCGATTTCAAGGAAAAGCTCAATTACATCTTTATCCACCCCGAACCCAAAGATCGTGAAATGTTTTTCGGGGATCACTTCACGCCAGCCCCGGCGGCCCTTCAACGCGTGGTCAATATCGGCTACAAGCGCGCCATGTCTGAGCTGCGCCGTTACGACCTAATTCCAAATACCTAATAGGTACGCGGTTACTTTTGAGGAACCACCCTCCGGGTGGGGGCCGATCTGCTTAAAATTCCTCAGTAACCGCGTACCTATGGAGTGGCCTTCAATTTGCTCTATTAAGGCGGGACGAGGGCTAAGTTCCTGATACGAGGCTCATCGACTGTAAACAAGCTGTATAGCAGTGACAAAAAAGGGCGCTCCCGCTGATAAGGCGTAGAAACACAAAACCAAAGCCTCTAACGAAGGAACGCGTACGCGACAACCTTAGAGATTGTCCTTAATCTACTTAGGTTTGGGTTTCCTTTTGCTATGCAGTGGTGGCGCGGCAATTTATATAGGAGAACTTCAGGAAGCCGGAGATTTACCCGCATTTAGAAAAAAAGATGCGTCCTGGAGCTACTTCTACCCCAGATGGGGAACACAGTCTTTCTGGGATCACCTTTCCGAGACTCAAGACGAATCCGATCAAAAGCTTTCAAAAACTTTCGCAGACATCCACCAGATCATCTCTGACCCGGAAGATCGGGTGGACAATCAGTTTTCCGTCCCCTCGGCACTCTCCAGTCGAGTCCTTTTTTGGATGGACGTTTACGCTCGCCACGACAGCCGCATCCGCATCGTCCACGACAGAGACGATGTCGGTATTGTTTATGGCTACATCGACTTGCGGCCGCTGTATCAGAAATACCGCCGCAGTCCCATCATCGCTCACAAAAAGAGCCGGCGGATTGAAAAAGAGATTTTGGATCGCCTGGGGAGCTTACTTGAAAATGCTCAGTACGAGTCTTCCCAAAGCCCGCACCTTCCGGACGAGAGTGCGGCGTTGCGATCCTACCTGAAGTCTTTAGGCCTCTTCTCTCGCATCTATGAACTTAAACAGTCGCTCAGAACCCAGACGGGCCAGAAAGACAAGTTTCAGATGGGGATTCTTCGTTCCCAAAAGCGATGATGACTCACATCGAATCTGTTTTCAAAGACTACAAGTTACCACTTCCGTTGGCGCGCATCCCTTTGTAGAATCAGTTTCAACCCGGCCGCCTATTCAAAGGTAGGAGCCACCGGCTTGTGGCAGATCATGCCAGCCACGGCCAAAGAACTGATTCACCGAACGGACAAGAAGCGGTGGCGCGATCCCATACCCAAACGAAGGCCGCGGCTCGGTTGCTTCTGCAACTACCGCAAAGTACTTCCCGATTGGGGAACAACCGTAACGGCTTACAATTCCGGGTGGGTACGCTTGGACGCTTGCTCAAGGAGTATAAGGCGAAAAACTTCGAACAACTCTATGCACGCATGGGGAACGAAGGCCTGGGTTTTGCGGGACGGAACTTTTACTCTGAACTTCTAGCGGCAACTCTGGTAGAAGCCTACAAAGAAAAGATTTTTAGCTTGGAGATTTCCCCCGACGACGTCGCGAAGGTCTACAAGCACCTCGCGCCTTTCGATGATGAACTCTGTCAGGTTCGCTAACTAATTAACGGAAATGGAAACGCTTTTGGTTCCGATGTTGCGCACGTGTGCGCGAAGTAGGGTACCGTCCTCAGCAAGGAATTTTTGCCGGTACTGACCTAGAGGTAGGTTGAAATAAACAAAGCCAGGGCTCGCCTGGGTCAAACAAAGTTTTTCGTCTTTGAGCTGCCCGTCGGCGCCGAACGGAAAGGGACCTTGCTCCGCCGACACAGCCTTCCCAGCAAGATTTTCCAAGGTCACGCGAACACAGCCGGTTCCATTTTGGAAGAAGGATGTTTCGGCGCCTCCACCAGCGTACCACCGTTTGGCTCCCGTTTTACCTTTGCTCTACGCGCGGTTTCTTCTACGAGATCATTTTCAAGGATATAGAATTCAAATTCCCGATCCGAATCCGAAGGGTTAAACGCAACATCCTGCCAAATGGTCGGGTAGCCGGGCGCTTCAATCTCTAATGTCAGCTGACCGGCGTAATCCAAACCCTCAACACGGAATCGGTTGGCGGTGTCGGTAAAGACTTCGTACGATTTGTCCCCGACGATGCGAATCCGAGCTTCGGGGATTTTCCCGCCAAACGGATCCACAAGCTTGCCCTTCAAAACGCCGTTGCCGCCGCGGCCAACTCAAAATAGTTAAGATGGCCTGGATATAAATACGTGAACTCGCGCCCGTTTGTCGGGGCGCAAGAGAGCCCCGGTAGGAGCCGGTGACGTTCATGAAAGCAAACAGGCCCAAGTCCGTCGTCGCTTTCAAAGCAACATCCGGAATGGCACCCAGGAACATCGCCGTCCACGCGTTGAAAATTCCTAGTTCCGCTGCGTTCTCGGGCTGGTACTCGGAGAAGTAAAGCGCATCGGATTTGCGAAACGACATCTTCAGTGTTTCTCCGGCAAGTGGAGTACGCGATGTCGGATCAAAGCTACGCCCGAGTACCAAGGCTTTGTCTTTTTGCTGGTCGGTTTGTGTGTAGTAGCGGATAGCCGGGAGCTTGGACTGAGAAAGCATGTAGATGGGCACGTGCGAACCGTTGTCCGCAACGGTGAGGAGCTTCATCGTCGGCACAAAGCCTTCTGCTTGGGCGCGCACCAAGAGCTCCGAACGAGAAGGCACATTAGGAATTCGAACGTTGCCGTTTGCATCGGCCTCAAAGGAACCCCATTCTTCAAAGCCCAACACCGTTAAACGCGCTTTGGGGATCGGCTGCGGAGTTCTAAAGTCACCCCGTAGAGGATCGGCTTCGCTGCCGCCGGCCGTCTCAAATATCGGGATCGTGATTACGCTCGACCTGGAGCCGCTACGCCTTTTTCGAACGATCGCATCGCGGTACTCTTTATCAGAAACATAGAAATCAATGAGCGCCTTGTAATTGTCGGGAGCAATGGGTTCCGGGTAGGCGATTTCGGCCCGAAGCGAACTGCTTTTTCGGGAAAAGAATCGAGCGTACAAACGGTACTCACCCACCAAATCTTGGCGAGCGAGTTGGAAATTTTCTCCCGCGTGGATGGTGCCGAGGTGAACATTGTCCTGCGGATCCCGACTCCCCGTGGGGTGAAGGAAAATCTCGGCGTGGCCCTTTTCCGTCAGCCAACGCTTCAACCGCGGCCCGACTCGGAAACGCCCTTCCAGCTTTCCGTCGATAACGCCGGTCTTTGTGCTCGCCGCCGCGGCCCGCTGCGGGCGTAAAGCCGCGACTGCCGTGGACGGTTTGGAAACCGTCTTTGCCACTTCTTCTGAGGGTGCGTTTTCTCTGGCGACCTCAACGGGAGGGGCTGGCGCTTTTTTCGGAAGTTCAATCTTGGGTGCAGGAACGGGAATTGGCTGAACCGGAGTAGCCAACATAGGGGCGAGGGCAGCCGGAGCCGACGACGCCGGATTTTGAGTAGTCATTTCCTGACTATCCAACTCATCGGATTCTTCCGCGGCGATAAGCTGATTTTTTTCGGTGTTCAAAATTTCGGTAATCTCTTCTTCCTGATCGATCTCCTCAACAGGGGCTTCTACGATCTCTGCTTGAGTCGGCGCTACCGCTACTTCTACTGGGGCAACTTCTTCGGTAGGCGGTGCTGCGCTCACTTTCGGCGCTTGCGGCTCCACTACCTGCGGTCGAACGGTCTCTACGGCCTTGGGCGCTTCCACTTTAGCTACCGTTACTGGCGGCTCAACCTTCTCTGGTACTTTGGCGGCGACTACAGGCTCCGTCTTTTTCATTACCTTGGGAGCTTCGGCTACCAAAGGAAGAGCTGGTGCTTTTTCAAGTTTGGGTTCGACCGGCTCAATGGCGGGAGGCGCTTGGATAGTCACCAAGTCCGCCGCTTCTTGCTTAGCGGTTTCCACTGTCTCTTTATTTTCTTCGAAACTCTGCGCGATCACTCTCGACATTACCGCCAATTGAACGGGCTTATAAGTAGGGATGGTATCTTCGAGCCAAAAGTCCGCATCCATTTCCGCCGACGCGACAAGCTGGTCAGGGTGAAAGAGCGGCGTCCGGGGAGTTTCGTCCAAAGCTTCTTCCAAGATATTGTCGAGTGGCCCGGTGACATTCAGAGCAGCGAGCGAAGGAAGCGCCGGATCACTGAGCAGCTCGTTCTCTACCAGTTCAGCGAGCGCCGCCGCCGGGACAAACGGTTTCTTAGCGATAGGTACGGGAGACTTTTTCTTGGCGCGCGGAACGCGTTTTTTCGCACGAGACGCTTGCTTGCGGATCTTTTTCGCCGGCTTGGGGGCTGGCGCTACGGAGTCCAGGAAAAGTGCAGCTGAGGGCTTGGCAGCGGGCTCAGCCGGCTGCTGAAGCTGCACCACGGGGGCCTCCACCTTTCGAACTTTGGGGATTTCTGGCGTCGGGGTAGAATCTACCCAGGCATACACCACTGCCAGCGCGGATACCGCAAAGGCCTTGGGCAACGTGGGTTTTAGCCATTTCCTCAAAGTAGCACGGAATTTTCAGTCCCTAGGGAGAAGACGGAATTAGAGGTGTGTCTGTTTACAGTATATCTTTCGGCAAAACTTTCACAAGACCAAAGCGCAAGTAAAGTATTGAAAATAAAGAATAATCTGGTTATCCTATGAGTACTCATCATGGCCCTTGAAATCACAAGCATTCCGGCACCGGTTACCCAGTGGGCGAGTCGCTGGCTATCCAAGCAGGGCGGGGATTTGCCGCCTGATTGGAGCGTCCTGCGCCTTGCAGGTGATGGATCCGCGCGGCAATTTTTCCGCCTACAATTTGGGACGGAATCCCGCGTCCTTCTTTATGATCCTGGCTGGCGTTTTACCAAGGATTACGCGGCACATCAAAGCTTTCTCATGGAGCGGGGTTTGCCGGTCCCAGGTTCGGAGAGGAAGACACGGAGTCGGGCTTCCTTATTATGGAGGATCTGGGAGACGTGCTCGCCAGACCTCGCATCCGCGGCTCCGAGAAAAGGACTGGCTCGGGCGGTGCATTCGCTTACTCGCGGAGCTTCATGGAAAACCTACCCGGTCCCCGAAAGTTTGCCCGCGTTTAGTCGCGCTTTCGATCGGGAGATCTACGGCAGAGAGTTACGTTTTACGATTGAACACCTAAGGGTGGGCCTGCTTGGACTCAGCGCGCCCGCCGATCTCAAACCCATCGACACGTTTGCGAAGTCGCTGGAAAAAATCGGCCCTCGAGTCTTTTGCCACCGCGACTACCACACCCGCAACTTGCTGGTCCATGAGGACAAGCTTCATCTGATCGATTTTCAGGACGCGCGCATGGGACCTGCGGCGTATGATTTGTGCAGCCTTCTTTACGACGCCTACGTTCCCATCGAGAATGATCTCCGCGAGGAGCTAGTGGAGCTCTATCAGCAGGAGCTAAGTAGATTCGCTCTTTCAAAAAAGATCGATTGGCCAAACTTTCGAGAGGAGCTTCGGCGCGTTGCGTACCAGCGCACGTTGAAAGCGGCTGGCTCCTTCGCCTCGTTTTTTACGCGCTACGGAAAGAAAACGCACCTTCCATATCTCCATCCGTGTTTTGATAATATACTATCACTTCAATCGGTGGCCCCGACTCTTCACGCTTGTTTTCCGGTAGAGGAATGGCTTCCAAAAATCGTCGAGTGGGAGAAAAAAAATTGGGACATTCCGTTAAAAAAGCCATGATCCTCGCTGCCGGACTCGGCACGCGAATGGCCCCGGTTACTGACTCTATACCCAAACCGCTGGTTCCAATTCTGAATGTCCCCAACATCGTGCACAACATCCATTTGCTAAAGCATGTGGGGATCGAAGACATTGTCATTAACACGTTCCACCTAGGTCCTAAGTTGATGGAGGCGTTGGGAGATGGGACTTCTCTCGGCGTATCGATCCGATACTCCGTCGAGGAAACTTTGCTGGGAACGGGCGGAGGTGTAAAGCACGCGGAGAAACTACTGGGTAATGAGCCCTTCGTGCTTTGCAACAGCGACCTCATCACCGATCTCGATCTCAATGCCGCCATCGACTACCACTTTTCTCAAAAAGCGGTAGCGACGATGGTGCTTTTGGATGACGAAGAGAAGAAGCGGCGTTACGCCAATGTCGGAACGGACGAGAACGGCCGTTTGTGCCAACTTCCCAGCAAAACCACCCGCACGCCTAAACAAACAGGGATTTTTACGGGCATTCACATCCTGCAACCCGAAGCCCATCAATACCTTGAGCCCGTTTTTAGCGGTATCAATCAGGTGCTTTATCCGAGCCTAATGGAGAAACAGCCAGACAAAGCAGTGGGTTATTACGCGCCTCCAACTTCGACCTGTTGGTTGGACACGGGCGAGGTGCCAATCTTCTGGGAAACCTCGATGACTCTTTTGGACGCCCTTCAAAAGGGAGAGCCGTACCTGCCCCAGTTCTTAAGCCGGCACGAGTACCGAGAAACCAAAAAGGGATTTTGGACGCACGAACTTGCCAACGCCGTGGAAGACCTGGAAACCAACGGAACCGTGCTTTTGGGAGAAGGTTGCGATCTCGGGCGTGGGGTGAAGCTCGGGTCCCACGCAGTGGTGGGTAAAGGAAGTACTATCGGGGCCGGGGCTCACATTGAAAGAACCGTCTTGCTACCCGGGGCGCAGGTCGCGGCCGGGATCCATCTAACCGATACGATTGTCTTTGGCGACCGCCAACTCCTACACTCGCACAAATAAAAAGAGGGCTTTGGCCTAAGCCAAAACCCTCTTCAATGTTGACCGACTATTAGAAACTATCGGACAGAGCGAGCGGCGTTTCCACCACGAGCGGCTACTGCAGTCGGAACGTTGTTGGTCCGTCCACCGTAAGCACTCGCTAGCACGCTGGTGTCACCGTTACCCAACCGGAATTGCGGGGTAGTCGGGACTTGCACGCGCTGCTGCTGCAATCCACCGGTTGCTCCAAAGTTCTGAATGTTCGCGGCAAAACTTCCCATTCCAGCCTGTTGCTGCTGTCCAGGGAACTGATAGCCTGCTGCATAAGGACCGTAAGGGCTCATCCCTTGGGCGCCTGCAGGACCCATCATCAACCGACGCTGGAACTCACCCTGAGCTAGCATCGCATTTTGCTGCATCAGCTGATTCTGCTGCTGCTGAAGCATTGAAAAGTTTTCCGTCGGCGCGTTGAAAGGCGTCGCGGTGTACTGTTGGCCCGTCAACGACGTGAGACCGTCATCGCTGTTGTTGTCGTTGTTTCCAAACGCCTGCTGCGGGAACTGAGGCGGCTGGAAGGGCGGAATCTGCTGATTCGGATCGAACGGCGGTTGCTCATTTCCACCTTGAGGCTGCGCCGTGGGCGTAGCCGCGATAGGAGGCGCTACCGGAGGAGCAGAGGCAGCAGGGGCCGCCGCGGCTTTGCCGGCTTTACCGTTCTGACCAGGGATGGCGGCAACTTCGTTGTCGTCGTTTTGGTCGTCGTTGACGTCATCAAAAAGATCTTGAATCGCGCGCGCGATATCATCGACGTTCTCGCGATTCTCGCGGTTTTGGCGTTCTGATTCGGCTGCAACCTGCGCGGCCAATGCATCAGCGGCCTGCTGAGCGGCACCGTTATCCGTCACAGTCGGCACGAAAGGAAGCGTGGGCTGTTGACCCGCTCCCAAAGCGCCAAGACCTAAGGGGCTACCTGAACCAGGAGCGGCACCTTTCTTCTCGTCGCCTTTCTTTTCGTCACCTTTCTTTTCGTCACCTTTTTCTCATCGCCTTTTTCTCGTCGCCCTTTTCATCGTCTTTCTTTTCGTCGTCTTTCTTCTCGGGCTTAGGCAAAGAGGTAAATACGCAAGCGTCCTTCTCGCTGTCGGCAAGCGCCGCCAAAGAGGACTTCAAAGCCTCATCTACAATCTCGGTGTTCTTCCCGGGCTTATGCTTCAGGAAAGAAGCAAGACCCAACAAGTCTTTGCTGAACTTGGCATCGTCTTTTTCCTGTGAACGTTTCACGTTGCTGACGGTGCTTTCGTTGAGGCCAGTACCTTTCCAGGTAGCAGCTTCTTGAAAACGTTGTTTTCAGATTCCTTGTCGAAAGAAACTTGGACCGCTTTCGCAAGCTCGGTAAGCTGGGAGAGCTTTTCAGCGTTGATTTTCTTCACGTCGACTTCTACATTTTCGTCGTCACCTTCAATAGGCGCGCCTTTAACTCCTGCTTCTTTCAAAGCTTTCTTTGAGAGCTTCGCATCTGTAGGAGCCGTATTGAGGCTTGCGATAACTTCGTCGAGCTTCTTGGAGATTTCCATGTATGTGTGTGCTCGTCTTTGTTCCAACAAAACTCTTGAACCAAGCGGCGGTATTCCACAAGACCGTTCAGGCTCGGAAGTAAGCTTTTCTTGAGTTGCTTACCCGTTACGACCTTACCGTCTTCGAAGAGAGAAGAGAGTCTCGTCTTTCCAGCCGTCGATCTTCTTGATCAAGCCGGTGTACTCTTTAACCTTCTCGTCAATTTCTTTGGTGAGAGTCGCCTTGTCTTTCTCAGGCGCCTTGGTATGGGTTTCTTCATCGGCCAGAGCGGCACGATAAGGAAGTCCTGCCATGAGGATTAATCCACAAAGTAAAGTCAGTTTCATCAATCGGTTCATCTGTAACCCCGCTTTCACAAGCTCTCCTTCCAAAGAGCAAAACGTACAAATCAAATACAACTCTAAGTCGCTCAACTAAATTTTTAGCCTTCTGCCGTATCCTCCCCTGGAAAACCCTATACCGCGTGAATACGATGGAGATCGCCTCACACGACGGGTCCTCTTTCTGACTCACTGCAAGCAGTGTTCCAAGAGCGCTGTTTAGGCATGCGCGATCCGAAGAGTCACCGCATCCTTTGAGAACACACCGCTAAAAAGCGTCAGCTCTTTGCACACTTTCACCCCCAAAGCCGTCACATCGCGTCACCGTGCGGGCAAAGCTATCGAAAACACGGTGAGAAGAACGGTGTTCGGGGACTAGACGCCGTGGTGACGTTTTACGTCGCCCTTCCTAAAGCTTATAAATTCAAGGGGTTCGCAAGACGGCTCCGGTGCAGGAGACGGGGCGTCGCGTCGCGTTAGCAATTTGACGGAGCCCCTTTTCTGTGACAAAAGCGAGAGTTCTGTAATGGATTTCCGGCGCTTCGCCGATTATTTCCGGAACGGAAACTTGGTGCTATAACCATATGATGGATCAAAGACCCACAACGTCGGAAACCATTCCGACCATTTCCGCGCTGGCGGCCCAAAGCCCAACCATGCGCGAGATGTTACAACCCCAGGACAACAATACGTCCAAGGTGAACGACAAGCGTATGCGCCGTCTCTATTTGCAGGCGGCCTCGCAACAGTGGTTCGCGCCCACCAAAATCCACTTCGATGAAGGCAGCGCCGACCTGGATCAGATGGATCCGGAGAAGAAGCGTATCCTGGTTAAGTTCAATCGCATCTTTTATACGCTAGAGAAGATGGGCCTCACGACCATTCAGTTCATGATGCCCAAAGCGGTAAACAAACTGAAAAGCCAGGAAGCAGAACTTTACTTATCGTGCCAGTGTTTTGACGAAGCCCGCCACGTGTTCACCATCGAAGCGTACTTGCGAAAGCTCGGCGCTCCACCGGAATACGATCGCAAGCTTCATAAGTTTTCGCAGATCGCTTCCGGCGGTCCTTACCGCGTAGAGAACTGGCTGTTCTCCACCTTGTTCTCTGAGAACTTCGCTTCGACCTTTTTACGTCTCTACAAAGCGGCGAATACAGACCCCATTGGGGTAGAGATGTGCCGCCAGCTCCTGGTGGATGAGAGCCGGCATCTGCATTTTCTTCACAGCGTGCTCCCAGATATGCTGGACCGCCTTTCCATATTTGGCCGCACCTACGTAAAAGCGTCGCAGTTTTTCATCATGAAACTAACCGAATCTATTTCGCGAGCGCTCACAGAAGACGGGGCTTATGTGGGCATCGATCGTCGCACGCTTTTGGAAGAATCCTTCGAAAATGTGGAACGAGCATACGAGAATTTTGGGGTAACGAGAGACTTCCTTTGGTTTCCCAACATTAGGCCCCAACATTAACAGCAAAGAGATCGCGCCCCCTCGTTGGGGTATTAGGGTGGCATGGGAACGAAACTTTCGACCAGTATTTGCGGGGATGCTTTAGAGGTACTCACCAGTTTGCCTACGGCAAGCGTGGACGCGTGCATCACCGATCCTCCCTACAACATGAGTAAGAAGAAGGGCCTCACCTGGGCCTTCTCTTCGCACGTCACCATGCAGGAGATCTGGGACTGCTTCTCCAAAGACGAGTTTGCTGACTTCACCATACGCTGCTCAAAGAGGTGTTCCGTGCGGTAAAGCCCAACGGGAACATTTTGATATTTGGGACGTACCACAACATCTACCTGATTTGGTTTCTTGTTGGGAGATGGACCGCAAAGTGCTCAACAGCATCATCTGGTCCAAGCCCAACGCCCAGCCAAACATCACCTGCCGCATGCTGACCGAAAGCACCGAACAGGTGGTCTGGGGCCTGCAACGAAAGCCCCAAGCGCGCCACCGCGGACGTTCAATTACCAAGACGGCAGCGATGAACGGCGGCAAACAGCTTCGGAATCATTGGGTTGATCTGGTGACTTCCAAGAGCGAACGCGTGGTCGGGTACCCCACGCAAAAGCCGCTTCAGCTCATGGAAAGGCTAATCCTGACTTGTTCACTAAATAAGGAGACGTGGTATTGATCCCTTTGCAGGCGTGGCACCAGGTGTCGCCGCGCTCAATCACGGTAGACGCTGCCTCCTCGTGGAACGGCAGTTCCTGCATGTACGCGCTCAGAAAAAGCGCTTCAGCTGAAGGGTCTAAAACCGAATTGAATTTGAGAGCCGCAACGTCCCAAGCGAGTGGGACCTAAGCCGGCTCCTCCCCGAAGGGAAAAGAATGGGCGATCGCACGCTACGTTATAACGACAATATTGTAGGCCGTTGGTACACCGATCAAAAGTGTATCCTCTGCAGCGTATGCGCCGAACTCGCTCCTGAGAATTTTAAAGAGGCCCGGACAAACGATCACGATATCGTTTACAAACAGCCCATCAACGAAAACGAAGAATTGCAGTGCTCAGAGGCCATGAAGCCTGTCTCCCATGAAGCCATCGGGAACGACGGAGCCTTAGCTGTGAGTTGTGGACTCAAGAAAACCGGCCATCTTAGTGGCGTTCAACTCTTTCAAGGAACACTAAGCAACGAACAGGCGTGTCAGATCGTAGCGGAAACGCTAAAGCCTCGCTTTGAAACTTCTGTGCTGCCCATCGGAGATGGCGGCCGGGGCACGCTTTTCAGTGGCTGAAGCCGCCTTAGGCGGCGAAGTGCTGGAGTTCGCGGCCAAAACCCCGGATGGAAAACCAACCACGGCACGCGTCCTGCTTTACCCAGCGTGTACGCACCCACCTCCCCATATATATAGAGAGTGCCGAAGTCTGCGGTCTGCACTCGTGCCTGAGGCCGAGCGCGACGTCATGCGGGCAAGTTCGCATTCCCTAGGTTCGCTTTTACTCGACGTTCTGCAAAAATGGCCGGACGTGAAACGGGCTTATGTAGGTTTGGGCGACTCGGCGGTTTCAGATGCGGGATGGGAATGTTGGATGCCTTTGGCTTCAAGTTCACCGACAACGCCGGTAAACCGATTTGGGGCAATGGGAACGGGTTGCGCTGGATTGAGCAGATCGTACCGCCTCGATGGTGGGGGCGGGTGTTGAGTTTACCGTTCTGTGTGACGTGCTGAACCCCTTGCGGCCCAGACGGCAGCGCGCGGGTTTTCTCTCCGCAGAAAGGTGCGGGAGAGGGTGATTTGCGGGCTTTGGAGCAGGGGATGGAAAACTTCGCGACTCGCGCGTATGAAATCCTCCAACAGAATATCAAGCTCGAACCGATGACCGGCGCAGGGGCGGCATCGCGGCGGCGTTTCGCGCTTTCTTTAGGGCACGTCTCGTCCAAGGCGCACAGTTTCTGCTCGACTGGCTCCATTTTGACGACGTAGTCCGAGCCCACCAGGTGGTGATCACGGGCGAGGGCCGCACGGATTCGCAGACCTTTTCCGGTAAAGCCCCCCACGTAGTCATTCGCCGGGCGGGCTCTGCGGGCGTAAAAAGTCCGTTGTGGTTTCTGGCAGTCTGGGTAACGGCTTTGCACGCACTCAAAGACATGCCTTCCCTATTAGGTTGTTACGCCACCGCGGCAGAAAATAGCACCCAATCGCCAGAGGTAGCCCTGCGCGAGAAAATCTCGGAGATCTTTTCAGATCCCGAATTTCTAAAAAAATCCAACTTGAGCGTTTAATTTTAGTAGGGGAACTTACTTGTCTTTCGGGCAAGGGTTCTTCGGCCACAGCCGCTTCCGGTTCGGCATCCGCTTCTCCTTCAGCAACCGGCGCCGCATTACTTCCTAGTCCCTGGTAGAGAACATTGTGAGCGTAACGTCCAGCTCTCGGCGCTTTGTCCGGCCTTCTTCTTTATCGACCATGAAAATGGTCTCCCACGACAGTACTTATGCACAAAGACGACAGCCAATGCAGCGATCGAGATCCACTTCAACGACTCGCATGAAATCGGGAGCTTGAGGATCCTCACCCGGAACCTGCTCAATACAATCGACGGACAGAAAGGATGCACGCATGACAGCCCGTACAACCTTTTTGATCGATGACGGCTAGTACTTTGGGAGTCTTGGTCTTGCGTTCCGTTTTCCTAGCGCGGGGATTTTCTAGTTTCTTCAAACATAGGCTGTCTTTCCAAATAGCTTATCGGGCACCGCAGCCTTCTTTCTGGAAGAGGTTGGCCGCCTGACCAAGAAAAAGCGGCAAACTCTGCATCGATTGCAGCCTTTCACTGCGTCCATTGGGGACAGTGCGCTTTGCCCAGTAACTCTAACATAGAAGTCATACCGGCTGTCAAATCCACAAGGGTGAATTTTTTGAAAACCCGCTAGCTCATTGCACACATTGAGCGCAAAGCCATGGTAGGTGACCCATCCGGGAGACAGCCACACCAACGTTAGCCACCTTTGCGATCGCCTACCAAACACCTGTGGCCCTGTCTAATCGATCCGAAACAATTCCAAACTGGGCGAGCGTAGCGATAAGTTTGTCTTCGAGAGAACGCAGGTAACGGTGATCACGGTGGCCAGGTTCAGGCGCAGAATAGGGTAGCCCACAAGCTGACCAGGATTGTGATAGGTCACCTGCCCCCTGCGCTCGATCTCAACACCGTTGCCCGGAATCTCCTCCAACTTGCTTTTTCGTCCGTAGGTATAAACGTCCGGGTGTTCCAGCAACAAAAGATAGTCCGGCAAATCGGCGTCCGCCTTTTTGGCCGCTACTAGTTGCTTTTGCTCCTCATAGGCAACGTCATAGGCGACAAGCCCCAAGTCTCGTATGAGAAGGGGACGAGTCACTCAGCGGCTCCTCCGCGGCACGTTCGCCGTATGGATCGCCTTCATGTAAGCCGCTTCCACCGCTTCGGGGAAGGCTTCCGGCAACGTCGGGTGGGTATGGATGGTGCGCACGATGTCTTCGGCGCAAGCCCCCATCTCCACGGCCAAAGCCGCTTCGGCTATCAGATTGGAAACTTCAGGGCCCACCATGTGCACTCCCACGATGGATTCATCTTTTTCGTTGATGAGTACTTTTACAAAGCCGTCCGTTTCATTGGTGCTAAGCGCTCTGCCCGAGGCGGCGAAGGGAAACTTACCCACTTTGAACGAGATCCCTTGCTCCGTTGCTTCTTTCTCACTGAGTCCACATACCGCAATCTCAGGATCGGAGAACACCGCCCAAGGGACTGTGCGGTAGTCACGGTAAGCATTTTCGCCCTTAATGGTGGAAGCCACCAAAAGCCCGTCCATGGAAGCCCGGTGCGCCAACTGGGGAGGGCCGGTGACATCGCCAATGGCGTAAATACCGACGACGTTCGTTCGGCCCAAGTTGTCGGTTTTGATGTTCCCACGGCCATCCAGAGCAACACCCACCGTCTCTAGTCCCAAGTCTTCGGAGTTTGGCTTGCGACCGATAGACACAAGAACAACGTCCGCGGGTAAGGATTCCGCTTTGCCATTCTTCTCCACTTTCAAGTGTAGCGTGGAAGCGCTGGCCGGATCGGCTTCCTCAAAACCCTTCGCGAGCGTGTTCGTGTGGACTGTCATTCCGAGCTTTTTCATCTTGCGTTCCACAACGCCCACCAAATCTTTGTCGATACTGGGCAGAATCTGTTCGAGCGCCTCCACAATGTGCACTTCGCTGCCAAGCTTCGCGTAGGCCATTCCGATTTCTACGCCGATAAAACCGCCACCGATGATCACAAAACGCTTTGGGAGCGTCTTCATTTCCAGGGCCTCTGTCGACGAAATGACGTTTTTTCCGTTCATCGGAAGAAAGGGCAGGGGTGAGGTTGCGAGAACCGGTGGCGATAACAAAATTTGCGGCACTCAGCTGGGTCTCTCCGTCATTGGATCGCACGGATAAGGTGTTTTTTGTCCTTAAAGAAAGCGTTCCCTCGAATGACATCTACTTTATTGGCTTTAAGAAGCTGGCTCACTCCGCCGGTGAGTTTTTTAACAACTCCACCTTTCCAATCCTGCATCTTACCCAAATCACAGTGCGGATCTTTTGCGGTAATGCCCATTTTTTCGGCTTCATTCTGTATTTTCCAGAACGTGCCGGCGGCGTGGATGAGAGCCTTGGAAGGTATGCAGCCAACATTTAGGCAAACACCACCAATCTGATCTTTTTCCACCAAAGCTGTTTTCAGGCCCAGCTGTCCAAGTCGAATCGCACAGACATAGCCACCAGGACCAGCCCCTATCACTACTGCATCGTATTTCATGCTTCCCTCTTAAAGCAAAAGCGTCTAGGCAAAAACAAATCGCTTAGGATCCGACAGGAAATATACCAGTCGATTCATGAAGCGCGCGGCATCCGCACCATCCACCACTCGGTGATCCACCGAGAGGGAAAGGAACATCATGTCGGCGATGGTGATTTGATCGTCCTTTACCACCGGACGCTTGCGGATCGCATTCACTCCCAAAATGGCGACTTCCGGGTGATTGATAACGGGAGTGGCAAAAACGCCGCCAATGGAACCCGCATTGGTAATGGTAAAGGTGCCGCCCTTTAAATCGTCGACAGACACTTTGCCAGTTCGGGTTTTTTCAGAAAGAGTTTCAATTTCGTCCGCAAGATCCCAAATGCTCTTCCTATCTGCGGTCTTAATAACCGGCACCATCAGACCATTATCTGTATCCGTCGCTATACCGATATTGAAATCCCCCTTAAGAAGGATCTCCTGGTTCTCATCGTCCAAAGAGCTGTTCAGGTACGGAAACTCTCGAAGCGCTGGAATAAGGGCCTTGATGATAAAGGGAAGAAACGTGAGCTTGATCCCTCTCGCCTTGGCCTCTTCCTTGGCGGCACTGCGCATTTTTACGATTTCACTCATGTCGACTTCCTCGACGTAAGTGAAGTGCGCAGCGGTGTGCTTGGACCGAGTCATGGCTTCTGCAATTTTCTTACGAACTCCTCGAAGTGGAATTCTTTCCACCGAACCGGAAGGCACATAGGAAACTGGCGCCTTTGTGCGTGTCGCAACGGCAGTGCTCGGGCTAGGATGCGAGCTGCGAGAAGTCGCCGCTTGCTTACCTTCATACACCATTTGGACATCCACCTTGGTGATGCGTCCATGTGGGCCCGTGCCTTCGACTCGGGTTAAATCAATTTGTAAATCGCGCGCGAGCTTGCGCGTGGCCGGAGTTGCAAGCACCTTAAAGGGCAAAACTTCAGCGCTGGAATCCTCTGCCGGGGCAGACTTGGTCGCGGCACTCTTTGTCGGCGCCGGCTGAGACACGGGGCGGTCCTGGGGCGCGTGCGCCCCGCCGTTCGAAGGTTTTTTTACAGCGCTATCCCCAGCGCCGGCGATGCGAACAATGGCTTGGCCCACCGGCACCGTTTCGCCTTCATTCGCAAGCAACTCGTCTATAGTCCCATTCATGGGTGAGGGAATTTCTACCGTCGCCTTGTCGGTCATCACCTCTACCATGGGCTGATCCGCCTTTACGGCTTCTCCGGCCTTAACCAGCCACTTTGGTAATTTCACCCTCTGCGACCCCTTCCCCTATGTCCGGTAATTTGAATTCCATCGTAAACCTCTTCCAGCTCTAAAAGTTCTTCACCTTCCCGACGGCCAAGGCGATGCGTTCTGCATCGGGCATATAAACATGCTCCAGCGTATAGGGGAAGGGGGTGTCAAGACCAGCGACCCGAACGATGGGCGCCTCCAAATACTCCACGGCCTCCTCGGCAATCAGCGCGGACAACTCCGCCCCAAAACCGCAGGTGCGTGGCGCCTCGTGAACGATCACGACTTTTCCGGTCTTTTTCACAGACTCCAGAATCGTTTCCTCGTCCAAAGGAACCAATGTGCGCAAATCCACCACTTCACAATCGGCTCCACGGGGGTGCAAAGATCCGCGGCTTTGAGTGCCTCGGGCACCATGGCCCCCCAGCACAAGATCGTCACGTCTTTGCCTTCTCGCACGACGTTCGCTTTTCCGATCTCAACGGTGTACTCGCCTTCGGGAACTTCGCCTTTTACTGCGCGGTACAACTTCTTCGGCTCCAGAAAGATAACGGGATCTTCATCGCGAATGGCACTGATGAGTAAACCTTTGGTGTCGTAAGGATTGGAAGGGTAGACCACTTTCAATCCCGGCGTATGCGTAAAATAGGCTTCCGAACTTTGGGAATGGTAGTGCCCGCCGCGGATTCCTCCGCCTGCCGGCGAACGAATGACCATGGGACAGGTAAAGGTACCGCCCGATCGGTAGCGGATCTTCGCTACTTCACTCACAATCTGATCAAAGGCCGGGTAGATGAAATCCAGAAACTGGATTTCCGGAACAGGACGCAAACCATTCACGGCCATCCCCATCGCCGCGCCAATGATTCCACTCTCGGCAAGCGGAGTATCCATTACACGCGCTTCGCCGAATTCCTTTTGCAAGCCTTCCGTAGCGCGAAAGACACCCCCATTTAAGCCTACGTCTTCGCCGAGCAGCACGACCGAATCATTGCGCTTCATCTCGTTAAAAAGCGCATCCCGCACGGCTTGTACAATCGTCATCGTCGCCATACTAACCCCTTACTAATAAATCCAAAATTACAGCGGAAAAGCTTCGCTCGTGTTTTCGAATTTGCCACGCAGTTCGCGCTCCGCAATGAGCGCTTGTTTTTGCTTTTTCAGCTGTGGCGTTAATTCCGCATAAACGTCTTCAAAAAGTGTTTCGAGCTCCGGAGGCGGCATTTTTTCCACATCCTCAACGACCTCTACCAGGTGGTCTTTGACCTCTTCGCGCAGCGACTCTTCGTGATCCTCATCCCAAAGCCCTTTGCCTTCCAGGTACTGCCGGAAGCGCAGAATGGGATCGCGCTTTTCCCAGGCGGCGTACAATTCAGGGTCCCGGTAACGCGTCGGATCGTCGGAAGAAGAATGCGGCCCCATTCGAAGCGTTAGACATTCAATCAGCGTCGGTCCGCCACCGTTGCGAGCCTTATCGACGGCTTCTTTGGTTTTGGCATAAACCGCCAAAATGTCGTTTCCGTCCACCGCCACGGATTCCACGCCGTAGCCAATCCCTTTATCGGCCAGGCGCTTGGCTCCAGTTTGCTTGTGGAGCGGAACCGAGATCGCGTATTGGTTGTTGGTACAGATAAATACCGTCGGCGCCTTAAAGGCGCCCGCGAAGGTAAGCCCCGTATGAAAATCATTCTCAGAAGTTCCACCGTCACCGAAATAGGTGATGGTGACATCTTTTTCGTTTCGGATTTTGCTCGCCATCGAGCAACCCACCGCCTGGATGACCTGGGTGGAGATGGGGCTAGAAACTGAGAACAGCTTTTGCTTTGAAAAACTATAGTGATTGGGCATCTGCCGACCCTGACAGATATCTCCGGAATTGCCGTAAAGATTGGCTATCATCTGCAGAAGATCGGCCCCTCGGTACAAAAACACGCCGGGCTCCCGGTAACTTGGGAAAACCCAGTCACTGGATTTGAGAGCGGCTGCGGTGCCAGTGGAAATGGCTTCCTGGCCGGTCGCGGGAACATAAAATCCGATTCGCCCTTGGCGTTGGAGCATCATCCCACGCTCGTCGAGTAGGCGAGAGGTCACCATGTTGCTGTACATCTTGAGCAAGAGCTCCTCTCCCAGCTGCGGATCGAGTTTGGGATCGGCGACATTTTGCTCATCCAAAATGTGAAAACAGTCTTCACGCAAGACAGATGAACGGGAGCGTGATTCGGATTGTTTGGACGCTTTATTTTTCATATCTTTTCCGGGTGAGGTTACTTCCATTGTTCCACCGTTTCCTGCGACCGTAGATACCCTTCCATAAACATCTCGCCCGCTTTGTAGGAACTTCGAACCAAAGGCCCTGAGGCGACATACAGAAATCCAAGTCCAACCGCCGCTAACCGGTAGGACTCAAACTCCTCGGGAGAAAGGTACTCCACAACTGGCAAGTGCCGCTGTGAGGGCTGAAGATATTGCCCAAAGGTCAATACGTCACAACCCACCGCGCGCAAATCGCGCATCGCCTCAAAAACCTCGTCCAAGCTCTCTCCCAGACCCAACATCAATGAAGATTTGGTGTAGCGCGAAGGATCGATTTCCTTAACTTCCTGAAGAACTTTTAAGGATTGCTCATAAGTCGCGCGCTTGTCGCGTACTGTGGGGGTAAGCCTCTTTACTGTTTCTAAGTTGTGGGCCACAACGTCGGGCTGCGCGCGGACCAATCGCTCGAGGGCGGCGCGATCTCCCTTAAAATCGGGAATCAGGACCTCCACATAAGTTCGCGGCGAACTCTTTTTTAGGGCCTCCACGGTGCGCCCAAAGTGATCGGCACCGCCATCGGGAAGATCGTCCCGATCCACCGAAGTCAAAACTACGTAGTTGAGGTCCATCTGCGAAATCGCAGACGCAACTTTAACAGGTTCCAGCTCATCCACAGCCCCACGCGGGTTTCCGGTCTTCACATTGCAGAAGCGGCAACCGCGCGTGCAGGTATCCCCCAGCAACATCAGGGTTGCCGTGCCTCCGCCCCAACACTCCGACACGTTCGGGCAGCGTGCCTCTTCGCAGACCGTGTGCAGATTCAAGGCACGAAACATCCCCTTCAGGCGGGTATATTCGTCGCCTGCCGGGGGCCTGATTTTGAGCCACTCCGGTTTGCGGTCCGAGGGCTTTTTCAATGGCGCTTGATGCTGCATATTATTGAGATTTCTAGTAGAAAAAGCCTAGAGAGGCAACTTGGCTTGTACTAGGATCCTAAGAAGATGAGCACTCGCTCCAACTCCATTGTGAAGGTCCTTTTGGTCTGCCTGTCGGCCAGTACCCTCGGGGCCGCGCTTAAGATTGTCTACGGGTACCGCACCGCGACTTTGGCCTTTACCGCGGACGGCATCCACTCGCTTTTCGACTCGACCTCGACCATCGTCGGAATTATCTCTGTAATTTTAGCCAGTAAGCCCCCCGACGACGATCACCCCTATGGACACCAAAAATTTGAGACGGTCGCCAGCCTCATCTTGAGCTTCATGCTCATCTTGGCAGGCTACGAGGTCGGGACTTTGGCCTTTGAACGCTTCATGCACCCCGAACGCCTGGCGCAGTACTCTTTTTGGGGGTTCGCCATTTTGCTGGGCGTCATGGTCGTGAATTTGAGTGTCGCCTTCCTTGAGGCCCGAAAGGCCAAGGAGCTCTCGAGCCAGTTTTTGCTGGCAGACTCCTACCACAACCGGAGCGACTTTTTGGTGACCTGCGCAGTGTTTGTGAGTCTGCTTTCCTCTAAGTTCTCGCTTCCGTATGTAGACGGAGCGGTGGCTCTGCTCATTGCCATTTACCTGGTGTACATGGCCATCCAGCTATTGCGCGAAACCATCGATCCGCTCGTCGATCATAGTGTGCTCGATCCTGAAGAAGTTGAGCGCGTGGCCTCTTCCGTAAAGGGAGTCTTGCACTGCCACGCCATCCGAAGTCGAGGGCACGACGGCCACAAGTTTTTGGATCTCAACATCCACTTACCGGGCGATATTTCTCTTTTCCAGGCACACGAAATTACACATACGGTGGAGGACCGACTTAAAAAGAAATTTCCCGATCTCGTAGACGTAGTCATCCATACGGAGCCGCACGGGCACCCGCCTTGCGCCGTTTAAGAATGCGCCTGAGCCTCCTTTCTCTGCTGCTGCTTTTGTTTCTAACCGCTTGCACGAACGGAGTTTTCAAGGGCTCTTCGACCTCCATTGTTCTGACCCCAAGCTTTGCTCTAGGCCAGCCAGATTTCGATACGACTACGGCAAACGGCGGCGCCTCCGGTCTCAACCGCCCTTTTGGCGTATTCGTTCTCAATACCCAACTTTTTGTATCGGACGCCTCGAATCACCGAATTTTAGTTTGGGACACTCTACCGACGACATTTGGCCAGGCCGCTGATCGCGTTGTGGGGCAGACAAGCTTTACCGGCACGAACGCAAACCAAGGGGGCAGCACCAACGGAGACACGCTTTCTTCTCCCGGCGGCATTTTCGCAACGGACACGCTGGGCGGCTTTCTCTATGTGGCCGATCAAAACAACAACCGCGCAGTGATCTATAACTTTCCATTAGCGACTACGGGTGAGTTTGCCACTTCGGTAGTGGGACAGATCGGGTTTAACGGAAATGGGAGCGGTACTGCGGCCGCTCAAATGAACGCCCCCATCGGCGTCGCCGCGGGCGGAGGTAATCTGTACGTTTCAGAAATAACGAACAACCGCATCCTGGTTTTTGGTAGCGAAACCCCGTCAACAGGCACTGCTGCCTCCCTAGTGTTGGGGAATTCCACCTTTACCTCCGCAGCCAGTGGGACAAGCTCCACACGATTTACAAACCTCTTTAATATTTTTCTCTATAGTACGCGGCTGTTCCTGGCAGATCGAAGTAACTGCCGAGTAGCCATTTGGTCGCCACTCCCCAACAGCGCCAACGACCTCCCCGCGGCAGCGGTACTGGGGCAAGACGATTTTGTTACTGGCTCGTGCGCTGGGGGAAACCTGGAAGCCAACAATTTTAACGATCCAAAGCACATCGCAACCAACGGTACTTACACTTTTGTCTCAGACGCAGCGGATCATCGCGTGCTCGTTTACGAAGGCATTCCCTCGGGCACACAATCAGCCAAGTACGTGATCGGGCAGGAGTCTTTCAGCGACTCAGGATCAGGCTCGGGCCAGTACGCTTTGAACGGCCCTGAGGGGATGGCGGCCACTTCCACCCAATTTTTTCTGGCCGATGCAAACAATAACCGGGTGCTCGTTTACAATTTGCCCTAAAAACATTCCACCACTATCCACAGAAGCTGTGGATAATTGACGCCCGGATCCGCTAATCAGACACCGCGTGCGTCTTTTCCCCAAATTTTCTTATGAAGCTGCAGCTGAAAGGTAACCGGGAGCCCACTCTCTAGCACCCAGGCGGCCAAAGAGTCGGCCGGGACACGATCTTCTACCGGGGAAAAAAGTACGGCCGCACGCTCAGTCAGTCTTTCTTTGCGGATCAGTCCGGTCGCCCAGTCAAAATCCACCTTGCTCGCCACGACAAACTTAAACTGATCCCTGGGCCCAGCCAGCTGGAGATTGTCCCAGCACATGCTCTCTGTTTCGCCACTATCCGGGCATTTGACGTCGATAACCTTGATAACCTCATCAGGCACCGAAGCCACGCTGAATCCCCCGCCGGTCTCTAGCGACACCGTGTAGCCTTGTTCGAGGAGACGTTGCATGAGCAACAGGCTCGCCTGCTGGCCGAGCGGTTCTCCACCTGTAACGCACACAAATTTTGTAGGGTACCGGCCTACTTCTTGTAGGATCTCCTCCACCGTCATCCGGTGGCCTTCCCAAAAGGCGTAGCGTGTATCGCACCACGAACAGCGCATATTGCAGGTAGCTACACGAACAAAGACGGTGGGTTTGCCTACCGACAGGCTTTCGCCCTGAAGGCTGTAGAAGATTTCGTTAATTTTGAGAGCAGCAGGGAACAAAGAGCTCCTCTTTCGAATTCTAATTCACCAACTGCTGGCGGATTAGAGCCCGTTGAAGCTTGAGCTGGTATTTCTCGTAGTCTTCGTCGCTGAGGGTTCCCTGAAGTTTTTCTTCTGCGTTTTTCTGGGCTGCCTGCGCACGTGCCTTGTCTATCTCGGTGCTTTCCTCGCAGGTTTCCGCTAGTACGGTTACTTTTTCGTTCTTAATTTCCACAAAGCCCTGGCTGATAGCAAAACGCCTACCATTGAACTCCAAGAGCCCCGTCGTTAGGGTCGATAGAAGCTCCGCGTGGTTTTCAAGGATCTCCATCTGTCCTTTGGAGCCGGGAAGCTTCACCTTTTCAGTTCTCTCCCCCGTCACCAAACGTCGGTGTGGCGTTACGATATCAATCTGCATTAGGCACCCTTCTTGAGCTTCTCCGCTTTTTCAAGCGCTTGCTCGATGGTTCCTACCATGTAGAAGGCCTGTTCGGGCACGTCATCGTGCTTCCCATCAACAATTTCCTTAAAGCCGCGAACGGTGTCCGCCACTTCTACGTATTGCCCTGGGTTGCCGGTGAACTGCTCGGCCACAAAGAATGGCTGCGAAAGGAATTTTTCAACCTTACGCGCTCGGGCCACCACAAGCTTATCTTCGTCAGACAACTCATCCATACCGAGAATCGCGATGATGTCCTGCAGATCTTTGTAGCGCTGCAAGGTTTCTGAACTTCACGCGCTACCGCGTAGTGCTCGTTTCCAACAATTTCCGGAGCGAGCAAACGCGATGTGGAAGCCAAAGGATCCACGGCCGGGTAAATGCCCTTTTCCGTAAGCGCACGAGACAAGTTCGTAGTCGCATCCAAGTGAGCAAAGTGGTCGCAGGCGCGGGATCGGTGTAATCGTCCGCAGGTACGTAAATCGCCTGTACGGAAGTGACCGAGCCTTTCTTTGTCGTCGTAATACGTTCCTGCAAGGCACCCATTTCCGTCGCCAGGGTCGGTTGGTAACCTACCGCGGAAGGGATACGACCTAGGAGCGCCGATACTTCAGAACCCGCCTGAGTGAAACGGAAAATGTTGTCTACGAAGAGCAGCACGTCCTGGCCTTCTTCATCCCGGAAGTACTCGGCAACCGTAAGGGCCGTCAGACCGACACGAAGACGCGCACCCGGAGGCTCGTTCATCTGCCCGTAAATCAGCGCCGTCTTATCGATAACGCCCGACTCTTTCATTTCGAGCCACAAATCGTTTCCTTCGCGAGTACGCTCGCCCACACCCGCAAACACCGAGTAACCACCGTGCTGTTTCGCGATGTTGTGAATGAGTTCCATGATCAAAACGGTCTTACCTACACCTGCACCACCGAAGAGACCAATCTTACCGCCACGGGCGTATGGGGCGAGGAGATCCACCACTTTAATTCCGGTTACAAGGGTCTCGGCCTCTGTGCTCTGATCCTCAAAGGTAGGGGGATCGCGGTGAATCGGATATTTCTTCTTCGCTTTGACTTCGCCGCCTTCATCGACCGGCTCACCAATTACGTTGAGAATGCGGCCCAAAACCTCAGGGCCTACCGGTACGCTAATCGGCTCACCGGTATCGCGGACTTTCATACCGCGGACTAAACCTTCTGTGGAATCCATCGCCACACAACGGGTCAAGCCATCACCCAAGTGCTGCGCCACTTCAAGAGTCAGGTTTTCCTGCTTATCATCGATAGACGCATTGGTAACTTTCAGTGCCGTGTAAATAGGCGGAAGCGCTCCCGCCGGAAAAGCCACGTCCACCGCCGGACCCATCACCTGTGTGATTTCTCCAAATGACTGCATTTAGCTCTCCTCCAAAATCTCTACTTCATCGCCTCAACGCCGCCCACGATTTCCATCAACTCTTTCGTGATTCCGGCCTGACGGGCTTTGTTATAATCCAAAGTCAATTTGTCGATCATTTCCGATGCGTTCTTGGTGGCACTTTCCATGGCTGACATCCGGGAACCGTGCTCGCTCGCAATCGATTCAAGAACCGAGCGGAACAACTGTGTCTTGAAGTGTCTCGGGACGAGAACGTCCAAGATTTCCTGACGGCTCGGTTCGAAAATGGGATCGATAAAGGTATCTTTCTTGCTCAACTGTCGGATGCCAACCACACCTTCGGGCAACTCTAGTCCGATGGGAATGAGTCGCTCTACAACCACGGTCTGCTGGATCGCCGACTTGAACTCATTGTAAACAAGATAGGCTGCATCAAAGTGCTCACCGGCAAAACTTTCAAGAAGCTCATCGGCGATCTTTGCCACGCGAGAAAAGGAAGGGTCACTAAGCAGTCCAGTATGGTAGACGGGACTCTCTCCATGATCCTTAAAGTACTCGTAGGCTTTTTTCCCAATGCAGGCGACCTGAACCTCAACGCCACTTGCTTGCTTGGCCTTGATGAACTTCTCGGACGCCTTGAAGATGTTGGCATTGAACGGTCCGCACAGACCACGGTCTCCGGCAAGCACAACGAGCTTTATCTTCTTCTCTTCGCGTTGGACGAGAAGCGGGTGCTTCGCGGCGTCCCCCTCCGTCAGCGAGAGCAGAATGGAATAAATCCGGTACGCGTACGGCCGAGCGGCCAAGATCGCGTCCTGCGCTCGACGAAGTTTTGCAGCGGCCACGAGCTTCATCGCGCGCGTGATCTGACGCGTGCTCTTGACGCTAACGATCCGTCGCCGAATGTCTTTTAAGTTTGCCATGTCTTATACAAAAACTTCCTGGTATTCAGCGATGGCTTTGTCCAGGCCCGCCTTAACATCATCCGAGAGCTCTTTCTTCTCACGGAGGGTTTGTAGTAGACCCGCGTGCTTCGCTTCCAAGTATTCGCTAAACCCTTTTTCGTAGTCAGAAACCCGATCGGCGGGCAGCTTGTCCAAGACACCCTTTTCACCGACGTAAATGATCGCCACCTGCTTCTCCACCGGAAGCGGCGAATACTGCGGTTGCTTCAACACGTTCACCATGCGTTCCCCACGGTTCAACATGTCTTGGGTGGCTTTGTCCAAATCGGAGCCGAACTGTGCGAAAGCTGCCAGCTCACGGTACTGCGCGAGACTGAGGCGCAGGTTACCGGCAACCTTCTTCATCGCTTTGATCTGCGCGCTACCGCCTACACGAGAAACCGACAATCCGACGTTAATCGCCGGGCGGACACCAGAGTAGAAGAGTTCCGTATCGAGGAAGATCTGCCCGTCGGTAATCGAAATCACGTTGGTAGGGATATACGCCGAAACGTCGCCCGCCTGCGTTTCGATGATGGGCAACGCCGTCAAACTTCCGCCACCTTCGGCGTCACTCAGTTTCGCGGCACGCTCAAGCAAGCGGCTGTGTACGTAGAAAACGTCGCCGGGAAAAGCTTCGCGGCCCGGAGGGCGACGAAGCAGCAAGGAAAGCTGACGATAGGCCTGCGCCTGTTTGGTCAAATCATCGTAAACAATGAGTGCGTGTTTTCCGTTATCCCGGAAAAACTCACCCATGGTCACGCCAGAGTAGGGCGCAATGTACTGCAACGGTGCCTGCTCACTCGCGGTCGCGGTGACGACAATTGTGTAGTCCATGGCTCCGTGCTGGCGGAGTTTTTCCACCACCTGCGCTACCGTCGACTGTTTCTGTCCGATCGCAACGTAAATACAGATAACGTCTTTGCCTTTTTGATTGATGATGGCGTCAATGGCGATCGCGGTCTTTCCAGTCTGGCGGTCACCAATGATCAGTTCGCGCTGGCCGCGGCCAATGGGAACCATCGCATCGATAGCCTTAATACCCGTTTGCATGGGCTCTTTAACCGGCTGGCGCTTCACGATTCCGGGCGCTTTAATTTCGACTTGGCGGTGCTCTTTTGCGTCAATGCTACCACGTCCGTCGACCGGAATGCCGAGCGCATTTACCACGCGGCCAAGCATGGCGTCGCCTACGGGCACCTGAAAAATCTTGTTCGTCCGCTTTACGGTGTCGCCTTCTTTTACCGTCGTAACACCACCGAAGATCGCGATACCAACGCTCTCTGCTTCAAGGTTCAGCACCATCCCGAAGGTATTTCCGGAAAATTCCACCATCTCACCGGCCATCGCATTTTGAAGGCCATAGACGCGGGCCACGCCGTCACCGACGCTGAGAACCGTTCCGGTTTCTGCAATCTGTACTTCTCGGTCAAATTCCTCAATACGCTGGCGAATAATCTGGCTGATTTCGTCCGCTCGAATGGTCTGCATCATGCTCCTCCCACAAGGGTTTCTTTCATCCTGGCAAGCCTGGTCGCTAGCGTGCCATCATAGGTTGTGCCTTCCGCGGTAACCCGTACGCCCCCATACAACGAGGGGTTAACTTCAAAATCCGCTTCCACCGGCTTTCCAAAAAACTTTTCGAACCGCTCTTCGATCTTCTTTTGCTGGGCGCTACCCAATTCGTCACGGGACTCCACCCGAAGCGGAACAATGTTTTCAGCTCGCGATACAAGCAGGTGCAACTCGCGAGCGATAGCGCTAAGGTTTTTTACCCGATTGGAGGACGCCAATAGCTTGAGCACGCGTCCTGTTACCTCAGAGCATTTGAGCTTTGTATAAAGGCTTTCCATTACGGCCATGCGTTCTTCGGTGCGAAAGAGCTCTGAAGAAAAAACGAGGCCAAGCTCTTTGTTCTCGTCGACAAGTGCACCGACCGAGGCTAGCTCTTCTTGGACCGCATGAAGTTCTTTGCCTTTGAGGCCCAAATCCAAAATGGCCTTGGCGTAAATTTTGGCGACTCTATCCTGCATGGCTTACGAGCTCCAAAGACTCTTCTACTAATTTTTTGCGTTCGCCCTCTCCAAGCGTGACCGATAGAAACTGTTTCGAGAGCGCCAGACTTTCTTCGACAATCTCTTTTTGCAAATCACTCTTGGCTTTTTCCATTTCACTTTGGGCCAGGCGATTGGTGTCGGAAGAAATGCGCGCGGATTGCTCGCGCGCAGCCGTCAAAGTTTTTTCCCGCAGGTGATTCACGTTCGTCTGCGCGTCCTTCATCAGTTTTTCTGAGTGCGCGGCCACGGAATCCCAGTTGGCCTTCCATTCGCTGCGTTCGGCATCGGCCTTGGAAAAAAGAGCCTCAGCGTCCGCCATACTTTTTTTGATGTTCTCGCTTCTTCCGGCAACGAAGGCTTTGGCGCCTTTGCGGGTACCAAAATAGAGAACAGCCACCATAGCGACAAAGTTCACGATATTGGAGATTACGTATTCCATATAATTAGCCGCGTAGAGCGTCCTCCGGTTCACTGTGCTTGGCCTTTTTTGCCCCCTGGATATTCACTGAGTAACCGAGGATCCGGCTGGTCATTTGGCTAGCAAACTCTCCGACTTTGGAATGCAGTTCGGTACGAGCGGCGTCGCTCTCGTCGCGGACCTTGTTGCGGACCGCTTCGAGCTGCTGCGAAGCGGAGTGGCGCGCTTCTTCTAAAATCTTGCGTTCTTCGTCTGCGATTTTGGCCTTTTCTCCATCGACGTAGGCGGCCACGCGCTGCTTTTCCTGATTGATCTTTACGTCGTAGTCAGCGCGGAACTTCGCCGCTTCGTTTTCAGCTTCCACGGCCCTTTCCGCAAGCCCCGTCGTTTTGGCTTCTCGTGCCTGGAGAAGTTCCACGAACGGCTTAAAAACCAAGGCGCGCATGACAAGGTAACTCGCCATAAAAATGCCGAGTTGGATGAACAAGGTATAATCGGGAATTAGGGTTGGTTCGTGCCCCATCTACTCTCTTCACATTCAATTCAACGTTCTTAATGCGGATCAGCCACCTAAACAATTAATGGACTGGCGCAGAAAGCCTAAAATATTACGCTGGTTTAACTGGTGAGTGGGAGGGTGTCAAGGCTCGCAAGCAGAGGATCTTAAGGCTTAGAGCGGAATTGCGCCGTTCCTGTCAGGCGGGTGGATAAGTAGTGATTAGGGCTTGAGACTTTCGCCGAGATCCGAGTGGCGCTCTTGCCTGAGTGCGGGTAAAGGCCCAAGCATTTTTGTCTGTCCGTCAAAAACGGCCCCTTCTTCTACCTGGAGTACGGCTGTTTTGATGGTACCTTTGACCACAGCCGGTGCCTGAATCTCCACCCGGTGGGTCGCAAAAATGTCCCCGGTGAACTTGCCGGAAATGACCACTACATCCGCCTCGATTTGCCCGCTTACCTGGGCGTCATCTCCCAAAAGCAGAATATCGGGGGTGAAGATTTCACCTTTGAATTCTCCGTCGATCCGGGCGGTCCCTTCAAATTGCAGGCGGCCCTCCAGGCGGCTGCCTTTCTGTAAGACAACGGTGATTTCGTGACTGACAGAGGGAAGATCAAAGGGATCGGTACGAGGCAACATCGGTGACTGTCCTTGGTATTAGGGCCTTTGCTACGTTTTCCTAGTAGTCTGTTCGGACAAAATGCCAGAAATCTTTTTGCGCGTGTCCCCGCTAGGCGTCTTTACCCAGCAGCAGCTCGGAAATGCGGTTCAAATCCTCTTGAGAGCTGTAAACAACCTGGATAAAGCCCTTCTTGGCGTTACCGACGATTTTTGCTTTCGTCCCAAAGTGGCGACGGATGCGATCCTCCAGCGCCTGGATGTGGACATCGCGCTCGGCGGCAGCTTTTTCAGCCGCGCCGGGATCCGCCTTCGCCTTTAGCCGCTCGTTCACGCGCTTCTCGGTGTCCCGTACAGACAATTTGTCGCGCAGGATTTCCTCTCGAACCGCCAACTGATCTTCAGTTTGCTCAAGGGCCAGCAACGAACGGGCATGCCCCATTGTCAATTTCCCGGCACTGATATCCTCGCGGATGACCGCCGGCAGCTTAAGAAGGCGGATGGTATTGGCCACCGTCGCACGGCTTTTGCCCACTCGCGTCGCGATCTCTTCGTGGGACAGCTGAAACTGGTCGACAAGTTGTTGGTACGCAATGGCCTCTTCAATGCAATTCAGCTCTTGGCGCTGGATGTTTTCGATGAGTGCCATTTCAAGAGAATGGACGTCCTGATCGACTTCCTTTACCACGACCGGCACCTTGGTCAGCCCGGCCTTTTGCGCAGCGCGCCATCGACGCTCCCCAGCAATCAGCTCGTAGTGGCCGTCACGGATGCGCACAATCAATGGCTGGATGATGCCATTCGCCTTGATGGAATCCACCAATTCCTGCAAAGCCGCTTTGTCGAACAGCTTTCTTGGCTGATAGGTATTGGGGACAATTTTTTCGATATCGCATTCAAAATACTGTCGCTTGGTCGGCGCATTGCCCCGCGCATCCGGAATCAGCGACGCAAGTCCCCGCCCCAACACACTCTTCTTATCGATTTCAGCCGATGCCATGCTCATTTACCTCATGTTCTTGAACGATCGGAGCCACATCGTGGGTGGGTTCAACCACCTCCTCTGTTTCCGTCGCTTCGGTCTCCTGGGACGGAACCACCGCCTGGACCGTGGAACTCGCAACCGCCGAGGCCCCTTCTAGCCGCCCAATGACTTCCTGGGTCAGCGCAAGGTAGCTTTGCGAGCCGGAGGACCCTATATCATAAAGGATAACCGGTTTTCCATGGCTCGGGCTTTCACTGAGTTTCACGTTCCTGGGGATTACCGTCTCAAAGACACCCCCGTTAAAGTGCTTGTTGACCTCCAAAAGAACCTGCCGCGAGAGCTTGTTCCGGCTGTCGAACATGGTGAGCAAGATTCCCAACTGCTCGAGGCCACGGTTCAGACCTTTTTTCACAAGCTCTACCGTATGGAGGAACTGTCCCAATCCTTCCATCGCGTAATACTCACATTGAAGGGGGATCATATAGTAGTTAGAAACTGTAAGGGCGTTAATGGTTAGAAGGCCCAAGGACGGCGGGCAATCGATCAAGACATAGTCGAAAGCGCCATGTTCCGATTTGGCCAGCTCCGCGAACGCGTTTTTCAATCGAAGCTCGCGCGCAATGGCTCCGACGAGTTCGATCTCCGCACCACTAAGGTTGCTGTCGGCCGGGCAAACACTCAAGAATTCCAACTCGGTTCGGTAGATGGCTTCTTGCAAGGGAAGATCATCTATAAGGACATGGTACACGTTCTTGTCCGCGTACAACTCGCGTTCCAATCCGAGACCGCTTGAAGCGTTCCCCTGCGGATCCAGATCGAGTAAAAGAACCCGACGTTCCGCGGCCGCCAAACAGGCAGCCAAATTCACCGCAGAAGTGGTTTTGCCCACTCCACCTTTTTGGTTAGCAATCGCAATGATCTTGGTCATGGTATTTCTTGAGTTCACTGTTAGGGTCCAATCTTTTTATCACAAAAGAAATCAAACGAAAACATTCTATCTATCTCGCATAGCGTCGACAGATGGGTGATATTCCACGATCTCCACTCCTCGTCTTCCTGCGTCGAAAGGTAGCTCATACTGTTCCACAGCCAATGACTGAAACTCTGGATTGTGCGGGTAGGTTTTGTTACCCCCGCCCCAACTCAAAACAGTCCTCGCACCAGGAAGAAGAAACGGGTCCACGCTATCGAAAAACTTTTCTGCACCAAAAGTCGCTCGCGACATCAGCAGGTCCGTTTCCCTAACGGCGTCCATAACTTCTATCGAACAGTTTTCAATTCCCAATTCTGCCACTGCTTTTGCAAGAAAGCTCCGTTTCTTTTTGTTGCGCTCGTAGAGCCGAATACGGTGCTCTGGAAAAAGGATCGCGTACACAATTCCGGGAAACCCACCTCCCGAACCGATGTCGCGCAGACTACTTCCCACAACGTACCGATTCACAAAGCGGCTCAAGTGGATGCTGTCGTAGTAGTGCACCGCGAGTGCATTCCGCACGGTGTGTGGGGAGATGAGGCCAGCATGATCGTTCCACTTCAGGAGGAGCTCGAAATGTTTCTCCAACTTCTCCCATAGCGGCCCCTCCACTGCGAGGCGAGCTTTAGTGGGAAGAGTGGCCAGTTGTTGGCTGAGTGTCTGCAGCGTTTCGTCCTTTACCGTTCTTTATGCCCGCTAGAATAGCGGTCAATGCGGCGGGGGTCACCCGGAAAGGCCGGCTGCGTCCGCAAGCGTCTCCGGCCTCTGCCGTGTGAGCTTTTCGCGTACCATGCGAAAGGCCGGGCACGAGGAAAAGTCCATCGACTCGGGGATGCGAGTAGACTCCAGTTTCTTTAGCCGCTGGATTTCCTGGGCCTGGATATCGATGTAGCCCTCGTACTTGACCTCGATTTCCAATGTCTCCCGGTCTTGGGGCTCCAACTGCAATTCTGTTGGCGACTCCGGCTGTGAGGCCAGCAAGTCCAAAGACACTTCGGGGCGCTTTAATAACCTGTGGAGGCGTTCTCCGCTGGTCGGAATTGCCACCCCCACCCCCTCGAGAAACTCTCCCATCAAACTCTTCTGTTTCACGTGGAACACTTTTAAGGCGCCACGGGCGACTTCCAATCGCCGCTGACGTTCGGCAAAGATTTCCGCCTGCTCCGCTCCAACGAGGCCCACCCGAATTCCGTAAGGCCGAAGCCGCAAATCCGCGTTGTCCTCGCGCAAAGAGAGTCTGAACTCTGCTCTCGAGGTAAACATCCGGTACGGTTCGTTTGTTCCACGTGAAACAAGATCGTCCACCATGACCCCGATGTAGGATTCTGCGCGAGAAAGGCGCAGGGGCGCTTCCCCTTGGACTCTCAACGCTGCGTTTATGCCGGCGACGATGCCCTGGGCGGCGGCCTCTTCATAGCCTGAGGTTCCATTGACCTGGCCAGCGAAGTAGAGCCCTCGAACAAGCTTCGATTCGAGACTGTGATCCAGCTGTCGGGCGTCGATGCAGTCGTATTCGACCGCGTAGCCGTAGCGGAGGAACTCTGCGTGTTCACACCCTGGGATACTGCGGATGAAACGCTCCTGAATCTCGGCGGGAAGGCTAGTGGACACTCCGTTGGGGTATATGGAGTCGGAATCGAGCGCTTCGGGTTCCAAAAATACCTGATGCCGCGGTTTATCTGGAAATTTAACGACTTTATCTTCGATAGACGGGCAGTAGCGCGGCCCGATGCCTTTGATCCGTCCGCTATAGAGGGGTGACAAGCTCAAATTATCTGAAATGACCTTGTGGGTTTGCGCATTGGTGAATGTCAGGTGGCACTGGACTTGTCGAAGTGGGATTTCTGTCGCGGAGAAGCTAAAACGCCGGGGAGGGTCGTCGCCGTGTTGGACCTGGAGCAGCGAATAGTCCAGGGACTCCGCCTTGAGGCGAGGAGGTGTACCAGTCTTCAGCCGTTGCACTACAAAACCAAGTTCTGCCAGCTGATCGGAGAGGCCGTAGGAGCCGGCTTCCCCGATCCGTCCCCCACGGGTCAGCTGTTCTCCGCAGTGCATGACACCTTTCATGAAGGTACCCGCTGTCACTATGGCTGCAGGCGCCTCAAGAAGCTCAGTCTGTCCCGCAGTGGCGATCTCCACGCCTTTGATCGAACCGCTATCGGTGATGAGGCGTTTGACTTCCGCTTCAATGACAGTCAGGCGCTCTTGGCCAGTGATCACGGTCTGCATGCGTGCGGCGTAGAGCCCTTTGTCCGACTGGCACCTCGACGACTGCACAGCGCTGCCCTTGCGCGTGTTCAGGCGGCGGAACTGGATGCCTGTGTAGTCGGCGTTGATGCCCATCTCCCCACCGAGAGCGTCAATCTCTTTTACGAGCTGTCCTTTTCCCACCCCGCCAATACACGGATTGCACGACATGACCCCAATCGTCTCCGCCGACAAAGTCACGAGCGCAACCTGGAGCCCCATTCGGGAAACGGCGAGCGCGGCCTCGCAGCCCGCGTGTCCACCCCCGATGACGATCACATCAAAATGTTTCACGTGGAACACCCCGAGAACAACTGAAAGGCGTGTGTTTCACGTGGAACAAAACTACTTTCCAATGCAAAACTCCGAGAAAACGCGGTCCAAAACATGTTCAGTATCGACTTCTCCCACAAGGCCTTCCAAAAGATTCACCACCAGGCGAGCCTCCTCGGAAAGGTATTCCGGAAGCTCATCGCCGTCGAGACGCTCTCGCAGACTGAGTAGTCGGCTATTCACCTCAAGCAGCGCTGCGTACTCACGGTGAGTAGGCAGCGGACCGTGCGCGCTGGGTGAGGAAACGCCTGCAAGTGCGTCCATCGCAGACCAGAATGCCTCCATGCCATCGGCGTGGAGGGCAGAAAGCCGGACTGGGGCTGCGGGAAGGGCACCCAGATCGGCTGGGTAGGTCCACCCGGGTAGATCGGACTTGTTCCACACAATGACAAATGGTTTGGAGCGGTAGCGCTGGAGCAAGTCCGTCTCTATTTCCGTTAGGCCGACGGTCCCGTCTACCACCAAAACCCAAAACGCTGCGCCTTCGAGATAACTGTCGCCGAGCTCAATCCCTTCACGTTCGGTCCCTGTCGCTTTGTCGTGGCGCCCGGCCGTATCGACAAGACGCCAGCGCCTACCCTGCAGCATGAAGTCTTCCTCCAGCACATCGCGGGTCGTCCCCGGCTTGTCATGGACAATAGCGCGGTACCGGCACAGAATTGCGTTGAAGAGAGAGGACTTGCCGGCATTTGGACGTCCCACAAGCGCCACCCTCGGAGAGTTTGAGCTGCCATTGAGGCGGGAGTAGCGTTGAATAGCCAATGAGCACTCGCGAATAGCCAAATCCAGCGGTCCACGAGCCTGCTGAGTAACCTCAGCGTACTCCTCGGAAAAGTCGATGGCCGTGTCGAGTACCGCTAAAAGCCCCGTGAGGGCGCTTCGAAGCCTTTGCACCAGCTCTGTCGTGGCCCCATCGCGGCGTCTATATATATTGGCCACATCTATGGAGTCCTGCGCTCGAAACAGATCCCGCAGGTTTTCAATTTCAGTGGCACTTAGCTTCTCGTTCAAATAAGCGCGGTAAGAAAACTCGCCCGGCTGAGCAGGCCGAGCTGCCAATTCTATCAAGCGCTTTTCCAAAGCACTCACTACCGCTGGCGATCCATGACATTGAAATTCGAGTGATGCCTCGCCTGTAAATGAACGGTGATCGGGAAAAACTAAAAGCAAGCCCTCGTCTATCGGTGTTTCGCCTTCTCCAACAAAACTACCGAAATACATTCCGCGTTCGAACTCGCCACGAAAAGAAGGCGAGCGAAAAATTTCTCGCCCAATGGTGAGCGCTCGCGGTCCCGAGACACGTACTATTGCCACTGCACTTGGGAGCGGACCGGAACAAAGCGCAAATATGGTTTCCGACTTGTCTAAGCGGCTTCTCATATTCTCTAGTCAGCAAAGCTATCGCCGTGGCACGCGCCGCCGACGACAGAGATGCTTAACCCTTTTCTGTACTGGGGGAGTCGACTACTGCGGCTGCGGGACTGGGTGTTTCACGATTGGTGTACAACTGCTGGGCCATACCAAGTAGCGTGCTCACAAAAATATACAACGTCAGGCCTGACGGGAGATTGATCATGAAGAACGTAAATACGATCGGCATGAACATCATCATCTTTTGTTGCATGGGTTCCATTCCGGCGGAAGGAGTCATCCTTTGTTGGAAGAACATGGCAACGCCCATCAGAATTGGATAAATATAAAATGGATCCTTGGCGGACAAATCCATTACCCAACCAAAGAAGGGTTGGTGAAAAAGTTCCATCGAGTTCGCGAGTACCTGATAGAGCGCGATGAAGACCGGAAGCTGAATGAGGATCGGCAAACACCCGGCGGCCGGGTTCACCTTGTGAGTCTTAAACAAAGCCATTTGCTCGCGGTTCAATCGCTCCCGATCGTCCTTGTACTTTTCCTTGAGGGCATTGATCTGCGGCTGAAGCTTCTGCATGGCTTTCATGCTGCGCATGCTCTTTTGCGTAAGTGGGTAGAAGAGACCTCTGACCAGTAGCGTCAAGAGGATGATAGCCACACCGTAGTTTTTCACGAAATTGTAGAAAAATTTGAGCAGGTGCAGCAAAGGGAACGCGACCACCGAGAACATCCCGTAATCGACTAGCTTGGACAGTCCGGCAATTTCTTTGAGGTTGTTCAGGTCCTTGGGCCCAGTATAAAGGCGCACCCTGAAACTGAGGGAGTTTTGCCCAGCTTTCAGCTTAAGAGGGTAGCGCAGGTAAGCTCCCTTAAAAGCCTCGCCGCCTTGAAACACCACGTCAGGATTTATCTCAGACTCGTTGGCGGCGACCGTCGTAAAGTAACGGTTCCCGAAAGCGATCCAACCCGTATTCCCCTTCTGCTCTTCCGCGGCCTCCAAATCACTAATGTGGTGGCGCGTTACGGAATCGGACTGGTAAGCGACGGCTTCCCACGCGTTCAAAGGCTCCTGCGCCTTGAACTCCAAACCGGTACCGCCAAGCGGTATGACAAGTTGTCCCCAGTCGCTTTTGCCCGACTTCTCCGGAAAGCGGATTTGGATTTCCATAGAGCCAAAATACGCTTTCTCATCGAGGCGGTAGGTCTTTGTGACGCTAAGCCCCGAGGTGGCCTTGTGCGTCATCACCAGGGTGCCGGACTCGACGGATCCCGCATACGGGGAGACTTCAAATTCCTTAAGGGACGGATCAGAAAAAAGGGTAGCCAGTGAAAACGGCGTCTTGGTCTCTGAGACCGGCGCCACCAGCGGGGAAGTGTCCTTAACGGTTTCATGGTAGTTGGGCAAAACTATCGAGTGGATGTTGCCCCCTACTTTCTGGAACTCGGCCTGGACCGAAGGGGACTCGAGCTTGAGTGCTGGATCGGCAACGGCAGTCTGGAACGCCTGGAGCACGCGCCCACTAAAGAGCCCATCCGCGGGCAAGGACGGAAGGCTGGCGGTTCCCTCGGGGGAGACCATTTCCCCTGTGGCCTCGGTGGTGGGTGCTTCGACCGGGGGTTTTGGCGCAAACCACTTTAAGTAGCCGTACCAAACCAAAAAACACAGAACCACAGCAATCCAGGTCTTACCGGCCACCGGAGCCTCCTTCAAACTTCAAGCCCATCGCTCGCCCCGTACGTTTCGGGGTGGGAACAGGGTCGTAACCAAATCGCGCTCCCGGTAAACACCGGAGCAAGCGCCGGAAAAAAAGCCAACTGCCAGAGAAAAGCCCGTGCCTCTCCACCGCTTCGACTGCGTACGCTGAGCATGTGGGAACGAAACGACAGCAAGGACCAGAGCCGGTCAGGATGTGAATGGAATTTCGGAATAGGGCGACTAAGATTCGCATTTTAGCTCGCCTGCCTAACGAGTTTTGGCGATGAAGTCGGACAACTCGGAGGCCACGTCTCTAGTAGAGAGCTGTTTCCAGGCCTCGCGGAGCCGTTCGCGGCCCACCACGTTTAAGTCCATTCCCGCAAATAGTTCGCGGTTTTTGCGGAAAGCCTCGCGCGCGAGTCGACGGACCCGGTTGCGGGCGCTCGCATTCTTGAGAACTCGCTTCGAGATGGATAAGCCTAGCCGGCCAGAGCCTGCCGTCGTGTAAAAAATCCGAAAGCTGGCTGTTTCAAACCGCTTAAACGGCCTAAACGAAAAGTCCGAAGTCCTCAAAAGGCGGGCAGTCTTAGGGAAACGCTCAGTGACAGCCGTGCTCATTTGCCGCCGGTTTTCACCACGAGCCGTCTACGCCCTTTGCGCCTGCGGCGGGAGAGCACAGAACGGGTGCCCTTCACGCTATTGCGCTTCATGAAACCGTGCACTCGCTTTCGCTTTCTTCGACTTGGCTGATAGGTTCGCTTCACGTTCTTACCCTACACTTTCCCAACAAAGCTCCGCAGTCTAGGAGAAACCCTTCACTGTGTCAATGCTCGGCTCCAGTCCGCTTTTGCGGCGGAACCCCCCGAAGCGCCTGTTGCCAAATACCCGGCCGTTTGGTTTGCTAGCTATTTTACTCGGGCTCTAATTTACTGGGTCGGTTGGCTAAAGCAGCATGGAAGATACACTGTGGGAAGATATTCGAACGCAACTCAAACATGTGTTGCCGAGCCACGTCTACCATTCCTACGTTGAGCGCACCCGAGGCGAAGCCAAGAAATCCGGACTTCGACTAGAA
>JAWKNY010000008.1:0-124559 GCA_041391485.1 Bdellovibrionota bacterium | reverse complement strand
TGTCAATCTGATGCGCCCTATCGACCAGATCGTACAACTTGTCCCACACGTCTTCAGTTTGCGGACTTCGCAATTTTTTGCTCACGTACCTCAAGTCGGACGTCAGCGCGTTTACATTGTCGATGAGAGTCAGAAGCTTCTTCCAATCTTTGCGGCTCATCATTTCAGACAAGGAATCCAAAAACTCGTTCATCCCTTCTTCGTTTTTTTCGAAGAAGTCGGTTACCTTGCCAAAAAGCCCGTAGCCTTGAGACAGGAGCTGATCAATTCTCGGGGGGTCCATGCCGCGCACGGTGCTCCCGTCCACGAGCGGCTTACTTTCCACCGTTCCCGGGCTTATCTCGATATACCGCTCGCCAATCACTCCCGCCATGTTGACGTAAAACTTGGAATCTTCCCGAACGCTCGGCGAAGCGGTCCTAGAAACACTGACCCGAATATTGAGCGCTACGGGGGCGCTTCCCGGTTCCGATTTCTCAGGCGCTGTTTCGGGTAAAAAGGCGATACCTTCCACCTTCCCTACTTTGATCCCCGCCACTCGAACGGGCGAGCCCACTTCAATGCCGCCGGCAAACCCGTAAAGCAGGTTGTATTGAACCGTGCTGGAAAACGGCTCCAAAGCACCGAGCAACCACGCAAAAATCCCCATAAGGACCACAACACTCAACACCAAACAGCCGACCAGAAATTCTTTGCGCAAGTTTCGCATGCTGTGCGTCAGTTAATATGGAGAATGAGGGACGTCAACTTATCCCGGCACGTCGCTATTGTGGTGTTCTCTTAGTGGAGAGAGGAGAACGGATCGGTGACAAATACTAGGATTCTATTTAATTATACTCTGTATAATAGGTAGGTTAAAAGGAAATCAGCGATAAAGATGAGGAGAAAGCCGCTGACGACGGCGCGCGTCGTTGCCTCGCCCACCCCCTCTGCCCCGTAACGCGCTCTAAACCCATGGTACAGCGCTGCAATGGGAATCAAACTGCCAAAAACGAAGGCTTTGAGAAAACATTCCTGAAAATCAACAAAGCGCGTAAAGGTGAACATTGAGTTGAAATACTGCCCCGTGCTGTAGCCCAACTTCAGCGAGGCGATAAGGGCCCCACCCAGAATGGCAATCCCCACTGAAACAAGCGAGATGGAGACACAAGCAAAAACGCAGGCAATCCAGCGCGGCACCGCCAGGTACTCGATGGGATCGATGGCGAGGATTTTAAGCGCGTCAATCTGGTCGGTGACCTTCATGGTCGCGACCTCAGCGGCAATCGCCGCCCCCACGCGTGAGGTCAGCAAAAAGCAGGTCACCACCGGGCCGAACTCTCGCAGCATGAATACCGTTGAGAATGCCGGTACGAGAGAGTCTTGCCCCAGCACGAGCTTCATGTGGAAGGAAAACTCGATGGTGAACATCAAGCTTACAAAGGTAAGCGAAAACACCATCACCGGGAGACTGAGGACGGCGATGTCATAGGTCTGGTGAACGGTCTCATTCCAACGAAAGCGTCGCTTAAAGAGCTGTCGCCAAAAAGCACGTGCGGTGGAAAGGCCAAGTTCAACGAACTCCCATACCGAGCGGGCGCTCTGTATTGCAAAACTACCGACAGCTTCAATCACAGTTGCCCCACTCTCAGAAAAGCGTGCAAAAACTCTGACAACGACGAAAGCGTAAAATCCAAGACGATGATGAGGACCAAGATTTCTACCGCTGCCTGACGGACAGCGCGGCCCACCCCGGCCGCTCCCCCACTCGCTGTATAACCTCGGTAGCAGCAGATAACGCCGATGACGATGCCAAAGACGAAGCTTTTTACCATGCCCGTCCCTACACTCCACAACGAGACATAGCGCGGGATTTTCTGCACGTACTCAATGGCGTTAATAGATAAGACCAGGTGCGAGATCACAATGCCGCCTGCGATGCCCACCATCAGACCAATGACCAGCAAGCAGAAACTCGACAAAATGACGGCGAGCAGTCGAGGCACCACGATAAATTCGATGGGATTGGCGCCGAGGCACCGGACGGCGTCCATCTGCTCAGTCACCCGCATGGAACCCAGTTCCGCTGCCGTATAGGCCCCGACTTTTCCCGAAAGCATGAAGGCTATCAGCACCGGGCCGATGTTGCGGATGGTGGTCGAAGTCGCAAGCCCTCCCAAAACCGCTTGGGCCCCGTAATCTCTAAGCTGCACGTTCAGCTGAATCGCGAGGATCGCACCGACAAATGCACCGGCGGTGATCGTGGTCGGAAGGGACTTCACCCCTACCTGGTACATCTGATCGACCAGGTTGCTGAGGCGGACTCCTCGACGCAGCCCCGTTCCCACACTCTCCCACGCAAAAAGAGTCGCGCCTCCCAGATCCACGATCCAGTCGGTGGCCATTTGCTTAATCCACTTCAAAGAGTCGCTCCTTCGCTTCTTTCATGAACCCAGCAACCAAGGGTTGCTTTTCCGCGAGCATCTGTTTTGGAGTCCCCTCCGCTACGGCCTTACCGGCGTCGAGCATTACAATTCTGTCGGCGATAGCAAGAGCGCAGTGCATGTCGTGGGAAACCACAAGGCAACTGACGCCAAGGCTTCGGGCGAGCCTTTTAATCAGCTCATTGATGGCGCGCGTGGCGACGGGGTCCTGGGCCGTGGTCGGTTCGTCGAAAAGCAACACATCTGGAGAAATAGCGAGCGTACGCGCCAGACTGACCCGCTTTTGCACAGCGAAACTAAGCTCCGGGGGGAAGCGATCCATAATATCTGCGTTCAAGTTCACCGTCTCGAGTTGTGCCGCCACGGCTTCTCGGATTTCGCTTTCCGTTTTAACCATCCGGTGCGCGCGTAAACCGAAGGCGACGTTTTCTAAAACCGTGAGGGAGTCGAGCAGCGCCGGGTGTTGGAATACCATCCCGCACTGTTTGCGGATGCGGTACCATTCACTCTCCGGTTTTCCGCTGGTAGGTTCCCCATCGAAATATACTTCTCCGGCGTCGGGACGCAGCAAACCGACGATGTGCTTCAGAAGAACCGACTTCCCTGTGCCTGATTTTCCAATTACAAAAACAATCTCGCCCGGGCCGATTTCCAGATCTGAGCCCGTCGAGTACTTTCTTTGGACCAAAACTCTTCTCCAGTTTTTCCAGTCGAATGCGACTCATTCGGGTTCCATCCCGCGAAGAAATCGGTACACGGGCCCACTCGCCGCACTCCTCAGTTTTTCTGCCGGACCGTCTGCCACTACCTTTCCGCTACCGAGCAGCACCACACGATCGGCCATCTCAAAGGCTTTGGGTGGATCGCTTGTGATCACAAAAAGAGCGAGGCCGAGTTTTCTTTTAAACTCCAAGATGAGATCGATGATTTGGCGCGAAGTGATCGGATCGAGACCCGCGGTGGGATCGTCCAGGAGCACCACCTGAGGACCGAGTAAAAACGCCCGCGCAATACCCAGCCGCTTGCGCATCCCGCCGCTTAGTTCGTGCACAAAGGTGTCTTCATTTCCACCCAGCCCAACGGCTTCCATCGCTTGGACTACCCGTCTTTCAATTTGCGCAGGGGGATCCTCGGTGTGCTCACGCAACACGAAGGCCAAATTCTCACCACAGCTGCGGGAGTCAAAGAGCCCGCTATTCTGAAGGCAAACGCCTATCTCGCGCGCGAGCTGGATGCGCTCGGTGCGCGTAAAAGTCGAAAGGGCTTTACCTTTATAATAGACAGCGCCGGATTGGGGACGCAGCAGGCCTACGGCTAACTTCAACAGGGTGCTCTTCCCACTCGCTCCCGGACCGATGAGGCAGAGACTTTGGCCTGGCTCTACCGTAAGCGACAGCCCACGGAACAGCGGCGTCGTCTCGTAGCCAAAGTCGACTTTGGCCAGTTCAAATAAAGGAGGGCTCGGTGTCATCTGCCGGCCATTGTACCCCAGCTTGACGGTCGCCCCTAACTTTCCTAGTTTAAGCTGGTTTGCTACGGCATCAGCAAAGGCCGGTTCCTATAGCCAAACACGGGGAGGCACGATGGGCGTTGTGAGTCTTGTTTTAGGTATCATTCTGACATTTTTCACCCAAGGGGCTATGGCGAAGCCGCTCAAAGTCGGGCTCGTCCTGGACAAAGGGGGACGGGACGACAAGTCCTTTAATGCAGCCGCGTTCAAAGGGGCAACCGATGCCAAAGAAAAGTTTGGCATCGATCTCAAGGTGGTGACCGCCTCAGACGACGCCGCCATTGAACCCTCGCTACGCACGTTCGCGCGCCGCGGCTACGATCTGGTGATCGGAATCGGCTTTGTCCAAGGCAACGCCGTCGAAAAAGTCGCCAAAGAATTTCCAAAGACCCAGTTCCTGCTGGTGGATTCTAAGGTAGCACTCCCAATGTCCGGTCCGTGCTATTTAACGAGCACGAAGGTTCTTTTCTGGTCGGCGCCATCGCCGCGCTAACCACCAAGAGCAACGTGGTTGGCTTTATCGGAGGCATGGATATCCCGCTTATCCGCCGCTTTGAGGTGGGATACCGGGCGGGTGTCCAGCACATCAACCCGAAAGTGGAGGTCATTACCAACTATGTGGGCTCGACCTCTGATGCCTGGAAGAACCCGATGAAGGGAAAAGAACCTCGCCCTTTCCCAGTACAAGAAGAAGGCGGACATTCTTTGCCGCGGCCGGTGCGAGCGCTCTGGGCTCCTTCGATGCCGCGGAAGAATTGAATAAGTTTATTATTGGCTGCGATTCCAATCAGAATTGGATCAAGCCCGGCCGGGTTCTAACGAGCATGCTGAAGCGGGTGGATGTCGCCGTATTCGACACGATTAAGGCCAAAGCCGAAGGCAAGTTCGAAGCTGGCCAGTTTGATCTGGGTCTGAAGGAAGGGGCGGTGGATTTCGCACTCGACAGCTACAACCGCTCTCTTTTGACACCCGCTGTGGAAGCCAAGGCCAACGAAATCAAGAAACAGATCATCGACGGGAAGATCAAAGTTCCCGATTTTTACGATACCCTTCGTAGCGGCGCAAAAAAAGAACGCCTAAACAGATGAAGGGCCCTCAGATTGAGTTCGTCCAAGTCAGCAAGGCTTTTGGAGCGGTTCAAGCGAACTGCGACGTAAGCTTCACGATTGCCGCAAATAGCTTGCACGGCGTAGTGGGCGAAAATGGCGCCGGCAAATCCACCATCATGAAAATACTGTACGGGCTCTACGCTCCCGACTCGGGCGAAATCCGTATGGATGGCACACCGGTAAGGCTGCAAAGTCCACACGAAGCGATCGCGCGCGGTGTGGGAATGGTTCACCAGCATTTCTGCTCGTCCCCACGCTAACCGTTTGGGAAAACATTATTTTGGGTCAGGAACCCTCGCGTGGAAAACTTAACAAAGCTGAGATCTTACAAAAACTCACGGCCCTTCAAAATCAATACGGTTTTTCTCTTAACTTAGAGGCGAAGATTGAAGAGCTGGCCGTCGGCCACCAGCAGCAGGTTGAGATACTGAAGCTACTCTACCGTGAAGCCAATATTCTGATTCTGGACGAGCCGACGGCTGTCCTCACACCGCAAGAGGTAGACACGCTTTTTGAAAAGATGCGTGCGCTTTGGAAGCAGGGAAAAACGATTGTCCTGATTACGCACAAGCTGCGGGAAATCCTCCGTTTCACGGATACGGTTACCGTCATGCGCGGCGGGCGCGTCGTAGAGACTGTCGCCGCCAAGGATCTAGATGAACGTTCGCTTGCAGAAAAAATTGTGGGCAGAAAACTCGCCACCCTCCCCGCACGCCACTCGCCCCCCGGCAAGGAATCGGTTTTGCAGCTCGCGGGATTAAGTGTTGCCGGCAAGTACGGAAAACCAGCTCTCGACAACGTAAGCTTTGAAATTCGGCGCGGGGAAGTGGTTGGCATTGCGGGTATTGAAGGCAACGGGCAGCACGAACTTGTGGAGGTGCTAGCCGGAGTCAATCGGAACTACAGCGGGTCCGCCAAACTTCTTGGAAAAGAATACAGTGAAGTCGCGGCCTATGCGGCCAAACAAAAAGGGCTCAGCGTCATCCCGCCCGATCGGCACCGGGAAGCCGTGGTCTTGGATTTCTCTCTCGCCGAGAACTTTATTCTCGGCCACCACCGTGAGGATTGTTACGGTAAACGCGGTTACCTCTCTCCTAAAACACTCATGTCCCAGGCAGACGGCCTCATGAACCGCTTTGACGTACGCCCCAGAAATGCCGAACTACCGATGAGCGCCCTTTCTGGAGGCAACCAACAGAAATGCGTCGTCGCACGTGAGCTTTCCCAGACGCGCACCGATTTTCTTCTCGCGGCCCATCCCACGCGCGGCGTGGATATTGGGGCCATTGAGTTCATCCACCAGGTCTTTCTTGAAGAGCGTGACAAAGGGGCTGCGATCCTTCTCATCTCGTCTGAACTTGAGGAGCTTCTCAGTCTCTCCGATCGCATTTTGGTACTGTACGAAGGGCGAGTAGTGGGCGAAACCACTCCCCAAAAAACAGATGAGGCGCAACTCGGCCTGTGGATGACGGGGGCCAGCGCATGAAAAAACTTTGGGACGCACTCAAAGGGCCAATTGCCGGGGTGTTGCTTTCCCTTGCCGTCTCGGCAGCTCTACTCGCTTTTCTGGGGGAATCCCCTTTCGTGCTACTGGAGGCCTTGCAAAGCACTCTATTCACGTCGTTTGGCTTGGGCTACACACTTTTTTACGCAACGCCGCTTATTTTTACGGGCCTTGCCGTTGCGGTTTGCTTTCATTGCGGTCTTTTCAATATTGGGGCCGAGGGGCAGCTCTATTTAGGTTCCATCGGCATTGTCATCATCGGGAGCCTCTTTCCAAACTTGCCTGGAATTCTGGCTCTGGTACTCGGGATTTCGGCGGCTTTTCTGTTTGGAGGATTGTGGGGTGGCCTGGCGGGCTTACTCAAAGCCAAGCGCGGAAGCCACGAGGTTATTGTCACCATCCTTCTGAACTTTGTGGGCATCGCGCTCGTGAATTACCTAATCTTATACCCGCTTCGAAACCGAACCGTGCAGAACCCGGAAACGCTGGAAGTAACCGCTCCCTACTTTCTACCGACACTAAGTGACGCTTTTGGGCTTTTTGAGTCGACCCCGGTTAACCTGGCTTTGTTTCTTGCCGTCCTCACAGCCGTTGGAGCGTTTTTCTTTTTATTCCGAACCGCTTGGGGTTACGAGCTGCGGGCCGTAGGCGCCTGTAACCGGGCCAGTGAGTTTGCGGGCATCTCGGTTGGACGAAACATGATGCTTGCGATGTTCCTAGGCGGTGGCCTAGCCGGGATGGTCGGCGTAAACGAAGTCATGGGACACCAACACAAACTGGTCGAAGGTTTTTCACCTCAGTACGGATTTACGGGAATCGCCGTAGCCCTACTCGCCCGCAATCATCCCATCGGCATTCTATTGTCGGCGGTACTCTTTGGTGCCCTTCACAACAGTGCACGCGAGATCGAGTTTCTAAGCGATAAAGTCAGCAAAGAACTCTCTTTAGTCTTGCAAGGACTGATCATCGCCTTTGTCGCGAGCCACTATTTATTCGAACACACGCTGAAACGACGCAAAAAGGAGGCCGCGTGATTGAACTCCTCGCCAGTTCCATCCGTCTGGCAACCCCCCTTTTGTTCGCCTCCATGGGAGGGCTATTGTGTGAACGCGCCGGTGTGGCGACGATTTGTCTTGAAGGCGTGATGCTTACCTCGGCTTGGACGGCCGCCGTGGTGAACTATTACACGCATAATGCCTGGCTAGCGGTGACAGTCGCCTTGTGGGTCGGTGCCCTCACGATGGGGATACACGCATTTCTTACGATTAGCGCAAAAGCCGATCAGATCATCAGCGGCGTAGTCGTGAATTTTCTGGCAGCAGGCATCACACCGCTACTTACCAACGCTATATTCGGAGCGCCTACGAACACCCCGTCCATCCCGCTCACGGACCGCTTTCACAATCTGGAGATCTGGGGACTGTCGGCCATTCCGGGCCTGGGAAAAATACTGTTCTCGCACCCGCCCCTCATCTATATAGCGCTTCTTTTGCCTTTTGCGGTCCATTTCGCCGTCTACCGCACCGGCTTTGGCCTTCGTCTACTCGCGAGTGGGGACGGCCCGGAGGCGTTGCGAACAGCTGGCGTCTCGCCTGGAAGGGTGCGCTACGCAGCTTTACTCATTGGCGGGGCCCTTACCTCGCTCGGCGGGACGTTCTTATCGATCTCGCACACAAGCCAATTTACACGCGACATGACAGCGGGGCGGGGCTTTATCGCTCTAACGGCGTTGATCTTTGGGAAATGGAGGCCGGTGCCTACCTTTTTCGCCTGTCTGTTTTTCGGTTTTGCTGACGCACTGCAAATCCAGCTCCAGAGCACGAAGGTATTTGGAATACAATTCCCGGTCCAATTTATTCAGGCACTCCCCTATTTAGTCACACTCGTTGTGCTGGTAGGATTCATCGGTAAGGCAATACCGCCTCTTTCGATTGGGAAACGTCTGGGATGATTTGGCGCCTCGGTTGCGTGTTTTTGTTTTCGGCCCTCGCGATGGCCGCCGTGCGTTCGGACAGGTTTCTTCCGGAGTCGGAAGCGATGGAGCGGCTGCTCGCCATCGAGTTTCACCGAAAAAGTCAGGACCCCTTTTACGGCTCGCGCTTTCACACCATTCCAAGAAAGTGGTTTCCAAAGCCATCCTGGTCCACGGCCGTATTGGGGACCCAAGTTCGCTCGATCTCTTGATCCCCTTCATTTCGCATTCCAATAAAGACTACAAAACGCTCGCCGCGTTTTCTCTTAGTCTTATTGGAGGCAATCTTCCACTGGCCCTACTCTCCCAACACGCGCAGCTTGATCGCGACGTCAAAACGCGGGGTGAGTTTTGGACGGCTATCGGAAGACTGGGAAATGAGAAAACCGTCGCTCTTTTTCACAATGCCCTGAAAACAGAGAAAGATAAGAGTACCAGAGCGGCTCTCTGCGAAGGCCTAGGTCACCTGTGGAATCGCAGCGCACCCACCTGGCCGGTAGACGAAGCCTTACTGAAGCTTTTGGCCGGAGCGTCCACGGAAAAAGGGGAACTGGGTGTCGCGTGCGCCTTTGCCCTCACTCGATTTAAGGGAGAAGACACAGACCTCCCCGAGGCGGACTTACTCAAAGCCGCTGAGAACCAAAAAGCGGCCGATAGCTTGTCGCTCATTTTGCGCACACTGGCTCGAGTACCCAGCGATACTTCGGCGGCGACACTCGCTAAGCACCTGCGTAGCCATACGCATCACACGGTTCGAGAAGAGGCGGCTAAAGCGCTAGGCTTTCAGAAAGCGAGTCCGCCCGTTCTGGAAGCGCTGAAGGCGGCTCTTTCCGACTCTTACCATAGCGTGCGAACCAATGTGCTAGCCTCCTTGATGAAATTGGGACCCGACGCCAAAGCACTCAGCAAAGAGGTGGAAGAAAGTTTCACCTTGTCTCCTTCCCATTGGGTGCGCGCCAGTGCTTTGCGAGCGCTGGCCGCTATGGATCCGGAACGTGCGCGCCCCCATGTGAACGCGCTACTCGCCGACGGTAAATCTCCCATCTACACCGCCGGCATCAAAGCGCTTGCCACCCTCGGAACCGAACTGGATATCGCCAAACTCGTCGCCTACCTGAGCCATGAGAACGTAGAGTTTGTGGCAAAGGCCGCCGAGGCACTCAACTCTTTGGCGCCCAAGCAGTTTACAAAGGAAATACGGGCCTCGATCAAGAAAGCGCTTTCACGAGGGGATCTCGCTGTCACGGCCGTCATTGCAGATCTCATTCGGCAGTTTAAGTGGGACGATTTCACAAAGGAGCTGAGCGAGTCGTACCAAGGGTTCAAAAAGCCCGACGACGTCGAAGCCAAAGTAGCCATCCTCAACGCGCTTGCGGCAAGTGGCGACAAGGCCGCCAAACCGCTTATTGAATCCGCACTTAAAGAGCCCGATCATTTGGTGGCTTCCGCTGCCGCCTACGCCTACCGCGAAATCTTTAAGCAGGACCCCAAGACCCCCATCCCTTTGAATACGACGCTATCGGGCCTGAGCCCCCAGTACGATGATGTGCAAAAAGCGCTGAAAGCCACGGTTCGCATTCAAACCAACCGTGGCACGTTCCGAATGCGCTTTTTGGAGGGGGCACCCCTCAATGCTTACAATTTTGTGGAGCTGGTGAAAAAGAAGTTCTATGACGGGAAAACCTTTCACCGAGTCGTCCCTGGGTTTGTGATCCAGGGCGGCGATCCTCGCGGTGACGGCTATGGTGGGCCGGGTTATCTGGTGCGCGATGAGGTCGGCTTAGACCCGCACGTACGCGGCGTCGTGGGCCTTGCCACCGCCGGCAAAGATACAGGCGGAAGTCAGTTTTTTGTGAACCTGAATCCCAATCTCCACCTGAACGGTCGCTACACGGCCTTTGCGGAAGTCATTTCAGGAATGGAAGTGGTCGATCGACTAGAGCTCGACGACAAAATCGTCAGTGCACGTGTGGAGTGAACCCTAGGCACTCGCCATGCGAGTGAGGTAGCGATCGAGTGCGGCTTTACCTTCGATGGGGAAACTCTTTCCGTCCCCTACCAGTAGCGATTCAAAGTCAAAACGCTGGAGTGCGGAAAGCGCCTCAATCGCCAATTTCCGCTCCGGCACTTTTTCCGGGGGCAAGAGATTGAGTTCTCCCGCAGGGTTCCCTATCAAAGCGTCCCCGAGAATGAGAACCCCATCACCCGACTCGGGCTTCCAGTAAAAGGCACACTCTCCCGGAGACTTCAGGTGCCCAAGATGGATGGGGACAATCCCCAGAGGCAGGCGATCATAATTCTTGAAACGCTGCTGGGGGTTGCCGCGCAACTTGTCTGCATCCGCTTCGTGGATCCAAACGTCTACCTTCGCACGCTCCGCCAGTTCGAAAGCGGCCCGCTCATGGTCCTTATTCGTCAAAAGTACGGCGATGGGGGTGTACTGGCTCGTTAGCGCCTCCCACTGCGACTCCTCCATCGGAACCGGATCAATAAGAACTGCGTTTTGATTGGCGATGAGCACCGTGCCGTTAAAGTCGTAACCCTTCTCGGGAGAGAGGCGCGACCAAGTCCAGACACTTTCTCTAAGCTTCGTAAACCCGTCCATTCCGACTCCTCACATCGGCATGACGCCATCCAGGCGTCGAGTACGAGCGGGCTGCTCCGCCAAGTAGGCGTAGCGCTTTACCAATTCGCCACGCAAAGCCTCGAAATCCACAATGTTGTCCACGATGAGTTCGCCGGCGAGTCGCAAGAGATCAATGTCTTTGTTGTATTCCTCGATGCGATCCTTCATGAACTGCTTTTTTTCTTCCGCGCTCATCTCGGCCATTTTATTGGCATAGACCGCATTCACCGCCGGTTCTGGCCCCATGACGGCGATGTTTGCCGACGGTAGAGCAATCACACTGTCCGTCCCGAAGGCCGGGCCACACATCGCATACAATCCCGCGCCGTAGGCTTTGCGCAAAACAACACAGATTTTGGGTACCGACGCCCGTGAAACCGCAAAAATCATTTTGGCACCCGAGCGGATAATGCCTTCGTGCTCAACCTTGGAGCCCACCATAAAACCGGGGACATCGGAGAGAAAGAGCAGCGGGATGTTAAAATTGTCGCAGTGCTGGATGAATCGAGCGGCTTTGTCAGCAGAATCAACAAAAAGCACCCCGCCCTTCATCCGCGTTTGGTTGGCGAGAATGCCTACCACTCGCCCTCCCATCCGGCAAAAACCCGTCACCAGTTCGGGAGCAAAGAGTGCTTTGACCTCTAGGAAGCTATCCGCATCGACAAGCGTACGGATGACTTCTTTAATGTCATAGGCACGCGCCGGAGATTCTGGAATCAGGCCCTTGAGCTTGTCCACCCCCAGAGCTGGCTCACGGCTCGGCTCATTGATGGTTTTAGAGAGGTGGTTCTGTGGAAAATAGGAAAAGTACTTTTGCGCCAGCGCAATGGCTTCTTCTTCCGTCTTTACCAAAAAGTCACCGCAGCCACTCTTGGAACAATGCATGCGCGCACCGCCCAGATCTTCTAAAGAGATCTTTTCCCCGATGACCGCCTCTACCATCCGGGGAGAACCGAGGTACATGCTCGCGTTCCCTTCCACCATGATCACAACGTCGCAGAAGGCCGGGATATAAGCGCCGCCCGCAGCGGAGGGCCCAAAAAGAAGACAAATTTGAGGGATTCTCCCCGACAGATGTGCCTCGTTGTAAAAGATGCGACCCGCGTGCCGACGTCCGGGAAACATTTCCACCTGGTCCGTCAGCCGCGCCCCAGCCGAGTCGACCAAGTAGAAAAGTGGGACCTCAAGCTTTTCCGCCACTTCCTGAATGCGCAAAATCTTTTCGACGGTTCGCTTACCCCAGCTGCCCGCTTTTACCGTGGAATCGTTTGCCATGATGGCAACCGTACGCCCTTGCAGCTTTCCTAAGCCAGTCACGACGCCGTCGGCCGGAAGGTCGCTCGCCAGTGCGTTGGCATAAAGACCGTCTTCGACAAAGCTTCCGGCGTCGCAAAGTTTTGCAATGCGATCGCGCGCAAACATTTTTCCCTGCGCCTTGTTCTTGACGTGGTACTTTTCAGCACCCCCACGCTCAATGCGTTTACTCTCGGCTACAAAATCGTGTGCCATCCTCTACTCTCCCCGATATTCCGGTTTGCGTTTTTCCTTGAAGGCCTTAAGCCCTTCGAGACGATCTTTGGAGTACAAACAAGCTTTGTAGCTCTTCAGCTCAGTACGAAGTCCCTCTTCCAGATCCTGCTCCATCCCCTGCTTCACTGCCGCCTTAGCCTGCTTGAGCGCGATCGGTCCCGCCTGCAACATCTTCTCGGCCCATTCCAGCGCGTTGGGCATCACTCGGTTTGCGGGCACGACTAGATTGACCATTCCGATGCGCAAAGCTTCATAGGCTTGAATACGCTTTGCCATCAAGATCATCTCCAGCGCTTTGGCCGGCCCGACAAGACGGGGTAGGCGTTGTGTCCCGCCCGTTCCCGGGATGATGGCCAAATCCACCTCAGGCAAACCAAAAACGGCTAGATCCGAGGCAATGCGCAAGTCAGACGCAAGAGCCAGTTCCGTTCCCCGCCGAGAGCCATTCCATTGACGGCAGCGATCACCGGCATCGGCAGATTTTCCAGCCGCATGTAAAGCCTTCGAACAAACTCCAAGCGCACCAGAATGTCTTTCTCATTCATTCCATTGCGTTCTTTCAGATCCGCCCCGGCGCAGAACGCTTTGTCACCCGCCCCGGTTAAAATGAGCACGCGGGCCGAAGCGTCGGTTTCCAGTACATCCACCAGACGTTCCAAATCCTCGTAGGCTTCTTTGTTCAGCGCATTCAGCTTGTCGGGCCGGTTCAAGGTAGCGACGACAATACTCTTTTGTCGCACGACTTCTACGCTAGATCCCATAAAGCTTTCCCCCTCGTTTAACGATCTCGTACAAACGGCTGTGAACGGTCAGCTTCAGATCCGTAGCCATGTGCTCGATGGTTTCTAAAATCTCCGCGAACGGAACACTATGCATGCGGTTCTGCCGCGAAAAGGCATAAAGCAGACTCTCAATTGCCACGTTGCCCGTCGCCCCTTTGGCATACGGGCAACCGCCCACGCCTCCGGTCGATCCGTCAAAGCGACGGAGGCCCATTTCGTAACCCTTTTCGGCCGAGCTCACCGCAAGGCCGTAGGTATCGTGCAAGTGCAAGGCGGTTTTTTCTGCAGGATAAAATTTTAGAAACGCATTTAATATGCGCTCGACTTGCTCGGGGACCGCAACGCCTATGGTGTCGCTGAGAGCGATTTCGTCAGGGCCCAAATCTGCTGCCTTCTTTAGGACCGTTAGCGTGTGCTCCAAGCGGTGCGCCCCCTCATAGGGACAACCGAATACGGTAGACACGTAAAGCCGCCAACGGCGTTTCTCGGCCGCGACTTTTTTCCCAAGCGCCTCTAACTCCGCGAGGGTTTCGTCCACCGTTTTGTTAACATTCTTTTGGTTGAAAGCGGCGCTTGTCGCCACAAATGCGCTCGCCCAGGGAATGGGGAAGCTCAAGAGGCGTTCCAGGCCTTTTTCGTTGGGAATAAAGGCCATGAGTTCAAGAGGGTCTTTGCCCGGTTTTGTCGAAGCTGATTTGAAAATGGCCTCGCATAGCTCGGCGCTGTCGGCGAGCTGAGGGATCCACTTGGGATGCACAAAGCTTGTCAGCTCTAGGCGGGAGTACCCGCAACGACGCAATTTCTCAAAGAGCGCCAGTTTTTTCTCCACCGCAATCGGAGCGCTTTCCATCTGCAAGCCGTCGCGGAGAGTGACATCAGTAAAGTGTAGTTCCACCGGTGGCCTCTTACTTGAGCTCTATTACCACTTCTCCCTCATCTACAAAGTCATTGGGTTCTTTTACGAGTCTGGTGACTTCTCCGCTGGAGCTACTAACGAGCGGAACTTCCATCTTCATCGATTCCAATACCGCTACCTCCTGACCACTGCTTACGCTGTCGCCTACTTTCACACGGTATTCGAGTAGAGTTCCCGCCATTTCGCTTTTGATCTGTGCCATACGTTCCTCACAAGTTGATGCGATAACCCAAGCGGGCCATCGTCGTAAAAAAATTATCTGCCGCCGTCGTACTGAGCACCCCATGCCACCGCACTACAACTCCGACTCTTAGAGCCCCTATCCAGTAATCCAACCCAAAGCCACCATGAATGCCAAACTTGGTTTCGCTGGTCGTGTTCACGGTGAAAAAGTAGATCCCCGGCCCGATACTCAAAAAGAAATCCATACTCCCATAGCGGACCAAATTCAGGTCCGTCGACATGAAGAAGGAGCTGATATTAAGCCCTGCGTTATGCCGACTCTGGTGGAATTGCAAAAGGACATCTAGAAAGGGGTTCGTACGAAATCCCAAGTCCACCCCAAAGCCAGCGGAGCTACCATGCGTGGCCCGCAGCGTGCTTGTCAGACCGGTAAACCCGGCCCTTCCCCCTACATAAAGGTGGTCCACGCCGAAGCTTTGGGCAGAGCAAAGTAGCAGAATAAAAGCGAATACAGCCTTTTTCATGGGCTGTCATCTTATGCGTGGGCTTTTAAGGATGGCAAGCTTAGAGGAAAAGAAAGAAGGTGGATTTAGTTGACGTACGGGGTGAAGGCCGCGGCGGAGGCCGGCGCGTTGGTTTCCGATCGGTGCTCGTAACCGAAAATGGTCAGAGCGGCGACGGTTTTGATTTCCCGAACGCCCGCAAGTTCTTCCAGGTTCATCGCCTTGTGAACGATTTCATCTTCCAAAGCGTGATCGATGATGCCGCGGGTTTTTAGCGTCCACAGGTAGCCGCGTGCTTTCTTCGTCACTTTGTTCATTTCGGCGCTTGTGTAAGCTCGATGGACTGGGATTTCGCTGTTCCAGTAAGGACCCGGAACTTGGAGTGAGATGCGCTCGATGTGGGCGAGCGTAGACTCGATCTCTTCTTCCGAAAAACCTTTCTCTGCCAGCTCGTCCCAGATCTCTTGAGCGTCGTAAAAGAGATCCTTATCCTGATGGAGTGACTGGCACAGATGGCTCAGGATGTTATGTATCTTGTCTCGCACTTGCGCGATAAGAGTTAGCGGTTATGGATTCAAGCTGCCCCCTGCAGCGTCAAATCACCCCGCCTATATTTAATTATTGGCAACCTGAATCCATTTGGCAAGCTTATCGCGGCAGAAGTTTTTAACTCCCCAGGTAGAGAAAACTTTGCGTTCCCCAAGCGAGACACTCGCCGGTGTGAAGGGCGTTCTCCAAAGCAAGCAGCCGACGTTCATAACCTTTGTGATAAAAATCGGAAAGCTGGTAGCGCTGAAAGCGTTGGCAATATTCCCCCAACTCTGACGTCGGTAGTGGGGCCTTTGGGGATAAGTTCCATTCGGAAAACAGTTCCTCCAGCGAATTCAAGAGACGCGCCCCTTGCTGAATCCACGAATGGCTGCCCGCAAAAGAGTCGGAACCAAAGGGACCGGGAACCACAAAAACCTCCCGCCCTTCGTCCGCGGCAAACCGAGCCGTAATCAAGGATCCACTTTTAGCGGCGGCTTCCACTATCACCACCCCTTTGCATAAGCCCGCAAGCGTCCGGTTGCGTTCCGGGAAATGGGCTTTTCGCGCCGGGGTGCGTGGCGGGTACTGACTGAGAAGCCCGCCTCCGGCCAGGAGGATGGCCCGCGCCAGTTCCCGGTGGGCCGCTGGGTACAGGCTATCAAGACCGTGCCCCAGCACCGCGAGCGTCTTGCCCTTGCGGCCAGGGCTCCCCGGTGAGCGGCGGCATCGACTCCATACGCAAGCCCGCTCACCACCCACACCCCTGCCCGCGCCAATTCGCGCGCGAGATAGGCGGCCACCGCCAGACTTCGCACCGACGCCTTTCGGGAACCGACTATTCCAATGCAAAGGGCGTGCGGACTCGGGGTTTCTCCGCGAGCGAACAAAACTTCTGGAGGTTTACGAAGATGGCTGAGGAGTGGGAGTTGTTGGCAATCTAGGGTTTTGAGGTCTGAGGCCGTCCACGTCATTCAGGGACGATCTCGTCCGGTACTCCGTCCGTCAATGTACTGAGGGGAGCGGTAGTTTCGGCGTCCAGCTCTAGGACGTCGAGGCGACGCTTTGGCGTCGGCGGCGGATCGAGGAATGCCTGGTACGGGAGCAGAATATCACCCTTGAAGATGGGCTCTTTCGTTTCTAACAACGTAGCCCACGCTGGAAACCGAACCCACGTAAACGATTTGAACTTCACCTTTGAAGTCGACGGCAACATCGTCGCTGTCGCCGGTATGAGGATCGGTATCCCGATAGACGCGGAACATGTAGCCGGTCTTAAACCCGTCCTGCTCGCCTTTGTTGAGCAGTACGAATTCACCCTGACCAAATTGCTGAACTTCGTCCTGCTCGCCCATCACCACACGCGCTTCCATGTCGTCGGGTGGCTGCTCGACTTGCGACCACTCTACGGTCTTGACGGTGGAGATTAGAATATCTTCGCGCGACATAGGGGCCAGTGAAGTAACCACGCGGGCTTTGACGACATACTCGCCAAAACCTTCCACTTCGACCTCGCCTACCACGCGCACCACGGTGCCAAGCATCGGCGCTCCAGGCTGGGTACCGTCGCGGATATCCCGGTTTTCGTGAACGACACCAAAGCGATCCCCAATTCGCACCGATTGCGGATCATCCATATCGAGGTAAATTGTGTCCCCTTCCACGAACCAGGTACGCTCCGAATACGAGCCACTGATTTCACCGTACACCTCATCCTGTTCCGTTAGCACCAGCAGTGAGGGTCTAAAATTATTCTTGATAGCGATGTTCACAAAAAGCGCCGACTCATCCCCCGACCCGGGTGGGATCAAGCGCACGATCTGCATCTCATTGGAAGAGGCGACTTCGCGAAGGATCTGCTCGCGGTAAAAACTTAAAACCTGTCCCGGCTCAATGATGTGCGGGTTGGTGATGAAACTATTTACCTGCCACAGCTTCGGCCAGAGGTAGGGGTTTTGAAATAAGGCGGAGGAAATGTCCCAAAGGGTATCCGATGCCTGGACCACGTAGGTTTCCGATTGGCGGCTCCCCAGGATATCGAGCCACTCTTCATCCTTGAGCGGCTCCCCTACACCAAGGCTCGCGATGGTGCGTTCGGCAGCATAAGGGTTGAGCTTGTAGCGCGCCTCGGCGGCGCTCCCCATCCAGAGGCAGCCCAAAACTAAAATGTAAGCGAGTCGGTTCATGATAAGAAAAATGAAAAAGTCTTCACTTTTCTTATCGGCGGCCCCTCTGAAAACCCTAAGACCCCGCTACTGAACAGTGGCTTCGGGCGGCGGTTCGGCGAGCAGCTCTTTGGACGCTGCGGCAAGCTCGGTATCGGGAAAGCGCTTCACGAGCTGATCAAAGTGTGACGCAGCGTATTCCTTCTGCCCCATCTTTAAGTAGGCAAGGCCACGCTTGTACAGCACATCGGGAAGACGAAAGCTGTAAGGGTACTTGGCCTCGAAATCCTTGGACTCCTGCAGCACCATGGAATATTCACCATTCAGATAGTACGAATCCACCAATAGGTATTGCGCCCGATCGGCGTAAACATGCGTTGGCGCGAGCTTGAGGAAACGGCCCATCACCGACAAGCACTCCCCGTACTCCTTGGCCTCATAAAACTGCAGCCCGCGCAAGTACAGCTCGGCCATCGCATCCTTGCGAGGCGCTTTTTGCTCGGAGCTAGCGACCGGAGCCGGCAACGCTGGCGGGGTCTTATCAGCTGAAGGGGACGAAGTTTCTGTCTTTGCTTTTGACGCTTTGGCTTTGGCGGGAGTCGAGAGCGCCTGCAAAGCTTCAACGGACGCCGATAAGCGATCCATCTGCTCCTGCTGTTCGCTCACCACCTGGTTGAGCCGTTCGATCTCGGCCTCATAGGGCGCCACGTTCACTTCCGGCGGAGGCGACGCACACGCAAAGAGAAGAAGAGCTAGACCCAGGTGGAGCGAAAGTTTCGATAGTGTAGGAAGCATGCTATTATTTTAGCGTCTGCTCTGAGCCAGGGTCAACGAAACCAAATCATGATGGGAAGCTTCAAAAACGTACTCCGCTCTGCCCTCGATAGCGGGTACGCGTCGCCGTCAGTTTTTGTCGAACGCACAACACACGCCCGCCTGGATGTGGTTCAAAAAAGATTAGACGCACACTTTGAAACTCAAGTCGGCAGTTGTTTTGAGGCCACCTATGAAGGAAGAAAACAGCGCCTTTTATTGGGCGATGCGTGTCCGGTAGAACTCGCCAACGCACTAGGATTTCAGGCCGACGTCGAGACTGTAGTTCCGGCCGGACTCCCCAGCACTTCCACCAAAACGTTGCAGATCTTTTCGCGCTTTCTCAAAGAAAAATATAGAAGTGTGTCGCAGCAGTTTCCCGAGCTTAAGCACTGGGAACTGAGTGTAGAGTTTTGGCACCGCCACTACTGCACCTACGATCTGGAAGGCGTAGAAAAAACAGGCGAAGAACAAAGTGCGTCCGCCTTTGTGAGGTACCTAAACGAAAACAACGAACCGGTGGTGCTCTCCGTCCATGAACTTGGTGAAGGGGTATTGTTCAAGAAACTACGCGACGGCCGTTGGGTAGAAAACACCCTGAAGCTTCGGCTTCGCCAGGAATCCCGATCGCAAGCCCCGCGCGAAAAGTTGCCCGTTGTTTTTTCTGAAAATGCTTTTGCGAAATTGTGTGAAACCTTTTTGACCGACTTCCATGCGGATCGGGTTCTGCTGGGACGATCCTTTCTCAACAAAAGCGCACTCCCCCTGCCGCTGAAGTTTTCTGTTTTGGAATCTCCCATCGAAGGGGATTGGGATCAGGAGGGAAATCCCAGGCGGGCCGTGACGCTTCTGGTCCGAGGCCAGCCTCGAGCCCTTTTTGCCAACGCCGAGCACGCAAGACTCCTTGAGATACCGCGTTCCGGGCATGGGCGGCGCAGCCACTACCGAAGCCGGCCGGACATCGGCTTCTGGTCGCCTGAGATCATCGGGCACGCCGCGAGCGACAACATCCTCGGCCGCCATAAAAAGGCGGTCCTGGTGGAAGACTTGGAATGGGACGGGGAGGCGCTCTCCATCACCGAAAGCTTTCTCGTCCGCGAGGGGCAAATCGCCGAGTCCCTGGCTCCTTTTTTTAGCCCCTGGACCCCGATGGACCTGCTGGGGCGCTTTGAGTGCTTTTCCCGCCGGACCAAAGCCCACATCCGCCGCGAGCGGGGTGGCCCCTGGATCACCCAAATCCGTACCCCGGCCGCCCTGGCTGGCGAGCTCGATCTTTTCACCCCTCCCTCTAAGGCCCTTCCCACGCCGAAGTTGGCTTTGTGGGGATTCTCCTGCTATAAACCCTGCAAATGTTTGAGATCCTCGAAAAAATTGATAAAGCTATTGAATCCAAGTCGCAGGTAAGGCTCATCAATAAGATGGGCAAATACTTCCGCGGCGCCATCGTGGACTCGTGGGCACGGGCATCGAGCAGGATGCGGGGAAAATTCAGTTTCAGACGGATGAAAAGCTCATTGATATCGACGTAAACGATATCATGGACATTCTTCCCGAACCGGAGAAGTAGCAGTGGTAATAGGTATTCCAAAAGAAGTAAAAAATCGTGAACACCGCGTGGGGATGATCCCCTCAGGGGTGCGGGCCTTACTCGCGCACGGGCACAAAGTGCTCGTGGAAGCGGGTGCGGGAATCGGTAGCGGCATCACAGATGCGGCTTACACCAAGCGGGGGCGAAGATTGTGCCGACGGCAGCCGATGCCTGGAATGCCGACATGGTTATCAAGGTAAAAGAACCTTTGCCGCAGGAATACGGCTTTTTACGCCCGAACCTGGTTCTCTTTACCTATTTGCATCTGGCCGCGGAAAAGCAGCTCACCGAAGCGCTACTCGAATCCAAAGTAACGGGTATCGCTTACGAAACCATCCAGGAAAAGGATCGCTCGCTTCCCCTATTGCGTCCGATGAGTGAGGTGGCCGGTCGGATGGCCGTCCAAGTCGGCGCGTACTACCTTCAAAGTAGCTGGGACGAACAAAGCACCGGCAAAGGGATTTTGCTAGGCGGCGTGCCAGGCGTTCACCCGGGACGAGTGGTGGTATTGGGCGGTGGTGTCGCCGGTGCCAATGCGGCGAAGGTGGCTCTCGGCATGGGCGCCATTGTGCGCATCATTGATATTGATACCGCGAGACTCGATTATCTGGAGAACACGCTCGGCGGCCGAATCATCACCCTCAGTTCTACCTACGACAATATTTATGAGAGCGTTCTGAAATCCGATCTCGTCATCGGGACAGTGCTGGTTGCCGGAGCCAAAGCTCCCAAACTCGTCACACGCGAAATGATTTCCAAAATGCCAAAACGATCCGTAGTGGTAGACGTGAGTGTCGATCAAGGTGGCTGCGTAGAAACCTGTCGCCCCACTTCACACGAAAACCCCACTTATCTTGTGGACGACGTGCTGCACTATTGTGTGACCAATATGCCCGGAGCGGTAGCGCGCACTTCGACGTTCTCGCTCACCAACGCGACCATCCGTTACGCCTTAACTCTGGCGGACAGTGGCGCTGAAGCGGCAGCGGAAAAGTCCGACGCCATTCTTAAGGGATTTAATACCTATCAAGGAAAACTCGTGCACCAGCAGATTTCGGAAGCGCACGGAATCGAGTATACTCCTCTGGCTTTGTAAGAAACGGGGGAGCGAGTTGAAGAGTCTAGTCGTCGTACCTACCTACAATGAGGCCGAGAATATTGATCCATTGGTGCGCGCCATCATGGATCTCAATGCCGGCCTCTCCGTGCTTGTCGTCGATGACAATTCGCCGGACGGCACGGGGCGGGTCGTGAAAAAGCTTCAACTGGAGTACCCGGATCTGCATTTGCTGGAGAGGGCCGGAAAAAATGGCCTGGCGGCCGCTTATGGCGCTGGCTTTGCGTGGGCCCTGCAACGTGATTTCGATGCCGTCGTGGAGATGGATGCCGACTTTTCTCACGATCCAAAAGATCTGCCGCGATTGCTGGCAGCCTTAAAAGACGCAGAGGTGGCGATTGGCTCCCGTTATGTACCGGGCGGGAAAGTCACGGGTTGGTCTTGGGATCGACAGGTCATCAGCCGCGGCGGAAACGTTTACGCACAGATGGTTCTGAGGCTTCCCTATAAAGATTTAACGGGCGGGTTTACCGCCTGGAGTCGGCGGGCCCTGGAGCAAGTTGTCGTGCCCGCTATCCAATCCAAAGGTTACGCCTTTCAGGTGGAACTTAAGAACCGCGCGCACCGTGCCGGGATGAAACTCGTCGAGGTTCCCATCCATTTCAAAAACCGCGTTGTGGGGGAATCCAAGATGTCCGGAAACATCGTCTGGGAAGCCGCTCTGCGTGTCCTTCAGATGAGACAATCGGCGACCTAAGTATCCCATGAGCCAACGGAGGGAACGGATGCCACAGCCGACTCAGGAGCAAATCCAGAACCTGCGAGAAAAGCTTCGCCTCTACGATTACCAGTACCATGTGCTCGATCAACCGAGCGTTTCGGATCAGGAATACGACAAACTCTTCAACGAGCTCCTAAAGCTCGAAGAAGCGCACCCGGAGTTTAGGGATCCCTTATCACCGACCCAAAAGATCGGCGGTGTCCCCCTTGAAAAATTTGAAAAATACCAACACCGGCAACTCATGCTCGGCCTTCAGAATGTCTACAATGAGGAAGAGCTCGGCGAGTACTTTGATCGCTGGCAGGAAACCCTAGGAGACGGTTTTAAAGTCACCGCTGAACCCAAGTTTGATGGACTTGCGGTTGAGCTGGTTTACGAAAAAGGCCGCTTGGTCGTCGCCTCCACCAGGGGGGATGGAGAAACCGGTGAGAACGTTACGGAGAATGTGAAAACCATTCGATCGGTCCCTCTTCTTCTTCGTGGGAACTTCCCTCCTCTTGTCGAAGCACGCGGGGAAATACTTCTCATGAAAGAGGATTTCAGAAAGTTGAATGAGGAGCGGTTGAAAAACGGCGAAGCTCCTTTTGCAAACCCGCGCAACGCGGCCGCGGGTTCCATCCGCCAGTTGAATCCGCGCGAAGCGGCAAAGCGTTCGCTGGATTTTTTCGCTCACAGCGCCGGGCAGATAGAGTCGCATGAGCTCAAAACACAAAGCGGCCTTCTCAAGGATTTTGCCAAATGGGGGCTGAAGACCAACCCCCTCACTCGGCTGCTTGGCTCGGCGAGCGAAGTACAAAAATACTTTGAAGATCTGGAAACAAAACGTGAAGGCCTGGCCTACGAAATTGACGGTGTTGTCATCAAGCTCGACTCCATCGCGGGGCAAAGAGAGATGGGAAATGTCGCCCGCTCGCCCCGGTGGGCTGTCGCGTACAAATACAAAGCGCAGGAGGCCAATACGCGGTTGCTTGGAGTCACCTTCCAGGTAGGCCGCACCGGAGTCATCACCCCGGTTGCCGAACTCGAACCGGTGGAAATCGGTGGGGTCACCGTACGGCGTGCGGGCCTTCACAATGAGGATCAGGTTCGGGAACTTGGCCTCAAGGTGGGCGATTGGGTCGTCGTTAAGCGCGCGGGAGATGTGATACCCGATGTGCAAAGCGTTCTCACCGATAAGCGCACCGGCAAAGAGAAGAGGATTACTTTCCCAAAGAAGTGCCCCGCGTGTAGTTCCCCTGTGGTGCGTTTAGAGGGCGAGGCGGCACACCGCTGCACCAACCGTGCGTGCCCGGCCCAGATGATAGAGAGCCTGAAGCACTTTGTAGGCAAGCGTGCGATGAATATTGAAGGTTTGGGCAAGAAGTGGATTGAGGTCTTTGCGGAACACAAACTCATTCACCACTTTTCGGATCTCTATGACTTAGACAAGGCGGCGCTAAGCCAGATCGAACGCCAAGGCGAACGTTCCATAGACAAGCTGCTTCAGGCCATTGAACGCAGCAAAGACACGACTCTGGCCCGTTTTATTTTTGCACTCGGCATTCCCTTCGTGGGAGAAAGCACCGCGAAGTTGCTGGCCGATCACTACGGATCGATGGAAGACTTTCTAAAGGCCTCAGAGGAGTCTTTGCAGTCGGTAGAAGAAGTCGGTGAAAAGGTAGCCCAATCTATCCGCAAATTTGCTGAGGAAGCGCACAACCAGAAAGAAATCAAGCGGCTCCTCGATCGCGGCGTACGTCCCAAGGCAGAAAAACGTCAGGTGGCGGACACGCTCGTTGGAAAAACTTTCGTCATCACGGGGACACTGCCGACGCTCTCGCGCGATGAGGCGAGTGCGCTCATCCAAGCGCACGGTGGGAAAACCTCCGGCTCGGTCAGCAAAAAGACTTCGTATGTAGTGGTGGGAGAATCCGCAGGTTCAAAACTTGAGAAAGCAAACAAGCTGGGCGTCCCGACTCTCACAGAAGAAGCGCTCCGCGCTTTGATCGATAAGGCCTAAACCAGGGCTTTGGACAATTCGCGGACCAACCGCGGCCCCTCGTAAACAAACGACGTGTAGATCTCAACCAAGTCCGCTCCGGCACTTCGCATTTTCCTCGCCTCATCCACTGAGGAGACGCCACCCACGCCCACGAGCGTTTTGTCTTTGAGGTTCTCGCGCGCGAGACTCACGCAGTGCAAAGCGCGTTCAAAAAGCGGTTTGCCCGATACCCCTCCCGTAGCGGCCCCATCCAGGCTCTCTGCCAGGGCCCGTGAGGTATTGGTCAGCACCAGTCCGGCTAAGTGATCGCTCTCCCCGATTTGAGCGGCCAGCTTTCGAATCTCCTCGTCTTCCAAATCAGGAGCCAATTTCACAAGTGCAGGAAAGCCCTGCGGAATGACTTTCCCAAGAGATTCCAAAAAGGTCTCTGTTTGTAGACTTCGCAGCCCTGGCGTGTTCGGAGAACTTAGGTTGACCACGAAGCCGTCCACGACATCTTTCAACGCATTCGCAGCGTCGCGATAATCGTTGAGCGCGTCCTCAAGCGGGGTATTCACACCCTTTCCAATGTTTGCAAAAATTGGAACCGCCCACACATAGGCACGGTAACGAAGCAGATTCGCGCGCGCCGCCTCGACTCCCAAATTATTAAACCCAAGCTGGTTTCGCAAAGCACCGCCAGGCAAACGCCACAGCCGGGGTTTAGGATTTCCAGGTTGGGGGCGCGGGGTCACCGTGCCTACTTCGACAAAACCAAAACCAAACGAAGCCAAAGAGGCAAAGACCTCAGCGTTCTTGTCAAAGCCTGCGGCAAGGCCCAAGCGGTTTTTAAACGAGATCCGCGGCAAACCCACGACGTGCAGGCCGCCCGTCTTTACCAACTTTTTCTTCAGCACTTTGAAAAAAAACCACTGGCGAAGCTTGAGCAGCCAAAGTCCGCAGTGGTGGGCAGTTTCCGGGTCGAGAAGGAGCAAAAAACGATGAATAATTCGCAACATGCATTAACATTTGAGATCAATTTCTAGCGCTTCGCAAGAAATCATTTTCCCAGGCCGACTGCAGTTTGTTAACTCGGATCTATGGGTTGGGGAAAAAGTAACGTTACCGTTCTATCTATAATCTTCTTCTTTTTTGCATTAGCGGATTACGCAAGAGGAACCATTTATTTGGCAGCGCACGATCCGGTTACCGGCTCGATCGGAATCGCGTATTCCTCTAGCGGCGGTAACTTTTGGCAAACCCGTGTGAAGGGCCGGGGTCTGCTCGGTGAGCAGGCCTACGGGCTTTGCCGTAACGCCACTCCCAAAGCCTTTCTAGAGGCAGGCGATTCCGCAGAGACGGTCGCCGAAAAGGTTCAAGCTCAGTGCGATGCGGTCGGCTGGGACCAGTACCGACTCGCTGTCGTCACGACCGACGGACAGATCGCGGGGCTCATCGCCAAACAAGGGTGCCACGCCGGAAACCCGGATTGTGGGCTCCGCTGGGGCGACAATTTTCTGATCATTGGTGGGGGTTTAACGGAGGGAGTCCTCGCAGCAGGACTCTCGGCTTACGAAAATACCGATCCGGACAAGCCCCTGCACTGCCGTCTCCTAGCCACTTTAAAAGCTGTCTACGCCGCTGGTGGTGAAAAGAAGGATTTCCGTGGAGCCTCGATCACAGTCGACGATCCGAAGCTCACTGATTTGCATCATTGGGAAGCTCGCGGCCTAGAAGCGACGCTACTTGCAACCATTACCAATAAAATACAGACGGGGGATTATAAATGCGCGCCTTAGTATTAGCCTTCTTACTCGGAGTTTTGGCGGTCATCCCGGCACTGGCGGGAGAGTTCGACGCGCGCTTTGTGCAGCCCGATACGCTAGTCGTCAAAACAACCGTCCCCATGGGCAAAGACGGCGCACGACAGCTTTTCGACTCCTTGGGTTTTAGCGATGAGCTCTCCACGATTGCAGATGTCGCGCCGGCCTTTGAAGGTTTTTTTGCTGACGACACCGATTTCCCGGCAGATCAGTATTTTAGCGTTAAATTGAAGCCGGGGAGTTCCCTTAAAAAAGCGATGGCGGCTCTCGGTGAATTGAGCAGTGTGGCCTCTGTGCAGCCCGACTACTACTTGAGCGATCCCGAACTGCTTACCCCCAACGATCCACAGCTCCCCAAACAATGGTACCTCGATCGCCTGAAGGTGCGCGAAGCTTGGGAATACACCAAGGGGAAAGGGGTTTATGTAGCCGATGTGGAATCCGGCTTTGACACCGAACACCCGGATCTCAAGAACCAATTCGATCGGGAAAAAAGCTACGACTATGATCCGGATACGGACGACCCCTCCAAGGTAAACGACAACAAGATGTCGCACGGCACGCCGGTCTGTGGACTCATCGCCGCCCAAGCAGACAACAACCTGTTTGGAGTCGGTATCGCACATGAAGCAAAATTGATTGGCTCCCAGATGGCCAACACCATGACAGCGCATTCTACGGAAAACGTATGGACGGTGAATGCGGCAAAAGCCATATTGGGCTCGGTAGCGAGGAGCTTCTGTGGTGCTCATTGAAAAGCAGCTCCCGTCCACGCTTTCCTCGGTGGAGCAATCCAAAGTGATCTACGAAGCCATCAAAGCGGCTGTAGCCAAAGGGGTACCCGTTGTGGTGCCGGCTGGAAACTTTGGAAATGAGTTGGAAGTAGAAGCGTCGCAGGATGACTCAGGCTCGATTTTTGTTGGAGCCACAACGACAACCGACAAACCGGCGTCGTTCAGTGATTACGGAGTGCGGGTAAATGTCGCGGCCCCTGGCGAGTCGGTATACTCGACGCAGGAAGGGGAAAGTGAAACCTTCTCTTTCGGCGGCACCAGCTCCGCCTCGGCCATCACCGCCGGAGTCACCGCACTGGTACGGGCGGCAAACCCGGACCTGAGTCCGAAAGAAATTCGGAAGATCTTAATGGAAACCGGTACGCCGATCGAAGGGACCAAAAAGATTGGCACCCTACTCAACGCGCGCGATGCTGTCAAAAGAGCTCTTGATTCTTAGTTGTCGGCATTGATGAGAGTTGAGTGACTCAAGGCCTTTGTCCTTAACCTCCATGCATTGTACGTACACACGTACGTTGCCCGGAGCTTGCTCCGGCAATTCGGCATGGAGGTGGTTCTTCTGGGACTGGACCCAAGTCTCGACCGGTACACCGTAAAGAGTTTTTTCGCCTACTTTTTTGCCATAGATTGTAGATAATCCCGCAGGCTCTTTACCCGACGCTTCAGCTGAAGCCTTTCGGTGGTTTTTTGAATTTTTTGGAATTTTGCCTGAAGGCCTCTTACGCCGGCGGCGAGTCGCTGCGGGTCTAGCGCTTGCTTCCAGCTTTCGGTGTTTTGAGGTTCCAAGCTTGGATTGGATTTCGGTGCGTTGTCCATGTGTTTCTCCCCCTTGGACGGTGTTGTTCTGAATTGAACTTTCCGAATGGTTCGGCGCTGCGATCGGTAGGCTCTCGTTTTCTGTGCGCAGATAAGCGTAGGCAGCCAATCCGGCTACCGCCATTATCCCCAATAAAACGAAACTTTTCTTCACAAACCCTCCCGGCCCTAGCGCCGCGGTAGGTGAATGCAAGCTCAAAGCCAACAACCACAGTGGGAAATTATTGGGAAATCTCCTGTACAGGGAGCCGTCCAATGTCACTGCCTCCGCAGAGGGTGACAAAAGCCGGTGAATTGGCTCTCCGATACGAATGCGCTAGAATATCGGAATGCTTCAAGCGCTTGTCATCTTACTCACCTTCACCCGTCTCGCTCTTGCGTCTGAATGGACGCGGTTTGAGGTGCGCGATGCGGCGCAACGCGACATTGTCCAGTTCACCTCGGATGCGCCACTCGAAAAAGTCATTGGGGTGAATAGCTCGCTGCGCGGCTGGGTGGCCTTGGACCCAAACAATCTCAGCAAAGGGGTTCAGGGCGAGTTTGAAGTCGACATGAGGACTTTCGACACGGGCATGCTCCTACGCAACGAGCATTTCCGTACTCAGTTTTTGGAAACTAGTCAGTACCCCTTTTCGACGTTTAAGATTGATAAGCTTGTTCAGACCTCCTCCTCCAAGCTTGGAACCGGCCAAACCGTGCTCTTGAAAACCGAGGGGACGCTAAAGATAAAAGCCGTTTCCAAATCCATTCCGGTAGACCTGAAACTCGTGTTCTACAAAGAGAACAAGAAAACGCGGGAACGGCTGGAGGGCAACTTGCTTCGGATCTCAGCCCGTTTTGCAGTGGATATCAGCGATTTTGGAGTTTTTTGGAATGAAGACCTAGCGCTGCGGCTAACTAAGAAAGTAAGAATCCAGGTGGACGCCCTCGGCTCCGATGCCGCCGCACCGCTTTACATCCCACAAGCGGAGAGCCAGAGCCGCGCCGTTGCCGATGCTATTCCTAAAATTCTTCCGAAGAAACGGCCAAGGCAGATGAAGAAAAGATAATTTGGGCCGCCTACCCCCAGTGGCAACTAACATCCCGCGCCTATGCGTAAACCCCCATTGACTCGAACACCTGTCACCAGTTGGAGTCGGTCTGTTTCAAAAACCGTACAAAATTAACCCTATAAGCGACGCTGCTTGGGCTAAGCGTCGGTATACCTCTTGCAATTGAAAGCGGGTGATAAGGAGATACACCATGGAACAAGAAAAAAACAAACAACGTAAAGACAAATCGGATCTCGAAGAATCGCAAAAGAGTAACCGTTCGTTTTCTGAGAAGGAAAAGAATGGAAACTACGGCACCTCTGAAAAAGAGAAAAGCCACAAATAAATGCTTAGCTTTCGGTTGCGAGAGAGCGGGTCGATAACGGCCCGTTTTCTCTCTACCGACCTTATTAAGGAATGTTGTTCCAGAGAATGCGGTAAATACCGACTTCTTGATCGTTCTCATTCACGTAGACGTTGGTGTCCTGATCGTGAACCGCGAACTCGAAAGGATCGATAGGAAGACTGGTTACATAGCCCAGTGATTGATCAAAAACGTAGATGCCGGTCGGGTAAGCCGAACCACTCGAAGAAGTCGGCCGGTGGTGCAAGTACAGATACCGCGAAGTTGCATAGACATTTACGACATTCAAGTTGCTCACCGCACCCACGTAGTGCAAGCCCCCACTAGCCGTAAACTCGTAAACCTGCATGCTGGTACCTAGAGCCAGCCAGATCTTATTCGCAAAGCGCGTAACGCTGCTCGCGCAGCAGGCCTGGCCGCCGGGATAGGCCACATTGCCCAACAGATTGAGATTCGGAAAACCTGCGGTGCTCAGCGCGTAAATAAAATCCTGCTGACGGAACCCAAAGATTCGGTTTTTCTCAGGCTGGGTCAAAATGGCTTTATAGACAAACCGTCCGTCCGAAGTAGGCTCGTCATTCTGCCAGGCCGGGTAACGAGACTTTTCAATGGGATGGTGGGTGTCGGAAAAATCGACAACACTCATTCCCGCAGTGCCACTCATGTACGCGCGTGTCCCGTGAATCGCGAGCGCCCCAGAAGCGTATAAGTCTGGAAGCCATGGGCCAAAGCGGTCAGGCGGAGCAAACTCATTATTGATATTGTCAGCGGCCACAAACACGACGCTGGGGCTTTCCGGATCGGCGGTCAGGTTCCAGCGGGAAAAAGCAAACGGCTTTCCAGTCAGATAAAGCGAGCCGTTACTCACCGTCATTTTCTGCACTTCGGTGACCTTGCTATCAATCTGGTAACCACGAATAAACTGAATGATGGGAAGCGGAGTGGGAATAACCTGCGGTTCTTGGATAATCTCGCGCGGTCGCTTGTCCGTACAAGCCGTGAACAGCGAAAGAAGGAGCGTTAGGCCTACTAAGGCTGCGCGGCGATGCCCCTGATGAAAGTTCAAAGTTGTCATACCCCTAAAATTCCCCTGCCTTTATGTGTGTGCAAGCGGAATACCAACCTTTTTGCCGTCTGCCCTTGAAATCATTAGGGAAATTGGCTCTCACCCCCTCCCGGCCTTGTTTAGAGAAAGACAGAATGTCTACATGGTGAAAGGGCGGAACTTTGCCGTCAGATGGCCAAAAGATCGACAAGAATTGTCACTTCCCAAAGAGTCCCGTGCCTAGGCCACCGGCCGGGGTTGGCATTCCTCTGCATAGATAGCTACCGGGCCCTGTGGTGGTGCCCGGCGAGAGAGAGAAGAGTGGCAACACGTTGATGTGGAGGTAGCGTGCGAAGGTTGATCCGACTTTTTTACCCAACCCAGTGTTTTCTTTAACCAGCTTCAGTGGTCCAAATCCCATTGGGCAATTTTGTTTTTCTTGGGCGTGTTTTGCTGGCCGAAACCCGCACAAAGCCCGGCGGGCCTCTATCTCCAAAGCTTGGAGTGGATGCAGGCTTCGTTTGGCGTCGGACTAGATACCGCGATTTGGCTTTCTTTGAGCGCGCTTCGCTTGAGCCTGATGTTTGGTGGGTGTGGTTTTCGGTGACCGGTTCGTTTGGTTTTGTGGGCAATGTTATCGGCAAAAAGGGCAGCAAGCGCGTACTGCTTCGTCGTTTAGCCATCGTTTTTACGGTTTTCTTGGCGGCGGCCAGCGTGCAGAACCTGTCGTTTTCGCAACCTTGGTTCATTCTTCTGTCGGCAGCACTCTACGTCTGGGCGACGGTACTTGGTTTTTACGCCATCCGTGAGCAGTTTAGTTTGAACTCCCTGGAAACGGCGATCGTGAGTGTTCTGGCAGCTCTTGTGGTTTCCGCAAGTTTGCATGTTACGGATCACGCCGCGAAGCTTGTCGCGGGGGTGGAATCCGATCGACCGGCTATCACCGGATCGTAGCGATCGAGAAGGAAGCCCTTTTTCTTTGAAAAATAGACTCTGAGTAATGACAGTTGATTCCCTGAAAATTTCAAAGGGCAACCAAAAGCTCCCACCCGGGGAGCCAGATTCAGGAGTCGAAGCCACACTAAACGCATGTGGCTATCGACGACAAACCCAAAGTCTTCAGTCACGGCGTCACCTCAAAGTTCCAACCAAAGCGTCTCCCCCAGAACATCGGTGCTCCACCCGTTATAGACCCCGCTATAGCTCTTCGCGAGCCGCCCCCATCGTCACGCAGTTGAATCCTATCGAAATCCCGTTCCGTCTTGATCGGCGAGAAGTGGACCGCAGGCGCTGGGCTCCGGGCGTGGTGCAAGCGGTAGGTCGTCTTAAAAGACGCTGGATAAGGGTGCTTTCCAGCGCCGTCCCCCTTTCTACCCAGTCTGTGGGTCCCTCGGGGCGGCTTGGAAAATGCGCCGAGAGCGCGTTGCCCAGGTGGAGGCGCCCAGCCGATAAGGTTCGGTTTTTTTCGTAATAGCTAATCACCTCTGTGCTGCGAAGGAGTTCCGACTTGAGATCGGCAGGACTCTTCTCACCGGCGTTAGAAGCGAGCAGTGCCCCCAAAGCCCCCGAAACGTGGGGGGCCGCAAAGGAGGTCCCCGTGCCGTAACCATAACCGCCGCGTATCGGACCAAAGATGGAGACCCCGGGAGCCCCGAGGTGCACCGAGTGGGCGCCAAAATCTGACTTTTCCCATAGCACGTCTCGGTTATCGTAAGCCGCCACCGCAAATCACATTGGGAAGCGCAAACGCCGCCGGGTAGGTGCGGGTTTCAGGGTAGTCGTGATCCCACCCCTGATTGCCCGCCGCCGCTACGAGCAGCGCCGTTTTCACCAGCGCGACGAACCGTCTCGTACAAAGCGGGATCAAAGGTGTGGGTTCCCCAACTCGCATTCAGCACGCGCGTGCCGGCTGCAACGGCGTACTGGATGGCCTCAATCGTGCCGTGACGGTGGTACCGATGCCATACCTGTCGGTGCACTTGGCAATCAGCAAGGAAGCGGACCAGCGAACGCCGCGGCTGCCCTCCCTGTTGTTCGCGCGCGCAGCGAGATGCCCAGCCATGAGGGTCCCGGTGGTTGTTCTCGTCGGCTATCTCGAATTACCGTCGACAAAGTTCCAACCAAACCGGTCATCGACGTAGCCGTTCGCATCGTCATCCACCCCATTGCCCGGAATCTCTGCCACGTTTTCCCAGAGCTGTCCGTCAAACTCCGGGTGGTTCCGATCAACTCCTGAATCCAGCACGGCCACTAAGGGCGACGCCCGTTGCCGGTAAAAGGGCCCCGATGTCTTTGCCGGCTACACCCGTCTGTCCATCCCCATCGGCCTGGCCATCGTTTTGGAGGGCCCAGACGCCCCCAGCATGGGATCCACCGTTTGGGGGGCATAGCGGTAGTTGGGTTGGATCGGAATACCGGTGGGGACGGTTTTTAAGTCACCCCTCGTAAAGGGCGTACTGTTTGTGGTAGCCAAAACGACGCTGGTACTTAAGCCCGTAGCGTTTTGCTAATACCTGCGGAGAGTCGCCCGATCGAGGTGAGAACTATTCGCCCGACAGGGCGAGGCCCGGAAAGAAAAGTAGAAATAGAAATACCCAAAGGCACGCATGCGCTATGTGTTCGGAATTATCGGCTTAAGAGTTTATGGATGGCGCGTTACGCGGGGAAGCTTCGCTTTCCTCTTGATCCTTCCAACGGTCGAAGGCACGGCAACTGCGTCCGGCCTTTTGAAGATATTCATGCCGTTGCGTAGCTTCACAAGACCCATTTTGTGGAGTTGGTCGATGGTGAAATTGCTAAGCGCGCCTTCGCCGCTGCCTTGCCGGCTTTGTCGAGTTTCAAGCAGGCTTCCTAAAGACAGTCCGCCAGGTCCCGTGGAGCCGCCGGCCGATCCGGCCGCAGCGCCCAGCACGTTGCCACCCTGAGCGCCGTGCACACCACCGAGCGTCCCCTGATCCAAAGTGCCTCCGTTGGCTAGGCCACCAGCAATTCCCCCGGCACCGCCAAATCCGGAGCTATCGGAGTTTCGTTATCTTCGTTCACCCGAATGCGAGATCATCCATTTCCTCACCCAGTTTGGAGGCGGCAGCTGTTCGCCCCTGAATAAATCTTCCTCAAAACTGGTGTTATCGCCCATGGCGCGAGCGATGTCTTCGGCACTGGTAATCTGCCCCGCGGAAATAGCATTGAGAAAGTCTTCGCTTACTCCCGCGATCGGTGAAAGCAGTTGGTTTAGCTCAGGCGAATTGATCTGGCTTGGCACCATTGGCCGTGTTTTGCTTGGACTTTGGAATGGTCGACGCAATGGCTTCAGGGTTATCGTCGTTAAATCGCAACTTACTGTCTCAATGTCACGGTTCCCGGCCTCAGCCTGCCGCTGGCTGCCGCCTGAGCGAACTCAAGCGCTGCTTTGGCAATGAGCGCATAACCGGCGGCCTTGACCGACGGAATGATACTCGCGGACATCGGAACACCGGCGGCCATCAAAGACGCGCCTGTCGCAATGGCGGCAATTTTGCCCGCTTGAGCCGAACCCGCTGAACCCGCCTGTCCGTATTTGTCAGACACATCCAGGTTGTTAAGATTGGGATTGTCGGCTCTTAGCGTCTGGTTAAAGACGGTATTTTGCAGAACGGCACCCTCGGTGGGGTTCAAACTGCTGTTCTGCACGTTGGGTGCAGGGTTGCCGTTCGGATCCAAATTGAGATCGTTGAAAGTATTGGTACCGTTAATGTCGGTATCAAACTCCGCCCGTACACCTGGGGCGTACCAGCACATAAAGAATACGAGTACCGCGAGTTTTTTCATTGCTGTTTTTTCCTGTTGCTTGCTCATAGTCGTTTTTCTCTCTATCTAAATGGCTGAGTCCGGGTCGATGCCCTGAATTTGGAAACCTTTTAGTTCAAGCACGCGCTCGTGCCCACAGATCGCGGGCGGCTTATCAAGACTGCAAATGTTGCCACCACCTAAGCTGCGCGGGATAGCGTTGAGTAGCCACGGGCTGCCCACCGAGCCGCCTCCGATTTCACCAAGATAAGCACCATTCGCGGACGTCGGCCCGCTTCCAGCGCCGGAGGCAAAAACTTCTAAACCTTCGCTGTCGCCATAAGCCGCTTCCGGAGCGCCCTCATCCTCGATAGAGGCATCACCGCCACCGGAGGGGCCACTGCCAAAGCCAGGGTTGATATTCGGAATCGTGTATTTTCCGCCCGCGGCGGCCAGTGCCCCCGCAACCGCCCCTAGCACGGGGAAGGCACCAATGGCGCCGCCTGGACCGTTGCTACTGGAGGGGTTACCAAAATTGGAAAGGCCGCTTGCCAAAGCGCCCGCAGCGCTGGCCGCGCCGGAAATCCCGGCATTGATGGCAGAGGCAAAATTCTCAATCGCCTTGGAGATGGGCTTCCGCTCAACCTCCTGCTTCTGAGCCACAGCGGGACCCTGCTCTGCCGTCTGTGGGAGCTGTTGCTGGGCCTTTTTAAGCAAATCCTCGTCGTCCTTTTTCTTGTCCTTGCTTTTCTCACTGGACGTAAAATCAAATAGGTTTTTCGATTCTTTTTCAGAGCCGGAGCCATTGCGCTCGTTCTTCTTATCGCCGTCGCTGTCCTTGTCGCTATTGCCAAGGCGATTGACGAGGTTAGCGAGGTTGTTATCCCGCTTGTCGTTCTCTTTGTTGAGCAAATCTCTTAAACCACGACCGCGATCGCCTTTGCCGGAGTCGCCTTTACCGGAGCCTCCAGCAGAGGATCCACCCGAGGACTCACCGCCCCCGCCAGCACTCGCGCCGCCCGCGCTCTCGCCACCGCCGCCGCCGCCGGCCGATTCCCCACCCTGCCCTTTGGCAAGCTGGTCCTCTAGGCGCTTTCTGTCTTCGGCGTCGCGCAAGCGATCTAAGGCTTCTTTTTTCTGTAAATCTTCCAACTGATCCCGGAGCGCTTGTTCCAGCGGGTTCACTTTCTTGTTGTCGTCGACATCGTCTTTTTTCGCGGCTTTGGGATCTTCTTCACCCGGTTTCTTTTGGCCTTCGGGAGTCGCTGCTTTGGGCGGAGGCTGTGTCCCGGGCGGCGTGGTAGAAGGATCGGTGACTTTTACCTGCGTCAACGAAGTGGGAACAAATTCGGTGGTAATGTTGTTGCAAGTAGCTTCAGCGGAGGCAGGCGCTTCACCGGATACTTCCTTGGTTCCTGTGTTATGTTCTTGAGGAACAACTTTCCTCCCCTTGCCACCTGCAATACGCGATATAAAACCCGTACTATCCTCAGTATACTTTTTTCACCGCATTTCGAAAAAACATGGCGCGCAACACCTTCGTCCGCCAAGCGCGTAAGGTTCGAGCTAATCTGCTGAACCTCTGCCTCCGAATAATTGTCAGCTTTCTCCATCGCCGAGCGTATAGGTGCAATCACAGTCTCATCGATGACAGGTGTCTTTTCGGACTGCTTGCTAACGATATCGTAAAGAGCTTTTTCGTAGCGGTGAGCAGCAGCGAGATAAAACTTAGCTTCATCTGGCTCTTCCGCCACGTAGGCCTTGGCCAGGTAGTTTCCTAGGGACGTGCGCAAGGCCTTCATGTGTTCCGGGTTCTTCGGATCGATCTTCTCCAACGGAATCTCGATCGCCAGAACAGCTGTCCAGGAGTTCAGCACAAAAAGGGCGAGCGCAAGCACTAGCGAGGCTCTATTTTTGCCCTTTAAAATCAAATACTTAACCTCCAATGAGCCCCCGCACTCGGGGGTTCCCTACTTCATTAAAATGCAAAACCCAAACCGCGTTTTCACGCACGCTTTTTGGGGCCTCGCTTCTCCTGAAAAGCGCGGAATACGGGTTGAGTGGACGGGTGGCTAAGATCTGGACACTGAAAGTGGTGTGAATCCAGCCCCTCAGGAAAGGTGGCGGTGAATGGTTCTAGAATACAAACACGGGATATCTTTCCGACACCCCCCCAAAGTGTATTCAAGTTTGAAGACCGCAGAATACAGGGCCCTAATTTCGGTCTGGCAGGCCGACAGCGTGGAAAACCGAACCCGAAAAAACAATTTACCTGTCGTGCGACAGCTTGGCGCAAAACGCGCTCCCCGCCGTCTATTGACGAGGATCCCTCCGCTTACTACCGTTAGATCAAAGGAGATAAAACCATGATCCCCTTACCGCTTCGTCGACAGAAACAGTTTTTATTGCATACTCGGGCGATCGAGTGTGCGACCAAGTACCGCAAACTCGAAGGCGAACTCTTGGATCTTATCCAACAGATTGATACCCAAAAACTCTTTCGAGACTTGGGTTACTCCAGTTTGTTTACCTACCTGGTGAGCGCACTAAGACTCTCCGAAAGCCAGGCCTTCAATTTCATCAACGTCGCCCGCAAAGCGACAGAAGTCCCGGCACTCAAGACCCAGATCCTTTCTGGCGCACTCAGTGTTTCCAAGGCCAGAAAAATAGTCCCGGTGCTAACGACGGCAAACCAACAGGAATGGATCCCAAAGGCTATCGCGTTGCCCCAGAAAGAAATTGAACGTCAGGTAGCCGACACCCAGCCGAGTCTCAAGATCCCAGAACGTCTCAGCCCAAAGACGGCAGGTAGAACAGAGCTACGCTGTGGTTTGTCGGTCGAAGTAGAGGCCAAGTTAAAACGAGCGCAGGATTTATTGTCCACTAGAAAACGTCGGGGAGTGAGTCTTGAGGAAACGCTAGAAGAAGTGCTTGAGTATTATCTCAGGAAAAAGGACCCCGTAAGAAAAGCCCGCGGAAAGCAGCTAAGGAGGTCGGAACGGCAAACTGCCACAAACACTCGGACACCAATCCCAAAACGCTCAACGGCAGCGCCTTTGATTGAGCTAAGCAAACCTGTCGCGCGACAGGTGAATGAGCCTCGACCACGGCGCACGCGCTACCTCCCGGCCCCCGTTCGCCAAACCGTCAACGCGCGCGATGAAGGGCGGTGCCGCTACCGCGAGCCCGACGGCAAACGGTGCCGACATACCCGTTGGGTGGAGATTCATCATTTACATGAATTTTCGCGAGGAGGGCCACACGAAGCGCCAAATCTCATCACGCTTTGCCATGCGCACCATGGCTTCGTGCACCGGTACCGTGCTTAGCTCCCAAACCAAAATACCTTGGGTAAGATGCCTAGTTTCTTTTTAATCTAATAAGCCGTAGGCGCTGTGGTGTTGCGGGCGGAAGCCGGAACAAACGACCGCTCGATGCCGCGACGGGTGTTGTAGAGGTATTCGCTAATCACCTGAAGCAGGCGCTGCTTCAACTGGAATTCTTTTTGCCCCACCGGGCGAAAGTTGGTGACGATATCGCGGCACTCGCTCACACGCGGGTAGACTTCGCCGTCCTTAATGGGACGCAAGGGCAAAGGCTCTTCCACACCGTTGAGTTCGATGTAATCGGGACGCGGCATGGTGCCGACGCTAAGACCAGACTGCCGATCGCGGATGTGCAAAATGAACTGCGATTCCGCATTTTCCTGATCGAGATAAGTAAACAAGAGGCCGCCACGCGTATCGAACCACAGCTCGCTCTCATTGAGTCCGTGAAAATGCCGCGAAGTTTCGGTGGTCCAATCCTGTCGCAGAGACTCGCCTATTTTCTTGGGAGATAGAAATGATCGCAACCGCGCGCGCGCGCTTGGAACCACTCGTACCAAACCGAATCGAAGCCACTCAGAGCCACGGGTTTGCAGTACGGCTGAGACACTCACGACCGCACTTCCCAGATTCAGCTTCAGCTCGAGCGCTTCCCCCTCACCCAAGGTTTCCCAGGCGGGCACCGTCGGCACCACCAAACGGACCATCGAAAGATCCAAAAGCGGCACCTGCAAATCGCCACACGTAACGACGCACTCGGCCAGTGCTGAAGGGTTTACCAAAGTTTTTATCGTATCTCCCATAGGATCTACGAGAGCATAGGGACCTGCGCGCGTAAATTCAAGTTTCAAAGTGAGGGAAGCGAAAAATTTGTCGGTTAAGCCCCCAAATTTGTTTCATTTAGCGGGCCCGCTGCATGGTTTACCCACCCTTGCCAATGGGGTAAGTTGTTGCCTTTGTCTGCGGAAGGAGTTTCGACCTATGAGTAGCAATATCGTGTTTGTTGCCGCAAAACGCACCCCGTTTGGCGCTTTCGGGGGCAGCCTCGCGTCGTTGACCGCAACCGATCTCGCCGTCACCGCCGCCGAAGCCGCGTTAAAGACTTCCGGTATCGACGCCAAACATATTGATCACGTTGTTTTTGGCAACGTCCTGCAAACTTCAGCAGACGCTCCTTACTTGGCGCGCCACGTCGGACTCCGAGTCGGTGCCCCCACCGAATGCCCTGCCGTGACGATCAACCGTCTTTGCGGCTCCGGCTTTGAGGCCCTCGCCGAGGCCGCTCGTCTCCTTCAAACAGAGGAAGCGAGCGTCGTCCTAGCCGGCGGGACCGAGAACATGAGCCAGGCGCCGTTTGTTTTGCGAAACGCTCGCTTTGGCTACCGCATGAATCACGGGGCTTTGGAAGACTCTCTGGTTTCGGGCTTGACCGACTCCTATGCCCAGATTGCAATGTCGGGAACGGCAGAGCTCATCGCGGAAGAAAACGGCATCTCGCGCGAGGACTGCGATCGCTTCTCGCTGCAATCACACCGCCGCGCCCACCACGCGGCCGAGTCCGGATACTTTGAGGCGGAGTTGGCACCGGTCACGCTCACGCAAAAACGCGAAACCCTCCAGGTCAAACGCGACGAACATGTACGCGCGGACGCGTCCATGGAAGCACTGGCCAAACTAAAACCGGTTTTCAAAAAGGATGGAATGATTACGGCGGGCAATGCGAGCGGTATCTGCGATGGTGCCGCAGCCCTCATCCTTACGACGCAGACCCGTGCCGAAAAAGAAGGTTGGCCGGTCCTGGGCCACCTTGTTGGGAACGCCGTCGTGGGAGTCGACCCCAAGCGCATGGGTATCGGCCCCGTTGCCGCCACCCACAAGCTGATGCAAAAACTCGGGATGAGTTTGTCGCAGATGGATTTGGTTGAAGTGAACGAGGCCTTCGCCGCTCAATGTCTGGTCGTCGCCAAGCAACTTGAGATCGCCGAGGAGAAGCTCAATGTAAATGGCGGCGCCGTTGCGCTCGGCCACCCGCTTGCCGCCAGCGGAGCCCGTATCACGACCCACGTCTTGTATGAGCTTAAGCGCCGAAACCAGACGAACGCGCTGGTCTCCGCTTGTATCGGTGGAGGACAAGGCCAGGCACTACTGATTCGTCGGGCCTAACTACTCGATGTTGCGTTACGGGCGTTTTTTATTTTTTCTGGGGTCCTTTCTGTGCGTGTTGAACGCTGAGGCCGCTACGCTCGAATTCAAAGCCGACTACTATACCCGCGATCTCGGCAAAAACATCACACGCGCCAAAGGCAACGCCTGGGTAAAGCGCGACTCCAAAGAGATCTACGCCGATGAGCTTGAGATCGATTTTTCAAGAGAACTCGTAACCGCGCGCGGGCACGTTCATATCCGAGACGCCAATGTGGACATCTGGTGCGATTTCGCCAACTACAACATGCGCGGTGAAAACGCGGTTTTAGAAAACGCTACGCTCACCATCGGGCAAGTGGTCATGACCGGGGACACCGTAAACCGTATCGATCGCGCGCGCTACGAAATCACCGAAGGCACCTACACCAATTGCAACACCGAAGGCCGCCGAGACCCCGATGTGGGCGGATGCACCTATGATTGGAAGGTCTTTGGAAGCTGGTTATCCGTTACCATCGGCGAGTACGTTCACATCCAAGACGCGCTCATCTACGCCAATGGATTTCCCGTTATGTACTTTCCGTATTTTATTTTTTCGATCAAAACGGAACGCCAGTCGGGTGTGCTAATGCCGTTACTTACGTTCAAGGCAACACTAGGAACTGGAATCAATATTCCCTTTTTCTGGGCCATCAACGAGTGGCAGGACCTAACCGTTGAACCCACCGTCCATACGGCCCGCGGGCTTCACCTGGGCCTTAAGTACCGCTACAACCACAGCAACGGTTTTGAGGGGCGAGCCAACGTCTACTTGCTGCAGCGCCGCTACACCCAGAACCGCGACGATCCGGCTCCTGACGACACCAGCCGTTCCCGCGCGTTCGGGCTTTTCGGCGAAGGGGCCGTGGACTTGCGCAACAGTGTACCGCTAGGGGGGCGAGCTTTTAGCCGCCAGGTCATTCGTTACGTTTCCAATCCCTTTTATATGTTTGATTACTCCGAAGACATCGACAATTTCGATGGCCAGCCTTCACTACGCTCGCAGCTCTTTTTTACCTGGCCGGGGGATCGGACACTCGTAACCGCAGAATTGCAGCACCGCCAGTCGCTCATTATTCCAGAGGACTCCGGCGTCGATCGCGGCGAAGTTTCCAAGCTTCCTTCGCTCGGGTTCTCGTTGTCCTCCACCCCATTTCTTAACCAGTACTTCTCTTACGAATTTGACGCCAACCTCACGAATTTCTATCGAGGGGGCCCTGCCTTTGATGCCGTCCCCGCCGCGCTCGTCAAAGGGGCAAAAGTGCATTCTGACCCCGATCCCAACTTCGGAACGGGCGACTACTTGCGGGTGGGACGACGGTTGAAGCTAGAGCCTCGCCTCGTCGCCAATATTCCGATGCCGGACGGGGTGCAGTTTCAGCCGCTGCTGCGCGCCGGCACCCTGCTCTACCACTTTGACCTGCCCGCCTCTCAGCTCATCCACCGCGAGTACGCAACGATTGAGCTTCCGGCGTCTCTGTATTTTTCCAAGACCTACGAGACCTCTATTCCCGGTGCCGAGAAAATCAACCACGTGGTGCAACCTCGTTTCATCTACGCCAATAACTTTTTCCAGGGCGGCAACGTCGAAGCCGACCACCCCTTCTTTTACAGCGACACGACAGCTGAGCTCTCCAATCCCCGTTTCGACCAGGTGGATTTGATGCCGCAGTTTGAGTACATGCGTTTTGAGCTCATTAACCGCTTTCGAAGAAAAACAGACAGCGGCGTCTACCGCTTTTTCTTGCTCCAGATCAGCGAGCAGTACAACGTCAACCGGTCGGCCCTCGATCCTCAGCTTGCTAGCAAGTTCGGCCCGATTGAGATTTTGAGTGAACTTGAGATCTGGCGTTTTAGAGGACAGATGCAAGCGCGCTACCAGCTACAAACCACCCAGACAGCCTCCGGCGCCTTCATTAGAGAAAATGAGTGGTCTGCTAGCTTGTCGTACTTAGATCCTGGCGGCGATTACCTGACTTTGATTTCTCGGTTTTCCTTCCGCGCGGACAGCGCCCTCACCCAACAAACGGGAATCCTGCACTGGTACAAAACCCTTCCTATCATTTTCGATCTGGAGGGGATGGTGGAGTACTCCTTCAAACAGGGGCTTCTCGTTCGGTACGCCGCCGGCCTGCATTTTGGAAAACGAAAGAGCCAGTGCTGGCAACTCACTGTCCATTTGGGTCAGAATGAATTTCGCCAACCGTTTGCCCGACTCGACTTCAAGCTGGGTATCAATCCCACTATGGCTTTCACGCCTTAAGATGAATTTTTTGGCTTTCCGCGGTAAAATCTTCCAACATGGCACCCACAAATTCTCGACCCAACCGCCTCGGTTTGGTGCTTAGTGCCGGCGGCGCCCGCGCCGCCTATCAGGTCGGCGTTCTGCGTCACCTGGGCAAGCACCTCCCTGAACTTTTTACTCCCACTGTTTTTACCGGAATCTCCGCGGGCTCTATCAACGCCGCGTATCTGGCACAAGGGCAACCGATCCCCGAAGCGACGGAAAAGATGTATGAGTTGTGGCGCGATTTGCGGTTCGAGCAGGTGATGAAGACGAACTTCCGCACCATGTTCGCCATCTTTCAAAAAATATTTTACGATTTATTTTTATCAAAGGTTACCCAACGCAAGGTCTTCACGTCGGTACTGGACGCTTCGCCACTCGCTGAAACGCTTTCCAAGCACATTCATTTCCCACGGATCACAAAGGCGATCCACACGGGAGCGATTCATGGAATCGCCGTCAGCACGACCAACTACAACACCAGCATGAACACCGTTTTCTATGATTCGCACGATAACGTCCCGCCCTGGGCGCGAAAGCGGCGCATCGCCATTCGCACACGGATGCGACTACGGCACATCATGGCATCGTGCTCTCTGCCGATCATTTTCGAGCCTATCAAAATCGGAGATTACTTTTATGGGGACGGCGCTTTGCGGTTTCGGTACCCGCTGAGCCCGGCGATTCACTTGGGGGCTACCCACATTCTCGCCCTAGGCATGGTCTCCAACTACACTTACTCCGAAGCAGCTCCGGCGCAGCAGAAGAAATTGAGCATGGGTCTAGTAGCCGGTACGGTACTGAACTCCATTTTTGTGGATAGCCTGGAAACGGACTATGAAAACGTGCAGCGGTTTAATGAACTCGCGACGGCTCTTCCCAGCTACCGGAAGCTTGAGGTCGTGCTCTTTAGCCCGAGCCGCGACCTAGGTCACATGGCGGAAGATTTTGTGAATGACATCCCCTACCACTTTCGCCAACTGCTCAAAGCCTCAGCGATGTCGGCCACGGAGTTGGGCGATCTGATTAGTTATCTGCTCTTCACCAAAGGCTACATTCAAGCCTTGATCGAGCTGGGCGAAAAAGACGCCGCCAACCGCCACAACGAGCTAGAGAGTTTTTTCCGCTTAGTGAAGGCCGAGAATGAACTCAGCCACGGCACGTAACTTCTTCTGACCCAAATAGGATTGCGAAGGCATTTCCACATAACCCGGACGCACGCGCTTAGGTTTGGTCGCAAAGGCGACAATGCCTTCGGGATTGTCCTTGTACTTTTTTTGGATCTCCTCAATCGCGGGTCCAATTCTAACCATTCCCTGAATATGACAGCCCGAGCAAACCGTTGCGTACACTTTTTCTCCATCGCCCAGTTTTTTAGCGGGGGCCTCATGTACCGGGCGTGCGGCGTAGAAACTTTTCACATCGCTTGTCGTGGCTTTGGCCGAGCAGGGCTTAAAGCCTTCCATCCCAATCGCTTTGGCATTGAGACCACTCGCCACGCAGTTCCCCTTCCCCTTGCCCGAAATGACGATATCACCGCTACTCAGTCGGAATTTGGTGGCTGCGAGTAGCAGACGCACTTTGACATCGGGGCTGTAGCCGTTGTGAAAAAAGACATTTCCTAGAATCTGGTTGTCGTCAAAGTTAGGTTCCACCTTGGCATCGGGCGCGGTCGCGTCGGCAAGATAGCTCAAGTCTGAAATAAGAAGCCCACCCGATTTGTTATCTCGGATGATATTGTTTTCGATGCGCACCTTATCTGCCGCAAGTAGCACCATGCCGCTCCCTGGGGGGACATTGGCGACCAAAGAGCCCTCCGGACCAAAGTTGGGGTGGTTGTTGGAGATAACAAAATTATCGCGAACGATGACATCATAGCCATCTTTTACCGGCAGCCCCGGCAACGTAAATACAAGGATGCCACTGGAGTTGTTGTAGGCAAGATTGGCTTCCACGAGCGCATGGCGTGAATTTTCTATCTCGATGCCCGCAACATTCTTAAAGACCTCGTTTCGGCGAACATCCACGTAATCACACATCCCAATATAGATGGCCGCATCGGCAATTCCCCATGAAACCGTGTCCTCGACAAGAATGTGCTTTCCGCGAGTGGGGTAGATGCCGTAGATGCCCGTATCCGCCACAATCAGCTTGCGTAGAATGACGTTATCTGCCCCCTGGGTCATTACGCCGTTGCCCTTGTAGCGTTGGATGTAGAAGTTTTCCATCTCAAAACCGGAGCCACTGGCAATGACCCCGTCGTTGCGCTTTCCCTCGCCATTAAGAATCGGCCAAGCACCGTTCTCAATTCGCCCCCGAAGTTTGATGTTGGCCTTATCGATGACAAGACTCTCTTTGTACTCGCCGGGGTAGACCTCGATCGTGTCTCCAGCGGAGGCTTTCTGAATGGCTTTTTGTATCGATCGGCCTGGCTTAACCGAAATAGTGGCGGCAAAAGAAAGTCCGGTCCACAAAACCCCAGCTACCACCCATTGTGCTCTTCTCATGTTCCCCCCTACTGCGGCCAGCTGGACGTATCCGTAAGCGTTCCCAAAAAAGCGACCAAGTCCTCGCGCTCCGTACGGCTGAGTCCCATGCGGCCGATGTGCCAATGCACCGCCGGTTTGTTGTACTCATTATCGTAACGCCCACCGCCCGCATTGTAAAAATCGATCACCTCGCTCAAGGAGGGAAAAACTCCCGAATGCATGTAGGGAGCGGTCAACGCTATGTTGCGCAAGCTGGGGATTCTAAAAACTCGCTCCTGCCCCTCCTTTTGGGTCCAGGCGTATTGGCCCATGTCTTTTTCGGTGAGTGTGTCGGGCGCTCCAATCCGGGCCATCTGAAAATTCGTAAACAACGGCGGCTCATGGCACTCCGTGCACCGGGTAACAAAAGATCGAAAGAGCGTGAAGCCCCGCACCTCTTTAGCGTTCATCGCTTTGGTCTCGCCAAAGACGTAGCGATCGTACCGGCTCCATAGAGAAACGAGACTTCTCTCAAAAGTGGCGAGCGCTTCAGCTAACTGATCAAAAGTAACCTTCCCACCAAAGGCCCCCCCAAAGGCTTCGGCGAACAACGCCGGGTAGTCCGCATGCGTATTCAAGACCTCTGTTAGTTTTTCCGGTGTCGTATCCATTTCATGGGGTGAGAACAAAGGACCACGAAGCTGCTTTTCCAAAGTATCCACGCGGCCGTCCCAAAAATAGCTTTCAAAAAAACCCACATTCCAGAGAGGGGGTGCGGAACGCGTTAACGCATCCTTCCCAACGCTTCGAGCCAAGCCATCTGTGAAACTTTTTTTGGGATCGTGGCAGCTGGCGCAAGATAAAGTCCCGTCGCCCGAGAGTGCTTTATCAAAGAAAAGACGTTTACCGAGATCAATTTTTTTAGGAGAAAGCCCGCCAAAATTAACTTTCAACGCCTTCTGCAAACCAGTTTTCCCCGACGTCAGAAAAGGACTATTCAGGTAACAAAGTCCATCGGTATTTTGCACGAAAGCAGGGGGGCATTGAGTCGCCAGCAGGAGAAACAAAGAAAGCATAGCTATACTCTACCTCGCCCGCGACGCGTTATCCAAAACCCTTTTCCCCTTCTCTAGCTATGGTAAAGTTTTGGCAATTTCATGGGAGGGACATTAATGAAGCAGTTCTTAATTGGTTTTGGTTTATTACTATCAACTTTAGCGGCAGCGGACACAGGAGTGTACGCATACAAACTCGAAGGGTTCCCTAAAGACAATCCAAATTGTCACTTGGCAGCTATCGAAGTGGGTAAAACATTTGCCGCTGCCAACCCCGATGTGGCTTTGAAGTCAGCGGTTTGTTTGGGTCAAACCCAATACGGGTATGACATTGAAGTTCGTTATGAAGCGGAAGGAAGAGTCAAACTCGTTTCCACGATTGGTGGGTACACCCCCGCACTGAGCAACCGCGGACGGTTCAAAACACGTGAAGCGTGCGAGCAGAAGATCGCTGGCGATCGGGAGCGTTTTGAACAGACCACCGGCCTCAGCGCCACCTTCGCGTTCTGTTACAAAGAAACTTACGAAGATCGAGTTCCGTTTGGGCTCCGCATCGATGGATTTGGAGACGCCGCCCTCACGCCCTTCGTCTCGGATTACCCCATCTTCGCCGTACCTGAAACAATGGGCGGAGAACAGTATGCAAACACACTGACTGCGAACCTAGCCGAGCACGGCATTCAGGTCTTTGCCATTGTTTCGCACTCGAGTCTGGCGATGGGATCCATTGCGATTCATTACTACGCCGAGAAAAGAGTGTTTTTCTATTCTGAGGAATACACCAAGCTGACTTTGACGCCGCAATGTGAAGCGCAGGTGCCAGAAGCCATCAACGCGCTCAGCCTTTCGGCGAATCCGCCGGTACTCGTTTACTGCGCGCGGCCTGGTATAACCGGGGTGTCGGAGTTGACAATGGTTTTCGCGAATCGCCCGACCTTTCGCAGTAACCAGTCGGTTGAGGAGTTCAAGTCTTACGACGAGTGCGAAAGCACACGGCCGGAGCTTCTTACGTTCTACAAAGAGACGCTGCACCGACCCGTGTTGGGTGGGTTTTGCACACGCCTGGGATCACAGGAATTCCGGCTTCAGCTCTTTGAAGAAGAAATCAACTAATTGGGTTTTATAAGGACGCGGAGCCGGTGATTTGAAACACGGTTTCGCGTCCAAATACCCCAAACTCTAACCGCACCGACGGCGCGTAAAGATCGGCGGGGTGAAGAGCCGCTGCGAGCCCCGCTCCAGCGTGGTAGGGGAAAGCAAAGAGCCCGCCCGGAGTATCACTCACTCTGCCGGCACTGAGAAAAGCGCCAAGGCTTAATGTTTCAAAAACTCGGTACCGGTATTCGGCAGACACGAGCCCCGCTTTTCCTGGTAACGATCCCGTCTTACGCCCGGTAGAGTCAGCCGGCCTTTCAAGCGCGGGTACCACCCATAGGGCGCGTCCCCACGCAGCCACTCGGCGCCCACGTGAAAATGCAGACCGTGAAGAAGGCCCAAGGGAACATGGCCCTCCCCGGCGACGATCCAACGCTCGAAGGTCCTTTGACTCCCAGACCTTGGTGGGAACTGGGCCTCGACGGCTGCTTGAAAACCTCCCGGTGCGGTTGCAACCGGCTATCTCGATCGTCGTAGCCTAAACGCCCGTAGGGTCGGTTCAAAACTCTGATTTCGATCGGTGAGTGTGGCTGTTTGAAAAGACGTGCCGGTTTGGGCGCGCAGGTTGTGCGCTTCAAATAGCCAGCCGACTTCAACAAAAAGATAATCCCAAAACCACCGGAGCCACATGATCTGCCGCTAAACTGCTGGGTCTTCAGTTGGGAGCGATCGCTAAAAGCCGTCTGCATTCCCAAGCCATAAAACTCGTGATTGTAGACACCAAAATCCAAAGCAAAGCTAATCTCTGTCTGTTCAAAACTTTGCTTGTCTCGTAAACCATCCCCAGGCCGAAGCTGCCTTGCGTGCTGCCCATTAACGAAAACTCGCCACTGCGTTTGCTGTCCCACATTCTGTCGTCGTGGTAAAGACTGGCCCCGCCAAATCCCGCCACCGGAGAGAGAAAGAGTGCGGGTCGAAGCCCCCACGACAAGCCATCGACGTGATCTGGGTTGCGCACGTAGTGATCGGTCCCAAAATACGCAAGCGCGCGCGGGTCCTGACGGGAAAGTGCGGCCTCAAAACTGGCCTGCGCTTTTTTCTCATCCCCACGTTGCTGGTGCGTGTGGCCCAACCAAAAATCGATGGAGCTGGCGTTCGGCTGCAGGCGTTTTAAGAACTGCCAGGCAAGGAGCGATTTGCCTACTCGCCCGCCTAAGGAAGGCGGCAGGCGGTAGTACAGACGCCCTTCGGTGTAGAGGCGATCATTGTTGTCGCCTTTGGCTTCATTGCCAATCGCCATCAGGGCGTGAATGCGAAACGCATAAGTCGATTGGCTGAATTGAATGACCCGACTGAGCTGCTCGCTTGTCACCAGCGCACAGGTAAAGGCCGCCGCCGCTCGCTCTTCATTCTTTCGGAAGGAGGCAAACTTCGTTCGAAGTTCCTGTTCGCAGGTATTCCCCAGTTTTTCCAGGATGTGGAACTTTTCATGGATGGCCTCGGCAAAGCCTCTAGCTTCAGCCAGAAAAAAACCTGTTTGGAGGGTACTCAGTTTTTCGGAAGAGTTAGGATTGTCGAGCGACGATAGGCGATCATACTCCGCACTCAAAGCGGAAGGGTTTAGACTTTCATATAAGGAATCGGTGAACGACTGCGAGAACGCGCTGAAACAGCTAAGCCCTATTCCTAGCGCAATCCCTGCCCGGGAAATCAACCCAGGGTTTAAAGGTCTAATCGTCGTCCACATTGTCGGCCTGACCAGAAGGTGGCAACGCCGACTTACCATTGATGCCATCGCGCAGAATGCGGCTGGGCGTAAAGGTCAGCACTCGGCGCGCTGAAATCTCCATCGCCTGCCCCGTCTGCGGGTTGCGACCCATGCGGGATTTCTTGTCACGGACGCGGAACTTTCCAAAGCCCGAAATCTTGATGGTGCCGCCTTTGCAAAGTTCTTCCTTCATGGATTCAAAGAGGAGCTCCACTAGATCGGCCGCTTCCTTCTTGGAGAAACCTACTTTCTCGTAAATGGCGTCAATCAGCTCGGCTTTCGTCAGTGTCATGGTGTCTCCTTCGTCCGCCGGACGGTCTTCAGTTCGGATTATTCCTATTATAGTAATTATTTCAATGGTCTACAATGAATCTTTCTAGGAACAAGGTGCTGCATTGCGTCATTTGCCTTCCGACGGGTCGACCGAATTGGCCCGAAACCGGCACCCGAATGCCAGAAAACGTTGCTATGCGATGCCACAGCTATCGTATCAACGTCGATCCAGGCCTGGGGCAGATTACACGCCGCCTTCTATTCTTGGCCCTGCGCTTGCATCCCTGCCAACAGCCTGATAAGAGGGCCTTCATTAACCTGAAGGCCGAAGCATAACAATCTACGGAGGTACTGAATGCGATCCTTATTTAAGCTCTCGTTGTTGATTTTGGTGTTAGGATTTGCCGGTTGCGCGGCCAAGCAACTGCGTCCCGGAGCAGAAAAGATAATCGTCGGAAACAACGTCCCGAAAAACTGCAAGTTTAAAGGTCAGGTCATGGGTGAACAGGGCGGAGCCCTAACCGGAGGCTGGACTAGCAACAAGAATCTAGCGATGGGTGCCATGAACGAAATGCGCAATGAGGCACTCGCCTTGGGTGCTAACTATGTACAGCTGCTGACTCGAAGCACTGGAAATACCATGTCCGGAAGCGATTACGGCTTTGGCGGCGGACAAACTGATGTAACCCAGCAGGGAAATGCATACCTTTGCCCTCCAAGTTCCCTCGGAACCGGCCAATAATCATTCATTTTTCTCGTGAAGAGACTTGCGGACCCGCAGGCCTACCCTGCGGGTCTACTATCTTGCCATCGCGGAGAGGAATTGGCGCAGCGCTCGCGGGTAGTCCGTGATAATCCCCCGCACGCCCATGCCGATGAGACGACGCCACTCCAGTGGTTCATTGGCCGTATAAGGGACAACCGGGAGGCCCGCTTTTTCGCAAGCGCGGAGCGTGACTTCGTTTACTGACTGCGCATCGGGAAAGGCCATCGAGAATTTGCCCGCCAAGGTTTGCTCGCAAAAATCCAAAGCCCCGTCCGTAAGCAGGGAACGGGGAACACTGGAATCGGTTCGCTTTGCCGCCGCTAACACGGGCTTAGAAAAGGACTGCAACCAAAGCTGCCCTTTCAGATCAAACTGGGAAAAAAGTCCGAAGACCGTTCTGACAAAGGCCGCCACATCCGGGGGCGGAGAGCTATCGGTCTTGATTTCCACCACCAGCTTTTGGCGCACATGGTTCTGGCGAACCCACTTCAAGAACGCCTCCAAGGTCAAAAGTGACGCGCCCGGCACCAGCTGTTGCGATTCAAAACCTGCAGCGCGTACCACCCCACAATCGAAGCGGGCCAGATCGGCGGCGCGGAGAAGCAGAAGCGGGATGGCCTCAAATTTGGGAGGTCCGTCTTTGGGAAGGCAGCGGTCGGGTCCCACCGTCGGATCGTGCGACAGAACAGGCACGCCGTCACCGGTTAGCTGCAGATCCAACTCCAAGGAGTAGGCTCCGGCCGAGACCGCTTCCTCAAAAGCGGGAAGCGTATTTTCGGGGTGGGTGCCCCGGCTCCCACGGTGGCCATGGATTTCTATGCCCAGGAGCGGAGTACAAGCGAGCAAAAGACAAATAGCGATTCGGGACGACAACACAAACACCGCGGCAAGATACACTTCTGGCGGCAGGCTGCCAAGGGGGCAAGGTGCCTGGTTTAGGGACGGGTGACCGTGCTCTGCGTGTAGTTACCGGCCCGCATGAGATCTTCTTTATTGTAGATGAACTGATTGCGCTCGAAGTTGGCTAGCTCATAGCGCGGTCCCATTCGAATCGCATCGACTGGACACGCCTCCTCGCACATGCCGCAAAAAACGCAGCGGAGCATGTCGAGGTTGAACTCCTTGGGAAACTTTTCCACTTCCGGATTGGGGTGCTCAGCCGCCGTAATATGAATGCAGTCTGCCGGGCAGGCGGTCGCGCAAAGCATGCAGGCCGTGCAGCGGATTTCGCCGTTGGGCTTCACCGTCAAAATCTGCAGCCCCCTAAAGCGAGGCGAATAATTACGGCGCTTTTCCGGATACCCGATATTGGGCATTCGGCCGGGCCGGAGCAGGTTTCCAAAAAAATGTCGGGCCGTAATCCACATTCCCTTCAGGATCGCTATCAGGTAGATGCGTTGGGTAATCGGCAGTTTGTACTTGGAACGTTTCACGATCTCTCCTTCAGCGGGATGCCCATCGGATCGAGTTTCTTCCAGGCCACTTCTTTGCCCACAAGCGGGGTGGCTATCAACTTCTCAAAAAGATCGATGTGCCTCGCATCGGGCGCGACGTCTCGGTCGCCCCCACGGGCAATCCCAAACGCTACCGCATGGGCGTCCCGCGACAGCGAGACTCTGGGGATTGCCGCCTGCAAGCGCTGCAACCGCCCGAGCGCATTGACGACCGTACCCGACTTTTCAAACGAGGACGCCGCTGGCAATACCCACTGCGCACGTTCCCAGACCGGAATCCGCGAAGTGGTGTGAAGTGTCAGCGAAATCCCGTCGGAAAGCGCCTCGACAAAGCGTCCGACCCAGGGGACTTCCTGGCCTTCCAGTCCAAAAAACCAGGCGTGGCGCAGATTCCCCTCCGCCACCAAAGCCGCGTAGGCCTCGTAATCCAGAAACTTCGTATTCATCATCGCGAACATGCGCGCAAAACCTTCGGCGTTAGCCGTGTGGTCGCGGTGTTTTAGAACCCCATCCCAAGGGGTACGCTCTTCCACAACCCCCTCGTCCACCAAGCGAACAAAATGCTTTACGCCAGCTTCCTTAAAGCTCAAGACGAGTTCCAAAATTTCTTCGTTGGTGAGCTGGGTACTCAGCCCGACGACAAGACTAGACGGATCTTCAAGCGCTCTTTTCATTTCGCCAAAAGCCTGGTGCCAGGTACTCTCCAGCGCCTTCCCGTCCGAAATTTTTTCCGGGGTTCGTACGCGAGACTCGGCATAGATGTAGTGGTAGCGCCACCGGCCCGTATCGCAAATCCAACTTTTGTTCACTTCAGGGTTGCGACGAGGCTCCACCCGGTAAAGGTTTTTGTCTTGGGGTTGTAAGAAACCGTCGTGTTGCAGCCGCGCGCGCACATAGTGCAGACCGAATCTTTTTCTTCCAGAAACCACACACGTTGCTGAAAACGAAAATCACGAGCGGTCAGCGCTCCCACCGGGCAGATATCAGCGAGATTACCCGTGTAATCATTGCGCAAAGGCCCATCGTCGTAAGTCTTAAGCTCGGATCGATCACCGCGGTTTACGATCACCAGTTCATCGGTATGCGTGACCTCGTGGGTGAACCGGGCACAGCGGGTGCACAAGATACAACGTTCCGCATCCAGTACGATCGTGCCAATGTCTTTGGCTTTCGGCTTGTGGACTTTGTCAGAAAGCTCCACCCGACTCTTATAGAGACCAAACTCACGATAAAAATCCTGGAGCTTGCACTCCCCGGCTTTGTCGCAGATGGGACAATCCACCGGGTGGTTAATCAGGTGCAACTCCAGCGAACCCTTTTGGGCCTGACGAGCCTTATCGGAACTCGTGCGCACCACCATCCCGTCACGTACCGGTGTATTACAGCTAATTTGAAGTTTGGGCGCGTTATCCACTTCGACCAGACACATGCGACAAACGCCCGCGATAGACAAATCGGGGTGGTAGCAATAGTGAGGCACAAATATCCCGGCTTCCATGGCCGCTTGAAAGACGGTTTTGTCGGGTGTGACCTCAACCTTTTTGTCATCAATCGTAAGACTGACTTTTTTACCGCTTCTTCTGTGTTCATTGGCCTTCTCGCTCCCTTAGCGCGGCATAAAATTCATCAGGAAATTTCTTCAAAAATCCCAGCACCGGCATCGCAGCGGCATCCGACAACGCACAGATGGTCGTCCCCATCATGTTGCCCGCCGTTTTTTGCGAAATCATCCAGGTCGGTTTGCGTCCCCCGCCCCTCATGAATCTGCTTAAGAATCCTAAAGAGCCATCCCGTGCCCTCACGACAGGGGGTACACTGGCCACAGCTCTCATCCCAATAAAACTCTGAAATGGTTTCAAGAATCTTTAAGAGCGAAATGTGTTCCGGGATCACAATCACCCCGCCCGCTCCCAGAAAGGTGCCGTACTTCGCCATGCACTCAAAATCCAAAGTGGCTTCTGCGACTTCCGCGGGGGTAAGCGGAGGCGTAGAACTCCCGCCCGGAATGACGGCTTTAAGTTTTGCCCCGTCCTTAAGCCCGCCGCCCAGCTCGTCAATCAACACCCGCATGGGAGTCCCAAGCTCCAGTTCGTAAACGCCGGGCTTGTTCACCCAACCGCTCAAACAGAAAAGGCGCGTCCCGCTGCTCTTCTCCGTTCCGTAGCCAGCATAAGCTTTGCCGCCGTTCGTGATGACCCAAGGCAGGGTGCTAAGCGTTTCCACATTGTTGACCACGGTCGGGCACCCCAGATAACCCGAGACGGCGGGAAAAGGCGGTTTCAGCTTTGGCTGCCCTTTCTTGCCTTCGAGTGAGGAGATAAGACCCGTTTCTTCGCCGCAGATATACGCCCCGGCCCCGCGATGAAGCACTAAATCCAGATCAAAACCGGTTCCAAAAAGATTCTTGCCGAGATAGCCGCGCTGGTAGGCCTCGTCGATTGCCATCTGCAAAATGCGAGCGCCCTTGGCGTACTCTCCCCGGATGTACATGTAACTCTTATGGGAGTTGATAGCGCGCGCCGCGATGATGATGCCTTCAATAATCGCGTGCGGGTTTTTCTCGATGATCACGCGATCTTTAAAACAACCTGGTTCCGACTCGTCCGCGTTGCAAAGTAGATAAATGGGTTTGCCGGTATTTTGCGGCACAAAACCCCATTTCATTCCAGTCGGAAACCCGGCGCCGCCACGCCCGCGCAGGCCGCTCGCTTTCACTTCCTCGATGATGGCACCCGGCTCTAGCCCGTAGGCTTTCTTCGCCGCCTGGTAACCACCGAGTTCCTCATACACCGAGAGCTGAGAAAGGTTGGGGGTATCAATGTGCTTGAGTAAAACTTGTTTTTCTTTTGCAAGTGCCGGCATCAGCGAGTCACCTCTTCAAAGACACTTTGCCCTTTTTCTCGAAGATCCTGGATGAGGGTTTTCACTTCCCCCTCGTCGAGCGCTCGCTCTACAAACTCATTGTTTACCTGCATGACGGGCGCTTTGTCGCAAGATCCCAGACACTCTACCGTCACGAGGCTAAACTCTTTGTCGTCCGTAACCCCGTTCACCCCCACACCCAGCGACTCCTTAGCGGCGTGAATGAGTTTCTCAGCACCCATCATGGTGCAGGTGACGTTATGGCAAATTTGCAAACACCACTTGCCCATGTCGCGGGTTCTGAACATCGTATAAAAACTTACGGCATCAAACACTTTACCGGGAGGCATCTTCAAAAGCGTAGCCACGTAGGTGATGACGGGCGGGCTCAGGTACCCGAATTGATCCTGAGCCAAATGCAGCACCGGCAACAGCGCGCATTCAGGCTTTTCGTACTTGGCGATCAGGCGATCTACCGTTTCCAGCGCCTGCTCGCTAAAATGAACTGGGGAAGACACTTCGGTCATCGATCCAACTCTCCTGCCACAACATTCAGACTTCCCAACGCCGCGATGGCATCGGAGATGGTTTGGCCCACGCACATCTGCGGAAACGCTTGGTAAATCGCAAAACACGGCGGGCGCACCCGGACTCTAAACGGACGGCCCGTCCCATCGGAAACCACAAAAAATCCAAGCTCCCCATTTGCGGCCTCTGTATAGGAGTACACTTCGCCAGCCGGGGGCTTTATCCCATGCATGATGAGTTTGAAATGGGCCATCAAACCTTCGATAGAACCGTAAACCTCTTCTTTGGGCGGTAGCGTGATCGACCAATCGTCCACGTTGACAGGCCCGTCGGGCAAGTCATCCAGGGCCTGCTCGATGATCTTCATGCTCTCGCGCATTTCACCGAGCCGCACGAGGTAGCGGGCGTAGGTGTCCCCTTCGTCCTCCGTGACAACGCTCCAGTCAAACTTGTCGTAATCGTAGTAGGGGTGCGCTTTGCGCACATCATAGGGCACCCCGCAAGCACGCAGACACGGCCCCGTAAACCCATAGTCGAGCGCATCTTCCTTGGAGATGGGCGCCACCCCACGTGTGCGATCGATCCAAATACGGTTCGAAGTGAGTAGCCCTTCGACATCGTCGAGGCTTCGCGGTAAGTTACCGAGCACCTTGCGGCACCATTGGGTCCAGCCGTCGGGAAGGTCTTTGTAGAGCCCCCCTACTCGCGTAAAGCTCGTCGTCAGACGCGCACCGCATACGGCTTCAAATAAATCGTAAATGTTCTCACGCTCGCGGAAAAAGTACCAAAAGCAAGTCAGCGCTCCGACGTCCACCGCGTTGGTACCGATCGCCACGAAATGATCGATGATGCGCGAAAGCTCGCACATGATGACACGGATCCGCTGCGTCCGTTTGGGCACTTCTATCCCCAGGAGTTTTTCCACGGCCATCACATAGCCGACGTTGTTCATCATGGCCGATACGTAATTCAGACGATCGGTGTAAGGGATCACCTGATTCCACGTATGGGTTTCGCTCATCTTCTCAAAGCAACGGTGCAGGTAACCAATCTCCAGCTTCATGTTCCGGATGATTTCGCCGTCGAGTTCCACAAACACCCGCAGCGTCCCGTGGGTAGCCGGGTGCGAGGGGCCCAGGTTCAGGCGCATCCATTTGGATTCGTCGCTCGCCGGTCGGGCTTCAGTGGTTTTAATAGTTTCCAACATCTTTACAACTCTGTCGAAGGCAGCGCCGTGCGCAGTCTTTGGTAGTTATTGGAAGGGAAATCCTTGCGCAGCGGGTGTCCCTTGAATTCATGGTGGCACAAAATGCGCTTAAGATTCGGGTGCCCCTTGAAGTGGATCCCAAACATGTCAAAAGCCTCCCTTTCAAACCAGTTGGCGGCCTTGTAGATGTCATGAATGGAATCGATCTCATGCTGAGTCAGGAAAGCCTTCAGGCGAAGCCTTGCTTTTCTGGAGTAGGAATAGAAGCCGTAGACGACCGCAAAACGACCCGGCATTTCGCGCGCGTACCCCTCGTAATCCATTCCAAACAGATCCATCAAAAACTCGTAACACTGCGAAGGGGTCTCTTTAAGGAAGTGCACGATGGGCCGGATGTCGGCCGCTCGCACGCTCACACTGAGATCACCCAAATAATCGTCCACGGAAAGGATCGCCTGTGGGAAGGCTTCCAGCAGTTCCGGACACTTACTTTCCCCTAACTTTGTGCCGGTCTCTTGCACGGACGATGCCTCCCTTTTTAATTTTTTCCTGTAATTTCATCAGGCCATAGATGATGCCTTCCGGAGTTGGCGGGCAGCCCCGAACATAAACGTCTACGGGAATAATTTCATCTATCCCTTGCATGACGTGGTACGCACGGTAAAACCCGCCCGAAGACGCGCAAACCCCAACCGAGATGACCCACTTGGGTTCCAGCATTTGGTCGTAAATCTGTTTCAGCACAGGCCCCATCTTTTCCACGACGGTTCCAAGCACGAGCAAGCAGTCACTTTGACGAGGAGAAAAACGCACCACTTCGGCACCAAAGCGAGAGACATCGTAATGAGAGGAAACCACTGACATGTACTCGATCGCGCAGCAGGCCGTCCCAAACGGTAGTGGCCACAGAGAGTTGCTACGCCCCCAGTTCACAAAATCTTCAAGACGCGTGGTGAACGCCACTTCACTGGCGTCGTCGGCGGGCAGGACATTCGCTGGCTTTTTGGACGTTTTCTGAACTCATTTACCTACTCATCAAGGGTGTTCGTCTGAACTCGTTTATCGTCTGCCAATAACTAAAACTCTATCAAAGCCTCTACAGTGTAAGCCGAAAGTTTTTCCCTTCCATTCAGAAAGGGCAACTCCGAGAAAAACAACAGCGCGTCCACACTGGCACCGATCTTCTCTACCAGTTGCGCGGTCGCCAGCGCGGTGCCGCCCGTCGCGAGCAGATCGTCCACCACGACCACCCGGTCGTTGGCTTTGAGGGCATCGACATGCATTTCCAGTGTGTCCGTCCCGTACTCCAAAGCGTATTCGAGCTTCTGCGTCTTGAATGGCAGCTTGTTCGGCTTGCGAACAATCACCAGGCCCGCGCCCAACTTCACCGCAAGCGGTGCACCGAACAAAAACCCGCGCGACTCGATCGCGACGATTTGCGTAGGCCGGTGGCCGGCCACACGCGCCGCCATCAGATCAATGGCTTGTGCAAACAGGCGCGCGTCCTGAAGCAAAGGCGTAATGTCTTTGAATAATATCCCAGGTTTAGGGAAGTCAGGAATGTCCCTTACGGCAGACCGCAGTTCGTCCATCTTTGCATCCTCTAGGGCTCGGAAGTACTTGGCATTGCACCAAAAATCTTACCGGGCCACTTTATTGGCTGCGTATTGTCTGCGCAAGTATAAAAGCGGATTAACTGGGACTCGATTATTTCGGATTTCGAAGTGTAAATGGTAGCCGGACGCCCGCCCCGTTCGGCCGCAAGTCCCCAGCCGTTGACCGGAACGAACAAACTGCCCGCGGCGGACCTGAATCTTATTCAGATGAGCGTAAACGGTGGTGAAATTGTCGGCGTGGCGGACGATAACGAGATTGCCATATCCCCGAATGCCGTTTCCGCTATAGATCACGTGTCCGGCGCGCGCCGATTCAATCGGAGTCCCTCGATCGGCGGCGATATCGATGCCTTCGTGGGGCCGGTTGCCGCGGCGTCCAAAATAGCTGCTGATGGTTCCCACTACCGGCCAGCGGTAGTTGGAGGGGCCCGCCTCCGCGACATCACGGGAGGTCGGACTTTGGCGAACGAGCTGGACATCCCCATCGTTCCAGTCCGGACGGGACTCAAAAGGGATGAAGAGACGGGTTCCAGGCTCCATACGGCGCGCCGGGACGTCCCCATTGCTCTCTACGAGGGCCTCCAAAGGGACCGCATAGCTCTTGGCGATGAGTGCCAACGTCTCGCCGGCCGAAACCGTGTGGTAGCGCGACCGGACCGAAGCGCAGGAGCACAAAGAGAGCATCAATATTAATAAGTACTGAGCCATTAATTTTTGGATTTGTGCGGCCCTAAGATAAACAATTAGCCGCTGCGCGTCAATCCCCTGGCGTTTTCCGCCCCTATTAAACCCATCGGCTTTCTGTCTAGGACGCTTAGCCGACTAAAAATGTGCCTGCGGCCCTCAAATCATTGTCAAGATTTCCACACATTTCACCGATCAGACCGATGTAACACGCTAGGAAAGGAAGCCCAGCATGAAGAACACAGTCACCGGAGGTTGTGGTTACGTCGGTTCCACCCTTGTCCCGAAATTGGCTAAGCTGGCCGATGAAGTTCGGGTCCTGGACCTAAACCCGCCCGCCCTTCGCGAAGAGAACATCCCCAGCAACGTCAAACACTACCAACTGGATGTCGCCGATCAGCCGGCGCTTAAGCCGATTTTGGAGGGCGCTGATCTTATTATCCACCTAGCGGCGCTTGTGGGCTACCCGGCATGCAACAAGGCCCCGGACATCGCCGTGCGGTGCAACGTTGGCGGAACCACCGCGGTGCTGCGCAACAAGGAAAAGCACGCGCCGGTGCTTCTGGCCTCCACCTGCAGCAACTACGGAGAACAGAGTGGGCTTGTCACCGAAGACACCCCGCTTAATCCGACTTCGCTTTACGGGAAAACCAAAGTGCGCGCCGAAGAGTTGGTGCTCAAGGACCCCCGCAACATCGTGTTTCGATTTGCTGGCGGTTTTGGTCATTCCCCGCTTACACGCGACGACTCATTTCATTCACGATTTTGTTTCCCAGGCGGTTTTCGAATCCCGTTGTCGATTTACGAAAGCCACTTCGTTCGCCAGTTCATCCACGTGCACGACATGACCAATGCCATCGTCTTCGCCATCCTGAATTGGGAGGCGATGAAAGGCACCGTCTACAACGTGGGCAATCCCGAAATCGAAATCACGAAAAAGGATTTGATTGAGGAGATGTGCAAGCAGCTGGATTTTGACTACAAGTTCGAAAAACTCCGAATGGACTCCGGAGAGAAGAAACTACCCTGTTTCTTTTGAAAAATACTCCGCGCCGCTTTAAGCCGAGCTACTGCTCGCCGCGGAAATTGCCGATCTTATTCAATACTACAAGGAAGAGAAGAGCCGACGCGCCAGCGTCGCTACACGCCCGGCTCAGCCTACTTTCTAGAGGAGACACCATGCCACTCAACCCTTTCTTGCCAAAAACAGGATTCTGGAACGGAAAAAAGTTCTTGTCACCGGTGGGCGCGGCTTTTGGGACGCCACCTCTGGCGAACGCTCACCCATTTCGGGGCGATCCTGCAGACGCCGACTAAAGCGGAGGCTGACCTGACGGTGCAGAACGCTGTCGCCTGCTTCGACCAGTACCGGCCGGATGTCGTGATTCACCTCGGCGGCCTACTACGGCGGCCTGGCATCACACTGGCTGAAGCCGGAAACCATCTACTACCAAAACCTGCGTTATGGGCGCGAATGTGATGGAAGCGGCCCGCCGTTTCATGCCGCAGAAGTTTATTACCGTGGGTACCGCTTGCAGTTACCCCGGAAAACCAAACCACCTACGCGAACAGGATCTGTGGTCGGGGTGAGTTGCACGCTTCCGCATTGGCTACGGTTCGGTAAAGAAAAATGCCTGCCATTCGTGGGATCGTTTTTTACAAACGCCAGTTCGGTTTGAATTCCATTCATCTTATCCTGAGCAAACTTGTACGGTCCCTTTGGATTGCTACGACGACTACCGCTCGCATCGCGGTAGCAGCGCTCATCAAGAAATTTTGTGACGCGCACCTGGCGGGTGAAGATGTCTCTTGCTGGGGCACTGGCGCTCCCATCCGTGAGTTTCTTTTCGTGGAAGACTGCGCCGACGGTATCTCTGTCGCCGGAGAAAAGTACAACGATACCACCCCGCTCAACATCGGCACCGGCGTTGGAATCAGCATCAAAGAACTCGCTGAGACCATCGCCCAATGTTTGGGTTTTAAGGGAAAGATTCACTGGGACAGCACGAAGCCCGACGGCCAGAAGGTGAAACAACTCGACATTTCAAACATGGAAAGAGCGCTGGCGTGGAAACCTCGTACCGCTCTAGTGAACGGCATCCAGGCGAGCATCAAGTGGTACTTGGATTCGCTGAGGACAACCGCGTCCCGACGGCCTCAGATCGCGGCCTAATTTAGATTTTTACCTTGTCGCGCCAATCGCCAGTGGCTACTGCGGTGCGTACAGTCGATTGAAATGGGCGTCAAAGCGAGGCGTAGCCAATGGATGGCATCGCAATCGCACCTTCCCTCTTTTTCAAACCCTCATACCCTCCCCGATCCAGAGAAATACGGCTTGCCCTGCGGATCCACGCGGCGATCGACCTGACTTTCATAATACCTGCAAAACCCTGGCGAGCCACCCGCACGCCGCGAATCTCCGATGCCTTGATTGGGCAATGCTGATGTTTAGCAACGTGTGATCGGGGAAACTCAAAGGGAGTGTCGCTTCTACAATGCGCTTGGTGATTTCTGCTGCGGCATCATAGCGCAGCGGCTCGGCAGGCGCTTGGGCCAGTTTTGTTGTCCTATGAGCACCAGGGGAAATGGCATAGCTGCGGATATTCATGAGCGCCTCCTTCGCGCGCCGCCGCGACCGTTCCTGAATAGTGAACATCGGTTCCCAAGTTGGCCCTCGGTTTATCCCAGAGTAGAGATCTGGCGGGCTCTTTAGAATGTGGCGCATTCCCAAATAAATGCAGTCAGCGGGGCTACCTGAGACCGAGTAGCGGTTCTCGCCCACCTCAAAGACCCGCAAGGGTTTGTGAAGCGTCAAACTGTGGCTGGCTGTGCTTCTTTCCCGATGGGGAGCGACGACGGTTACCTGGCCCACACTTTCCATCACCTCAGCGAGCGCCTGAATGCCTGGTGCTTCTATTCCATCATCGTTACTGATTAAGATATTCATGTGGCCCTTTCCGACATCAAGTAGGCTTCAATAAACCCCTGGATATTCCCGTTCAAGACAGAGTCCGGATCCCCGACCTCCAAATTCGATCGGTGGTCTTTGACAAGTCGGTAGGGGTGCAAGACATAACTACGAATCTGACTCCCCCAGGCGATGTCTTTCTTGGAGTTCTCAATTTCTTCTTTGGCCTCTAAACGCTTTGCGACCTCGAACTCATACAAACGCGCCTTTAAAATCTTCATCGCCGAAGCGCGGTTTTGCAGCTGCGAGCGTTCGTTCTGGCACTGCACCACGATGTTCGTCGGCAAATGGGTGATGCGCACCGCGGAGTCTGTTTTGTTCACGTGCTGCCCGCCCGCTCCACCGGCACGGTACGTATCGATGCGGATGTCTTTATCGAGTATCTCGATCTCAATCTCGTCTTCAATGTCCGGGTACACAAAAACGGAGGCAAAAGAAGTATGGCGGCGGCTATTGGAATCAAAGGGAGAGATCCGTACGAGGCGGTGCACGCCGACTTCTGCCTTCAAGAAGCCGAAGGCGTAGTCTCCTTCTGCCGTAAACGTGGCGGACTTGATACCGGCCTCCTCGCCCGACTGGCTGTCGAGGATGCGCACCTTGAATCCTTTGGTCTCGCAGTACCGCAGGTACATGCGAAGGAGCATTTCGGCCCAGTCCTGCGCCTCTGTCCCGCCCGCGCCTGCGTTGATGTTCACAATGGCGTCGGAGTTGTCGTTGCGCTCGCCCAGCATCGCTTTGAGTTCCAGTGAGCGAACGCGGGGCTCCAGTGCCGTCATCTCCTGACCGGCATCCCGCAGATTGGTCGCACTCGGGTCTTCTTCAGCAAACTCAAGAAGCACCTGAACATCATCACAACCCGCTTGCACCTGCTTGAGTGCCTCAAGGGTATCTTCGAGGGCTCGTTTTTCTTTTAATAAGGATTTGGATTTTTTTTGGTCGGACCAAAAGCCTTCGGCCATTTCCAGCTTTTGGATCTCAGTTACCCGATGCGACTTCTTGTCGGGTTCAAAGACGCCTCCGCAGCGCTTCTACACGGGCTTTGATAGAGGTGTTTTTTTGCTTGAGTTCAGATAGGCCAATGATCTCTTCCACGGTTCCCTGGTTCCTCCGGGGCTGAACCTATCACAACCCCAGAGGGATGGGAAACTTCGTAGGCCTTCGGCTTAGAACTTCACCGAGTTCAAACCCAGACCGAAAAACGGGGTGGAGATCGCCAAGCTGAAGCTCTTTCGGGGGCGGCGGTAGTACGAGTACATGTAACGGTAGTACATCGCCATCCACTGAGCGTAGGCCTGGTAATAAGCGTTGTAATACGCTTGTTGGTAATACTGAGGATAATAATGGTTGTTATAAGCACGAACATTCACGCGAACGTTGATGTTAATGCGCGTAGAATTATTGATCGTCGTGCCGTGGCTGTTGGGCGCCGCAAACCCTCGGGGGGTAGCAAAACCGGGCGACCGAGGAATACCAACGCTCGGAGTAATGCTTCTTCCCACGCCGGGAGGAAGTTCCGCACGGGCTTCCATGCTAGCCAATCCAAAAATGCTAAAAGCGATGAGCGCCAAGCTAAACTTTTTCATACGTGACCTCTCTCTTCCACTTCACGAACTACAACATTCGAAGTCATGCAGTCTTCGGTCCTCTTAGCCGAAGGAACGTTGCACTCCCCCTACATAGAGCAAGCAGTGTGCCAGTACCGTGTGCATTTGCTCTGGGCTCGCTTAGGCTTGGGAGTGCAGAAGGAGACAATAATTGTCAGTACAGGTGGTGTATGCCCCGACGAATACGGTACCACGTTCCCGTTGGCACATGCCTGTGGATAACTTTTGGAATACACGGAGGCACAAACAATCCACAGCAATGTAAAAAAAGGAACGTGGTACCTAAAAGCGGAGGCTGAGGACGGCGTCGAGGACTTGGGTGCCAGCGACACCGATGGGGCTGCGCAAGCGGACAACGCCGCTCAGACCGGGGCGTAGCTCCTGCTGTAAGCCGGACTCAAGAACGTCCGAGGACAACTCATACAGTACGTAGGCGCGGGCTCGGCGATTGAGCCTGGCCCCAAGCTGAAGCGAAACCGCGTTCATCGGGGCGACGCCCGAAAAGGCCCCGAGAGTCCGCACATGCATCAGGCTTGCATCAAAGTCTCCCCGCTCGACAGTAAAACGGGTGAGATCGTTTTGAAAATCATAGAGCAGACGAACGCGCGTTTGGTCTTCGTTTGCTAGGGTCACGCCAGCTCTGACGTCGGTATACGTACGGCCAATGCGCTTGGCGGAGGCCGGCGCATCTTCTCGATTGAGGTAATTTTGAAAAAGGCTTTCTAGCCGCAACCGCATCACGTAGCCCGCCAAGGCACCGCGCTGGTCAATTTCATTGGTCGCCCCCGCATCGAGCTGAGGGCCATAGTAAGCGGAGCGTCCGGTATCAAAGTGAAAGGGACGGTTGCGCTCATGCGGCCGCCATCGATCGATATAAGCCCAGCGGATCGCCGGGTCCTCTTTGGAAACATATTCTGCGTAAAAATCAGGATCCTTAGGCATCGCCCAGGGAACCACGGCGGACAGATGGTGCTGAACTGCCAGCAAGCGCACGCCGGACTCCGCACGCGCGGCCGACGCCGTAAACGCTGCCCCCAGTGCTATTCCAATGAAAATCCACGCTCGCATTCGCCTACCCACCACAAAGGGCCCTTGCCCCTACTCCGGCCCCGATAAGCCGGTTCGTTTGCCGCCCTGAAATTGAGCAAGAATGGGGCCACCTGGGATAGGCACGAAATCCTTGGAATTGTGGGTTTTTAGCGCCGTTACGGGGCGCCGTCAGACAATTTACGGCAGCCTGGGACGCTCCCGTATTCTATTTGTGCGTCATACGCATGGGTGGGGTACGCCGCGCCCTTTTTTTATACTTAGGTTAGGAGGTCAGGATGATTCACTCTCTTCTTGTAATGACATCAACAGTGTTGGGTATCGGGCTGGTCTTCGTCTTCGCTATAGGCTTTGTATTGGGTTAAACCACTCCCGCTCGGCCAGAGGGGGGGGCCTACCCGCCATGCTTTCTTTTAATGTGAGGGATTTATTTGAAAACGCTGGCTGCCTGAACCTGAGGTTCAGCAGCGGTGGAAGCCAGACCGCGATCCGTAATAATACGGGTGCGGACTCTACCGTCGTCATAAGCAAGACGTCGGTAACGGTAAGTTCCGTACTCAAAAATATTCAATCGCTTGCCACCACCGGCCTTTTTGTCGAGAGGCATCTGCACGATGTCCCCTGGAGGCGCACCGATCTCCCCCCTTGTTGCCATCAGCATCCAGCAAACCGTTCAAGCTAAGCTTTCCCGATCCTCCGCCACCGGGAGCCCCGCCACCGCCGTTGTTCAAGCCGGAGTCTTTAATAAGCCCATCGAGCGTCCCACGATCCGGAACCCCGCCGTTGGCGAGCGCTGAAGGATCGGGCACCTTTCCATTGTCCAAGGCTCCACGCAACAGCCCCGCTCCGGGAAAGGAACGTCGGATTGCCGGTTTCTTCCAAGTCTTCATTGAATCCGATTTTAGGATGATCTATCGGAGGCAACGCCTTGGGAGCGTCCACGGACTGGACCGGGCTAAACGTAAAATCCTCGGTAATCTCTCCTGGCGATTGCGCCACACCAATATTGGGGACGGTGATGTCGGGTTGGGTGATCGTAAAATCGTCGTCAATCTGCGGATTGCTCGAATTGTCGTCGCTTTTGCTCGACGGCACAGCGGCGTTGCTCTTATCAGATTTCGGCAAAGTCACAGGCTGCGCTTTGGCCACTTGTGGCAACGCCGCGGGTGAGGTCACCGCATCGGCCGCATTGCCATTCTGGCCAGCATTCGCAGCGTTCTGTGCGCCTTGCGCACACTGTTGCATCGCTTGCGCCATCATCATGGTCCGCTCCGGACCCGGAGGCATTTTTCTCGCCGCCGCCATCATCATCGCACAGCTTGCAAACGCCATCACGGCTCCAAAAATCGCAGCGCCTTGAGCGCCGCTCGCTTTTTCTTTCCGGCCAGCCGTCGGTGACGGAGCCGGTGGAACCTGAGCGGTAAGTTCCTGAAAGAATGCCGGGTTGTCTTCGGCGAGATTCGCCAAAGCGTCTGCACCGCCTTCGTTTAGCGTGCTTTGAAAAATGTCGTTGATTGCCTGGTTGTTATCGATGGTTTCCCCGACCAACAATTGCGGAGGAAAGATAAGCGCAAGCGCCAAAACGGGTAACATCCAAAACCCGCTCTTTCGAATTTTCTTCCTGGCTAACACGCGCGAAAGGCTCCTAAAAGCATAGCGATGACCTGGGTACTTCAAGCTAAGGAGTTGCAATCGCAAGGCCACGGCTTTGAGCTTAATTTGTGCGTGTGGCGGGCGGGCTGAGTGTACAGCCGGTGTACACCCAGGCACCCGCACCCGCCGATCGGGGGTTAAAGTACTGAAACCATTACCCTATACCCCTCTGGCCACAGACTTCTCGCTTTCGCAAGCCTAGACAGCGTCTAGAGCATCCGCCCGAGCGAGTAGTGGGGGCGTGCGAAGGGGTCCGATTCCAAAGGCACCACCGGTCGTTCTGATAATTTCAACGCCAGGCCAAACAGGAAACCCAGCAACAAGATCAGCGCGACCAAAGAGGCCCAGAATTTACGGGGCTCCACCGAAGCGCCCTCCAGGGCCACTCGATTCGACTTCATTTCACAGGCATTCATGACTCTCTCTCCTTTCGAACTGCCCCTTGAACCCTTGTTTCATTTAGTGTAAAAACGTTTATTATATTGAACGTTCAATATCAAGCACAAAATGTCTTTTTATTGAACAAGCTGGAAAGTAGAGGACCCCATGCAGGAACCTGATTTTGGACATCTGGCGGAGTTCATCCGCAACTACCGAAATGCCCACAACCTTTCCCTGGCCCAGCTGGCGGAAAAAGCGGGGGTGAGCCGATCCATGATTTTTCAAATTGAGGGGGGGAAGACCGTTCCCACTTTAAGTGTGGTATCCAAGCTGGCTTTTGCGATGGGGACTCCGGTTTCAAGTCTCATTGATCCCTATCAAAACAACCAAAACTTCTACTGCCGGAAAGCGAAGGACAGACCGAGCCTTGAGGCCGGCGGGATCACCTTCATCCCCTTCTCACCGGAAACGTCGAATCGAAAAATCGAAATGTTGGAGTTTCAGATTAAGCACAAAGGGCGTTTTGAGTTGCCCCTCTACCCGCCCGGAACGACAGAATACATTCTAGTTCAAAGCGGTGAGGCAATTTTTCAAGGACTCGTCGACAAATCTGTAATGAAGGCTGGGGACGGCGTGGAAACACGAGCGTCCATCAAACGCTTTCGTTCGGGAAAGCGCTTCCCCGGTTAAAGGGGTTCTGATTCGTTATTTTGGGTGCTCCAACTAACTACTTGAGGCGCGGTGAGCGGCAGAACTCAAACGAGAGACGTAAAACAGAGATACGGTCTCAGCTCGGTACGCCTTTGAAGCGGCCCGACGAAGCGTGCTTTGCGCCGTTTTCAGGAGACCTTCGGAGAGCCTCCCTTTGGTACCAGCGGCGATCTGCGCGCGCACGCGCTTGGACCGCGGTTTTCGCTTCGGCCCGAAGGCTTTGGTTCCGGATTGCCCGTACTTTAGATTGTCTGTCCGCCTTCTCGGCCGATTTGTGTCGCCATAACTCTCTATCCTCATGAAGCTAAGAGTCAGAGTATTTAGTGCTTCTTAGCCAAAATGTCAATTAATGCTGCCAGTTCAAGTAGTCGAAGGTGAAACGGTCACGCTCGAACTTGGAGTACTCATATTCCTTGGTGTGGTACAGGCACCTCTGTTGGGCAGGCCGCACTGCAAAGGCCGCAATAGCAGCAGAGCGACACGTCGTGATGTCGAAGCGCTTCAGCTCCAGGGTCTTTTTGACGCCGCCCTTGGTCGAATCAATCTCAGTACCAGCGTGGGTTTTTGTCCGCCTCTATATATATACAATCAACGGGACAAGCGATGGCACACTGCTTACACGATGCAATCTTCCACGTCGTTGAAAAGCAGACCGCGCGACCCCAACGGCAGGTGATCCCGGTTTCAGGGTACTGATGGTAGACGGCCTCCTGGTTTGTACTTACAAACACGCGCCAAGTCACGCCCATGCCCTTCAGCGTCGTGACCGCTATATCCTTCACTAGACCGACATATTCCCCAAAAGTCACCGATCCACCTCACCAAGCACGATATCCAAACTCCCCACTGTGGCTACCAAGTCCGCTACCATCAAGCCCCGCGTCACCTCGTCGAGGGTGCTGATGTTCAAAAAGCAGGGGCTTTTGACTTTGATACGGTACGGTATTTCAGAGCCATCACTAATAATATAGAAGCCCAGCTCGCCTCGCGGGCACTCGGTGCGCGAGAACAGCTCGCCTTAAGGTCATCACTGTGATTCCTTTGGCACCCGTCCTCGGTGCGGGCCCTCAGGAATACCGTCGATAAGCTGATTCACTATCTTGGAGACTTTCTTCCATCTCACGCATGCGAACCATGTACCGGTCCCAGCTATCGCCCAGTTCCCATCTCGCCTTTTCCAACCGGAACGTCGAACTCGACCTCCGGATAAATCGAATAAGGCTCGTCCTTACGCAAATCCCATTGGATACCTGCGCCTCGGAGCATGGGTCCGGTTAGCCCATAGGACCAGCAAAGATCCCGATCCATAATCCCGACATTAGCAGTCCGTTCGACAAAATCTTATTGAACGAAAGCAGCTCGTTGTACTGCGAAACCTGACCCGCGAAATACGTGCAGTAGTCCTTAATCTGTTTCACAATCTCCGGCGTGATATCGCGGTAAGTCCCACCGATCCACATATAGTTGTAGAGCAGCCGGGCACCACTGATGGCCTCAAAGATATCGAGAATCTTCTCCCGATCGCGGAACGCGTGCATAAACGGCGTAAACGCTCCGATATCCAAACCGTAGGTCCCAAACGCCATCTGATGGCTCGCGATACGCTGGAGTTCGGAGATAATCACGCGGATATACTCCGCGCGCCTAGGGACTTCCACCCCCATCAGCTTCTCCACCGCGATGGCGTATCCCATGGAGTTGTTCATGGAGGCCAGGTAGTCCATCCGATCCACGAAGGGGGCCACCGCCATCCAATCCACATTCTCGGAATGCTTTTCCTTGCACCGGCAGGTAACCGATCTCCGGATGGGCCGCTTTGTATGATTTCACTACCAGTCGACATAATCCGGTGCACCCGTGCGTACTTCGGATGCTGCGGGCCCATATTAATAAGAAGCTCATCGGTTCGGAGGTTGTCCGACTGATGGGACAAAATGCATATCGGTCAATGGCCACCTCCCCATTCGTTTCGCCCTCAAAGTACAGAGGGACGGGAATGCCCCGGTAGTAATCCGGTGTCTTATAATCTTTTTTCGTAAAGGGTAACCGACCCCAATCTTCTGGGCAGAATCCGCCGCATGTCGGGGTGCCCCTCAAAACGGATGCCGTACATGTCGTAGGTCTCGCGCTCCAACCAGTTAGCCGCCTTAAAAACGGCCGCGATACTGGGAACGCTGACTCGTCCTCCCGGGGGAGAAAAACCTTCAAAGCGACCACTACTTTGTGGGTGTAAGAGAAGAGGTGGTAGAACACCGCAAACTGCTTCTCCTCTATATAGTCAATGCCGCCTAGGTTGGCGATGGTCTGGAATTCAAAATCGTCCCGGAGGGCCTGAACCACCTCCCGGATTCCAGCCGCTTCCATGCACCTGCATTATAAGGGTCGGGCTTTGTGTCGGATAGCTCAGCAATGTGAGCGGGAAATTTGGCCTTCAGCTTCTCAAAAACGTCTTGAACGGTCACCTTGTTTACCCCGGTTTTCTTTGGTGCGTCGAAGCGGCCAAAGATTAGCAAGAGGCCACGAACTTTGCAACCGCTGGCAATAGGCGACTTCATCCCGAATACCGCCCTCAAAGTCCGCTGCCGGATCACTTTAGGATCCGCTTTCAACGACGCGAACACGACAGGACTTAGACACCAAGTTTGTTCTGGTCAAAAGTTCGAGGGAACGACTTGGTCGTCCTGCAAACTTGTTCAACCGAAACCCAAAACACGGTTTCGAAACCTAATTTTCATTTTGCGGAGAGTAAAACTGGGTCGAACTGAGGTTTTGTTTTGAAAATGAGGGAAGCAAACAACAAAACTAATCAAAACGTGGGAATTTTTTTCCTACTTTTCGCAAAAAAGAAGCAAAACACACATGCAAAAATGAAAAACGAAGTTGTTTTTGCATTCGCGAACAAAGTTTTTGGTTTTTGCGAACAAGCTTTCGATTCAAAATCCAATAATTCCGGTGATTTTTTAAATAAAACGCTTGCGTCAAAAAAAAAATTGCATCACACTTGTAAATGTGAACCCAAACACAATTTGTTTTTTGGATTAAAACTAAAAAACAAAACTTCAACCGGGTTCATAACAACACTTTCAGTGTTGATTAACGGGAGGGATCAAAATGGCAAAACGTAGAAAGAAAAAAGCAGCCAAGAAGACAAAACGTCGCAAAAAAGCTAAAAAGGCTACTGCTACCAAGAAGCGACGTAAGAAAAGATAAGTTGCTGAGCTTAGCTCAGCAGCTTGAGTGCGAGTTGCGGAACGTTGTTTGCTTGAGCCAGTAACGCGACGCCAGTCTGGCTAAGGATATTTAAGCTGGCAACTGTCGCTGATTCGCGGGCATAATCAGTGTCCCGAAGCATCGATCGACTGACAGCGAGACTATTTTCGTATTCTTCACGACTGGATATCAGCGAACTTAATCGAGATTCGCTCGCACCTATAGCTCCTCGGACCGCGGCAACTTTAGAGATTGCTTTATCGAGCTGCACTAGAGAATCTCCTGCATCTTTCATCGTAGTTAAATGCATCGGGGAGATTTCCAGGCGGTCCAAGGTAACTTCGTGAGGGGCGGTAACGTCGACACTATCGTATTTTCGATGGTTTAGTCCTACTTGGACGATGACGTTATCGCCTTCTCCACTTAAAAGCAGCTTATCCGCAATGCCCGTAGTTCTCGCCAACCGTTCAATTTCTTCCTTCAAAACCTGGTACTCATCATTGATATAGTGACGGGCCTGATCGCCTACCGTCCCGGTCGCCGATTGCATTGAAAGTTCGCGCATGCGAACAAGAATATTGGTGACTTCCGCTAACGCGCCATCCGCCGTTTCCAAATAACTCAACCCGTCATTCAGGTTTCGAATGTCTTGGATCGTACCGGTGCGTTGAATGCGGAGCGTTTCAGACAATGCCAAACCAGTCGGATCCGCCTGGGCGTTTTCCAATCTGGATCCGGAGGCTGCACGCTGCTGGCTTTTTTTGAGTTCTTCGGTATTGCGATTGAGATACGCAATACCACTTAGGGCCGCTGTATTGGTTTTAATGCGAAGCCCCATAGCTCACCTCCTTGGAACCATGCGTTCGCTGCTGTACTCTTTTCTGATCGGAATATCCGCAAGCGATCGTAAGGAAATTGTGTTGGTGTTTTCATATTTCAAAACACGTCGTCTCATCGCGTTAAGCATCAGAGGTTTGTGACGAATTCGCTCGTGCTATAATTTTTCTTGATGAAAACAAAAATTCTACTGCTCGATGAGAGCGTCACAGTTCAAAAGGTGGTGGCCCTCACCTTGGACAAAAACCTCTACACCATCGAGTACGCGAAAACACGCTCCGAAGCGAAACGCCTAGTCGCAGCAGGCGGCATCCGCCTCATCTTAGTGAGCGAACAAGTTTCGGATCTGGATGTGTCGGGTTTCCCTTCTGAAGCCACCACATGGACGAACTCCAAGCCAGCGATCATTTTGATCACTACGCAAGACATAGAGTCCTACCCAAACTACACGGGAGTTTTGCGAAAACCCTTTTCACCACAAACCTTGCAAGAAACAGTGGCGGAGTACGCCAAGCCCGCCGCCCCTCAGGCCCCTAAACGGGACGAAGGTTTTGAAACGAGCAGTCTGGAATCCGCCTTCAACAAAAAGTTTAGTGACGAAGAAGAACTCGTCCGAGAGACATTGGATGAGGCCCACGAATTTAGCGCCCGTCCGGCGCAACAAGCAGAGGCCTGGACCACGGCACCGGCCGCCAACCCGACCCAAGCCCTTTGGGGGGGCGGACAGCAGCCGTACCGAACTCCGGTCTTTCCGACCCCGCAGCCACGTCCTGAGCCACCCGCCTCAGGAGCAGCGCTTTGGCAGACCCAGGCTCCGCAGGCCACGCCGCCTCAGCCTCAACCCCGTGTGCCCCAACCGGCGCCCCAGGTACCGACCGCGCCCGCTCCAGCGGCGGCCCCACACGCCAAGACCCCGGCCTTGCCGAGTGAGGAGGAGCTTCGCAAACACATCGATGCCCTGCTTACAAAGATTGTGCCCCCAATTGTGGAGCGCATGGTAAAAGAGCGCCTAGACAAACTCTTGGAAGAAAGCGCTGCCAAGGACCCCTTGGCGGACTTGAAGTCTTAAACGAGCAAGGGGAGTACCATGCCTGCAAAACCCACTGCCACGAATATCGTGCAGCTCGATCGCATTGATTCAACTAATGAAGAAGCCAAACGCTTGGCGCGCCAGGGAGGCGCGGAAGGGACCTTCGTCATCGCGATGGAGCAGACCGCGGGCAAAGGGAGTCAAGGGCGGACCTGGGCCTCGCCGGTAGGCGGTGTTTACCTTTCAACCGTTTTGCGCGCCAAAGCGCCCCACCCTCCCACAACGCTGTCTATCCTTGCGGGCGTGGCAGCAGCACAGACCGTGCGCGATTCGTTGCCCAAGTCTTTTGAAGTTTCCGTTAAGTGGCCAAACGATGTGTTGCTCGACGGCAAAAAGGTGGCTGGGGTTCTGTGCGAATCCTTGGATGACGGAAGCGAGACCAACCCGCTTTGCGTCCTCGGCATCGGGATCAACGTGAATCTGGACCAAAGCCAACTCAGTCCCTTTGCTGGGAACCCCTTTGGAGCGACCTCCTTTCAAATAGTCACAAGCGGAAAAAAGCACCCTATTGAACCCGTGGCCCAACGCCTCGTTACGAAACTCACCAACCTGCACGAACTCTACTGGACAGAAGGCTTTGCGCCTGTCGCGATGATTTGGGAGCGCAACTGCTCCACGATCGGCCGTCCCTTGCGTTTTGCCCTAAAAGAGAAAGAAATAGAGGCCGTCTGCGTGGGCATTGATCGTAGCGGGGCCCTCGTGCTATCCAACGAACGTGGCGAGCAAAGCGCGCACGCCGTTGGAGAGATCAAGTGTTTCTTGCCCTAGACATCGGAAATTCTGAAACCACAATCGGCGTATTTGATGAGGCCGCGCTGGTCGCTCAGTGGCGTCTGGAAACCGGGGCAGCAAGGAGCGCCGATCAAATCGCCGCCTTTCTCTACCCTCTCTTTCAACACCACAAGATAGAAGGCCCCTGGACGGGTATGGCTATTTGCTCGGTGGTTCCGACTGCCAGGCGCGGTTTAAAGGAATTTGCCACACGCTATCTGAAACTCGAAGCGTTTGAGGTCACCCCCAAAGTACGTCTTCCCTTTGCCCTCAATGTCCACGAGCCGGACACGGTGGGAGCGGATCGCCTCGCGAACGCTGCCTACGCCGCGGCTCACTTAACTCTTCCCGCGATTATAGTAGATTGCGGCACGGCGACCACGCTAGACGTCGTAACCGCCGAAGGGGGCTACGAAGGCGGTGTCATCCTTCCAGGTGTGGGGCTAAGCTTTGAAAGTCTCAGCCGCAAAACCTCTCAGCTTTCTTTGGTAGAAAGCGAATTCCCAAAAAGAGTAATCGGGAAAAGCACCAAGGAATGCATTCAAGCGGGTATCCTCTTTGGCTACTGCGATCAGATCAACGGACTGCTCAGAAGAACGCAGGAAGAGATCGGCGTCCCGTGCACCACCGTGCTAACAGGGGGATACGCGTCCATCTTTGAGGGGCGCATTGAAAACGCGAAAGTTTCGCCTACCCTCACACTTGAGGGGATCCAACTTCTCTATCAATTTAACTTTTAGGATTGGTTCGCAGTCTATTTTCTAAAAACTTCTAGATTAACGGAATGGACGTCGGGTTGTCCCCACTGACGCCAGCTGACTTCAATAACGTTGCGGCCTTTTTCTAGCGCAAGCCCATCGGTAGTGAAACTGTAGTGCACGCTTTGAAACACCGTCGTTTCCTCGCTGCTCGTGTGATTTTTTACGGTAATGTCCTCAAGCACCGGCGAAGTTTTGCGCTTGCCGCAAACTCGGCCCTTTAACCGAATAGCGCCCGAGGTATTGGCGATGGGTTTCAAAAGGCCCTGCTCATCCACACAGCCCAAATCGACGACTTCTCCCAAGTTGGGTCGGATCATTTCCGCCGGTGAAGCCACCGCTTGTTGCCGCGGAGAAATAACCCGCTGCAAGGAAAACACGAACCCGACCGCCGTAATCACGAAAAAGATCACGGTGTCCCAGGAACCATAAATTTTCGGCCTATCATCCATTTTTTTGGTCTAGTTTAAGAAGCGGTACGAGGAATGTTTAAAAAAGCCTTGTAGTTAAGCGTATGTGGGCTGCCTACGTACCGTATCCCTATTGTAGCAATTTTTGGCCCGACGCATCAATGCACAATAATTGGACATCCCGCCCCATAGGAATTCCTGACATACTCCATTGAAAACGCTACCTTATCCTGATAAGCCCTAGGGACAGAATTTTGGGGGGCACCCCCACATGTGCCTGGATGGCGGAATTGGTAGACGCGCTGGACTCAAAATCCAGTTCTCGCAAGGGAGTGAGAGTTCGATTCTCTCTCCAGGCACTCTTAGCACCCTAGGTTTCAAGAGCACTTATATGTCACAGCAGGAATCAGTCGGAACCCTCGAGAAGATCGGAACCAGTGTTGATTTCCTGCGCGTGTGGATGAAGAAGACGTGGCGTATCGGCATGCTCATGGCCAAAGGCGCGTACATCGTGGGAGAACGAAGGCGCCTTTTCGTCCAACTTGGCGAAGAAGTCTATAAGCGGATTTCCAAAGGGGAACTCAAAGATCCACAGTTAGAACCCTTGGTCCAACAACTAGAAAGACTCACCAAAAAAGTGGAACTCGAAGAGGTGCTCATCCGTAACATACGTTTCGGGAATCGGGCCGCCAGAATGGCGCGCTCCGGTGCTCGTGCATCCAAGAAGGCTACTTGAGTATGGAATACTGGAACGAGGAACAAAAGCTCCTAGCACAAACCGTTTCGGACTTTGCTGCTAAAGAGCTGGGCCCCAAGGCAGAAGCTTTGGATGACGCCGAAAGTTTTAATCTCGATGCGTTCAAAGCGATGGCCCCACTCGGACTTCTGGGTGTTCTGGCTCCTGAAGAATTGGGTGGCGCCGCTCTGGGCTGCGTAGAAGCCACGTTGGTAATGGAAAAGCTCGCCGAGCAATGTGCCTCAACGACGCTTTCGTACCTGGCCCACACGATCCTCTGCGTGAACAACCTCACCGAAAACGCTTCGCCGGAACAAAAGAAGAAGTACCTACCCAATTTGATTGCGGGCAAGACTATCGGCGGCATGGGCATGACTGAACCCGGCGCCGGAAGCGATATGCTGGGAATGCAAACCAAGGCAGAGCGCAAGGGTAACAAGTTTATTTTGAACGGTACCAAGACCTACATCACCAACGGTCCTATCGGGGATGTATTTGTCGTGTACGCGCGCACAGGCAGCGAAAAGAAAGAGATCTCAACCTTCATCGTGGAGAAGGGGTTTCCCGGATTCAAAACGGGTAAGAAACTAAAAAAGATGGGAATGCGCGCCTCCCACAGGGGAACTGATTTTCGACAACTGCGAAGTACCGGCGGAGAACCTCGTCGGTGAACTCAATGACAGCGTTTCTCACATGATGCGCAATCTCAACATCGAACGCATCACCATCTCTGGAATTTCCTTGGGAGTGGCCAGTGCCACACTCAAGTATTCCAAGCACTATGTGCAGGAGCGTCGACAATTCGACAAACCGCTCTCCGAGTTTCAAGCCACACAGCAAAAGATCGCCGAGATGGCGACCGATCTCGAGGCAGGTCGTGCGCTGACGTATAACGCTGCCAAAGCCTACGATCGGGGCGAACGGGATATGAGCTTAGGGGCAAAGGCCAAGCTATTTACCGCTCAAATGGCGACACGCGCTGGTCTGGAAGGGATCCAACTTCTGGGCGGCTACGGCTACACCCGTGAATACCCGGTTGAACGTTACATGCGCGATGCCAAGCTAATGGAGATCGGGGCGGGCACCAACGAAATCATGCGACTTATTATCGCTCGTCAAGAGCTGGAGCTCTAAGCTTTGGCACTGCTCTTTTATCCGGAAACGGCAGGGGACGAGAAACGGATACAGGATCGCGTGCGCGCTATCGCCGAAAAGCACTTGCGCCCTTTTGCAATCGAAGACGATCAGCAATGTCGGTTCCGGCGGAACGCCTTTGAGGCGCTCGCTGTCGAAGGGCTCGCTAGCGTGGTCACGCCCAAAGCCTATGGGGGTCTGGGTCTGCCTTATGCGTGTTACTACACGGCCATGTCCGAGATTGCGCGCGCGTCGATGTCGATGGCGGTGACGGTTGGGGTTAACAACCTTCCTCAAGGGGCGCTTCTTGCTTACGGAAGTGAGGAGCAGAAAAAGAAGTACATCCCCCCTCTTTGTAACGGCAAAGCCATTGGTGCGTTCTCACTTTCCGAACCGGGTTCCGGCTCCGATGCCGCCAGCTTGCGCACGCAGGCCGTCGCCAAAGCGGACGGCTACGTGCTTAACGGAACCAAGTGTTGGTGCAGTACAGCGGGTTACGCCGATCTCTATCTAGTGATGGCACGAACGGCCGAACACAAAACAGGCGGCATTACTGCTTTCATCGTCGCTAAAGACACCCCCGGACTGCGGTTTGGTAAGCAAGAGAGCAAGTTGGGGCTAGCGGCTTCTCCCCTGGGGGAACTTATTTTTGAAGATTGTTTCGTCCCGACCGCGCAGCGTATCGGCGGCGAGGGACAAGGACTGGGTGTCGCCCTCTCGCAGCTGGACTCAGGCCGCATCGTCATCGCGGCCGTCAGCATCGGTCTTGCGGAAGAGGCGCTTAACCGGCTCTGGGGGAGCCTGCAAAACTTCACCCCGGACGGCACCGACAAAAATCTCTTTGCGGAGTTCTACGCGAGACTGCAAGCGCTGAAGAGTTTGCTGCAAGTGGCGGCGCGGGGAAAAGATGAAGGAACCCCCGTAACCACCCTCGCCGCACAGCTGAAGCTTTTGGCCAGCGATCTGGCGATGGAAGTCACAAGCCACGCTCTCTCCGCACTCGGTCCCCAAGGGGTTTGCGTAAAAAGCGAGATGGAGCGTCTTTTTAGAGACGCGAAAGCCCTTCAAATTGTTGAAGGCACGAATCAGATTCAAAAGCTGGTATTAGTCAGAGAAATGGACAAGGCATTCAAGTGATGAAATGGGATTTAAAGGAATTCAGTCTGGATCTATCCGCGCTCGGCAAATTCTCGGTGGAACCTGCCGCCCTCAATAGCGCCCACAAAAATCTCACGCAGAAGCTGAAAGCAGACATTGGTTTTTTTGAATGCCCGAAGCGGATGTTAAAAGAGCTTCCGCAAATTCAAGAGCAGGCCACAACGCTTCGCAAGCAACACGATCGCGTCGTTTGTTTGGGGATCGGCGGCTCCCATTTGGGAGCGCTCACACTTTTGGAAGCGTTGGGGACGCCGGAAGCGGCAACGGAGTTCCCGCTCTATTGGGGCAGCAATTTTGATCCTCCGTTTGTGCAACGCGCACGCCACTTTATGAAAGGCGGCAAATCGCCGGCTCTTGTCGTCATCAGCAAGTCCGGCAACACCGTTGAAACTCTTTCGGCTTTCGCAGAACTTTGTGAGAAAGAAACAAAGCCGCTGCTTATTACCGATAGTGAATCAGGCGAGCTTCGGCGACTGGCACGCGAGTATGGCTGGCCAACACTGCCCGTACCTAAAGATGTCGGTGGGCGCTTTAGTGTTTTAACCGCGGTGGGACTTCTGCCCGCAGCACTGGCGGGCATCGACACCGAAGCGGTACTTGCGGGTGCCATCGCGATGCACGACCAGTTGACGTCCTGCGAGCCCAAAGACAACCCTGCCTACCTTCTCGCGGCCGCTAAACAGGCCTTACACCTTGAGGGAGGTTACGCTATCCAGTACTTGATGCCATACTGGAGTTCGTTGCGCCCTTTCGCCGACTGGTACGTCCAGTTGTGGGCCGAAAGCTTGGGCAAGGACGGCAAAGGACCGTCTCCTTCTGCTGCTCTTGGGAGCCAGGATCAGCACTCGCTATTACAATTATTCAAGGAAGGACCGAGGAACAAGCTCATTGGCTTTGTGAATGTTCTGGATGAAACAAACCTCCGGGTTAAAAACCCCGTGTTCCAGAGCCCTGCGTTTTCGTATTTGTGGGAGATCCCCCTGGGGCGCCTCAATCGCCTGGCGTGTGACTCGACGCAGACAAGTCTAAATCGATCGGGAGTTCCGACTTACCGCATTGATTTGCCAAAACTGAACGCACGTGCCATGGGCGCGCTTTTCGTCTTCTTCGAGCTCTCGTGTGCCTTTGCGGCAGAACTCTACGGCGTCAACGCCTTCGATCAGCCCGGCGTAGAAGAAGCGAAACAGCTCCTTCGTGACGCACTCCGAAAATAGTACCGGGCCGCAGCGCCACCATTTCCATTCACGCTTATAGTTTTTCTAGTAACGGGGCGATATAATTATTGAATGGTGCAACGAGGCAAAAAGACTGAAGAAACGGACCAAACCGCGGTTGCGGATAGCGATACTCTCAATATTCGACTTGAAGAGGCCAAGGCCTCTGCGCCGGTTGTCGTCGTCATCTCCGGACGCCCTCTAGGCAAGTCCTTTAGCATCGCCAAAGAACGCATGGTGATGGGCCGCGATCTGACGGCAGATATCAGCATCGGGGAATCCGCCATCTCGCGCAATCACACGGAGTTCCTCGTGACAGAGGAAGGTGTGGTCGTAAGAGACATGGGAAGCACCAACGGTACTTTCGTAAACGATCAGAAAATTGATAAGCGTTTGCTCAACGACGGCGATTTGATCCGTGTGGGGAACTGCATCCTGAAGTTTTTGAAGGAAGGTCAAATCGAGAACGTCCATTACGGCAAGATGTACGAACTCTCCACGCGTGACGATCTAACGGGAGCGCTCAACAAGAAAGCGCTCATTGATTTTATTTCCGAGGAGTTTGCCCGCGCCCAATCTTCGATGCGGCCCATGTGCCTGATGATGTTTGATATCGATCATTTCAAACAGACAAACGACAAATTTGGGCATTTGGCGGGCGACTACGTCTTGAAAGAGATTTCGAGTCTTATCATCAACAAGATGATCCGTCAGAAGGACGCCCTGGGACGGTACGGCGGCGAAGAGTTCGCGCTTGTCTTGGGCGGCACGCCACTGGAGATCGCCGTAGACGTGGCCGAGCGTATTCGATCGGCTATCGAGCACAACAAGTTTGTTTTTGATAACACCCAGATTCCCGTTACGATCAGCATCGGAATTTGTGCGGTGGATTCCACGACAAAAAACGTGGACGATCTCATTGCTCTCGCCGACAAAGCTCTCTACGATGCCAAGAATCAAGGCCGCAATAGGGTCTGCGTCCGCTAATGCCTACTCCACCCCTCAAAACTCTGCTGCTGTTGCTCGGGATGGCTCTGGTACTTACCGGCTGCCCGGACAAAAAGCCCAAAGGCGGCAGCCCAGGACCCAAACCTGGAGGCAACAAGCCACCGGCACAGCCCAAAAGGGGAAGCCGTCCAATAAAGGCGCCAACGACGACTTGCAGGCCGACGCCAAGAATAACAATGGGAATCAATTAAACGAGGGCGAAGAGCGAACGGCAGCCGAACGCGAACGGCAACGCGACGGACTCAGCCAAACTCCGCCCACCGACGTAAGAGGCGCCACGAGTGGAACCCAAACGGGGACGCAAACCGGGACCCAGCCGCCGAACTTTGGGCAACTTCCGCCCACCACCCCCAACGCAAACCCCAACCTTCAGACTTCTGGTAGCAGCGCAGACCCCTCCAGTGGCGGGCCAGCCGCACTGCCTGGCCTCCCCTCCACCAAACCCACTCCCCCCCAACCTCGGGGAGTACGCGGTCAAAAGACCCATTAGCCCCAAAACGTCTAGGGCTTAGACACTGCTGTATAAAGCTTAGACAGCCGCGTTTTTTGAAGTCTTTTCGATGCCTTAGCCCTCCGCTTTCTGTCACCTCCGTAGAACTGTCGAACTCTTAGACACCCGTGACGCATAGGGGACTTTCTGCAAAATCGCGTAAGCAGCTGAATTGTTTAGTGTATTCTGAAAGTCTTCACTTTGGCCCGCCTCTTGCTTAGAGAAAGCACGCTACCACGCCTAAGACACAACAAACCGAGAGAGAGTCGCTGCCCAATTCGTTTAGAGTTTTTTTCAGGGAAAAAATAATGGGGAACCTGGTTTGCCGCCGCCCGGTGGGAATCAGGCAGGAAGTTTAAGGGTCGGATCTTCGGGGGTCCGGCCCTTTCTTTTTTAAGGCCTTCTATTAGTGAGCCTCCGCATTTGACGGCCCTTCGGATCTCTCGCTATCGTCTCTGTTTTTGATTGCGAACATGCCTAGCGCTCAAGAACTCCCGCCCACCATTCAAAAGCTCAGCTCGGTTCTCGTGGACCAAATCGCCGCCGGAGAAGTCGTCGAACGTCCCGCCAGCGTGGTGAAAGAGCTCGTCGAAAACGCGCTAGATGCCGGAGCGACTTCCATCCACGTGGAGCTTCAGGGCGGCGGTCTGGACGAAATCGTCGTTGCGGACAACGGCAGCGGAATGGCACCCGCCGATCTCCTTCTATGCGTGGAGCAACACGCCACGAGTAAGATCCAATCGCTCACCGATCTTGCCGCTATTCATACCTTTGGTTTTCGAGGCGAAGCCGTTTCCAGTATTGCCTCGGTATCGGATCTAGAAATCCAGAGTCGCTTGCACGGGCAGTCCAGCGGATTCCGCATCCCTGTGCACTTTGGCGAACGCGCCCCGTCGCCAGAGCCGTGTGCCGCCGCAGAAGGCACACGGTTTGCCGTTCGGGATCTCTTTCAAAAGATCCCAGCCCGTCGCAAGTTTCTGCGTTCAGCGGGAACGGAACTCTCGCACTGCACCCGACTCCTCAAAGAAATAGCGATGGGAAATCCAGAGGTGCGTTTTTCTCTCAGCCACCAGGGAAGGCGCTTGTTTGAATTCGTCCCGACTTCTCGCCGGGAGCGCGTACGCGAGGCCACACGCTGGAACTGGAAGCCCCTTGAGGTCGTGGACGAAGCCGATGGCATCAAGCTTTGTGCCCTTGTTTGGGACCCGCGTGAAAACCCCGGTAAGAACGAGTGGTACTTGTTTGTAAACCGCCGGCCAGTTCGAAACAGAAACTTGTACGGACTCATCAAGGGCCTCTTCCCCGATCCGAATGCCCCCTCCGCCGGGGTGCTCTTCTTGGATATCCGGCACGAATGGTTGGATGTGAACGTGCACCCGCAAAAATGGGAAATTCGGTTTTGGCAGCAAGAGAAACTTTTTCCGTGGGTGCGATCCACTCTGCGAAAGGCGTTGCCGGCACCGCCGCCGCCCACCACCACGAAGCAAGGGGTGGACCTTCGCGCGCCCGTTAACCTGAAAATAGCGTCACCAGACGGTGCGGTCGTGGGCCAGATGCAATCGGGCTACTTATTGGTGGAAAAGGCCGGTTCTCTGCTTTTGGTCGATAGCGTTTTGCTGCAGCGAGAAAGGACGTTTCGTCGGCTCAAGGAACAGTTTGCCCTAGGCGGTGTGGACCAGCGCCCGTGTGGCCCCCTGATTTTGCCCGTGCAAGCCAATGAAACACTGTTCTCGGCGTTGGAGTCAAAGCTCTCCACCCTTTCGCGCTGCGGTTTTGAAATGGAACGCTACGGGAACGCCGATCTCTGTATTAGACACTGCCCCAGTATTCTGTCGGACGAGCAGGCAAAAAGCACCGGTCAGAAAATCTTCGTCAAAGCCGCCGACCAGGACGTACCAGAGATGTGGTTACAGCTCATAGCCCTCGCGGTTCCACCGGCCCCCCTCTCCCTTTCAGAGGCAGCGGCGCTTGTGGGGGATCCACAGAAATTGCCAAAGCAGTCGCAGGACGGACACGCCTTGGTTTTTGAGCTCAACTCTGAGACTATTGCGCAACATTTTGGAAGGCCTACGCCATGAAAGACCACAATTTGAGAGGGCAAAAATGAATATTTGTCTCGCTATCCTCGGCCCTACCGCCTCGGGGAAATCCGAACTCGCTCTGGAGATAGCGGAGTCCATTGGCGGGGAAATCGTCTGCCTCGATAGCGTGACGGTCTACCGCCATTTTGAATTGGGTGCGGCCAAGCCGTCGGCGGAGGACAGAAAGCGTATTGCTCACCACTTGCTGGATATCATGGACCCAGAGGACGAATTCTCAGCCTTCGATTTTGTGAAGCAAGCCGATGCCGCCCTCTCGGCCATTCACGCCAAGGGGAAAATTCCCATTGTGGTCGGGGGCACCTACTTTTATCTGCGCGCTCTTCAAAACGGCATGTACCCCGGCGACAAAGTGCCACCTGAAATAGTGGATGCCGTTGAAAACGCCTATCTCGACGGGGAGGAGTGGCTCACCGATAAAATGCACGCCGATTTGAAGGCCGTAGACCCTCAGGCCGCGCAAAATCCACCCCAAAGACCGCTACCGTCTGGTCCGCGCCTTGTCGCTTTGGAAACACCTGGGGACTTCCCAGTCAGCTCCAACCTGAGCTGATAAGCGAAGCGCAAAAGGATCGCCTGTGGATGAAGTACGCGCTCGCCCTGCCTCGCCACCGCCTGGTGGATCGGGCGGCGGCGCGCACTCTCAAAATGGTGGACGGCGGGCTAGTAAACGAGACTCAAGACCTTTTTGAAACGCTTCCCCAAGGCTCGTGCATTGGGAAGTGTGGGTTATGCGGAAGCGGTAGAACACGTAAAGAGCGGCTCCAATGACAAAAAAGGCGCTTTGCAACGCCATCATTGAAAAACACGACAACTCGCTAAGCGACAAATAACTTGGATTCGCTCGGATCCAGAAATAAGATTCGTCGCGCCAGGCGATACCGCTCGGATGCGGCTCGAATTTAGCAATCTAAAGTATGTACTCGATGAGGAGGCAGGATGAACTCAATGACTGGCTTTGGCCGCGCGGAGGCCCAGATAGGTTCCAGTCAGGTTACGGTGGAAGTCAAATCGGTGAACCACCGTTTTTTGGACACCCGTTTTCGTATCCCACCGTTTCTTTCTCCGTTTGAACTGCGGTTGACCGAAATCCTGCGTGATCGTTTTGAACGTGGCGCTTTTGAGATCTCGATTCGCCACAAGCCCATCGCCTCGGGCTCCGGATCGGTGATGAGTACCCGCTTCGTAGTGGATCAGGAGGCGGCAAAAAGTTTCAAGTTTGCTCTGGATTGGCTGCAAAAAGAGTTCAAGACCGAGCCCCCTCCCTCGATCTCTTCGCAAATTCGCACCGGATCGTTGTCGCTGTAGAGGAAACGGAAGATTTGGAAGAAGCTTTTGTGGGTGTAGAGCAGGTTTTTAGGAAAGCCCTCGACGGGGTTGCCGACATGCGCGCTTCGGAAGGCAAAAAGCTTTCCGAGATTCTCTTGGGCGGTCTCAAAACGCTTTCGTCCATTATCACGGACCTCGAGAAAGTGGCCCCGCTGCAGCCGAAGCAAATTGCGGAAAAGCTCACCAAACGTCTGGAGCGCTGGCAGCTGAATGTTCAGATTGATACGGCGCGTCTGGAGCAGGAGATAGCCCTCTACGCGGAGAAGAGCGATTTTACCGAAGAGCTGGATCGTTTGCGGACCCACGAGAAAGCCTTCGGGGCCTTGATCGCCGAGGCCGGCTCCTTAGGACGACGCCTGGATTTTTTGACGCAGGAATTCCACCGGGAATTCAACACATTGAGCCTCCAAAGCGGCGGCCGTAGAAATCACTCGCCTTGCGTTACGCGGCAAAAGTGAAATCGAAAAACTAAGGCAGCAGGTTCAAAATGTCGAATAATGATAAGAGGATACTCTGTCGTTTGAGCCAGGCCCCTGAAGTTCCCGCCCTCAATGTGGGCTACGGAAACTTCGTGGCTGCTGCACGGATCATTGCGATCTTGGAATCGGGTTCGCTCCCGGTGAAACGGCTTCGTGAAAAAGCGGCGTCTCGCGAACAACTACTGGACGCAACTTCCGGAAGAAAGATGCGATCCATCTTGATCACCGACACGAATCACGTGGTCGTCTCGGCTCTGGCCCCTCAAACTTTACAGGAGCGGTTGTGGGGAAACCCACCCCCGCGTATCAACCCGGCACATTTGGAAATGTCGCAGGGTGAGTTTATCTCCTAGGTGACTTATGGCGCCCCAAAACGGCATCAAGTCAAAAAAAGCGCAGCCCCGGCTCATCGTTATTTCCGCTCCTAGTGGGGCCGGGAAAACCACGCTTTGCAAAATGCTTTTGCAGGAATTTCCGCAAATCACCCTTTCCATTTCCGCCACCACTCGGCCCCAACGCCCCAAAGAAGTGAACGGGAGCGACTATTTATTTTTGAGTGAAGCACAATTCGAAGGCATGCGGGCCCAGGGCGAATTCGCCGAATGGGCTCGGGTTCACAAGAATCTCTACGGAACGCCAAAAAAGAATATCGATGAAGCGCTATCTGCTGGAAAACATGTTCTTTTTGATATCGACATTCAAGGGGCCGAGAGTCTTAGAAAACTGTATCCCAATAGGGTTCTTTTAGTCTTCATACACCCGCCCTCGATGGGGGAATTGGCCAAACGGCTGAAGGATCGCAGTTCTGACTCCTCCGAAGCTATTGAAACGCGCCTGCAAAACGCCTATGATGAGGTCGAATGGAGCCGGAGCTTCGACTATCAGATAACAAACGACGATCTCGATCGGGCTTATCAGGAACTAAAGAGGATCTTCCTAAAAGAATGCCAGTAAGCCCTTCAGAAAACGCAGATCTCCCTACGCTTTTGCCTAGGCTAGAAGATTTGCTCACCACCATTCGGCAGAAGTGCCCGAATGTATCCGCCGAAACTGTAGAAAAAGCGTTCCACTTTGCCGTTGAAGTCCACAAGGAACAAAAGCGCTCTAGCGGTGAACCCTACATTTTGCATCCGATTGCGGTCGCTCATATTCTCGCCGATCTGGAGATGGACACCGCTACCATCGTCACGGGCCTCCTCCACGATACCGTGGAAGACACTACCGCCACCCTTTCGGATATCAAGACGGAGTTTGGCGATCAGGTCGCGACCCTCGTCGACGGTGTGACCAAAATCAGCAAGATTACGTTTCAAACAACGGAAGAAAAGCAGGCCGAGAACTTCCGTAAAATGGTCATGGCGATGGCCAAAGACCTGCGTGTGATCCTGGTAAAACTTGCCGATCGTCTCCACAACATGCGCACGCTCCAGCACCTGAACTCCAATAAACAACTTAAGATCGCCCAGGAGACCTTGGATATTTACGCCCCGCTTGCCAATCGCTTAGGGCTATCTAATTTCAAGCGCGAACTGGAAGACCTTGGACTTCGCTACACGCGCCCCGAGATTTATTACAAGCTGGTTGCCCAGATTGCGAAGAACCGCAAAGAGCGCGAAAAGTATATCAGTGACGTCCAGCAGCTCATTGAATCCGCTCTGCGCGAACACGGCTACACGGACGCGTCGGTGACCGGCCGCCCGAAGCACTTTTTTAGCATCCATAAAAAGATGCAAAAAAACGATCTCAACTTCGATCAGCTTTACGATATCACTGGATTTAGAATTATTTTGGATTCGGTAGAGCAGTGTTACGGGGCTTTGGGACTTATCCATTCCATCTGGACGCCCGTTCCGGGGCGATTTAAAGACTACATAGCCATTCCCAAAGCGAATTTTTATCAATCCCTGCACACGACAGTAATCGGTCCGGGCGGCGAGCACGTCGAAATCCAGATCCGAACCAAGGAAATGCACGAAACCGCCGAGAGAGGTATCGCGGCGCACTGGGCGTATAAGGAAGGGGACATCCGAACGGCCGACAAAGAAAAGTTTGAGTGGCTAAACCGCCTTATCGAATCCAACCAAAACCTCTCCGATCCTAACGAGTTTCTTGAAACTGTCAAAATTGACCTCTTTTCCGAAGAAGTTTACGTCTTCACTCCCGCGGGTGAGGTAAAAGAATTCCCGCAAGGAGCGACCCCCTTGGACTTTGCGTACGCCGTTCATACGGACGTGGGCAACCACTGTATAGGGGCCCGTGTGAACAACCGCATGGTCCCGCTCAAGTACAAACTAAAGAGCGGAGATACGGTAGAGATTCTCACTTCGGTGAACCAGCGGCCGCACAAAGACTGGCTGAAAATCGTTAAAAGCTCCCGCGCAAAGAGCAAAATCCGAAACTACATCAAGACACAAGAGCACGAGCGTTCGCTCTCTATGGGCGAGATGATTTTAGATAATCACCTCAAGCGCGAAGGCCTGAAGCTCAAGGAGCTCCTCAAGAACAGGACGTTGGAAGAGGTCGCCAGCCAGTTCACCTACCGCAATCCCGAAGATCTGCTTAGCGCCATTGGGTATGGAAAAATCTCCCCTAAAAAGGTGGTCTCTCGCATTGCACCCAAGGAAGAGCCCGCCAAAGGGAAAAACAAGGATTCCTCTCCCCCATTGAAGAAATTTTTGAGAAAGCACGCAGCAAAAGCACCAATAAGCACGCCATTAAGGTACGCGGTATTGAAGACCTCTTGGTGCGGTTTGCCCGCTGTTGCAATCCTGTTCCCGGGGATTCCATTGTAGGGTTCATCACCCGCGGCCGAGGCATCAGTGTCCATACCCGCAAATGCCCCAAGATTTTTGAGAGTGACCCGCACCGACTCGTCGAGATTGAGTGGGACTTGCAGGAGACGGCGGTCCGCAAGGCCCGCATCCGCATCATCTGCGAAGATCGCCCTGGCCTTCTGGCGGACATGAGCCGAGAAATACGCGATCTAAAGGCCAATATCTCTCATGCCCAGATTGGAACCACGAGAGACAATAAGGCGGTTTGTTTGTTCTCGATTTCAGTTACGGATGTGAACCATCTGAGGCGTATTCTTTCCAGCCTCGAAGCCATTGACGGTGTCATTTCCGCCACCCGAGTCCAGAAGCGGGAAGTTTAGGCCGCGGCCCGTTTTCCTTCATGCACCTGAGTCATTTTCGTGACGAGTAGTTCACGCGTGAACGGCTTCACGATAAAAGCACTCACCTTCCATTGCATGGCTTTTACGACGGTGTCTTTGTCATTCTCCGCGGTGAGAAGAATAAAGGGAGTATCCTTACTGGCGTGGTAGCTGCGTACTTTGATTAGGAAGCTGATCCCATCCATCAAAGGCATGTTCATGTCCGAAATCACCAGATTGAAGGGCTTTCGCTCGGCCAGGGCCTCAATGTAAAGCGGCCAGGCCGTCGCCCCGTCGTCGGCTTCCACGATGTTGGTAAAGCCCAAGTCTCCTAGGTGTTTGCGGACCAGGGTCCGAATCACCTTTTGGTCGTCCACGATTAAGATCTTGGTTTCACTAGGGAACATGCCTTACCTCTTACTCTAAAGAATCGCCTACATGATTATCGGCAGTTTGCCGCCCCGCATTTACCTTTTTAGCGAGGCCTAATGCCCGCTCCGCGGGAGCCGATAAGGTATCTAGACCGATGCGCCAACTCAGTACCAAACGCCTAGCCCCCGAGGGCAACCGTAAGGAAGACCGTCTCGCAGTCTGTCTACCGGTCGAGATCCACTTCCCAGAAAAACCCGGATTGAGCATCACCGGAGAGATCCGCAATATTTCGGAAGGGGGTGCTTACGTGGTGAGCCACGTACCGGTAGAGGTCGGCCAACGGCTCTCTCTCACCTTTCGCTTCCAGCAAATCCATACATTTTCGGTTTTGGTGGTCGCCCACCCTGAGTGGAAAGATGAAGCGGTGGAAGAATTCTCAGTGGTTCGTTGGACGGATTCCAAACAAACGGGCGCCTTTGGCGTGGAGTTCAACGGACTCGACGCCCCTACCAAGGACGTCATCCGATCCCTCATTCGCTACTTTGGCTTACTTAAAAAAGCCGGCGTGAAATTCTAGATTACTTCTTTTGAATCTTGGCAACTGCCGGTGCGGAAATTCCGTACATTTCCTTCATTTGGAGACGAAGAGCTTCGCCCACCTGAAGGGTACCGGCTGTCATAAACTTCTTTGTGCGTCCGCCGCTGATGTCACCCGAGCTGCGCAACAACCAAGAGCGAACTTTCAAATAGTCAAAGTGAGAAGGCTGCTGACTCGCCAAAAGCGCCGCGGCTCCAGTTACAAACGCGGTGGCTTGAGAAGTTCCGGACATCGTTCCGAAACGGCTGGAAGGCAAGGTGCTCAAGATACCGAGCCCGGGAGCCGCCATGTCTACCGTTTTCTTGCCATAGTTGCTGGAGCTCAGAAGCTTGTTGGCCTGATCGACCGACGCCACCGAAATGATGTTGTCGAGTTCGTAGCTGGCCGGGTAGTACGGCATCCAGTCGTTGTTGCGACCATCGTTACCAGAGGCGGCAACAAAGAGGATTCCCTTTTCACCGGCTTTCTTAACGGCCATCGCCTCAATGGGAGCGGGATCGGAACCGCCGCCACTGTAGTTGATGATCTGCGCTCCGTTACGGATCGCGTACTCAATCGCTTTGACGGTGTTTTGGAGGTTGTTGTAACCCAACACCGAATTGTCGTAATACTTGAGCGCCATGATGGAAACGTTCGGGCAAACGCCGGAAACGCCCGCTCCGTTTGCAGCCGCGCTGGCAATGATGCCGGCGATGTGCGTGCCGTGGCCGTGTATCGAACGGCAAAGGTACGTTGTGCACAAAATCCCAGCCCGTCGCATCGTCCACAAATCCGTTGTGGTCATCATCGATGCCGTTGCAACGCTTATCGCGGCAAGACGTGCTCTTCAAATCTTTAGGGGTCCAGGAGCCTACTTCGCCCTTATTCACCCAGATGTTCTGCTTTAATTCCGGGTGCGTGTAATCGATACCGGTATCCACTACCGCGACTACGATGTCCTTGGAACACGATTTCACGCGGGAGATGGTAGGCTGAACCAACGGCGTAAAGGCTTCAAAAAATCCGATATTGTTAAGCGGCCAGTGGCGACCCATGGCGGAATCGGGACGCAATCCACGCGCTAATTCCTCGGCGTTCGTGCCTACATCTTCAGGCAAACTCGGGTATTCTAATTGTTTTACTTTTGACCAGACTTGGTGGGTTTCTTTATTTTTCGCTTGAGCCACACCGACAAACACAATCAGCATGCCTACAAGTTGAATTCTCAAAAACTGAACTGCTTGAAACTTCTGCATCCGCATGAACAACCACCAATGACAACTAGTACAAAATCTGCTTTGACCGGAGTGTGCCCCTTATGACACTCGCCGATGAACGCCCCCACACTTGATGACGTTCAAGGGAGAGAAAAAGCAATAGCGGTGCCATAAAACAGCGTAGCTAAAGCGTTGAAATCACGGTGGCGTACACTGTAAGAGCGCCGAAAAGTGTTGCTAGCTAATCCGATCAAGTGCCAATTTTTGTCAGCGAACGGAACCTAGACGTATTCGATTGGAGGGGTGGGTTGTATTCGATAAGTATTAATTCTTGCGGACTGCAGGTAACTGAAAGGCAAACAAATCCCCAGGAACCGGTTGGCCGGTGTGAAGAATCTTGTAGTAAATGTAGTTTCTTAAAACCAGCATCATGTAGTGCCGTGTTTCTTTCACCGGTACCATCTCGATAAAAACGTCGAGTGGGTACTTGGAAAACCGCTGCCACCAGTTGCGCGTTCGCTCCAGGCCCGCGTTGTAGGCGCCGGCCATGAGTGCGGGGTGAGGGGCGTAGGTCTGGAGCTGGTAGAGATGGAAGATCGAGAGCTTTAAATTCTCCTCGCCGGTAAACATATAGTCTTGAGCGAAGTAATCCTCATACCCCCATTGCTGGCTGAGCCCGTCGGAAAGAAAGGGCATCATTTGCATCAAACCTTGAGCCTTGGCTCCCGAAACGGCTGTCGAGGTGAAGGCACTCTCCTGACGCATGATCGAGTAGACATAGTCGGGATCGACCTTCCACATTTTTGAAAGCCACTCTACCCGGCTCGCAAACGGCCGTGGAAACATGTCCTGTATGAAGTTCAGTTGAAACCAGGCTTCCGGAGTAAACGCTTCTTCGCGCGCAGACGACGCTAGAGCATAGTAAATTTGCAAAGCGTCGAGGTGCTGCCCCGACGCTTTCAGTAGATTTGCGGTGTAGAGAAGTGGCTTTGCCTGTGTGCGGACATTTTTTTGGAGCAGGTCACTCGCTACATTACGTAGATAGAGCGACGCTTCTTGGCGTAGCTCATGATCCAGTAGCTTCTCTGCGCTCAAAAGCTCTAAATGCACCGGCTCGGGTAGCTTGAATTCGTTCCAAAGATAACTGCGCTGCGAACTCACATCGGTCCAATAGGGCTGACCCAAACGGTTCTGAGCCAAAAAATTGTAATACGTGGGGACCTGACTGGAGGCGATCGTTTCAAAAATCTGGCGACTCGTTTCAGGGTCTGTTTTTTCCAGAAAGCGCGCCTCCCAGTACGCGTCCTGCAGCTTGCGCTCGTAGGAGTTGTCCGGATCGCACTTTTTCTTCAAAATCTCTAACGCCCTTTTCGAATTGCCGTAGGCAAAGGCCAGAAGCGAGCTAACAAAAGAGGCTTGAGTGCCGCGCCAACTACACGGTGAGAGGCGCACGATCTGCTCGTAGCTCTCGTTCGCGAGGGCGTAGTTTCCCAGATCCAGGGCAATTCGAAATCGCATGTAGTACGCTTTGACTCGTAGATCGGAGGCCGTGTAACGATGAAACTGTCGGCTTTGCATCCACAGCGACAGTTTAGCCAGTGCTTCTTGATTCCGGTCGGCATTCCACAATACTCGCGCTTCTTCGTAAGGGCCCTGCGGCCCTTTTTCAGCGCGGCCCAGGTGCAGCTTTCTAGCCTCCGCCATTTTCTTAAACTGATCCAGTTGCAGGCGGACCCATTGCTCTCGTAAGGGACGAAGTTCGTCTTGTAGCGCACTCACTCGCTCAAGAAGTTCCTGATAGCGAGCCGTGCCACTCCCCAAACTCTTCATTTCGTTTAGATACAGATGCAGGAGCCGATTTTTTTCGTAAGGCCCCAACTCCTCCTTCGCGGCCAGCTGTCTAGCTTCCTGTATTTGTCCGGGTTCAAAATAGCCGCCAGGCTTACTAGGAAAGTAGTCGCTGTACTCCAACGGCTGGTGTTTGGTGGCACATCCCGCGAACAAAAGGCATAATAAAAAAACAGGCAGTTGGACGAGCCGGAATTTATGGTGCGGTGGGAAAACCAACATGCCCTTCATTGTAATCAAAGCCTAGCGAAGACTAAATGACTAAGTTCGTACTTATCGTCGCCCTACTCACTGTCCTGGGTTGCGTCCCCTCAACGCCCGACGAGGCCCATTTGAAGGAGCTTCACTCGCGCCTCGCCGCCCTTTCCACGGAAGAGGCCGAGATCAAGGAGCGCCTGAAAAACACCAAAGACCCAGGCGCCTCCATAGCCATTCAAGAGGAGTTGCTCCTCCATCAGTCGCGCATGGAAAGCCTGCGGGCTACCATTGAAGTTCTCTCCCCGAAATAGCGCACCGCGTGACAGCAAGCGTTCTCCCCTTCCTTGCTCACAACTTGGGTTTTGTCCCCATTCTTGGTATTTTCAATCTAAGGGTTAGGTGCGGTGTGGCATCACGGCACGGATCTTCATCCACAGAAGATCTTTCGGGGGAATCTAGATGAGAAGTCTACTTTACAAACTGGTTTTGTTTTTATTTTGCTTGTCCGCCCCTTTGATCGCGGCTGACGCGGTTTATGATCTCAGCGCAACGCTGGCGACGGACGCTCAAACTATCGCGCTTGTGGGCGGAAAATCGGTGAAGCTGAAGTCAGTTCGCAATAAGGGAGATCGCGTTCTTTTTATCGATACCCTCCCTCAGGCAAACTGGGGACACCCTGCCTTCATACGGATTGTCGACGCCGAAGGAAAACTGCGCGAAGAAATCAAAACCGACCGCCCTCCAGTAGAGATGGGACAAGTGTTGAGCCACCCGTTGCAGGCGCTAGATGGAAAGGTCCCGACTTTCGCCGTCAAAGACTTGGACGGGAAGTACAAGGTGGAGGAACCCGAACGCTACTACGCTTTACTCATTAACGGCCGCGCCGAACTCCGGCACTGGAACGACTTGTCCTTTCTCTACCGCACACTGACCACCGTGTATGGGTACAAGAAAGAAAACATCTGGGTCGCCGATAGCGCGTTCAAGTCTCGCAACGCGGACTTGGATGGGGACGGCTGGGAGGACATCCAATACGGCTCGACGCTTGGAGAAATTCGAAACGTCATTGCCGAACTAGCCAGCAAGATCCAAGAGAACGACCACCTCGTCTTGGTTATCAACGATCATGGAAGCACCCGAGACGGGGAATCCACGCTGGTGCTCAGCGATGGGGAAATGGGCGCCCGTGAGTTCGGCGAACTTTTAAAGACACTTCCGGTTAAGACCTTGCTCGCCGTGTACGAGCAGTGTTTCAGTGGCGGCTTCGTGCGCCCCACGGCCGGCGGGCACCGCGTGGCCATGGCGGCTTCCACGGACTCTGAGTATAGCTTTGCTTCGATGGATCTTATGTTTAATGAGTTTCTCTACCATGTGATCGCCGCGTTTGCCCACCAGACCCACGAAGGCACGCCCCTTAGCGCCGACAGGGACCGCAACGGCGAAATCACGGCCCAGGAAGCCTACGCGTACGCGGTGGCACACGACATGCGACGCGAGAGCCCTTTCATGGAGTCGGGAGCCAACGCGGGAAGCGCCCAGCGCATCGGTTTAGGCTTTATCCGGTAGGGAAGAGGCCAATTTCGGCTGCTATTTTCGACCCTTAATCAGAGCTTGTGCGATGGGCTCCGTACACTTATAAAGAGGTTTCCATTTGAGGAGGGATCGTCAAATTGGTATGGCACCGCACTCGAAATGCGGCATCCGAAAGGATATCGGGGTTCGAGTCCCCGTCCCTCCGATTTTCGTGTCTTTTGTTCCCTGACATCGTTGCTCTCCTTCTCCCTCCCGCGACGTACACTCACGTACGCCTTGGTCGGTCGTCGTCGAGCGCCTCGCCAGGAAACAAAACCCACTTCAAATATTATTTAAACCGTTCTTTGAAGCACAACACCGCTGCTTCGCCCGCCTTGTCGGCCCATTTTAAAAGCTCTTCCTGCGAGTAGTGTCCGTCTTTGTACACTTCCCCCGTGCCCACCTTTGCGCTGCGGACTTCACACTCAGGACCGCCCACCATCATGTACATAAAATGGACCTCTAGCTCATGCTCGGGGACGTCCTGCTCGCGGAAGTTGTTGCGATAAATCTCAACCTGCTTCTTCACGGTACGCAGGTATTTGCCTCTTACCCCCTTTAATCCACGGCAGCCACACACCGGCAGGCGGGCCCCGGAGGTGTAGCCCATCTCGGTTCCAATCGACGATTTCAAAAGCCAACTGGCGGAGTAGCCCACGTCGGACGTATCGGCCATCCGGTAGCCTTTACCCGCTCGGGCGCAATGGGACTCGGCCTCCTTGCGTGTGGAATTCGCGTGTCCCAAGTGCCAGGTTCGTAGTGTGCTTGGTTCAAATCGCGTAGCCGCTTCGGGTTTCTCATCCGATACGTCCGCCGCAAAATTGACCGGCCAAAAGGCCTGCTCAAATTGCTTCACACTCTGCTCAAACGTCACACTCCCCTCGCTATCGAGGGGTTTCATCCCCATTCCCGCAAGTTTGTACTCCACCCGCTCGTCGTTCATGTAGCGCCGAAAAATGGGCGCGATTTCCTTGAAATCCTCCGCCGGGTTGATCTCGACGGACAGCTCCCGGTTTTTGGCGAGCAAAGCTAGCAACGGCCCAATCGTGCCATTGGCTTGTTGGGACCTCAGGTAGGAAGCATCCAAGAGCGCCTGCACGATTTGATCCGCATAACCCTCGGCCCCTTCCATTCCCTTGGCCTCAGACCAAAGCGTGGCATAAGCACTTAGACGGGTTTTCTGTTCACCTTTCAAATGCAGCGACTCCAAATCCCCGAAAAACCCCTGAAGCAACGAGTACCCGGAACGCTCCGTCCCCTTTCCGGCGCGATCCCCATTGACGCGTTTTCTAGAGTGGTTCAACAGTTCGCGTTGCTTTTCAAAATCGTCGGGAGTCTTCTCATCGAGACTGAGCTTAATCTGCAAGGCCTGTAGAAAACGATCCAGCATCCCGCCAGCGTCCAAAACTGCGTCGTACTTGGCTTTGGCCAGAGCTTTCTCATCCGACGCCGCATCGCCGTTCACGATACCATCTAACGTCTCGAGATACGCCGAAATGCTGTCGATCGCCCGCTCGTGGTGAAGCAGGTAGGTCGCATTGACTCCAAAGTGCTCCGCGAGACGGCTCACGTAGTCCTCAAAGGGCATTTCACGTTGAACCTTCAGCAAGGGGCTGGACGGCAAACAATAGGACTCCAGCGTGTCACACTCCCCATAGCGGACCTTGTTTCCCGTTCTATAGACGGTGTAGCGGTAGACATTGCCTAAAGAGTCCAACGTCGTTGGCGACGCCACCCCTTCAATGCTCGCATAAAGCGGTGCCGAGATACCCAGGACACAAAACAAAGAGATTGAAATTTTGCTAAGTGTTTTCATTAGTGGGCTCCCCAGTTCTGGTGGTTATTGCCTTGAGGGTCCATCACGCAGAGGACCGGCAGTTCCGTCGTCTCGCCCCCACACTCCCCTACCGGATCGTGTATGGGTCCCAGGTTGGTTGTCTTCACGCGGTAGCTGAAAAGCTTGGCGCTCCCATCGGAATAGAGATAGGCGTAATCAAAAAGGCAATCCGTCTCATAGATAGCGACGTCAACCGTCTTAATCACATACGATCCTTCTTGGCGCTGCTCGGTGCGGGCGTGGCGTTTATCGGTCGACGCGCCACTCAGCCAGACTTTGCGTACGGGATTTTCGGAGTGCGTGCCCTTTTCTTCCGGAATGGCGCTCCAGATCTCCGTATCTTTCATCCATTTCGCGGTGGCTTCCATCTCAGCAAAAGAAGCGAGACGCCCCCCAGCTACTCGCCCACAGGACTCCTTGGCCTTTTTACGATTGAGCGCCTTGCCTCCAAAAAACCAGGTAAGGTCCGTGCTCGGCTCGAGTCGCTTGAGCGGATCCTCCGGCTTATTAATGAGTCGCGCAAAGTTTACAGGCCATAAAGACTCACGAAACTGTTTTTGGGATTTCTCAAAAGTTACGACAAACTCTTCGCCACCCTCGTTCTTTTTGCGATCGAGGGACTCTTTAATTGCCACCGCCTGCAGAAAACGATCTCTCAGCCCGCCTTTTGCCTTGATGGCATCGCGCTTCTGTTTTGCCTTCTGTTTCTCAGATTCCTCGGCATCGCCGTCGATAATTTCTTGCAAGGACTCCAGCAGTCGATCGTAGTTCTCTCGCGTCTTCTCATGGTAGATGAGGTACTTGGCGCCAATCCCGAAAAGTTCAGCAAGCAGCGTTTGGTATTGTTCGAAACTTTGCTGGCGGTCCAGTTCGAGCGAATCGCTGTCCGGCGCGCACCGCTTTTCCAAAATACTGCACCGGCCGTACCATACGGTATCGTTTTCACGAAAGACCGTACTTCGGTGTACAGTCCCGTCGAGTCCACTGTGCTCCGGACCACTCACGGCTTCAATAGACCAGGCCCAAAGCGAACCCGGACACAAAACCAAAATGAGAAGAAATGAGAGAAGCGCTTTTGCGAACATCAACCCCGCCTTTCCTTGAAGTGATCAAAAGCACCAAACCTCCAAGCTCCTACCCCCGTCAACCCACCGCGTCACACTTTGTAACGACGAGTAAAATAATCCGATAATCGGACTCACTGAAATTGTTGGTGAATTAGAACGAAAAGACGCAAGTGTGGGCGCAAAAAGAGCCGCACCGTTTGTGGTCCTAGGACGCGGATCGGGGATCCAGACTGAGGATGAAGGCGTATTCCTCGGCCAGCTCCTTAATATATTCAAAGCGGCCTGAGGCGCCTGCGTGCCCGAACCCCATGTGAATCTTGAGAAGCAGGACGTTGTTATCGGTCTTCACCGATCTTAATTTTGCGGCCCATTTGGTAGGCTCCCAATAGGTGACACGCGGATCGTTTAACCCACCTGTGATGAAAAGGTGCGGGTAAGCTTGCGCCTTTACGTTGTCATACGGGGAGTAAGAGCGAATGTATTCAAAGTACTCCTTATGTTCCGGATTCCCCCACTCTTTATATTCTATTGGCGTGAGGGGTAAGCTCGCATCCAGCATCGTATTCAACACATCGACGAAGGGAACGTGGGCGACAATCGCTTTGAATAGCTCAGGCCTTTCATTGGCGATGGCTCCCATTAACATGCCACCGGCACTCCCGCCGCAGGCAACAATATTGCCTTTCTTCGTGAATTTCGCCTGAATCAAGTGTTCCGCACAGGCGATGAAATCGCTAAATGTCGTGCGTTTTTTTAACAACTTGGCACTCTCATACCAATCCCAACCCAGTTCCATCCCGCCGCGAACGTGCGCCAACGCAAACACATAACCCCGATCGACTAGACTCAATCTTGCCACCGAAAAATCAGTGCATACGGGATAAGCCATAAGAGCCATACCCATAAAGATACAGTGGGGCGCTCCCATCCAGTGGCGCATCCTTTCTGTAGAGCAGAAATTCGGCACTTTCACGCCATCAGGTGCCACGGCCCACTCACGCTTGACGAGGTACGCCGGCATCGAATCCTCCCGAATCTCGGTCTGCAGCTGCCAGCACCTGTGTCCGGGTCGCCATGTCGTAATCGTAAACACTGTCGGGAGTATTTAGCGTCGAGTAGACAGCGAAGTTGCGAAGAAATGGAATTTCTATAGCCGCCCGTCTCCACATCGTAAACGGGCGCTTCGAAGGAAACATAGTGCCTTATCGCTCTCAAAGTCGTGCACCCAGATCTGCGGTAGCCCATTCTTCAGAAGCTCCACAACGCAAAACTTTTCAAATACCTCAACGCTTTTCACCAAAGAGCCAGCCGCATGCGGAACGAAATCCTTCCAGTGCTCTTTTGATGGAGTCGCAAGCGGCGCCCGCACCACTTTAAAATCTTTCGCCCCACCTCGTTGGTACGTATAAAAAACTCACCGTCCCGATCGCAAGCCGAGTATTCAACCCCCTCCGCACGGGCCGCGATGAGTTTGGGAGTTGCCAACGGGTTGTCTGAAAGCACAAAACGGGCTTCTGACACGTGGCTCCCCTGGGAGTGAATGTAAATAACGTCTCCACTCAAACCCTTGTGAACTCCCACGAAAAAACCGGGATCGCCTTCTTCATGCCACCGGATCGTCGGGCACGTCTGAATGCAATCGGTGCCAGTAAACTTTGCGGACGCAGGGCATCCAATACCGTATAGAAGAAGGAGTCACTGGATTTGGTCCACGCGAGTGAAGAATGCGTATTGGGATTTCCTCCTCCAACTTTTCGCCAGATTTTAGATCTTACATAGATGGTATATTTTTCTGATCCATCTTCGTCAAAAGAGTACGCCAAGTAACGCATCGGGACTCACTTCATAAAGACGCCAAGGTCCGGGTGAACGGTTTCTTCGCCTCGACATTCATGTCGAGCAATACTTCTTCCGGCCCCTTGTCTCCCAGCTTACGGCAATAGATCGGATACTCGCCGCCTTCCTCGTAGCGCCGGTAGTACCAGTACTGTCCGTCTCGCTGGGGTACCGACTGATCCTTTTCTTTGATACGCCCCTTAATTTCTTTGTAGAGCGTCTCCTGTAAGGGCGCTGTAGGAGACAGCACCTCTTTGGTGTACGCGTTTTCCGCGTTCAGGTACTCAGTCACCTTGGGATCGTCTTTCTGACGCATCCAAAACCAGGGATCTTCCCAACGAAGTCCGTGTTTTTCTATGGTATGAGGGCGCCTCTCGGCGACAGGTGGTGACGATTCTTTAAGCTTAAACATCCCCCTACTCTATCCCATTGGGGCACAGCTCGAAAGTCTGGAGATTGGGATTGCGACTCCCTCCCACCAGTGCTTTAATCGCCGCATTTGTGAGCCCCATGGACGACAGTACACGCAAAGGAATCCTCTTACTCAACCTCGGCACCCCCGACTTCCGGCGCCAGGGCGCGGTGGCGCGCTACTCCGCTGAGTTTTTGATGGACCTCACGTCATTGATATTCCCTGGATCGCGCTGGCTGCTTGTTTACGGCTTTGTTTTACCAAAACGCCCCTTCACTTCTTCTGCCGCGTACAAAAAGATTTGGACGGAAGACGGTTCCCCTGCTTGCACTACACGCTTGAATTCTGGTTTCAAAGGTGGCAGCAAAAGCTCGGAGCGACTACTTAGTGGTTCCGGCGATGCGGTACGGAAAGCCTTCCATTCGAGAGGCTGTCGAAATCCTGAAGGCATCAGGAGCCCTCAGTTCTTTACGGTCCTTCCTCTCTACCCACAATATTCGCTCGCTGCGACAGAGTCTTCCATTGCGGAAACAAAAAACGCCTGGGAAACGTTTCCTATCCCGTGTTGTTTACCGGTTTTTATTCCCGACCGGAGTATTTGACGCGGCAGCAGCGGGCCCTCGGGCGGCACTCGGCAACATCGCGGATCCCGATTATTATCTTTCTTTAGTTTTCACTTGTACCCTGAACGACAAATCTCAAACTCCCTGGCTGCGATGTCCATTTGTGATCCTCTGAGAACTGCTGTGCCAAGGTAGTGGATAAAAATACCCATTGTTACCGTGCCCAACGTTTTGAAACGGCGCGGTCTTCGCCGGAACGTCTGCAGATTCCGAAAGCAAAGTACGGAATCAGCTTCCAGTCACGCCGGGACGAACGCCCGATCTGAATTTCCCCCGTACACGGATTTGCTCATTCGAGTTTCCGCAGGGAATCAAAAGACTCTCGCGGTTTTTTGCCCTCTTTTGTCGCAGACTGCTCAAGACCCTGGAGGAAATTGAAATCCGCGCAAAGGATTCTTTGGTTTCCGGCGGGGAGCAGTTGACACCTGTTCCGTCGTTAAATGACCTTGATCCGCCGAGGCCGTGAGTGCTTTGGTAACGAGCTAGCGGGCTTGCCAAGCCTCCTTCCTGTGGTGAAAATGCATTCGGTGCTCAAAGACAAAAACATTTTGGTGACAGGCGCGGCGGGTTTTATTGGCTGGCGCTTTACCCAGCTGGCCTTACACCCGGGAGCGCACCCGATTGCGGTGGATAGCCTTCCCAGTTTTTTGTCACACGCCGAGCACCTGCCATGGCCAGACTCGGTTCCGTTACTCGAACGGGAAGAAATCGGTGATTGGCTCGCTTCCAAACCGAACTTGGACGCCATAGTGCATCTGGGTGCGCTTGCACCGACACCATGCTGAATGATCGAGAAACCTTTCACTATCTCAATCTGGGAATCGAGCAAACAGCTGCGGCGATTTGCGACGGACAGGCAACTACCCTTCGGGTTCATGCCAGCAGCGCTGCCACCTACGGGGCGATGGAGAGTGGCTTTTCAGATAACGAGGATCTCATCCCTTCGCTTGTACCGCTCAATCCGTACGGCGAGTCCAAACAGCAATTTGACCTTTGGGTGCTGGAACAGACCCATCTCCAAAAAACGCCACCGGTGTGGTCCGGCTTCGCTTTTTCAATGTTTACGGTTTGGGGAACGGCACAAAGGAAAAATGGCGAGTGTCTTTCTGCACGCCTTTGATCAGATCCGTCAGATGGGCAAAGTGCGGCTCTTTAAGAGCGAACGAGCCGACATTGTCGACGGTGAGCAGAAACGGGATTTCATCCACGTGGAAGACGTGCCCTGTCCGTTTTGCGTTTTGCCGTTGAAAACCCCATTCCACGCGGCATCTACAACTTAGGAACCGGAAACGCCCGCTCCTTCAACGACCTCGCCACCGTCACCTTCCAAACCTTGGGAGTGGCTCCCCAAATAGAATACTTCGAGATGCCTCGTTCTCTGAGCGAACGCTACCAGTATTTTACAGAGGCCGATCTCACTCGTTTGCGCGCGGCCGGTTACAAGGCCCCTTTCCAAACTCTCGAAGAAGGGGGAAGCCGCTACATTCGTCAGTTGCAGCATTTTTCTGAAAACCGAACCACGCCTGAGCTATTCTAGTTCCATGGAGAAGCCACCGCGCATTTGCGTTCGGTACGTGTGGAGCGATTTCTTGAAGGCCAACGCCGTTTTTTTCCACGCGGCTTCCCAGGGCAAACCCGACTGCATGAGTGCAGCGCAAAGCTTAAGCATGCCCTGCAGGTCTCTCTTGTCTACAAATTCAGGCGCGGGCCCCAAGGCCGCACGTGCGTCGGGCCCCCCTTCAAAGTTTTGATTGTGGTAGTTACCAAGAGGCACGGAAATACCAATCGCGCGCATCCCATAGGCTGTCACAGCGGACGCCTCGCAGGCCCCGCCGTCCATGATCCGGCGTTGGTACCGGCCACGCAGTGTTTTTTGCGCCAGCTCAGTGAGCACGCGGATTCCGCCCGGATCAAAAACCGTTAGGCGATCCCCCAAACGTACAATCGGGCCCTTTCCAATTTCCGCCCCAGGGAGTGTGCGCGACGCTTCCAAATTGACGTTGAGTAGCGGTCGGCCCGCCTTAGAAAGCCAACCCAGCTCCAAGTGGCCGATGGTTCCGATGAACCCAACTTCTTCAGCCCGGGTCAGAATGCCCAAGAAATTCTCATGGCCTCTTCTCGACCGGTAGAGCTGCTTGGCGAGTGACACGATACAAAATACCCCGCACAGATCGTCCGCAACTTTTGTGTAGAGCCTACTTCCCGCGGTCCAAAGAGGCGCCCTAAAGCTAAGCCCGCCATACAAGCTCTTGGCGTCCGGTAGCGGCATCTTGGTAAGCGCAGGCCCTAGGACCACCTCAGCGGTATCGATGGATCGCCCGCTCTTGGTGAGTTTTGCCCGGCGAAGGCTCGCAAAACCAAAAACCGTGTGCAGGTCCGCAAGCCACACCTTTGCGCCCTCCAAATCCTTCGTAGGAGACCCTCCGTACCACTTTACCGCCAGGCGCTTTTTATCGAGCCAGTGCACCCCGTGAAAGCCCGGGTGATCCAAGTGCGCGATGAAGAAGCGAAGCGGCTCTTTGCTTTTCTTGGCAACTTTGCGTTTGTACGCGGCGGCACTATCCGCTCCCAGCACCAGGTTACCCACGGGATCCACAAAGTGTGGGATACCATGGTGATGTAACTCCGCTTCCAGAAAACGGCGAACATGCGCCTCCCGGAAAGGAGCTGCGTGTTGAGAGAACAGTTTTTTCAAAAATCTCATTTCCACCTGCCGGAGCGTAGCAGAGGACGCGGCTCCCCTTCAACGATTTGGATCTGGAACGAAGTCTGTTACCATTATTCTTCCATGAAAAAGCCTCGCCAAAAGATTCATAAAGTCGGGTTGACCGGTGGCATTGCCTCCGGAAAAAGCTTCGCCGCGGAAATCTTGCGGCGGGAAGGAATCCCCGTCATCGACATGGACGCGCTGGGCAAAGAGATAACGGACGAGAGCCCCACCATCATTCGAGAAATCTCGCGCATCGTCGGAAAAAACGTTGGGGATGGGGGCCGCCTCGATCGCCAAGGGGTTCGCGAGGCAATCTTTGCCGACGCCCGAATCAAGCGGGACCTCGAAAACTTACTCCACCCGATGATCCGCCGTGAATTTGAGGACCGCTGTGATGAGTTGGAAGAAGAAGGCAAGCAGCTTGTGGTGTGCGAGGCCGCACTTCTCGTGGAAAGTGGTCACTACAAGACCTTGGAAGAGCTGATTGTCGTGACAGCCCCGATTGAAATGCGAAAAGAACGTCTCATCAAGCGGGACGGCATTTCGGAAAAACTCGCCAACCAGATGATCGAGGCCCAAATCTCGGACAAGGAGCGGCTTGCGCACGCCACCTATCAGGTACGCAACGATGGAGACACCACCCATCTCTACGAGCAGATGAAGAGCATCGTTGAAAAATGGCGAGACGCTGGCTGGATTTAAAGAATAGCGGTTACTTTTGAGGAAGAAGTTCCTCAAAGTAACCGCGTACCTTTCAATTTACCGGCGGTACTGCAAGCGCGCCGCCCGAACCAAATTCTGCCGAGCATCGCAATCGTCATCGGTCCCACTCCCCGGGAACAGGGCTTACCGCCGAGGCCACTTCGTGCACGCTCTCCGTGTGAACGTCGCTCATAAGTTTCGTCCCCCACGCGGTGGATGCCGACGTCTATAACGGTTGCGCCGGGCTTCACTCCACGTTCTATCAACGGTCGGTTTTCCCAAGGGCAACCACGAGAATATCGGCGAGCGCCGAAACGCTCTCTATGGACTGGGTGCGAGAGTGGCAGATCGTGACGGTTGCGTTTCGTTGCGGCAGCAGTTGGGCCGCAGGTTTTCCCACAATCTCACTCCGGCCAATGACCACCGCGTTTCTCCCTTCGATGGGAATCTTGTAAAAGTCGAGCATCTCGATGACGCCAGCGGGAGTGCACGGCGCAAACCGCGGCCGGCCCTGTAGTAATAGGCCGGCGTTCTCGGGATGAAGCCCATCCACGTCCTTCAATGGGGAAATACGGCGTGCTACTTCGTATTTGGAAAGATGCGCCGGCAAAGGGAGTTGCACCAAGATCCCGTGAACGCTCACGTCCTCATTGAGCGTTTCTAAACGGCGTAAAGCTCGCTTCGAGCACCGGACGGCAGGTTTGATTCGTCTCACTTTGCAACCCGAGCGCTTCACAACGCTTTGCCTTGCTGTTCACGTAAGTTTGCGATGCCGGATCGTCCCCAACCAAAACCACGGTAAGCTTGGGCTTCAACGGAAGGGTGGCGATCTTCAGCAAGGCGCGCGTAAACACTCGCTGTAACTATTTTACCTTCTAAAATCAATGACATCGCTGCCTACCTTCCAGCACTAGTTCCCCCAAGTCAAGCCTGATGGGGCCCCTTGTAAATGAGGCCGACTGTGGTAAAAGGGCCGCTGACTCCGAGGAGAACCTATGGATATTGAAAAAGTAATCCGATTTGCTGAGAGCAATTTTAAATCCAATGTGAAAACCAAAGCCTTGGCCCGCATTCCGTCTGTTAGCTTCGCTGACGCAAGTTCCCCTCGGAGGAAGTCAAACAAGTCGGCCCAAGCCGTAGCCTCGCTTTTGACTGAAGAAGGACTGGAGCACGTCGAAGTACTTAAACCTCGAAGGCGCTTCACCCTTATGTTTATGGCGACTGGTTGCACGCCAAAAGGCAAGCCGACGCTACTCTTGTACGCGCACCACGACGTCCAACCCCCAGAATGAAGAAAAAATGGAAACCCCGCCCCTTCGAGCCCACAGTCGGTGACCGGTTGTTCGGGCGCGGTGCTGCCGATGACAAAGCCGGCATTATCGCATACACGGCGCTATCGCGGCCTATCTCAAGACATTGGGCAGCTTACCCGTAAACGTGAAGGTCATCATCGAGGGAGAAGAGGAAATTGGATCGGATCACCTGGAGACCTTCCTTGCGCGTTACAAAGAGAAATTGCAAGCCGATATCATCGTTTTGACAGATACCGAAAATTTTGACGTCGGTGTCCCCGCGATCACGACTTCGCTGCGCGGTCTGGTTGCCGCTGAGGTGGAAGTCACGGTCATGGAATCGCCGAAACATTCGGGCATGGCAGGTGGCCCCTTAGCCGATCCCATTTCTGCCTTGTCCAAGATGCCCGCCGAGCTAGTGGACGATGAAGGCCGTATCGCTATCCCCGGAATCTACGATTCGGTTCGCCCTCCTTCCTCGGTGGAGAAAGAAAGTTACGACTCCCTTGATTTCACCGAGAGTGAGTACCGCAAGCGCGTTAAGCTCCATGACTCCGTGGAACTCATTGGAGGCAAAGAGAGCATTCCTGAAAAGCTTTGGCGCTTACCGTCTCTATCCGTCATCGATTCAAGCCAGCTCCTGCAAGCTCGTGTCCAACGTGGTGCGAGTCGGCTTGGTGCAAGGTTGGCATTCGCATTACTGTACCTGACATGGACCCGGCAAAACCGGCGAAGCTCTGGCTAAGTTTCTTAAAGAAAAAGCTCCCTTGGGGAGTGGAAGTAAAAGTCACTCCGGAACAGTTCGCCGCTGGTGGGCCACCACCGGAAGGCCTGCTTTTGAGAAGGCCCGTACCGCTTTGACCAAGGCGTTTGGACGCGACTGCGTGGTACGTCGCGTCAGGGTGGAACCTTTATTCCCTTTTGTGCAACCTTTTAGCACTGTTTTTGGGTGGAGCAATCGGCGCTTCTCATCGGCGTCGAAGACCCTTACACGAACGCGCACTCTGAAAATGAGCGTTGTTTACCTGGGGGATCTAAAGAAGTCCATTAACGGAGCGATCTTATCTTTACGAGTCTTTGGCTGATTAAAAGCCACTGGCTTAAGAAGCCTTTTGGAAATCTTTTCAGTATTTTTAACTGCGATTTGGCGGAGTTTTTGGCGTTCAATTTCGCCAACAATATGCCGCAGTCGGTCCAGAAAGAAAAGAAGCTTATTTTTGCTTTGCATCAAAAATAATGTAAGACACGCCTCCCCGTGATTTTGCTATGCAAACATGTGGGGGCGTTATTTATCATAGTTTGCCTGTCGTTCGTAGTCGCCGTAGGGGCATTGGCGGCTACGTTCGACCAGGCTGCTACTACCGAACACCCGAACCAAAAATCGAAGCACTAGTTACCACTTCTTCGGCACAACGCTAGATCCAAAAAATTCTCAGTCTTCGGTAACGCTGAGCCGCAGCTGGCGTGGAATTTGTCCAAAGCCACACCGGGCTCTCACGGCTTACACGGAAATTGATCGGCCACTTAACCCTTACGGAAAATTTTTCCAGTCCCGTGAGTTACCTATTGCTCACACAAGGTGACTTCCGGGTACCGGAAACGACCACGACCTTACGTTTTACGATTCGGGCCAACAATATTCACCGTTGGAAGTACGACGGTTACCAACTGCGATCCGAGGCTGGCTTGCAACTAAGCCGCGATCTGGGCAGCAACTTTAGTCTCATGGGCCGCGTCTGACGCACGGCGATCTAAACCAGTATCGACAGACCACGCCGGGCAAGGAGCTGACCGAATGGGTTTTGGAGAGCGGGTCGCACCTGCCACCCGGGAACTTCAACTTTGAACTGCACGTCATTGTGGGACAGAGCTACCACGGCCAAAACGGAAATCGGGCCCTGTGGAAAACTCCATTGTCACCGCAGAAGTTGAGTACCGCCTCAGCGACAACTACACAGTAGGCGTGTCACACGAGTTGGTCCACAGTCTGATTGACGAGACCACGGGCCTGCGTGGATCACTCAAGATTTTTGATGGCGCGCCAGTCGCCTGTCAGCATACATGGCACTTAGTATTTAGCTCCAGATAATGGGGAGCTTGTTGGGGGAACGATGACCACCGTTAATTACTTTATCTCGTTCTACGCGGTCTTTGCTGACCGCTTTTGTCCTTTCTGCAGTCCCTCTTCGGCTGCGCCCAGGATCGCCCGACGAAATACGTCGTCAGCGACAACCACCGTTTTCACAAATCGGTTTTCGATAACAACCAGGGGGATTTTTCTTTCCTGCAAGCGCGGTGTGACGTGAAGAACGCCGGTCCCTTTTGTCCCGCCGCGCTCTCTGGGGATGTACTTAGACAGCAACCGGCTCGTGCATTTTGAAATCACCCAGAACCAGTTCAATGCGCGCCGTACAGCGCGTGGGCCCAAGGGGGAACGCCCCGCCGAAATCAACGAGTATGGGGAACTGTAGCCGCAGCAGTGCTCGCAAGCTTCCATCACGCATTTGGATATCTTGCGCAAGCAAAACCAGGATGGCGAAGACACATGAAGAGGAGCCACCGAAAAGCCGTCGTCCCTGGAACCAACGGGATTACATCAAGATCGATTTTACCGCGGACGCAAAGGATCTGTTTGGCCTCGATAAGGTCCACCGTTACGCCATCCCGCCCGAGAACGTGGAGTCGACAACAAGAATGGCGCCATCAACTTTAAAGTGTCCAAAAAGAGCTAAAGGACGGGTCCCAGGTCACCGTGGCGTGCCAGCTTCATGCGGTTTAACCCTGAGGGCCGTGTCTACAAACAGAAAGAGTACCCGCGCTACCTTCAGACACGTTTTGTTTCTTCAAACACTGACCGCCAGTTCGATTCGCACGGTCGTATCACCGAGTCGACCAAGGTCGACTACGGATCGTTGGGATCTTTCGAAACGCATTGTCTACTACTTTGTTCAAAAACTACCCGCCCCACCTGAAACTGGCGATACTGAGGTATTCGCTACGCGTGGAATGCCGCGTGGGAAAGGCCACAGGCATCAAAGGCGTGTTGGAATTGCGTGAGAACAGTGTATTATGAAGCCAACATTCGCCACAACATGATCTACTTCGATGCGACTCGGATGGTGGAGGCGTTTGCTTGGTCACGCCCAGCGTCACCAACCCACGAACGGGAGAGATCAAAGCTGACGTGTTTCACGGAACGCTTCGCCGATCGTTCACTCTGCCCGCCAGCGGGCGGCTGCCTCGAGGAGCTACCTGAGGGTGAACAGGAGCAAACGCCGTGGAGGGTCAGGAGAAAATGCAGGCGGTCTACTTTCAGTAGAGAAAGACCCCATGCTCTCTTTTCTCAAGCTCACCACTTTACGGCAGCGGGCAACCGCAAGATCAGCGGCACACCTCGATGAAATCTTTTGCTCGCCCAGTTCGCCTACAAAGCCACTCCGACGGTGGAAGCGGTTGCGTACCGATGAGATTTACCAAGAAGCGCGCGCGCACCTATTGGGTCACGAACCCATCGATCAAGCGCGAGAGGGTGGCGAAGGCAAGAACCTCCACCTAAACGTCATCCAACTCGATGCGGACATGATGGCCAGCATCCAGGAAGGCGCCTTGGTAGAAGAACTCTCCGATGCAGAACTTGAGATACGCATCTTCATGCCGCTTCTTGCGCATGAAATGGGTCACAACTTCGGCCTGCGGCATAACTTTATGGCGTCAGCCGACAAGAAGCATTTTGCCAAGGACGTAAAGAGTTCCAGCGTCATGGATTATGCGTTCGCGCCGCAAGAGCCGGTGGGACCGGGGGCCTACGACGTGGCGGCTCTGCTCTATGCGTACGGATCCGAGGATCCCAAAGCGGTGAACGAGCTGGTAAAGCAGGACTTCTACTTCTGCACCGATCACGAAGTGTTCTCTTCGAAAAACATTCTCTGCGGTCAGCACGATGCCGGTACAAACCTCATCGAGGTAGCCGAAAACATGGTGAAGCGCTATGAGACGCACTACGTGATTAACAACCACCGTATGGACCGGGCCTTTTTCTTCGGTGACAGAGGGGAATACTTTTCGCGGATTGCGACTTACGTGATCCCGATGCGGCTCCTCTACGATCATGCCGACGCCATCGTCCGGTACGATACGGAGTTCCGCAACGCCGGTCAGGGTTCGCAAGGCCAATTACAGGCGCTAAGCAAACTGTGGTCCTTGCTCCGCCACCGGGTCGAGGCCGATCCGACTTCGACATCGGTCATCCCGTTCCCGGTGAGTGAAAGCGTGCTCGTTTTCCTAGACGGGCAGAAGCTCGGCAGCGCTGTAGCCGAGGCGCGTTCCGCGCGCGCTTTCGCCTTCTTGTCCTTGCTCTCCGTACTGGAAGGAGCGAATGGAAATGGTACGGAAAAAGGTGAATACGACACCGCCGACTTCTTGCACCGTGACCTTCAGGTCATCGGCGTGCTCCCGGACAAGATCCTGGCACTCATCATGCTGGGCGCTCGTACCGGAGACCCGATTACGGGCGTGGCCACGACCATCTATGATGGCTCCGCCAAGCCTTTGTCGGATGTGCTACGCCGGATGCTTTCCAATACCACGGAGGGCACGCTTGAGTTCTTTAACCCGAACTTGCGTGACATTACCGTCGATATCCTAACTCAGGAACTGGGATTACCCGGACGCTTGAGTGCGGAAACCATGGAACTCATCCACCTGGAACCCGTAAACGGCGACAAGGAAGAGACGCTCCTCATCGAGAAAGCCGATCTTTCGCGCAAAGCCCTACAGCAGTTCTTTGTAAGCACTGAAGACAAAGGTCTTGAGATGTTGCGCATCCGGCTCGATCAGTTCGAGGTGCAAAGCGTGCTCGAACAACCCGGTCTGCCTGAGCCGATCAAGGCTAAGCTGGAAGCAAAGCTCAAAGAACTGACCGAGACCCTTGCGGCAAAGCAAAAGGAGTTCGAGGAAGGTGCCGAGGCACGGGTAGCACAACTCAAGGCACTCAGAGAGGAGCGAGCGAGTATCAACGTAGCGACTCTGACCATTGGTCACAAGCTCTACAAGACACCGCTTAATCTAAAGGATTCGCCCCTGGGCTTGGATCTGAATACCGCCACGGGAGATCTGATCGTCAGCAACATCAACTTCTTTGAGGACCGCATCGCGGCCTACAACGAACTGCTGAAAGGTCGAGTGGCCACGGAACTGAAGAAGGCCAAGGAAACGGCTGAAAAGTTCCCAGAAGATCCGAGTAAGCAACGCGCCGTTCTGGTTTACCAAAACGTTCAAACGCAGTTTGAGGACACGATCCGCAACCTGCGCCAGTACGTTCAAATGGAACGCCAGTTCGTTTCAGACTTGTTGAGAAGGTATAGCCCCTTCTAGGAGGCTACCGCCTGGCTCCGATTCGCGCCCTTGTGGCAGATGAGGGGCCAGGCTCTTTCTCAAACTCCGGCCTAGCGACGGGAAGACTGGAAACACCGGATCCAAACGCCGGCACTTTTCGATAGCCGTCCGCAGATTCTCCACGTCCATACAGAGGACCCCGATTCCAAGCTCCTGCCACTTCTGCGCCAGCTCTACCTGGCCATCGTTCGCCTCTCCGTACCGAATCTGCTTGGGGACGACGACGCATTTCTTTTTTAAACCGTACAGCATCGAGAGCATCCCGGTCCCGGCGTGGGTGATCACTAGCTCCGCTCGCGCCATATAACTCTCAAGCTGAGAGGGGCTCGCCGTTTTGAAATGTGAGAACGGAGGTTCCACTTGGGAACTCCCGATCTGGCCTACAAATTCATAGTCCGCACTCAGACGACTGCAGGCGGCGATCAGCGGATCGAAGTGCCCGGTAGAAACGACGATAAAGATCATAGCACCCACCCCGCGTATTCCGCTTTCTTGCCGTATAGTTTAAGAAGTTCGGGCCACTGCACATAGACCTTCTCGGCGATTGGGTAAAGGAGCTTCCCGGTCACGCTTTTGTTGTAGACCTGATTCATGCACTCCACGTGGTACACGCGCGCGCCCAGAAGGCGGGCCCAGTAGCAGTAAAACACGACGTTCGTAGCGCCTACTGAGACCACGACTTTGGGACGGGTCCGCCAAGCGCATACAAAACTCACTAGAATGTGGAGAACACTTTTAAAAGGATTGAGATAGCGGCGCTTACCCGCCCAGCTGAAAAGATACGGCACCCAATGGCGCTCCGTCCCTTTGAGCTCGGAGAACTGGCCCATCGCGGAAACATCCGGGCCATAAGTGGTCACTAAATGCTGCGGCACCATTCCCATTTGCCGTAACAACATCACGGCATTGTGCAGGTGCCCCCCCCTATCAGTAACGACGGCGAATTTTTCGGAAACCATGTTTTAAAATCTTAACATGGTTTTATTGGAGGCTTAAGTCGCGCCTACACCGGACGCTCAAAACCCTTGGATGCATCCGGTCGGAAACCCTGGCTCGTGAAGAACTTCTGGGCTGCCTCGTTAAACGGTTCCGTTGTCGCCCAAAGCGTACGGGCTTTCTCCGCAATCGCGATCTCATAGATTTCTTGCAGAATCTGTTTGCCTACACCCTTGCGACGGAACTCCGGCTCAACGAATAGCTCATCGATAAAGATGGTCAGCCCACCCTTTTTAACGCTGTGGTAGCGAGTCAAGATGACATAGCCGATCTTCTTATTCCCCTCGCGGATAAAAAATGGAGTGGCCAGCGCTTCGTTGCGAAGCAAGCTCTTTACCCCTTCCCGAATATGAATCAGGGAGTCCACCTGATCGTCATGCTGGTACAAGGCCTCCACGTACGAAATAAGTTCTTCCTGCTCCGTGGAGTACACCTTCACTAAATGCAGCTCTCGATCCAACTCATGACTCCTTATTGTGCGCTCCCAGCCTTTTTCAGAAAAAGTGGGGAAAGAATCCACTGCCATAATTGCCTCAGCTTTCTTCGAACAATGCGGCTATTTTGGCCACCTCATTCCGGAAAGGCAACTCTTTACCTCATCTTGAAACGAAAGTCTCGGCAAAGGGCGCAGCGAGCCATCGCTGGAAGGTATTGTTTTTATGAATCATTTTCCGGGCTAGAACAGATGCCGCAGCACTTCTTTCATCGTCCCGACTTTGTGGATCCTCAGGCCCTTTCGGATTTCGGCCTCTATTCCCTTCAGTTCCCGTTCATTGGCCTTGGGAAGAAGCACGGTCTTGATCCCGTTACGTTTAGCGGCGAGAAGCTTCTCTTTAATACCGCCCACGGGAAGGACCCTTCCCGTTAGAGAGAGTTCTCCGGTCATGGCGAGCTTCTCTTTGATGGGCTTCTTCGTGAGAAACGAATAGAGACTCGCCGCCATGGTAATGCCTGCGGACGGACCATCCTTAGGCGTCGCCCCCGAGGGCACGTGCAAGTGAATGGTGTTCTTGTCGAAGAAAGTCTTATCCAGATTCAGCTCGTGGTGGCGGTTGCGAATGTAAGAGTACGCAATATTGGCAGATTCTTTCATGACGTCCCCCAAAGAACCCGTTAACTCGAGCCCGCCCTTAGCACTCTCCGAACCCACACTTTCAATAAAGAGGACCTCGCCGCCCAGTTGCGTCCAGGCAAGCCCGACGGCGACTCCAGGCCGGTGCGATTCGGGTCCAAACTCAGGCGCATACGGCGCGTTTCTAAGTAACGTTTCAGCGACTTGGCGTCGTCAATCACGACAGCTTTTTTGAACCGAGTGCAATCTTGTAAGCGACCTTCCGGCAAATCTTTGCAATCTGCTTTCACTCAGATTTCGCACACCCGACTCACGGGCGTAGTGTGAGATGAGGTGGCGTAGACCTGCCGCCGTCAGTTTAAGCTGGCTCAGTTTAAGCGCGTTCTTCTTTAGCTGGCGCGGAATAAGGTGGCGTTTTGCGATGTGGTACTTTTCGGTATCCGAGTACCCATGCAGCTCGATGACTTCCATACGGTCCAAAAGAGCTGCCGGAATGGTGTCGGTGGTGTTTGCTGTCGTAACAAAAAGAATGTCTGAACAATCAAAAGGGATATCTAAGTAGTGATCCAAAAACTCTTTGTTTTGCTCCGGATCGAGTAGTTCCAAAAGCGCTGAAGCCGGATCCCTCCGGTGCTGAAGCTACTTCAATCTTATCGACTTCGTCGATCATAAAGACCGGGTTCTGCGCGCCCACGCGGCGAACGCCTTGGATCACTTTACCGGGCATCGCCCCCACATAGGTACGTCGGTGGCCTTTGATCTCCGCCTCGTCTCGCATGCCGCCGACAGAGAATCGAAAAAACTTCCGCCCCAAAGCCGTTGCGATCGACTTGCCAAGGCTCGTCTTACCGGTTCCGGGTGGCCCTACAAAACAGATGATGGATCCCTCAGAGCTCTTTTTGAGCTTTTTCACCGCAAGGAACTCCAGGATACGTTCCTTCACGTCTTTCAAACCAAAATGATCGCGCTCTAAAATCTTGCGCGCACGGCCCAAATCATAGTTTTCTTCGGTGCGCACACCCCAGGGGATCTGTGTCGCCCAGTCCAGATAATTTAAAGAGACGCTGTACTCGGAAGACTGCTCATGCAGGTTCTGGATCTTCTCTATCTCTTCATCAATGCGAGCCCGTACTTCCTTGCTGGGCTTAAGATCCTTCAGGCGCTTTTCAAACTTTTCAACGAGCTTGGTCTTCTCATCCGTATGGCCCAGCTCCCGCTGAATCACCTTGAGCTGCTCGGCTAGATAAAACTCCCGTTGGGCCGCAGAGACCTTTTGGTTTATCTCGTCGTGAATCTGTTTTTGCACATTCTGAACGGCCTGTTCCTTGCGCAAGAGAAGAAGCAGCTGCTGCAGGCGCTCTTTCACGTCACTGCAAGCAAGAAGATCTTGGTAACTATCTACGTCGCGCACTAAGACTGAGGCCATCAAATCGGTGAGTTTGCCGGGCCCATCGATATTCACAAGCGCAACTTTGACTTCTTCTGAGATAAGCGGGTTGTCTTTGGCGAGCTGCTTGAACTGACTGACGGCGGTTCTGAGCAAGGCCTCAAGTTCCGTGTCCTTGGTCACCTCATCGGGCAGATAGTCGACGTTAGCCACGACGTGCGGTTCACGACTCACAATCGCCTTAATCTTAAAGCGCTGCACGCCATTCAGAAGGATACTGACCTGGTTGTCTGGAAGATTGATACGTTTGAGCACTTTGGCGACAACGCCATATTCCCAGTAAAGCGCATTCTCCAGGGGATCGACTTTGGGCTTCCTCTTGGCCTTCACATTCGCGGCCGGCTCCATGGGTAGGCCTGTCATCGTCGTAGGAGGGCTTGCCGCCTCCGCGGCGGCGTCTTCACGCGCGAGCACGACGCCGACGTAGCCCGAGCCCTTCATCACGTTCTCAATGGCATGCGTGAGCGCCCCTTCAGGCAATATCACGGGCACAATCATGCCCGGGAAAATGCTCGTCTGGGAGACCGGAAGAAGCACCACGCTCGGGGGCAACACATCTGCCACAGGGACAATATTCGTGTGGGAGACGACGCCCTCTTTGGGGGCCTCAGTGCTGGAATGGGTTGTCTGCTCGCTACTCATACTCACAAGGCTATAGTAGGTAGGGATCTAACAGAGTCAACCGGCAGACTTCGAGAAAATAATGCTAAATATCCAAAAACTATAGAAAAACACACGACCCCACGAGCCGTTGGCTCCTGGGGTGCGCGTTGAATTCGATTGGCCGCTAATGGTTTAGATTAACGACGGCTCTTCTTGGCTTCACGCTCAAGAATGCACGCGTTCGCCTTTTGGATAAGCGACGCTACTTCCGCCTGGGAAGCCGCATTGGGATCGGCCGGGTACTGCTGAGGCAGCTGCTGTTGCTGCTGCACAGCCCCTTGGGCGGTGTGCTGGCCCGCAGGCTGTTCGCCTTCGGCTGCCATCACGTTCACGCTAAAAACCATCACCGCAACTGACAATAACCACAACTTCTTCATCTCTAGCTCCTTTTGAGCGCTGCTAAGGCACCCACACAACTACCTCTCGTGCCTCAGAGGGTTCATGTGTAGTAGTGCAAGGGGGATACCAAGTGCAGCCCCGCCGCCTCGGCGGCGGGCTTGTCGAAATCATTGATCTTTTGGGGTTCATGAATGAAAACGGCGACCGAAGGTCGCCGTAGGCTCTAAGAGCCCTGATTCGTTGACTACAAAATGTCGGGATGGAGACTTAACTTACTGAAATCACGCTACTTCGTGCTGTCGTCCAAGTGGACGCCGGAGCGCCGATTTTCGGCGCGCGCGGCTTATTTGCCCGCGAAGTTCTTGATCGTATCGACATCGCCGGCGCTCAAGGAGGCACCAAAACCAATCATCTTGTTCGCAAGCGCAGAACCCCGACTTTCGAGAGCCGCCAGAAGCGACGCAGCCGAACGCTGGGATTTATCGCCCGTAGAGCCCGTGGCATTTCAAACACGTATTGTTCACGATACCTTCGACGGTCGACTTAAACGCGGCTTTATCTTTACCTTGATCATCGGTAGCCGCAGTCTTCGTACCACTGGTTTCAGCACCTTTGTCACCGCCGCCGGTATCACCCGATCCGGTTCCGCCCGTAGCACCCGTTCCACCTGTGGAACCTGTGCCGCCCGTCTCCCCGGCCGTGCCGGAAAGTCCAGGGGCGCCGTTACTGCTATCTCCAGCGGTACCCGTACCGGTAAAGATCCTGCAGGCTGCTGGGAGGCATCAAAAGTGGGAAGATTTGCCAGGCGTCGTTACAGGCGGGACAGCGGTCGTCGGCTGAGACGCAAAAAGGTTAGGATCCACATTGAGCGGAAAACCGCAGCTATTGGCTAAGGCCATGATCTGGGCTAGCTCGTTCTGCGTATTGGCGTTCACACCATAGCGGCCGGTATCAAGACCGTAGGTTCCGTGTGAACCATAATTGTTACCGTAGGTAATCGCCTGAACCGGTTGGGACAGGACAAAAACAAACTCAACAGACTGATCGCTTTCACGTGCTACTCCTTCATCAGCTACACTGCTTGCCTTCACTGCGCGAGACACAAATCTAAACTCGAAGTTTTGCAAGGAGCGGGCCACTCCTCAGGCAGCCTAATCGCGGCACTGCAGACTGCTAGAGCGCGTCACAATTCTGATCACCCACTTCGGGAATGCACCTAACTATATGCATTCATTGACACTTTACGGCAGTCTCTGTACACCGGAATTGCATACGAAGTGCGTCTCTTGACCGTACGAGCGACCGACGTTACCTTCGCCTTGCTTTAGCTGAACTCAACGAATCAATGGAGAAAGAATAATGGATAGCTAGTTCAAAAACCCGCACCCGAATTCAAAGCGGAAGCGCTAGTTGGAACCGGATTCAAAGAAGTCAGTCTGGGCGACTTCAAAGGAAATGGGTCTGCCTGTTTTTCTACCCTTGATTTTACCTTCGCTGCCCGACGGAAATCACCGCTTTTAACGACAAGTACGAAGCCTTTCGCGAACTGAACTGTGAAGTGGTCGGCTGTTCTGTCGACAGTAAGTTCAGCCACTTGGCCTGGTCTCAGAAAGGCCGCAACGAAGGTGGCATTGGCGAATTGAAGTTCCCGCTTCTGGCCGACATTAAGAAAGAAGTCGCTCGCGATTACGGCGTGCTTCTCGACGCTGGAATCTGCTGCGCGGTCTTTTCCTGATTAACCCGGAAAAAAAGGTCCAGTACCAACTCGTGCACGATCTCGGTATCGGCCGCAACGTGGACGAAGTCTTGCGCGTACTGTCCGCTCTTCAGGAATCTGCAAAGACAGGGGAAGTTTGCCCGGCGAACTGGAACCCAGGAAAGAGCACGATGAAGCCCGATCCCAAAGGATCCCAAGAGTACTTCAAGAAGCTCTAATGGTTAATTGGCCACCTGGCCGCTGCGGGGAAACCCGGAGCGGTCAGGCTTTGGCTTATCTTCTTACTTCCGACCTTTTTCAAGTCTACGAACGTAATCCAGGAAGTTCTCCCGATTGTCCATCGTCTGGTGGTAGTTTTGGTAATTGCGTGACTTTCCCCCACCCTGCTGACGGTTCCGTTTGGAGCCGCTGTTCCCATTGTCCCGCGGCTGGTTCTGCGCCGAAGCCCCGTTCCCGCGTTGCTGCCGTTCGCCTCGCTTGTCGATGCCCGAGGTAAGCAGTTCTACGGCCAGCTTTTCCAGATCGACCCGCTCACGACGGGAAAGCAAATCCAACTTTCGGTAAAGCCCCTGAGAAACGGGCAAGCTTAGCTTTTCGGGATATTCTTTCGTGTAGAGCGGTTCCGGAATCGCGCCGCCTCGACTACGGGTATCGACGATATAATCCTCAACCGCGTCTTCAAGCATCGTATACACTTCATCCGGATCGTGACCTTCTACACTCAAATCCGCAATCTCCGCGACGGTTCCTACGTAGTTGCCACGGTTGCGATCAAAACGGAGCTGGAAAACAAACTCGTTGTTGTCGAAGCGCGCTGTCGTGCGCATCGGCGCTTGACGGTTGCTGTTGCCTCCACCGCCCCGGGGCCCGCGTCCTTGCGCTCCAGAACCGCCTTCGCGGCGCTGTGGACTTCTGGGTTTAGATCGCTTCCCGGCACGTTTGCCATCAGACATGGTTTCTCCTTTTTTCACGCAATGGGATCGTGAGTGTCGAAATAAACAGCGAATTAGTATGACGATTTAGTGCCTAGAAGCGGCACAGTGGTCCTACTGCTGAAACTCTTTAGTACACCAGCCGGACTCGGATGTTAAGCCCTTTCAGCATGGGACCTCGGCAAGGCAAAAAGGCCGCACAGACCGAAACTTTTTTTCGAAATGCCTTGCCGGACCGGCCTTTTTGAAGTGTCCTGAATTCTTGAAACCCCGCGTCGTTGGCGTTGGGAGGACAGGTGAAACCCAACAAGAAAATAGAGTATTCGGTTGCAGCCCTATATTACCTGGGCGGCCGGCCGGGAAAGACCGCGAGCGTGCGGGAAATTTCCTCAGCCTGCCAAATACCCGAGGCCCTGCTGAGTAAAATCATGCAGCGTCTGAAGCGGGTGGGCGTTGTCCACCCTATTCACGGTAATCAGGGAGGCTATAAGCTAGCAGACGACCCGAGCACGTTCAGCCTATTGCAGATTAGCGATGCCCTGAGCGACCGCCGGCCTTCGGTCGAATTTGATTCGCCCGCGGTCTCGGTTCTCAATCGCACGGTGCACCAGTTGCTGACTTCGGTGTCCCTGGAGAGCTTGATCACCCAACCGCACCTCTAAGCCGGCTGTTTATCAACCCCGCGCATCATGCTATGATGGCTGCGAGGTTAAGTTAATGATTCACGTATCGCCGGAAGCGGTTAAGAAGATTAAGGAACTCCAGACAGAGGCTCCAATGGGGCCCGGGATGGGTCTGCGCGTAGCTGTCGTTGGCGGCGGTTGCAGTGGCATGTCCTATAAATTGGACTTCGCTAAAGAACCCGCTACTGAAGACAAGGTTTTCGAACAAGACGGGATACGTGTGTTCGTAGACTCCAAAAGCTACCTCTACTTAAAAGGCCTCACACTCGAATACAGCGGTGGTCTGAACGGAACCGGATTCGGTTTCAAGAACCCCAATGCCACCAAAAGCTGCGGCTGTGGCTCGTCCTTTGCCGTCTAATTGACGACTGAGGACCGCGTCTACCCAATCGATTCCCCCTATGCTAAATTGAATCATCGTTCGCAGTTCGTGACTCTTCATTCAGCAGATTTAAAAACGTAGTTTACAAGACGGCGAGGCAACACATGGTGAGGTTATTCTTAACCTACGGGTGGATTTGTGCGTTTGCAGTAAACCAAACGGCTTTTGCAAAAAGAGTCATCTTGCTGGAGGACGTAGCCCCACGCGCCGAGTTAAGCGCGACGCCTCAGCTGAGCCGCGAAGCCGTTGCGCCAGTCCAAATAGACTTTCGCCTCACAAGTTTGGAAACGGACCGCAAAGATGACGGCTTTGATACGCTCCAGATAAAAGGTCTTCAGCGTCTGGAACTCGCCGGTGCCCCGAGCCTTTTCACGACGGGCCGCCTCCTCGTGGTTCCCCCGGGCTACCGCGCTGAGATTCGCAATTTAAAAAGTGAAACCCGAGAGATCGCTGACCTACGGGTAGCGCCCCGGCAAAAGCATTACCGTTGCGATTGCCCCTGGGACGAAGGTTTTAACTTCAATAGCGCGCTCTACCGCTCCAACGCCATTTACCCGTCGCGAGAATCTTCGTCTGGAAAACGTCGGCAAATTGCACGGGGTCGAACTCGTCCGTGTTGGTGTTTACCCAGTCCAGGCCCGCTTCGAAGACAATGGTGTACTCGTCACGCCGTACCTCTCGGCGGAAGTTCATTTGTCCCGGCGGGAGCCCCCCGCACCCCTTTACGTCTCGCGCCCCTCACTGCACGAGCTAGTCCGTGCCTCCATATAACGCGCGCGCCCTCAACCTCCAGCAGCTACGCGGGGACGCCGATGAACTGATGCTCGTTTTTGTTGCCGACACACTAAAGGACAGTCTTTCCCAATTTGTCGCTTGGGAGCAGGCCAAAGGCACCAAAGTGCGTGTCATCACCTTCAGTGAGGCGGGCGGTACCAACAAAGCGCTTCGTACCTACATTCGGGATTATGTAAAAAACAACGCAGTAAAGCCCAGCCAACTTCTTTTTGTAGGAAACAAAACCACCATGCCGGTCATCATGGCTTCCACGGCGAGTATCCCTGCGGCGACGGACTACAGTACGCGCTCTTTGATACCACGGATGAGATTCCGGATGCGCTTTACGGTCGATTGCTAGCGGACTCCGCGGCCGAGGTAAGCACGCAAATCGATCGCTGGATCGCCTTTGAAAAATACAACTCCGAGCGTGGACTGGTACAGCCAGGGGCGCAACCATCGCGAGCAACGAAGGCTCGGGCCCTAGCGACAAGGAATACGCGGAATCGGTGGCCGAAGCTTTGACTGCTCACACCTATTCCAAAGTCGATCCCTTCCTCCAAGGGAGAAAACCGCCACCGTGAAAAACATCACCGACGCGGTCATCTGAAGGACGCTCCTGGCTCGCCTACTTCGGCCACGGAGACGGCACCTCCTGGCCGTCCACCAATGATGACTTTGACGTCGACTCCATCCGGGCCGTTCAGAATGCGAGCGGACGTCTCCCGGTCATCATTGATGTCGCTTGCTTGAATTCGCATTCAATAAACATGAACCTGTTTTTGGCAAGGCGTGGTCACGCAAGAGGCCAGGGCCAAGCGGCCGAGCCGTGGCGTTTTACGGGTGCGGTCATCATCTCCTGGGATCCGCCAGCGATCATGTCTCGGGAATTGCCAAAACGCATTTTGAAAAGCCGGTCCATTCCTTGGGCGGCAGCGTCCTCGCCGGTCAGCTCTATTTGATCGAGCAAAAAGGAAGCGACGACGAGATCATCGACAACTTGCGTTGGTACAACTTGTTCCGGAAACCCGTCGATGACATGCGCACGAGCGCTCCGGCGCCGGTGTCGCTGGCAATGAGCACACCGGGTGGAACAGTGATGCCATTCGTCTGATTGCTACTGATTTGAATGGCACCCCTCTTGCCGGCGTACGGCTAGCTTGCGGCAAGAAGGCAGCGATCCGGTTGCCGTTGCCTACACGGATAGCGAGGCAATGCCGAACTCAGGTTGCAGAACACCGTCTCGACGATGGAGAAGACCATCACGGTGAGCGGCTACAACATGGAAACCCAGCAGTTAGTCGTCCCCTAGTTTCATTGCCCAATACGTCCCCAGTGGGACTAAACTCGGAGCCGCGCTAACAGGCGCGGCTTCGAGTTGTCCCTCCCGTCTTCTCAACTCCCCTAGTCATTTTGAACAGTTTTCGATACACGCCCTTAGTGTTAGAATTTTAACGACTTAACTCTTTCAGCATAGACTTATCCGTAAGCAAGGGGGCATCATGGGGAAGAAGATCGTCGGTTACTTTATCGTACTAGCAATGCTAAGCGGGTGCGCGCATCCGCTCGGTTCATTGTTCACGGGCGTACAGTATCCAATCAACGCAACGGCGCAACCTCGCGGCGACAAAATGGGTGAAGCTTGCAGTCTTTCCATTCTTGGATTGATCGCGGTGGGCGACGCCAGCATTGATACCGCTCGTCGCAACGGACGTATTTCCAAAATCACATCCGTAGACGGAACAAACCTGACCTTACTGGGTTTCTTATTCTCGCAGCAGTGCACGGTCGTTCGCGGCAAGTAAGCACCGCCGTTTTTACGGCGCTACTACTTTGCGTAGTTCTCTGTGGGTGCAGCCACCCCGTTGGCTTGCTCTACACTACGGTACAGTCTCCGAGGCGCGCGACACCCCAACCCCGCGGGAGCAAGGAAGGCAAAGCTTGTTCGTTTGCGGTTCTGGGGCTTCTCGCCCTGGGTGACGCGTCTGTCGATCGCGCTCGCCACAACGGACGCATTACCAAAGTAGAAGCCGTCGACAAAGAGAGCTTCTTTTTCTTGGCGGGTCTTTACGCGTCGGAGTGCACTACCGTACGTGGGCGTTAGCGGTTTGCCGATGAGATCGCCCGCTCGGTTGGTTTTCGCAGCACCCAGATAGACGGGCAGTGTTTGCCTGTCACCCACAGCTCACCCTTGTGGTACGCAATCCCGTCGACAACGGGGCAGGATTCCGGATCGGGAAGCTCAAAAAAACCACTCACGCTTCCCGACTTGGGATCGATCCGGAAGATCTTCCCTTTGTGCGAGGTAAAACTCGAGCTCCAGATACCGACACCATCCCAGGCGAGATCTTCGAGGTCCTTGATAGGAGTCTCCACTTCTCTCACTACGGTGCGCGTCTTCGGATCCCAGAAGTAGAGTTTTCGGCTGTAGTTGCCCGTGAAGATCAGGTGCTTCCCATCGTGGGTAAGCCCCCAGGCGTGGATCTCCGGGGTCGTACCCTTGCGCTCGAATACCAGCTTATCGTTCTTCAACGTCCCCGCATAAATCCCGTTGTCAGAAAAGCTGACGTTCCAGAGCTTTCCCTGGAACCAGGTGACGCTTTCACTGTACTTGGTGGCGGGCGTAAAGCTTGCTAGCACACGGCCCTCGTTTGGATCGAGTTTCACGATTTGCTCAGGTAAGGCGTGCCAAAGAAAACCCTCGTGGTGGGTGAGCCCTTCAGAATAGCCACTATGTGGAATACGCCGGATGAGTTCCAGCGTTTGGGCCGATAGGGCCGTACTTAATAAAAAGGCTACTAGGAGAATCCGCTTTGAAAGGGGCATACCCAACTTATCGGACTAGGTCTAAAGTCCATTGAGAGGGTGCCTGAGTAAAAACGCGGACCTTTTGCGGCACCGCGTGCCGCCCTAAGACGTCACTTTTCGCTGAAGTGCCGCAACCGGGCACCGGCCGTTTTCCCATTAACCTCCCTTTATCGTGGGAGAAAACCTAAGCCCCCCAGGAACGCGCACCGTGGCATACCCCTTGCTCTAAAGGAGCTCATAGGCTGTTCCAGCGGAACTAAAGGAGTAAGGAATCAGGTAGACGCGCAAAAAGATTTTTTGTCTCATCTGACTCGCATGAGTCAAAGGTAAACCAGAGACTTTCGACGGTCCTTACCCTGATATCCCATTAACCCTGGAACGAGATTTCATGCCTTAGACCGTCGTCGTTCACTCTGGGACGATCAAGAAACAATCCCCGAGGTTTCTTGATGGTCATGATGTCGGTGGCCGATGCTTTAAGTGGGGTGTTCGCCTTCGGGCTTAGAACCCTATTTGGAACATCGGCCGCCTTTTTTTTGGGGGGTCGTTAACTTCGGCGGGCATTACCGAGCGCGATCAGCACTAGTAAGAAGATAATAACAACGACAATCAAGATTTTGATGAGCATCCACCAGTCCCATTCGGACTCTCGCTGCAAACGTTCCTGTTCGGCCTTGGCAACGCCGAGAGAACTCTCTCGTTTTGAAAGGGCCGTTGCGGCCTGCTCGTCTTTTCCAGAGGCCTCTCCGGATTTACCGCCGCCACCCCCTCGGCCACCGCCACCACCGCCTTCGCCTTCTCCTTCACCATAACCGCCCGCACCGCCGCCATAGTTTCCGCCGATGCGGCCGCCACGTGCGTCGCCACCACGGGCCTCTTTGCCCTTTTTGTCATTGCCACCAAAGAAACCTTTATCCACAGCTGCACTACCCGCACCGCCAGCCGAACCTCGTCCTCCTCGGCCACCGGCCGCGCCGCCGCCACCACCGCCACCGCCAACCCCGCCGCCTGGTACTCGCACGCGTGGCGGATCTCTGAGCTCAGGCGGATCTTTGAGTTTGCCCGTTCCAATTCCCGTCCCTAAATCGGGCGGCCCTTTAAGATCGGGCGGGCCTCGTACCGTATTCACTTTAATCTCGCCGGGTGCGGAGACTTCGTTGGGATCCTGAATGGGAGGTGGGGACTCTAATTCTTTTACGTTGATGTTTGGCTGATCGGCCTGACTAAACCACGAGTTGGGAATGGTCGGCTTTCCCGTACTGTTGTCAGAATCCTGGGCAAGTAACGTAACTAAACTTTGCCGGTTGTTGAAAAGCGATTCCTGAATAGGAGCACCAAACTTATTCATGACAATGGGGACCGCAATGCCGGCCACCAGCGCTATCATCATCAGGTAATCGACAACGCCGGCACCACGCGACCCACGTAGAATGGATAAGGCTTGCTTCATTCAAACACTTTTCGAAAAGGGTGCTTATGCTAGGTGCGAAAGGATCTTACTTTGTATTTTATCAAATTCGCCGTTTGACATCACTACTACAATATCGCCAGGAGCGAGGGATTTATTGAAGTATTCCAGCAAGCTAGCGGTATCCGGGAAAGAAACGGCTTTTTTGCCACGCTCGTTGAGAGACCCGACGAGTTTTTCAGGAGAAAAACGATCGGCCTCGCCCAACTCGTTGGCGCGGTAAGGAGATTTCACGAGCACCTCGTCGGCACTGTCAAAAGATTCGACATAGGCGGCCTGGTGAACGTTGCGGCGAGCGGTCGCGGAACGTGGTTCAAAAAGCGCCCAAATCTTTCCGGAAGCGTAGCGATTGCGGACGGCATCCAATGTCGCTTTGACTTCGGTGGGGTGGTGAGCAAAATCATCCACCACGACGTTGGGCGTTTTGAGTAGAATCTGCTGGCGGCGGCGCACCCCACTGAACGCGGCGACGAGCGGGCGAATCTTGTCGATGGGCTGCCCCAAGTTTGCAGCGCACACGATTCCCGATATCAGATTCATCAGGTTGTGGCGGCCAAACATCGAAGTTTGAAACGTACCCAGCGACTGCCCTTTGTAGAGAACTTCGAACTCCAGGCCGGCTTCGCTCTCCACCGTTTTGCCCAAGCTCCACATGGCTTGCGGGCTCTCGCCAAAAGTCTGGACGGGGCAAAGCGCGTCGGTGACAAGCTCCATCACCGTTGGGTTGTCATACCGCGCAACGAGAAGCCCATCACCTGGAAGCAGACTAATCACGCTTCGGAAGGATTCCTTCACATGTTCCAAATCACGGTAGATATCGGCGTGATCAAATTCCACGCCCGAGATGATGAGGGTATCGGGCTTGTAATGGAGAAACTTGGCACCCTTGTCAAAAAACGCGGAATCGTACTCATCCCCTTCCCCGACGAAGATCTTTCCATCGCCCTTGCGACTGCCGCGCTGTAAGTCGTGCGGCACGCCCCCTATCAGATAACTCGGGTTCAGTCCCAATCTATCGAGCAGGAAGCTAATCCATGTGGTGGTTGTCGTCTTACCATGTGTACCGGAGCAAACAACGGAGGTACGGTCTTCAATCAAAAACCGTCGAACGGCCTCCGCAAAAGACACAAAAGGAACCCCTTTGCGAATCCACGCCGCCGCTTCTGGGTTTTCCTTGCGCACCACATTGCCGATGACCACAATATCGGGCTGGAGCTTTTCCACAGTGTCCGCACTAAAGCCTTCAATCATTTGCACGTTGGCTTTGGCGAGCACAGACTTCATAGGATCGTAAAGCGCGCCGTCACTCCCCGTTACCTGGTGACCCGCTACCACAAGCGCCTCGGCAAGAGACCCCATTCCGACGCCGCCGACACCTACGAAATGTATCTTTGCCAAATCCGCACTCATTGGATCCCCCAAAATTGCATGGCTTTGTCGTGGATTTCAGGACGCCACTCGCGGATACGTTCGTCGACTCTTAAAGGATGAACCCGATTGGTGTTAAAAACCAAAAAGGCATCATGCTCCGGATCGATCCATAGCGAACACCCGGGAAAACCAAGATGGCCGAAACTATTTTCAGAGAAAATGGTACCACAACTTGACCCGAGCGGACTCTTCAGATCCCAACCGAGCCCCCAATCGCTTTTTACTTTCTCCGTCCGCTTGGTAAACCGTTTGGCTGTCGCTTCACTCAGCCACTGCGACTCACCCTTGAGCGCCGAAAGCCATTCGCGGCAGAAGGGGGCTAGGCCCCGTGCGGTGGAGAAGAGCCCGGCGTGCCCACAGATTCCACCAAGTGCAGCGGCGTTTTCATCAAACACGTCACCCCAGCACGGTTGTTTGCGTTTGCTGCGGTACTCCGTCGCTGCCACATGCGCGTGGCTTTTGAGGGGTCCATACACGGTCTCATTGAGTTGCAAAGGGCTTGCGATCTTTGTCTTAAACGCATCCTGAAGCGGGCCGCACAAGTCTTCCGTCACCAAAGTCAAAAGCCAGAAATCCACATCGCTGTAGACGGACTTCTTTTCCGGTTCCCCTTCGACAAGCTTTGCGGCCTCATGCTCAAACCACTGCTTCAGGGTTTCGCCCTTCTTCAATGTCTTGTGCAAGGGGTACCACCAAATCAAACCGGAGTGGTGGCTGAGCAGCTGCTCCAGTGTGCGCTCGCCAACACTCCCCCCCGACCGCTCGCCAATAAAATGGGAAACCGGTCGATTCAAATCCAAGCCGTTCGCATCCACCTCAAGCGCCAACAAAGAGGTGGTTGCGACCACTTTAGTGATGGAACCGATGTCGAAATAGGTACCGGAAGTGACAGGGCTAGCCCCGGGCCAATAAGCGGTCTCTCCACCCCACAAGTGGATCTCTTTTCCCTGGCATTCCCCGTAGAGTTGGTACGCAGAAAAGACGCGCTCGTTAAGAGCCTGTTCCAGACGTTGTTCGAGTGCTTTCAAGGGTGCCGCCGTTTCCTCTGTAGATTGCAGACAGGGTTTTTAGAGTCCCTGAGCTGGGCTGTCGGTGCGGCCTCTCCACCATTTCAAAAGCATAGAGCTGGCCGTAATTACTCAAACAATAAAACCAACCGTCTTGGTGTACGGAAGCGGGGCTGGTCGTGCCGGTTCCCAAACGCTCCGTCCAGAGCACCTTCCCGGTATCCGGATCCAGAACATAAAGCGGATCTGCAGAAGTAGGCACCACAAGGCCACCGCGCACGAGCGAAGGGGCCATCCCGATGCCTCGCTCGAACGGGGTTTTCCAAAGCACCTTCCCGCTAACGGCGTCCACGCTATAAATATTCTTGTCTAGTCCAGAGAAGAAAAGTCGGTTGTTCTCTACCAGCAGTCCACCGTAGCTTCCCACAGGGAGGCGCCACTGGATGTCTCCTGTTTGGCGATCCAGGCTATAGAGACTTCCATCATACGTAGCGGTGATGAGCTTGTCGGCATCGACATAAGGAGTGGTGTCCACATCGTAAAAACGCGCCCGCTGGCGCAATCTTTTTTCCCAACGAACTTTTCCGGTTTCCATGGAAAGCGCGACCATGTAGCCGTCTGCAAAACCTTGGTAGACTTCGGCACCAAAAACAACGGGCGTCGCGGTCCCACGAATCGTCATCTTTTCATCGCCGTGCCGCGCGTACTGCCACAGCTCCTCTCCCTTGCGTTCACTGTAAGCGTAAAGCTCATGGGCGGAGGTCATCGCGAACAAGCGAGAACCCACTTGCACGGGTGGGGTTAACCACTGAGAACTTACTTTCTTTTGCCAGACCACGTCGCCATTGCGGGCCTCTAGAGCAAACAGATTACCGCGCGTATCCCCGACAAAGAGTTTGGAACGGCCATAACTAAAGGCCCCATCGATGGGCGCTCCGATGTTGCGGTGCCAAAGGACGTTCCCTTGAATGCGATGGAGCGCAAAGATGTCTCCATTCAAAGTGGCATAATAAAGGATGTCACCCACAATGACTGGATGAGAACGTTCGCTGGGTCGGTGCTCGAACGTGTAGCTGCTGGGCTTCAGGTTTACCCAGCGGTTAAACGCCACAAGTTCCGCATTCGCGACAGACGTGAGCAAAAGAAGAAAAGCGAGAGTAACTTCCTTCATGCTATCCCCTATTTTCCGCTCAGTTCTTTGACGAGCGGGCTATCGATCGCCCGTTGGTAATTCTTAGCTAAGCGCGCGTACTCGGTTCCAGCAAAATCCTTCACGACCTTTTCGTAGTTTTCCTTTGCCTTGCCGGAGTCGCCCATCAATTCATAGACGCGGCCTACATTAAGGATGGCAAGCCCTTTGGCTTCACTGTCCACCGCGGCAGCGGCTTCGTATTGCGCTTTGGCGTTTTCACGATCGCCCGTGAGGTCATATGCCTGGCCCAAATTAATAAGGACAAGCTGGCGCTCCATCGGGACAAGCCCACCGTAGCTGAGCGCGTTGCTGTACCACTTCACCGCGAGGTTTTCGTCCGTAGGTTTCTCCTTCTTGGGATCTTCGGCAGCTGCCTTCAGCTCGGCAAAATAATGGTCACCCAGGTCAATGGCCGCCTGGAACCGGGGCCGAAGGTTGGAGGTTTTGTCAAAAAAGCCGGCCATCGCCGCCCACTTTTCTTCGGGCTTCTCCATTTTGGAGACTTCCAGGTAGCCCAACCAGCCTTGGTTCAGTTGGCGCTGCGACCACCAGGAGTAGGAGTAGTAAACGGCTGCAGTCGCGCAGAACA
>JAWKNY010000007.1:0-140066 GCA_041391485.1 Bdellovibrionota bacterium | reverse complement strand
AATCCAACTTTAGAAACCCGAGCAGCCGCGCTTACACTTTGGAACCCTCCAAAGTACAAATCCGGATCCCCAGCAATAACCGCCCTCCAGCGTTTTTGGAAACGGAGCCCGTAGATTTTCGAACCTTACGCCGCAGCGGACGCATCAAGGTAAAACTAAAAATCCCTCAGGATAAAGAAGTTCTAGGTATTACCCCAAGTGCCGTCGAAGTCGTACTCAGCCCCAACTAGGACTTACCAGCAATCCATCCCGTAGCCTTCGGGGAACAAACCCTTTTCAACCAACTTCTCGACCAGGAACTCGGATCGACGCACGAGCTTTTCAATCTTTGCGTCCTTCAGGTTTTCTTCCAGCCCCGGTTCCACCTTGATGACGTCCTTTATCCACCCGCAAGTATCATTCAGATCTAGGCTAGAGAGGGTGGCCGAATCTTTTTGGCTTGGGATCTGGGATCTTTCGCTAATCCCCACATTCGGCCGCACGTTCAAGTTGTAAACCAGATTTCCCGCAGACGCCCAAGCCAGGTGCGCCTCTCCGTCCGAAGGATTCAGCCACTTCAGCCATTCCGAACGTTTCATCGGAACGCGCGCAAAGAACGGGTCCACGATGAGCGGCTCGGCTTCATTCTCAAGCCAAACGATGGGGGCCCCGTGGTAACGCCAGTACACAGTTTTCTCCGGAGTCTGCACGGTAGGGGCAAAGTAGCGCTGGGGACCGTTTTCGGTCGGCACCATCTCCGCGTATTGAGTGGCTACCGGCAGCTCGGTTCGGACCAGAATCTCGAGGCTTACATAAAGGGTGGAAAGAAAGGCCGCCTCTTTCGCGTAGTTAAGTGGCAAGTAATCCAGATCCTGAAGGATCTCTGTGAGTGCCGCTCGGGGTGTTTTCTCGGCGGTGGCGGAATCCGCTACCGCACCCAGACCCCAGGTCGCTAAAAACAGCATCGTTACTAATTTGGAACGGAAATATCGACTATTCAGCATCTAACCCCCAACTTTTGTTTCTCTTATAGGGCTAGCACGGTGCATCATCCATTTCACGAAAAAAATATTCGTGCCTGTTTGAGCCCGAGAAACAAAAAAGGACAAAAACAAGCCGCGTCATATTTCCTGGACAACCGTGTCAGGCCCTGGAATAACGGTTTTTGGGTAGACCGAAATATGGGAGGGGCTCTTGGGAATCAAATCTATTTCATTACATCACTCAATTTTTCTTAACCAATAACACTCTAATTACAATTGTGGAGGGGGCATATGATCGCTCGACGCGTATCTACGCTACTTTTAGTTCTATCATTCATTCATCCTGTTCTGTCACAGGCAAAAGTCTACAGAGACATCAAAGTTGGAGACTACGGCCGCTATGGGGCTCAATTCGACATCTCTGATTGCGGAGGGAAGACCTTTCTTACTTTCATGAAAGAAAAGATCTACCCGGCCATTGAAACCCAATTCAAAAACACGAACGTGGGAAGCCACATTGACGGCGTCAAGCGTGGGCAAGGTGTAGAGCTGCGTCTTGCATCCGACGTCACCACCTACCACGTAAAATTCGAACCCTATTGGGAAGATAAAGCCGAGCGCTCGGGCCGAAGTTTCTCTGCAGTGGGGAAGAATCAACGGGAGCCCGACTACGTTGCCGACGCCTCGTACAAACACTACCTAAGCTCGCTTCAGGAAGTTTACGAGAAGGACCCTGAGGATCTTCCGGACTTCTACCGAGCCATCCTCGGAGTCGTTGCTACCTGCGACGCCAGCGGTTTCTCCAAGCTCAACACCAAAACCAAACAAGTCGCAGCTGATTTCGTGGCCGTATACGTCGCCGAACAGTACCGCCACTTACTGGGTGGAAAAGGAAAGCAACTGGGTAGAAGCCACAACTGGGACGATGCGCTTTTGCAAGTCACCCTCCTGGCGAGTTTTCACGCAGGACAGTCTGAAGACGCTCAAGGCATGTTCTATGAAGGGCGTTACACTTCCGATGTATTCAACCAGCTTCTTTATGACGACAACCGGGAAAAATATTGCCTGTACAAACAGTACAACCACCCAAAGCGCGAGCAGTCGAGCGCCGTGGATTTCAGTTCATCGACTACTGGCAGTTTAACAAAATGTGACACAGCGGCGTGAACGTCACCCGTAGCGATTTCAAAGAATGGGTAAGGCCATTACTTCCTGGATGGATCGCAACCAGAGAGACGTGGCCTCCTCCTTGGGTCGCGAAATCCGTTCGAGCAGCAAACTGTATCAGGGAATCGGCCGTTTCTTTATCAACAGCTCGGCACCCGAGAGTTTCGAACGAGGCGAGCTACTGGTGGACAAGATCACCGAATTCCTGATGGCAGTGAACGAAAAGCTGAAAGCATCACGGAATCACTAGAATAATACAGGCTCAAGGAGTCTGCTTTTTCACCCCGCGTGCGCCCTTCGGCGGACGCGGTTTTTTAGGGTTCCTGGCGTTCGGCCGTCCGCCTTCGACTTCTGGCCCGGAGTCCGTTTCGCAAATAGGGCCGACACTTCCACGTTCCTTGGATAGTCTCAATTCGAAATCACCCGATGATTTCATAGCCAGCAGCTTGATCCGGACGGTCGCGACCACACTAGCGGCATCGTGCTGCACGACAAAATCACCAAATCGAACCGAAATCCAATTTCCTGATTCAAGATCCGACAAAGGAACGGTCTGGCGCATTTCCATTAGATTCCCGGCCCGCAGTAAGAACGAGTTCCGCGTTTCCATTTTCGCGACGTTCAATACGCTCACGAAAACTCGACTTGAGAATAATCCGTCTGAGATCACGGTACAGATCGGGATCGTCAATCTTTTCTCGAATGGTTGAAATGATGCTAGAAGCGTAAAGACGCTGCAGTCGATTCTTATCAAAAACCTTGATAGCGGGAACTTCCCCTCCACCCGAGACAATTGAAAAGGTAGCCGCGTTTCCCTCCTCTTCGAGAAGCGACACCCGCAAAGGCTCGACGTTTGATACTTCCGTCACCTCATGCGATCCGTGTATCTGCGCATTCACCGGATCTTCCGTGTGCAACAATGCCGTGATCACAAAAGTGGACACACAGATGAACGCTGAAGCGAATAGCAAAGTACGCGTTCTGGGTTTAGCTTGTACGGGTGTAGCGATCAAAGTGAGTGCGATCAGAACAAGGCTATGCTTACGAAAAAAGTCCCCAATCCACATATCTGTTTCCTCCCCTAAAAACGGAAAAACGATTTAGACAGCATTTATGCTGGGTGTCAATCCTGGGCCCCGTGCTATAACCAGGCCCCAGAGGATAGAAAATGTCCAAGAACTTTCGTTTTATTAGCTACGCAGAAGGCGCTTCCTTCCTCATTCTTTTGTTGATTGCGATGCCTATTAAGTACGTAGGAGGCAATCCGCTGCCGGTGAAATACTTCGGTTGGATTCACGGGATACTTTTTGTGGTCTATGTGGCTGCTGCAGCAATCGCATCAGACGCCGAGAGCTGGTCAGGCAAAAAACTGTTCCTTGCAATGATCGCAGCGGTGCTTCCGTTCGGACCTTTTGTTTTTGACAAAAAAATGAATCGTTAACCGAGTGACTGCTGAGACAGGTACTCATCATAAGTCATATCAAACGGTGTCGCGCCTGACGGGCCGATCTCAATGACTCGGTTCGCAATGGTTTGATTGAACTGGTGATCATGCGACGTAAAGAGCACGGTACCTGAGAAACGGATAAGCCCGTTATTGACAGCGGTGATCGATTCCAAGTCCAAGTGGTTGGTCGGTCCATCCAGTAGCAAGACGTTTGCAGTAGTCAGCATCATTTTTGCCAACATGAGACGCACGCGCTCGCCGCCTGAAAGTACTTTCACTTTCTTTTGACTTTCGTCGCCGGAAAAAAGCATGCGGCCCAATATGCCGCGAATGAAATTCTCAGAGGTGTCTTCTGAAAACTGCCGTAGCCAATCCGCAAGCGAGAGATTCGCGTCGCTGAAAAACTTAGCGTTGTCTTTCGGAAAGAAGGCCTGCGACGTGGTGACTCCCCATGAGTACCCGCCCTTGTCCGCCTGCTCTTCCTCCATGAGAATCTGAAAAAGAAGCGTGGTGGCAAGCTCATCCCCGGCAAAGAGTACCTTGTCCCCTTTTTTCAATTCGAAATTTACGTTGTTCAGAACGGATTGCCCTTCGACGCTCTTGCACAGGTTCTCTACCTTTAATAGCTGGTCGCCTGCTTCCCGTTCAGGCTTGAAGTGCACAAAAGGGTAACGCCGCGAAGACGGCTTGATATCGTCCAGGGTAAGTTTCTCCAGGAGTTTTTTGCGTGAGGTTGCCTGTTTGGACTTCGAGGCGTTCGCGCTGAAACGAGCGATAAACTCTTTTAGCTCTTTGGCCTTCTCCTCAACTTTGCGGTTCTGCTCTTGTTGCATCCGTAGAGCGAGTTGGCTGGACTCGTACCAGAAGTCGTAGTTTCCGGAATAGAGCTGAATTTTTCCAAAATCCAAATCCGCAATGTGAGTGCACACTTTGTTGAGGAAGTGGCGATCATGAGAGACAACGATGACGGTCTTTTCGTTGTCATACAAAAACTCTTCCAGCCAGCGGATTGCCTTGCCATCCAAATGGTTGGTAGGTTCGTCGAGAAGCAGGATATCAGGTTTGCCAAAGAGAGCCTGAGCGAGAAGGACCTTAACCTTCTGAGCGCCGTCCAACTCCTTCATCTTCTTCTCTATTAGATCACTGCCGATTCCTAGGCCATCTAGCAGAATGGCCGCGTCAGCCTCCGCTTCCCAGCCGTTGAGATCCGCGAACTCCATCTCGAGATCACCGATGCGCTCGCCGTCTTCGTCGGAGAGTTCGTCTTTGGCGTACATTGCCTCCCGCTCTTCCATCAGTTTGTAGAGCTCCGGCTGTCCCATGATGACGGTTTTGAGCACTTTATGCTCTTCAAAGGCGAAGTGGTCCTGGCGGAGGAAAGATAAGCGTTCCCCGGGGGTAACAGCGATTTCCCCGCTGGTGGCGGTTTCCTGGCCGGCGAGGATCTTCAAAAACGTGGATTTGCCCGAACCGTTGGCCCCGATGAGGCCGTAGCAGTTGCCGGCCACAAACTTGATGCTCACGTTTTCAAAGAGTTTTCGCCCACCGAAGGCCAAACTCAGATCCGCTGTACTAATCATCCGATCTCCCAGGTGTCCCTTTTTGTGACAAGCTGTCTTGTGTAACCCAAACAGCCTCGAAAAGAAAGCCCCCCGGCCAAATCCACGCCTTGCGTTAAAAAGCTATCTGGGCCATATTTCAAGGCTCGGTAAAGAGGTGGGAGCGTCTAGCCGAATTGTAAAAAATTTGTATCGGAAGGGAAGCGATGTCCACACAAACTCGGATGCCTACAGGCATTCCTTACATTATTGGTAATGAAGCCGCCGAGCGCTACTCCTACTACGGAATGCGCTCCATCTTGGTGGTTTTCATGACCAAGTATTTGATGGACGCGGCCGGGAATCCGGATCACATGACTCCGGATGAAGCCAAGAGCTGGTACCACCTATTTGGAACCGCCGCCTACTTCTTCCCCATCATCGGCGCTCTGATCTCGGATATTTTCTGGGGCAAGTACCACACCATCATCCGTCTCTCCGTTATTTACTGCCTGGGACATCTGACCTTGGCGCTTTTTGAAACTCGCTTTGGTTTGGCCGCGGGCCTCACGCTGATTGCCATCGGTACGGGCGGCATCAAACCCTGTGTGTCGGCTCACGTGGGGGATCAGTTCAATAAAACCAATCAACATTTGCTAGAACGCGTTTTCAGTTATTTCTACTTTGCGATCAACTTTGGTGCGTTTTTCTCGATCCTTCTCACACCTATCTTCCTTGAAAAGTTTAGCCCGGGAGTGGCGTTCGGCATCCCCGGTATCCTGATGTTCATTGCGACTGTCGTCTTTTGGATGGGACGGCACAAGTTCATCGCCATTCCAGCCGCCGGCTGGAACGAGTACAAGCGCGAGGTGCTTAGCGCGAAGGGCCGCAAGGCATTTCTCAATTTGGGAATTCTCTATTTCTTTATTGCGGCTTTCTGGTCTCTCTTCGAGCAGCAAGGTTCCTCCTGGGTATTGCAGGCAGAACAGATGAACCGCATGGTGGATCTGCGATTCGGGCCCTTTCAGTCGGCCTGGTTGCACTTTGAACTCCTGGCTTCTCAGATCTCCGCACTCAACCCGATTATCATCATGGTGCTCATTCCCTTGTTCACCCACTTTCTCTACCCCGGGTGGAACAAAGTTTGGAAAGCCACCCCGCTTCGCAAGATCGGTACGGGTATTTTTATCGCCGCTTTTTCGTTTGCGATTATCGCGCTCGCTCAGTGGCGGCTGGACGCGGGCCAAAACGTAAGTATCCTGTGGCAGTTTGTGGCGTATATCTTTCTCACCGCCGCTGAGGTGATGGTTTCCATCACGGCCTTGGAATACGCCTACACCCAAGCCCCGAACACCATGAAGAGCTTTGTGATGAGCTTCTACCTGCTGTCGGTTTCCTTCGGGAACTCGATTGCCGCAGTCGTTAACCTCGTCATCCAAAACCCGGATGGCACCAGCAAACTTGCAGGGGCCAGCTACTTCTGGTTTTTCGTGGCGCTGACCTGTGTCTTCGGACTGGGTTTCGTATTCTTTGCGAGCAAGTACAAAGAAGAAAACTACGTCCAGGAAATACAGCCGGTCTAGAGGGTTTGGATTAAACCCACAAGCCCGCTCCAACTCGACTGGTAGTGGACCTCTGTAATGAGCTCCATGTTGTCAGCGAGCTGAACGTTCAGCCCCAAGGCACCGCGGGGAACGGCCGTGGCGTCGGCCCACACCTGGCCGGCCTCCAGAAAGAGCTCGCCTGTGGGAAAGATCGCAAGAGCGGCGCCCAGGGCCGCACCGAACTCACTCGTTCTTGGTTCGAGCTCATAGGCAAAAGCGGCCTGGACGTACGGCGTCCAGCCGCGCAGGGGGAAACTCAGTTCGGCGCCCAAATCCAAGCCGAACCGCTCAAAGTCAGTGTGCACCCCCGGCACAAAGTCCAAGGCGATCGCGCCATCGTAAACATTCATGATGTTTTGGAAGCTAAGACCATAAGCAATCTGGTTTCCCTCGTAGAGGACTTCCGGAGCGAGCGCGAGGTTAAGCAAGGGGGCAACCCCAATTCCGACGGTACCGGCGAGCGCGTGGGACCCGGAGGGAGTGCCCGTGTAATAAAGCTCCAAATCGCTCAGCCCCGCTTCAAAGGGCTCAATGGTGTCCAAGGCCGCTGCCTGTCCCAGCCAAAACAGACTCAACACTATCGTCACAACGCGCATCTATCCTCCCACAAGGTAGTTAAGACAAAATCTGATTAAGATCTAATCCTATTTAATGGGAAGTCAACTGCTTTGAGTGTAATGAGACGAGGGTTTGGGCCGTAAGTACTTGAGATAAACAAAGTAGACGATCCCAACGAAAGCGCCCCCTAGGTGCGCCCCGTGACCAATAGGAAGCCCCCCGCCACTTGCCTGCGCCGAAAGCCCCCAAACGTCCAGACTGATAAAGAGCAAGGCCCCAACGATCGCAGGGACCGGTATGACCCCAAAGAAAAGAAGCTTCTCTTTGGGGAAGGCCAAAGAAAAAAGCAGCAGCAAACCGGCAACGGCACCGGATGCCCCCACCGCCCCTTCGTCCGGCATCCCGAGCAGGTACTTCGACGTTAACGCGTGGGTGAACGAACTAAAAACCGCGGCGACTAAATAAAAACTCAGAAAACGACGGGTTCCCATGAGCTGTGCCAAGGGACGCCCAAAGCTTATGAGCACCACCATATTGATGAGAAGGTGAAAAAGCATGGTGTGGGAAAAAGCCGCTGTCAGTAGCACCCACCAACGCCCATGCTCCAGATGCGTCCAACTCACAATGAAGTTCGCGGCCATGAAACGCTTGTCGGGCAATAAGTGCCAGCAACCGAATACGACCAAATTGATGAAAACAATTATCCGAACGACTTGTGGGGATCTATTTCGCCGAAACGCGCGCATCCATCTAGTTATACATGGCTTTGCATCTTCCGGCTAGAAATGGTCTAGCGGCGGCGAATCAGGGTAACGCCATCCCGAATAGGTAGAAGTGAACAGTAGAGATCTTTTCTGGACTTTAAATACTCATTGAAGCGTTGAATCCCTCGTGCTCCCTCTGAGGAGGTGTTGGAGTCCAAAACATCGCCACTCATTAAAGTGTTGTCCGCTACAAAAATCCCGCGATCGGAAAGCAGGTGGAAAGATTTCTCTAGATAGTCGACGTACTCACTCTTGATCGCATCCAAAAAGATAAGATCAAACTTACCCTCCAGGCTTTCCAAAGTACTCAGCGCCGGACCGAGTACGCTCTTGATTTTTTTTCCGTTCGGATCTCGCTCCCAAAAACTCTTCGCAAGCGCCGTGGTTTTTTCGTTTACGTCCAAGGTCACCACTTCCCCGTCCGCCGGTAAGTAGCCGGCCATCGCCAAAGCGCAATAGCCGGTAAAGGTTCCTATCTCCAAAACGCGTTTGGCGGGAATGGTCTTGATCAGAAAGCCTAGTAGGCTGGCCTCCAACGGACCGCTTAACATGATCGACATCTCGACGTTGGCGCGCGTATAGGCTTCCAGCTCGTCGCACACAGGCGAAACAGAAGCCGAATGTTGGACACTGTACCGGGTAATATCTTCGCTCACAAAATGCATGGGACAATTTTTCTTGCCCGCACAGAGCAAAGTCAAGCAGGGTCTGCGCTCTACTAGGTCAATTTGTCGAGAGCTTTGAGGAGATCCGCCGGTTCCGCCCGCTTCGTGTAGTCGGTATCCACGAACGAGTATAAGATTTTTCCGTCCTGACCAATCACAAAGGTGGCCGGAACAGGAAGCTCCCACTCCGGGTTTCCTTGGCTCTTCTCTAGGTCGATTCCGAATTCTTTGTAGAGCTTTTTCAGCTCCGGCGTCACCGTGAACACCAGACCAAGTTTTCTGGCATACTGGTTGTCCTTGTCAGTCAGTATCTCAAAGGCGATTTCCTGTTGGGTCGCCATGTCCTTAGTCAAATCCGGTTTCTCCGGCGTAATCGCCACCAAGCTCGCTCCTCGTTTCTTGAACTCGGGCAAGAAAGACTGATAGCTGTTGAGTTGGGCGTTGCAGTACGGGCACCAGCTCCCCCGATAGAAGGCCACCACAACCGGCCCCTTTTTGCGCAGCTCTTTCAGTGCCACCTGCTTCCCGTCGGCATTTGGCAGGCTGAAGTCCTCTATTCGGCTACCCACCTTAGGGGCTTTTTTTGCGAGCTGGGACTGGCGCAACTTTTCCGCCGCCGCCTCCATCACCCGCTTCTTTTCTCCAGAGGCCTTGGAACTCTTGCGCATCAGCCGCAACTGCTCGCCCAGGCTGACGCTCAGCAATTTCTTGTTCGCAAAGTCGGCTAGCTCCTTTTCCGTTGTGATCCCGCTGACTCGTCCGTGCTCCACACGCCCCAGGTAGGCGATGAGGGTAGACTGCGCACTGACCTTTATCTGTCGGTTGAATTCTTTCTCTTTGTCGTAGTCGACAGAAAAGAGTCTGAGTCCTTTGAGCTTTCCGGCGTCCTCAAGTTTGGCCAGGTTCTTTTTCTGAACCTGGCACACGGGGCACCAATCTGCGTGAAAGTGCAGAAGAATTTTTTGGCCGGCCTTCTGGGCTGCCAAAAAGGCCTCCTGAGAAAAAGGAGTCGAGGCCCAAGCCGCGTGAGATGCACCCAAAAAAACGGCCAAGACAATTGCAAATCCAAATTTCTTCATTCCACCCTCGCGTTCTTCTCTAGGTTTTCCAGTCGCTTCTCCACGCGCGTGAGCGCTTCCATCACTTTCTGGTATTCCATGAAAGTGAGCTCCTCGCCGCGAACAATATCCGAAGCGGCGAGCGAAGAAATGACCGAAACAAAAATAGCAGTAAACCCCACAAAAAAGGAGACGCCTGTCACCATGAGGAATATTCCAATCACCCGTCCTTTATCGGTGATCGGCGTGATGTCGCCATAACCCACAGTCGAAACAGTGGAGAACGCCCACCACAAGGCATCAAAAAAGTCTTTTACCTGCGGGTTAACGCTATGTTCGACACTGAAGAACAGGAACGCAGAGACGAGCAGTAGCACGTTGCCGGCCGCGGCAAAAAACAACAGCAACGGCGTTCGCAAGGCCTGCAAGATAATGGTTGAGAAGTACGGAACGTGTTGCATTCCCCTTAGTTGCTTGCCCTTAACCTTCATTTCTCCCCGCTCGTTTTTGCTCATTGTAGCACGCGCTCCATAGGACAGTTTGGCACTAGGAATGCACTCCTGTTGTCAGGTCGGCCCAAACTTAGGCAGCGGGAGCCCGAATCGGACAATAGTGCTGGTCATATTGTCTCGTGATGGGTAATTTTGTCCCGCACACAGGAGGAGCGGAATGCAGAAACCCAAAGGTCATATCGTCATCGTCGACGACGACGCTCAGTTGCGCGCGTTGCTGGAGGACTACTTCCAATCGGAAGGTTACGCCACCACCCAATTTAGCTTGGCGTCGGAAGCCTTAGCGGCGCTTACGGGAAAATCCGCCGTTCCACTGAACCCAGCAAACGTGGACCTGGTACTTTCTGACATCAAGATGCCCCAAATGACGGGAACCGATTTCGCTTCACGGCTTAAACGGGCGTACCCGCACATTCCAGTGGTGCTCACCACCGCTTTTGGCAGTATCGAGTCCGCCATAGAGGCCATGCGGCGCGGGGCCTACGACTACGTTGTGAAGCCATTCAAGCTGGCCGAGGTAGGGGTCACCGTCGAACGCGCGATCGAGTACCGCCGTTTGCACGGTGAGAATCAAGTGCTTCGTAAGGAGCTTAAGAGGACATGGCACCTCCACTCGCTCATTGGCAAGAGTGCGGCCATGCAACGAGTATTCGATTTGGTAAAAAGAGTATCTCAGGCACGCGCCAACGTTCTTATCACGGGCGAGAGTGGAACCGGGAAGGAAATGGTCGCACGCGCCATCCATGAAAACGGACCGCGTAAGGACGCTCCCTTCGTCGCGATCAACTGCGCCGCGATTCCGGAAAACCTGCTTGAGTCGGAACTGTTTGGGCACGCCAAAGGGTCTTTCACCGGCGCCAACCAACGAAAGGTTGGACTCTTCGAAGAAGGAAACGGCGGTACCGTGTTTCTAGATGAGATCGGCGATATGGATCTCTCACTTCAGGCTAAGCTTCTGCGCGTCCTTCAAGACAAGTCTATTCGTCCTGTAGGCGACACCCAGTCCCGATCGGTCGATGTGCGGGTCATTGCAGCCACCAACAAAGATCTCCCGGCAGAAATCAGCGCCGGCCGTTTCAGAGAAGATCTTTACTACCGCTTGAGCGTTATCCCCTTTCTGATTCCGCCACTCCGTGAACGTTTGGAGGACCTACCCTCTTTGGTGGAACACTTCATCGAGAAATATTCGGCAGTCAACGCCTCGCCGGTACGAAGCTGCTCGCCCGGAGCCATGAAAAAACTGACCCACCACCACTGGCCGGGAAACGTACGTGAGCTAGAAAACCTCATTGAACGCATCATCGTTCTCAGTACCCATGAAACCATCACGGAAGCCGAAATACCCGAGCTTCAGAAAACGGATCCCGAGCTTTTTTTTCGGGAAGCGACTTCAGATTTTCCTACCGTCGAGCAACTCGAACAGCGCTATATCCAGCTGGTCCTTCAAAAGACAGGGGGTCGAAAGGATCGGGCCGCTGACATTCTTGGGATCAACCGGCGCACGCTTTACCGAAAGGAAAAGGAAATAGAAAGTTCGGGTCCCACCCGGATGCCTTTTCCGTCTACAGACCTGGGACAGAACCTCACTCATTGAGACAAATTGACCCACTGGATTGGCTGGGTGCGCAAGGTCACGCACCCAGCTTTGGTACCGACTTTGCTAACTTACTCAGTGAAAAGATAAAACAGAGGGAAAATAATGTCCGACAAGAGCCAAAATTCCGCCCCTGCTCGCGGCCGCCTCTTTGCCGCTCGACTTTGCGTGCGCGATTTAATGAGCACAAATCTGCATACGCTTTCGCCCAACGATACCCTTCAGGATTTGGCGGATCTGCTGGATCGCCATCACGTAAGGCATGCCCCCATCGTCGACAAGCAATTCAACTTGGTGGGCTTGGTGACGCATCGGGATTTGCTGCGCTATTCGAAACCTGAAGCGGGAAATGCCTGCGCTTCCTGGGAGTCTATGGCGATCAAGGAAGTGATGCAGGACTCAAAGTTTTTTCAGGTACGCGCCATTTCGCCGGAAACAAGTGCTCGCAGTGCTGCGATCCAGATTTGTGAGAACAAGATCGGCTGCTTGCCTGTCACCGATCCACAGGGAAAACTGGTTGGGATCCTCACTGAGGGCGACTTTGTGAAGTTTTTTGCGGATGGGGAGGGGCCGAAGTCGTGATGCGGGAAAAAGTAGGGCTGCCTTCCGGTTACTGAAAATGGTAAATTAGTGAACCAGAGGAAAACATGCGCCATTTTATTTCAGTTGCAATCATCTTAGTCGCTGTCTACCCCGCTTGCAGTTTGGCCGATACTTCTTGGTCCGCCAAGATGCAGCAACTCTCCCAGGTACTTCCCGAGCTACTTGTCGACGTCAGTAAAGAAAATAGCTTGCAAGATCATAACACGCTCGCAAGGGTAAAAGAATACGGCTAAAATAGCGGAACTTTCTCACCGCATCGCACAAGCACAAATGGGGAAAAAAGGGCGGTCCCGTGGATGCTGATCCCAGCATCGGAATGCTTTCCGTTATTTTTGAAGATGAGGCCAAGCACGCACAGATTGCGCTCAACCAAGGCCATCTTGAATACGCGCGAGCCATGTTGCTTTCACTCTCTTCTTATTGCATCAGCTGTCATACGCGCACTGACTTCGGGCCAAAATTCCCTGTTCTTAAGCTCGATGCCAAAACCGATTCGCTCACCACCGGAGAGAAGGCCGATCTTTTTTCAGCCACACGGCAGTTTGACAGAGCGCTCACTGAATACGAGAAAATCATTTTGGATCCCAAAGTCATGCGAAAATCCCTTTGAGTGGGAACGAGCCGTAAAAAAGATGCTCGCGATTTGCGTGCGAGTGAACAAAGATCGACTCACGCTATCGGTGTACTCAGAAGATTCCCAGAACACGACATCCATCGGATTCCTGGACGCGCGTTTGAAGGACTGGATCACCAGTCTGGAAGCGTGGAAGAAGAATCCCAAAGGCCCGATGCACTCCAAAGCCGCGCTTGGCAAAGCCAAGGCTTTGATGGCGGCCGGCCGTGGGTTGCAAGTCTACTTTAGCCGATGAATCCGGCGCCGTTTATTACCTGCGAGCTTCTGCGGAGCTTCACGAAATTCTGCGGAAAAAGCTTCCCCTCGGACGCTAGCGAAGCCTACATGCTCACCGGAATGGCTTACGAATCCATCGACGAGCTGAAGTTATGGTCGTTGCCCGAAGTCTATTACCAGTCTTGCATACGCACTTACCCGCATTCCACCCAAGCGGAGCGTTGTTATACGCGCTTTGAGGAGAATATTTACGCGGGCTACACCGGCAGTAGCGGCACCCATTTGCCTTCCGATGTGCGCACAAAGCTGCAGACCTTGCGAGAGGAAGCGCAAAAAAGACCAAATCAATTGGCGATTTCACTGCGCTAGTCTCCTTTGCGCCGAGTCTTATTGCGAGATTCGGGGTGTGCTAGGATGCCGGCATCGGAACTGGTTGTGACAGTGGAAACGGCGAATAACGAACAAGCGGACAGGCTTAAAGCCATCGTGGAGAGCGCGGTAGATGCCATCCTGACCATCGATTCAAGGGTTTAATCGATACCGCAAACCCCGCGACCGAAAGGCTGTTCGGCTACTCCCCCGGAGGAGTTAAAGGGCAAAACATCAGCCGGCTCATGCCTTCTCCCTACGCCGAAGAGCACGACCACTACTTATCAAACTACCTGAAAACTGGGAAAAAAAAGATTATTGGAATCGGGCGAGAAGTCGTCGCGAAACGGAAAGACGGCAGCTTATTTCCCGTCCACCTCGCGATCAGTGAATTTAAGCTCAATGGACAATCTTACTTCACCGGCATCGTTCATGACATCTCAGAGCGGGTACGCGCGGAGAGAGGACTACGCTCCAGCGAAAAAAGACAGAGACTACTTATTCAAAACGCCCCCTTTTGCATTTACGAGATTGATTTGGAAGGGACCATTACGGCGATCAATGCGGCAGGGCTGCGTATGATGGGATTCAATTGCGAAAATGAGGCTATCGGCAAAACACACCTTAGATTGGTTCCCAAGGAACACCACGCAAGGGTGCAGGAATTCTTTCATCAGTCAGTCAATGGCGACACCCTCTCATTCGAATACCAAACGAAAGTACAAGAGCGCGTGTCCACGTTTAGCGCTCGGTTTGTTCCGGTAAGGGACGAAGCCAAGGTCCTTAAGCACATCATGGGAATTACCGAAGATATTTCCGCCAAACGTGAGGCCGAGGAAAGACTACAACAGGAACGCGCACGCTTGATACACGCCGAGAAGATGGCGGCGCTCGGAGAGATGGCGGCCGGCATCGCGCACGAGCTGGGGCCGCCCATCGCCACCATCCGAGGACGCATGGAAGTGCTTGAGAGTCAGGCAGAGCGCGCAACGCCCGAAAAGGCGACACTGATCAAGGTTTCGCAGACGATCCGAAACGAGGCCGATCGCATGACCCGCATCATTCGAGGGATACTTTCTTTTTCCAGAGACGGCTCCAAAGATCCGTTTCGAGAAGAACGCCTAGCGAATTTACTGGCCGATATTTATGCCTTTTCGTCCGAGCGTTTCAGGCGGCACGGCATTGATCTTATCGCGAAAGACATTGATCCTAAGCTTATTGTTGAGTGCCGCAGCACACAGCTCGCGCAGGCATTGGTTAACCTTTTGAATAACGCTTGTGATGCCGTTCGAGATCTTCCCAACCCTTGGATCCGGGTGGACGTTGAAGATCTCGGTACAGACGTGGAGATCTCCGTTACCGATAGCGGCGATGGAATTCCCGAAGGCGTTCGCAAACACATGATGGAACCCTTCTTTACAACGAAGCCTCTAGGAGACGGGACCGGTCTGGGACTAAGTATTGCCCGTTCCATCGTGAATGCGCACAACGGAAACTTATCTCTTGATACCGAGAGCGAACACACCCGCTTTGTGATTCGGATTCCAAAACATCATCTAGAGGGGGCGCCGGAAAACGCTAGCCCGCGCTCAATGGCGCCCAAGACGGGGCCCAGCCCGTCCGTTTTGTTTACGTAGGCAGCAGCACCCTCGGAGCGCATGCGGTCGACGGCCGAACGATCCGCAAAAGCTGACATTAAGATAACTGGAATCTCGGGATGAAGTGTCCGCATTCTGCGCAGCAGAACAAGGCCACTTTGTTCAGGAAAGTTTAGATCACAGAGCACCAGCTTGATGGAACGACTCTTGGCAGAGGTGAGAAACTCAAGCGCCTCCGACACGCCCTCAAAACCTATCGCCTCAATTCCACACCCACTCAGGTACTCCTGCAGTAACTCTCTCATGTCGAAACTGTCATCGACGATGGCAACGCGGGCCTTATTCGTACGTGTAGCCGCTCGCGTCTTCACCTTTCCTCCCAAATTGCGCCAACAAACAAGAGTTAGTTTTGCAACCCACGTGCCACCTCACTGGGCACAGACTCTTGGATTTGCTGGATGAGATGGGACGTTATGACCCAAAGAGAGGAAAACTGCCCGCCCTCACTAGGGCGGGCAGTGGCAATTACTTCGCAAAGTAGGCCTTTAAGCCATCCAGACCTCGGATGTGCTCGCCGTTAATAAAGATCTGCGGCGCTGTCGCCTGCCCCGTCAGGTTACGTAGAGTCTTATACGAAATACCTCCTTGTAAGGAGATCTCCTCGTAAACATAACCGTGCTCCTGCAAGAGCTTCTTGGCACCAATGCAAAAGGCACAACCGGGCTTGGAGATAATGGTCACCTCAGCGGGAAGTTTTGCTTCCGGTGCCAGGTGTCGTAACATCGTATCAGCGTCGGATACTTCAAAAGGATCGCCTGGCTTTTGAGGTTCGATGAACATCTTCGTTACCACACCGTCATCGACGAGCATCGAATAGCGCCACGAACGTTTTCCAAAACCCAGATCGGACTTATCCACGAGCATTCCCATCCCATCCGTGAATTCCCCATTCCCGTCAGGAATAATGGTGATGTTGTCGGCGTGTTGGTCCTTTGCCCAGGACTCCATGACAAAGCCGTCATTTACGGAAATGCAAATGATGTCATCGACTCCATGCTGCTTAAAGACGGCCGCCAACTCGTTGTAGCGGGGTAGATGGGTGGAGGAACAAGTCGGCGTGAACGCTCCGGGAAGTGAGAAAACGACGACTTTTTTTCCCGCAAAAAGATCCTTTGTTGAAACGCTCTTCCAATCTCCCTGGAAGCGCGTTCTGAACACCACTTCCGGAACTCGTTGACCTTCTTTATTCTCTAACATGACAAACTCCTTCTTTTATTTAACCGGGGGACCTCGCCCCACACCTTTATTGTCGGGGATTCCTCCACATAGATAAAATCGATTAAATCTATACACTCATAGTAAAAATCAATATTTCAGCCTGGGGGGAGGCCTGTGGTATGAAGGGCGGGTGAAAATAACGCATTCTGAGTGGAAAGAAATCCGCAGGGTCTTTGGGACGAGTTTCAAAAGTTCGCTTCATTTTGCCGTCGCAACTGTGGACAAGCAGGGGCAACCAAACGTCGCCCCCATCGCTTCCTTGCTACTAGATCGAAAAGAGCCGCGTGGTTGTTACTTTGAGATTTTTACTCGGCAAACCCGCCAAAACTTGGCGGCCCACGATCGCGTTTGCATTTTAGCGGTCAACAGCCGCCTGGGTTTCTGGACCGCCTCCCTAGTCCGTGGCCGGTTTTCACAGTGGCCCGCGATCCGACTCTACGGTCGCACCGTGGGCCGGCGCCCCGCAACGAAAGCCGAAATTGCCCGCTGGAGAAAACGCACCCGCTTTCTACGTTTTACCCGCGGCTACGCTTCTCTCTGGGGCAAACTCGAATTCGTGCGCGACATTGAGTTTGATCGCTACGAACCCGTGCATCTGGGCGCCACTACCTCCCACCTAAGGCGAGAAGCAACACCGTCGACTTCGACTTGATGGGTTTCATGAGTGCGATCTGCGCGATCCCACCTACCGCCGTTGAAACACTGAACACCGTACCTGAAAGGATCACAAACATCGGGTACGGATCCAGAAGCAAGGGCGCACTTAACTTCCACGCGGAGATTGGTTTTGCGACTGCCATCAGTGCTAGCGCCACACTCTTGCACGCGGTTGCCAGGATGTGAACGAGAGACTCACCACTGGAAATGCCGCCCAGCTTGGCGCGGGCTTCTTTCTCAACGAGAATATCGATCGCCTCCAACACCAGGTCCAAGGCCACCAAGGCCACCGCTACCCACAAGAGTTTGCCGGCCGCATTCACCACAAATATCAGAAAGGAGAAGGCCGCAAAAACGAAGGCGCGCAGAGTGTGGATCCAGTGCTCTAGACGCGCCTCCGGATGCGATTGCAGGTTGTAGCGGTAGAGGTGGTAGTAGACTCCATCAAACACTCCGATTACGGCGAAGAGAACGAGGGAGACAACGGCACTTAGGTAAATGGTTTCAATATTAGGCAACGGCATGAGCTACCCCTTGAGATCTTTTTATGAGCACACGGTCAATGGATTCGGCGTTCCAGTTTTGAACGTTGGGACAGTACGTATGCCAATAGAGAACATGCCTCCCGCTAAACTCGTTCGACGTTAAAGCCTGCTCCAAAAGAGCCCCACCTTGCGGTATACGTCGTATCAAGTGAGATGCCCTCAAGTTCAGAGAACGTGCGCATCACCTCAAAGGACTCCGGACAGGGGACGGCGTACCCCGTCGAACTGGGAACATCGACGATCTTAAAAGGCAGCGCCGTAGTCGGGTTTTTCCCTGTCAAATACCGCACGACCTTGGCCGCCAGTCGGCGCACGCGACCGGGGTAACAAACAATTTTTTCCGCGCAGCGAACCCCAATGAACTGGGTTTGGGACCCGGACACGATGGCGCCAGCCACCAAACCGGCTAGCGTGCCACAGGTCCCCGTTCCCACGACGACAAAATCGGGATCGGGAATTCCCTGCTCGCGCCGTTGGGACAAAAACTCCAGATAAGCGTTGGCGTGCCCCAGAGCACCGAGGAGGCTGGAGGCCCCGGGAGTAATCCAGTAATACTGCGGGCCTCCGAAGCGACTACCGAGTAGCTGCGTGCTCGCTTTGAGACCAGCGAAGACAGGGCCGGATGTTCCCGTGTAGTTGATGATGCTGGCCTCTTGGTCCTCACAAAACTCCACGTGCTTTTCTATCTGGGGATTTCGTTGCGCCACGAACTGCGTGAGTTGAACACCCAAGCCCAAACGTTTTCCGTGAAGCGCGAGGGCCGCCGTAAAATTCGAGCCGTAGGGCACCAGCGTCAGGACGTTTCTTGCGCCCCGAGCTTTTGCCTCCCCCAATACAAACTCAAGATTACGCACCTTGTTACCGCCGTAGATCGAGTGGGTTTGATCTTCTCGCTTCACATACAAGGAAGGGTGGCCCCAATACTTTCCTAACCCCGACAGCGCGTGCACTGGCGTTGGCGCTTCCACAAGCGGTGTTCGATGAACGAGGTTTTGAATTCTAGGAAAATTCTTTTCTATTTCGGACTGCATCTCTGGCCCCCTACCCAAGATCCACTCTAGCCCTTCACCGGAGCACGAACCATTTGTATTAGGTTATGGGTGCGATACTTAAAGTTAATGACCGTCGAGTAGGACGCGCCGTTGCCTTCTCTTTGCCGCGTGGTAATGTCAGAGAACTTTTTTGGAGGAGAGCACTCGTGATTGAAGAAGGTAAAAAGGCCCCAGCGTTCAGCCTAAAGGACGATTCTGGAAAAAAAGTTTCACTGTCTTCTTTTAAGGGGAAGAGCGTAGTTCTTTATTTCTATCCAAAGGACTTTACGGGAGGGTGCACGCAGGAAGCTTGCGACTTCCGCGATCAATTCCCTACGATCAAAAAGAAAAAGGCTATGGTGCTGGGCATCAGCCGCGACCCCGTAGAAAAGCACGCCAAGTTTCGAGAGAAGTACGAGCTTCCATTTCCGCTGCTCTCGGATGAAAAGGGCGAGGTCTGCAACAAGTACGGAGTATGGAAACAAAAGACCTTGTACGGAAGAAAGTTCATGGGAATCGAACGCACGACGGTGGTGATCGGACCGGATGGGAAAATCAAAAGATCTTCCCTAAGGTGCGAGTGAAAGGCCACGCCGAAGCGGTCTTGGAAGTTCTAAGCGCGAAGCCGTAGTTACCGGTCCGCAGCGACTGCAGGCAAAAGGGCTCGCTCTCCAGTGCGGGAAAGCCTGCACTCCTGCCTCGATCGGAAAACTTAGGCGGCGTCCCATCGTGCCGCTGCGACCGGTTTCTATCGGTTAAGCGGCCTGGCGCTAGGCGTCAATATTTTTGAGTGCCTACTCAACTTGAAATCATAAGCTACTGATATCACATCCGTTACCATATTAGCCATCTTAGGTCCCCCTAGGCTTTTTGCGGTGTGTTATAGCAAGGGGTGCGTGCGGTATTAGCGTTCATAACCCTGAGTCTGGCGATCCCGCTGTCGGCCCGGGCCGGCTGGCGAGACTGGTTCACTCCGTCGGGCCCGTGCCCCGCGGAAATGGTGGCGCAGCTCTATGCTGGGGGCAGGACCGAAACTTCGATTCCGAGCGGGCCTTTCGCAACTGGGTGAACCGAATCCCCCATTACCACGGCCTCAACGTGGACCTCGTGCGGAAGCGCTACCAACTGCTTAACGACCACCCGGAAGTGGTAGCCCTCATGAAAGGCATGAACGTGCCCTCCGGTGCGGCCAATACCTCGGTACGGTTGTCCGGTGGCTGGGGACAGGATTTTCTCTTTGTGCCTTCGTTTCCGCTTTGGGCGGCAGTCCATGAGAACCTCGAACCCTTAACCGATCGCATGGGGCGCGAACTCCACCTCCACCCCATCCTGGTGCAACAAATGTTTCGAGGGGATCACACCAGTATTCCCGACTCCGGCTGGGTCATTGCGGAGTGGAAAGACGAAAAAGGAGAAGTCAAAAGAGCGACAGTAAAAATCACATTTTTTGATCGCGAGATGACCCCGGACGGTCCGTTTCCGAGGTTTTCCTTTGAAAGCCCGCTCGTCGATTATTTTTGGGCCAGCTACCGGCTCCCTCGACAACTCACCCCGTTTCAAGCCGATGTCGCGCTGGAAGGGTACTTCAGTTTAAAAAGTTCTTTGGATCATTGGGGAGCGCTTCCCTTGGAAGCCCTTACCAATACCCTCGTACCCGAGCACCAAGCGGAGCGCTACGATTTGGAAAAGAATCCCGACTTCGCTGGTTTTTTGGGCGAGCCTTTCATGCTCCGCCACCAGATCTACATGGTGAACGTCATTGAGTCCTTTAGGACCAAAGACGTGACGAAGCACTTAAAAGCCCTCCACGATTTTAGAACGCGCCACATCCCCCCTGGAGCGCTGGAGATTGCCGAGCTAGGGAGGTTCAACATTCCCGAACACGCGCCACCGGCGGTAAAAGCCCATTTGTATTATGGCCTGAGTGTCTTGCTGCGCACGCGCCCGATCCGCCAGCTCTACCTGCTCGCCCCCAAACCTGTGGACCCCCGAGGGCCCGGTCCGCACCCGGAATACGAAGTCTTTCACGTAGCACCCGGTTATGGCTGGCTGCGAGATCTGGTAGAAACGGTAGTCCGAGAACGGGAGGCCGAACGTGGGCCTCGGGAGGAGCCGCCCGGCTCGCCTCCCCTGGATCCTCTAAAGCGGATGTACACCAATCTCGGCTTTGACACTCTGGGCAGCCCCCCGTATGTGTTTGGCTTGCCAAATGGGGCGAACGTAATGCGTAACCCGACCGACAGATTTTTGAACCGCATCAGCGACTACCAACTAAAAACGCCGGAGCACTTGAGTGGGGAGCAGCAGGACTATATTTCAAAGTTGAAGGAGACCCTCGGTGTCACTGAGTAAGGAAGAACGGATCCTAAAAGCCACCATACACTGCATCGGAAAGTATGGGATTGAGCGCACCAACGCCCAAACTGTCGCGGATCATCTGGGCGTAGCCCAGTCCGGAATTTTTTATTATTTCCCAAAACAACAGCTACTTTTTGATTCGCTCATTCACTACATCGTACGCGTAAATCACGAAACGGTGACGCTTCACTTGGACAAGGTGAAGCCCAAATCGGGCGTAGAAGAACTCATGGAGCACCTGCGTGGCAACTTGCTCTGGGCAAAGAAGCACCCCGATCAAGTGGGCGTACTTCTTCTGAGTATGGTCCGTGCCCAAAGTAGTGCCCCGATGCGAAATCTTATCAATCAAACTTTAGAGAACGGACAAACACGAATCCACCGCTGCTTGGAAAACGCGATCGATTCAGGGGAAGTCTGCACCGTAGGAAACCCCGCTCTGGTAGCGGCATCCATCCACCAAGCCTTGACCGGCGTTATTGTGACCTACTATTACTCGCGCTCTCGAAGTACGCCTATTGATCACTACTTCAAGCTTCTTCAACTCTGCGTCAACGGTCTCGTAGTGGGGCGAACGGGGCTGCCTGAAGCCTAACACGCAATGTGCTAAGCTTTCTAAATGAAGAGTGCATGGGTTATCAAGTTTATGACGTACTGGCCCCCCTTTCTGGGAGCCGGTATTCGCGTGAAAAATGTGGCTGCGGATTTTACGTCGCTAGATGTGGAACTAAAACTCCGCCCCTGGAACAGCAATTACGTGGGCACCCACTTCGGCGGTTCGCTTTACGCGATGACCGATCCGTTCATGATGCTCATCCTGCTTGAAAACCTTGGCAAACAGTACATCGTTTGGGATAAAGCCGCGACCATCCGTTTCAAAAAACCGGGTAAAGGTAGCGTCCAGGCGCATTTCGAAATCACTCCGGAACAACTGAAAAGCCTCCGCGAACAAGCCGATTCCCAGTACAAGGTAGAGCCCACCTTCGTCATCGAGGTCATCGATGAAGCGGGAGAAGTCGTCGCCGAGGTCGAGAAAACTCTCTACATTCGACGCAAAGATCGTAAACGAGAGGCTTTAAAAGATGTGGGTTAGTTGCTTTCGATTTGATTGCGAGCCGCTTCGTTCATCTTGTAGATCATCTCTTCCGCTTTGCGCGCGTAATTATCGGCGTTGATTTCTAGCTGTTCCACGATGGCTTTGGTTTCGCGTGAGTTCGGGCCGCGCGTTAGCAGCGCGTAGTCGGTTTCACCAAATCTCCGGTTATCTTCTTCCACCTGATCCGGAAAAAAATGCGCGGACAGTTCCAGCGCGACCATTGCCTGGAACATCTGCATCACGACCCGAGCAAATCCCTGCTTCACCGTACCTCGCGGCGGGGGGTATTGCCCTCTGTAGTGGGCCGAAACAAAAAGGTCATAATAGGGATCGATCGATCTTCCCCCACTCAAATTTCGCATCGAGTAGCTGTGCTTGGCCCAATCCATTACAAAGCGTTCGCCCGCAACCATGCCCACCGTCGAGAAAAAAGAACTCGCCCACTCGATCCCATCGCTACCGGGTAGGGGCACCGGTGTGAGCATCACGGCTTCTTCACCCCGGCCGGCGAAGGCGCAGTGGTTGGCGGCAACCTGGCCCAAGGTGGAGTTTGGGGGCAAAATGCAAATCGCGAGCATTTTCTCCCTTAGAAGGCCCTTCAAAAACCAATGCGCGTAGCGGGTGGCCGGAAAGCTGTCAGCGACAGCTTTAACTTTTTCGAGTCCCTCTACCGCCGTTTTTCCGTTTTGCGGGGTGCTCGCCTCCGCAATCAACTGCTCCAAGACGTCCGCATAGCCTAGGCGGGCGACGCCATTTCTGCAGTCAAAAGCCTGGATGGCATTTGTGGTTGCCTGAATGAGGGCCGGGCAGCGGGGCTCTGCCATGAGGGACCGGTGCGCACGCACCCGCGTAGGGCCTGGGCCGGCATGGGCCGCACTCGCTAAAAGACACAGGAATAGAGAGTAGACCGGGAATCTCATCATGGCGGCCTTTTATCGCAAAACAGACCGCCAGATCAAGCGGCGGGCTAATTGTCCGAGACCTGCCCCTCAATCTCCAGAAAGGCATTCTGGGCCGCCGCCCTAAGGATGCTGCCGTTCGCATAGAGCGTGGGTCCCATCACGCCCATATAGGCGTCCATCAGCCGCCGAAGCTCTCCCGCGCTTTTTTCCCCAATCGCGTAGGCCCCGCCGACGGGAACCCCATCTGCGGAAAGTAGCGCCACGGCGTGCTGGCCCGACGTGCCGCCAGGGTGTGGAAGCACAAAAGCGTGCGGCGCGCGTTTGGAATAATCGCAACGAATTACATGCGGGCTGGGACCCGTTACAAAAGGAGGCGTCTTCCATTCCGCTGTTGTAAAGGTGGGCTTTTTCTTGATGGCCCCAATGTTTCCAAACATCAGTGCGCGCACGCGAAAGATCGCTAGGACCTGGGAATCGTAACCCTTGGTACCCACTACGTACGTCATCTGCGCGTGCATGCCGGTGTAGAAAAGGCCGCTCAAAACCTGCTCTACGGCCAGCGGTAACTCTCGGTACTCGATCAGATTGGAGTCGATTTCCCCGAAGGCGGGAAAGCGGGAATAGAGCATTCCGGACAAGACGTCAGCCGCCGGAGACTCAACGGGCTTGGCTCCAGGGCGGGCGGAGTCGACTAAAAGGGCCCCTCCCTGCGCCGAGCGGAAACCAAAAGTGGGGCGGCGGTTCACCAGCGCGGCAAAAACAACGGAAGGATCCATACCCCAGTCGCCCGCTAGCCAGTGACTTATCCGGATAGCCGACTGGAGGTAGACCTGGCCGCCTACGTGTTTTCCCAGAAACTGGAACGCGGCACTGAGTTGCTCCACGGTACCGTAATGCCCGCCTTCCAGGTGCCGCGGGGCGATCAGAATGCTTTCTTCAGATTTGATGACTCCCGTTTCCTTGAGTCTTTTGAAAGCGGCATCCCAGCCATGCGCCAGATGGGTGACGTCGGAGGCCAACGCGCGAAAAGCAACACGCTCCTTCTCGTCCGCCACTTCGTCGCGGCAGGCGAATGAGAGCCCACAAAAGAAGAGAGTTAGAATAATAACGACGTTCCGCACCACGGGTGAGAGGTTTAGCACACTGAAAAAGAAACACAAGGGATGGGTTTGCCTCGTTACGATCCGTACACAATTCGTCGCCTTCCCCGCAAAAAACGCAAAGCTACGGGGAACAGTAGGGGCTGTGGTAAAATTCTGCTATGGCGGAGGTCGCAAAAAAGCAGCTCACCCTTGAAGATGTGGTACCGCACAGCCACGATGAAATCGCCGAGCTTTTAGCCCCCACAGACGGCTTCTCCGTTTACGAAGATTACGACGACTTTAAGATACTGATCGTCCGCAAGATGGTGCTTGAGAAGCAATCCCTGTCATTTGTTTCAGACTTTTTCTTACTGAAGGCGAACTCAGTCTATTTTTATGATCGTGAATTGGGAACCTTTAAGAAATTTACCAAGGGCTACGATCAGCTTCTACGAGTTCTAGAGAAAGCCTACTTCGGCAATCAGCGTATTGTGACTGGTTACGCTGATCAAATCGAAAAGCTGGAAGACGATCTCTTTAATCGTTCAATCCCCGGTTACTTTCTCGATATGTGGTTCGATTTGAAAAAGGATCTTTCCCGCGTTGAGAACTACTGCAGCCGGAATCTCGTAGTCTTTAAAGAGTTTCTAAAAAAATCCGATCCTCTTCTCAAGGATTTGAAGGACGAGTTCAAGGATATTGAAGAAGGAATCCAGTTCCAAGCCAACAACGCTCTTACGCTCTCCACACGTTTGGACAGCTTGCACAATTACTATGACTCGATCAAAGGCGATCGCCTCAATAAGACGATTCTCGCCCTAACGGTTATTTCCGGAATCTTTCTCCCCTTGAATCTTATCGTAGGCTTTTTTGGGATGAACACGGACGGTCTTTACTTTCACGGGGATCCCAAAGCTACGGAAAAGGTCGTCATCGTACTGGCTCTGGTACTCGTTACCTGCTTGCTGGGTCTGCGAATCGCAAAAGCCATTGATCACTACTTCCTGCAATTCCTGCTGGGTCGCTACGATTTCTACAAAAACATCTCCACCCGCCTCAATGAACTCGATCAGCGCCTAAAAGGTAAGGTTTAACGCCCAGAGCCATCCCGGCGCACCGCACCAGTATTAATTTCATTTTTTTTGTAACCAATCTGCTCGCTCAACGAATTAGAGGGTGCGTTTGTTGTGGTACGTAACCCAATCAAATAAGGAGCAAGAAAAATGAAACGTTTTACTTTGTCAGGAATCGCAATCGTGGCGGCAGCGCTTATCACGCAGGTCGGGACGGCAACCGAAATGGTGAAATTCAAAGTCACCGTGCAGAATGTAACGGCCAACAATGTGCTTTCGCCCTACTTCGCTTACGTCCTTCCGCAGGGAGCTTCACATTTCTCACTCGGAAAGATGGCCCCTCTAGGCATCGCCGAAGTGGCTGAAACAGGGAGCACGGCAACCCTTGAGAAAGAACTCGCCGGTAGAGGCGATGTCGTCGCCACTGCAAAAGCAGACGGCGTCACGCGGAGTGGAGAATCCAAGGAAATCGAAATCTCTGTAGACAAAGCGGACCTATACAAAGGCGCCGCCTTGCACTTGGTCGCGATGATCGGCCGGTCCAACGACAGCTTCATTACGAGCCGGGCCGTCCCGCTGTACACAGTCGCCAAGTCTCACGGAGGCGTCACCTTTCATGCCGTGAATCTGGACGCCGGCTCGGAAGAGAATACCGGAAATGTGGAGGACTTCGGACCCGGTGGCCACCCGACGATGGGAGCTGAGGGCAAGATCAGCTACGATCGCGGCCTGAACTCGCGCGGTACGGCTCCGAGTCGTTCGCCTGGGGTAGCACGGCAGCCATCATTTCAGTTAAAGCCGTCCACTAACCTAGTGTTAGCTGGCGGGAAGCTGGTCTCTGCACCGTCTGGGGCCAGCCTCGCTGCGCATATCTGAACGGTTTGACTTCAGGTCCGTGCTGGGTATGCTCCGCGATGAGGAGTGGTCAGTGCGGGCCCAATGGGATGAACGTGATTTTTCGTCGCTTACCAGCAAGGCAGTGCCGTCGCCGTTCAGCCTTTGTTCGAATCGTTGCAACAACCGAACAGACAAGTCGCGCACAACGAGGATTAAAACAGAGAGGACGTTGCGAAGTGACACAACAGGTGCTGCTTCGAATTCACACAAGTCGCGAACGCTACAGAAGCGGCAGCCCTACGCGCCGCAGGTATCCCACTGATATACGCCGTACCTTAATGTGGATTTTTTGGCGCCACGCAACCGCCGCGGCCAGATGGTTTCCCATGAAGAGGTGGAACTGGCGAATGACGACTCAGTTGGTTTGGGATCTCGCAGCCAGATGGCTTCGTTTGATCTTGAGAAAAAAGTCGCAAAAGTAGAACGAGCTAGAGCGCGACAAGTGGTGGATCTCGCTTTCGGCGGCAAAAGCATCGAAGCTATCGGGCATGAACTTAATCTCTCTACCGGCGCCGTGGCTGCGTTGCACCGCGCGCGGCAGCTGCTAAAAGTTGTAGTTTACCCTGGCCCTCGCTTGTCTAGGAGGATGGCGATCGTTCTCAGTTGGACGTTATCCGTGTCATTGAGCAGGACTTAAAAGCGCATAAGCATTCACTACAGCAAACCGTTGCTTTCCGCTCGTCTTCGCAGCTTCCCTCTCGATTCTCGTGGCGAGGCAGATGGAAGGTTGCTGGCCTGGACGTCCTTCCGCTGGTTTGACAACAGGAGAAAAGCGACTATGCGCTCTTTTTGCCTGTTTGGTCTTTCCATCTACGGAGATACTGGTTGGAACACGCGCTGGCGTTTTCGGCTCGCGCTGTTTGGAGTTTATGCAGCTCTGCTCGTCGGTGGGAAACGGCTTTTGGCCAACGGCTTCGGTACCTTCTATCTGCCAGACGCACAAGCGAACTGGCGTGGACAAAGCACTTTGGCTGCTACGCCATCGGTTTGGTTCTGGGGCTGCTAGCCTGGGTCGCAACGGCGGCTGTTCAGAAAAAAGCCGAGGATGCGATCTTCGTCAGGGTCGGCAGCGACGGTTACGGTGCCGTCTTCTGACGCCTTCGCTTCAGTTCTATTTTGTGTCCTTTTCTTCACGCGAGCCATCTCTGTTAGGCCCACCTGGCTTACGACAACGCACCACGCTATGCCGGCTTCCCCTGGAAGCGGCGTTGGCTCTCTTTTCAAACCCGAAAGTTATGAAGTCGAAGGGCAGCATCTTTACCACCCGGCTTGCGGCCCTCTATGACCGCTCGCCGCTGCAGAATGTGCAGCAGGCCGCTTCATCGGTCCAACCGCCTACCGGGACCAAAGAGTGTACTAGAGGTGGGCTGCGGAGACCAGGCGCTTACTCAATGAGATCGCAAGAGCGATATCTTGAAAAGGAAGAGTTACGGGTTTAGATCTTTCAGAAGACATGCTGGTGCCAGAAAGCGCTTAGAGAAGCGCAATGAAGGGTGTGGTAACACTGGTTCAAACGGTACGCTCGGGCTCCCCTTTGGAGACGCCGGATTTGATCCAGTCTATAACTGCTTCCACTCGAACTTTTTGCTGAAGCCGACTTGCCAATCACGCACAAATGCCAGTGCTCAAACCCGGGGAGTCGTTGCCATCGCCTCGCTCGATCGGCACGAGAATCAAAAGTTCCCGAACGCCTTTACTTCGTTCCACAAAATCTGCCCACGCTGGTAGATTGCCGGCCCATTCCCCGTCCGCAAAACTTCTCAAAAGCTCGCCCTTCGAACTATTCTCCCTTGGAGGAACAGAGCTTATACGGTATCCCAGTAGCCTTAGCGTTGGGGAAGAGGGCCAGCTAGGGAGTTGTATGTTGTTCAAAAAGTGGCGAAGACGCCCTGCTAAAACGCCTTTCCCAGACAGCTGGCTACGCACACTCAGAAGAAAAGTTTTACTTTGAAGTTCCTGCGGAGTCTGATGAAAGGAACTCAACAATACACTGAAAAATCTTTCTCTTTGATGAAAGCCTTTCGAGGGGGCGGGCAGTTTAACCCACCCTGAAGATGCGAAGGTGGTGATCGCAGCCCAAGCGTATCCTTCTTTTGCACAAACCGACTAAGCCACCCCGGACTTGATTTCAATTGTTATATACCCGACTTCGTGCAAGCCCCCACATTGGTCCTCCCGGGAGGGGTTGTCGCTGAAGATCCGCAAGCTCGGTTGGGAGAATCCTGGGGGATGGGAGCCGTGATACTCGCGTGGGACAACGTCATCCAAAGTGCGCGTGCCAGCCATTCACGATGAGCGCAATCTGGTCTTCCACGAATTCGCCCACCAGCTTGACGGAAGACGGCACCGCGAATGGTCTTCCCGTTCTAAAACTCAAAACCCAGTACGCAGATTGGGCCAAGGTATAGTGAGGTCAGAACGCTCACCCCGGAGCTGGCCGAAAGGCACAAAGGACTCTCATCGATCCTACGGCGCCACTAACCCGCGGTTTCGCCGTCGTCACGAAACTTTCTTTGAAAAGCCGCTTCAATTGCGAAGCAAGCACCCGGAACTTTTATCGGCAGCTTCAACTCTTTTACCAACAAGATCCAGCGAGCCTTTTTCAAAACGCTTAACGGCCCTGTATTTCGTAACTTTCCTTGCCAAGACTCACTAGGAATTCACGCAGCCATTTGGCGCGCCGACTCCCCTCTGCCAGGAAATCGCCACCGTAGAGACATTGTTTCCATCGTCTGCTCGGTGCGCAAGTAGTCCGTTACCGAGCGAATATTGGGCGCAAAGGCCTCCCACACGACCACATCAGCAATCGCGCCGCTCCCAGAGCGCCTAGGAAGTTGAGGCATCGGCATCGTGTAAGACCAATGCCTCATTGGTATGAAGGTACGGTGCCATAGTAGTTTTATTGCGCCAAATGGCCTTTTTCACACCTTCCAGCTTTTCCATTGGGAAACCTGCAGGATCCAATACTGAAGCCACCACCTCAGCGGATCGAACAACGTGATCGACGCCCTCTTTTTCGTAAGGAAAAGCCCCATGTCGTGTAAGAGCGAGGCAGCAAAGAGCGTATCGTCGTCTATCGCATGCCCGTCCGCGGCCGCAAGATCCTTGGCCAGCAGATAGTCCTGTTTTCCGTGTTCAAAGCCCCAGGCGGAGTGTTTCAGGTTGGCTTCAGCAAAGCGACAAACTTCAAGCCTCCACTCCTTTGCAACGACGCACGGATCCGCCTCTCTTTTGCTCTGTGCCAAAACCCCGAAAGAAAAAAACAACGTAAGAGCCAAAACTATTTTTGTCATGAAGTCCCTTTCTGCGGCCATTATCGGGGAAATCGGCCTTTGTGTGAGTTGCAAAATGAAAAGGTTTGCGTTTCATTAAATGCAACTGGGGGTGCGGGCCGTGGACAGTCAGATATCTTTGGAGGAGATGCGGCTACTCTGCGCACTCGACCAGAAAAAGACGCTTTCCGCTCTAGCGGTTCACTTTCACCGAGACAAGTCGGTGCTTTCGCGCAAGCTCAAGCACCTTTCAGAAAAATCTCGTACCATCGAAAAAATTGGGTCCCAGTGGCGCCTCACAGAGCTTGGGAAAAGATTGTCTCGCCTCTCCGTAGATTTTGATGAAGCACAAAAGAAAATTCTAGGACAGCCGACGAAGCTTAGGATCGCGGGAAGCAGGCTTTTTCTCTCCTTCTTCCTGGCACACCGAATCGATGAATTGCAGCAGCTGTTTCCAAATAGAGAGTTTCAGCTGCTCTCTCAGGAAGGTTCGCCGGAGGCCAGCCTACTGAATGGTACCGCCGACATGGCCTTTGCATGCGGCAGGCCCCAAGACCCTTCAGTCGGATTCAAGCGCGGCCTTCGGGAACCTTATTGCGCCGTGATGACCGTTCTGTTCCATAGGTCCCACGGCAGTCCGGATCTCGCTGGACTCTTCAATCTCCCGCATTTTGCTTTGCTGGGACCGGACGAGAACATGCCTTTTTTAAAGCACCTGTCTGAGAAAACTCCCATCGTTGGGTGTAGCAATGATCCTGTCGTTGCCTTGCAAAGCGTTCGCCACGGAAAGTCGTGGTCGATTCTTCCGTACTATTGCGTTCAAGAAGAGGTTGCACGAAAAGAAATGCTGGTATTCCCGCTTCGCTCCCAAGAAGTACCGACCTATGGAGTGTGGTGGTTGAAATCTCGCAAGGGCGCTGCCGAAACCGCAATGCGTACCTTTCACTGGTTTTCTACACAAAGATTGGATGCGGAGAGCGAGAAGAGCCTAGCATGATAGATCCGATTGAAATTTTTTTCGAGATTCACAGCAACCTTGCCCAGGAGGGACCTGGTTCCAATCGCTCGACGCTAAAGGCGCTTCGCCTATTGGACCTGCCGGCCAAGCCCTTGACGGTACTCGACATTGGCTGCGGGCCAGGTCGCCAAACCTTTGCCCTTGCGGAAGCTCTAGACGGCACGCTTTACGCCTTGGACAATCACGAACCGTATCTAACGCAGCTAAAGAAAGAATCCGAAAAAACGCCCCACTCGCGCGAAGATTGAGCGTAAACGCCAGCATGGCAAAGATCCCTTTCCACTGGGACACTTCGATCTTATCTGGTCCGAGGTGCCGCCTACGCCATCCGGGGTTCAGCAAGCCCTTCCGTACTGGAAAAAATTCCTCAAACCAGGTGGGTCATAGCTTTCACGGAACTGAGCTGGACCACGGCAAACCGGGATGCCGAGGCGATTCAGTTTTTCGACAACGCCTATCCCGCCATGAAGTCCGTGGAAGAAAACATCCGCATCATCGAAGAGTCGGGGTACCACCTAAAAGGGCATTTTTGCTCCCGGAGAGCGACTGGTTTGAAGGTTACTACGGCCCCATCGAAGCGCGCATCGCGGAGTTGAGTAGAAAGTATGCAGGAAACCCTCAAGCCCAAGCGCTATTAACCGCCGAGACAGATGAAATCACCCTTTACCGGCGGTGTTCTTCACACTACGGCTATGTGTTCTACCTCCTAAAATCCAAGGGGTAGCTTCTCAGTTTCGAACAAGCTTTACCTTCTTTCTCATATCTGAAGGGCCATTTCCCGGCCCGTAGGCCCATCCAAGCGGCATACCCCTTGCAAACTTCAACCATGGAGGAGAAGCCGACATGAAATTCAAACGCCTTTTAGGATTAGGCTTCCTGGCCACGACTTGGGTTCAGGGCGCCGACTACCCATCTGAGCCCATGCGTGCGCGCTCACACTGGAGCAGAGTGTGGCCGAATACGGCCGGGTGTTCTACGAGACTCACCATGAAGTCCTTTTCCCGCACGTGGATGAGACCGAAACACCTTTCAACCATACGGAGACCACACCGAGCGATAGCCTGGTACTCGACACCCAATACGCCCATTGCCCCGGACAAGCAAATGACGCTGCCACTGAGGCGTGCTTGCAGCGTTTTGATCTCGGTAAGACCCCTCAAGCATCACGGTACGTGTCTACACCAATGGCACTCACCAATACTTTGAAGCCAAAGCTCAATTTAGGGCAGCGGAAAAACAGTAGACCTGGTAGCGCGAGCCACTGGGCAGCTCCGAGTTTAAGCAAGGTAGAAACATCATCCCAACGCCTGAGCGCTTTTTGCCCGCCTAGCGCGCAAGCGGTCGTAAATGGCATCGGTCAGGATCCAGCAGATTCCTTCTCACTCAACTTTGGTTGCAAGCTGAAGCAACCACCCGCAGAGCTTATCCCTTAAGAAAGCTCTCCGTCCCATTAGGCAGGCAATGTCTTCCTGATCCTCTTTGCTGGGTACGCCCCAGTGATCTTGATAGGCAAAAACTTCTTTGGGACTTCGTTTGGTGTAGTTCTCGTCGAGAATATCGATGTGTTCAAAAGAAATGAATGCTGGGTGAGGTACACCGCACGCCCAGCTCACGCGAAGAATATCGTGCCGAAGGGTGCCGATGTAGTTTGCCAAGCGTACGGACTTCAACGTGGGATCCAGCCCACGCATAAGCCATTTGGATTGAGTGGCCACGCCCGTCGGACAATGGTTCGTGTGGCAGCGCTGCGCCTGAATACAGCCGACTGCGAGCATCGCCTCGCGCGCAATGTTCACCATGTCGCAACCCAAAGAAAAGGCAAAGAGAGAGGCTTCGGGAAAACCAAGTTTTCCGGAGCCGATGAATACCACCTTCTGCTGGAGATCGTTCTCACAAAAAATTTTATAGACGTCGGTAAAACCGAGTTTGAAGGGCTGAGCCACGTGATCGGCAAAAACCAGTGGACCCGCACCTGTCCCGCCTTCTCCCCCATCGATCGTGATGAAATCCACGGCCCTATCGCCCGCTTTCATCAGCCGTGCAAGATCTCGCCAAAAGCTCAAATCACCCACTGCGGATTTGATTCCCACGGGCAGTCCCGATTCAGCGGCCAGTTTCTCGACAAAATCGAGCAGGCTGTCCGCACAAGAAAACTCGGTATGGAAGGCGGGACTAAGGCAGTCTTTACCAACGGGAATGCCTCGAGCTTCTGAAATTTCTGCAGTGACTTTCCTGCCCGGAAGCATGCCACCGACTCCGGGCTTTGCTCCCTGGGACAGTTTTATCTCAATGGCTCGAACGGGATTGGCGGCTACGTTCTCCTTGAAGCGCTCCATAGAAAAACGTCCCACTTCGTCACGGCAGCCGAAATACCCCGTTCCGAGCTGCCACACCAGCTCACCGCCCTTTTTGTGATACCGCGAAATCCCACCCTCACCTGTCCATTGCAGGCAACTGCAAAGAGCCGCCCCCTGGTTCATGGCTTCCACCGCGCGCGCACTCAAGGAGCCAAAACTCATGCTTGAGATGTTTACGATAGAATCGGGACGAAAAGCCTTGGGTCGTTTACGCCATTGCCCCATCACTTTGGCGCAAGGAATGCGGTACAGTTCTTTGGATCGATCCGTGTCCAAGGGATCCCGATACGGAAAAGCACTGTGTTTGATGATCAGATAATTGGGAGCCAGCTCCATGTCTCTGTCGGAGCCAAACCCAAAGTAGTTGTTTTGTTTTTTGGAAGAGGCGTAGATCCAACGACGCTGGCTGCGATCAAAAGGACGTTCTTCCGTATTGCTGGTCACGATGTACTGACGCAGTTCAGGACCGATGAGTTCTAACCAATACCTAAAGTGTCCAATTAGTGGGAAGTTACGGAGAATCGCGTGTTTCTTTTGCACCAGATCAAACAAAGCGACGCAAAAGATGAGCCCCAAAACGCTATAGAGATATACCATGAAGCGAAGTCGTAACATATTAAGGAAGACTTGCACAGAGCGATAGAATTCTTCTATGGTTGTCATCTAGATTACTTAGTTTACGGCGTCAGTGAACCCCGCAAGAATTGGTGTTCTTAAAAAGGGGGAACAATGGGAGTGCTCATCGAAAACATGCAATCGGCTGGACCCAATGTGGAAACTACAAAAGGTCTGCGTCACTATTTTCGAAGAATTGGCGTAAGCGTTTTGTTTTCGGGAGCTGCGGTAGGCGTCTCGCACGTTGTGCAGGCGACACGGGCGGGTGCCGATTTCAGCATGGCGCTGCTTCCCACTATTCTTCTTTGTTTGGCTCTGAAGTACCCTGCCTTTCTTTTCGGCCCACTTTACACAACGGTCACCGGCGAAAGCGTCGTACGCGGGTACTCGCGGATTGGAAAATGGACCTTACCATTAGTGGCAGTCTCTTTTCTTTGTGTGATGTTCACGGTTGTATCCGCCGTCGCCTTACTTTCCGCAGGTATCGCTCTTGCGACGACTGGACTTGCCATCAACATCACGGTGTTAGCTATCGCGCTCATTGTGCTGAGCACGGTGCTTTCGCTTTACTTCTCGTTCCAACGCTTCCAGGAATCGATGAAGCTGGTTTTTTTCATCCTGGTGTCATTGAGTGTCTTTTCCTTGGCCATGGCACTTCCGGAATGGCGTACGGTGAACTTTCAGATCCAGTGGTCAGCTCTCGGTAAAGCAGAGATTTTCTTTATTGCGGCGTTGATTGGTTGGATGCCTGCGGGTTTGGATCTTCCGATGATGCACTCGCAATGGCTTCTTGCTAAAGGGCGTCCTTCGCCCGATGCGGTGGAAGATTTTAATTTTGGCTATTTTTCCACGACGGTTCTTGCCGTTTTATTTTTGGTAATCGGCGCCGTGTTTTTTTATGGTACGGGTACCCCGATGTCCGCTTCGGCGGGCGGCTTTTCCAGACAACTGCTCGACGCTTACACGAGCGCACTTGGAAACTCCGGACGCTGGGTAATTGGAATCACCCTCTTTCTTGCTATCTTTTCTACTTTGGCCGTCGTGGTGGATGGCTTTCCCAGGGTACTCTCCGAGGTAGTGTCTTTGGTTTGGCGCGGCAATGCCGAAGCAGCGGATCATTCCCTGCGCTACCGCCACCTGAGTTCATGGGCACAATTTGTCGGAGCTTCCGTCATTCTTCTCGCCTTCGCGGGATCCCTGACGGCATTGGTCGATTTTGCGACGATTATCTCTTTTCTTATCTGCCCCATTTTTGCGACGCTGAATCACCGTCTGACATCCTTGCCAGAGTTTCGCGAGAAGCGTCCCATCTCCACGCTTCTAAAAAGTTGGAGCCTGGTCGGGATTCTATTTTTCACCCTCTTCACCCTTTATTATTTCTATCTGAACACTCCTATTTAGTCCGAAAGGGTTTGAGTCAGGGCCTTGCAGGGGCCCCGTAACGTTGCTGACAATTTCGCGCCGAGCACGTCGAGAAATTCAATGCTTGGAGCCGACGCGAGCAGCTCCGGAGCTTTTTCCATCAGGGCGGAAGCGATGGGACCTTGGAGGTGCGCCTCGCGCGCCCCCTCTTCGTAAAAGCTATCGAAGATACCGAAGGTTGAGGGACCCAAACGAAGCGCGTACCAAACGGGGGTTCCCGCTTCCTCCCGGGCAAGTTCGAGCCCTGCTTTTAGAAAGGCCTCTACTTCGTTTTCTTTTCCGGGTTTGGCTTCCAATCGGGCAAATAGTGCTTTTTTCATCGTTTACTCCTTCTTAAAGGCCCGTGCCCCTCTGGCACCGGCGACTGAAGAAAGAACTACTTGAAAGATTACCTCGTGAATAGTACGCACTAACAACGCATATAGTATCACTTTGTATACTATTAAGGAGTTTCAAGCGTTTATGGGACGAAAACAAAAACACCTCGATTACGAAAACTGCCCCATCGAAGCCACGCTCGATATGATCGGTGGTAAATGGAAGGGCGTTATTCTAGCCCGCCTCACCGAGGGCACCCGCCGCTTCAATGAGCTGAAGCGAACCATCCCGCGCATTACTCAACGCATGCTCACGACTCAGTTGCGAGAGTTGGAAAAAGACAAACTCGTGCACCGCAAAGTTTACGCTGAAGTCCCCCCGCGGGTGGAGTACACCCTTTCTGCTAGAGGGGTCACGCTCAAGCCAGTTTTGGATTCGCTCCTAAAGTGGGGCGAAAAGAACCTCTAAGAAGAAAGTAGACCATGTTTGAGACTATCTTGAGTGCTTTTGGTGTCGTTGCCCTGAGCGAAATGGGAGATAAAACCCAGCTCCTCGCGTTTTCTCTTGCGGCACGCTTCAAGAAACCCTGGCAGGTGATGCTCGGAATCTTGTTGGCAACTATTCTTAATCACGCCCTGGCCTCAACCGTAGGGAATTGGGTCGCCTCACAGATTGCGCCTCGTACCCTCTCCTACGTTCTCGCGTTCACGTTTTTTGCGTTTGGGATTTGGACTCTTAAGCCCGATGAGCTGGAGGAGCAAGAAGAGGAATCGAAATACGGCGCACTCGTTACGACAACGCTGCTATTTTTTATCGCGGAAATGGGCGACAAAACCCAACTGGCTACGGTGGCCTTAGCCGCTCAGTTCCGATCCGCCGTGTGGGTAACCGTGGGGACGACGGCCGGGATGCTCTTTACGGATGGACTCGCCGTACTCGTCGGTGAAAAACTCGCGGAGAAGATCCCGATGAAGTATGTCCGATGGACGGCCGCCGCGACTTTCATTGCCTTTGGGATTTACATACTAGTCGCCGGATGAAGCTTCTGACTGTTCTTCCATCTGGCGCAATTTTTCTCTCACCTCTGGAGTGAGCTGTTCTTCAAACTCTTTTTGAAAACTTCCCTTGTACTGGTCCAGCTCCTTCTTGAGTTCTTCAGCGCGTTTTTCGTAGAAGTCACGACGCTCTTTAAAACGTTGGAAGTCTTCGTCTGCCTTTTTCTTAGCATCTTCTTTTAGCTTTTTTTCGAGATATTCCTGCAATGCTTTGTTGGATCTCGACTTGTTGCTAGGCGGGCGAAGCCAATCTATTAGCAGCTTCACAATTCTATCAGCCAATTCCTGCGGCGATTGAGCTGTTTTCTTTCTTCTCTTGGCGGGGTCTCCCATCCGCTGCTGCCACCGATGAACAATAGAGGGCAAACGATCCAAGGCGGAAGGTCCTAGGAGATTGATCACTTCGGGCTCGGCAAAGATGGCGACCGCTAAATCGGCGGGAGACTCATTCGGAAGCAGCTCAACCGCTCGTTGGAACTTCTCTTCTACCAAGTTAAGGGCTTGATCGAATTGAGTGGCGCTCTCATCAAACTCCGCGGTATTTCCACCGCCATTGGCTCGATGGCGTTCCTGCGGCTGCAAGTCCCTCGCAACCGAAACAGACACCACCACTAAGAAAAATACGGCAACCTTTCAGCATCGTCAGACTCCTATTCCGCCAGTTGTTTGCAGCTTTCATGTGCAGCACACCCAACCCCGGCATTTGCTTTGCATTCCTATAGAATACGCAACCGGGACCTGGACCAGACCCCTCAACTTTGCCCACACGCCAGCGTAAGTCCCTCACGGAGTTTTGGAATGATTCGCGCACGATTCATGCACTTCAGTCTTCTGATCGCCTTCTCCTTTTTGCGGGCTGTCGTAACGGCACTCCCTTAAATCAACAATGCCGGTAATTTTTCTTCCCGGGTTTTCCGACAACGGAAATGGAAACCAAAATGGGAATGGAAACAGCAACGGCAACGGAAACTCGAGTTCCAGTAGCTCAAACGGGGCAGCATCCCTTTTGATTTTGGTTCGCAAGGAACAACAGAACAAGATCCTCCGTCGACTTCCCCTTTTTACAGTTTTTAACGGACCCGCGTTCCCCTGGCTGGGGAACGTTCCGTCCTTTCCGGCGGCGCAGAGCGCTTCGCCTCTTTGGACCGAAGCCTACCCGGACCTCAACGGCTGGGCTACCCAAGCCAATTTACCTGACAATCCGTCACCCGGATCTAAACGGAGACGGACCACTCAAGGATATTTGCGGACGTAGCTCCATCGGTCTTATCTGTGCGCCCAGGAAACAAATTTGAACGCTGTTAGCGTGTGGACGAGCGGCTACAACGATGCCGCCGGAGGCTGGGCCACTCAAGATTACTACTGGCAGACTATTCAATACGCAGACATCAACGGTGATGGCCTGGATGATGTGTGCGGGCGCGCGAGCGGCGGCCGTATTGCGCGGTTTCCAACGGCTACAGTTTTTCTACGCCGACATATTGGACCTCAGCCTTCAGCAACGCCGGGGGTTGGGCCAGCCAGGAATACTACTGCTACTGGCGTACCATCCGGTTGGTAGATGTTACGGGCGACGGCATCGCGGACGTCTGCGGGCGCGCGAGTGGCGGTATGTATTGCGCGCTTTCAAACGGAATCAATTTTATTAACGTCGGCCACTGGACCCCCGCGTTCAGTAATGCCAGCGGTTGGTCGAGTGAGAGTTACTATTGGGCGACCATTCGTTTCCGGACGTAAACGGGGACGGACTTGCCGACGTTTGCGGGAGAGCCAGTGGGGTATCTACTGCTCCTTTCAACGGGCGCCGCTTTCGGAGAGGCCCGTTACTGGACGGCTTCCGTATTCGGCAACGACACCGGCTGGCACACGCAGCCGCACCATTGGCAAACCATTCGCTTTCCGGATCTAAACGGAGACGGCGCAGCGGATGTCTGTGGCCGAAGCAGCTACGGTTTGGTCTGGTAGCGCTTTCAGCGGGCGGCTCTTTTCTCCGGCATTTCACGCGCGCCTTTAGCGATGCGGCCGGGTGGGATTCGAGCCCGTCAGGCTGGCGCACGATTCGTTTCCCCGATCTAAACAACGACGGGCGGAGCGATGTGTGTGCCTGATCCATGGCCGGAGAAATCTGCGCGCTGACGCCCAACTAAACTATTCGCTGATAGACGGTACCCGCCTAGGCGTGTAGAGGCGACTAAACGCCGCTACCGCTCCGGCACACCAACGTCGGAGTTTAAGAATCGGCCCGTTATACGGGTGACTTGATTCAGAAGCTGAAGATCGTAGGCCACCAGATTCGCACGCACGGAATCTCCCCACAGCCGCTTGAACCAGAGCGGGGCCGTCACGAGTCCAAAAAACACTCCCTGGATACCCCAGCCAATCACCGTATTCGTATCGATCGGAACGGACCGGATGTGACCCAGCACCGCCGACGAACCCATCATCGCCGGCAACCGTGGCAAAGAATCGCCCAAAGTTGTTGATGATGTTTCCGTAGCTTTCCAAATGCAGGGCTCTTCCTCGGAGAGCCTCGCCTTCGTTCTTCATGCGCGCTGAAACCACCTGCATGCCACCAAAGGCCGCAATAAAAGTGGCGCCCAGCACACCGGTGCGAACCACAAACTCTTCGGTGTTAAAGGTGATGGGAACGTCCTGTACCGTTTCGGCAAGGTGCTTTACCGAGGCTAGAATGGCACCGTAGGAAAGATTCACAAAGGCGTTGCCGTAAAATCCGCCCCACGCCCAGAACTTTCTCCAGTATTTGCTAAGACCGATAAACTGCGCCTCAAGTCCCAAGCCTGCAAGAAAGACCGCGATCGCATCCGGCGTCACGCCACCCGCCGCGTAGCTCGCTGCGAGCATGACACCCACGGTGATCCCAAAACGGGCCGCCTGCATGCGGCGGTACCAAACTTTTTCGTGAGGCAAGGGATCCACTTCCGCCGAAATCGGCTCCGCTTCCGCGGAAGGCACATCCGGATCGCCAATCAAACTGTAACGTGAAAACTTCAAAACGAGTTTAGGATCCGCCAAGGTTTCGGGATCGATGGGGATGCGAATCTCCGTCGCGCCGTTCTCCGGGTAAGCGGCATCAGAGGCGATCTTCACGTCGTCTTGTGTGACCCCTTTTTTCGAAGGGTACTTTGCCGTGGCGTTACGAAACGCTTCCAGTACGGCGGCCTTGGGGTGTTGCACCACCCGAAAGAATCCAAGTCCCGACTTCTCCAACCACGAATTCGCCTTCTCGATGGCTTGCGCGTAAGCCATCACTTCGATGACTTGGCCCTTGGACTGTGTTGTTTCTAATACATACTTTCGAAGGTTTTCGTAGGTGAGGCCAGCGGATTCGAGGTCTCCTGCCGAGATATTTTCCGCTCCATTCACGAGTTCCGTTCGAAGGGCCTCAATATTGGTAGCTAGCTGCCCCGTACCAGCGCCCGTCTTGTGATCCATCACCCTTACGACGCCGTTACAGATGTTGAGCACGTAGTCTCGTAGCGCCGGGATGTTGCGCAAATCCGCAGGAACCGCGCACCGAGTGGGAGTGGTCGTAACCGCAATGACTGCGCCGTTCCCATTCACTGGCGCTTCGTCGTCCGGAGCGTAGCTTAAAGTAGACTGAAATAGTGCAAGAACCAGAACCGAATAGAGGCCAAACTTTTTGAAACACGAAGAATGCACGATGCCCCCTTCCCTCAGAAGATTTTTTGCCGATAAGAGGCAATTAATGGGATTGGAGCGAAGTGTCAACTTTCCCGTTCTGACTGTATTATGCTGTTTTTTGGGTTCTTACTTTTCCGTTACGACAAAAACAAGGAGTCCACTATGAATCCCGCGCAGATCCATCTCGCTCTTAATCACCTGCCAATTGGCCTGGTTTTGGTAGCCGTGCCGTTGCTACTCGTCGCGATGTGGAGAAAATCCAACGAGCTTCGCTCCACCGCGCTCGTCTTGTTGGTGCTTGCCGCCGTCGTTGCTCTGCCTGCTTTTCTTTCTGGAGAGCCAGCGGAAGAAGTCATTGAACACATGCCGGGAGTTTCAGGGCGCCTCATTCATGAACATGAAGAGGCCGGAGAGTTCGCACTTATTCTCTCAGGAATTCTTGGCCTAGTGGCGCTCGCGACCTTGGTCGTCCAGCGGAAAAAACAGCTTCACACCGGGGTTTTTGCCGGTATCGCGGCGCTGGGGCTGGTCAGCTTAGTGACGTTCGTGCGCACCGCACACCTAGGCGGGGTGGTTCGTCACCCAGAGATCGCAGAAACCAACTCCGACGCGAGCCCGGCGATCGTCGACGAGATAAACGAGCACCACGACGACTAAGCGGGCGGATGTTTCTTCCCTCGCACGAGCCAGCTTCCGTCTCTTTCCGCACGCTCCAGGTGCTGACCAAAGGCACGCATCACCCAGAGATGCAGGGGAGCTTAAAGTCACCTTATAAATGAACCACGGCATCCGGGGTCTAAAGCCCAAAACGGATGTCAGAAGGAATTTGATCCAAAACCTCTCGGAACTCCAAGCGGCCACGCCCCTGAATCTTTGCAAGTATCCCGCCGCGTATATAAAAGAGAGCGCGCGCGGGAGTGCTCCGCTGTTTTGAGAAGTGCAACACCAGAAGCGGTTTTTGAATGGCCACAGCAAAAAACGACAGTCGGTATTCCCGTTCAGCTGCACGCGGATAAGAAAGAAAAATGCCGGGGCAGCCAATAGAGGTACTCTCGCGCCAATTCGTTGGCGGTGAGCCCCTTTGAAACTTACGGCGTTGGACGGACGAAACATCGAAATCGGGTTTGCCGCGTCGGCTTCCCAGAAAAGCGACGGGCTCCTTGCGTTGGCTAGGCGTCTGAGTCGTTCCCAAAGTCTCCTTCAAGATTTCTCGAAAAAATTCCAGGAATTCCCGCTAGGTCATGCAGCCGCCGTTCCTTCGCAATCATTTGGTGCCTAAGGCTCTGAATCAGCGGCTTCACGCAAAGTGCCTTGGGCGCTCCCGTGACCAAAGAAACCCACAGGCGTGATAACTTTGGCGTAAAAAAGGGGATCGGAAAAGTATGGGGTGCCGTCCGATCGCCTCTCCTATCTCCCGCATCATCTCTTCGTAGGTCAGGACATCGGGGCCACCGACATCGTAGGACTCGCCAAAAGTTTTTTCGTTGCCCGCGCAAAACCTCAGCAGTCCGACGATATCCCGAAGCGCAATGGGTTGCGTTTTGACTCGTGTCCAATGCGGGCACAGCATCACCGGCAAACGCTCGACCAGTCGTCGTACCATTACAAAGGAGGAGCCGTCCCTTCCAATCACCATTCCTGCTCTCAATGTCGTCACGGGGGTTCCGTAAGCGGCGAGCGCTTCGCCGACTTCTAACCGACTGCTCAAGTGTGCTGAGAGTTCCTCATTTTCCGGGATTAAACCTCCCAGATAAATGATCTGCTTCACCCCATTTGCTTTCGCGCTTCTTGCAAAATTATCGGCGGCGATCAGATCAAAATCCTGAAACCGCCCTTGAGTGAGATGCGCCGAGGGCATCATGGAGTGGATCAGATAAAAGGCGGTTTCTACTCCCTCCAGGGCTTTTTCCGCCTCAAGCAAAGACAAAAAGTCTGCTTTTCGCCACTCTTTGCACCCTTCGCCAGGCCGGGATGGCGCGTTGCGACTTAGACCGATGACAAAGGCCTCCCTCGACAAGGATTCCGCCAGCGCGCGGCCCACAAAGCCGCTAGCCCCCGCGATCGCTATTTTTGGAGGACTGGGCACGGCGATCTCTTCCTCCGCTTAATTAAGGCTTGATGTTGAATGACTTGGCGCAACTCGCCCATCATAGGTTCTATGAACACTCGCAAAACAATACAATCCGTACTGTTAATCTTCTTTGTCTCCTCACCTGTGTTCGCATACATCCCGAACTTTTCACAGGTTACTCAAGACCTTTATAGAGGCGGACGCCCGCAGAGACAAGATTTCGACTGGCTACGCTCACAAGGCATCCGGACCGTGGTGAGTCTGGAAATCCAATCTACGGTGGCCAGCGAAGCCAAAGCTGTCAAAAAAGCCGGAATGCAGTTTCTCTCCCTTCCAATGAGCGTCTACAAAGCCCCATCAGACAGAGAAATGAACACCATTTTGGATTGGCTTTCCGATCCCAAGCTTCAGCCTGTTTTTGTGCATTGTCGACATGGTGAAGACCGGAGCGGGCTCGTCATTGGAGTCTTCCGCGTCGAGGAGATGGATTGGGAAGCGAAAAAGGCGCACAAAGAAATGCTTCAAAAAGGTTTCCATACCCAGTACCAGGCACTAGAGGATTATTTCTGGGAGCGGATCAGCCAGTAAGACGGTCCTTTTCACTCTCTTCCATAAGTGCCAGAACATTTCCTTCGATCGTTTCGCAGATACTACTGAGCGGCAAGTGACTCAGATTTCTAGGCGAAAACGGATTCTGCAGCTCTGCCCCGATCTCATCCAACGAAAAGAGCGGATAAGAGACTAGGGCGGTCACGATCGGCGTCAACCAATCGAGCCTTTCCACCAAAGCGAACGGCAAAAGTAGCAGGAAAATAAAAATGAACCGACGAACTTTAATGGCTAGCACATAAGGGATCGGCGTATTCCGAATCCGCTCGCAGGCACCGATATTGTCTATCATGATGGAGCGCTCTCGCTCCGCGCGGTGAAACGCAAAATCGTCCAGGCCTTCAGCCCGCATTTGAACTAAAAGCCGCGCTATCCGTGAGCCCACATAGGTGGGCATGTGCTGCGCTTTTTCTATCAAACGCCCTTCCGTCTCCCCTAGAAGGCGAGTAGCCTCTGGACAGGTAGTACTGCGACGTAGCGATGCCTTCATCACATAAGGCCACACTGCCACCCACCGAACAAACTCGCGAGTGGTCGCGCCTTTGTTTTTGGAGTATTCGTAGCCCGCGATCGCCAAGTTTCGACTCTGGTTGACGATGCTCCCCCAGATCTTTCTCGCCTCCCACCAGCGATCCACACCGGCGTTCGCCCGTAAAACCAAGAGCAAGCCAATAACCGCACCAAAGTACTCGAACGGAGTAATGGGCATCTCATAATGCGGCACCAAAGAAACCGCATAGGTGACGGCCGCTCCGTAGATCATAGCGGCCGCCACTCGAGGGAGTATCTGAGGGGTAGCCGATCCTCTCCACGCCAAAGCGGTACGGAAAAACGATTTGTTTTCCCCTTGGTTGGTGAGCTCGGGAATCCCCTCAGACTTGCAATTGGAGTGCTTGTCTGAGGATGTCCTCACAAATAGACTAAGAAAACTAAACATCATACGGCGAACCTTAATAGCTCCTTTTCGTCACGAAGAACCATCTTCTCAGGCGAGATGAAATCACCAAGCTCGCGATCGTAAACAAGGATGGCGCCTTCTTCAAAACGGTAGATCCACGAAAAGATGTTCAACCTGCCAGCCGCCAGTGGTCGCCACAGAAGGATGCGTTTTAAGGTTGTCGACCTGCACCCGTGTATTGGTCTTAACGGCCTCATCCACCGAAACCTCTCCGGTTTGCACCCGACGCAGCGTGGACTCTGCATGCTCCAGCCACTTGCTGACAGCTGGCATTTTGGAGACAAGGTTCTTATCCAGCAGGGCCGACATCGCCCCGCAATGGGAGTGACCACACACCACGATATTTCTTACCTTGAGGCCATCGACTGCGTACTCAATGGTGGCTTCCTCTCCGCCGCGAGAGGCTCCGTACGGTGGCACAATATTTCCCGCGTTTCTTACAATAAAGATCTCACCAGGTTCCGTCTGCGTTATCAGACTCGGGTCAATCCTAGAGTCCGAGCACGTGATGAAAAGCGTGTGGGGTTGTTGCCCCGTCTCGAGCTTCTTGAAGAGATCGGTCTTTTTGGGGTGAACTTGTTTTGAAAACTTGTTAATACCCGTTAGTAATTCTTTCATTTTTTCCTCGTCTAGTTGTTACTATTCGTAATCTGTTTTTTGCGGCTGCGCGTTCTCACCTTCTCGCCAGCCCGGTTCAATCGCTCTACCAAGCTCTTGTTCAGTTTCCCGAGAGCCCGATAAAAACTTTGTGATTTTTTCTGAAGGATGATTCCCTTGTAACGCCCCTTCAGAACCCGGAACCGAATACCAAAAACATCGGGACCGGCTTGCTGAGGAGAGTTTTCCATCGAGACGGTGACTTCCACCGCTTCTGAACGAAGATCGGGAAACCGCTTAAAGTCATCTTTAAGCCGTTCCTCGATGGTCTCCAGAATCAGTTCCGATGGGCGCAAGTCTTTGAAATTGACCTTCATGGTGCCTCCGTACCTCCATGCTTAGGGCCTCAACCACACTCCTATAGTACGGAATTTCCACGCATCGCTGAAACAGATAATAACTATACTTTCTATCGTTTTTTTCTATACTTTGAAGGTCTTCAGAAGCTTGGCTCCAATCGGGTTGGCGACTCGCCGATCGGCGGAGATGAGGTACAGCTGCTCAAATACGGACCGGAGCGTCCCTATTTTGATCAGATCCCCAGCGAGGACTTGTCGGTGAACGGTGTGCTCGGCGGCGGGTAGCAGTCCCACACCGTTGACTGCGAGGAGTTTCTTGACTGCGATGTCCGGCCCTTCTGCAATGACGTCCACTACCAGGCCTTCCAACTTGCACCAGTGGTCAAAGTCGTAGCGCAGACGACTTTCGTAATTGGGTAGAATAAAAGGCTGCCCGGAAATCGACTGAGGAAAACCAACCCGGAGCTTTTTAAATTTTGGAGCGGCGTAGACCGAAACATTTTCCTTAGTAATGCGTTTGTGAAAGAGATTTTTCGACTGTTGGTTTGAGGGAAGATGGTTCGTGAGCAAAAGATCGATACGGTGTGCAGACAGCTCGCGCACCAACTCGTCCATCTTGCCTTCCGAAAGGCTAATCTGACAGGGAGCCATGGCAAGAGCGCGTTCCACTAGACGCACTACCAATTGTTTCGCCACGCTGTCGATAGCCCCGAGGTGTAGAGAGACCCGATTGGGAACCAAACGATCGTGCAGAACCTCGTACATCTCGGAGCCCAGAGAAAAAATACTTCGGGCGTAATTGAGTGCAACTTTGCCGTGCTCTGTAAGGATAAGTTTCTTGTTCCGGCGCTCAAAAAGCGCAACGCCCAGGCTCTCTTCCAGCTGTTTCAGTTGAGCACTCAACGTTGGCTGGCCCAAACGCAGTCTCTCGGCCGCACGGGAAACGCTACCGTCTTCAGCGATAGCCTTAAAATAATAAAGGTGGTGGTAATTAATCCAAGGGTTCACAGCGCGTTCTCGACTCTTCTCAGAAGAGTAACCAAAGGGACTGCAGTAGTCACTTCAGTTTTGAACGAGGGCCTCTAGCTCGTAACGAACGATGGATGCCGTGAGAAAAGCGGCGTGGCTCCAGGTAAGATCGACCGGACCGGTTTGGTAGCCCGAATCCCTATCAAACTGCTCCGCCAACTCTCCCTTCTCAGTTCCATGTAAGCGCACGCGCTGGAGAAAGCTGTCACCTTTTCTTAACAAAGCTTGCACGGCGGATTCCACATTGGGCGCACAACCCAGTCTCTTGAAAAATTCGGTTTCTTTGATTTCCTCCAGACGCTCCGGGTGCGAATGGAGTGTCGCCGCCGCCAGGAAGTAATACTCCGCAAACCCGGCCGTCGCCAGAAACCACGGGTGGGCCGTTTCCCCCCGGCTAAAGCCATTCCAATGATCTTCAACGTATCGCCCGATACCGGGCCCCAGCTCAACCGCCCGCACGCCTTCACTCACCGTCTCTTCCGGCCCCGGCCGCCCGTTGATCGGGTAGAGCGGGGTGAAAGTATTTTCCAATGCGACTACGGTAGCCAGAATCTGCGGGTCCAACACTCCGAAAAAGGGATCGGAAGGATCGTGAGTATGCAAAACCGCCAGGACCGTAGCGACATCCAGATTGGATTTCTTGTACTCGCGCGCGTGATCGGCCACAAAGTCGCGGGTCTGGACCAGATAACCCTTATCCGCATCCCAGAAGAGGCGAAGCTCCGCTTCAATCAAAGAGACTTGCGCGCTCCACTGCTCGACGCTTTCTTTATCCCCCCGTTGCAATCCGCGTCGGATGACGTCTACCAAAGCTTTTCGCTGCGCCATGAGCGTATAAAAATGTTTGCCTTTGATTTCTTCCCAAAGATCCCAGCTGGGTTTGCTCCAATTGGAGGCGACGTATTCGGCATCCCGCTTGGCTAGGGCATACAGATCTTCTTCTGTTACCGTTTCACTCAAAATAGTCTCTTCCGTAGCGTGGGCCGAGATCAGTTTCAAATGGGCGGAAGCGCGCAAGGCGGGTCCGTCATTTTGAGGTTGTCCCCATTCCTCTTCGATGGGCTCGCCGGCAGGCGAATAGAGAGCCGCGCCAATTCCTATTTCCGGATCCGGGTGCCCTACACTCTGAATTAAAGTAGAAAAACGGACTTTGGTTTCAAGCTGCGTCCAAATGCGCTCGCGTCGGCTCTGCAGGCGCTCGGGTCTTGCAAAAACAACGGTTGCTGTTTGGGACGCGAAGGGTCCCATCCATTCATAATATCGAGTCAAGGCCAACGAAATGAGGGCGGAGTCACGCACCCAGTGCTTTTGATAGTGGCTCGACTGCGCGGCCATGGCAGCGCCACAGCTCGTAATATTCTTCCGAATGCGAAGATAGGACTGGTGCTGTTGCCTCTTGAGCCACTTTGAAAATGGCACATCGAAGTTCGCATGGGCAAATGCCCAGGAAGATAGAAAAAGAGAAAGAACGGCCCCCTTGAGCCACCCACGGCCAAGCATGAAACTTCTCCAAGTTGTTCTTTTTGGCGGTTACCATCCGCCTACGATGCCGATTAATTTATATGTGGGGCGTTAGGCGAAGACAATTAAATTTTACTTGGGCTGGTTTGGCTGCGGCTAGAGTCAAAAGGAAGCAGCTCGGGACGTCTTATCCCATACTTCTTAAACGTGCGCGCGATCCGTACCACGAGATCGGTTTGAAACGCTTTTTCCAGAGCGACATCCAGTACGTACGCTTTGATCGTAAGCTTCACAGCCAAGCGACCGGCAACCGCTTCTTCACTCATCACGATGCGCGCTGGTTTTCTCAGGTAGACAAAGCGGCTTGTTACAACGGCCTCGTACGCCAAGTCGCGCGCGCGATCAATATCGGCGTCGAGTGCCACGTAAAAAGGAACCTCGATCATCATGTCCATCGCACCGGCGTTCCCAGAACTGACGAGGTCCGTAAAAAACCTCGCATTGGGTACGGTAACAATGCTGTCGTCCAGGGTCCGTAGACGAGTGGCTCTTAGGCCAATGCTAATAATATCCCCGTAAACATCCCCAAACTTCACCCGATCTCCCACCTGAAAGGGACGATCAAAGAGCACAACGACACCCGCAATCACGGATCCCACCAAATCTTTCAGTGAAAAACCGATCGCAACGGCCGCACTCCCACCCACCGCTATCAGTAGCTCTTTGGGAGGGCTGAGGATGGCGTAAAAGAGAAAGAGTCCGCCTCCGATATAAAGAAAGAAAGAGAGAATGGTGGTGAACTGCAAGATGTGCAGCCGTTGGCCCGGAAAAACCCCCTGAACTTTTAACGAGACCCGCTCCAGAAGTTTGACCGCAATCACCAAGCAACCGAGGGCAAACGTCAGGTAGACCAATGCAGAGATTCTAAAAATGCTAAGAAAAAGAGACAGCTGTTCTGGATTGTTAGTTTCCATAGATATAGTTTCTCTTTGTCAAAAAGCTTACGATGGTGTTGTGCCAGCCCGCCGACACTCGGTACCGGCCACCGTAACGAAACAAAAAGCTTCTTTCCATTCCGACCTTAATGGCATGGCGGACCACTCCCTCAGGCAGGTCGGTCACTTCGATGGCTTCTTCCGTGCTCAAGTTTTCATGCCGGACGATGGCGGCGTAGACAAAGAGCGCGTCCTGCTGAAGATCCAAGAACGCCTCGGGATCGGTGTCTTCAGGGAGCGCTACGCGGATCGTATTGCCGACCCGAGTGAGCGACGACAGCCATAGATAAATAGCGGACCGGGGGTTGCCTGATGACTGCTCCCACAGGAGTCTGAAATACGTATTCTCCGCATAGTCTTCAAAATCGCCGCGATTCCCCTGAGCGGCAAAGACGACCTTCTCATAGGCGAGTTTGAACTGAGACTTGCGGTGGCGGGAGAGAATCATATTTTGTATCTCTTCCTCCGACCATTCCACCAGAGGAATAAGGGTCCTGAAGAAGCGGTTTTTGCCAAACACACTGTCCAGATAATTCCACGAATGGACGTTAAACGCAGCCGCCCAAAAGGTGTTCTTCAACCGAATGTTCGTCAGCTCCAGAAACGCGCGGAAGCCTTCAAAACCCCCAATGTCAGCGAGGAAGAAGTTATGCGCATCATCTAACAGATAGACGGTCTTCTTTCGGCTTTCATCCCCTTCAATCAACTCCGTGTAAGAAGAGGTTATGTCCACTCCGATGAGTTTTGAGAAAACTTCAAAGTGGCTTCTCGTGTGTGTAATTTTGGCGGAACGGTTTCTTTGCGGAAACTCACCCCTCTTTTTCTGAGCGGGAAATCAATTCAAAAGCGAAGACTTACCAGCTCCCTTCTCACCAAAAATTGCCAATGTATTTTCTTCGGCATCCTCAGAAACCCAAGCAGAAATTCTTTGACGATCTGCTGGTGAATATGGTGCGGAGGTTCCACCCAAATGTCGTTGTCCGTAGGCACCCCGTAGTCAAACCACTTCGTATAAGCCTCCGGCAGGGCTTCAATGTTTTCTTTGTCGCCGTGCTTGCCAGTCGCCTCCAGGCGCTTGCGCATGACTTTGGCTGAAAGGCGTTTGAAGGTCTCAAGCTCCGACAGCTCCTCGACAAGCTTGAGCCAACTCACTACAGAAACCAGCAGGATCACCGCAAGGCCTGCGCCCACAGGCGAAAATTTGCCAGAGCAGAGCTTAGGGAAAACAGCGTTCAAGCGACCAATACTTAGGCGTTCGCCAGCCGACTGCACTTCTTTGCGCCAAAAAAAAGCTCCTACAAAAAACAACAGAACACCGAGTAAATACATCCAGTGCTCTACAAAACGAAAGACTAACGCCTCACCAACGGTCGTAGCTGTGGCATAACGAATCGAGAAGGCAACGAAGAAAAACAGACCGATGCTCTGTCCCGTGCGAATCCCCTTTTTGCGGATTGCCATGGGTGAGGAAAAACGTCCCATGCGCACCAGGTTCATCAAGAGGTTCTGAAAGAGGAGCAAGAAGATTCGGTAAAGTATGTAATAACGGACGTACGGGAGGATGAGGTTAATCTCCTCCCAGATCGTCCCCTCTATCAGATCGCGCGCTAGGAGAACCGCGATGTAGCTCAAGATCCACGGCACATAAGGCCCGAGCCGCTGCACCATGAGCGCCGCTCGAACCCGGCGACGGTTTCGGTGATGAGGAGGCCGAACCAGATGTATCCTGAATGTTTCGAGTAGATAGGGTATTTTGGACAAGAGCCAGAACAAGGCGACGGGAATCAACAGAAAGACAATAAAAACGAAGGAATCGCGAGCGAAGTGTAGCAAGCCCCCCACGCCCTCTTCCTTCGCCGCCTGAAGTTCGGACAACTTCGAACGAATCGCCGCGAAAAAACGAAACGGTACGACCTGCAACTCCCGAAGGTAGTCCGCAAGCACATCGTTGGAAAGCGTGTAGCCCGTTTCGTCTCCATTCTCTCGCAGTTTCGCTAGATACAAGGACCGCAAGAGCCCCAGCTGGACAAGCAACTTGTAACGATTGAGACGTTGCTGGGTGTTGGCGACCTGCACCTGCTCCAAAATGTCCGTGCGGTAATCAATCAGACTCTTATACGCCTCTTCGTATTCCCGCACCCCTGAAGTGGATCGCTCAGTGAGAAGCGAAAGATCCATCGGAGGCACTTCGGGCAGTTCCGCCTGAAAACGATCCTTTAATGATGAGTCGACTTCTTTGCGCCACAAATCATTGATCACATGAAACTGACCCTTGAGATCAGTTACCTGGAGGTGCTGCGCTTCGTTCCAGGCTTTCTGGGTCATGGCGAGAAGATCGACAAACTCCTTGTTCGCCTCTTGCAAGCGCGTTGCAATTCGTAAGTGTTCCTCGGACAACTCGACTCTCGCCTGTTCGACACGGGCTCTCTCCGCAGCGAGCTTCTGCACCTTCTCGTCTTGTGCCGAACGCGCTGTCTTTTGCGCTTGCTCCTGCTCACGAATGCCGTCTTTTAGGTTTTGCGCAGCTTGCTCTTTTGCATCCGAGAGACCTTTTAGAAACCTCCAGCTGCGCCAGATGCGTGTTGAAAGTTTCAAGAAGCTGCCGGCGTCTTTCCCTGGGCAGGTTCAAAAAAGTGGCCTTCAACTTCATGAGCTGCGTCGTTTGGGCTTCCTGTGCTTGTTGCAATACCGTCAGCGACTTTGTGAACTGCTTGCAGTCGGGAAACCGCTCGCCCAGTGTCTGGGGAGGCAGTGCCAATCGTCGACGCAGCTCCTCCAATCGCCCCGTTACCGCTGTCTCATCGTTCAGATCTATGAAGATAAGTTTGGAGATAGGCACGGGGTTCGCCGTTGGACGAGATTCCAAAATGCCCTGAAAAGAGGAAATGGACTCTGCAGCGGTTTGGATTTCCGAGTTCAAAAGACGACGCAGGCCCTCGTCGTTAGGGCAAGTGCCCCGACCCGTAGAACTCCATACCAATCCGACAAAAACCAGGAAGAGCCGCGGATAAAAACGCTTCAACTCCAACTCCTAGTGTTCCCCGTCCGCCTCAGCCATTTTCTTAAGGACAACTGCAATGGTTTTGTGATCCAGACCCGCTTGTTTCATCAAAGACGAAACGCTCTCAAAATCATCTGCATCAATGGCTTCCCAGAACTCGTCCAAGAGGTTGGCGGAAACCATTGCCTCAAGAACCTCAGACCCCTCAAAATCGGCTTCGTCCATTTGGGTTCTCCGACGTAAAAACCGTAGAATAGCCCACACTGGGGATTCAATTCAATGGCGCCCGCCTGAGGACCTAAAAGACGCTTGTGTTGAAGTGCCATTCGGGGCAAAAGGAGCTGTGGAATCTCCAATGCAGGCTATCGCGACCGTCCTCTCCCTCATGAACCCAGCTATGTGCGCGTCCATTTTTGCCCGGTGCACGGCGGGCCAGACGCCCGCAGAAAAGCGCCGGGACGCTACAACCGCTTCTCTGGCGATTCTCGTCACGTTGGTCCTTTCCGCCTTATTTGGAGCAAGAATCCTGGGCGTTTTTGGAATTTCGCTGGACGCCTTTTCCGTGGCGGGTGGGATCGTGTTGATATGGATGGGCTTTGGGATGCTAAAAGGCCAATCAGACGAGGGAGCCTCTCCCCGTCCCCCTAAACCCACGCTCACGCCGCTGGTCCTTTTCGCGGCTAGCCCCGGAACCATCACCGGCGTGATCACGCTCTCGGTGGCTCAAACGGGAAAGGAGCTGCCGATGGCTGCATTGGTGGCGATCGGTGTCGCTGTTCTCATCACTTGGATCGCTCTTCTTGTAGTCTCCAAGGTGCAATCCACAGCAGCTCCCAGTCTTTTTAGAAGCACGCTCACAAGCTTCATGGGACTCATCGTGCTAGCGATGGGCTTTCAATTCGCGTTGAGCGGCATCCGGGCTTTTTTCGGATCGCACTAGCTCCTACTTCGGCCCAAAAATTAACTTGGTGGCGACCCAGGCGAATACGGCAAACAGCACCAACTTGACGACGTAGGCCTTGAAGTGTCGCCAGGTAGAAACCTCATTGTAGAGGGTTACCGCCTGACCGGACTTTTGCTCCGCGTACCGGCCCCAGATCATCAGAAGTATATTCAAAGCGTAACCCACATCCCACTTGCTTGGCTGCATCGGTACATGAGCGATGGGAACCAAAAAGCTTAGCAGGATCATCGGGCCGAACATCACCCAAACCAAACGCCCCAACAAGGCCGAACCCGGCGTTACGGCCTCTTCCACAGATGTATCTAATTGTTTGTCTTCCATCTCAAATCTCCTCTTTCAATCTGGACGCACACGCATCCAGAACAATTTTTTTTGGAAAAAATAAGAGAAGAAGAGAGCTAGCAGCGGAGCGGCCAAGAAACCTGAAGGGAACGCCTTCTTATTTCAGGCCAGTGGCGCGCGATTTCGCTCGCCTGGATCCTTTTTGAAATTTTCAGGTTCTGAGATTTAGAGGGAGACAGTAAATCAGGGGCAGGAGATTCGGATTGATAAAATGATTGCGGTAGACCACCAGGAATAAGCGCCGCGGCGTACTCAATGGAGGCCGCACGGTGGGGTGGCGTCTCGTTGGCACTTGGATCCAGACGAGGCCCACTTCCCTGATAAATACTAGAAAGGTTGGCCCAAAGACAAAAGGCCGCTACCCATCCGGAAAAGCGCAACCACTTACCTATGAAAGGAACTTGGCCCATACCGTAAACTCTACGCCTCTTTGAGACGGGCCACAATCGGCTTGTGGCCCGCCACAATGAAGTCGCTTAGAGATTGCCGGTTGCGTGTAGCATTGAAAGAATGGCGTACGACAAACGAGTGACACAACCGATGCACGCCTGACCGCCCTCAAGGCTAAACTCGATAATCTTTCCGGAGTTTAACTCGACACGAAAATGAGGGTCGACGTAGTGGTGCCCCTGCATCTTCTCCGCCGTCACCTGCACCGTAAAGACGGTCTCGTCGATGGCGCCCTTTACCAACCCTTGCTGGGCATTGATTTCGCTAATCGTAAAGCGGCTCTCAATCTTGTTCTGGCCCTGCAAGCTACGAACCGGACCACTCAAAACATCATTTTCGGATTTGAATACCGTTTCAAAATCCTGGCCTTCGGCCCGGTGCCAAAGCGTAGCCCCAAAAGCATCGGTAAGTGGCTTTGAAAAAACTGGGCGATTACCAATGCGCCCGGTGAGGACGTGATCGATATAATAGAGATCCATCGATTCGTTTTGGATGCGTCCTACCCCATGTTCGTGCTCCTCCGCCAACCCCGGTGCGGCGGCGAACAGAACCGAAAGAAGACCCAGCATGCGTAAAGAATTGAGTTTCATTGAGAACCCCCATTTAGAATTTCAGATTGGCCATCTCCAATAAAAGAAAAGACTGCACCAACCCACAAAAAAGTTAAATCAGACTGCATCTGAACAAGGGATTCCGTCAAGCCCAATCCGGCCCCAAAAGCCCGACGCGGCGCCTCACTTTGTGTTATAAGCCCTCCCTAAGACTGTTAAAGGGGAAATAGAGTTGCGGCTTTTTCTATCTATCTTTTGGTTGTTGGCGTGTGTCTCGAACCTCTGGGCGATGCCTAATCGGGCGGCTTGGAGAGCGCAAGCGGAGCACCTCATTGTTTTGACCGCGGACGTTCAAGGGCGAGAGTTCCCCGCTCCGGAAAAAGGGACCTTGTTGGTGTTCATGATTCCGGGGTGCCCACTCGCCAACCTCTATTCCAAGCGCTTAAGCGAGTTTGCCGATGTTTACGGAGCCCATGGAATCCAAGTCCAAGTGGTTCTGGTGAGCGAGGCGAGGTCGGACGAAGATCTCGCCAAGTGGAGTCGAGAGCGAAAGATGGAGATGAAGGTCGTCCACGACGACGGAAGCTTTCAAAAACACTTCCAAGCGGCCATCTCACCGGAAGCCTTTCTGCTCGATAACAAATTTGAACTCGTTTACCGAGGTCTCATAGACGATCAGTACGCACCGGGGCGGCCCAACTTCCAAGCCCCCACCGACACCCCGGTAAAGGATCGACTCCAGAAAATGGTCAAAGGGGAAACGATACGCCCAAGTTTTTCGGAAGCTAAGGGATGCGTTCTAAATAGCTCTCCTGTTTCTTTCAACCGGACGATTGCACCGTTAATCTACGAACGCTGCGCCACCTGCCACCGACCTGGCGATATCCAATCCGATATCCCACTTGTTAATTACGCGGAGATTGCCGCGTGGGCTCCAACGCTTGTCGAGCGCATCAACGAGGGCTATATGCCCCCGTGGCGCGCCCACCACGGCTACGGTGAGTTCTCGAACGACGTAGCACTCACGGTAAACGAGATGTGGGCTTTTAAGAAATGGGTGGACTCGGGCCTTCCCGTCGAACCGGACGCCCTGGAAGCTTCAGAGGATCTGCTCCGTTCTGTGTGGCGTTTGGGTCCACCCGACAAGATTGTCGGAATGCTGCCGGAAGGAGAGTCCTACGCTGTACCAGCGGAAGGGATCTTACCCTATCAACATTTTGTGATCGACTCCCCTTTTGAAAAAGACACCTGGGTTCTGGCGACGGAAGTTCGCCCCGGTGCTCGCGATGTCGTCCACCACATTAATGTATTTATCAAATCCAAAAACACGGACCGACCCCTGGTGCGTTTCCTGAAGCGAAGTGGTGCCTCCCGACGCCTTGAGGCGCGTGGGCAGGAGGTGGATGGAGATTCCTTGAACATGATTCTCGATCTCTATGGCTTTAAGTTGGAAAAGCAGATCAAATTCTTATCCGACTTCAACCCGGCCGAATCCGTCACCCGTTTCCCAAAAGGCAAAGGCTTACTGCTGCGCAAAGAAGACCAAATCATATTTGAAGTGCACTACACTCCGAATGGGTACACTCCGCGAGAGGATCGCTCCCTGCTGGCGTTTAAAGTGGCGGCAGAGGTGCCGGAAGATTGGCGTCTGCGAGAGCCCATCACTCACATCGGCGGCCATTTAGGACAAATCAATATTGAAGCGGGAAAAAAGCAAAGCCTCTTCCTCGACATCCCCATCGAGTCTGACGCCGATTTACATAGCCTCAAACCGCACATGCACTACCGAGGGAAGTCGTTTCGCGCCGAGCTTATTATTCCCAATCAGCCGGCGCGCACCCTGCTTTTTCTCCCTCAATGGGATTATGACTTCCAACTTCCTTACCTCTTCAAAGATCCCATATTCATGCCCAAAGGGAGTACGCTGCGGCTCAACTACGAATGGGATAACTCAAAAGACAATCCCTTCTTGAACGATGGGCAAATCCAGCAACCCGCTCGATTCGGTTTTCAAACGGATGACGAAATGAGCATGGCCTTTCCGACCTACACCTATAGGACGCAAGACGCGCGAGAAATTGAGGCAGCCGAGTTGCAAGTCAGGGCGGCAATCTTACGGCAGGTAAAACTGCCGAGCCTTGCCGACGCCGAAGAATAGAACGCGCGTTCTCAGGATCGGTCGCACGGTTTCGGCAAAATCTCACATCTGAAATTGGTTTTGCCGTCCCATGCCTCAAATGACCTACAAACCCTAGCCAAAAGTTGGCCCACCCCTTGCACAGCTAGTCCATCGCTTGCCACAAATTGGCATTCAAGAGGAGGAAGTATGCAAAAGACTGCTGTGTTTTTTTTGTTAACCTTAGCCTTATCCGCGGTGGCCGAAGAGTGTAAGCTTCGTGAACCCATCGACATCGGCACAAACGATCCCCGTGTGTCGTTGGTTTGGGATAAGCGCATTACACTCGTTGATGTGGAGCTCGACTACAAACCAGATTTTCGCGACTACAGTGCGCACAACCCGCCCGGAACCGACGTCATCGCTGTAGAACTCTATCGCCCAGAAGGCATTTGTGGAGGCGCAGCCCTTGCGGGTGCCATCGGCCTGACTAACGATTGTTCAAAAGGCGTCGCCCAAGGGGCCTGGAATCCAGACTACTGCCTCATGGATTTTCTCGAGTACGGGCGGGTCGGCTTTTCTCACGTGTACGACGTACCAGGAGCGACCTGTAAACTCGAGAACGAAAACCACAATGGCCTGCGTTCCTATTCCACCGATTTTGATGCAACTACGTACCGCGATGGCATCCGAGCCACAGTAAAAGACAAGAAGCTCCTTTCGCTGGAGATTGAAACCGACGGAAAAACCTACTGCGTGAAGGCGGGCCGACGAGTGCAGCCCAAGTACTACAAGGACCGCTAGCTTAGAATCCCACAACAGATAAGGAAGCCACGGATTCCGTGGCTTCTTTTTACTCCCCCCTTGCCCTTTGGCGCCAGATGGCCGACGGTAACGACATGTCTGGACTCTCAGAAGCCGCGGAACGGAATAAGGCGCCCATTGCGGAGGCTCTCTCCGGGGTTCTGCCTGCCTCAGGTACCGTACTTGAGATTGCCAGTGGTACCGGACAGCACATCGCCTACTTTGCAGAAGCGTTTCCCCATTTGCGCTGGATCCCTTCCGAAGCGGACCCTTTTCGTCGCCTTGAGATTGAAACCCATGTCGTCCCACAGTTTAGCAACTGCACTCGCCCGCTGGAGTTAGACGTGCTGCAGTTTCCTGCCGATCCAATCGGTAGACTTCGTTTACTGCGCCAACATGATTCACATTTCAAAACCGCAGACGACCCCGCACTGTTTGATGGGGCATCGTCCGTGCTAGATGAAAACGGCACGCTTTTTCTCTACGGACCGTTCTTTTATCGAAACAAAGAAAACGCCGCAAGCAATGTGGCCTTTGACAGCTGGCTGAAGTCTTTGGATGGTGAGTATGGGGTTCGCACACTGGAGGATGTCGCGGAGATGGCTAGCTCCCGCGGCTTTGATCTGTGGGCAACAATCCTGATGCCTGCTAACAATTTGAGTCTTGTCTTTCGCAAAAACGCACAGAAGGTGGGAGAAACATGAAATCGGCACAATTATCAGGTTACGGTGGGAATGAAGTTGTAAAACTAAATGACGTCCCCATCCCCGAACCCGGCAAAGGTCAGCTCCTCGTGCGGGTAAAGGCAGCAGGAGTAAACCCCGTCGACTACAAGATTCGTGACGGAAAACTGAAGGCCATTTTACCGTTACGCTTTCCGCATTCGTTGGGCGGAGAGCTCGCCGGAACGGTGGAGAAGTTGGGACGTGAGGTAGGCTCCAGTTGGGGAGATTCGGTCTACGCCCGCGTCGATAAGACACGAGTGGGCGCTTTTGCCGAGTATGCGGTGGCGAGGCCACGCACGCCGCCAAAATGCCTTCCAACTTGAGCTTTGAGGAAGCCGCCGGAATCCCGCTCGCTGGCCTAACCGCGTGGCAGTGCCTTTTTGAGATTCTTAAGCTCAAAGCCAACGACAAGATTCTTATTCACGCAGGCGCGGGCGGTGTGGGTGGCCTCGCCATTCAGTTTGCAAAAAACGCGGGCGCTTATGTAGCGACCACAGCCTCCCCTGCCGCTAAGCCAGTCGTGGAAGCCTACGGCGCCGACAAGATCGTCAACTACCGAGAGGAAAATTTTGAAGACGTGCTTTCCGACTACGATCACGTCCTGGACACGGTGGGCGACGACACCCTGCTGCGTAGCTTCAACGTGATAAAAAAGGGGCAGACTGTCGTTTCGATCGCCGGCGTTCCGGAACCAAAAACGGCGAACGACATAGACAAGGGCCTACTCATCAAGGGAATCTTTTGGGCAATCAGTTCAAAAATTCGCCGTGCCGCAAAAAAAGCCGGAGTCCACTACCGCTACCTCTTCATGCACCCCGACGGCAAGCAACTGGCTCAGATCGCGCAACTGATAGAAGGCGGTAAAGTAAAAGCCAAGCTGGACAAGGTGTTCAAGCTAGATGAAATCACCGATGCGTTTTCGTATCTTGAGACCGGACACGCCAAAGGCAAAGTGGTCCTGAAAGTCCAATAGATCCATTCTCGGGCTTGCGTTTCCCAGTTTAACTTGTGTTTGGCCCCAGCGGAGGGGTCGATTAAACTAAGTAGGTGCCCCACACCGAAAAGCAACGCTTGTTTGTCTCGTACCTTTTTCCACCGTCAGGTTCGACCCGAGCCATTCAAATGGGAAAACTCGTTTCTCACGTCACTGAACCCGCAAAGATAATCTGCGGAAACGAGTTCAACGCGTACCACGGGCAGCTTGAGAATCTGAACCCTAACCAAGACCGTTTTGACGTCAATCGACTCGCCGCACCTGCGCCGACGATATTCGAGCGGCTACTTGCCCGGTTTTCTGCACGACCCACCGATCGATCGAACGAATTCCTCGATCCGTACCTGCCTTGGGCCATCAACGCGCTAAGTACATCGAACAAAACATTCCGATGTCGACGTTGAAAAGTGTCTGTACCTTCTCCAGTCCTTTTTCGGTGCACCAGATAGGCCTGCAACTCAAACGCCGTCACGGAATTCCCTGGCTCGCCTACTGCTCAGATGTGATCGGCCAAAACCCTATTTTAATCGGACTCGATCGGCAGAGTGGAAGCTAAATCGTTTTGAGAAGAAAGTTTTTGAACAGGCCGATCTCGTCCTTTGCACCTGCGACGAAACGCGCGAACTCCTTCTCAAAAGATTTCCCCACATCCCACCCGAACGCTTCGGCGTTCTCGGACATGGTTTTGATCCAAAAAGTTTTAGCCAGGGCCACGCCTCTAGCAGTGGGCCGCCTTGGGTCATCTTTCTTGCGGGTAGTTTCTACTCCCAAAGAGACCCTTGGAGTTTCTTAGACGCCTTGGAGCACCTTCGCGTGGCACAGCCAGCACTCCTGCAAGGCGTTCTTTTTAAGTTAAGTGGACGCGGCATTCGGGCGGAACGAATTCGAGCGCGCTACCCCGACCTTTTCGCCAAACACCTGCAGGTCAGTGCCTCAGTTCCCCTACTCGGAAGCTTTACAAAACATGCAGTCGGCTCCACTTGCTGCTCTCGCTGGAAGCCCCCTTCTCGGCCAGTACCATGTTCCAGTCCAAGTTGGCGGACTATATGGGAACGGAACTGCCTATTCTTGCCATCAGCCCACCCGGCACCCTACCGCGCTTAGTTCAAAAAGCGGGTGGCTTCGTCGGGGATAGTAGAGAGGAAACAAGCATCCGGACCGCCCTTGCCGAGGCTTTAACGGCGGTGAAGAGCCGTTCGTTTCAATTGTCTGCTAACCAAAAGTGTACCGCGAGACTTTCGATTACCACCACATTGCGGGCATTTCGAATCTTACGCGAGATCCATCGAAAACCTGGGTTTGCGACGCCGCTCGGCTTAAACGCGAGGATTCAATCCGGTAAACAGAATCTTCAGAAGTACTTGCAAGTCTTTATCCGCGCTCGCGGCCTTTCCCAACTTAAACAAAAAACGCGTCGCCACAAAACCAGCAATTACGAGAAGACTCAACTGCACGATCACCTCCGGTCGAACATCTTTTCGCAGCGAACCCTCTTTTTGGTAGCGCTTAACAGCTTCCACGAAGTCGTCCCAAATGTGCCGCCGCCAGAGACGTGCAAACTGAGAACGAAAGCGCTCGTTCTGAAGTAGCTCGGTCACCAGAATCTTCACCTTAGAACCGTGGGCTTTGCCTGTTTCCACCCTATCGTGCGCAAACGCAAGAATGAGGTCTTGGAAACCATCAAAGAAGCCTTGCGTAAACTTACGTACCTGTCGAATCTGCATCGGCATGAGTGTCTTGGCGAGCACGCCAAAGACCACGCGTTTCAACAAATCATTCTTTGATGGGAAATGCTTGAACAAGGTTCTCTCAGTCGTGCTCGCCCGCCGGGCAATCTCCGCCGTAGACGATGCGTCAAAACCCCTTTCGCTAAAAAGAGTCTCCGCCGCTTCGAGAATAGATTTTTGCTTCTGACTCGCGGGATTCTCATAGAGTTCAAACTCCCGGATCAGACTCCGCACGTCCAATTCAATGTCATCACGCATCGTTCTCTCCTGCCATAAACTCAAACGCGACAAGTATAGTATTTACTATACTTCCTCCGGCGACGTCACGTATAGTAGTACTTGGATCTTTCTTTTTCTACTTGTATGGGCATCGGGGGAGTGATGAAAGATTTTCTTAAGGTCGCCATTCGAAACGTCGGCCGCAATCGAAGGCGTTCCTTTATAACGATTGTAACGATCTTTCTGGGGGTGCTTGTCGTCTCCGGCATACGGGGACTGCTAAACGGTTTTCAAGGCGAGATAAGGTCATCGTTGACCCGAAAGATCCACGGGGATCTCCAAGTCCACAAAAAAGGTTACCAAGACGCTATCGACAACGACCCCTACAAGATTCTTATTCCTGATCTGACTGCGTTAGAAAAACAAATCCAAATCCCGGAACTCGTTGCCTCTGCCCCGCGCCTGAGGGTATTCGGCTTATTAAACCACCAGAAAAGCCAACTCACCACTCCGGTGATGATCGTGGGCATCGACTCAAAGCGTGAACTCGAAGTCTGTCCACGACTGGAGCAGGCGGTTCAGCAAGGCGCCGTGCTTGATTCCAGCAAAGAAGTCCGTTCCCAAACGGTAGAGGACGAAGAATTGGAAGAAGCGCCCCCCATTGGATCGGCCCTTCCCGATGTGGCTCCCAAAGCCCAGGGGCAGAATGGCATCATGGTGACACCTTCGATGATGCGCGGGATGGGGGCGGAAATCGGAGACGAACTGGTTGTCCTCATCCAGGACAAGAACAACATGCAACAGGCAGTCGTCGTGCATTTGGTGGGTGTCGTGGACTATGCGATGCCAACCGCCGCGAGCAAAATTGCGTGGATGGATTTTAATACGCTTCGAACAGCAGCGGGGCTCAAAGAGGGTGCCACCGAGCTTGCTCTGCGGATCAAAGAAGACGCCGATGTGAACAAGGTGCGCGAGCGCCTGACAGAAGCGGTCGATCCCACGCTCGTCGTAGAAACATGGGAGGAGCTGGGAGGCTTTTTCAAGGATGTGATGGGGCTGCAAAATCTCGTCTTCTCCGCAATCCTCGCCATTGTATTTACCATCGTGATCTCTGGCATTGTGAACACCTCATTGATGACAGTCATGGAGCGCACCCGCGAGATCGGAACCCTGATGGCACTCGGTTACCGTCGGCGGCAAATCATGTCGCTCTTTCTCATTGAGTTCGCCGCCATAGGGGTAGCGGGCGGGCTCGCGGGCCTAGCTGCGGCCAGTGTTGTGCTTGGGGTTTTGGGTAAGCACGGAATTGTTTTCGCCTTACCCGGACAAAGTACGCCAACGATCATTTATCCGTACACAACGGTGTTTTTTCTTGTTTCGGTATTGGGCCTAGCGGTTCTCGCCGCACTGCTTGCGGGTATCGTACCGGCCTATCGCGCCAGCCGTTTACGGCCGGTGGAAGCCTTGAGAGCCAATTAGGAGGGCAAACAATGAAGTACTTTTTCTTACTACTTAGCTTCTGTACTCCGTTGTGGGCGGCGGACGCAACCGCAGTGGTAAAAAAGATTGAAGGTTTTTTGGCTCCTACCAAATCCAAATTCACCTATGCGTTTATCAATCACCGCACCGACGGAACCACGATGGACTACGAGGTCAGTTTTCAAATGAAAGACTCTAACCACTCGCACGGCTATTTTGTGAAACCCGAACGAGAAAAGGGCCGGGAGGTACTCAGACTGGAAGATGATCTGTGGACCTACATGCCGAGTGTGGGGAAAGCGGTCCACATTGCTGACAAAGACAGTTTTGCCGGTGGAGATTTTTCCAACGCCGACATTCTGCGCGTCGACTGGACCTCCAAGTACTCCGTTACGCTTCTTAAGGACCTGACGAACCAGGCCATCTACGAGTTAAAGGCCAAAAGCAAGGATGCAGCCTATGCGAAAATGCGCCTTTGGGTGGACAAGAAATCAGGGATGCCGGTGCAGCAGAAATTCTACGATTCTCAAGGCACCCTTCTCAAGCGCCTCTCGTATGGAGAAGTAAAGAAATTCGGCAAAGTGGAGCGCCCAAGTTTCCTACTTATGGAGAATGTCATCACCCGCCAGAAGTCTGAGCTAAGAGTTCTAGCGATGGAATCTCCCGCTGATGTTAAGGACAGTCGTTTTCGAGTCGACAACCTGGGGAAATAAATGCACCGCGCATTCTTACTGATCTTTGTTCTTTCTGCATTAGCACTCGCTGAAGATGAGGATTTAGTGGAGGCGCCCGTCGTCGAAGCTCCAACGGATTCGGTTGTCGCCAGCCACATTACAAACGATCGTTTCAGGTACCGCGCCTACGCGTTTATTGAGGGGCGCTGGCGCTACGCCAACAGCACCGGTGCCGGTCAGTTTGAAGGCCCTTATCTGGAAGCCGATGCGACCCTGGACTATAAACTAAGCGACGCCTTCAAGGTTTTTTTCGATGGGATGGCGAGCTACTCCCAGTACACCGATTCCGCGCTTTTCTCGCTCAATCAGATCGGCGCGCGGTTTCACGCAGGCGACTGGGTCTTTGCCGCGGGAAGAGAACGGAATCGTCGATCTCCGGGCTTATTCGTAAGCCCGAGTGACCCTCTGCACACCAACCCCACCTTCGCTGGCCCTCGCGAAATCCGCACTGGCGAATGGATTGCCCGTGTCAGTCACCAGGCACCCACACACAGCACCGATGTCTGTTATGTCCCCTACCGTACGCTAACCAAAGAAGGCTTTCCCAACGAAAGTCCGCGCGCGGAGTTTTGGCTCAGACACTTTCACAAGGTCGGGCCTATCGACTTAGATGTAAGCGGGGGCTATCTAGACGGGACCTGGCGAGGCGGGCTCAGCGCGCTCGGCTTTCTAGCCTCCGTATGGAAGTTTTATGGCGAGTTCGGTTACCGAGAAGGGGGTGTCTGGAAGCACTTTGCTTGAGGCCGCTTTTGAGGGAAGCGACGACTTCTCAGTGCGCACCGAATTTCTTTACTCGTCCACTTCGTCCCGCTTACACCGATCCCCACTTCAAAAGTTTGGCTCTGGATCCACTCAATGTCGGCTTCCCGGAAGTGGCGGATCGTTTAACTTCTTTCTCACGGGTATCCAAAGCTTGGAGAGTTCAATTGCCGTCGGTCTCATTCGAGCCGAGTGGCTTGTCACCAGCCACAATACTTTTGGGACGAGTTTTCTACTTTCCCCTACGAACGATGTCATCTGGTCGGCAGACTGAATACAGCTTAATGAGGCAGCCATGATTGAACTGAAAGAGGTTTTCCAAAGTTTATCAGACCGGCAAGGAGTTGAATTGATTGCCCTGCACGCCATCAATTTCAAAGTGTCCGCTGGCGATTTCGCCGTCATCCGGGGCCCCTCCGGCTCGGGGAAATCGACGCTGCTGAATATTCTGGGCCTGCTCGACGAACCCACCGAAGGGGAAGTCGATCTATTTGAAAATCCTATTAGCTTTTCCAGACTTTGATGCGCTAGCGGTATTACGATCACGGCAACAGCTTCGTATTCAGAAATCCTTCCAACTTGAACCCCGTTCTCACGTTGGAAGAAAATGTCATGGTCACCTTTGATGATAAGAAACGATATCGCGAAGGGCGAAAAGGAATCCGGATCACCAGGAATGGTTGATAAGGTAGGACTGTCCAAGCACCGCCAGCACCTACCCGACCTTTGAACTCTCTGGCGGTCAGCGTCAGCGGGTGGCGATCGCGCGATGGTAAGCAAACCTCAGTTGGTGATAGCGGGATGGTACGGCCAACCTCGACTCGGTCACAACCAAGTCCATTCTGGAAACGATGCAGGAGCTGAATCGGGAAAAAGGCACAGCTTTCGTTTTTGCCACCCACGATCCGGGTGCTGGAGTCGTTCGCCGCCGCACCATCCACCTGCATGACGGGCGTATAGAGTAGCCATCCAGTGCGGGGCCACCTACTGCGGCGACCACACGCACGATTTGACCTTGTACGGTGTCCGCCGCAGGTACGTACTTGATAATCGCGCATGATATCGGAATCAGCTGAGCAATCTTCCTGCGATACTCCGAGACCCGTCACATAGCTGTAATTGTACTGGTACCACTCGCAATACATCGTACACACACACCTTGAGGTAGGTTTTGGTGGGCTTAAGACCGCGACCACACCTGAACCGTCAGGAACAACCGACCAAATCCTATCAGCGACCGTTCTGCAGATTAAAGGGCGTGTTGATATTTCCCCAGTCGAGCGTTCCGAATTTTCCCAAGTTGCTGCAGACGTTTGCAACCAGACTGCTGCCAAGCGCATTGTAACAAACATCCCCGTTGCAAATTGCAGTATTAATTTTTTGTTGTTCCGTACACATGGAATCGATCACGCCCCGAAGGCATGCGCTGGAACCGTCCTAGTACCGTCGATCCCATGTCCACCGAGGTTGGCGCCGGCGTAGGAGTCGTTTTGGCCACCGAATCCAAAATAAAAATCTTGGGTGGTCGTCGCGAGTGTTTCCGTATTTTTGAAAGTTACTCGGCAAATGATGTTCTGGTGGAGGCCCGTACTCGTAACGGTATCGGTCTCGCTGGACGTAACTTCGCCTAAGCTATCACCGCCAACAAGGCTTTCGACCGAAGTCACAGCCGCCGCATTGACGAGGTAACATTTCGCGGACACGACCGTCCACGGCGCCTTACGGTAAGCCGTAATCCGCCGAAACAATAGGAAGAATCCTTTACATAGGTTTCTGCTGCCACCACCGGCAAAGCGGTGAAAAAAACCAAGAGCCAAACGTACCCAACGCGTCTGCATGGACGCCTCCTTTTAATGTCTTTGGGAAGGCCGGGAATCCGACGTCTCTAATGCTACACTGGGATTGTGGCTGAGATTGTGCGCAGCCCCCGCCCCGGATGCCCCCATCGCCTGAGCCTGAAGTGATCAAAGTTTCCGACACCCCCATTCGGCACCCGGCGAGGCCTATTTTCAGGGGAGTAACGCCCCCCTCCTTACTGCTTGCCGCGCGATGACGCGACGTGCTATGCAGATCGATTATGCGGCTAAACGGCATCTGGCTGGTTTCAGACGGGGCCCGGCAGACTGGCTTCCAAAACAGAAACAGTAGGTGGGGAATTCGAATCACCTTTAATGCTTTGTCTTTTCGGGCTGGTGGCGCACGCGGAAGATAAAGAGATCTCCTGGAACATCGGACGGCTATACATTGAGCGGGGCCCGGATGTGGGTTCGCTTTCAGACGGCGAAGAAATGCAGCTCACGAATCTTCGCGCCTATGAACCCACTTACGTCGGCCAACACCTCGCCTACCTCCATCAAGTCGAGGCGGCAGAAACAGAAAGCAAAATCGCAGCAAGCAGCCATTCGAGCCGCGCGAGAAAACGGGGAACCCATACCGGAGTTTGCGCCGTTCACTCCCCCGGAAGACATCGTCCCTCCGGCCAAAACTGACCCCGCCGTTGTCCCTTCCCGACTCATCATTCAGAAGGGGATCCGGCAGAACTACCGACCAACGAAAATAACCGCCTTTTTCTCGGTAGAAAAACCGTCGGCGGATGCAGAAGAAGCGGTTGAAGACGCAGCCCTTGTCAGGCTCGACTTATCAGAGACTGAAAGCTACTTGCTTTGGATCGCGATTGGGCGAAACAATCTGCGCTTTGTCGGTTCACGCAATTATTCAGAGTTCTTGTACACACACCGGATTATTCGTGAAAATAAATCCGAGTGGGCCTACCAAAACGGTCAAGATCACATCGAAGTGGGCAGTGCGGAGCGAGACAGCCCACTCCACGTCCTGCGTACCGACATCGCGGTTAACCACGTCGGTATTTTTCCCAGCCCCAAAGGCGACTTGTCCACTACATCGTGCTCTACGATGAGTCGGGGAATCAGTTCGGTTTCGTGGGCGTCCAACCGCCGAAGGAAGACAACGTAACCATCTGTCATTCTTCAACATGCGCGGAGATTCCATCGTCCGTTTGCCGACCTATGTAGCCCCGGGAAAAGAGTTTTCACCACCACACGCGTAAGCTTCGACGACAATTCCAGCAGCCTCACCATTGCGCCCGAGAAGAAAACCGCAACGGGAAGTTAGCCCCCGGCAGCCTTCTGCTCAACTATCCCCAATACCTCCAAGACGGTGAGCACAGAGCACGAACCGACAGATCCACCTCCAGAAGAGCTGGAAGGCGGTTGATCTTCGACAGCACGGCGCCGTATTAAAGAAAATTCTGCCTCCCACCTCAGGAAACAGCCCCCAACTTTCCGATGGTGCGGTACTCGAGGCGAGGCTCATCAAAACTCGACCCCAAACTTAGATCAGAGGCTCCAGGAGAAACGCGTACTCGTTTTGGATGCACCACGACCCTCTTTCTGCGCGGGCTAAGCCGCCAACGCTGTCACTTTTCCAGCTCGTAACGTAACATTTGAAACCGTTTTTAGAAGCGGAGGGGAACTTTCGCCAGCTATATTCGTATTCCCCAGAAAGACTACGATCGAGGCTCTCTCATTAGTGTCGCCACAAGACTCGCGCGCACGCACGTCGATCGAAAGCCTGCCAGACATGATTCTTGATAATTGATGCCCTCAACATTGATTCGAAAAATCCAGCGAACTACGCTCTGGATGACGAACTCAAAGAGCTGATGGACGCCGCCTCGGAAATCCGCGGGCTTAATCTGCACGTGATGGTGCTCGCCTCACGCGATGTTTCGGCGCGCTTAGGCGCGTCCGGCAAGATAAAAGACGCCTGCGACTTTATTACCGTCGACAACGCGATGGATCTACCGTCCAAACTCTTTGGTTCGCACTGCCTTTTGCTCAGCTATTCGAGAGAAGTTAGATGTTCCGGAGGAGTTCATCCAGAAGGTAGTGGAGCGCATCCAGCGGGACTCTCCGGTCGCAACCCAGCCGCTTGCGGATCTAGACAACTTTGTGGCTTTATCGTCCATCAAATAACACTCCCTATGTTCGATAGACCCGAAGCGATCGGTCAGGTGGCGAACAACTGCCGCAAGCTGGACGGCGACACGCAGCCGGCCCCCTTCAGCCAAGTTATTATTGAGGCGCCGCTCAGTTTTGTTCGCCGTATGTCGCTTAAGCTCACCTTCGCGCGATGTGCTCTCGTTGATAGGGCAAAACGATGTGCCCGAAGCCTCCGGACGCCGCACCGGTATGGCTCGGCTACGGGAGCCAAAACGGCGATCTCAAAAGTGTAGAGCTTTGGATGGGTGATAGAACCGGTAAGACGTCTTTTGCCCACGCCATCCTAAAGCGATGCCAGAAGGCAGCACCGTCCTGAAAGCGGTCAACGTCAGTTCGGAATCGGAAGGGACGGCAACGAGTTACCTCCGGCGGTTACTCCAGTTATGGCGGCTACGGTTGAGTTCCGCCAAAAGGTCAGGGAAGACCCACTCACGCCGTCTTGCGCGACATCCAGCAAGCCGTCCACGAGCTGCGCCTGGATCCCCGTCCGGTAAAGGTCCTCGTGATCGACGAGCTACACACTCAGGCGGAGATCTTAAAGACCTTGCTTGCCGCAGCAGGCAACGCCGACAGCCGGGGAAGTACACTCAATTTTGACGGTATTATCATTGAAACTTCTCATGAACGTTTCCATGATAAACCAGACAAACCCGCGAGCCTTACAAGCAGCTGCTACGTTTGGAAGTGGGATCCGGCTACTCCGACTACGCCTCTGAACTCTTTGTCCGCACTTTCGTAGAAATTGCGGGGAGAGCAAGAGCGTGGCCCTTGATGAACCCACCATACGCGCCACTTGTGGGCGCCTTTCGCGTGGGATGTTCTTTCAAACCTCGTCGAAACACACACCCAGCAAGAGAATATCGTGCGCGGCGCTGTGGAGGTTTTGGAAAAACGACACAGGATTAGCCTCATCATGCACGAAGGGGGCGCGCGATATTGGCAACGAAGAAAACTACTCAGCCAAGACAGGAAACTTCAGAGTAGTCGATGTGGTCTCGGAAACTCTAGCCGAGGCGGTGAAAGATTTTGGATCGGGCAATATTCAGCGTGGCGGGGTTTACCTCGTCGAGGCTCGACTGACTTTGAAGTGGCACGGCAAAAACCCACGCTTAAAGATCACCGCGATGCACAAAACAGTCCTGAAGGCACCACCTATCTGGTGGGTGAAATTTACCGGATGGCTATCGCCCAGATCACGGAAGCGCTCGCCGGCTATGTGGCCTCACTCGAAGAGCAGCTCTCTGTGAGCTGGAAATCGATGGAAAGCCAGAAGTTGAGAAATTCGGAGTACTTCTACACGCCTTGAGGGTCGCCTCGGCCACTCCGCTCTTTCGCGCCTCCCAGAGAGTACAACTGCCTCAAATCCGATTTAACCTCGAAGGGATAGGTACGCTGCAGGGGAAGAAGTCATCGACATCAAAACCTTCTCCTGCCGAACCAGCTGAAGCCAGCAGAGGCCTCGCGCGCGGTGGCGCTCGTAGTCGTCTCACGTGCTTTTGCGATCCCGCACCACAAACTTTCCGGTAACGGCGACCGCTATTCCAACCCGGAGGTCACCGCACTGATGCAAAAGTTGAGTGCGCAAAAACCCGGCAGCGACGGAAATGAAGTGGGTCTCAGCGAGGTGGAAAAAGACGAAATCATCCGCCAGGCAATCCTGACCCAGGTGTCCGTCATCGCGCGAATCTTTGCGCAAGCGGATGTGGTGAATTTGCAACGCTCCGGCGCCACCGATTGGGCGTTAAATATTGTTCGACTCTTTCGCCAGGGCGAAAAGGGTTCAGAGTCTCGCCGCAAGCGCGAAGCCGAGCTGGATATCATGGCCGAGGTAGTCGCTTCGTGGAAGGCATTGCAGGGACGTCTGGAGCAAGAAGGGTCCGAGCGGGCCCGCCGCAATATGTTGGTGCAATGGGGAAGCGAAACGGAAGGTCAGATTCAAACTCTTATCCGCGAGAATCGTCTCTTTAATGCAATTCTGTGGCAAGGGCTGAAGGCACAGCTACTCGACGCCCCGTCCGGCAATACTGATGTTGCGGAAGAGATGATCGCCCAGGCCCGCCGCGACTTGGAACGAGAAGGAGGAGCACCCTACGCCGTCGCTGACGAGGATGATGGCCCCATGGTGAAAGCCGCCTACGCCTTGGATCATTACCTCCGAGTCTGGGCAGAGAAGACCTTCAAGGCGCTACTCGCACCACAAGTTAAAGGACTGGGACCAGCCCCCGACGTTTCGTCGGCAACGTCCTGCCCGCTGGAGATCGCAACCTTCTTCCAAGCGCCGGATGTTGTGAAGAAAGTGGACGGAGTCTTTGCGGAAGGGACTTCCCTTCTCGACTGGTCTCAGAAGAGGTAGCCGCGTACGCCGTTCTAGTCCTTGTCGGCCGGCTCCTGCCGGTATCAAGATCATAGAGAGCTTTAAGTAGATCGAAGCTTCGATCGGCTTCCTTAACCTTCGCCGAAGAGGATTACGGTGCTCTTCAGAAGCAGATCTATCTTTTTCTTAAGTGGAAATAATTGGCGTTCAACTTTGTCGTACGCTTGATCGAGAACGCTTCCGCTCGACTTGCTGTTTCTTACGTTTTTGCTTCAACTTGCTCATCATCAAATCCATTTTCCTTCATGGCTTTGAGGCTCAAGTTCCGCGTAAAGGTTGAACTTCCGAAGGTCTAGTGTTTTCCCCAGACCTTCGGTATGCAGGCGATCATACTGTTCACGCAGATGCTTTCTTCGTCCGTTTCCTGTTGGGATTCTACATAGGATAAAAGTTCATCTACTTTTACTCGTATTTCAGCAGAGTCCTTGGCGTCTTTTCCTTCCTTCATTCTCTTCCATAGCCGCTCAAAACCTGTGTCCTCTGTAGGAATACGTTACCCAGTCGCCTACCCGCTCGACACGATGCGCGACGCGATCGGTTTTTCAACGTTCCAGAAGGTGCTATAAGTTGGCCATTCGAAATGGGGGCAAAATGAACAAACTTGTTTTTGCGTTCGCGATTCTTCTCCAATTAAACGCGTTGGGACAAACTTTCAAATATGAGATCAGCGGCTACCCTAAGGACGGCAACTGCCACACCCTTGGCGGCCGAGCTTGCTTCGCGAGTCAGCGAGCACTAGCAACGCCGGCGGTCGGCGTTGCGTAGACATTGGGAAAAGTACTTTTTCCATTGAGATTCGCTACGAAGCGGAAAAGGGAACTGAAGATTCATTCCACCTACTCGAAATATAGCCTGATTTACGATTTCTCCAGCTACGCCACCGAAGCCGAGTGTAAGAGCCGCCCTGCCCGAATGGGTCGCCATGTTTGAGCGAGAAATACGGAACTTGAACCCCTCGTCGCGTACTGTTTCAATCAGCACACATCCGGTCGGCTTCAAGCTCAACTGGGCGCAACGCGAATCGACGGAATCGGCGAAGCGGTCAAGCGGCCCATCGCACGCGGTATGCTCATCCACGGAGCGCCCTATAAATACCCTGGCAGCCGTTTCGTTGAGACCATTAAGGAAAAACTCGAGCCGGCTGGAATTGAATTCGCCCACCGATTACGCTTCGATGACTCGGCGATATACCAACTCGACTGGTCTATTACACGGGCGGTGCTTTGCTGAGTTCCAAAAGCTTGGCGGAGTTCCGAAGTGCCCAGGCGTGTGAAGCCGAACTCAGCAGCATTCAAGAGGGCGCTTTCAGAGATCGCCCGGCTTTCTTTTCTGCTCAAAGAACTACCTTCAGAAGTATGAACTCGTCAGGTTTTCTCTGCGGGTTCACCCGGAAATCAGTCTTTCGGCTGAAAGAATGCCGACATACCAGGAGGTGTGTGGCGGACAAAGACAGAAGATTATGCAGGTGTATCTAGGGCTAGGCTACGCGCATTTGCTGGGCGGTGTGCACCCTAGTTGGCACGGAGTATAAAGTCGCTTTGGTCAGCAGCCCACAATAGCAGAAGCAGGTTCGGCGGCCGGCGACCGGAGGGCCTAAGCCCTCCGGCAAACCGTTGCCTTTTGTGTGGGAGCACTTTGCTTACTTACACTTGATGTACTTGAAGCCGTCGCAGTAGTTGTCTTCGCAAACCGCGTCGTTGATGAGGCGGGTCCGACCGATGTTCTCGTCCTTCGCGTAGTCATAGGCGGACGTCCATCCCTGCTTCTTGCAGTACAGATCGGCCGCGGGCTTTCCGCACTGCGAACCGAAGTCAGCACACCAATCCAAGCGATCGCCGCGGTAACGAGGCTGGGTGTAGCTTTCGACCAGCTTCCTACAGTAGAGATACTTGAAACCATCACAGTAGTTGTCTTCGCAAACCGCATCATTCAAAAGACGCGTGCGACCGATGTTGGGATCCTGGGCAAAGTACTGGGAGCCCTTCATTCCCAAAGTTTTGCAGTACTCGTTCACGACCGGCTGCCCGCAACCCGTGCCAAAATTTACACACCAGTCCAAGCGATCGCCGCGGTACTTGGGCTTGTCCTTACGTACCCACGGAGTGGCTTGCATCTGGCTGCCAACAAAAACCGCCAATAACAGAAAGACCTTCAGAGTGTTTTTCATGGTTCATCTCCTTAATGTTTTGAAACGTAGAAAGGTGATTGCCTGACGCTGCACTCAAAGCGGCGGAAGCCATCCCCCCTTAGGGAACGCGCAGGGAGGAGAAACAAAAGCTCAGAGGAAAAAAGAAATGTCTGGCGCGGCGCGGTAAGGCAATCGGGCTAGCCTTCCCTCTCTAGGACCATCGAGCTGTAGTGACCGCCAAAGCCGTAAGAATTGATAAGAATATAGCGTACTTCTTTTAGCTCCATCCCGTCTTTGCCTACAAAGTGAAGCACTTCAGAGCCTGGGCGTGGGCTGTTGAGATTTAGGTTTCCTGGCAGAAACTGCGTTTCTAGAGCATTCAAAGCGGCGACTAAGCGCATCGAACCGGCAGGCCCCAAGGGATGTCCCAGCCTGGAAGAAAGCGAAACAATCGGCACTCGCTGCAGGCCAAAGACGTGCTGGATCGCCTTGAGTTCAGCTTCATCCCCAACCGGCGTACCAGGCGCATGGGCGAAAACAGCGCCTATGTCGGCAGGTCCTATCTCCGCCTTTTCGATCGCATCTCGCATCGTCCGCGCGACGAGTTCGGCGTAAAGACGGGTGAGATCATTTCCCCCAATTCGGGCAGCGTAACCAGCGATGGTAGCGCGTACTTTCAGGCCACTCTGCTCGGCGTAGTCTCGGCGGGTTAGCGCGACAACGGCCGCCCCTTCGCCCAAAACAATTCCGTCCGCATCTTTATCAAAGGGGCGTACTGTTCCGGTACGTGAAAGGACTGCACTTCTGGAAGTGAAACTCGCTTCTGATATTTGTGAATCCGTTGCCCCAGCGAGCATTACATCGGCGTCCGAAGCGCGTAGAGTTTGGGCCGCCACTATGGTCGCGTGCAAGCCGGAGGCACACGCGGCAACCGGGCAAGTTGCAAAGCCATCGGCCCCGAGTGCGAACGCCACTTCGGAGGGCGCTCTAAACATTTGGCCCATGAGTAAACGCGAACCCGCGGCACGCTCCGTGAGCGGCCCGCCAAGTGTGGAACCGATGGCCACCCCCACGCGATCCGCCGGCAGGTTTAAGCGCCAAGTTTTCTTTTCCGGATCTTCCTGCAGCAGGCCTGCACTGAGTACCGCTTCTTCAGAAGCCTTTACAGCAAGCAAACTTTGACGATCAATGCTGGCCAGCCTCATCACCACATGGGGACAAGTGCCAAGGTAGGCTTCCAGGTGGCCGTTTGCCAGCGGCACCTCCGCCGAGTACTGAAAGGGATAATCCTGGGCAGGCTTAAAAAGTCTTACGGGCGCAATTCCCGAAGTTCTTGTCCTTAGATTCGCCCAAAACTGTGTGGTGTTTTGCCCGATAGGGCTCACCACCCCAGCCCCCACGACAACGATGGAACTGGGCGCAGCAAAACCTTTTAAACAGAGGCTAAACGCGCAAAGATGAAAAACACCAAATAGCAAAGCACCGGAGCGGTTGAACGACCACATTTCTCACATCACGGGTGTTTAGAGATTAAATCAGGTGGAAGAGTTAGAATACCCGGGTGTCAAAGTCCACAGTCTCAGGATAAGATTGTTGCCCGTTGGAAACACCCTAGGAATAAGGAGCGGTCCATGAAACTACGTACAATCTGGAATGAAAAAATGCGATTCACGGCCAAGAGTTCAGCTCATGAAATAGCGATGGACGCAAAAAGGCCCATCGGTGAGGACTCGGCCTTAAATCCCAAAGAACTCGTGCTCGCGGGCGTCAGCGGCTGCACCGGAATGGATGTAGTCGCACTACTTCGAAAATACCGACAGCCCGCCGACTCCTTTGAAGTGGAAGCGGAGACTTCTTTGACGGAGGGTTACCCAGCCGTCTTCACAAAGGTGAGCCTGCGTTACATTGTAAAAGGGAAAGTCGATGCTGAAAAACTCATCGAAGCCGTCACCCTTTCTCAGACCAAGTACTGTGGAGTGAGTGCGATGATCGCCAAAGCGGCGCCCATCGAATATGCGATTGAACTCAACGGCGAGGAAATCCAACGCGGCAACGCCCATTTTTAGAAGGCGCTGCCGCGATACTTCAAAAAACTAGAGGCGTCCCATATCAATGACGAAGCGGTAACGCACGTCACTCTTAAGAACTCGCTCGTAGGCTTCGTTCACCTTATCCGGGGTCGTCATCTCAATTTCAGGGACGATTTCACGCTCGCCACAGAAATCCAGCATCTCCTGAGTCTCTTTGATGGAACCAATAAGAGATCCCGCAAACGCTCTGCGCTTCATGATCAAGGGAAACGGGTGAATGGAGAGCGGAGTTTCGGGCACTCCAACGGAAACAAGCGTCCCGTCGATCTTGAGCAAGTCAAAGTACGTGCCCATGTCCAACTCGGAGGACGAGACAGTATTAATAATGAGATCAAAGTTGAGAGCATGGCTCTTTAGAGCCTCGGCATCGCTAGTTACCAGAAACTTGTGCGCACCCAGCTTGTCGGCATCTTCGTGTTTCTTCTCCGATCGGCTGAGCACGGTAACTTCCGCACCCATCGCCGCCGCAATTTTAACGGCCATGTGCCCCAGTCCACCGAGACCCATCACCGCTACTTTCTTACCGGGACCCGCACCCCAATGTTTCAACGGAGAGTAGGTCGTGATGCCTGCACAAAGAAGGGGCGCTGCCTTCTCAAGCGGAAGCGCATCGGGAATCTTCAAAACAAAATCTTCATTTACAACGATGACGTTGGAATACCCGCCTTGAGTAACAGTGCCGTCTTTTTCGACGGAGCCGTAGGTCATCGTGTTGCCGTTAATGCAGTAGTTCTCAAGTCCTTGCTCGCAGGATTCGCAGCTGCGGCAGGACTCGACCATGCAACCAACGCCTACCCTGTCACCTACTTTATACTTGGTAACTTTGGGGCCCACCTGAGTGACCACGCCGGCAATCTCGTGTCCGGGCACCATCGGAAAAGGTGCGCCCATTCCCCACTCATCACGCGTCATGTGGATGTCGGAGTGGCAGATGCCACAGTACTTAATATCAATAACGACATCCGATTCCTTGGGATCGCGTCTTTCAAAAGAGTACGAGGCAAGCTTTGCTTTGGGTTCCGAAGCGGCCATTCCTTTGGCTTTGATCATGAGGTCCTCCCGAATGTTTTTTCCCTTAAATAGCATCTTGGGAGACCTGTCATTAATTATGTGGAAAAAGCCTAGGCGGTCCAGGCAGCGTGCTGCAAGACGACCCGGTAGCCGTCCGGATCCTCAAAGGTTACGCCGTTACGATCCCAGTATGGGTTATAAGAAGGGACCGGATCGAAACCCATTCTTTTCATTTTCTTTACAGAGCCTTCCCACTCCGCTTTGTCTGGAAGGTAGAAAACGATGAGGTGATCCGGGTTCGGGGCGCGACCGACCGAGTGCCCTTTCTTCGAAGTAAACTCCAGGTGGTACAAGCCACCTGGAGTGCCAAGGACAACGCCGTCAAAGCCATCGTGATCCTGAAAGCTCGCCAGCACCTCCAAGCCCAATCCGTCCCGATAAAAGGGAAGGAGTGCAGCGAGCTGGTCCGTTGGTCGGGCCACGCGGAACTTGGTCGTGGCTGCCCTCACGATTTGTTTACCAGATAAGCCTCTAGCTTATCGAAGGAGCCGGTCCACCCTTGGGTCATGCCGCCACGTCCTTTGATAAACGTCTCTAGCTCTTCCGCCGTCGCATCTCCCACTATTTCCCACCGAATCGTCACGCGCGTGCGCGTTGGGGATTCCGCGTGGAGTTGGACGGTGGTGAGCATCGTGGCCGGCCACGTCGGTGCCATCGGATGGCGAGTGACTTTTTCACCCGTCTCATCGCAGAACTGCTGCTTATACACGATGCGATCGGGCTTTTTGACTTCCAGGTATTCCGCGCGGCCGTACATTTTCATTCCGCCGCCACCGGACATGCAATAAAAACTCCGGCCACCGGGCTTGATCTCAGCGTGGATGAATTCCATATTCATACCTGTCGGTGGCATCCACTGTGAAACGTGCTTAGGATTCGTCCACATTTCAAACATCAAATCTAGAGGTGCTTCAAAGCTGCGGTTAATGACAAAGAGCTCTTTACCCGACGAGTTCTCTTCCAGGTACTCCGCCAGACGATCCCAGGTGGACTCACCGCCTGCCTTCTTGATGAATTTCACGGATTCCGCCGCGGCTTCTGGAACGGGAACTCCATCGTCATTTGCATTTCCAGTTTGGCTGCCTTTTTCCGCGAACAGAACAGTAACTTTGAAAAGAGGTGGCCTATCTTTGTAGCCGCCATGATCGTAGACGAGCTTCGCGTACTTCTCGACCTCGTGGTAGAGCGTTGAGTTCGGGTAGTCGGTGCCGTCGGGACCATGCATGGTGTAGTCCCAGGTACCCCCGGCCGCAGATCTTTGCTGTGAGTGGTGAGCGTAAAACCGCGCGGGCCCCACCACTTTGCTACTTGTTCGGGATCCGTCCAGGCTTCCCATACAAGCTTTACGGGAGCATCGTAAAGACGTGTCAGTGTGATCTGGTTTGATTTATTTTTTGCGGCCATGTTTCTTTCCTTTTAAATTCTCTTTTTCCGTTACCGTTTTCAGATACGCATCCAAACGGTCCAAACTCTCTTCCCAGAACTTGCGGTAATGCTCGACCCAGTCTTCTATTTCTCGCAGCGGTTCAGCTCGGAGTCGGCAGGGTCGCCACTGGGCTTCGCGGCCACGTTCAATGAGTCCCGCTCGCTCCAGTACCTTCAGGTGCTTGGTCACCGCGGGCAGACTCATTTTGAACGGTTTGGCCAACTCCGTGACGGACCGCTCACCGTTCGTAAGACTATTTAGAATGGCCCTTCGAGTGGGATCTGCCAGGGCCGCGAAAGTGGTGCTTAGTGAATCAACGCTCATACTCTTACTTTACCTAATAGTTAATTAACTAGCAAGTTAAATAAAATCCTTCCTGATAGCAACGCATTAATAAAGCGTGCAACGGGGTCGGAACTTTGGTAGTTTCCAGGCGTTCGTTGTAGGGCGATAGAGCCTGATTATCTCTAGTCGACGTGCCCCTCTCTGAATTCGTTAAGAATCTTAAATTACTAGCCTTCCTATTGATGCACGCCAAAAGTTAGGTCTTAAGGAACCAATGAAACCGTTCAATAGTTTTAGGGATCTACAGATCCCCGAGCCCTTGGCATATGCCTTGGAGCGCATGAAATTCACTCACCCCACCCCCATTCAAGTTGCCGCCATTCCGGCCGCAATGGGTGGTAAAGACGTTTTGGGAATCGCCCAAACGGGTACGGGCAAAACCGCCGCCTTCGGCATTCCGCTGCTGACTCGCATTTACGCGGAGCCGGGCAAGGCCGCACTCGTGCTAAGCCCCACACGTGAGCTGGCAGCTCAGATCCATGATGTTTGAAGAAGATGTCCAAGGACATGAAGATGTACGGCACGCTCGTAGTGGGCGGTGAGTCCTTCTCGCGCCAGGCAAGAGAAATTGAGCAAGGCGTGGACTACATCATCGCGACCCCCGGACGTTTAAATGATCATCTGGACGAGGGAACCATCCGCCTTTCTTATGTGTCCTTTCTCGTACTCGACGAAGTGGACCGGATGCTCGACATGGGATTCGCACCCCAAATCAAAAGAATCATGAAGCACCTGCCCAAAAGCGGCAGACTTTGTTGTTCTCGGCAACGATGCCAAAGGAAACCGTTCAGATAGCGAGACGCTTCTGTACCAGCCGGTGCGCATCAACATTAAGCCTGTAGAAAACAAACACAGCATCGAAGTTGAGACTCTGCGCATGTCGCCCGGAGACAAATCGAATTTGATCGTTGAAGAACTTTCGGAAATCGAAGGTAAGACGCTCATTTTTACACGCACCAAATCCCGCACCGAAAGAGTCGCGCGTATTTTGGGTAAGAGCGGATTTAAAGTCGTGAACATCCACGGCGGTCGTACTCAGGGCCAACGCAAGCGCGCGCTGAGCATGTTTAAAGAAGGATCGCACCCTATCATGGTGGCGACCGATATCGCCGGACGCGGGATTGATGTTTCTGACATCGAGGTCGTCGTAAATTACGATCTCCCCGGTTGCCGCGAGGACTATATCCACCGCATCGGTCGAACCGGGCGAAACGGAAAAACCGGCAGAGCCATCAACTTTGTGACGGATGAGGATACAGATGTCTCGCTCGTCCTGACGGGTCAAAAAGAACCCGGAAAGAGAAAACCCGAGCGAAAGCCTCAACCGCAGCAACGGATGAAACGGGCCTCCAACAACAAAGGACAGCGCAATCGAGGGCGTCGGCGTCGGGGATCAAGATGATTCTAGGGGACCGGCTCTACCGTACCGGAAAACAGAAGCGCCACCCCGCTTAAGATGATGAAGAGGGCCACCATTCGTTCAAAATGCTGTTGGGCGATGCGAGTAAGAACGTATCTCCCCAACAGGGCCCCTAGGTAAGCGGAGAAACCCAGAACAGGTATATAAAACCACTCGGCCCAGTTCATGAATCCACTTCGAAGATAAAGAGCCGTTCGAAGTAAATCTCCACCGATATCAATCGCGGAAGAGAGAGCGATAAAATTTAGCTTAGGAACCTGCAGCGCACCCAGCGCTAAACCGCGCAGGGCTCCCCCTGTTCCCACAAGCCCCGTGGCGAATCCCGAAAGAAGACTGAGCATAAAAGCAACCGCGCGGGGCAATTGAGAGATTCTATCTTTGGCAAACAAAGAAAGGAGCCCAGCGAATATCAGGAATGCACCCAGCACGGGGCGAAAGTTCGTCGTGACAAAATGTGGGGCAAGCCACGCCCCGATTCCTGTAGCCGCGATGGAAGGGATGGCTAAAAAGACAAAGGTCTTCCAGGGAAAGCGCTCACGAAAAAGGATCAGCTTCCAAAAGTTTCCGAAGCAGTGAAGAATTCCGGTAAGCGCCAGTACAAACTGAGCACTTTCAAGGAGCAAGGCGGCGGGTACAAAAAACGTTGAGGAGCCAAAGCCGCTCAGCGTGCCAATAAACTCCGCGCCAAAAGCGATGAGCGCTAGCAGTAAATCATGTAGCTGCATGTTTTAAGCTTACGCCTGAACGCTGCATAAGCCACCAGATTTCGTGAAATGTCACGAGTAGAGAGACCCGGCGCCGCGTTCCAGTCTTTTCTTCACTTCAAGCTCCTTCCAAACCGCAAAAATCGCGGGGTAAACTAAGAGTTCGAGTAGAAACGAAGAAAAAATCCCCCCAATCATCGGAGCTGCCATCCGCTTCATCACGTCTGCTCCCGATTGTGAACTGTGTGCAAAAAGAATCGGCAACAAAGCAACAAAGGTTGTCATTACCGTCATCATCTTTGGACGAATTCTCTTTACAGCGCCCTCGTAAATGGCCTCCTTCAAATCTTGCATCGAATTCATTTGTCCGTTTTTCACGTGTCGATCGTAACTCAAAGTCAAATACAGCAGCATAAAAATAGCCGTCTCAGCATCGACTCCCAGCAAGGCAATCAACCCCACCCAAACGGCAATGCTCATGTTATAGCCCAAGATATAAAGGAGCCAAACCGCTCCAATCGCCGAAAACGGAATAGCCAGAAGAATGATGGACGTCTCAATTGCAGACTTGGTATTGAAGTAAATCAAAAGAAATACCACAATTAGAGTGATGGGAACCACGACGCCAAGCTTCTCACGTACTCGAAGCATGTTCTTGAATTGGCCGCTCCACTCGACCGAGTAACCGGCCGGCAGATCAATTTCCTTATTTACACGGTCTTTAGCTCGCTGGACATAGCCGCCGATGTCCTCGTCCAGAACATCGACAAAAACATAACCAACAAGGAGTCCGTTCTCAGTTCTAATCATTCCCGGCCCGGTAACTGCTTCAATATTGGCGACCTCACCGAGAGGAATTTGGACCCCTTTAGGAGTTGAGATGAGAATTCTTTTAAGATCCTCGATATCATCTCTGAAAGCGCTCGCGTACCTCACGTTAATAGTGTAGCGCTCCCTGCCCTCCACCGTAGTGGAAACCGTTTTGCCACCCAGAGCGTGTTGAATGACCTCCTGGGCCTCCGCGATTGAGATCCCATAACGTCCCAGAGCTTCGCGGTTAAAGTGAAAATCGAGGAAGTACCCCCCCGCCACGCGTTCGGCGAAAACACTTCGTGTCCCGGACACCTGCGGAATGAGTTTCTCCAACTGCAGGCCTATTTCTTCAATTTTCCTGGAGTCCCCACCATAAATCTTTATCCCCACCGGGGTACGAATTCCCGTCGAAAGCATGTCAATTCGGGTTTTGATCGGCATGGTGTAGGCATTCGTCGTTCCCGGAAACTGCATTTTTTGATTCATCTCTTTAACGAGTTCGTTCCACGTCATGTGCGGCGGAACAATCCAGTAGAACGGCCACTGCAAAAATTCTGGCAGAAAGGAATAAAACCGCTTAGCCCTCCGCCACTCGGACGGATCCTTCAAGGCTACCACCGTTTCCATCATGGACAGGGGGGCCGGGTCGGTGGCAGTCTCGGCGCGCCCGACTTTGCCGTGTACAGAGGCCACTTCCGGAAAACTCTTCAGCACCTTGTTTTGGCGCTGCAGCAGCTCCTGCGCCTCTCTGATTGAGATTCCGGGCATGGTGGTCGGCATGTATAGAAGAGATCCTTCATTGAGCGGAGGCATAAACTCTGAGCCTAGTTTTAGGAAGGCCGGCACGGTGAGTACTAGCATCGCGATGGAGATTCCAATCACAGTCTTGCGGTGATCCACCACCCAATTGACCGCAGGGCCGTAGACTCGGAACAGAAAACGGCTGATGGGGTGCTGTTCTTCGCTCCAGTGCTGACCTACCAAAACGGTATTAACCACCTTCGTTAACCGCTCCGAACGAAGCTTGAACTTTTTCCCGTGGTTAACGAGAACAAGAAGGGCCGGAACCAGTGTGATCGACAGGAAAGCCGCCACAAACATCGCCAGCGTTTTAGTATAGGCCAACGGCTTGAATAGTCTTCCCTCCTGATCTTCCAAAGCAAAAATGGGCAGGAAGGAAACAGCGATGACCAGTAGCGAATAAAAACTGGCCGGGCCAACCTCTTGCACCGCTTCCACGACTGTCGAAAACAAGGGAGTTTCTTCGCCGGTTTTACGTCGAAGCTCCAGCTTCTTGTGACAGTTTTCAACTACGACCAGTGCCGCGTCGATCATGGCTCCGATAGCGATCGCAATCCCACCCAGCGACATGATGTTTGCTGAAACACCAGCCAGGTACATGGGTAAAAAACTGATAAGAACCGCGGTGGGCAAAGTTACAATCGGAACAAACGAGCTGGGTATGTGAAGCAGGAAAATGATGATAACGATGGCAACAATAATCAGCTCAAGGCGAAGTTCATGGGTCAATGTTTGAATCGATCGATTGATCAAGTCACTGCGATCATAGGTTTCGACAAGCTCTACACCTTCCGGAAAACTGCCTTTTAGCTCGGCGAGCTTGTTCTTGACTCGCTTAATCACGTTATTCGCATTCTCACCATATCGCATAACGACGATTCCACCTACTGTTTCACCCATTCCATTCAAGTCCGCAGCCCCGCGCCTCATTTGAGGGCCAAGCTTTACGCTGGCGACGTTTTTTACGTAGATAGGAGTTCCCCCCTCACCTGTCCCAACAACAATATTTTCAATATCGATTTTTGATTTTACATAGCCGCGCGCTCGGACCATGTATTCGGTTCCGGCAAACTCCATCACGCGGGCGCCCGTTTCGCTATTACCTTTCTTGATGGCCTGAAGCACCTGTTTCAAAGTCACCCTGAAAGCGCGCAGAGCATTCGGCAGTACCTCGACCTGGTACTGTTTCTCGTATCCTCCGAAAGTGGCAATCTCTGCCACCCCGGTTACGGATTGAAGTTGGTAGCGCAAAAACCAGTCCTGAAAGCTACGTAGATCGGCGAGAGAGTGTTTTCCGGATGTATCTTTGAGTGCATACTGGTACACCCAACCAACCCCCGTTGCGTCCGGGCCCATCTCAGTTTCCACTCCGTCCGGTAGGGAGGGAATAGTTTTTGAAAGATACTCCATCACTCTACTGCGCGCCCAGTAGATGTCCGTTCCGTCTTCAAAGATGACATATACAAAGGAGTTGCCGAAGGTCGACACAGCACGAATGTCCTTCACCTTTGGTACACCGAGCAAGCTCGTGACGATCGGGTAGGTAACCTGGTCTTCAATGATGTCAGGGCTCACGTTCCACTTTGAGTACACAACCACTTGGGAATCGGAGAGATCGGGGATAGCGTCGACGGGAATGTTATTTAGCCCGATCCATCCGGCATAACCGAGCACAGCAGTGAGAAAAAATACCAGAAACTTATTCTTGGCGGAGAATTCAATAATTTTTCCAATCATGATTATTCCTAGTGATTGTGTCCGGAACCCATCTGACTGAGAACGCCTTTAAGGCGGGACTCGGAGTCCATTAGAAAATTGGCGCTTGTCACGATAGACTCGCCTTCTTCCAGTCCCTCCGCCACCGCAACTTCATCTTGCACGCGGAAGAGCACTGCAATCTTGCGCGGTTCGAAGTGACCTTCACCCTTGTTTACAAAAACAAATCTTTCTTCCCCGGTATCGACTACGGCATCCTCAGGGATCGCCACATGTTCTCCCTGTGGGACAAGAATTTCCACGTCCACATAAGACTCTGGACGCAGCTGCACTCCAGGGGACTGCACCCGAATTCTTACTTTCGCCGTTCGTGTCTCCGGGTTGATAACCTCATCGGTAGAGACCACCGTACCGGGAATAACTTTGCCTTCAAGATAATTCGAAGTCAGCTGAGCCGCCTGACCTTTTTGAATATTTCTTAAATCCATTTCAAAAACTTCTGCATAGATCCAAGCCGCTCCACTTTTTTGGGAGATGAGTAGGCTGTCGGTGATTGTGGATTGCGGCTTGATGGCGCGGATTTGATCTTCCGATAGCCCGAGCACGCGTAGACGGATCTTCGCGGACTCGACCATCCGAGCAACGTTATTTCGAACGCTATCCAAGGGAGACGACTTTACCCGGCTCAGCTGCCTTAAAGCTTCTTGATACTCTTTTTGGGCGGTATACAGTTGCGGATCAAAAGCCACCCGACCGGGAGCTTTCACTTTCCTGAATAAATTCTTTTTTGAGACTTCCGACACTTTGACCCCTATCATCTGCTGCCGTTCCAGAGAGAGATGGACAGCGGCGTGTCCCTTTGGATAGTCCGAAGAATCCGAAGACTTTTCCATTGAGTGCGACTCGCTCAAAACCAGATCCATGCCACAAATCGGACAGGATCCGGGTTTATCCGAGACCACTTGCGGGTGCATCGGGCAGTGGTAAAGTTGTTTTTCGCTACCGGCGGGCTCCGGATTAGCCTCCGGCTTTGCGTCGGTGCCGTTCGGATACGAGGAAGCAGATGAATGCTCATGCATTTCACCAGACTGCTTGTCGGCTGGATCGTCGGCCAATGCAACCATGATAGGAAATAGCAAGAGGACAGTGTAGCTAATGGCTTTGTACTTTCTCTTCATTTCGTTTGTTCTCCCAAATGCGATATTGATCGCCCCAGCAAAGCTTCGAACTGAACCAAGTTGGAAATATATTCGGAACGAGTTCGCAAGCGCGCAATCTTCACTTTCAAAAGAGATCTTTCTGAATCGAGGTAGTCATTAAAGCTGATGCTATTCGCCCTATAGGCAGCCATCGCGGAGTTGTAAGAACTTAAGGCCTGGGGGATCAGGCTACTCCCGAAAAATCTCGTACAACTCGTAGCTGGAAGCCAATGCATATTTCAGCGTTCGAATATCAGCACCCACCTGGGCCTCTGAGTTGAGAAGTTCTTTTCTTGCTGCCGACTCACGAGCAGAGGCGGCCCTGACTTCGGAGCTATTCCCCCAAAACCAGAGTGGGATGCTCATCGAAACACCCAGTATGTGCGAATTATCGGGAGCACCTGCAATTCGCTGCTGGTACATTAGCTTAAAGTCCGGAGCAAAGTTCCAACTCGACAAAGTACCTTCTGTCTCGGCTGCACGAGCGAGTGCCCTCATTTTTAGGATCGAGGGGACTCGCCGGCGTCGGCGAAGCCAAGCTTCTCGACTTCACTTCTGACATCCGGAACGGGCAATTCTAGGCCTTTAAGCTTCGCGTGGAAGTCGGAGCCGGCCCCTAGAAGGTAACCCAATCGCGCCTGAAGCGCCTGCTCTTCCTGCCTAAGGGCAATAAGTTTTGCCTCTGTTTCTGTTTGCGCCACGTGCGCTTTCATTTGGTCGTGCTGAGGAGCTCTACCTGAAGCATATTTTGACTCGGCAATCCGTGAAATTTCTTTTAGGCGCGCGAGATCCTGCTGGTTCAGATCGATAATCTCCTGCACGGCGTGCAGTCCATAGTAGGTGGCTATCACGTTTGAACGCACCTGCAGACGGAGCGCCTTGTAGTCGCTTTCCTCAGCTTCCGCTCGAAAGCCCTGCGCCTTGGCCTTCAAGAAATATTTGGTTGGAAAATCTATCTTTTGCTCTACGGTTGCATAGAGCGTGCTGTTTCCTCTATTAAGTTGCGAAACGCCAATATTAGGTGAAGAGGGGGTGGCTCGCGACACCACCTCAGACTCCGCCACACTCACGCGCTCCTTTTGAGCGGCAAGTTTGGGATATTTTGAATAGGCCGTACGAAGTGCCACTTCGAGCGTTGGGTCTTCTGCGTAAGTAGCACGGCTCAGTAGCAAAATTGCAGCAATCATCCATTTCATTCGAAGCCCCTCCTTCCGGCAGCATCTAATAAAGTCTACGATATGCACCCCTGAACTTGTGACCGAAGCGAAAAATTTCATATTTCCCGGGGCCTGTCACAAAAAGGTCCAGCCTTCGTAAAAGTAGTTAGGAGATCCTACTTGGTAAAAACCGCAAACCAAAAACAACTTTTTCTGGAATTCCGCGAGTTCATGAACAAGGGGCGCTCTCCCACTCCGTCTATTCTCTACGAGAAGGTGCGGCTGGAAATTAGCGCCTGCCTCACCCCATCCCTCGTAGTTGTAATCTCGAAATTCATTGCCATTTACACACTCTCCGGGATAGTGGTGTTAGCCATTTGCCCGCAATTCGGATTCAGCCTCTCCGCCGAAACCGGAATCTTAGGTTTCTTCAGACTATTTGGCATGTACTCGTGCATGGCACTTTGTGGCGCACTTTTTCTCGGTACCGGCACAACCGTCGCCAGTCTCGTCTTGCTTCCAGAGGAGTTACGGCGGATACGCTCCTCAACACTCTTGTACTTTGCCGGCTTTGGAGTCATCGCTCTTGCCGTCTTTTGGGCAGCAGGCGCCGAAATCGCCATTGGAATCGGACTTGTTTGGTTGATCGGCTCCATTCTTGGCGAAAGCATCGCTTTCGAATCAGTTTGCCGCCTTCGGTTCGGTAACAGCTGGTAACGCCAATTCCCGTAAAATGCTAAAACTGCTCACAAAGAAATCCTTCTTAACCGAAGCGCATTCCCAATTACCGACACGGAGCTAAAGCTCATCGCAGCGCTAGCGATCATGGGGCTTAATAAGATCCCAAAGACGGGATACAAAACGCCGGCAGCAATAGGCACCCCGACTGCGTTGTACGCAAACGCAAAGAAGAGATTCTGACGAATGTTTCGCATCGTGGCTCGAGAGAGGTTTCGCGCTTTCACAATCCCACGCAGATCTCCTTTAACGAGAGTAATCCCCGCACTTTGCATCGCCACATCGGTACCGTGGCCCATGGCAATACCGACGTTCGCCTGCGCGAGCGCCGGGGCGTCGTTCACACCATCACCAGCCATGGCGACAATGTGCCCTTGGCTTTGCAAATCTTTCACCACCGCGATTTTCTGATCTGGAAGTACGTTAGCATGGACCTCCGTAATCCCGAGTTTTTTGGCAACTGCCTCCGCCGTACTCTTGTGATCTCCTGTGAGCATCACTACCCGCATCCCAGCCTTGGCAAGCATGGAAATCGCCTCTGAGGTCGTTTCTTTGATGGGATCTGCAACCCCAATGGTTCCCGCAGCCTTCCCATCAATGGCTACAAGCATTACCGTGCGGCCTTCTTTTCTTTCCGTATCGGCTTGTTCAACTAGGGCCTTGGAATCCACGTTGAGTTTTTCAAGTAGTTTTAGGTTTCCTACAGCAACGTCATGGCCCTCCACTTTGCCACGGATTCCCATCCCAGTGAGAGATTCGAAACCCTCCGTGGAAGGCGACGGCCCCGCTCCCTTTTCTTTCGCGCCCTTTACTATTGCGGCCGCCAACGGGTGTTCACTCGCCCGCTCAAGGCTAGCAGCAAAGCGAAGCAATTGTTTTTCTTCAAAACCCGGCAGAGAGAACACGGACACGAGCTTGGGTTTCCCTTCGGTCAAGGTGCCGGTCTTATCGACTACAAGGACATTTACCTTTTCGAGTGTTTCAAGAGCCTCGGCGTTTTTGATGAGCACGCCATTTTGCGCGCCTTTTCCGGTCCCGACCATAATCGACATCGGGGTGGCAAGACCCAAGGCACACGGACAGGCAATAATGAGTACCGCCACTGCGTTGACGAGCGCAAAAGACAGAGCGGGATCCGGCCCCAATACGTACCAGACGATCGCTGTAAGGACAGAACTCGCAATTACCGCGGGAACAAAGTAGGAAGCGACAATATCGGCCAACCGTTGAATGGGAGCACGACTTCGTTGCGCTTCACTCACCATTTTTACGATTTGAGAAAGCACGGTATCCGATCCCACGCGTTTAGCCTCCATCAGCAAGGCACCCGTACCGTTGATGGTCCCGCCTGTGACGGAATCAGATTTGGACTTCTGCACCGGTATCGATTCTCCCGTTATCATCGACTCATCGACGGAGCTGCTGCCCTCCAGTACGGTCCCGTCCACGGGTACTTTTTCACCGGGACGAACCCGCAAGTGATTTCCAATCTCTACCTCATTTAAATCGATATCTTCTTCTGTGCCGTCGGCGCGGACCAGGCGTGCGGTCTTCGGCGCAAGACCAAGCAAAGCTTTGATCGCACCGCTTGTTTGCCCGCGCGCTTTTAGCTCCAGCACTTGGCCCAGAATCACAAGGGTAACGATGACGGCTGCGGCTTCGAAATATACCCCCACTAGTCCCGTGTGCGCGTTCTGAAATGAAGGTGGAAACAAGTGCGGGAAGAGCGTAGCAACGACACTATAAATGTAGGCCACGCCAGTACCAATTGCGATGAGCGAGAACATATTGAGCTTGAAGCGCAAAAATGATTCTAACCCGCGCTTGAAGAGCGGTGCTCCGACCCATAGAACAACGGGCGAGGCCAAAGCAAGCTGCACCCAATTCCACCATTTCGGAGAAATAAGTCCGTGTAATTTGAGCCCTGGTATCATCTCGCTCATCGCTAGAACAAGTAGAGGCAAAGTAAAGAGTGCACCGATCTTTAGGCGGCGAGACATGTCGAGGAGCTCTTCATTTGGCCCCTCTTCCAGACTAGGTTCAGCAGGCTCAAGTGCCATTCCGCACAGAGGACACGTGCCGGGTCCTTTTTGTCGGATCTCCGGGTGCATCGGGCAGGTATAAATGGCAGGGGCGTCCGGAGCTGCTTGCGCTCTCGCGTGGTTACTCGAAGATTTATGATTGTGTCCCTCACAACAGCTACCCATAGGTTCCTCCAAAAAGTCATAAAATCATGTATTTCAACTGCTTGCAAAGCGGCCTCGCGGCAGCTCCCTCACTCACTTCTTAAGACGCAAAAAGCAGCTTTACCTTACACTAGCGAACCGTAGACCCAGCAGGGGGACGGCAGGTGCAGTCCAAACAGGCGTGTTTGCTGCAGGCCCCGCAGGATTGGACCAAACTTTTGCGGAGCGCCTGACGGGCCCGGTGGAGTTTAACCCACAAGTTGTTGGTGGTAATCCCAAGCTCTTGCGCCACTTCTTCGGGCGCTCTTTCCTCCAAATCTACTTTGCGCAAGAGTTCGGCATACCCAGGATTAATCGTAGGAAGTAGGCCGCCCATGCATTCACAAATTGCGGATTTCAATTCATCGGCAGCTGGAGTCTTAGTGATTCCTGTCGTCTCAAGCTCTTCTAAAAGTACTTTGTCTCGTTTCACGTCCTTTGCGTGAGACCGGTAGTAATCTATAAGTGCGTTCCGCAGAATTCTATAGAACCAAGGGACTAGGCGTTCCTTATCACGTAGATCCGGTTCGGCCTCGATCGCCTTAAGAAGCGACTGCTGCAGGATCTCCTCGGCAACGGCCTGGCTGCCCAATCTGACTCTAAGAAACCTACTAAAACGTTCTCGGTTCTCTACCAAGGTTCGAACAACATCCTTTGAGGGTTTATCAGACATTGAGAAAACTTACCGCCCGGCTAGCCCCCCGAAAAGTAGGAACTTCTCGTATGAAGAATCTACAAACGATTCATCGCGTCAACCAGAACTTTTCCGCCCGTTTGACATTCTGCACGGGCCGCCCCTACGTTGTATTGGGGGTTAACATGAGTAGGTTGGGCGCTTTTCTTTTCTTGATAATTTTCCTTACGAATACAGCTCGCGTAGTCGCAGATGACGGTGGCCACGGTGCCCACGGTCCCCGCGACGGTCGGTATTTTGGGTATGCCAAGATGACGACAAGTCCCCTAAAAATCCCTGCCATCCTGGATTTGGTGGTCGTCCAGTCGACAAGTGAATACATGCATATGCGAGCCACGCTTCGCCTCTTGTTGGGTGGCTTCGGCAGCCCCGAGTACATCACCCAGTACTATGAAATGGTGTCATACAGTATGGAAAGCGGCCTTCTGGTCTTAGAAGGAAACGCAGAAGAGGTTACCCTTTTGGATGTTATGGCCCATGAAATGGACGGTAAGTTCATGGTCATGGGAAAAATTCGATCGGCTAACGGAAACGCGGAAGGCCAAGTTCTCTTTTACCTAGACGAAGGGAAGGAAACGCCTGAGGAGCTAACAAAGAGTCTTTTCCAAAATGCAGATCCGGTACCCGCACTGACTGGAAATTACCTAGGCGAATGTGACGGGGTAGCACAGAACCTTCAGCTGGAAGCTATCAAGATGACAGCCAACGAAATGGCTTCTCTCAACCCCTTATTGGGTTATCACATTCAGGGCCGCTTGGGCGCGAAGAACGGAAACTGTTCTGCGGATTCGTATTGCGCCACCTCGCACTACCATTCCGGTAGTTACAATTTTTACCGGAACCAACTTGTGCTAGGCGGTCGTCCCAAACCACTAGTTTGCAACATCAACAAAAACTCCTTGGTTTGCGATAGCTGCACGTATAGCAAGGAGGCAAACTCGCTCGATGGAGACCTCAGTTCTAGGAGCTATACAAGGGATTTTCACATTGATCGCGACGAAGGGGAGCCGTTGCCGCTGACACCAACCCCTCGTGATATAAGCGGTACATTCGAGGGATATTTACACCACGAGTTCACGAATCGCTATCAATACATGAAACTCAGCGTAAAAGGATTTATGAAATTGGTTGCGCCTCATACTGAATATCTTCACGCATCAGCTACCGCGTGGTTAAATTTTGGCGAACCTGAGTCCTCGGAGTTTATCTCGTACAAATTCGATCAGCGAGAATTCCGCAGTACGTTTCCACATTTTGTCTTCGAGGGCCATGGCGAGGTCCAGGATGGAATATTGCAGATTACCGATTGGCGCTCGGACAGAATCCTCGGGGTCTGGTACTCAAAAACTTTCGGACGCGTCGGAACCGTAGAACTTCTGAAAGGCTCTTTACCGGCACTAGATCCCAACGCGCAAAAGGTCCCCAGTCTTGGGGGGGCGTACGAAGGACCGTTTTGGAATTTTGATTTGATCGTGATGCCAGGAACTGTTGCGTCGCAGACCTTGTCGTTTTATCCTCTGCAACTCGCGGGCACAGCCCGCATCAAGAAAATCTCGGCACTGGAAAACATTATTGGAGGCAGCTACGACTTTTACACCGACAGATTTTCATTTGCGCTGAATGATCGAATCATTGTTGGGAAACCACGAGGTAGCAACGGCATGAGTCTCTTTTGGCCGGGTAAACCCATCTGGGGGGTAAACATGTCGACGCCACAACTGGCGGAGTATGTCACCAAAGACGGGGAATCCATTGACGCAGTTGAGGAGAGAAAACGATGACACGAATTGTTTCGATTTTCTTAGCCGGTCTTTTGGTCGGGATCGTCTTGATTGTTCGCCTTCCCGCACTTCCAGAAGCCGTATCGGCGGTCGCGGAACAAGTTCAGCCCGCGGATTTTGTACCTGTTACCGTTCCCGGAGTCCCGGATCTACCGTACGAGATGGATGGAGAAGTTAAGGTTTTCAATCTGACTGCGGAAAAAGTGATTCGAAAGTTTCGAGATCCGTCTGATCCTAAAGGCGGTACCCGCGAAATCGTAACCTGGGGTTACAACGGATCCATGCCAGGTCCAACGATACAGGTCATGGAAGGGGATCACGTTCGCATCCATTTCACTAATAATTGGACAATGCCTACGACGGTACACTGGCACGGCATCGAGCTACCGAACAATATGGACGGAGGCTCTTCCATGACGCAGGCGTTGGTACAACCCGGCGGCTCATATACTTATGAGTTTACGTTACACCAGAATGCGGGAACCTATATGTACCACTCAGGGCACATGCAGGCCTATCAGGTTGGCATGGGATCTTCAGGTTTTTTCATCATCCATCCCAAAGCTTCGCGACTCCCGAAAGTCGACAAGGATTTCGCATTCATGCTGCAGATCTGGTCGGTCCCGCCCCATGGGAATGTCCCGAATACCGCCTCAATGAGTTTCAATTATTTCACGATGAACGGGATGACGGGCCCAGACATACCGCACATGATGGTGAAGCAAGGGGAGCGAGTGAGAATCCGTTTGGGTAACCTAAGCATGATGTCTCACCCGATTCATATCCACGGATTTACATTTGATGTGACGGACATGGGCGGCGGCTTCCTGCCTCCACACCTACGGTGGCCCGCTAATACGATGAGCGTGAATGCGGGCGAAAACCGCGCGGTGGAGCTGACGGCCCACACTCCAGGGAAATGGATGTTTCACTGCCACTTTCTACACCACATAATGAATGACATGGAGTTTCTACCCATTCCAGGCCAACCCCACCAAATGAGCCATGGCGAGGGAATGTTCACGATGCTTCACGTGGTCGAAAAATAGAGTTAGCGCCTTCTAATCTGGTAGGTCTTCGGGTATCCCGCTTCCAAAGGGATCGGCGCGCTCCGCTTCGCCCGCGCCTGTGTCTTCTATATCAGACGGTACGATTAACTTTTCAAAGAGGCGAACCGGGCTCTCCACCGGGAAGGTATGAAATTTTCCGTCTGTCCTAGCAAAGCAGGCCCTACCCTGCCAGCAGCACCCGTCGATGGCCGAAACCAATGGGCGTCCAAGATAAAAGGGAAGTTGGCGTTTGCAGTATCGGCTCGACCAGCCCGCACACGCCGTAACGGTAAGCGGAGTGGCCGCGTTGCCGGTGACTCGATCTATACAATCTTTCAGACCCTGAAAGAGGTAGTTGTCTTTGGGATCTTCTTTAACGAGCCCACCTGCCTTCACTCTGTCTTCGTAATCGCAGCTCAAAAAACGGAGCCCGACACCGCTCGCGTGGCCATCTAGATAAAAACCACCTCGCAATGTTTGTCAGGCATGTCCGCACAGACGTTGAGCAGCGCTTCAAGGTTGTTGACTCGGTGAGATTCGAAATTGGCCGGTAACCAGTCCTTCAAGAGCGGTCCCTCTTTATCGACAAAAAGGCAGACTCGCCCCGTAGGGTTCTTGAGTTCTTCATAGGGATTTTTTTCGGGAACTGCCACTACCGGGCGCTTGCCGGCAGCTTTCAAGGCGTGAGGATCAAGGCTCGTCGTCTCTCCCGCCACAAGCAGAAGGGATGAAAACAAAAACAAGGATAACCCAAATTGGACTCCCAGCTTCATGCGTAAATCATATCGGAACTTTGCGTAGCGAAAATGGCGCATACAATGGGTATACAAAATAGCGCAGACGATTCCGTTAGTTGTTACTTCTAAAATAATTTGCCGTGACGCGTCAACTCCACTGGCTTTCTTTTAAATGGAGGGTTCATGGGACATACTATTCGGACCAGTCTGGTTCTTTTACTGAGCATTTTGTGGGTTGCAGGGGCTAAGGCCAGCGATTTCGCCAAGATCGACATGATGATGTACAAGGCGTTTTCAAAGGAAGCGCGCCAAAAAGCCTTTCTTGCAGAGCTGTCGGTGGGCGAAGCCAAGTCCAAGGTAATGCGCGCCGAACGGCACGAAAAGCGCACCACAGCGTTGCGCAACAGAAACGCCGTATCTGAATTTGAGTACATTGATGCGCTCATGCAGCTCATCGGGGCCAAGTTTGAACTGGAACGCGCGAAGTTTCACCTTGAGGAGTTCAAAGAGCGCGAGAAGCTGTGGAGCTTCAGAGCAAGCCTCACGAGCGAAACTGATGAGGCGAAGGTTCGTCTCGCTAAGGGCATCGCACGCATTTACGCAACTCGCACCAAGCTTTTGGAAGAGCTGGATAGGCAGCTTGAGCCTTACATGAAGTTGCTCGATGAGCGTTTTCAGCGTTCTAAACGTCTCGCTGCTAGCAACGCGATGTCTAAGGCAGAGTTTGAGGATATCGAAACCTTAAAAGCGGATATCGATGGTCTTGCGGAACTTTCCCGTGCAGAGCTGAAGCAGTCGCGCCTTGAAGCTGAAGAGGCAGAAGCCGACGTCGCCGCGATTAAGTAACGAAGGCTCCAAGACCTTAGAAAGACATTTCGACACAAAACAGGGCACCTCTGCGACATTCACGCGACAGGTGCCTTCGTTTTTCTACTCCTAATCCTGCCGCATCCTGCACGGCATCCCCTTTGCATCTTCATTAGGCAAAAAGGATGAAAGACACGGAAGTTAAAATGCAAAGGAGTCTAAACTGTTTAATCGAAGATTGAATTCATTGTGGGGTATCGCCCTACTACTGTTCTCGCCGTTAGCGGCGTTTGCTACTCAAGATGGTGTACTCGTCGCAAACGCACGCGAAGCGCAATACCGGAAATTGGAGAAGCTACCCCACGAGGGAGATCGTTATGACAGACGCACCACCCTTGGTGAGCGGGAAATGCGGGAAGACGAAGGCGTTGTGGCCCTCGTTCCTGTCACCATTGCCAAGAAAAATGGCTGCTGGGTAAAGCTGTACAATGGTGAGAATTTTTCTGGAAAGACCCTATCCATAGTCGGTCCTCACAATCTTTCCAACCTGGAGCTTGAGCGCTATGGCTTTAATTGGGAAGGGAGAGTGGGTAGTCTTGAAGTCGGACCGAATGCTACGGTAACTGCTTACGATGACCAAAACTTCAACCGAGAACCTCAGGTGCTCATCGCAGGCTCTAACGTCAGAGATGTGCGCCACGGAAAAGTTAAAGGTGGAGTAGAATCATTGCAATTGAAGTGCAACTCCAACGTGATGGCGGAGTAACGCTAACGGATTCAATGATTCAAAAATTATCGGTGGGCTAGCGCCCACCGATAATTTTATGCCCGTGCTTTTTAGAGATCTGCTGTGAGCGCCTGCAATTTTTCACCAAACTGACGTAGGTTTTTGGTTTTAATCTCAAGGTACTCGTGAGTGCTGTGAATGGCTTGATCCCATTTCTTGCTGACTTCTGTCGCTTTTCTTTTTTCTTTGATGGCCATTGGCGTCATGAGCAAACAGGCAACAGTGGCGACGATTCCTAAAACAAAGCCCTTCATACGTTCCCCCTCAGTTTTGTGTTGGTAGATTGGTGAAGCTGACACTCTTTTGAATTGCAAGGGGCAGGCCAACTGGACGGGGCCCATGACGCGCTTTGCCGTCTTAGAATGCCCCATTTTTGTTGGCCAACGAGGCCTCAACCCTGTATTTCGGAGAGTAATGAAACACAAAGCCTTTGCGACCCCCAAAGCCTTGGGTGCGTGGCTCAAGAAAAACCACCAATCGGAAACCGAGCTGTGGGTTCGCATCTATAAGAAAGGATCGGGGCGGCCGTCGGTGGATTGGAGCGACTGCGTGGTTGAGGCCATTGCGTGGGGCTGGATTGACGGACAAAGAAAATCGCTCGATGAAGCGTCCTTTGTGCAGCGCCTGACCCCGCGCCGGCCGAAGTCCAACTGGTCGAAGAAGAATAAGGATCACGCTGAGCGTTTGATAGCAGAAGGCCGAATGCAAGCGGCCGGCCTCGCGCATGTGAAGGCCGCGAAGAAGGACGGGCGCTGGGAAAAGGCGTATGAGGGATCGGCTACCATGAAGATCCCCAAAGATTTCCTGGACCGCGCTCAAGAAGAATCGAGAGGCGCAGGCATTTTTTAAGACACTCAACCGTACGAATCTTTTTTCTATTTATCACCAGCTCACTACCGCCAAAAAGCCCGAAACTCGGGCAAGGCGGATGGAAAAAATTATCGAGAAGCTTTCAAGGGGGGAAAAGTTTCACTAGGGCTGTCCCTTGCGAGCTGTTTGCTCCCGCTTATTCTTTCAGATCCGTGAACGGACCATTCGATTTCCGGTTCAGCGTTTGATATAAAAATACCCATGCACTTACCTGCCCAGATACAAGATTTGGCGGTCATTTTAGGGATCGCCGGAGTGGTAACCCTGCTCTTTCGCAAGATTCGCCAGCCCGTGGTCCTTGGGTACATCGTGGCGGGGTTCATCATCGGCCCATACACTCCTCCTTTCCCCTTAGTTACCGATATCCCAACTATCAAAGTCTGGGCGGAGTTGGGTGTCATTTTTCTGATGTTCGCTTTGGGCTTGGAGTTTACTTTTCACAAGTTGACCAGCGTTGGCGCGCCAGCGGCAGGCACCGCCTTGGTTGAAGTCGTCGTCATGGTGCTGTTGGGCTATGGCTGCGGCCATTTGCTCGGATGGAACCAGGTGGACAGTATTTTCCTCGGTGGGATGCTGTCAATCTCCTCAACCACTATCATTCTTAAGGCTTTTGAGGAGCTGCGGCTGAAGTCGAGGCGGTTTGCCCAGGTGGTTTTCGGCGTGCTTATCGTTGAGGACCTCATTGCCATTGTGCTCCTTGCCGGTCTGTCTACAGTTGGCTTGGCGGCCGACATGCTGGGGACAAGGCTTTTCTCTTCGGCAGCACAGCTCTTGATGGTGGTCGGTGGCTGGTTTCTAATCGGGTATTTCCTCGTTCCCGCAGCGTTCCGCTACGTGAGGCGGTACCTCGAAAACGAAACTTTGATAGTTTTGGCTGTCGGACTTTGCTTACTTCTCGTCGTTTTTGCCACGCACTTTGGCTACTCGGCAGCTTTGGGCGCTTTTGTCATGGGCTCCATCCTCGCCGAAACAGGTGAACACGGTCGCATAGAGACGCTTATTCAACCTGTAAGAGATGTATTTGCCGCCATATTCTTCGTATCGGTAGGCATGTTGGTGGACCCGAAGGTACTTGCCGAACATGGGGGCGCTGTCGCTCTCATCACCCTCGTGACGATTGTGGGTAAGATCCTAAGCTCTACTGGGGGAGCGATCCTGGCCGGACAACGCCTCAAGGACTCCGTACAAATTGGGTTTAGTCTTTCACAAATCGGCGAGTTTTCGTTCATCATCGCCACCTTGGGGGTCACTCTTGGGGTGATCAGTGACTTTATTTATCCAATCGCTGTAGCGGTCTCTGCCATCACCACCTTCTCCACCCCCTACCTGATTCGGCTTTCTGAGCCCTGCGCGGCATTTATTGAGCGCAGTTTGCCAGGTTTTTGGAGAAGTTCACTCGAAAGGTACTCATTTGCTATCCAACAGAATCGAGCGCAGGGTGACACGAAGGAAAGACGGCTAGTCGCCTTTCTGACGCTTTCACTAAACGGCATTCTCGTAACCGTTATTTTTCTAAGCGTGGCTAAGTACCTTGAACCGATGGTCGAAGCCTGGACTAGGAATCCACGCCTCAGCTACATACTCAGCTGGGGAATATCGGTAGTTCTATCCGCTCCCTTTATTTGGGGAATGTTTTCCTCTTACCGACCAAAAGGCTCGGCAACGGCCGTCCCGGAACGGGTTTCAACTTTCCTGGGGCAGCTCGTAACGATCGTGTGGATAGGTATCCTCACGACAGGCTATTTTGCTACCGGTACGAGCATAGCGATCACGTTTATTTTAGGAGGTCTTCTCTTCACCTTCTTTTATCGGCGGCTTGAAAAGTCGTATGCGTGGTTCGAGCAACGACTCAAAAAGAATCTGGAGACAAGTTCAAAGCAAACCAAGGAGAAGGAGATTCAGACACTGCTTCCCTGGGATCTTCACCTAGCTAAACTCGCTGTGCACCCAAACTCACCAGTTGTTGGAAAGACGCTGAAAGAGGGTAATTATCGTGAAACGCTGGGACTGAATATTGTTGGAATTCGTCGCGGGATAGACACCATTTTGTCCCCGTCGGCAGCGGAGCGCCTCCTGCCCAGTGATGAGTTGCTCGTCCTCGGCACGGATGAGCAAATCGAGAAATTGAGGCACCTATCGGAGACTTACGAACAACGAAGTAATGAGTACCGAGATTTATCTCACTACGCTTTAAAACGCATCTTGATTGAAGAGGGTTCTCCCTATGCAGGGAAAAAGATCAGAGACTCCGGCATACGTGAAGCCTTGAAGGGACTCGTCGTTGGAATGGAGCGCGGACACGATCGCACGATCAACCCTTCACCCAATACGGATCTCATTAAGGGAGATGTATTGTGGGTTGTCGGGGCTGCGTCCTAGGGTTTAAACTTCAAGGATCGAGGAATACCGAAAGTGGAAAAGAGTCGAGATCTAGTTAGTATCCTGCGCGCAAAGAAAATGCGTATTACTCCCGCGCGAAGGGTTCTGTTACAGTTCATATTGGATAACAAGATGCGTCACTTCTCGCTGTCGGAAGTAACGGATCATCTCGACACAGAGGTCGCAGGGGTTGACCGTTCCAGTATCTACCGGAATATTGAAACACTTAAAAGGTTGGAAATAATTCAGGAACTGAACATACCCAAGATAGGGAAACGGTTCCAGTACGTGTTTGACAGGCCCGTTCACCACTATTTTATTTGCAAGACTTGTGGAAGATTGAGTCGAGGTCATAAAAGTCTTTTTGAAAAAGTTGAGAAGGCACTCAAGGATATTCACGATTTCTCGAATGCTAACCTATCAGTGATCTTCTACGGCACTTGCAAGAAATGCTCACCCACCAAATCGCGAACCACTGCCAAGCCTCTTCACTGAACTGGATCCACTTCGATCAAAATTATTTGTTTAGCAACTTGCCTGAAGAAAGGATGCTCTCCATGGAATCCGCTATTTCGATGTGTTTTGAAACTACAAATTTGGATCTATTTATCACGGAAGCAGGCTGAGTACGTAGTCCGACAATAAAGAGCTTTGCTTTTTGATGGTACAAGTCCTGAATCAGGCTCTCAAATGCGACTAGCCCCGTAATATCCATCACGGGCACACCTTCCATCAGAAAGATGACATTATGAAACTTCTTGTTTGTATGCCGAAACGCCGAAACAGCACGTTCCGCTGCTCCAAAGAAAAAAGGTCCCGAGATTTCGTAGATCAATGTATCGTGGGGAACCGCTCTCTCCAATCCAGCATGAGAAACGCCCAGAAATTTACCAGAAGTCAGCCCGGCCATTCGATCCATGAACAACATAGCGGCAAATAAGATACCAACGGTTACTCCTACTACCATGTCGAAAATGACAGTTAGAGAAAAACACAGAAGAAGCACCCATGTATCACTCTTTGGCGCCACTCTAAGAATACGAACGAAATGCTTCACTTCCGACATATTGTATGCAATCAACATTAGAAGTGCAGCCAAAGCCGCCATGGGTAGGTACGAAACTACGGGAGCAAACAGCAATACGACAACGAGAGTGAATGCCGCATGAACAATTGAAGAAACAGGCGAACGTGCTCCATATCGAATATTAGTGGCGGTTCTCGCAATAGCACCGGTGGCCGGAATCCCACCAAAAAACGGACACGCGATATTTCCTATTCCCAGCGCAACTAATTCGCTGTCCGGATCGTGGCGAGTACGTGTCATACCATCGGCCACTACGGCGGAAAGCAAAGACTCAATGGCTCCCAAAATGGCTATGGTAAATGCCGAGGGCACGAGTGACTTCAGGGTTTCGAAGCTAAGGTTTAGAGGCTTGCTTCCCAATGCCCAAGGAAATTCAAATCGCGGCAGCGTTGAAGGAATCTCCTGAACAACCTCTCCTCCTGCTCCGAGGTAAAGCGACTGCCGATAGTTGCAAATTCCAGTTCGGGGAAAAATTCCCCAAGAGTACGCTAGCGCCAGTAACAATGGATAAAACCACCAACGGTGCGGGAATCGCACTGTTTATTTTGGGCCACAAGACAAGCAGAACCAAAGTGAAACTACCGATACCAAATTCCACCGGAGACCAAGTACCGCTGGCGTCGAACAAAGCTCTCAAAAGTTTAAGGTACTCATCGGGGGTTTGTGCCATCTCAAGCCCGAAAAAGTCTTTCAGTTGGAGAGTTGCAATTACAACAGCAATCCCAGAAGTAAACCCTGTTGTTACCGGATAGGGAATGAACTGGATAAATCGGCCTAAACGGGCGACTCCCATAATCACCAGGATCACACCAGCCATTAATCCCGCCGTCATCAATCCGGCAATTCCGAACCTATGCGCAACCGGAGCTAAAATGACGACAAATGCGGCCGTGGGCCCGGTCACCTGGAAATTTGAGCCACCCAGCAATGCGACGAGCCCTCCCGCTATTACTACCGTGTAAAGGCCATGCTCAGGAGAAACCCCGCTTGCAATCGCTAGCGCCATTCCCAACGGAATAGCTACCATCCCAACGACAGTGCCCGCCATCACGTCGGATCGCAAATCCCGAAGCCCATATCCTTTTCGAAAAGCCTCCCGAAGGGCCGTACATAGACGGATCCCCAAGCTGGGCAAAAGACTGGATCGCAGGTGTTCATATCTATTTTTCATGCTGAATTATTGTTTCTTATTATCGGGACAACAGACCGAATAGGAATGCTAGAAAAAGAATGGCAGCCATGTAGATCAGTTGCTGTAGTCTTATCTTTCCTTTTTGAGAACGCAGTTTCATCGAGTTCTTCGACATCCACCGTTTTGTCGAAGTAAATGTTAGAAAACATCAAGCTAGTTTATATCCCGGACAACCCACTAATGCAACATGTTGCATCTAAATTGCGTAGCGTCATGCCACCGATCCTTGTTTTTTGACAAAGCTTCTTGGTGATTCTTACGTCCATGCGTTAACATTCCCCGCATGTCTGACCAAACAAATTGCCCGAAGTGCCAATCGGAGAGCATTTATCCGGAAGGCGATCTGTGGATTTGCATGGAATGCGATCATGAATGGACCGGTTCCGCCGAAGAGGGGCCGATCGTGGAGCAGACTCCCCAGGAAGAGGGAATCAGGGATGCTTTCGGTGCGGCCCTAAGAACAGGGGACTCGGTAGTTGTTATTAAGGATCTAAAAGTAAAGGGCTCCGGTTCGGTTGTGAAAATCGGAACCAAGGTAAAAAATATTCGAATTGTTGATTCCTCGGATGGCCACAATGTCGCGTGCAAGATAGACGGAATAGGCGCAATGAATTTGAAGTCTGAGTTTGTTAAGAAGTCTTAGCTGCCTTTTTTAGAACTGCGAGGTATCCGGGTTCTACACACGCCGTATCCAGCATGCCTGAATTTTTGAGTGCACCGTGAAATTTCGGCAGCTTGTAGTGTGGCACACGCATCAATAAATGGTGATCCAAGTGGTAGTTGATATTGTGAGGGGCCACGGTGAGCTTTGCCAGGGCATTGGCGTAGGTCGTGCGGGTACTATTCAGAGGATCGGTACTATCCGGTGTGCACGCGTGCTCAGCAATGGCTCGTATCCGTAGGAACAAGTTGAAAGAGGTCATGTAAGCACCTACCCAAAGTAGGTACAGGTAGGGGTTTCCCAGAAGGAACAAGGTGAGCAGCATTGCCGATTTGACGAGGATGGGGCCAGCAAGATTTCTAGCTAGCGAGGTCGGCGTAGTTGGGTAGGGCGCGACTAGGCCAATATTCGGAAAGACATCTACCAAAGCGAAGGAAAATACAACGAGGCCCCAGGAGATTACAACGGATAGCGTACTTCTCCAGTCTTGGTATTCAAGGAAGGATTTCAACTCTTCCGTTGAAAGGGCCTCGGTGAGTTTCATAGGCTCCGGGTTCATTCTGCAGTTGCCTTCAGGCCGACAATAGACGCAACGAGCAGAATCATCCAGAGGATTCTGGGGAGAGCTACCGGTTCCTTGAAAAGGATTATCCCAAGTACACCCGTCCCAAACGCACCTATTCCCACCCACACCGCATAGGCAGTGCCGATGGGGAGTGATTGGGCGGCTTTGGCAAGTAAGTACATGCTGCCTGCTAGAGTAAGGAGCGTAAAAAGACTGGGCCCGAGGCGGGTAAACCCTCGGTATACTTCAGACCGACGGCCCAGCAGACTTCCAATAATCCAGCGATCACGAGAACCAGCCAAGCAGATGGCATAAGGCCTCCTTGTTTCGATTTGATAAGTGATTGACTCGTCATGTAGGTTATTTGATAATTATTTTCTAACTCGAATTTAACTCAAATCTTCCAAAGAGATCTTTTACCATGCAATCGTTGAGTCCAAGCTCTCAATCTAACCCGTTTCGTCGAATTTTTGGATTTTCCGGCATTTTTTTGATTAGCTTACTCAGTGTTCTAGTTCCGATGCTGATTAGTAGCTGTGGTGGAGAATCCGTTCCATCGTGCTCTGGAGACACCCTTTCGGTCTCCGACAGCAGTCGGTCGGGCGCACTCACTCAGTCGGAAATTTGGTCGGGCACCATAAACGTCACAGGAGATATCCTTCTGGGTGAAAATTGCATTTTGGAGATCAGACCCGGCACACAAGTTCGCTTTGCAAATAATTCGGATGTCACCGGTCACGGATTTAACACACCCATCACAGACAGTTCGTTTCCCAATGATCCCGCAAAAAAGCCTTCGGAAATGTCGGGAATCGAACTTTGGGGAGGCCCGTTGAACGCAGAAGGGTCCCGCCGGGCCTCTATCACGTTTACAAGTGATGCGGGAAGTCCAACCGCAGGTGATTGGCACTCGATCGCGTTTCGGCAAGCCGGCAGCAAACTCATACTCAAAAATGTTGTTGTTGAATATGGGTACTACGGTATTCAAATTAGCGCAGCTGCCGGTTCAGAAAACGTTCAGATTCAGAACAATACTATCCGAGAGGCCGTTGGCTGCGGTCTTTGTACCGGAGACGCGAGTGCTACTTACAGTGTAGCCTTCACGATTTCCGGAAACACCTTCGAAGCGTGTGGGCATGAAGGTGTGGATACCCACTCAAACGCCACGTTAACCATCGACGGGAATACCTTCGCCGACAATCGGGGCAAATTCGTCGGAGATCCGCACGAGGTTGGTGGCAATGGGGTGGTGGTAGATCGATCGCCTTCCATCATCAGGAACAATACTTTTGTCCGCAATAATCAGGGAATTGCCTGCGTCACCGACGGTTCCAACCCAACGATTGAATCAAATACATTCGGTACGGCGGGAGACGCTAACGATGAGAATATCCAGAACTGTCCAAGATAGCGGGACTTCAGAAGATCCTAAAGCAAGAAGCCGCCGATTAATGCCAGTATAGTCAGTTCTTGGCTTATCACCTGAGAACAGTTTGTCCCGAATTTTCCTGGTCCTCTGCCTGTTGTTGTTTCCTCTCAGCTTCCTTTCTAGCCGCCACTTGGATCGGGTTTTGGTCCAACCCGTGGAGGTATTCGTTTCCAACCTAGCTGTTGGATACCCTTTTCACCAACAATCACCTCCATTCGATCAAAGGTTAGAGCAAGGTCACCATTAAAGACTTCTTTAGCCGTGCGTATGTAACCATCTGATCCGGATAGGGCCTATCACTGGAGCCAACATTCCGGTAATCGGATTTTTCACCGTCCTGACGATAACGAGATAGAAGGTCTCTGTAGTCTGCGGTTTTTCCATCATAGCGGGCGGGCCATCCTAGGTTTCCAACAAGATTTCCCATCTGAGAAGCGGCCTCATGAGCCCGCGCCAAACTCCTTCAAAAGCTCATCGGCCGTCCTAGCGTATCCATCATAGCCAGAGTAGGGCCGGTCACTTGAACCAACATTGCGATAACCCGCCTTTTCTTGGTCCTGTCTATATCGGGAGAGTAGTCCTTTAAACTCAGCCGATGTGCCGTCAAATCGATCTGGCCATCCCAAACCCTCTACTACCCGTCCCATCTGAGAGGCAGCAGCATGCGCCCGACCCATATCACCGCCGTAAAGTTCATCAGCTACACGAGCGTAGCCATCGTATCCAGAGTAGGGCCGGTCACCAGAACCCACGTTACGATAGCTAGCTTTCTCCTGGTCTTGACGGAATCGCGACAAAATCTCTTTGAACTCAGAGGATTTTCCCCTAAAACGACCAGGCCAACCAAGGTCTTTGAGAAGCCCCATTTGAGAGGCCGCATCATAAGCCCTATCCATGCTGCCACCGAATAACTCCTCCGACATCCGGATATACCCATCTTCGCCGGAATAAGGCCGGTCACTTGAACCAACATTGCGATAACCCGCCTTTTCTTGGTCCTGTCTATATCGGGAGAGTAGTCCTTTAAACTCAGCCGATGTGCCGTCAAATCGATCTGGCCATCCCAAACCCTCTACTACCCGTCCCATCTGAGAGGCAGCAGCATGCGCCCGACCCATATCACCGCCGTAAAGTTCATCAGCTACACGAGCGTAACCGTCGTATCCAGAGTAAGGCCGATCGCTTGAGCCAACGTTCCGATAGCCTGCCTTTTCTTGATCCTGGCGAAACCGCAACAAAATTTCCCTAAACTCAGAAGCTGTTCCCTGAAATCGATCTGGCCAGCCGAGACCTTTGAGGAATCCCATTTGAGAGGCGGCATCATGAGTCTTGCCCATATCGCCGCCATACAACTCTTCGGCCACTCGAATATACCCATCGTCACCGGAATAAGGCCGATCACTTGAACCAACATTGCGATAGCCCGCCTTTTCTTGGTCCTGGCGATAAAATGTTTGAAGCTTTTCGCCTCGCCAGCGGTCATTGAGCTTCGTTGTTTTCTTTCTGCCGCCGTGGCCGTTGCAACTCTAGCGATCTGGGGGTCGACACTCTTTTCCAGGTCAATGGCCGACCCACTGGCGACCTTTCCTTCATTAAGGATAAGATCAATTCGGATAGTCTTGTTTTTCCCATTTCCGATTGCTTGTTGAATTAAACCAGTCAACTGCCCATCACCTGTGACCTGATTTCTGCTCCAGATACCTGCCCCAGATCATCAGAAGTAGGTTCGCAACATACGCTGCTTCCACTTGCCCACCCACCTAGGGTCTTTTGACATTGGAATCAAGAGACTTAAGAAGAAGGTTGGTCCCGCCATGGCCCAAATCAATCGACCGACCATTGCCGAACCGGGTGTGACTTCCTCCGGAGGGCTTGATGACCCATCCTCAGTTTCATTGTTTTTGTTCATTTCATACTTCTCCTGAACAGTGCAGGCACACAACGGCCCGCTGCTATTGAGTTTCATTTACGTACTACGGGAGAAGATTGGTCGGACTAGCAACGAAGCGGCCAGGAAACCTGGCGCGATAGCCGCCGGATTTCCAGCCAACGACGAGCATAGTGGCTCGCCAATATCCTTATCTGAGACTGGGGAATGCTTGGACCGCTGAGCGTATTTAGATCAACGGGACGAAAATTCGACTTTGCCGTGGTCTGGAGAATACAGGTAGGAAGCAGTGCCACGACATATTTGACACTGTCGGATTGGTCCTCCGAGCCATTCTCAAGCCCGCAAGCTTGTACGTGGCTCCCGGACAACGACATCGCCTCTCGGGCGAACCCCACTCCTGCCAGAGCCGTCCAAAGGCAAAAACCGAAGACAAATAGCCGCGTTGCATAGCGCAAGCGGAAAACCCGTCCCTTTTTCGGTAGCCGAACCATTATTGCACATTACGATACAGTCAACCCTCCCGCAAACCCCTTTCTTTTCAAGGGGCTGGCGCAGATTGGCTTCGACGGGGAAGCGGCTCGTTGCTATAAAAACAGGGATGCATTTACCTGCTCAAATACAGGATTTGGCGGTTATTTTGGGAATTGCGGGGATAGTTACCCTTCTTTTCCGAAAAATTCGCCAGCCGGTCGTTCTCGGCTACATTGTGGCTGGCTTCATCATAGGTCCCTACACGCCGCCGTTCCCCCTGGTAACAGATATTCCCACCATAAAAGTTTGGGCGGAGTTGGGGGTGATTTTTCTGATGTTTGCGCTGGGATTGGAGTTCACCTTCCACAAACTGACCAGCGTTGGTGCCGCGGCAGCCGGTACAGCTCTGGTCGAAGTTGTTGTCATGGTTCTTCTCGGCTACGGCTCCGGTCATTTGCTGGGATGGAGCCAGGTGGACAGTATTTTCCTTGGAGGAATGCTTTCGATTTCCTCGACCACCATCATTCTCAAAGCCTTCGAGGAATTGCGCCTTAAGTCGAGACGATTTGCCCAAGTCGTTTTCGGCGTTCTTATTGTTGAGGATCTGATCGCTATTGTCCTCCTAGCGGGCCTTTCCACAGTAGGGATAGCAGGCGACATGCTGGGAACGAAGCTTTTCTCTTCTGCTGCCCAGCTCTTGATGGTCGTCGGAGGTTGGTTTCTGATTGGGTACTTCGTCGTTCCCGCTGCCTTTCGCTACGCAAGACGGTTTTTGGAGGACGAAACGCTGATCGTTTTGTCCGTGGGATTGTGCCTACTGCTGGTTGTCTTCGCGACCCACTTCGGATACTCAGCCGCCCTTGGAGCTTTTGTCATGGGTTCCATCCTCGCTGAAACCGGGGAGCACAGTCGGATTGAAACACTCATCCAACCCGTAAGAGACGTATTTGCCGCTATATTTTTCGTATCAGTCGGCATGTTGGTAGACCCGAAAGTGCTGGCGGAGCACGGGGGTGCTGTGGCCCTCATCACCTTGGTTACGATTGTGGGAAAAATTTTAAGTTCCACGGCTGGTGCAGTTTTGGCCGGACAGCGCCTGAAAGACTCTGTACAAATCGGTTTCAGCCTCGCCCAAATCGGAGAGTTCTCTTTCATCCTTGCTACTTTGGGGGTCACCCTGGGAGTCATCAGTGACTTCATTTACCCGATAGCTGTTGCGGTTTCTGCAATCACAACTTTTTCCACTCCGTATCTGATTCGGATTTCCGACAAATCTGCTTCCTTCATTGAGCGGATGCTACCCAGTTGGTGGAGAAGCTCTCTGGAGAGGTACTCCTTTGCGATCCAGCAAAACCGGTCTCAGGGTGATACAAAGGAGAGACGTCTGACCGCATTTCTGACCCTCTCTCTCAACGGCATTCTGGTAACGGTCATTTTCCTTAGTGTTGCAAAGTACCTTGAGCCCATAGTTGAAGCGTGGACCAACTCACGTCTGAGTTTTATCTTTAGCTGGGGTATATCCGTGATTTTATCCGCTCCCTTTATTTGGGGAATGTTCTCCGCTTATCGGCTAAAAGGGTCGGTGACCGCTGTCCCGGAACGGGTTTCAACATTCCTTGGACAGCTCGTTACTATCGTATGGATAGGAATTCTCACAACCGGCTATTTTACCACCCGCACAAGTATTGCAATCACCATTGTGTTGGGGGGTCTTCTCTTCTCGTTCTTTTATCGAAGACTTGAAAAGTCGTATGCGTGGTTCGAGCAGAGGCTCAAAAAAATCTGGAGACAAGTTCGAAACAGACTAAGGAAAAAGAAATTCACACCTTGCTTCCTTGGGATCTCCACTTAGCCAAACTGGCCGTGCACCCGAACTCGCCTGTTGTCGGGAAAACCTTGAAAGAGGGTAACTATCGAGAAGTGCTGGGTCTCAATATTGTTGGTGTTCGACGGGGGATAGACACCATCTTGTCGCCACCAGCATCGGAACGACTTTTACCGGGAGATGAACTTCTAGTGTTGGGCGCGGACGAACAAATAGAACAGTTGAGGCAGATGTCAGAAACATACGAGCATCGAAAGACCGAATACCGTGACCTGTCTCACTACGCGTTGAAGCGCATATTAATTGAGGACGGTTCTCCTTATGTGGGAAAGAAAATCAGAGATTCGGGCATCCGCGAAGCCCTCAAAGGTCTGGTTGTCGGAATGGAACGTGGAGACTATCGAACCGTCAACCCATCCCCGAGTACGGACCTTTTGAAGGGGGATATTCTTTGGGTGGTAGGGGCAGCCTTGTAGAGGCTCCAGCCCCAGAGAACTCTTGCAAGATTCGAAGCATTGACGCTCACCAGTCTTGTTGGTTAACCTGTTCGAAGCTCAGGGAGTAGTCGCCTTACTAGAAACTCCGGTAAGGCGCTGAATCGACATACTGAGGGTGGTTCCCTCCGGTTCAGTGACCGTTCTCATACGGGTGACGAGACTGACGCGACATGCTTTGTCGTGTTTGTCTTGTGTCGTCACCGTCAAGATCTTCACGACGCAACCTACGTGAGGATTAAAATGCTTGAAACAATCTTTGGATCCTTTGCTCTCGTCGCTCTTAGCGAAATGGGAGACAAAACTCAACTGTTAGCCTTTTCACTTGCAGCCCGGTTCAAACGACCGTGGACAGTGCTGGCTGGAATCTTGGTGGCAACGATTCTAAACCATGCCCTTGCTTCTACCGTTGGAGATTGGGTGGCCGCCCAAATCAATCCCAGGATACTTACAATTACATTGGCGCTAGCGTTTTTTGTTTTTGGTCTTTGGACTCTTAAGCCCGACACTCTCGATGGCAAAGAGCGCTCGAATGCATATGGCCCCTTCTTAACGACGACGGTCTTGTTCTTCATCGCCGAAATGGGTGACAAAACACAGCTTGCGACTGTTGCCTTGGCTGCAAAGTATCGCTCAGCAGTGCTTGTAACAATTGGAACAACGTTAGGAATGATGTTTACAGACGGGCTTGCCGTTTTTGCCGGGGAGAAGCTCGCTGCGAAAATGAAAATGGAGTGGGTACGATGGATAGCTGCGGTCTTGTTTTTTGCATTTGGTGTTGGTGCATTGTTGACGTGTAAGCTGGTCAGCCCCATTTTGATCTCAGGCGAATAAGAAATCTCTTCATTCCATGACCTCGTCCGCATCGTCCGATTCGGACGAGGTTTTCGCTTGTAACTTATTGAAATTATTAAAAGTAATGGCGGGGCGGACGTTGCGATTAAGGACGTAGCCCGAGAACTCCAGGTTTCGAGCGGCACATCTACAAGCTCATGAGTCAGGGAGAATCCCCTTCGCGAAAGTAGGAAGGTTGGTGAGATTTTCCCCCGTAAAGCTTGCGAGTGGATTGAGCGAGGAGGCAAGCTAGCTGCCCCTTTGGTCGCGCCCTCTTAGTGGGCGTGTTCATGTGCCTCGATCAACACCGTTTTGACCGGGTAGCCGATGATACGTTCCAGATTTAATTTAGCCACGAGAAAATCATACTTGTAGCGCTGCTCGCGAAATATAGCGTTCGCATACATCTCGGCGGCATTCCGGACATCGGAGGAATTTTTCACACCCCGGTTGTACTCACTCACCGTTGTCTTATAGAAACCCTTCGTCCGATCTTCATTGGCCTCTTCCAGATCGACGCGTTCCTGAATCGCTTTCAGCTCGCGGTAGGCCTTCTCCGTACCGGTAATAGCGTCCAGAATAGCCTGTTTTAAGAGCGCCTCTTCTTTCATCAGCCGTGCGGTTTTTTGCCGTCGCTCAGACACATCTCCAAAGCCCGAGAAAATATCAAACTTGCCCACAATCATGGCGGAGACATCGGGGCTATTAGTCGTGCGTTCGTGCAGCGTTTCATAACCTGCGTGAGCCTGTAGAGCAATCTCGGGAAGCCATGCGGAATTGGTGGCCTTGCGCTCATATTCCGCCTTCTCTACGGCAAGCTTTTTTACCTGAACCCTCTCACTTTCGGCTTGGATACGGTCGAGGTAAGACATCAAATCTCCCTCTACGTGCTGGTGCTGAAGGCTGCCAACCGGCTCCAGCTCACGACCTACTTCACGCCCAAGCAGGCGCTTCAACTCAATTCTAGCGGCATCGAGCTTCTGCGTGAGCGAAACCATCTCTGATTCCAGAAGGGATCGAGCGATGTCAAACTCCATCACATCGGCCTCTGTAGCAAGCCCCGAGTTCTTGCGCCGTCTTGCCATCTTACGGTGCTCTGCATTTAACTTCAGCGCCTCGCTCTGAACCGCCAAAGAGCCTCTGTGAAAAAGATAGGCATGAAATGCACTCTCTACCTCAAGACCCACCCGAAATTTCGCCTTCTCCAATTGCACCCTGGCGGTGGCAGCTTCGCGATCCGCGGCGTTCAACTTATTGATGTCTCTAAATCCATTAAATATGTTCCACTCAGCATAAACATAAGCGAGAGGAATCGTTGTGCTCCCCGACCTGGTTAGCTGGGTGTCTAACCCGCCAGCGACGCCGAGGCTTGGGTAGAAGGCCGCAGCCTCTTTGCCTTTCGCAGCATCCGTCTCCTCGACGGCTTTTTTTAGTGCCGCAAGTTCATAGTTGTTGGCAATCGCGTAGCGTTTTGCCTCATCTAGGGTTAGTCTGCCGTCAGCAGGAGCCTCGAGACCCTGTGCTGCACCGGACAGTCCACCTCCAAATAGTATGGCAAAAAGAACACTGGAAAGGCGCATCACTTCCTCTCAACCTGTATTTTTGCCGTTTTCTTCTCTCCCTTGTGCAACGCACTGACGTTGACAAAGAAGCGGTATTCCCGTCCGGGATCCACGGCGGCCAAAATCTGCTCATCGCCCACATCTAGTTTTAAACTCTCGGATCTTTTTGAGCGGGGAAATTCCGCGGTGACCGTTATGTCTTTAAGATCTCTCTTCGGAGACAAACTTTCAAATGAGTCGTTTTCCTTCCCGGTCAGAATCAGCGGAAACAATCGAACCTCCTTGCCTTTGAAAACGACTTCGAAGAAGAGTTCTTTTTCTTTTCCCTCGTGATTGTGGCCTCCGGAGTGCGTAGCCTCACCGAGCTTACCTCCATGTAGAGGAAGCGGCAGCACTCCCGGCGTATCATGCCCTTCGTGCGCATACGAAGCAGTATTTAGGACAACGAAAGTAACAGCGACTATCATTCGTTTCATCGTTTTCTCCTCAGTCCTTAAGCGATAGATTTTCCTGGTCGTTAGCGGTCAAGCTCTTAGCCAAGGCCTTAGGGCCGGTAAAATGATAAAAAACAGTGGGTGTCACCCACATATCCAAAAATGTCGAACTCAATAGTCCCCCGGCGACCACCACCGCGACTGGGTAGAGAATCTCCTTTCAGGGGCCCCTGCTGACAACAACAACGGAAGCAAACCGAGGATGGACGTCAGGGCCGTCATCAAAACCGGCACTAAACGCTCCAGGGATCCACGTATTACCATTTCTTTGGTGAAACTCTCTCCCTCGTGCTTCATCAGGTGGATATAATGTGAAATCATCATGATACCGTTCCGCGAAGCGATGCCACAGGGCGATAAACGCCACCATCGAAGCAAGTGAAATGATCCCTCCCGACAAGAAAACAGCAACCACGCTCCCGACGAATGCCATTGGAATGTTCAGCATGATTTGAAATGCCAACACCGATGAATTGAAGTGGCTGTAAAGCACGAGGAACATGCCAAGCATCGAAAAGATCGCAAGTACAATCATCAGTTTTGACGCTTCCTGTTGGTTTTTGAACTGGCCATCGTACTGGATATAGAAACCGGGCGGAAACTTCACTTTGTCACTAATGGATTTTTCAATGTCACTGATTACGGCGTCAAGTGAGCGTCCGGACGTATTTGCCTGCACGATAATTCTACGTTGCATGTTCTCGCGGTTAATCAGGTTTGGACCTTCCGATTCGTACACATCCGCTACGTCTTGCAAACTGACCAAGCGGCCATCGGGCATCGTCTTTAACGCAATTTTCCGAATGCTTTCGACACTCCCTCGGGATGCCTCATCCAGGCGCATAAAAATGTTATAGATCTGCTGACCTTCTAAAACTTGAGATACGACTTCACCATCCAGCGCCATCTCAAGTTGCTTGGCGAACTCTCCAACAACGCCGTTGTATTTTTTAACCTCTTCTCTCAGAAAACGGATCTTCACCTGAGGGATATCTACCTGCGGCTCTATTACTAGATCCACGACGCCGGGAATGACTTTGATGGCTCGATGCACCTGGATGGCCAGCAGGCGTTGAGTTTGCAGATCCTGTCCGAAGATCTTGATGGCAATTTGCGCTCGGACACCTGATAGCAAATGGTCTAAGCGGTGCGAGATGGGTTGTCCGATATTTACGGATATACCAGGAATGCTCTCCAGAAGACTTGTTCGTACGTCTTCCAGCACTACATCGCGCGCTCGCCCTTCGCTCTTGAAGTCGATGTCAATTTCGCTGTTGTAGACGCCTTCAGCGTGCTCATCGAGCTCCGCACGCCCCGTGCGACGACTGACGTGCTTGACCTCGGCTATCTTGAGAATGACCGCTTCCGCCTGACTCCCTATTTTGTTGGAATATTCTAGAGAAACTCCGGGGCGCAGACGCACCGTAATGAGTGCCGTACCCTCATTAAAGCGGGGGAGAAATTCTTTTCCCATCGTGAAAAGAAGGGCGGCGGTTACTGCTAACAGTCCCAAAACAACTCCACTCACTATTTTAGGACGGTCCAGTGTCTTTTCGAGAAAACGAGTGTCCCACTTTTTCAAGAATCGTACGAGAAAGCCTTCGCGTTCCTCACTCATGGACTTCATGTTCGGTAGCAGATACGAACACAAAACCGGCGTCACCGTAAGAGATACTATTAGAGACGCAATCAAAGAAACCACGTAAGACACACCGAGCGGAATAAAGAACCTGCCTTCGAGACCGCCCATCGCCAGCAATGGTAAAAAGACGAGTACCACGATCAAGGTGGCAAAAACGATCGAGTTGCGTACTTCACGACTGGCATCAAATACCACTTGGAGGGAAGGCTTTGGGTTGGGAAGCGCTTTATTTTCTCGCAAACGCCGGAACGCATTTTCCACATCCACGATTGCATCATCCACCAACTCACCAATGGCAATCGCAAGACCGCCTAAAGTCATGGTGTTGATCTCGTAATCGAACAGCTTGAAAATGATGGCCGTAATAACGAAAGAAAGAGGGATTGCCGTCAATGTGATAATGGTCGTTCGAAAATTCAAAAGAAATAGAAAAAGGATGATAGAGTTACCAGAATGGCGCCATCACGAAGCGCTTCTTTACATTTTCCACAGCGAGTTCGATGAAGTTGGCCTGTTTGAAGAGGTCGGCATTAATCTTGACCCCTTCAGGAAGTGAGGGCGCAATGCTGTCGAGCACTTGAGAGACCTGCTCGGTAAGATGGATCGTGGAAGCCCCGGCTGCTTCTGAACTCCCATGATGACGGCTGGCTTTGTATTTACACCGCATCGCCGCGCTTCACTTGCGGGCCAAATTGCACCTTGGCGATGTCCTTGACCGTAATGGGCCTTCCAAGAAAGATACCCGCTACCGAATCTTCGATCTCCTGCAGCTCCGATACCCGACCCAAATTACGAATGAGAAATTCTTTTGTCTTCGTTGAGAAACCCACCAGTCGTATTCTCGCTGAGATGGGAGAGGTTGTGTTGAATGGTATCCAGTGAGAAATTGCGTTTTCTCAGCTCTTCGGAAGAAAAGAATATTTGATACTGCTTGACCCCTCCGCCGATCGGGATGACTTGAGCAATTCCGCTAATGGAGAGCAGACGCGGACGGATTACCCAGTCGGCAATACTCCTAAGTTCTAACGGGCTAACGGCGTCGTTTTCCGCGCTGAGTCCGACAAGTTGAATCTCCCCCATGATGGACGAGATGGGAGCCATAACTGGCGTGATGTTTTCCGGGAGTCCTTCGGCCACTAGAGATAGCTTTTCGGCCACCAACTGGCGGTTTCGGTAGATATCAGTCCCCCACTCAAATTCCAGGTAGATGACCGAAAGACCTGGTCCCGAAGTGGATCGAATGCGAGCGAGTCCCGGTGTACCATTGACAGCCACTTCGACCGGAAAAGTGACGAGCACCTCCACTTCTTCGGGGGCGAGTCCACCGGCTTCAGTGAGAATCGTAACCGTCGGGCGGTTCAAATTGGGAAATACATCGACGGGTAAGCGGGTGATGGTGAGAGTCCCATATATAAGAAGAACTGCGGCCGCACACAGTATAAGCAAACGATTGGTGAGGGAGAACTTGATGATTCTGTCAAACATGCGTGATCCCTACAAAATTAGGTCGATTCCGAACTCCACTCCCTTGCCGCTCAAGATCTGCTCCGAAGCGAAACTGCCCATCAAAAGCCCAGAAACTTTCACGCCACCGAACCAACTTACGCTCGCTGAGTCAGGAGCAAAGAGAACCAGACCGGGGCGAAAAAACGCATAGGGAACCAAAAACCTTGGGTGAACCCCATCAAGTGTTCCCACCTGATAGCTCCACTGCACCCCGAGCCCCCCGCCCAAAAACGGGCGAACGGGAATACCCGGCTGGTGAAACTGAACCCGTGCTTCCAGGCTCAGTGGAACGCGGTGTAGTTGCACATTATCCGTTCTCGTCTCGCCTTCGTTGGACTCAAAACGAAATACACCGGTTTGGAATCCGTACCCGCCGCGGGCTTCGCCCAAGAGTTGAAATTTACCAAGCTGGGTCAAAGTTAATGAGGCGCTCACTTCCAAACTGCCGAAGAGATCTACGTTGTCCGCGTAGTCAGTACGGAAGTAGTTATTTTTCAGCGTCCATTTACCGGCATTTAAAAGAGACAGGTTAATACCAAAACGAATGTTTTTTTCGGTTTTTTCCTCAGTCTCAGCTTGAAGGGTTTCGCGATAAATTTTATCCACGAGCCCGTCCTCAATCGCAAACTCACCTTCCGATGCGATAGCTTCTGGCAGAGCCACTCCCATCAGTCCAAGAAGCAACAATCCAACGAATGCGTTCCTCATTTCTATTCCTCGGTTACCCGTTCCAAATCGATGTCGCCCTCTCCCCCACCACCGAACAAGGGTGCCGACCAACGGCCGCGCAGAGCGGATCCCTCATACTGTGATGTCACGTAAAGACTGCCATGCACGGGGTTTTTCAAAACGAGCGTGAGTTTCCTTAGCTTCGCGTCGTATTCACTGCTCTCGATACCAAAGGGTTCATGTTCCGGGGGCTGGCGCAGGTGCAGATAACCGGTCAGCACCGGTACCATGACAGGATCAACGTGCCCTTCGACCAGAGTGGGAACGTCAAAAATTTCCAGGCGGACCGAAGCCGGCATAGTGTCCCCTTGAAACTCGAAGTCGCCTCGGTAAAGGCCAACAACCTGCTTTAGCTCCTTGCGCTTACGTTCCGCCTGATTTCGGATCTGTTCCAGACGCGAGTCGCGTTCACTCAATGATTCTTTGGAGCAGGCGCCTAGCGCTAAGGCCGTAACGGCAAAGAGAAGCAAGGCTGTTAACCTGTTCGCTTTTCGTCCACTGATTTCAAACATGCGCCCCCTCAAGCTAAATGTTTCCTAAAGACTACGGATTGACAGAGTCGAACAAGTTATCATCCGCCGCTAGGCTGATCGTACCCACCTTGCCATACCCGTCGGCGTAGACCACGCCGTTGAACGATCCATCCAAGCCGAGCGTTCCCTTGTACACGATTCCCCAATCTGTCGTGCGCGCCGTAAGAAAGCGGTTATAAAAATTAAACTGGATGTTTTCGAATTCAATTTGTTCGTATTCATTCGAGCCGAATTCGCCGTAATAAAGGCGGGTGCTTCCTGTGATCAGAATGCCACCTTTCTCACCCTCATTATCCTGACGAGTTACCAGCGTTATGCTAGCACGTTCTGGAAGATTAATCTCCGGGTGCGTGCTCTTGATAGCGCCTCGGAAATCGCCTGACACCGTCCGGACAAGCTCGAACCCTTGGGGGATTTCCGGCATTTCGTCTTTTATTGCCTTGAAGGTCCCAACTTTTCCTACAAGCGTTGAATACCAATCTCCCGTAATTGAGTTACTTCCGGTGCGCAGGGTTCCGATAAGACTGACATCGTTCCCAGCTTCCCTCATGGTAAGCTGACCACTCAAGGGATTTCGTTCTACGTTGGGAAACTCGTAGGTGAGATATTCAACTGAATTCAGATCCCCGAAAAAAATCCGTACGTTCGCAGAAATTTTGAGTTCCCCTCCTCCAGGATTTACGGTTCGAAGCGTGATAGTTCCGTACTGAAAAATTCCGTGTCTTTGTGTTGGAGCACGGCCGTATGGTTCCTCCAATGGGCCATCGCATTTCCAGAAACCAACATCAAAAGCGCGATGAGCGCGCTCCTTTTTTGAAACTACCATGATTGAATTCATTTTCTTGCCCTTTTCTGTTTGGCGTTGATTAAGTAAAAGTTCGGCCTCGTATGAGTAATCGTCTCAAGCTTTCCCCAAACTCGGCTTGCTGGGAAAGAGTGACTCCGATCCCCTCGTTAATTCCCTCAAGATCAAAATCTAAAACCGTTTCAGGTTCCAGAGTTGAAAATTCGCTTTTAAGCAAGGGAATACGTTGAAATCCGTCCTAAGCATGATCCAGTAAGCCATCCGGGGGCTTATTCGCAGGCTTTGCAACCACTGACGACCGGCGTCGTCCTTGTAAAAGCGCACCCCAGCGGCTTCCTCTTTTGTCGGGTAAAAGCGCTCCGCCAGTGGCCACTCTGGTTGTTTGGTGAGAACTACAATCTGCGCACGTCCCGATTCGTCGACTTCATGGATAGATAAATAGGAATCGACATTCCGAGATTGGAACAGCGACTTGTGACATCCCGGTAATCGTATTTGGAGTAAATCTCGAGCCACGCGAGATCTTTTGCGCTCGCGGCCAACGGAATGCGATCAATGCCAGTGCGAACAGAAAGATTCGTGACGGTTTCATGTTAATCCTTCCATGCGCCTAAATACATCCAACTCATGTGGAGGTAGTGTAGTGATAATGTTTCGGTTACTTTGCTTCAGGCGCAGTCGACCATCCAGTTCCCGATGACCCACAAAACTTCCGTTCTCAGTCTCAACGTAAAGACGTCCCGTATAAAAATCGTAACTCCCGCCCGGGATCTGGCGTGCCCGTCCAATCCCGGTCAGTATCGCTTGGCCGGCGAAGTTGAGCGGGAAGAATGGATTTTCAGTGCTCAGAGGGGTAGCATCCAAACCTACAGAAAGCCTGAATTCCCAATCCTTGCTTTGGTAGACACCGCTAGAGGCGTAAAAAGTTTGGCCTCAGCGGGTAGCGCGGGAGCGTTTGCCTTCTCTACAAGAAATCGTCCCACCTTGCCAAACAAATGAGAGTACCAGTTCCCTTGGATCTTTCCCTGGCCAATGCGATCCACCCGTAGAATGGCGTCAACGTCAGCCTCAGTTCTATCAAAAACAAACTGTCCCATTAGTAACGGGTTCTGGAAACTTCTTGGGGCAAATCGGTACACGATCGCTCCTCGCCGTCGAAATCTCCAAAATACGTAGTTGCCATCACCGACATTTTTAAAGTCTGTCCCGTTCCCTCAGAAAGGGGATAGGTCAAAACATTGATGGTCACGGGCTGATACGTGTCGAGTTTTTCGTGATAGAGGTACCCCGGTATTCTCCTCCAATTGAGGAGCTTCCGGTCAAAGCCGGCTTTCCGGATTTAACGATGTTTCAAAAAAGGCTTTGCGCTGGTCGGGTACAAGCTTGCGTGGAGCTGCTGTTTCTTTGGAGACACGGCTTAGTTTGCATTCGCCGCACGTAAGTCCATCGCTTTGCACATCGCAATTCAGATTGAAGTTGCGGCCGTACAACAGCACTTTTTGCTTATAAAAATTGTACGACGCCGCATAGAAGCGACTCCAAATACACATGCGACTTCCCGGATCGGAAATACAGGTATCGCCCTTATCCTGGGCAAGAAAGCCCTTCACTCCGTAGGAGCCAAATGGGTTTCCAAGTCGAATCGTATCGGCGGTCGAGCGGTGGGTGTAGAGTTGCACAGTTGATCGGAAGGCACCGCCCATACACATCACACTTGCCGCTGTATTCCCCCCAAAGCGGTTCAATGAGCGGAAGAGTGGGCTTCAACGGTTCTCCGCGACTGAGAATTAGTTGGCCCGCATTGCCCGAGTATTCGGATCGGAATTCCCCGATTAAGAGATCTCCATCCAACTTCGCCTTTCGGATGGTGACTGCTTGATCGGCCTGATCGAAGGTAAATGTCTGGTCAAAGATGAAATGCTGAACCTTGGAGAAATGATACGAGACATATTCACCGCTATCAAAATCACCAAAGTGAAGTGTCAAGACACCGCTAAGTTCCAGGCGGTTCTTGTTCGTTACGGGTCAAAATGAGATCCAGCTTGGCTAGTTGTTCTTGTTGGAGTCCTTCATGTCGCAGCACGCCCACGAAACGCTCCAAACTCGCTGCGTGAAGTTTTGGACTTCCTAAGAGCGCCATTACCCAAACTATTGTGAAAGAGCTTTGAATCCTTGAACCATTTTTCCCCCATTTAACCCAATGCGGTAACTTTTATGCGATTTTCGTAGGAACGCAAAGTCCCAACATGACTCATCAAGTCAGGCTGGTATTAAACGAGAAGGATGGTGGTACGGAGGAAAGCTAGGGAAGGAGTCGTGGCGACGGAAACCGTGGCCAACAAGTCTCCACCAGAAGACAGGGAAAAATAGTGCACCGCAGTAGCGGGCCAATGAAACGACGCCGAAAGCGATAGTTTTGGAGCGGATTCTTTCTGCAAGACGGGACGACCGTCGTAACAGTCGTTCACATGATCCGCACAAGGCAAATCCGAGCGGGTTTCGTTCTTTGTATGGTGGTCCAGGTTCGAATAGTGCCCGAGATGAGGCGCCTCAACAGCTATCTGCCCATTCGCGTGGACGCAGAAAGCTAATGGCATGAGAAGACTGAGCGTTGATAAAACGTACAAGCCGGGTGTAAAAAACCAGCGAACAATTCCTGAAAAGATTTCCCCAATCCCAAACACACGTTGAGGATAGAAGAAGTTTAATTGCAACTCAAGATGAAACAATAATGCTTTATCCGTTTGCTACGTCTCTAAAAGACTTTGGCAGGACTTTGATTTTTTGAGATGCCTCATACAGATCTACTGCTTTCTGCGCATTCAGCCAAAAATCCGGAGTCGTTTTAAACGCCGCTGCGAGCTTGAGAGCCATTTCTGCTGAAACTGAAGTTCGACCTTTCACAATACGATTAATGACTTTGATGTCGCACTTCAGGTGATCCGCGAGTTGCTTTTGTGTGAGCCCCATGGGTTTCAAGAACTCTTCGTTTAGAATCTCGCCCGGAGAGGTAGGTTTTCTTGTCATCGTACTCATATCGTCACCATCCTAATGGTAGTCACGGATCAAGGTACTATTTGCGTCGGGGCGGAATTGACTCGATGCATCATGTAAGTGTTTGATATTATTGAGGAAACTGGCGGCCTGATCGTTACAAACTCGATACTTTTTCGTCCACTTTGTATCTCACCGGAATCAGAGAATTTGCGTACATACCCCTCTACAAAAACAGGAGTTTCGTCCACCAAAAATACGTGGTGGAAGGGCTGTCTTTGGCCCAAATTGCGGCCGAAATTTTTTCGTCCAAAGAGGCTGTCCGAGCCGCATTGAAGCGCTTCAATATTCCCTCGCGCGAACCCCACAAACCACACAGTCGTCCGTCCCAGCCTCGCTATGGGAAACAGATTCGCAGTGGCAAAGTGAGCCCTCATCTGGCGGAACTGCAAATGATCCAGACCATCATGGAACTTAGGCGTCAGGGGCTCACCCTCCGAAAGATTGCTGAAGTCCTGACCTCCATGGGCGTACCTACCAAGAAACGAGGCAAAAGCTGGCACCCGCAAATGATAAAGCGGATTCTACAGGGCGGGACTGCCCACAGCCGGGAGCAGGGGATTTCTCGGGATTCGGAGCAAGGGTAACAGTGGGCGAAGGTGGGTTGCACGCCGAAATCCATTTGAGTACGGTGTCTGAGAGGAGCGGTTATGGTCGAGATAAAGCGTGCCTACGAGGCCCCAAGCCGTGACGATGGCTATCGGGTCCTGATTGATCGCCTTTGGCCTCGTGGCATAAAGAAAACGGACCTTAAGATAGACGAATGGATCAAGATTCTTGCCCCCAGCGCGGAACTTCGACGTGCATTCGGACACGATCCGAAACGTTGGGCGATGTTTCAGGCCCGCTACAAATCGGAACTTCGTTCAAGCGAGGCGAAGGAGAAAATACGTGCGTTGGTCGAGCGAGCTAAGAACGGAAAAGTGACACTGATCTATTCCGCAAAGGATGTTGAGCACAACAATGCCGTTGTCCTGAAGCGGATGATAAGCAGGAAACTTCGGACCCCGGCTAAAACATCGAAAGGCAAGCGTTCTTGAATTGAAAAGACTTCTGGAGGAAATTCGATCTTGTCGTGCTTGTGAACAATTCTTACCGCTTGGCCCCCGTCCGATAGTGCAAGCACATCCGTCGGCACGCCTACTGATCGTGGGACAGGCCCCCGGGCTTTCAGTTCACGAGACAGGTATTCCTTGGAATGACCCCAGCGGTGAACGTCTTAGAGAGTGGCTAGGGCTATCACAAACAGTCTTTTACAACCCGAAAATGGTGGCCATTGCCCCCATCGGTTTTTGTTATCCTGGCCGTGCGAAATCAGGCGATGCGCCACCTCGCAAGGAATGCTTCCCATTGTGGCACGGACGTCTCGGTTCCGCGTTGGCCAACGTTCGCCTGACTCTTTTGATCGGAGGTTATGCCCAAACAAAGTATCTGGACTCCAAAACCAATATGACCGAGACTGTTCGCTCCTGGCGGCACTATCTTCCCGATTTTCTACCGCTACCCCACCCCTCGCCACGCAATAATATTTGGCTTCGGAAAAACCCCTGGTTTGAAGAAACGACCGTTCCTGAAATCCGAAGGCTCCTGATGTTGGTAATCGGATAAATCTGCGAGCGGATACTCTCTTGTGACGCGCCGTTTCGATGCAACGTGCATTGACGCCTAACGTCGAAACAAGCAAGTTCGTTCGATGGATTCCACAAAGCACCCAGACCTTCGAGACTTATCCACCACCAACGGCCTTCCGGTCGCGCCATCGCTTAGCGACGCCTTGATCTCCGGTTCGCCTCGAATGCCCGGCCTGGTCGATCGCAGACTCATCGTCATTTGCGCCTATGCTTTCGCAATTGCGCTGGTGACAAGTGTGATTGCCCTGTTTCTGGTCAATTTGATTTCTCTGATTACGAATCTAGCGTTCTATCAGCGCGTGTCTTTGCAATCGGTGGAACCCGCCGGGAACGCGCTGGGACCGCTTGTCGTGTTTGTACCCGTGATCGGTGGCCTCATTGTCGGGCTCATGGCGAGGTACGGTTCCAAAGCCATTCGTGGTCACGGGATTCCTGAAGCAATGGAGCAGGTATTATCAAACGAAAGTATCATCCCCGCTCGGCTGACATTTCTTAAACCGGTATCGGCGGCGATTTCCATCGGTACCGGGGGACCTTTCGGAGCTGAGGGGCCCATCATCGCTTCTGGCGGTGCCTTTGGTTCTCTTGTCGGTCAGATTTTGAAAACCACCGCGCATGAACGCAAGACTTTGCTGGCGGCGGGAGCTGCCGCCGGGATGACCGCTATTTTCGGTTCTCCCGTTTCGGCGGTGATTCTCACGATCGAACTTCTCGTCTTTGAGTACAGGCCGCGCTCTTTTGTGCCGATTGCAATCGCCGCCGCAAGTGCGGCGACCCTTCGAATCGCCCTTTTCGGAGCAAGTCCCGCATTTTCACTATCTACCGTCGCACCCCCAACCGGCGTGGAGATGTTGGTGTATCTTGCCGAAGGTATTCTACTGGGATTTGCCAGTATCGGTGTCACCAAACTCGTTTATTGGATCGAAGACCAGTTCGAAAAACTCCCTATTCACTGGATGTGGTGGCCCGCCATCGGAGGCGTGGTCGTGGGGATGGTGGGGTATTGGTTTCCAAATACGATGGGTGTTGGTTATGAGAACATCGACAAGCTTCTTGCGGGCACCCTTCCCATGAAGTTTGTGGCGGTGTTTTGTTTCATGAAGCTTGTTTCATGGTCCGTGTCTTTAGGCACCGGTACTTCGGGAGGTACGCTGGCCCCTTTGTTTACTATCGGTGGAGGTGTGGGCCTAATTTTCGCGGAAGCGGTTAACGGATGGTTTCCGGCACTTGCTGTAAGCCCAGGCGTTGCGGCCCTTGTGGGAATGGCGGCCATATTCGCTGGCGCCTCCCGAGCAATGCTGGCCTCTGTGCTGTTTGCTTTCGAAACCACTCGACAGCCCTGGGCAATACTTCCATTGCTCATCGGTTGTACTGCGGCTTATGTGATTAGTTGCCTTCGCATGAAGACGTCCATCATGACGGAAAAGATCAGCCGTCGCGGGATTAGGGTTCCCGGAGAGTATGGCGCCGACCCACTATCACAGGTAACGATTCGCGACGTTGCCACCAAGAAGGTCACCTCTTTCAATACCGATGAGACGATACAATCCGCCTGGGAGAAGCTCTCCTCGGGAGAACCTCAGTTCCACCATCAGGGATATCCTGTCCTGGATGCGCATGGAGAGCCAGTGGGGGTGTTTACCTACAAGGATCTCATCAAGTCGCGCCAAAGCGAAAAGAAAACCGTGAGAGATCTTGTTACACGTGCCCCTGTGATCGTCTCAGACAATGCTTCGTTGGCCGTTGCAAGAGACAAGCTGGTTCAAGAAAGAATTGGACGACTTCTCGTGGTTCACTCAAACGGAAAACTTCTCGGAATTCTGACCAGGACCGATGTACTGCGCGCCTATTCCCTGAATCTAAGTGCGGAAACGACGCGAGAAGCAAAGCTTCGGTTGCGTACGCCGCGAGGGCGGGTCCGTAACTCTAAACAGCCCATATCGCCAGGTGACAAAGAACCGTAAACTGGAGCAATTCACTGTAACCGAGGGATAGAATTCAATATCCTATCCAAACATGATATGAATCAACCGGTACCGGGGCCTTTGGGGCACAGGGACGAAGAAAGTGGAGTGCGCGATGAACTGGCTCAACTACCATCACCTTTACTACTTTTACACCATAGCCCAGGAGGGGACCATTGCGAAGGCTTCGAAGCGGTTGAGGATCGGGCAACCTGCGCTCAGTACTCAGCTTAAGCAACTTGAGTCTTCTTTGGGCCATGCTCTATTCGTCCGTGAACAACAGCGACTCAATATCACACCGTTTGGAAAGGATGTGATGGAATATGCAACTGAGATCTTTCGTCTTGGCCGGGAACTCCAGGAATTTGCGAAAGAAGGACCATCCGGTGTACAGCGAGTGACCCTTCAAATTGGGGCACTTGACAGTGTTCCGAAAGACATCGTTCATCAACTAGTCGCACAGGCTTATAAAATTAAGGATTGCTATGTTTCGGTCGTTGAAGCCGGAGTGGATGACCTCCTTAATGAGCTAAAACAGCATCGCCTACATTTAGTCATCGCGAACACACCGGCTCCGATCGCTCCTAGATCTCAGTTCTTCAGTAAAAGCATCGGAGAAATGCCGGTGATTGTTTGCGGAGCGCCGAAGTTTGCCAAACTGAAGAAAGGATTTCCCGAATCGCTGAATGGTATGCCGTTCATCTTACCGAGTCGGCATAGCAAACTCAGTTTCGATATTGTTCAGTACTTTGAGGCCCGCGCACTCAAACCTCGCATTATCGGTGACAGCATGGAAAGCGAGCTGGATAAACGCCTCGCGCTTTCAGGGCATGCTCTCATCGCCATTGCGGAACAGAGCGTGAAGAGAATACTTGATGACGGGGCTCTGGTAAAACTGGGATCACTCAAAGGCGTCTCAGAGCACGTCTGGCTCACCGCAGTTCGTAGACACGTTCCAAATCCGGTCGCTGCAGAACTGATTCAATCATTCACGATCCACTAAGCTGGCTCTGCGCTGCCCGACCGTTTGATTATATTGAACATGTTGCTGGATATTCTGTATTATCCTGAGGCCACCCTTTCCTGTATCTCTGAATCATCGGAAAGCATTCGATAAAAAATCTTGAAAAGGAGATACCTGACATGAAAATGTTTCGTTCATCAGACTTACCCAAACTTCTCAAAGCACAACCCGGTCCCTGCCTCTCGATGTACATCGACACTAAGTCGCATCCCCAAAGTTCAAACGTTGCGAAAAAGAGGTGGCAAAAAACTTTCGATGAAGTGGATTCGCGCATAAAGCGGAACTACACAAAACATCACGCACGCTTTCTGCTTGAACCACTGCGATCGATGCCGGAGCTTCTGTCAAAGCCATTCCCTGATTCCAAAGGGATTGCTCTGTTTCGTTCGTTCACTACGGCCGGATACTACCCTATAGAAGAACACACCTCTCCTCTCACGGCGGTTTCCGACACGTTCCACCTGAAACCGCTGCTTAAGCTGATTCAACGACAGGAACGCTATTCCGCGTTGGCTCTAAACCAGCGGTGTATTTCCCTGTATCGAGGTGGCCGCAATGCAGCGCGGCTGGTTGCACGCTTCCATGCGGACTACGGCGAGAAAGAGGTGAAAATCGGGGCAGATCATCATGCAGGTGGAAGCAGGCTTGTGGTTCCCCGAGGAAAGTTAGCAAGAGATATAGTGCTCCACTTCCGTCCAGTAAAACGGGTTAGCCGTTTTCTGGAATTGGCTGAACCCCATGTGTGGAAAGAATTGAGGGGTGAATCCGGCCCTTTGATTCTAGTTGGCACCCCGTTCATGCATCGACTTTACCGCAACATGAACTGCTATCCGCATCTAAGTAAAAACGGAGTGCTTGCATCTTTGCCTCACCGGGCTCGCACAATCCACGAACGAGCCTGGCCGATAGCCAAACAGGAACAATTGGTGCGAGAGCAAGGCTTGATTGAGCAATACTATGAAGCGAAACACAGAGATCAGGCATTCGATAAGCCCGACACTATCGCAAAAGCATGTATCGAGGGAAGAGTCAGTACGCTTCTGATTTCCAAGGAGGCGAAACTTTTCGGCCTTCTGGACCGGGAAAGAGGAAAAATACTAGCTAAGGATGTCGAGCGGGATTCCTTTGGAGATGACGTTTTGGACGACATCGCTCAAGAGGTTATTTTGAGAAAAGGAGCGGTCCACGTCCTGAATGCGGATGCCATGCCCGATTCCAGTGCTATCGCGGCGGTTTTCCGTTGGTAACGCTTCGATGCGTGTTCAACGCCGTGAAAGAACGGCCTCCAGGGACTTAAGAAGCTGGCGGACAGCATATGCTTCAAAATCCTGAACGGGATCGAGAGCAGGTCCGAAAATCTCTTTGAGACTTCGGATCTGCTCCAAGGCCGTGGACGTAGACGTGGCATATTGCAATCGATCACATTCCTTCGATTCGCAAGCGAACGCGATATGCTCTGACGCATGGATCAGACTTTGCCACTTATCGGTTCTCGTTGTACGCAGTGAATAAATCATTGGTTGCAAACGAGTTTACTGTTTTCAGGCTGATACAATACTTCGCAGACCCGCAGAGTCTTGTTCCGCCCGTCAGGCATTTTCCACTCAATAACCTGTCCCACCGAAAGACCTATGAGAGCCGCTCCCACAGGTGCAAGAACCGAAACCTTTCCGGATTGCATGTCCGCTTCTTCGGGATAAACCAACGTAACTTCTTTCTCTTTCCCGGTGCTCTCGTCTCGGTAGCGTACCGTGGAATTCATGGTCACCAGACCGGGCTTGACGGCAGTGGCTGGAACGACTCGCGCGCGATCCAGTTCAGTTTCAAGCCATTCTCGATATGGAGACAGTGGGACCTGACTCAGCATTTTCTCCAGTCGCAACCAGTCCTGCTCGTTAATGGTGATTTGTGTCGGCTCTCGCATAAAAACCTCTGAAAAATGGTCCGCCACACTGACGGATTCTTTGTGGCTCCGGCGATACCGTGGATCGGTATCGACAACAATGATTCCATTGTGGCAGGGTTCCGACAGCTTAGATAATGTATATTCGTGAGCGACTTCTTCGATTTAATCGAATACCCCTCTCATGCGGTCTGAGCAGCTTGGTTTGAGACCAGGGAAGCGCTTGAGGCGGGTACTTTAGCAATGGGTAGGCTCACCCAAAAACTGCATCCCTTGCCGGGCTCGGATTCCACTCCCACGCTTCCGCCATGGCTTTCCGTGAGGCGCTTCACCGTGGCGAGCCCCAAACCAAACCCCTCACCTTGTGCTCCCAATCGTTCAAAGGGTTCAAAGACACGAGCTTGAAGATCGGAAGGGATTCCCGGACCCGTATCGCAGATCGATAGCCTTACCTTATCCTTGTAGACCTCAGTCGCCATCGTAATCTTGCGAATATCAGAAGTGCCCATATGATTGATGGCATTTCCGACCAGGTTACCGACGATGCTGAAAAGCACTCCCTCGCTGCAAGCCACTTGAATATCGGGACTGCACGGTAAGTTAAGTGAAATCTGTTTGGCGCTCGCCTGCGGTGCATATAACTCGCTCACTCGTTCAGTGACGGCGGCAATATTCGCGTTCCCCCCAGGGCTTGGCTTACCTCCGGCTTTGGCAAAGACTAGAAGGTCATCCACAAGCCTTGTGGCTCGCTCGGCGTTTCGTCTTGCCATCTGAACCAGATCCAAATCAGGGGTTCCTTTCCCCTCGGATGTAAGAAGCTCAAGGGCTGATTCAATAGTCGCCAGAGGATTTTTCAAGTCGTGAGCGACTCTGCCTGAAAACCGGTCGAGTTCCGTTACACGATCTTGCAACAACTGATTCTTGGTTTCGACGAGAAGATTATGACGATGGAACACTCGATAGACGAGCATGACAGCGACCGCGGATAAGAGCAAGGCAAGCGCGTCCAGCAAAAGGGTGATGCTTGCGGTTTCTCGTCGAACACGAACAATCTCATCCGCCAATTGGGAGGATACCTTTAAGTCGTACTGAATCGTATCGAAGATCGCATTCTTCGCCCTTTCTATTGCATCGTACGTATCGCGAATGCGCGCGCTCAATTTTCGCTCGGAGCCATTATGCAGAGAATCGATCGCCCGCTGAAGGTCTGCGAGAGTTGAACTCACTTTGGACCAAAGGGCTTCTTCACCGGGTAGCAAATCCAGTTTTAGATATTCCTGGGTCGCACGCCGGATGGAATCAATTCTTGCTTGAATGATTTCATTCGCTTGTGGGTCTGAGGCATTCAATATCTGCGACAACTCGTCGAGCTTTTCTTTGGTATTTGTCAGATAGGACAGGCTCGGGGAGGCAATCTTCTCTATCTTTATCGCAGCGGTGTCAAGCTCACTGAGCCGAACTTGTGTGTACAGCGTGGCAATCAAAAAACTGGCCACCGCGACGCTGCCGACGATAATCAGCCCCATTCTGTGAGGGCTTTTTATGCTTTGTGTCTCTCGATTTTCCGCCATTCACACAACTCGATCCTCCCCCACGCGTATTCACCTTATCTCATAACAAAAAGCATTCAAAAACATCAGAATGGGACCCTCGGATGTCCCCTTTAAGTCTCTGTAATAATTATATTTCAGCTCCCTCCACTGACACGCTCCTTTTCTTTGTTTGTTGCAGCCTGTTCCTGACGAGTGCTATTTGCTTCGGATCGAGGAGCCGGTCGATATCAGGATACACCGCCATTTCCTCCCGGGCGTTGTGCTCGTGAAGCACCTCAAAAAGATGACGTTCGCACTGAGTAAGATCGAGTCCGGGAGACGTGCAAAGCCCAAATACTTCCGACAAATGTTCGCGAATCGTAACGTGTTCTTCAATCAGCGTCGGCACCTCCTGCGCGGCCTTTTCGATTGGATTTCGTTCCACAGCCGGAAAAACGTGTTCCTCCTCGCAACGCATATGGTTTTCAAGAGCACTTCTGTAGGCCGAGAAAGCTTCTTTCGCTAAGGAAGGCTTGGTTTGGCGCACCTCAAGATACTCCTCCCAGAGTGCATCAATGCGTTCGTGGTCTTCCGTTAAAACGATTTCCGGAGGCGTTTCATCCATGGATGGAGCTCTCAATTTCCTGCCTTGGCCCGAAGAACTCAAAATGCAGATTTTCTCGGGGGACCCCTATCTTGCCTAGCATTCGATAGGCCGACTTCATAAAAGGAGCCGGACCACAGAAATAAATTTGCGCATCTGCGGAAGGTAGCCATTCGCGCAGCAGCTCTTCTGACAGAGTGCCCACGCCATCGCACTTGCCGGATTCCAAATCCCCCGGTAGCGGTTTATCAAACATCACCAGGGATTGAAATTGCTTCGATTCCCTTCCAAGTTGTGCGACTTCTTCTGAGAACGCATGGGCTTCACTGTTTCTAGATGCCTGAAAAAAATAAACAGGTGCCTCGGGCATCTCTCGAACCAAATGCTTGGCCATGGCTATAAGGGGCGTCACGCCGATGCCGCCGGAAAGAAAAACCACGGCCTTTTTCTCTTCCAGTGGAGATCGAAGAGTAAATTCCCCACACGGCGGCCCGACTTCAAGTCGATCCCCTTCATTAACCTGGTCATGCAGGTAATTTGAAACCATTCCGACCGGATCATCCGGTCCGACTCCAGGTTCGCGCTTAACGCTGATTCGAAAGTAGTCTTTTCCCGGACTGTCAGAGAGACTGTAGTTGCGGGGAGAAGTCTTAAGTCCGTTCATGCGTACCGTGACGTATTGCCCGGGTTGGAATGCTGGCAAAGGCCGATCGTCACCCGGTTTCAGGTAAAACGATGTCACGACCCTGCTTTCAGGTACTTTCTTCGCTACCACAAACGGTCGATACCCGTTCCATCCGCCGGGTTGCGAAAGCTGCTCACTGTATATTGCTTTTTCGCGATTGATGCACACATCCGCCAGAACACCATACGCTTCGGCTACCGCGCCAAGAACAGGTTCTGTGGCGGCATCGCCCATAACTTCTTTTATGGCACTCAGCAGGTGTTTACCCACAATTGGATAGTGTTCAGGCTCTATTCCTAGCGAACAGTGTTTCTGCGCAATGATCTCCACCGCAGGGGTAAGCGATTCCAAATCATCAATCTGCGAAAAGTAAGCGCAAATGGCGCCCGCAAGCGCTTTTTGCTGTCCACCGGAATGCTGATGGGCCTCATTGAAGTACTGCTTTACCTCAGGATTTCCGGCGAACATCAGTTCGTAGAATCGTCGGGTAATGGTTTCGGCATTTGCCGCAACGGCAGGGGTTATCGTTTTGATGGTCTCAATGGTTGATTGTCTTAGCATTGTTTTTATCTCTCTGTGATTTTGTAGCCGACGTGACACCCTATGCAGGAGCCCATGATATCGTGAGTCTCTCGCAACACTTCCCGGTCATCCATTGTGTGAATACGATCTGCCAGTTCATCAAAGCGTCGGTGTGTGTTCATTCCCAGTTCTTTAAACTCCTTAGGTAGCTTGGTCATCAAGGCGGGGTTCACATCCTGCGCCATTCCCATTCCGTTCCCACGGGCCGCAGCGACTACGGCCTTTTTATCACCGTCTCCAAGGCCACCAATGATTCCCCGAACGCCATCCAGTAGCTGTCTCATCTCGCCAAGGATCAGCTCACGTTCCGAGGGCAAAAGCTTTATCTCAATGCGCTTGTCGACTTTTGTGCCCGTGCCCACAAAAAACAGATAAACAAACGTTCCCGCGCTGAGACCCCAAATCACAAATGACCCAATGGCGACTTTCTTCCACATACAATTATCCTTGAGATGAATTCCCGGTTTCTACGATGGCTCGGGGAAACAAAATGTTATTTTCGATGTGAATGTGTTGAATCAAATCCCGATCAAACTCTGCCAATTGGAGATATGTTGCCCGGTAAGTGGCACAGCCGTCGTCTGGAATTTCGTAGTTACGGGTAAGCTCTCTCAGCTTGAATAAGCGACTGCCTTCTCTCTCGTGCTCGTTCCGCATCGCATTGATTGGGGTTTCCACGGTTTGGAACGGAACCTTTGGCCAGGATAAATCCCCCTTACTTGCAGAGGCTCGGATATACGGGAAGAGCACGTTTTCCTCTTTCCACATGTGCTGGTGGAGATCTTCGGCCATCTCAGCAAAAAGGGAGTGGACCTCCTTGAGCTCCGGGTGCCGCTCTCCATGCACTTTTGAGAGCTTTTCAAGCCCCGCTCGAATGGTAGGCATCATTTCTTTCACATAAACGTGATGGTTCTCGAGGATGTAATCCAGAAGCAGAGGTAGCGACCACTGACCATAACGATTGGTAGGCCCTGTGCCCGAACTATCGGCCCCCATTGAGGCTCTGTTTAGCTTCTCTAGCACCTCGTCCAAGCCTACACTCTGTTGCTGGCAAGCCTCGGCAAGAGTCCGATTTCCGTGACAGCAGAAGTCCAACCCGTAGGTGGAGAGCACCGCTCCCAAACGGTAATCCCCCGCCACAAGGTCCCCCAGAACCGAATCCGACTTGATTTCCACGTTCATCCTCCTCTTGGGGAAAGCACCTTTTGCCTTTCCCTTCGCTTAAACATGTATTATAAATACATCTTTAAAGTGCGATCTTGTCAATCTAAAAGCGAGGGTATGGAAGGATCGAAATGATATGCAGTTGTCACTATCCAGCGATTACGCCTGTCGGGTGTTGATTTTTCTGAGTGTTCAGGAAAAGAGTTCCATCCCCGAGATTGCCGAGCGGTTTAGTATTTCCCAGAACCATCTCGTCAAGGTGGTACATCGTCTGAGCGGTCTGGGATACCTGAAAACCACCCGAGGGCGGGGAGGAGGCCTTACTTTGGCGAAGCCTCCTCACGAAATTACCGTTGGAGAGGTGATTCGAAAGATGGAGCCGCACTTGGATCTTGTTGAATGTTTCAACGAGGAAAAAAACGCGTGTGTCATAACCGGTGCGTGTGGTTTGAAACACCTCTTAAAGAGCGCGACGGTGGCATTTCTTTCAAAGCTCGATTCCTGCACCTTTGAACAAATCAGCGCGAGAAAGCGGGCACTGAGATCCTCGCTCTTCAACTCTTCGGGGAGCCGAAAAGAGGGTGCCGGGAGCTCAGCTCCGAGTTAAGAGTAGTAGTTTTGAGAATTAAGCATGCGAAGTTCTGGTCAAGTCTATATTGAAAGCCCGAAAAAGTTTCCGGCTGGGAGGTCTCTATGAACAGCACTCGAACTCTTTGGATAACACTAGGAAGCGTTATCCTCATCTCCTTTGCGGTTTTGGGGTACTACGGCCGTGAAATTTATCGTGAAGCGCCCCCCGTTCCGTCCGAGGTGGTAGTGGACAGCGGAGAAATCGTCTTCACACGCGGAGACATTGATGACGGCCGTTCCGTTTGGCAAACCACGGGCGGTCAGGAACTGGGATCGATTTGGGGTCATGGCGCTTACAACGCACCCGATTGGTCCGCCGACTGGCTTCATCGGGAATCGATGTTTATTCTAAATTACTGGGCGCTCACTGAAAATAATCTTGAGTTTGAACAGTTACGAGACGAGCAAAAGATGTCTCTGAAATCAAGACTCGCTCAGGAGCTTAGAAAAAACACATACGATCCGCAGACTGGCAGACTGACCATTTCATCATTGAGAGCAAAAGCGATTACGGAGGTCTCAAGTCACTACTCGGCGCTCTTTACTGGTGATCCGAAATTGGAGGCACTACGCGAAGCCTATGCCATGAAAGCTGTGACGGTAGCCGATCCGCAGCGTATGGCTAAAATGAATGCTTTTTTCTTTTGGACTTCCTGGGCGACCGTCACCAACCGCCCCGGTCAAAAAATTTCCTACACGAACAATTGGCCACCTGAAAAATTGGTTGGCAATGAACCGACTCCGGCACTGCTGCTTTGGACTGGCTTCAGCGTGATCTTACTGCTCGCGGGTATCGGAGCACTCGCGGCGTACTATGCCACCCGTCGTGAGGAGCCGCTGGAGTCCGAAAATCTTCCCACGACTGATCCCTTGCTGGCGCTGAACCCCACACCGTCCATGCGAGCGACCCTTAAGTATTTCTGGGTGGTCACAGCGCTTATCGTAGTTCAAGTTATTCTGGGCATTGTAACGGCTCACTACGGCGTGGAAGGGACCGCCTTTTACGGTTTCCCCTTGGCCGAAATTTTGCCGTATTCCGTTACCCGTACCTGGCATCTGCAGCTCGGAATATTTTGGATTGCAACCTCGTGGCTGGCTACCGGACTCTATATGGCACCCGCGGTTTCTGGCTATGAACCTCCGTTTCAGCGTCTTGGTGTGAATTTTCTCTTTCTCGCGCTGCTTGTAATTGTCGTAGGCTCGTTGGCGGGCCAATGGCTTGCAATCATGCAGAAGCTTGGACTTGAAATTAACTTTTGGTTCGGCCATCAGGGTTACGAGTATGTAGATCTCGGGCGATTTTGGCAGGCGTTTCTTCTCGTTGGTTTGTTTCTTTGGCTTTTCCTCATGACGCGCGCGATTTGGCCCGCATTCAAGAAGAAAGACGAGGGCAAGCATCTCTTGGCGCTTTTTCTTATCTCCTCCGCAGCCATTGCCCTATTTTACGGGGCCGGACTCATGTGGGGGCGAACCACCAATCTCGCGATGGTTGAATATTGGAGATGGTGGGTCGTCCATTTATGGGTGGAAGGGTTCTTTGAAGTATTCGCAACCGTTGTTATCGCATTTCTTTTTGTGCGGATGCGACTTCTTGAGACAAAACTTGCCACTCAAGCAGTTTTATTTTCAACAATCATATTTCTATCGGGTGGAATTCTCGGAACGTTCCATCATCTCTATTTTTCGGGAACCCCAACGGCGATCCTGGCTATTGGTGCGTCCTTTAGCGCGCTTGAAGTTGTACCACTCGTTCTCATTGGATTTGAGGCGTACCATAACCTCCAACTCGGAAGAGCCGCTCCGTGGGTCCGGGCCTACCGATGGCCGATCTTCTGTTTCGTAGCTGTGTCTTTTTGGAATCTTGTAGGTGCCGGGATTTTCGGTTTTTTGATAAACCCTCCCATTGCGCTCTATTACATGCAGGGCCTCAACACCACGCCCGTACACGGACACACGGCACTGTTCGGCGTTTACGGAATGCTTGGTATAGGACTGATGCTTTTTGTCATAAAGGGCCTGGCCGCACGAACCGTGTGGAACGACAAGCTTATCCGTTTCTCCCTATGGGCGATTAACATCGGGTTGGCCCTCATGGTTTTGCTCAGCGTACTTCCCATCGGATTTCTGCAAACTCTGGCAAGTTTTGAACACGGCTATTGGTACGCACGATCCGCCGAATTCCTTCAAACTCCGCTGTTGGACAACATCCGGTGGTTGCGCGTCATAGGAGATACGATCTTTGGTGTGGGAGCGTTGGGTTTGGGATGGTTTGTACTCGGTCTGAAATTCGGCTGGTCGGTTAAGAGCAACGAATCCGACCTTCCCGAAGCGCAGATGATATCCGAAGGAGAAGCGAGTATCTAAAAAACGACGTCGCTCTATTTCAGTCGGTATGTTCGCCCCAGTTCCGCGAGTCTATTGACGAGTTCGGAATGTCCTTGGACGTGAAAAATATACCGAGGAACATTTTTGCCCACGACACTCGCCATAAAGGGTTCACCCCAAAAGCTCAATAGGCACTCGGATTTCCCGGTGCCCTGTGCTCCCGCGAGGATGAACGAAACGTTCTCGGTGATCTGAGTCCATCTCGGTTCCAACACTTTATGGCCAGACCCACAGGCAGCAAGTTTGGGAACAATTTCCGTGGTCCATAAAGGTTTTTGTTTTTCGTCCAAAACAAAAATCAAAGATTTAACTTTGGGGTTTTCCAGCGCGGGTTTCAGCAGAACATCAAATAGTTCTTGGGTCCGAAACATCAAAAGACAAACGTGAAACCAGAGCATCTCTCCCTCGGCGTTCCTGGAAAAACGGGCGCTCTGCTCCCGAAGTTCGCCGGGTCCAATCAAGATCGTGTCAGGTATTCTTAGGCCGTTTTTGATGTCATTAAGCGCCTGTTCCGATCGCTTGACACTGTTTTCGAGGGCTTCCCGGTAATTCTCCCGTCGAAGATCTCGGATAAATAGCAACGCAATCAAAACGGGGGAAATCACGAGCAGCACTTCTTCGTCCACAACATGAAGAAAGTGCATCACAAGAACCATTACCGCCGCCAAAATCCCGGCAACGGCGTCCCAATCCATTGAAATAAAACGCTTCAAAAGAACTCCCTGGCATTACAAAACAAATGTTTTGTACTCAAGGTGCCAAAGATTGCCAACCCGCGGGCTTACTTCCGCTTTTGGCTTCGAGTTTCTCTGACTCGCTTCGTTGTAAGTTATTGAAATTATTAGATTTTTTGATGGCGGGGCGGACGGGACTAGAACCCGCGTCCGATTGAAGTAGTGAAAATCAAAACTAACAATAAGTTACTCAGACACTTACTTTGTCAGGACCTGCGCCAATCTGCTGGAATTTAGCATGTCCTGTCCCCGCGCTGTCCCCGGCGGCCGGGGACAGGCAATCCACCAAGCCAATTTTCAAAGACCCAGCGTGCTAAATAAGATGGCACAGAAGGAAGTGGCATCATGCCTGAAAAAACAGATTCGCCTATCCCTATACCCTCGTTTGGACGGTGGACGACGTCGCCGCGCAACTAAAAGTATCCAAGAGGCACGTCTTCCGCTTGGTGAGTAAAAACAAGATCCCGTATGCGAAGGTGGGGAGGCTGCTAAGATTCTCGCCATCCCGATTGGAAGAGTGGCTAAGAAATGGCGGCACCATATAGCTTAATCACTAAGCCGACATTACAAGGTAGCAGCCCAACTTCCAACGGAATGGTCAGTGTAGTAGGTCAACCATAGAGATACTCGCCTTTCCGAATAATTTGGTGCACCAACATGCTGCGCCCCTGAACGCCTGGTATCTCTTGGATGCCTCGGTAAATGTTCAGTTGTCTGATATCAGGGCTTTTAGCCATCATCCTCCGGCCTTCGAGGATGGCAGCCTGAAGCCCCATGTAAGAGCCCTTTCCTGGACTATCATCATCCATGATCTCCACTTCGCTATCGCATCGGATAATCCCAAATGTATGTTGCATAGCTACTTCCTCAAATATTCGGTCTGTCCGGCCTGTTGATGTTTTGCCAGCAAATCGAGTTTGGACACTACGTTGTTAGCTCGGTCGCTAATCTCTCGGAGCAACTCCTGTAAATGCTTGAAGGCTTGAAGTTTCACCTCCACGGGCGCCCCAGTTACCTTGAACGTCTCGCGTTTATCCTCAACCACCCGCACATAAACATCCGTCCCATTGAAGTCCTCAACAACGCCCAAGTCATAGACAACCTCGCCCGTAGTATAGAAAAACCCAAAACCTTTCGTAGCCCGGTCGAATGAGATTTCCTCAAACGTGGCCGTTTGGCCGCACCACGTTTTCACGAACCGAAGGCTATTCCAGACTTTCTCGTCAACCTGCGTCGCTAGTAGTCCTTGCTTGGTAGGGGGTAAAAAATGGCGAATGATGACGCTTGCGCGGATGTGCACAAGCCGGTCATTCAGCTCTTGTTCTTTATCTTTGATATTACGGTCGATCTGCGTGACCAACTCTCGGTTCATAGACAATGACTCCATGACCTTGGATTGAGCAGAGATCTCCGCCTCAATGGCAGTTTTATCCATCTCATTTCACCTGTCTTAAATTGTTAAATTCGATTTATCGCCAACCAAATGGCTCTCTGCTCCAAGCAAATGGAACAGCCTAAAGCTAGGCCAGGCTTTCTAGGACGTCAACAATTTGATGGATGAGGGTGAAACTAAGCCTTCTTTTTCTGCCTTTCAAAATACTCGACGAGTCTGGAGTAGACTTTGTGGTGAACATATTTTCGCGTGAACTCCAGTTCCTCCAATGCGACCTGTGGGTAGGTTAGATAGATGTCTATTAGGCGCATGATGTTTCTATCTTTGGAGCTTCTTTTTTCAATGCGATGGACAGTAATGGTATTCAACTCAAAAGCCTTGGCGAAATCCTCTAACGATAAGTCGAGCTTCTTTCTGAATTCCTCTAAAACCTTCGGAATGTCAGTCTGATCTTCAAAAGTTGGTTCAAAAACAAAGGTGGATGGTCCCTTTCTTCCTATCGTGGTGAGCAAAATTATAGGGTTACTTTCCTTTGGAGAAATCCCTTGTGCCTTGCAGTAGTCGGCATACGCCGGGTTCGTCTTGGAAGGTATTCGATCTGCGAAAGTATCAAAGAGACGCGAACTCGTATGAATCTTTTTGGATAGCTTCAGATCTGGCCCAAGCGGCACCGCTCCCTTGGAGCGGAAGTACTTTGTATCGTACTTAAACTTAAACGCTTTTTTGGCCTCATCGTGCCACAGTTCACCAACGAAAGTCTTCTTCTTCGTCGCTTCTGTATAAACTTCAAGCCGATTGGTTGCTCTTACTAAATTCATCGTGTAGCTCCTTGCAACGCTTCTGAATGAGTCTGGAAAGGGCATCTTTCATGAGAGGAGTAGCAAATCCCTCATTCACTATCTGTAACAGTTTGTCCGCCCTGGTAATGCTTGCAAACTCGTCAACAGAATCTCTGTGACCGAGTCGAAGAAATTCTCTGACGTAGTCCTTTGTCGTAGGTTCCTGTGAGTCTCTAGTAAATATCTTCCCCTTAGGCTCAAAATCAGCCTGCAGCATACTTCCCGACTCTAAGCCCAGCGCAGATGTATTGTCATAGATTGGGGAGAGGACAGTAGATTTTGCACTGGTTATGAAGCCAAGATTTCTACCATGCCGGTCGTGGTTGCCTATGATCGAATCATAAAGGCATGTCTTTACAAACACGTCCAGATAGTAGGGCTTGTTTGTTTGCTCCTCGATAATCGCCATTACGTTCTCGACGTTATGCTCCCCGTCTTTCAGATAGTGGTAGATGTGATTGAGAGTAGTGGTTCCAGATGACTTAACGAAATTCTTAGTTACGAACGTGCGATTGTCTGAGAACTCAATGAGATAGAACTCGGGTACCGGAATTTTTAGTAGGCGGCCAATTCTATTGCAGGTGTACTCAACATCTGGCAGTTCGGGCACATGATCTTCACGCACTTTGAAGATGTAGGACTCACCGGCCAGTTGAGCCGAGTATTTTTTGAAGTTTCCTTGAAAAAAACTGGTGTTCCAGGCTCCTGCGTCGGGGGCCCCCGGAGGATTGTTTGAGGTTGCCCGTCTCACCAGCCCTAAGAACTCCGCTCGGTCTTCGGACTTAAACCATTTTCCAAAGCAGGCAGGGTGCAGGCCGTAGTGGCCGTCCTGCTTATCCACTGCTTGCAAGCACTTGAAACAAATCTGAGACATCATTATACCTATATAATAACTAAAAAACGTTATACATGTATAATGATAAAAAGTTATTTCGTCTACGCAATAGTGCAGCAAGTAAAAAACATACTAAAAATCAATGGTTTATGCGGTGAGTCTTGTTTTTTATCGTGCCGTGGTGCAGTAAAGGCTACGGTGCGCAGAGGAAGCTGACCCAGCCTTACCTAGCTCGCAGCTAGCAATACAAATCCCGGTGCTGGGTCATCGTCAGGGCTTATCGAGACATGGGTGGCCACAGCCAGAAGGCCCACCGCCGTTCCGACGGCTGCGCCCACCTTTGCACCTGCCGGATTTTGGGTAATCGCAAACCCCACAGAGGCTCCAATGAGCGCGCTACCTGCGCAGGCCATAATAGTGTTCTTTACATGGGAGCGAAGCACAGGATCGTCAATCTCGTTCAGGCAGTCTAGGCCGATTTTTACCCCCGCGCGCGCGAGTAGAATCAAGAACTCAGGCAGATCCTTCTTGGGAATTCGCGCCGACTTCCATTTTCCACTCTTTAATCCTTCAAGAAATACTGTTACGAGTTCTTCAACAGTGTGCATCCGAGTTCTCCTTACTCAAAACGGTACTTGCTAGGGTCAGTGGTCTTGGTCCGGGCGCGCTGGTAAGCACGCTTAGTTTTCCGCCCTCTTTTCGAGATTTCCTTGCTAGCGATGGAGGATGCTGCGCCGAGTACGCCGCCGCTTCCCGCCGCCGCCACCACCGTGCCTCCCGCCATTCCAAGGCCACTTGTAGCCAAGGAGCCCCCACCGAGCGCGGCCAAACCCGCTGACGATGCCGCCGCACCTGCCAGTGTTCCACCAGCAGCGCCAAAACCCGCAGCAGAAACTGCAGCGCCAATGGCCGGAGCTGCTACTACTCCCGCAGTGACGCCTACAATGCCACCGACCGCCACCACGGCCGCCTTGGTTGCCGGGGACCGATCTGCATACCACTCACAGAAACGAACAAACGCCTTTGTCTTCAAAAGGTTCTCCTTTATCGCCGTCTCCTACTAAGCAAATTACGTTCCGCATGGATTGAGGCTCAGGCACTCCGTAAGGGTGTGTACATGCACTGGGCAGATTGCCGTAAAGAGTCACCGCAGAGAATCGTACAAAGTCCGAAACTATCTTCTGTAAGTCGGTTGAAACTATGCTTTCATCTGCAGGTGGCACACTCGATAGACCGGAGATATTTCTTCGGAAGGGAAATATACGTGGAGGATTCTGGCTCGTTTCCAACCAGCATGAGTATGGTGCCAACCTACCCCCTCATCGTGCCAGACCTTCAATACTACGTCGCGGACGGTAGTTTTGGTCTCACCAGGTTCCAATGGTCGCAGGTCTACACCGGCTAATACGGTTATTTCATCACCGGTCCTATACCGATGCCGTGTCAAATGCCACAGCGCTCGCCATTCATTGCTAAACTGACCTAGCGGCCACCAGTAAATCCCAACACCAAGAATTAGACCTACAACGGTTCCGAGAGCCAACAGTGCGACATCTGTAAGATCAATCATGAGTTTTTATCACTAATGTGGACTATTTCCTCTTCCTCATCTGCCACCAGGTAATCATCCGTTGGTTCTGAAAACCTCACATCTTTCCACCCGGTTGCGTCCAGCAGCAGAGGTTTAATCTGTTCCTGGCGCCACTTGAGGAAGCCGGGGAAACTCTCCCACAGTTTTGACTCGAAGGGTGGAACAAGGTGTCCATGGAGTATTTCGTCTCGCTTCTGGTTCGAGCCTGGGAAGATTTCTGATAAATATGCGGTGGGTTTCTTCTTCCCGATCATCTGGTTGGTCTTCGGAGTGATCAGTGTCCTATTTAGGATAGACTCTACATACTCTATTCCAGAGTCCCCATTCTTAAAGCTCTTGCGTGGAAAAATATGGTGGTCATCAACTCCCTTGTCGTTTACTAGCAAGTGATTAATCTCCTCACCGGTGAACCAGTCCTTTGCACGAGTCCCTGAGTTGATAATAAGAGAAATGATTCCCTGATAGATGGCAGAGTTGGCCTTTCCGAGGCTATGCAGATTTAACTCGACACTATCGCCCATCGGCATGAAGTCTGGACGCTTTCCACCGTAAAGCCATGCGTGCACTGCGATAAGATCGGATGCCATCAAAGACTCCGTACTTGATGAATATCGGTTAAGAAAAACCGTATTCCAGTAAAAGTGTGTTAGGGGCATCCACACTCTTTCGCCTAAGAGATTGTGCTTAATCTGTGGTCTGTTAAGGTAAGCAACGGCCATGGGCGCTACTGCCGCAGAGTATGGAAACCATCGACGCCCCAGAATATGCCCTTCTGATAGGCGTTCCAGTACAGCTACAATTGCCTCAGTTATTGGCTTCCAGAATGAAGTTATGTCATCTCCTGAGAGCTGAAATAGTTCTTTCTTTCTACACGAGACTCCGGAAACTCCTTCTGTTTTTCCAGAGCTAATGTCTCGGAGGCGGTGGGTGAACCCCTTGTTTAGCGAAATGGCCTGGATAAAGAGGATCGGATCAATCCCAAATCTATCAAGAATAGGGTTCGCGTTCCTCGTCTCGCTCCAAAGATCTCGTAGATGAAAACACTCCTCCTTTACCGGTGAGTGCTTGTAGAGTTTAGCGTTCAACAACTCAAAGGTGTCTAGAGCCAGTCCCGAGTTATTTACTTTCTCAAAAATGAAAGCAACACTGTCAATCCCGGTATTCTGATCAATTTCAATTGTCGGTATTTCGTACTGATAGAGTTTGTCTCGAAGGTTGATAATTGCCTGGTTTAATTCCGTAGGTAGTCCGAACTTCGAAAAGTCTATTTGTTGAGCTTCCGAGCTGTAGACTTTGAACAAAGGTACGTATCCTGATTCGAGACACAAACACTCATCAAAGTTTGCCATCTTCCTGGTTATCGGATCGACGATTCTTGAGACGGAGTACTTCTTCTTGCGGAATATGGGTCGACTGTAAGTAATGAAATTCTCAGGCTCGTCAGGTGTAGCTAAAAAGTTTCTCAGATGTAGCCAATATGAAGGATCTTTACTTTGTCGTTTGTCGCCCAGTTTCCACTCATCCTCATCCTGATGGATCAGGGATAGGTAAATTGAGGTTATTCGTTGTTGACCATCGAGAATTAAGGATACAGATGCACTATTAACCAACTCTGGAGCCAAGTACACGTTTCTCCGTCCGAACTCAATCTGGCCAGGAACCCAGGTGAGCAAAGATCCAATAGGAAACCCTTTTATTATGCTCGAAATGAGAGCCACCGTATCTTTGGGGTTCCATTTGAAGTCACGCTGAAACTCGGGAAGGCCAAGGGTGCCACCGGTTACCTGGTTCATCAAACGATGAATTGGTGGGTTTAGAGGTGTATATCCCATTCAGTCCTCGTTCTTTTCGCTGAGTTTTCTAAGTGGATTCTTAAGAATACGCTTTCGTTGGGCCTCAGTGAGTTGAATCACAACTTTTCTCAGAGGGGCGCCTTTCAGTTTCCAGAAGGATAGTGCACCTTTAACGGGGACCGGCTCTTTCAACTTTATGATATCCTTCAGTACAAATCCGTATTCCCCGCCAAACCACTTTCGCGTATTTCGAGTTACTTCATATTCATCGATGACATCTATCAATTCGGCTATCGCAACAATGGCTCCGAAGGGGAGGCTATCGATATTGAACCGTCGTCCAAGCTCCGCATAGCAATCATCCACAATGTCAGAGTTTCTGGTTTGTGAAGCATGAATCGCAAAGTATCCACGATAATCAGTATACCAACCTCTATTCTCAACATTCTTTCCCTTCTTGAGAATGCACTCTGGCCAAGGTTGGCGGATACTGAGTGTCCGGAGCATTGTGATTGTTTCTCTTGCCATACCGCTACTCTTTTCCTTGGGTTTGGTAAACTAGCCAATTCACGAGGTCGACCATTACCTGAGTGTCCTTCTTGCAGTATTCAATCATCGCGATCCGAGTGCTCTCAAGCTGGTCCTTGGGAGTATCTGGATTGATAAGATCTACGAATGCCCTCTGTGCGGCGCCTCCATCGGGTACCGCCATCCCTTCATAACTTGCGTCTTTTCCTAAGATCGCGGGGGCGACGCTCTTGATGCTAAAGCTGTTTCCGAAGGCTGGATCGTAGACCCAGTTGCGAAAAATGGGCAGCGGATCGACCAATCGTTCACGGGCACCTTGGAGCCAATCCGCATGTTCAGGATAAGCCGACGCCATCTCATTTAGGCGTGCCGATTCAAAGCCCTTGTTGTACGCAACAATGCTCCCCTTTTTCAGCAAAGCAGACTTCAGTGCCTTCAGCAGATCCGGTCGGGGGTCTGAAGGGTTTTGATGTAGGTACTCAATGTGCCTCGCTGGTCCGAGTTTCTCGTCCTGGATCAGGAGACTGAATTGAAAGGGAATCTGCTGATACGGCCTCGTACCGTCGTACCGAGGAATAGCGAATCCGATAGTTTCGAAGTCCAAGTACTGTAGAGGCCATTCCCACCCTTCAATTTCTTCAAGAATCCCTTCTTTATCCACCCAGCGTTTTCGTTTGCGAATTGCTTCAAGCTGGTTGGCTTTCCTCCCTTTGAAAGGGCCAAAATTCGGGTCCTTTACGTTAATGATTCCCTTGTCGTAAAACTCCCAGACTTTGGAGCTAAGTCCGGGAAAATCAAAGATGCTGGGAGATTTGATATGGGACCAGCATTTGTCCATGAAGGGACACTCGTAGGGTGTACTACAATGCTTGCCGATCTTTACTTCAGGAGGCGTTGGAGCCTGAACGATTTGCTTGAGATCAGGTATCTTCCCGACGATCTGCTGTTTTGGCTCTAGGATATCCGCTGTGAGATCTTTCTCCAGGAAAAGATTCTTAAGCTCGGGAGCGGTAGATTGATTGTTGAGGTGCATGAGCGCAGCCCTAGCCACACTGATACCAGCCGTTTCGAGAACGTGAGCTTGAATCGCAACATCGTCTACGTGTTCGGGCTTTACGGACGTTGATGACTTTACTTCGATGAGATCCCATCCCTTTGATGACTTTTTTCGATGAAGGATGTCTACCCTTGCGGAAATGCCATCCTTCTCGAAAGTGGCTTCGTAGATCGTCTCAGCGCCGTTCTTAATAGCAGCCTGCGTTTGCTCGACTGC
>JAWKNY010000006.1:0-151047 GCA_041391485.1 Bdellovibrionota bacterium | reverse complement strand
TACCAGTTTAAGAATAAAGGAGCTTTGGAAAATGAAAACCAAACGCAGATTTCTGCAACGTAGTGTGTTCGCGGTAGTCGCGCTACTAGGCATGGCCGCACAGGCCGCGCCTCTAAAAGTTGTACCGTCGGAATGGGGTATTTATCACGGAGCTTTCCCGGATTTGACCGCTCCGGCTTCGCAGTTCTTTGAGAGCTCAAAGATCATGCAGCTCGATTCGATGCTGTCCAAGCCTTTGGCTTGGGTGCAGGTCCAGGATGATTTCGTTGAAGGCATTCAATTTCCCTGGCCGGCCGTGGAAGCGATCGAAAAGTTAGGCAAGGTGCCTTACATCCGACTGATGCCGCTTTCTCGTCGCGACCAAAATTTCGGCAAAGATCCTCTCTACAACCTTGAGAATATTCTCAGAGGGGATTTCGACAGAGATCTTCGTGAATATGCCCGCAATGCTAAGCTCACCGGTTCGCCGCTTATCATGGAGTTTGCTCCGGAAGCCAACGGCCGTTGGTATCCGTGGAACGGGCTTTGGAACGGTGGCGGAGAGACCACGGGCTATGGCGACCCGGCTTTGGCCGACGGACCCGAGCGCTACCGCGATGCTTACCGTCGTGTGATCGACATCTTCCGCGTTGAAGGTGTGGAAAACGTTACGTGGGTCTTTCATGTGGATTCTCAACCCAAGCCCACCGCGGACTGGAACAAGATGGCCCTGTACTACCCAGGTGACGAGTACATCGACTGGATCGGCATCAGCGTCTTCGGGGCTCAGTTCCCTTGGGATTACTGGAATAGTTTCACGCAAGTCATGGACCAAGCCTATGACGAGTTTGCAGCGATTTCCCCTAACAAACCTCTGGCGGTCGTGGAATTCGGTGTGATCGAAGATAGTTTCGATCCGAACCGAAAAGCCAACTGGTTGCGCGAGGCCCTCACGGTGATTCGGGACGAGCGCTATGATCGCATTAAGGCTATCAGCTACTGGCACGAAAGCAGTTGGATCCCTACACGGGACAACAACTTGCGGCTGGATTCCAGTCCACAAGCGCTTGAGATGTACAACCGTCTGCTGCAGGAAGAAACCTTCCTCGGCGAACTCGAAGTTACTTGGCCGTAGCCTGGTAATTCTGGTAACTAGATCCTAGAGACCGGTGCTTGCAGCAAGGCGGAGCACCGGTTTTTGTATGAGCCGTTGTTCGAGACTGGGAAACGAAAATGGGACAAATTCGGGGCGAAATGAAGAGATTCGGTTGCGTCTGGGTTCAAAAAATGGACCTTACCTTGATGCAGGTTTGCTGGCCGCGCTGGCCTTAGTCAGCTGTGCCAAAAGGCCTAGCAAAGCGGAACGTGTGGTACCGCCCGCACCCGCTGCCGCTTCTCCTTACGCCAATGCGCTGCGCCCGCCGGACAAAGGAGTCACCGGGCGAGCGTTCCGGATTTGCCAAAGGGGATCTTCAGAACATTGGTCTGGCTGTTCGGGCAATGGAGCGTCTCACGGGAAGCCGCTTACCTGGGTACAGTTTGAAAATGATTGGGCGGAAAATGCATTGAGTTCCCTGGCAGGCGTCGACGGGAAATCCTAAAGCTGGGACGAGTCTCATATTCGTATTCTTCCGCGAAGTCGCACGGATCAAAACCTGTGGATCCGGTGTATTCAATGGAAAACTTCCTCAAAGGCTATTTCGACGTGATGTGTTGCAGCGGGTAAAGTGCTTGCCAAGACTGTAGATCAGCCGATCCTTACTGAGTTTGCCCCTGAGGTGAACGGCAATTGGTACCCTTGGAATGGGCAATGAACGGGCTGGTGAGACGGCCTACGGAGACCCGGAGCTGGCTGACGGTCCGGAGCGCTTAATGCTTACCGTCGAGTGATTGATATTTTCAAAGCGGCACGCGCGGACAAGGTAACTTGGGTGTTTCATGTGGACTCCCAGCCGCAACCCAAAGAAGCTTGGAACGACATGGCTCACTACTACCCGGGAGACGAACACATCGACTGGATCGGGGTCATGTGTTTGTGGTCGATCTGGCGACTATTGGAATTCATTTACGTCCATTCTCACGGGTCAATACCTACAACGAACTGGTTTCATCTCGCCGCTTAAGCCTGCAGCCATTGTTGAGTTTGCTACCATTGAGCACGCGTCGATCCGCGGCAAGGCGCGTGGCTCCAGGAAGCCCTCTTCAGCTTGCAGGCGGCTATACCCCCATGTCGTGCCATTAGCTGCTTATACAACGCAGCTGACCGGGGATCCGGGCTCAGAATCTGCGGCTGGATTCGACTTTGAACAGTTTGGACGCCTACAAGAACGGCATCCAGAATGATTTCTTTGTATCCGAGGGCCTATTCACGAAGCAGGAGCAAAACGGAGAAGCCGGCGCGCCTTCTCCTTGAGGTAGGCGACCTCATCCTCCATGACGAGTCCGTCGGGATGGCTGAGACGGCGAAAAGTGTAGAGCGATCCGCCTACGGCAGCTGCCAAGACACCGAGTTGCAGGGGCGCGACGACAAGCCACGGCCAGCGCCTAGAAAGCTCACCAGCCCGATGCAGTTGGATCTGCGACCAGGGAACGTATTCACTCGCTTTGAGCTGCAGGAGGTGAGCGGCGTCCCGTGAGTAGAGAAGCTGTGTGCACACGTCGCAGAGAAGCTTCGTAAATAGCGCCGACAAAGGGCCTAGAAAGTAGGCGCTGCCCACTACCGCTAGAATTGTGTAAAGGGCAGCCACGCACTGCAAACGCAAAAGTCGTCCTGTGCGCGCGAATACCCTGAAAAGAATTTCTGGAGAAAACCCACTGAGCAGGAGAATGAGAGCAAATATCCTGAAATAAGGCACTTCCGTGTAGTGTCGGAGGAAAACAAAGCGAATGACCGGCTCTGCAAACATCAGCAAGCCGCCACCGGAACCTGAAAGAGTGCCACCTTTCGAAGCGTCGTGTGCCAGAGGCTTCAGCTTCCGACTCTTTTGGTCGCTAACCACGTGTCAAAAGACATCAAGTCCGTCATGTAGCCTCGATACGCTCCTCATCAAGGGAATTTCAAAACAGCTGACGGCGTAAATGGTGAACTGGCGGACGGAGAAGAGAGCCGAAATGACAAATTTGTCGAGTTTCAAACAAAATGCAATCAAGTTGGTGAGTCCAGGAATGCTAAACCGTACTTGTTCCCGGAAGTACGCTGCCGAAATCTGCCACCTATCTTGGGTATGCCATCACTGCGTAGGTTGAGGCCGAAGGACGCCAACTTGTTGCCGTCAGTGCCGCCAAACCCGCAAACACGCCATATCTGTTGAGTTAAAGCGCAAAAGCCTCCAATGAGAATGGCGGCTTTCAAGGTCTCAGACAAACTGACGGCGATAGCCGCCTTTGATGTGGTCGAGCACCGTCAGGTAGTGCTCGAAGTGCTGCGTCGGGATTGAGAAAACAAGAATAGGGGCGAAATAGGGCAAATGGGCTGCAAGCGCGGGGGTTGTTGAATAGATCGCCTACCTGTCGAAACAGCATCAAGGAACCGCACAGAAGCCCTGCCACCAATGAGTCAAACAACATGACGTTCAGAGAGAAGAGTCCTCTGCTGCGGGTGATTCTTGATGAAGTAAAAGACCGTTGTCCATTCCCAGGCGGCGTGGCCGATGACCATCGCCAACAGGTAAACGAGCATCAGCTGCTTGTAAGTGCCGTACATTTCTACGGCGAGCCATCGACTTAAAAAGATTGGAATAAGAAAACTTGCGACGACAACACCCAGGTGTCCCAACGAAAGCAGAACCGTTTTTCAAAGTGCCCATTGACATAGACTCGCGCTTTACTTTCTTGACGATGGCCCCCAAAACCTGTCTCAACGTAAAGGCTAACCGGTTGATCAAGGACAACTTCCGTTTCGGTCGGTATCATTTTGGCGCGGTGGAGAAAAGTTTACCGGATTTGGGACCAGCCCTGTTTGGGAACGGCTTGTTTCCCGCTGCAAACGTGGTTCTGGCGGGCAAGCGCGATGGCACAGTTTCTGCAAACTCAAGATTTAGATGGGAAGTCCCGGCGATGGGGTGCCGGATCCTTTTTTTACAAGGGAAGAAGGGGGCAACATGGATCAGTACTTTGCAGAAAATGCAGCCGCGATTCGGGCAACGTTTTCGTTTTCTTTTGAATTCGAGCGGTCTTCTTGAATCAGAATGTTTCGGAATTTTATCGTCGCGTTTGAGCAGCTGCTTGCTGGCTTCTGCTGCTCTTGGGCGAGTCCAGTGATGCTGTTGTGCGTTATTGAATCAAGCTCACTTCGAGGGCCCTCGCTCTACAAACAGGAGCGAATTGGTAAGAGCGGCAAAGCTTTTACCATCTATAAGTTTCGATCCATGCGCACCGATGCCGAGGACAAAACGGGGCCGGTGCTCTCTGGACAGCCGATCCTCGGGTGACCATTTCGGTGGTTTCGCGAAAGACCCACTTGATGAACTTCCGCAGCTTTCTTTGAATGTGATGGTCGGAGACATGGGCCTGGTAGGCCCCCGTCCGGAGCGCCCGTTTTTGTGAGCTGATTTCGAAAATGAAGTGCCGTACTATCACTTGAGAGAGAGAAGGGCAGCTGGGTAATACTGTTAGCGCAGGTTTGCTGCGGCTACAACGCGGGCCCGGAAGAAAAGTTGGAGTTTGATCTTCTTACATCCAGCACCAGCACTCCTGGTCGATGTATTTTCTGATTCTGTATTACACGGCCCGAAAAATCGTACTTGCGCGTACAGTGTAGATCGTCCGCACTTGGAGAGGGGCTTATGGGAGAGTTTGCTCTCAGCATCGACGTAGAAGATTGGTTCTGCGTTCGCAATATGGGCCAGAAGATTCCCTTCAGCGAATGGGATCACCTGCGAATTTCGCGTACGCAAGGGCCTGGATTTTATCCTTGAGGAGCTGGACGGCGGCGCATTCGCGCGACCTTCTTCATGCTCGGCTGGGTGGCCGAGCGAAGTCCGCAGATCGTGCGCGAGCTTGAAAGCGGCGGACACGAGATTGGCAGTCACGGCTACAACCACCAACCATTTGACTGGACCGATCCGAAAGCTTTAAAGCAGACGGTGAAGTCCGTTGCCATTCTAAGTAGTCAAACCAATGCCCCCGCATAGTACCGAGCGCCGAGTTTTTCGGCAGGACTCGAAAGACCTACTGGCCCTACCAATTCTGCGTGAGCTTGGATTCCGCTATGACAGCAGCATTTACCCTATCCGTCATCCGGACTATGGGATCCCTGATTTTCCTACGCGACCGACACAAACCGAAGGGATGTGGAAGTCCCCATGAGCCGGGTGAAATGTCCTCGGAATGCGTGTGCCCGTGTCGGGAGGCTACTTTAGGCTTTATCCGTACGCCGTTACGCACAAGCTTTCGTTGAAGAAAGCGGCAACGCGGGTGGGGATGTGGTGCTGTATTTTCACCCTTGGAGTTTGACGCGCCAGCCGCGTGTCTCGCTCCCGCCTTTTTGAAAAATTTCGCCACTACGTAGGGCTCTCAGGGAATCGGAAAGTTCCGGCAACTCCCGGATGACTTTCCCGTAAAGCCCGTCCGAGAGTTGCTTCACTAGGTCTGCTTGAAAAGCGTAGGGTGTTGGGGTAATTAAAAATTTGGGGACGCGGCGCGTTCTGCGCCGTTTGTTTGTCTTGTTGGGGGGACAAATGGGTTTTCTTCGTAAGCATTCTCTTGTGATCGGTGCTGTGCTCGTCAGCTTTCTGGTGGCGGCTTTTACGTTTTACTTTCTCCTAAGCAGCACATCGTTTCAGCGCGCGGGTATGGTGGTAAATCGCAGTCAAATGAGCAGACTCAACCCGTCCCTGGAGGACAGCAAGAACCGCTGGGTCTGGGTACGCGATGGCTACGCGATCAAAGAGGCTCTCTTGTCTGGGGAATTCCTCAGTCAACTGATCGATGAGTTGCCTCTGCTAAAGGAGCGCTACACTCGTTATCAGGAGGCGCAGGGAGCGCGGGTTGACGGGGTGGCGGGAGCGACTCACGCCGATCTGCGCGCCGAGTTCGTGCGCCAAATCGCTAGAGAACTCAGCGTGGACTTTTTGGGCGGAGATTCTTTTACCTTCGTGCTAACCGCAAGAGACGCCAATCCCTTGCTTGGGAAGCGTTTACTCGCCAAGTTGATCGATAGAATTCGTTATCTCGTCGTGGAGGAGCCGAAAGCGGCGTACCAGAATTCGCTTGCTTCTCTGAGAACGGAGATGTCAAAGAAGCAATCGTCTTCCACCTTGCGGTTCCTGGATGAGACGTATCAAAGCGTGCTCGCGACCAGCATTCTGTTTGAGGCACAGGCCGGAAAGCGAGTGGACGTCGTAGAGCGTCCTGCAATTCCGTTAGAGTCGGCGTGGCCCAAGAATGGCCGCTTGTTGATTCTTGCCTTGGCACTGGGGATCGCCCTGGGCCTAGGTGTCGAGTACGTGCTGAACATCACGAGGCAACCGCGTGTCCAAACAGCATAATCCCAAGATTGTTCAGCTGGAATTCAACGAGCTGTCGCCGCCTCTGCTCGACCAGTTTATGGCGCGCGGGGATCTACCCAACTTCAAACGTCTCTACGACTCCTCAGATATCTTTCACTCAGAGGCGGACGTGCCGCTGGATCACCTGGAGCCGTGGATTCAGTGGCCGACAGTACATTCGGGATTGCGCCATGAGGAGCACGGCATCTTCCATTTAGGAGATGGCAAAAAGCTAGGGCGGCGCGCGGTAGGCAATTATCTTTCTGATGCCGGTCTTCGAGTGGGCATCTTTGGTAGCATGAATTGTGGCTACGATCGCGTGAATGGTTACGTGGTTCCCGATCCCTGGGACGAGGGTGGCAAGGCATTTCCCGAATTCCTTTCTCCCTTCGTCGACTTTGTTTCCAAGCAGGTGCAGGAGTCCTCTCGTTCAGAGGGCTTCGAGTTGAAAGATCTGCTGCAGTTCGGCTGGTTTTTGGCACGTCACGGGCTGAGCCCGGACACGGCGTGGAGCGGGATTCGGCAGTTAGCTAAAGAATGGAAACACTCTGAGCAAAAGTGGGAACGGGCCATCGTGATGGAAAAGATCTGCTACGATCTTTTTCGATACCTAAATGAAAAATTTCACGTCGATTACGCGACTTTCTTTTGCAATAGCACGGCTCACTTTCAACATTACTACTGGCGCCACTTCGAACCTGAACGCTTCGCTCTCCCGCCTAGCGCGGAGGAGAGCACCTTTTACTCCGGTGCTGTCCTGAAAGGGTACCAATCTTTAGACAAGTTGGTGGGGCGGGCTTTGTCAGACTACCCGCATTCGACGATTATTTTTTGCACGGCGCTCAGCCAAAAACCTTGGGTGGATACCAAAAAGTGTCTTTTTAGGATCCGAAGTGTGGAGAGCTTTCTGTCCTTTGCAGGCGTGCATCCAAAGCCGGTGCGCGTACGCCCCGTCATGGCGCAGCAGTTTTATTTTGATTTTGAAACAGAAGCAGAAGCGGAGGCCGCTAAGTTGGCCTTGGACTCGCTCACGGTGAACGGAGAACCCGCCTGTTGGTTCAACCAAGAGGGCAAAAGTCTATTTGGGGGCTGCTCCATCGAAGATGCCGGTGTCTTTGAGAAGGAGGTTCTCAGTGGAGCGAGTGGTCAGAGACAGAAATTTTCGGAGCTTTTTTATCAGATTCACGGCATGCGAAGCGGCCGGCACGATCCCTTGGGAGCCTTGTGGATCCGCCGCGGGTCTCACCGCGTGCATGAGGGGAAGGTGGCATTGACTCGGATTGCGCCGACTATTCTCGCCGAGTTCTCTTTGAAACGTCCATCCGGCATGGTGGGCGAACCCTTGAGGTCTTGATGGTAGGAGGAGTTCAAGCACTGAAAGTCAGGCCGCTGCCGGTAGAGAAAGCTGGCGTTGCGCTTCTCGCAGCATTTGTCTTCTTTACTCTGAGTGCGCTTCACCTGGAGAGCCGGCTACTCATCCAATTTAACTTTGAGATGATTCTATTCTTGTTTGCGGCCGCTTTGTACCTGCCAGCTTTTGTTTTTACTGATGACGATACGACCCGGCTTACGGGGTGGATGGCGCTGGCGGTCTTTCTTGCGGTGTGCCCGCTTCTTAGCTCCTTCGCAAATGATCAGAATCTGAGAGTGCTTTTCGATTCGGAGTACCGAAGTTGGGTGAAGGCCTTGCTGCTCTTCCCCCTGCTTCCGTGGGTTTGCAGAAAAGTTAAAGGTCGATCTGCCGTTGTGGATGCGCTACTGGCGGGTATTTTTATTTTCTGTCTTATCGTGCAGTACCGCTTTCATGTTCTGGGAGAGATGCGGCTGCTTGACGACAGGCCGAAGGTACATGTGAAGAACGGCGATCCGAACTTCATTTGTGTTTTGGCCGCCGTGGCCATCCCATTTGCCCTCTACAAGTGGCGTCAGGCGACACGCTTCAAATGGATCTACCTCTTCGTTTTGGGGCTTACTGCCTACACCGTTTTGATAACAGAATCTCGCATGGGACTGCTTTCTGTGGCAGCTGGGCTTGGGGTATCCGTCGCCTTTGCTCCCAAAGGTTTGCGTTTGGCAGCGGCCTGGGTGTTGGGAATCGTGTTGATCGGGACACTGTTTTTCGGTGACACCGTCGGAAGGTTCAAAAGCCTCGCGGATGCGTCCAATCACCAGCGGTGGCGATCGATTCAAACGGGCTGGAAGCTGGCGCAGGAAAAACCTTTTTTTGGTTTTGGGTGGGGAGAATCCGCCAAACATTTTTACCGCGTAACGGGTCATGATCGGCTTATGAGTGAAGCAAGCCCGCTCGCCGTCCATAACACCCCGCTGCAGTTGTGGGGGGAACTGGGTGTTGTGGGCCTCATCGCGTTCGGTGCGCTACTCTTGGGTGCTTTTGGAGCCGCGTTTCCGTCCGCTAGACGTGGCGATCCTCTGGGAGTGGCCGCTCTCGGCGCCTTGACGATTCTTTGTCTGAATTTATTGACCTTGCCTTCTCAAGAGTAAAGACTTTGTCATTCTCTACCTGGCGGTAATTCTGGCGGTATCTTTACCGATGCCGGGGAAAACTCCGGAGGAAGGAAAACTTCCGTGCTGACATTTATTTTTTGGCTTTGCTTCCTTTTAGGGTTTGTCCATTATGTCGCCTACCCGGCACTCGTAATTTGCTCGCGCGCGCCAAACAAAAAGAGGAACCCACCGTCGGAGACTGGATCCATCGAAAAGAAAACTCTTACGCTCGTCATCGCGGCCTATAACGAGGCTGCCGTGATCGATCAAAAGATTCAGAACAGTCTCTCTTTGGGGTACCCGAAGGAGCTTTTAGAGATCTTGGTTGTGTCTGACGGATCGAGCGATGCCACGCCGGAGCGGGTGGCCTGCTACGCGCACCAAGGCGTGGTGAGCCTGCACGAGGCGCCACGAAAAGGAAAGACAGCAGCGCTGAACCGAGCTGTAGAGCATGCCAAAGGCGAGATTATAGTGTTTTCTGATGCCAACACCTTCTACGATTCGACAGCACTGTTGGAGCTAGCTAAGAATTTTTCTAACCCCAAAGTCGGTGGGGTTTGCGGTAGAAAGAGTATTCTGCAAGAGGAGCAGCGAGATAGCTCCAAGGGAGACAGCTTGTTTTGGCAGTTTGAGTCGTCCCTGAAGAGTGCGGAAAGTGCGTTAGGCTCCATACCGACGGCTGACGGAGAGATTTTTGCGATCCGCAAGTCTCTTTATACCAAACTTCCGGAAGACACTATTAATGACGATACGGCCATTACTTTTGCCATCGTTCGACAAGGCTTTCGTGTGGTTTACGAGCCTAAAGCGATCTCTAGAGAATCGGCATCCATTACTTTGAAAGAAGACATGGCGGTAAAAGCGAGGATGGTTTACGGAGGGTACCAGAGCCTCTGGACTAATCGGGCGTGGCTCCTGCCTCCCCGGGATCTTTTTGGCGTCCAGTTCTTGGTTCACAAGACCCTTCGTCACACGATGCCTTTTTTCCTGCTGGTACTCTTCTTGACCAATCTGACGTTGAGTGGCCCGTTCTACGACTGGTTTCTGGCCGCGCAAGTGATGTTGTACCTGATCGCGGGCGCGGGAGCGATCGCGCGCAGTGCAGGGGTGGAGCTGTCGTGGGCATACGTACCCCTCTATTACTGCGCCATGAATGTGTCGGCTCTCACCGGCTTTGCCTATTTTCTCAAGGGTCGGAAGTTAACTGAGATCTGGACGAAGGCGGAAAGATAGAATGGACTTGAAAAGAATCTACAAAGAAACCTTAGGGAACACCCGGATAGATACCCTCGTCAGGAAAACCTACGCACGGTTTTTCGGGAATGACGTGCTCCGAGTGCTTTACTACCGACAAATGGATGAGATCTTTGAGCGAGTGTTGCGCAAAGACTCAAACTGCGTCGATGTGGGTTGCCATGAAGGGAGCGTGCTTGAAAAAATTGTCGCGCTGGCTCCGGATGGTTTCCACTGGGCCTTCGAGCCCATTCCGGAGCGCCACCTACGTTTACAGAAACGTTTTCCGCGAGTTCAGGTCATGAATTTGGCTCTTAGCGATAGGGAGAAACTAACCGTATTTCATTATGTGCCTGATTGCGATGCGCTGAGCGGGCTAAAACGTCGTGATTATCCAGGCGAGAAACTGGAGGTCCAGGAGATCCCGGTTCGCACGGCTGCGCTGGATCGTCTGTTGCAAAGCGAGTTTAAGATTGATCTGCTCAAGATAGATGTCGAAGGGGCGGAGCTGGAAGTTCTGCAAGGGGCTTTCAATGTTCTAAAGCGATGGAACCCGGTCACCATTTTTCAGCACGGTCTGGGCTCGGCGGAATACTACGAGACACGCCCTGAGCAGCTTTACGATCTTTTTGGAGCGGCCGGTATGCGCGTGTCCCTGATGGATGACTGGCTCTCCGGAAAACCACCGTTGAGTAGAGATCGTTTTGTTCGGCAATTTTACAAGCGCCTAAATTACATCTTTGTGGCCCATGCAGCGTCCAACTAGGAGGAACGATGAGTGAGAAATATCTGGTGACGGGTGGCGCCGGCTTTATTGGTTCAAATATGGTGGAGTGGCTCGTCCATCAAAAGAAAAAGGTTTGCGTGCTTGATAATTTTTCGACCGGCAAGCGCGAGAACCTCGCTCCGTTCGGAAGCCGCATAGAACTCATGGAAGGCGATGTGGTATCCGCCAAAGACTGTAGCCAGGCGATGAACGGTGTCACCCATGTCGTACACCTGGCGGCGCAAGCGTCTGTCGTCCGTTCGGTGGAAGCTCCCATGGAGACGCACGAAATAAATTGCACCGGAACCCTGCAACTGCTCGAGGCGGCAAGGGAGAAAAAAGTGAAGGCTTTTACCCTGGCATCCACCTGCGCGGTGTACGGTCAGGACGCAACGTTACCCATAGAGGAAAGCAGTGTCCCCGCCCCTCTTTCTCCCTACGCTTCCAGCAAGTTGGCCGCGGAAGAATACGTGAGGCTCTACCAGAGTCTCTTCGGTATTCCGAGTGTAGTTTTTAGGCTCTTTAATGTATACGGGCCGCGCCAGGACCCGAGCTCCCCATACTCCGGAGTGATCTCGGCCTTTGCGGACCGGCTCGCTCGTAAAGAGCAGGTAACTATCTACGGAGACGGGCAACAAACGCGAGACTTTGTGTTTGTAAAAGATGTGGTGAGATTTTTTTGGTTGGCCCTGCAGAATCCAGCAAAGTTTTCTGGTCCCGCCTACAACGTGGCAAGCTCCAGGCAGCTAAGCATTTTGAAACTGTATGAGGTGCTGGCGGCCCTCGCGGGTCACACCGGTTCACCGCAAATGGCGCCACCGCGTGCCGGCGAAGTGCGTGACTCGCTTGGATCGGTAAAGCGACTGCAAGGAGTTGTGGGCGATAGTGCGATAGCGCAGTGCACGAAGTTTGAGGAGGGTATCGCGGAGACCTTGCAGGCCTACAAGTAGAAACGCCACCGCTGCTACTGGAGAGAGTGAAAAAATTACAGGGCAGTGGAGAAGAAATACCCGGTGGGTGCGGCTTTTGGCTTGGTATGGAACTTGCTCTAAAGAAAGTGACGAGGGCAAGGGGGAGTTTTCCATGTGCGGAATCATTGGATATGTCGGACAGCAGGGGCACCGGGAAGTTTTGTTGGACGGGCTGGAGCGGCTTGAATACCGGGGTTACGATTCGGCGGGCGTCGCTTTACGCGATGAGGAGTCGGTGCGCCTCTTCAGAGTAAAGGGACGAATCGCGAGCCTGCGAGAGCGCATGGCGGGCACTGATTTTGCCGCGCGCTCCGGAATTGGTCACACGCGCTGGGCGACGCACGGAGCCGCTTCGGTACGCAATGCCCACCCACACCGCACGGGCAGTATCACGCTGGTTCACAATGGGATTATTGAGAATTTTGCCGAGCTAAAAAATGAAATCACCGCTTTGGGGCGGGTGGTGAAAAGCGATACGGACTCTGAAATTGTGGCGCACCTCTTTGATATTGAAATTCAGAACAACCGAACGCTCGAGGATGCGGTCAAGTGTGTTACGTCTCGGCTTCGCGGTGCTTACGCCTTTGTCTTAATGAGTGATAAAGATCCCGATTTCTTGCTGGGAGTGCGAAATGGAGCGCCGCTCTTAGTGGGAGTAGGGGACGGTGCAAACTACCTGGCTTCTGATGTCCAGGCGGTACTCAGTCACACTAAAAAGATCGTCTACCTAGAAGACAAGGAATTCGTTCTTTGCGGTGACAAACAGATTACTGTTAAGCGCTACGATGGGCAGGAAATAGTGCCAGTGGTGAACACCCTCAATTGGTCTGCCGACGAGATAGGTCGTTCAGGGTACGCGCATTACATGCTCAAAGAGATCCACGAACAACCGATGGGTTTGACGAGGACGGTTGCCGCAAATCTTAAGAAGGGCAAAAAGAAAACACTTCTGGAGGGTCTCGCCGCTTCAGATGCTGAGCTGCGGGCTTTTAATAAGGTTAGCATCGTGGCCTGTGGGACCTCCTGGCACGCGGCCTTAGTTGGAAAGTTTTATATTGAGCGATTCGCCAAGCTGCCGGTGGAAGTGGATTACGCATCGGAGTTCCGTTACCGTGAGCCGGTTCTAGACGAAGCTACCTTGAGCCTTTTTATTTCCCAATCGGGAGAGACGGCCGACACCTTGGCAGCTTTGCGTGAGGCAAAAGAAAGGAAGGCGCACACCGCCTCGCTGGTTAACGTACAGGGCAGCTCCATTGCGCGGGAGTCGCACTCCGTTCTGATGACGGAAGCGGGTCCAGAAATAGGCGTGGCTTCGACCAAAGCGTTTACCACCCAGCTCAGTGTTCTCTATTTGCTCGCCATCCGACTCGGAAAAGCCCGTGGTACTCTCCATTCGGCTGAGGCGGATGCCCTACTCGCCGAACTGAGCGAACTTCCGTTTCAGATGGAACGTGTTTTGGGGCTCAGTCAGAGCATAGACAAGCTGACGCACACCTTACTCAAAAGTAAGTTATGGCTTTTTATGGGACGCGGAATCCATTATCCAGTAGCGCTCGAAGGTGCTCTAAAACTAAAAGAGATTACGTACCTCCATGCGGAGGGCTACCCTGCCGGGGAAATGAAGCACGGGCCGATCGCGCTGATCGACCGATCCTCCACGACCGTCGTGCTCTCCGCTCCTCCGGAGGGCGAACCCATGCTTACCCAGATGAGAGAAAAAGTGCTGAGTAATCTAATGGAGGTCAAAGCACGTGGGGGCAAAATTCTCGCCGTTGGGTCCGAGGGCGATACCGAACTGCAAAAGTTGTCGGATGCGTACTTGGGAGTGCCTCGGTGTTCGTGGGGAATGAGCCCGTTACTTCTAAGCATTCCCATGCAGCTCCTGGCTTACTACACAGCCGTTCACCTGGGCCGAGATGTGGACAAACCTAGAAATCTTGCAAAGAGCGTAACCGTAGAATGAAACGCCTAGGCTTAATACTGGCGCTTGTCTTGGGAACTTCGGCTATCGCCAGCTTCAAAGGGTATTTTTCTGCGGAGGAAAAGTACGATCCACTCAATGCCGTACTTCAAAATAGCCTCAAAGCGAAACTGACCAAACAATTCGTTCCCTTGCTGGACGGCTACTTGGTAGTAGGCAATGAGGGCGCCTCCACCGCACGCGATCCCTTCGTTTTCCAAATTGGAAGTTATGCCTACGCCGGGCCCGGAATTAAGCTCAACTGGAATCAGTTTGCTTTAAGTGGAGACGTGCGTTTTAGAAAGTACCTAATTGAATCTAAGGACCCGTTGGTAGTTCAACCGCTTGTGGATGCACAGGCGTTGTTCACCTATGAAGATTATTGGGATCTTCCTCTGGCTGCAAATTTGAATGGATTTATAGAAGCCTACAGCGAGACTCTTTTCAGCTCCGCGGATTTCGGAAACATCACCCATAATAGTCTTGTTAAAATTGGCACGGAACTCGCACCGATCAAGAATACGTACATCGCCGCGTTCGTGGAACCCTCTGTTTTGGTGGATGCTATTGGACATTACTACAACAACCGCGCGGAGTTGCGTGTGAGCGGGCGCATTCGGTACAAGCCACAGCCCGCAGAGGTTGAATTGACAGTATCCTACGTTCTAAATGGATACTTTAATATTAAGTCATTCGAAGACAATCCCTACCCGACACGCAACACAGGTGTCGCCGCCAAACTCATGCTAAGTTTGCGAGTCTAGCTTAAAAATCGTACTTTTCCGTTCGATTATTGGTGATCACTTTTGGGTATGTTTGGTAAGGTAGGTGTCTGACTTGAACGGGTGAGGGATAATGCAACGTGCTGCTTTTTCCAGCAATCAACTTGGGTCGCCTGTCTGGCGTAACGATCTTGTCGCCGGCTTGGTCGTATTTTTGGTGGCTTTGCCCCTCTGCTTGGGAATTGCGCTTGCGTCCGGGGCTCCGGTTTTCTCCGGACTCATAACGGGAATCATTGCGGGTCTTGTAGTTTCCTTGATTTCGGGCTCACAGCTCAGTGTGAGCGGCCCTGCAGCTGGTCTGACAGTGATTGTTGCTGCGGGGATTAGCAAACTAGGTGGCTTTGAGAATTTCCTTGCCGCGGTTTTTCTTGCCGGTGCCATGCAGTTGGCCTTCGGCGTGGCTCGTTTAGGCGCGCTTAGCAGTTTTTTCCCGAACAGCGTAATTCAGGGAATGCTGGCCGCGATCGGAATTACCATCGTGCTTAAGCAGATCCCTCACGCGCTAGGGCGCGACAGTGATTACGAAGGGGACATGGACTTTTGGAGTATCACGGACGGTGAAAACACCTTAAGTGAAATCTGGTTGGCGCTAGAAGCGTTGCACCCGCTTGCGATTGTGATCGCGATTTTAGGCATCACGCTCTTAGTGAAGTGGCCTGCACTCAGCGCTAAGTTTTCAATGCTGCAAAACGTACCTGGGCCGTTGGTAGTCGTTGTAATGGGCTTGTTGCTCAATGTGGGGACCACTTCTTTTCTACCTAGCTGGGCTTTAGAGGGTTCGCATGTGGTTTCTATTCCCGATGTCAGCTTCGGTTTTATGTGGCAGTCGTTGCATCTACCTTCGATGGAGTTGTTTTACCGGCCTGAGGTGTGGATGACGGGGTTCACCATCGCGCTTGTCGGAAGCATTGAAACCTTGCTCTGTTTGGAAGCGACCGACGGACTCGACCCGAAGGGACGCTTATCCGATGGGAATCGCGAACTGTTTGCCCAAGGCGTGGGGAATATGCTGTGCGGTCTAGTTGGCGGCATTCCGATGACCTCCGTCATCGTGCGAAGTTCTGCCAACGTGTACTCCGGCGGTCAAACCCGCTGGTCGAGTTTCTTTCATGGTTTGTTTCTCTTCCTTTGCGTTGTCCTGCTCGCGCCGATCCACAAATTCTATTCCGCTGGCGGCTCTAGCTGCTGTGCTGTGTATGGTTGGGTACAAGTTAGCGAGCCCGGCGGTGTTTAGAAGGTTTTCTCTGGCGGTATTGAGCAAGGGATTCCGTTCGTGATTACCATTCTGGCGATCGTATTCACGAATCTCCTGCAAGGCGTATTGATTGGAGCGCCGTGGCGGCGCTCGTCGTGTTGATGTCCAATCTTTACGGCGCCATCGTCATGATCCGTGAGGACAAAAACCTACTTCATTCACTTCACGAAAGATGTCCCGTTCTCCAACAAGATGCGTCTTCGAGGAGATGCTCAACAGCATTCCTGAGAACTCTATGTTGTATGTAGACGGTTCCCGAGCCACTTTTTATTGATAGCGACATTTACGTGATGCTAGAAGAGTTTCGTCCCAGGGCCGCTCAACGAAATATCTCCCTGCAGCTCATTGAGGTGCAGGGCAAGAAGTACCGTATTTTGAATCGAAAGCGTAGAAAGGTTGACCATGTTTCCAACACGGCTGCGTCTCTATAACAAAGCTTGGGTGGCAAATCGCCTCGAGTTGAACGTCAAATACTTTGAGCGTATGGCCGAAGGGCAAAGCCCCCAGGCGCTTTGGATTGGCTGCTGTGATAGCCGAGCGCCTGCGGAAGAGATCACGGGCGCTCGCCCGGGTGAGCTATTCGTCCATCGAAATATCGCCAATCTAGTACGTGATGACGATCCCAGTTTTGCAGGGTCTTGTTTTACGCACTTGAAGTATAAGGTGCCTCATGTCATCATCTGCGGTCATACCAATTGCGGAGGCGTGCCGGGGCCTTGGACAACCACCCGGAACCTTGTCTTTCGCACTGGCTTGCACCCATACGTGAGCTGGTAACTCCTAAAGAACTTAACGATCCGGACAAAGACGCTGTCTGCTTGGAGCTTGTCAAAAAGAATGTCCGGCGGGCGGTGGATGTCGTGATGGAGATGGGGCCCGTGCAATCTCGTTGGAAGCAGGGAACGCCTCTAGCCATTCATGGCTGGGTGTACCACCTGGATTCGGGCTATCTTGAAGCTTTGGAGGAACGGCGCTCGGCCGCCGGCGTTCAGAGCCGGGCGGCCGCGCACTAAGCTTTTCCTACGACAGCGACTCGATGGCGGCGTCGTAGTTGGGCTCGTTGGCAATCTCAGCGACTTGTTCCGAGTAAAGAACTTTATTGTTCTCATCCAGTACGATCACCGAGCGTGAGCACAGTCCCTTAAGTGGACCATCCACGATCTCTAAATTCCATTCCTTGGAAAACGCACTTCGAAAGGAAGAGAGGGCTTCGGCGTTTTGAATGCCTTCGACCCCGCAAAAGCGCTTCAGCGCAAAAGGAAGATCGGCGGAGATATTCAGAACGACTGTATTCGCAAGATCGGAAGCGCGCTGATTGAACTGGCGCACGGACATGGCACAGGTCGGGGTATCGACGCTCGGGAAAATATTGAGTACTTTGCGCTTCCCGGCATAATTGTCCAAAGTGGCCTCGGAAAGATCGGTCTTTACAAGACGGAATCCGGGGGCCAGATTTCCCGACTTCGGCAGGTCTCCAGAAGTATTGACTGCATTTCCCTTGAGCGTAATCTTGGCCATGTGCGTTCTCCTTATATATGTACGTTGGGGTTGATCTACCGGAAGCCCTTGGCGAACGCAAGGCCCCTCATTCGTCTGATTTGACATTGGTTTACAAGTCACAGGAAGATATACGTTTCCATGCGACTAATCGGTAGCCATTTTTTGCGCTCGCGCACCGGGTTGGAATCCCCGGGAATTGAAGCGATCCAACTCACTCTGGCTCCCGCCTTGTTCGGAGCTTGCAGCCTCCTTTATTCGGGAGTTCCTAATCCGTTTCTGCCCCCACTTTTGGCCGCAGCCGTCGTCACCTTTGCGTGGGTGATTGGGGCGATACAGTTCCGCCGTTCGCCTTTTTGGGGGCTAGCGTTACTTTCCGTTTGCACCGCTTGTTTTTGCGCCCTGGTGGTTTGGCATTTTAGACAGCAGCCCACACTGGCCTTCGTATTGCTCGGCCTGTCGATCTTTCATCTGGGATGGGTATGGCAGGAAACCCAGTGTTCGGGCGTCATCAAGCACTGGCGTACGACTTTGAATGCTTCAGTGCGCGACTCCTCCCTTACGTGTTTGGTGCTGTGGTTTGTCTTAGGGATACTTCGCCTACTCGATCAGTCGTTGTGGTTTCGCCTGCTGATGTCCGCGAACGCCATTGTGATCGCCTTTACCTTGGCCTTGCTCTTTTTGGATCGGCGTTCGCAGAAAAAGGGTCCCACAGTGAAAGGCGTAGCGATCGCCTTGGCAGCACTCGTGGGTTTTGAAACCTATAGCGCGACCATTTGGGCATTGGCTCGTGTTCTTTGTCCCACTCTTTGCTTTTTGGGTGCACCTTCAAACCAAGGAACAAACCGTACGTGGAGTGTTGGAGAGCATTCTCGTACGCCCCCAACTTGCCATCGTCCTGTTCTTTGCCTGCTTGTCCTTTTTGGGGGCTTTGTTTTTATTGATGCCCGAGGCCTCCGCGGGTGATCCAGTTTCGGGTTTGGACGCCGCTTTTACGGCCGTTAGTGCTGTTTGCGTGACAGGGCTCATTGTCCTCGACACCCCCATAGACTTTAGCTACTTCGGCCAGGGAATTATCCTCTTTTTAATACAAATGGGCGGACTGGGAATCATGGCTTTGTCCTCCATCGCCGCGTTTATTTTGGGACGCCGTCTTTCTTTGCGGCAGGAGGACTTGGTGGCCGGCGCCTCCGGTTACCAACAGCGTAGCGAAATCCGAAGTCTATTGCGCGATATCTTGTTAGTGACTTTTGCTTTTGAGGCCGTAGGAACCGTCCTTCTCACCATCGGCTTCGCAATGGATGGGATGCCGTGGGTGGAGGCGATCTGGCCCGCGTTGTTTACTTCCATTTCGGCCTTTTGCAATGCCGGATTTGCTCTGTTCAGCGACAGCTTGATCGGTTACCAGAGCAATGAGCTCGTACTGCATACAGTAGGCGCGCTCATTGTGTTTGGAGGGCTCTCTCCGGGATTCTTGCTGGCACTTTTTAGACTGCGCGACGAGCAGCCGCCCGCTTGCAGCTTAAAGCGGCCGGCGTCATGACGATCGGTTTGCTGCTTTTGGGCTTTGTACTCTTTTTGAGTCTGGAGTGGTCCAATGCGCTTACGGGAATGGGCTTTTCGATAGACTCGGCAATGCCTGGTTTCAGTCCATCACGACTCGTACGGCTGGCTTTAACTCAATCAACATGAGTTCTGCGCCCGGCCACTTTATACGTCATGATGGCCCTCATGTTTGTGGGCGGTTGCCCGGGGGACCGCTGGCGGGATAAAGACCACCACGCTTTTCGTGTTGATTGCGGCGGTTCTCGGCGCCTTCAAGTGAGGAAGAAGGATCCAGGTCTTTGGACGACGTTTGGCTCCCAAGAATGTTTACAAGGCGGCCGCCGTGGCGACCGCAGGCCTTGCTCGTTGGTTTTGTGACTCTGGTCGGTGTTTCGCTCACACAGGACCTAGAGCCGTTGAGCGCGATCTTTGAAACGGTTTCGGCGCTCGGAGCAGTGCAGGACTTTCGGTAGGCGCGACCGAGTCTTTGGATCAGGTCGGAAAGATCATTATTATGTTTTGTATGTTCGCCGGACGTATTGGTCCCATTACAGTGTTCCTGCTTCTGGCCCGCCCGGACAGGCGAGCCTTACTGGATCTCCCGGAAGAGGAAATAGTGGTGACTTAAGGAGAGGGAATGAAGAAGCAAGTGCTCGTCATTGGACTAGGCCAGTTTGGAAGCGCGTTGGTAAAAGCCTTGGTGGCCAAACGGGTCGAAGTGGTCGCGGTGGATCACGACTCAAAACGTGTGCAGACCATTGCCTCAGAAGTCGATCAGGCCATGTGTTTTGACGCGACAGACGAAGACGCGCTAGCTCGGCTCTCGCCGGGCAACCGCGACGTTTGTATCGTCGCAACGGGGGATCAATCCAAAGAGGCCGCCATTATTTGTACCGCTCTCTTGAAGCAGATGGGTGCCAAGCGCGTGATCGCTCGCGGCAATGATGACCTGCACGCGCGCATCTTGCGAATGGTGGGTGCCGATGAGGTGATCAACCCGGAATGGGCATATGGGGAACGCTACGCCAACCACGTCGTGCATGAACATATCTTGGAAGAGATGTCGCTAGGAACCGATCTAGTAGTGACCGAATTTAAAGTTCCGGACGTCTACGTGGGGAAAACCTTGGTTGAGCTACAGCTGCGGCGAAAGTATGGGATTATCGTTGTTGCCGTTCGATCGGGTGAACGGGGAACCATCCGGATCCCCGATCCCGAGGACACAATGAGTGCGGGCGATATCTTGGTTGTGGTGGCCCATGAAGGCGTCGTGCCCAAACTCCTCAGTGAGGAAGGAGACAAGTAGTGCCTAGTCTTGGGAACTTCCGTTTCCGCTTGTACGGATTGGTCGCGCTTCAGCTTATTACGGCGCTCTCCGCTGTTGCCTTGCTTGAGCGAATGGCGCCGGCCATGCGTTTGATCTTGAGCGAGAACGTTTACTCGCTTGAAGCCTCGGAGGACATGTTGGCAGTCCTCGCCAGTCCAGGGAAGCTGGATGCCGATCGGTTTGACGAGGCCTTTGCGCGGGCGCGTAAGAATACGACGGAACCGGCTGAGGTACCTCTGCTGGATACAATCGAAAAAGTTAAAGGGCCCGCTCTTTCAGGCGATGTGGGCGCGCGCGTGACCGTGGTGCGGTCCATTTTAGAACTGGCGGATGTGAACCGATCGGCGATGTACGATCGGGATCGCACGGCCCAACGTCTGGGCCTAGGCGGTAGCTGGGCCGTTGTGGTGCTAGGAATTTTCGGACTTGTTTTCGGAATCATCGTGATCAAGTCGATCACCACGCAGCTGATCTTGCCGGTGCAAGAACTTACTCAAGTGCTGCTTGACTGGAGGCGAGGGGATTTTCGTCGGCGGTGCACCTTAGGGGCCAAAAGTGGGGATTTGACGCACGCCATGAAGACGGTGAATCAACTTCTAGACGAGCGCTAGTGAACGAAAAATGTCAGGGCTGTCTAACAGGATTTGTGAGTCTTCTAACGCACTTAAGGAATACAACAAAAGCAGCAGCCTGAGACCAACGGTTGATTTGGCATGAGTTCTGCTTAAGAATGAGCGGCGGGTTGGCTAGAACCTTTGCCAAAAGATTGTTTACAAGCGTGATGGAGTGCCAGAGGCCGATGATGAAGTTGCTTTGGATAGTGTGCCTGTTACCAACGGTGGTGTTGGCAGAAGCAGTGAAAGTTAGCCCATTTAGGGACCAGACACCCCCGTCAGTGGATCGCAGTCACCAACTCACTCCATCACGCACACCGGAATCCTCCGCGACAAACGCGACCCAATTCACCAAAGAAGAGTTTGAACGTTGCATCCGCCAATCTCATTTTGCGTGGTTGGATGAGGATGCTGAGGGAACGGTTGTCGTTCAAGGGCCCAAAACGGATGGACGAAACAGCGATTACTACCTCCTTTACACCAAGTCCGGTGCGTACCGATTGAACATGAAAGACATCGCTAAAGAGCGCCCCCTAAGTTTGAAGCTGAAAGCTGGATCGATTGAGAAAACGGTGACCTTTCCGGAGGTAAAAGCAGAGGGCGCCTTCGTAGACGCCAACGCCTTGCAGGCCGAAACAGATTCCGAAAAAATGGCGCAAGCTAAAGAAGTGGTAGTGGAGGCGCTCGACTGGAACCGTGAAGTCGAGGCCTTCTTGCATCTGGCAACCACCGAGTACTACCGTTCCTCTCTCGCGGAATCGGTTCGCTCGGCCTCTGCCAAGGTATTTAAGGCTCGCGGTGAAGCTTTGGACGAGAGCCTTGCGGGTTCCATTCAACGGGCCAAAACGGCGATGGACGAAGCGAGTGCCTCCTTGGAGCAGTTGGCAGGCGAGTTCAAGGAAAAGAAGATTGATCTAGAGACGTACGAGCGCCGTCGTGAATTCCTGCGCCACGAGCACAAATTCTGGATGGAAGCCTGGGGCGCGCTCAGCAACCGCAAATACCACACCGATGCCAATAATTTTACTGAGGCCGAGCGCCGTGTAGCGGTCGAGGATCTGGAATCACAGATTCGTATGAGCTACCTCGTTGAGGGTTTCCCGGCGTGTAAGGACATTCTCAGCCCCACTTTGAAGTTTTTGTTCCCCTCCGACGAAAAGAACCACCTGGGTGACTACTTGAAACAGCGCTTTTTGGAAAAGCGATAGACCCGCCTATTTAATCAAAGCTTTTTTTGATCACCGTTGAGTTTCCGTCCGCTTCTGGCATACTATGGCCTTTTTCACATGGACCTAAGAAACCTCGCTATCATTGCCCACGTTGACCACGGTAAAACCACGCTTATTGACGGCTTGTTCCGACAATCAGGCGTATTCCAATCCCACAAAGTGGTGGCGGAACGCGTGATGGACTCCGGAGATCTGGAGCGCGAGCGCGGCATTACGATCAGCGCCAAAAATGCTGCCTTTGCGTGGAAAGGCACTCGGATCAACATCGTGGATACTCCCGGTCACTCTGATTTCGGCGGAGAAGTGGAGCGCGCGCTCTTTATGGTCGACGGTGCGCTCTTACTGGTGGACGCGGCCGAAGGGCCTCTACCCCAAACGAGATTCGTTTTAAGAAAAGCGCTGCAGCGCGGCATCAAGATCGTGGTCGTCATCAACAAGGTGGATCGCCCGGACTCCCGTATTGAGGAAGTCGAAGAAAAGGTCTTAGAGCTTTTCTACGATCTTGCCGAGGACGACACCCAGACCAACTACACCACGCTGTACGCGAGTGCCAAGGAAGGCTGGGCCAGTCTGGACAAGCACGAAAAGCGTGAGGATTTTTCCGATCTCCTGGACACGATAGTGAAGGAGATCCCGCCTCCCAAGGTGCAGGCGGGTGGGCCTTTCAAGATGCTCGTGACCAACCTCGGTTATAGCGCCTACCTGGGTCAACTTGCCGTCGGGCGGGTGCAGTCCGGTACGGTGACCGAGAACCAGCGAGTCAGCTTGTGGGGTAAGGACGGAAAAAGGGATTTTACGATTGTGGCGCTCGAGAGTTTTGCGGGCCTCGGAACCGAGCGTGTGAAGTCTTTAGATGCCGGCGATATCGCGCTCATTTCAGGAGCGGAGTCACCGACCATCGGGGACACTATCTCCGACCCGGCCGTTACCGAACCCCTGCCGCGCATTCAGGTGGATTTACCGTCCGTGGCGGTGCGAATCTCCGTCAATACGTCGCCCTTTGCGGGTAAGGACGGGACCTATTTAACGAGCCGCCGCCTGGAAGAGTTACTTTTGAAGGCCTGTTTGAGCAACGTCGCCCTGTCGTTGGAAGATACCGACAGCGCCGAAGTTTTCCTTCTAAAAGCTCGAGGAGAGCTGCAGATCGTGGTCGTGCTGGAGGAGCTGCGCCGCCAAGGCTTTGAGCTCATGGCCGGGCGTCCGGAAATTATTCCTGTCGAAGTCGACGGGCAGAAGATGGAGCCCCAGGAAACGCTTGTGATCGACATCCCGGAAAACAAGATGGGCACTGTGACCGAAATCGTGTCCAAGCGAGGGGGCCGGGTCCAAAGCGTGGAGCAGCTGGGTGGCTCACAGCGGATTCGCCTCGAGGTCGATATCCCGGCTCGAGGGCTTATCGGAATTCGATCGACGCTGCTTACTGAGACGCGTGGTGAGGCTATTTATTCCAGTTCTTTCAAAGATTACATCCCTTATCAGGGAAAGCACTTTAGCCGAAGCAACGGCGCCATCATCGCCGATCGCGATGGCGTCAGCACCCAGTACGCCCTTTTTGGTCTGGAGTCCCGCGGCAAGCTCTTCATTAAAGAAGGAACGCGGGTTTACGAAGGCATGGTCTTTGGGGAGCACAACCGGCAAAACGACATGAACGCGGATTGCACGCGTGAGAAGAAACTCACCAATATGCGCGCCTCCGGCTCAGACGAATCCACGAAACTCTCCCCCGTCCATGAGCCCTCGCTGGACGAGGCCCTGGAATGGATCGACGAGGACGAATGGGTCGAAATCACACCCAAAACGGTCCGAGCACGGAAAGCGGTGCTGAAGTCAAATCAGCGTCAGATTATCCGTAGTTAGCTCTCCAGGAATTCAGGTGCAAGCCCACAATGAGTGTGCTATGAGGTGTCTTTGTCCGTTCTGAAGACCTCTGGGCAGGTGCTCACTGAGATTTTCGCCGGCACCAAACCCAAACACCTTCAAGGAGGTCTTTAAATGGGTAAGAAACTGTTCGTAGGTAATCTTCCTTATTCCGCAACCAACGCTGAACTCAACGATTGGTTCTCTCCGTTCGGGACTGTAGAGTCCGCCAACCTGATCACGGATCGCGCCACTGGCCGTTCCAAAGGTTTTGGTTTCGTAGAGATGGCCAACGATGACGAAGCCCAAGCAGCGATTGATGAACTCAACGGCAAAGAAGTCGAAGGCCGTGCCTTGACTGTGAACGAAGCGCGCCCCAAAGCGCCTGGTCGTTCCGGCGGCGGCTTCGGTGGCGGACGTGGAAACTTCCGCGGTGGTTCTTCTCGCTTCGGCGGGGACCGGCAGCGGCTCCAGCCGTTACTAATTGCTTGCGTCCACGGCGCGATTAGCCTTCTCGTCTAGTTTGCGATAAAATCGCTCACTTAGAAGAGGGAGCGCGCGCCATGGAACAGCAACTTTTTCAGACGCTTCTCGAAAAAACGACGGTAGTAAACCTGCTGGGGACAATAGTCTTGCTCCTAGCGGTAGTCGCCATTCGCTTTGTTTCGATTAACGCGATACTTCGCGCTAAGAATCTGAGTGTAGAGACCCGTCGCCGTTGGAGCGTAAATTTAAGAAAGACCCTGCTCGTCTTTTGGGTGAGCGGGGTTCTTTTTATTTGGGGACCTGAGATCCGGGGCCTCGCTCTTTCGCTGGCCGCAGTCGCTGTCGCCGTCGTCATTGCCTTCAAAGAACTGATTCTTTGTGTGACCGGTTCCTTTTTGCGAACCCTCTCCCGTTCCTTCTCCATTGGCGACCGCATTGAGGTGAACGGGGTGCGGGGTGATGTCATTGATCAAACCATCCTCACCACAACCGTCCTCGAGATTGGGCCGGGGACGCTTTCTCACCAGCAGACCGGACGGGCGATTACGCTTCCGAACAAGATTTTCCTAGAGTGCAATGTCGTCAATGAAAGTTACACTGACGATTTTGTATTGCACACGCTCGTCGTTTCGCTCTACCGATTGGAGGACTGGAAGTTGGCTGAGTCCTTACTGTTGAAAATCGCAGGGGAGGAGACTGCCAGTTATATGGAGGACGCTCGCAAGTACTTCACCATGATGGGAGTTAAGCGTGGGGTGGAGTTGCCGTCTTTGGAGCCGCGCGTAATCATTAGCTTTCCGGATCACAAGAGCGTGAACCTCATGCTCCGAGCGTGCGTTCCGGCGCGAGCCAAAGGACGAGTGGAACAGAGAATGGTCCGAAAATTTCTAGAGACATTTCCCGTCGATAGAGATGCTCTACACGACTAGTTCCTATTTGAGATTTCTTAGAATGTGTTTCTTGTAGAGCTTTTCGGCGTTCCACTTGAGCGACGTTAACCAAGCGGGCGGATTGCCTTCTACCCAAGAGCTGAACCTGCCGTTTTCGCTGCCTTGCTCGACTATGGGTTCCCCTAGCCACAAAAACTTCAAGCCGACTTCGGGGTCCATGTGGTTGAAGAGGTGATCAATAGGCCACTTCACTTCATGGTGCTTAAGCCACTCCAATCTTTTTCGGCACGCGGTGTGGGTCAAAATGTAGGAATCAGCGGCGCGGCTGGCGTCGTGTTCGTAGAGCGCTTGCCCTTTGCGGATTCGGCTGCGCGGCGTGTACATGTGGCACGCGCTACTAAGAAAAACGGTATGATCGTCGCCCAGACTCCGAGACTCGGCCAAGACAAGCGGTAAGCGGTCGCCAAAGTCTTTGGATAAGAGCGCATCGTCTTCCAGTACCAAACACCGTTCATAGCCCCGGTCGTAAGCTTTTTGGTGCGCCAACCGGTGTTTACAGATAACCGATCGGGTTCCCGGCGACAGATGCGGCGCGAAGTTTCTTTGATCGGCCTCGGTGAGTTCGTCCGCATCCTTTTCCAGAATATACTCAAAACCCACAGGAAGACCGCCCAGTTGGGCTTCGATGGAGTGTGCGCGATCGGCGTATCCCGTTTTGCAATGGATGACGAAGATGCCGTCTAGGCCTGGAAGCTTAGGTTCCATGCGACTGCTCTACCATAGAGCCGAGCCCCGCGCTAGCGCGGGCGGTCGCGTCTTTGGGTGGCTTTTTGAAAGGCAGCTCGCTGCTGCAGCCTTTCGAGATAATCTTCAAGCCGGGGGTAACCCAGAGGGACTTCTGAACGGAGTGCCCAGATGAGGCAGTTGCCGGCTAATATATCGGCGACCGAGAAACGCTCGCCCACAAGAAAACTTCTGTCTTTTAGCCCCACATTCAAGGCCTTGGCCGCTTGAGAGAATTCCCATTTTGCGATGTCCCGCATGGGCGCCAGGCGTTTGTTTTCTGGCAAGGCAAAGGTGTGTTTGGCCATAGTCCAAAGGGCTTGTTCTACTTCAGTGGTGATGAACGACACCCATTGGTTGTAGAGGGCTCTTTCTTTTGTGTAGGCTTTGGGAGTCAGCTGCTTTTCGGGGAACTTGTCTGCGAGGTAGGTGCAAATTGCCGAGGACTCAAAGAGCACAAGGCCGTCGTCTTCGATGACAGGCACCTTGCCGTAGGGGTTTTTCAGAAGGAACTCCGGCGTGCGGCTTTCGCCCGCTTTAGGATCGACGGGGATGTGTTCGTAGGGAATCCCCAGCTCTTCCGCTGTCCAGATGACACGAAACGTACGGGTTCGAATGGATCCAAAAATCTTAAGCATGGTCCCTCCTTCACGCAACGTCTCCCCTGCGAAATAATATGGCAAGGAGCATTGTTCCAATTTAACCTCCGCCCGCCTTCTATGGTAGGATTTGCCGCCAGGGGGACAGGCATGGATTCCACGATTGAAAGCGTCAAAGAGTATTACGGCAAGGTACTCAAAAGCTCGGCGGATCTCAAAACGAGCGCTTGTTGTGCCGTAGAGGCGTTGCCCCCGCTCTTGCAAAAGGCAGCAGCCCAAATCCACCCCGAAGTACGCGAGAGGTTCTATGGGTGTGGCGCCCCTTTTCCGGCAGAACTGCGTGGGGCGACAGTTTTGGATCTAGGGTGTGGGACGGGCAGAGATTGTTACCTTCTTTCACAGCTGGTAGGGGAGTCGGGCAAGGTGATTGGCGTCGACATGACGCCGTCTCAACTTGAGATTGCGCGTCGCCATGAAGTGTATCACCAGGAAAAGTTTGGGTACGCACGTTCCAATGTTCAATTTCTAGAAGGTTATATTGAAGATTTGAAATCTTTGGGGATTGAGGATTCGAGTGTGGATGTGGTGGTGTCCAACTGTGTTCTCAATCTATCACCAGACAAAAGAAGAGTTTTTTCTGAACTGTTGCGTGTACTCAAGCCGGGAGGGGAGTTGTTTATCTCCGATGTGTTCTCCTTGCAGCGGCTTCCGGAGAGTTTTAAGAAGGACCCCGTCCTATTGGGAGAGTGTTTGGGCGGCGCCCTCTACACCGAGGATTTCCGTCGTCTGTTGATTGACCTGGGTGTGAATGACTACCGCATCGTCAACCGCAGTCGGATCGATCTCGTCAACGAGTCGGTCAAAGCCAAGGCGGGTGCTTACGAGTTTTATTCGATTACGGTGCGAGCTTTCAAACTCGACTTGGAAGATCGCTGCGAAGACTATGGCCAGGTAGCGCATTATTTGGGCACGATCCCCGAAATGCCCCATGCTTTTAGATTAGACGATCACCACAATTTTATTACCGGCAAAAGGCTCGCCGTATGCAGCAATACAGCGGCCATGCTTTCGGACACTCGCTACACTTCACACTTTAAGATCGAGGGCGATCTTTCGCGCCACTACGGGCTTTTTGACTGCGGCCCCACCACCACCGAGGAAGCGGCCCCTGGGGCTTGTTGTTGAAATAACCCAGCGCAGAATTCTGTTTTCAAATGTCACCGCTTCCGCCAATCTAGGCCCCATGTGATTGGAGGGGGTATGGTAAGCGATTCTTTTCCAAAATGGGACGAAGTCATCAATCTTAAGGAGTACCCTATTGAAGACTTAAGTACCCCCCAAGCTAAGGCGCTACTGGAACGCTGCCGGCGTTCCTTGCAAGAAGACGGTAGCTGCGAGATGCCGGGCTTTGTAACCCCGCTCGCTCTTGGGCGACTGGTGCAAGAAGGGGAGTGGCTCCAGCAGAGTGCTTTCCACAACTCTTTGGTGGGAAATGCCTACCTAGACGAAATCGATCCCGCATGGCCGGAAGGCGATCCTCGGCGCGCGCTGGACGTGACCTCATTGGCCGCCGTTGCCTACGACGATTTTCCTTTGGATTCCTGGCTACGGAAAATATACGAGTGGGATCCTGTGATGCGTTTTATTGGGGCGATCCTGGAACTCCCCGCGATTTACCGCTATGGGGATCCGATGAGTGGACTAAATTTAGCCGTCATGAAGGGGGGAGACTACCTGCGCTGGCACTTCGACCAGTGCGACTTTGTGACTTCGCTTGCCGTTCAGCTCGCTGAAACCGGGGGGGAATTTGAATTTGTGCCTAGGCTGCGTTCGGCCGAGAATCCCAACTATGAAAAAGTGGGTCAAATCCTTGCGGGTAGTCGCGAGGGTGTGGTTACCTTGGCGAACAAACCAGGGACTTTGCTTCTATTTCAAGGTCGCAACTCCATTCATCGAGTGACAAAGATAGGAGGGGCGACGCCGCGTTTGATGGCACTTCTGTCTTACGCGGAGAAGGCCGATCTGATGGGAACCGAGTACCTCCGCCGTATTCGGTACGGACGTGTCGCGAGTCGCAAAGCCCCACGCAGTTTCGCGGAGGTTAAGAGTCGTGCGTCCTAAACAGGAATGGGCCGAAACTTGGTTAAAGTCCCCCAAATCCTTGTACCTTGGAGGGGAGTGGGTCAAAGGAAAGTCCTCCTACCAAAGCGAGAATCCCTACACGCAGCAAAGTCTCGCCGAACTTAGCGACGCCAGTGAGGCGGAAGTGGATCGCGCTGTGGAATGCGCGCGCGAAGCTTTGAAAGGACCCTGGGCGAGAATCAGCCGACGGGAGCGGGCCGAGACGTTGCGAAAGCTGGGGGCCTTGGTGCGCGATCACCAAGAGGAGCTCGCTACTTTAGAGAGCCTAGACAATGGAAAGACCTTTGAAGAAGCTTTGATGGGAGATCTCCCAGACTCTGCCGACATTTTTGATTACTACGCGGGTTGGACCGACAAGTTCTACGCCGAAAACTGCCCCGTGGAACCAGGCTTTGTGAACTACACCGTGCATGAGCCTATCGGCGTATGCGGCCTCATCGTACCGTGGAACTTCCCGCTGCTGCTTGCGCAGTGGAAAGTCGCGCCGGCCTTAAGCATGGGCAACACGGTGATCGTAAAGCCCGCGCCCTTTACCTCTTTGTCCTTTATTCGATTTGTGGAGCTAGTCCATGAGGCGGGTATTCTGCCACCTGGAGTACTCAACTTGGTGACGGGTGATGTGCGTACCGGTAAGGCGATTGCGGAACACCCGAAAATCGACAAGGTTTCTTTTACGGGAAGCACTGCCGTCGGCAAGCAGATTGTACAAAGTTCCGGGCGCTCCAATTTGAAAAACGTCACCTTGGAACTTGGGGGCAAGGCCCCGAATATCATTTTTGCCGACACACCTGATTTGGACAGTGTGATAGAGCGCTCTTTTACTCTGATGTTTTCGCAGAAGGGTGAAAAGTGCACCGAGCCCACGCGCTTTTTGATCGAAAGCGCGGTTTACGACAAGGTGGCCGAACGTCTCAAGGAAAGGGCGAACGCCGTACGTTGCGGAAACCCCTTGGATCCGGCAACACAGCAGGGGCCCCAATGCCACCGCGCCCATCAAGAACGCATCCTCTCCTATATCGAAGCGGGAAAAAAACAAGGTGCCAAGCTTCTCTGTGGCGGGGGACCGGACGCGTCTCAGAAAACTGGGTACTTTGTTCGGCCCACCATTTTTTCAGAAGTCGACAACCGATCCACCATCGCGCAGGAAGAGATCTTTGGACCCGTACTCTGTTTGATTCGCTTTGAGAACGAGCAGCAAGCGATCGACATGGCGAACGACAGCCCCTACGGGCTTGCTGCCGGTGTCTATACCGCCGATCTATCTCGGGGGCACCGGATGGCAGAGGCGTTAGAAGCCGGGATGGTTTTTGTGAACCATTATGGTTGCTACCATTTTGCGAGTCCCTTCGGTGGCATCAAGCAGAGTGGGTGGGGAAGAGAAATGGGTATTCATTCGCTTTCTGAGTACACCGCCTTAAATCCATTTGGATAAAACACTAGAGTGGCCTTTCGCATCCAGAAGATATTGGCGGTTCCTGGAATCGGCGCGTACTACAACGAAGACTTATTGGGCTTACAAAAAGACCTATACCCCCTGCGTTGCGCTACCAAACTCCTGCTCAGTCTTCCGGGATGCGGACGATGCGCCAAATTGCAGAAGTATTGAGTGTTGGGATTCAAGTAGAGGTTTCCCGTATTCTGGGAGACGCACTCGGTGTTTCTTACGCTGGAAAGTCGGGACGCGACGGCGTGTTTCGTGCGGACTCTACCGATGTTTCTACCCTTTCCCAACGCTGTGTCGAGCTGGGCAAAAGTTTTAGCGACGACTGCCGTCAGCTGTCTGAGTGGGGGCTTTCCAACCCCATAAAGTTTGGCGCTTCTCAGGCCTTGCTCCGCGCTCACGCCTCGGTTTCAAAAATGAGTCTCACCGCTTTTCTCTGCAAGGAATATTCGTTGCCGTTACCGTCCGAAGCGGTAGCCCTGCATGGCTCCTGCGGGTATGACTGGAACGACAACGCGGACAAGATGGTGTTCTATCGCCTTGAGTCTCTTCCCGCAGGCCAAGGAGACGATCTTCCCAATCGCTTGGGTAAAGAGGGCGAGAAACTGATTGAGTACGTAACCTGGTTGAAGGGCCGAGTCGGCTTACAGCAAAACTACTCTCCCGCCTTTCACTTTGATCTGCACGGTGGCTTGGATCTGGTTTTGGCGGCAACCGAGATCGCATCGCGGCGTATTTACAGAAGCTTGCCGCGGCCTGCTCGCCGTACTTATTGCGTGTAGAAAGTCCGATTGCCGCCCCCACACGCGAGAAGATGTTGCAAGGCTACCAAGTGTTGCGCGAAAAGCTGAAGGGAGAGACTTTAGCGTTGGTTGTCGATGAGTGGGCGAATACGGTGGACGACATACTGGAATTTGCGAGATCGGGGAGTGTCGATATGATTCACATCAAGATGCCGGATCTGGGGAGTGTGGACAATAGCGTAAAGGCGGTACAGATCTGCCAGAAGCATGGGATCAATCTCTATTGGGCGGTAGCTGCGTTGAGACATACGTCTCGTCGACAATTGCAGCTTCTATCGCGCTCGCGGTCCGCCCCAGTCTTTTTGATGGCTAAATCGGGAATGGGCGTCAATGAAGCCGTCTCTCGATGCGCAACGAAATGTTCAGGGAGCTGGCACTGCTCGGGTGAGCCCCACGTATCTTCCCGCTAGGCAGGGATTTCGAGCTTGCCTTTAAAAATCGCTCGTCGCTTGTTACAGTACAATTATGGCCGCTAGAAATATTCTCTTACTGTTATTTCTCTGCATGCCTTTCTCCGTTTTTGCGGTGTGCGTAACTTCCAGCTCAGCTAATCTGCGTTCGGGTCCAGGAACGAACTATAGAATTTCGTGGAAGGTGCAAAAATACATGCCCTTCGATGTTATCAAGAGTTCGCGAGGCTGGTACCGGGTTAAAGATCTCGATGGAGATATCCATTGGATTCACAAGCAGCTAGTAACTTCCCGTTATTATTGCGCCGTCATTAAATCCACTACGGCCAATATGCGCACGGGCCCCGGTGGCCATTACCCCAAGAGCCCCCTCTATCCCGTCGCCAATCACTATGACTCTTTTCGCTTGCTGAAACAAAAAGGGAGCTGGGCGTACGTGGAAGATCCGGACGGAGACAAATATTGGGTGCACCGATCCCTTATCTGGGTGCACTAAACGTTTCTCGCCATTTTCTTTTCCTGCCTGTTCCAGTATGCTACGCGCCACGAAGTATTGAGGAATCAGTTATGAAAAAGACTTTGATCGTTACGGTATTGGCCGTGTTCACCCTTGTTCTGGGCTACGTGCTTCGTCCGACAGACACTCCTTATATGGGCGTGGAAGCCAACCCGCCCGCCGAGGCTGAGAGCACGACCGCGACGTTTCCCGATGGGGACGTCCCAGCCGAGGCGGATACCGAAGCCGCCCCCGCCGAAGAAGCAGCCGAGCCCGAAGAGGCTACGGATTCTGAAAATTAGGGATCTCGCTCTAAATATCTAATTTGATATATTATTCGGACAGGCTTCCCCGAGCCTCCCGGGGCCCCTCTGGGCCGACGGTTTGACAAAAAGCCTGAGCTGCGGATAAGAGGGAAATCTTTGGGTCGAGTCGAATTGGGGCGCTGCAATAAGGATTCTTCGTGTTGCAGTGGGTTGTTTTTGGGGAAGTTGTACGAAAAGCGACTTCATTGGTTCGCGTTGAGGACAACATCGTTTATATTAAGGTATTAACGCTTACGAGTTTGGATTAAATATTGGCTTCTAAGTCTCTCGTCATAGTCGAGTCTCCCACCAAAGCTAAAACGATACGGAAGTTTCTCCCGAAGAACTTTGTAGTCGAAGCTAGTATGGGACATGTGCGGGATCTCCCACAGTCTGCGGCCGATGTACCCCAGAAGTACAAGAAGGAAGCCTGGGCGCGGATCGGCGTCAACATCGAATCGAATTTTGAACCCCTCTACGTGGTCGTAAAAGGGAAAGCTAAAGTCATCTCCTCTCTCAAGGACAAGCTCAAAGGTGTAGATGAACTGTACCTCGCAACGGACGAAGACCGCGAAGGGGAGAGTATTTCTTGGCATCTGATCGAACTGTTGAAACCCAAGGTTCCGGTCAAGCGCATGGTGTTTCACGAAATTACCAAAGGCGCGATCCAGGAATCTCTAGAGCACTGTCGAGAGATTGATAAGCGCCTGGTTCAGGCACAGGAAACCCGTCGTATTTTGGACAGACTGGTGGGGTACACGCTTTCCCCGCTCATCTGGAAGAAAATTGCTTTTGGCTTGTCAGCGGGCCGCGTGCAGTCGGCTGGCCTACGGCTCATTGTCCAGCGTGAACGCGAACGCCTGGAGTTCAAGAAAGCCTCCTATTGGGATCTCAAAGCCGAAGTAGAGAAAGATGGTAAAAAGTTTGAAGCGCGCTTGGTGGGCGTAGGCGATAAGAAGGTCGCTTCCGGAAAGGATTTTGACGAAAAAACCGGGCAGCTACTCAAAGCCAGTGACGTGCTTTTGGTGGACGAAACCAAGGCTAAGGGGCTAGTGGCCGACGTTAAGAACACCGCTTGGCAGGTTACCAAAGTGGAAGAAAAGATGGTGACGGCCCGCCCGTCTCCTCCTTTTATTACCTCCACTTTGCAGCAGGAGGCGAACCGCAAGCTGAATCTCTCTGCTAGAGATACGATGCGGGTGGCGCAAACCTTGTACGAGCAAGGGCTCATTACCTACATGCGTACTGATTCTCCGAACTTGAGCAAAGAAGCCTTGGCGGGCTCGCGCAAAGCGGTCGAGAACTTGTTCGGTAAAGAGTTTCTATCGGATGAACCGCGCCAATTCACGGCGAAGTCAAAGTCCGCGCAAGAGGCGCACGAAGCGATTCGTCCTGCGGGAGAATTGTTTGTAACTCCCGCCGAAAGTGGTCTGAGCGGAAAGGAAAAAGCGCTTTACGAACTTATCTGGAAGCGCACCGTAGCGTCTTAAATGGCGGACGCCAAAAAACTTTCGATGAGCATTCGTTTGCAGGCTGGAGAATCTGTGTTTGCGGCCTCTGGAATGAAAATCGCGTTTCCAGGATTCCTGAGAGCTTACGTAGAAGGCAGTGATTCGCCTGATGCCGAACTCGAGCAGCGTGAAGTCATTCTTCCGGAACTGAATGAAGGCGATGCGGTCAAACCCGTGACGGTGGAAGCCCTTCCTCACGAAACAAAGCCTCCGGCAAGATTTACGGAAGCTTCCTTGGTGCAGCGTCTGGAAAAAGAGGGCATTGGCCGCCCTTCCACGTACGCGAGTATCATCGGCACCATCCAGGAGCGCGGTTACGTAAAACGGCAGGGGAATGCGCTCAGCCCGACTTTCACCGGGATGGCGGTGGTGCAGTTGCTCGAGCGGCACTTTTCGGAGTTAGTCGACTACAGCTTCACCTCCGAAATGGAGCGGTCGCTGGATGAGATCGCCCAAGGCGAGCGCGAGTGGCTCCCGTACTTGACGAATTTCTATCTGGGCGACAAGGGCTTGCTGGAGCAAGTGCAGAAGAAAGAAAAGAAAATTGATCCCGAGGAATCCCGACAGGTCGATCTTCTGGATCTCAAAGACATCAGTTTGAGAGTCGGCCGTTTTGGCGCTTACTTGGTGAAAGACGGAAACGGCGGCGACTCCGTGCGCGCCTCCATTCCCGAGGATCTGGCCCCCGCGGATCTCACCGAGGAGATGCTTCAGGAAATTCTGGAGGCCTCCGAAAAAGGCCCGCAGTCACTTGGTAAGGATCCGGAAACCGGTAAAGACATCTTTTGCCTGCTCGGCCGCTACGGCCCTTATGTGCAGTTGGGCGAGATGATTCCCGATGGTCCCAAACCCAAGAGAGCCAGTGTGCCCAAGGGGATGGATTACCGTCAGCTCACGCTCCCTCAGGCTCAAAAATTGCTCAGTCTGCCTAGAGAACTCGGCAAGCACCCAGACACCGGTGAAATGATTGTCGCGAACAATGGGCGCTTTGGCCCCTACGTCGTGCACCAACGGGATTTCCGTTCGCTTAAGAAGACGGATGATGTTTACACCGTGGATCTCAACCGTGCGCTTGAGATTTTGGCTGAGCCCAAGCGAGGGCGCGGCGGTGCGAAGCTGATCCGTGAAGTGGGCGTCCACCCCGACACGGAAAAGGGCATCTACTTGTATGAAGGCAAGTACGGGGTCTACATCAAGTACCGCTCGAAAAATATAGGCTTACCCAAAGACACCAAACACGAAACCCTCACGATCGAGCAGGCTCTTGAGCTGATTGAGGGCGGAAGCAAGGCCAAAGGTGGCAAGCCCGATAACATGGTGAAAAAGACGGTCAAAGCCAAGCGTGCGGCGAAAAAGAAGAAGAAATCAAAAGCGGCAGCAAGCTCCGACCCTTCTTCGGAAGTCGAATCCCAGAGCTAAAGTTCAAAGTCGACTAGAGACGATCGGAGAGTCTTAGCGGCGTACCTGCCTTTGTCATCGAGTGACACCTCGGAAGCCACCGTATTGGGATCGTGCGTAAAGTAGAGTAACCACTTCTCCGGCACTGCCGTCTGGTAAAGCGCCTGTTTCTCTTCAATGAGTTTTTCGGGAAAACGATCGTAGCCCATTGTGATCGGTAGCGGCACCCAGGCCGTACCCGGAACCAGGTCCCCACAAAAAATGGCGGTTGTTTTATTTCCCTTGAGGCGGGTGTGCATTTGTCCGGGCGTGTGTCCGTCCGAAACAAAAAACGAGAGAGCGTCGGGGAGGCTGGATTCTTTTTCTCCCTCCACAATCAAGAGTCGGTTCGATCGCCTCAACATTTCGGCGAGTCCAGGAACAAAGGAAGCGCGATCCCGGAAGTGCGGCTTTTCCGCTCGCTCAAGCGCCGTCTTTCCGACCACGTAACGCGCCTTTGGAAAGAGCAAGTCTGCGCTCCCCATTGTCTCGGAAGCTGAGTAAGTGGCTAAGAGCCCGCCGGCATGATCGAAGTGCAAATGCGAGAGAATGACGTAGTCGATTGCCTCCGGTTTCACACCGATAGCGCTTAGTGAGTCGAGGAGCACGTTGCGATCGGTTGGGGTCACGCCGTAGCGATCGGCAAGCTTGGGCTCCATAAAGGCACCAATGCCGACTTCACAGAGAACCCATCGCGATCCCACCCGCGCGAGTAGCCCGCGGCATGCCAATTCTATGCGTCCTCGTTCGTCGGGCGGATTCCACTTTTCCCAGAGCGCGCGAGGGGCGTTTCCAAACATCGCCCCCCCGTCTAGCCACTGGCGGTTGCCCTCCACACTCCACAGCCGTACCGTCTCAGGCATCCAAGTTCCAATCGTAGTCAATGATGAGAGGCGCGTGATCGGAGAACTTTTTGCGCCGGTAAATCTGCACGTTTCGAATGCGTTCCTGCAGGGCAGGCGAGACGATCTGGTAGTCGATGCGCCACCCGACGTTGTTCTCGTAAGCGCGGCCTCTATTCGACCACCAGGTGTACTCGTCGGCGTCCTGGTTGAGGACACGGAAAGCATCGACGTACTTACCCGGTTCGAGCAAGCGATCCATCCAGGCGCGTTCCTCCGGTAAGAAACCGGAGTTCTTCTGGTTCGAGCGCCAGTTTTTGATGTCTATTTGTTTGTGCGCGATATTGAAGTCACCGCAAAAGACTACCGGCAACGCCAGTCGCTCGCTACGTCGTACAAAGGCGTCCAGGAAACCGTATTTTGCCTGTTGGCGGTGATCGCCGGAGGTGCCGGAGGGAAAGTAGACCGAAGCGACGCTGAGGTTTGGAAAATCCAGCTGCAAATAGCGGCCTTCTCCGTCGAGTTCGGGGTGGCCCAATCCGGTGTGAATGCCCTGCGGTTTTTGCAAGCTAAGCACTGCAACCCCACTGTACCCAGGCTTCATGGCCGGGTGGTAGTGCGCGTGGAACTTCTTCTGCTTGCGCAAAAGTTCCGGCAGGTCTTCTTCGCGGGATCGAATCTCCTGCAAGCAGATGACGTCGGCCTTTTGTCGCAGAAGCCAAGGCCAAAACCCTTTGTTGAGAGCCGAGCGTAGCCCGTTTACGTTGCAACTAAGAATGCGCATGATGCTTACTCATAACAGACCCTGGCGGGTGAGATCAACTCGCAGAGAGTCCGTTTCGGTGTAAGGCGGAGTCTCCGAGTTCGTCGCAAAACGCTTCCCACAAGCGCGGTTCAGGCCCTGACCATTTCAGATCCGATAAAGTCTCGGAGAGAGGGACGTCCGTTCGCAGAGTCGCCAGTGTTTTGTACAGAGCCGCCTCTTTGCGGCCCGCGTTTAAGGACTCCGCCAGGCGCGCGGCCCCACGGACCTTGGGTTTCCACTTCTCAGGATCGGTGGGGATCTTTTCAAAGTGCGTGTAGCAGGCGAGCAGGGCGCTTGCGGACTTCGCCCCCCAGCCGGGAATCCCCGGAATGCCATCGGCGGTATCGCCAGTGAGACCCAAATAGTCAGGAATGCTCACTGGGCCGACGCCAAATTTTGTGTGCACGCCTTTCTCATCCAGAAACTTGTGCCGCATCCGATCCCAACAAACGACGTCAGCGCCGCTGACACACTGGGAGAGGTCTTTGTCGGGTGAGCAGAGAAAAAGGCGCGTTACGTTGCGGTTCTTGGAATACTTGTAAGCACCCGTGGCAAGCGCGTCGTCGGCCTCAAACTTTTTCATTCCCCAAACCGGAATACCCAAGGCGGCAACCCCTTTTTCTGCAATAGGGAATTGCGCCCAAAGCAGAGGGTCAATACCTTCTCCGGTTTTGTAACCGGCAAAAAGTTGATTGCGGAAGGATTCGATGACGGTGTCAAAGGCGCACGCCACGTGCGACACGTCGGGATCTTTGAGGAGTAGCAGCAAACTTCTAAGTAAGCTTCTTACCGCAGCGCGCTCTTGTCCCTGAGGATCTTTGTAAGAAGGGGCTCCGTAGAAGCCGCGAAAAAGCTCGAATGTGCCGTCTACTAGATGTACCTGCATAAAAAAAAGCCCGCCTCTTTGGGAGGCGGGCTTGTAATGGAACTACCACACGCTCTAGTTTTGCGCGACCAGAATCCGATCCCCGTTTCGGGAGATGAGATAAATCTGGTAAGTAGGGTTGTAGCCTACTTTTACTTTTTCACTCGCAAAGTTTTGCGTGGGCAGGTGCGGTTGCAACTCACCGTGGACGGTCTCGCGACCTCCCAAGATGGCTTCGTACCCAATGGCGCCGCGTCCGTACACACTGCACTCGACGTGCGTCTTGGGTGTGAAGAAGTTTCCACCGGTTTTTACCGAGCAAGAAGCCGTAAGCGGTGTCGGCTGGTTTTGCAGCGCACGTGTCAGCTGATTGAGTTCAACTTGAACCCGCTGAAAGCTGGTGCGAAGTGCCGGGCCAGCAAAGGGTAAGCGCTCCAGAGAACGACCCAGTTCATTCACGGCGTACTCCACATCAGTTAGCGATCCCGCTACGTGGTGTTCCGGGCTACCGTTCTTCAACGGGCGGAGAATCACGCGATGAACCAAGCGGCTAGCCGCTGCGGCTTCGTCGCTGAGCCGATCCAAAGCCTCTGCACCGCGCGGGTGGTTGGCTGAGTCGGCCTGAAGAAGCGCCTCATTGGAGAAGTTCATGAGCGCGTTTTCGGTGTCGATGGCGTTCTTGACAGCTCCTTGTCCGAAGGGACCGTGAAGTCCGGGACCGGGTCCCGGTCCAGGCTGAGCGTTTCCGACGGATGCTAAAGTTAATACAACTAACGATAAGAGTAGGTTTTTCATTTTGCCCCCTAATTGAGAATCACCTCGGGGAGAGGCATTACAAAGACTGTGCCAGCCGTGCAACACAGGTAAGACGCGGGGCGGCGTTTGAAATGTTTAAGAAAAATGAGTTGTCGGTCTGGGTAACCGGGTGTCGTTGTGGATTCTAGAATGAAACCAGTTCCGTTTTGGAACTTGTTTTGGCTCTTTCCATACGCTCCCGGTTTGCGCTATAGCTGATCGTATGAAGAAAGCTTGTTTTGCAGCTGGATGTTTCTGGGGAGTGGAAGCCGAGTTTCGCAAGATCCCTGGAGTGTTGGATGCGGCCTGCGGTTATACCGGGGGACACGCGGAAGCGCCTACTTATAAGCAGGTGTGTTCGGGAAACACGGGCCACGCGGAGGCTGTTGAGCTGCAATACGATCCTTCGGTAGTGAGCTACCAGCAGCTGCTCGAGGCCTTCTGGGAGATGCATGATCCGACCACCAAGGACCGACAGGGCCTGACGTGGGGACACAATACCGCTCGGCGATTTTCTTCTACGATAAGGAACAAGAAGATCTGGCCCGCGCCTCGATTGCCGCGACCCAAGAGCGCTTGTCCGCGCCCATCGTGACACAACTCGTGCCTGCTTCGGCGTTTTATAAGGCCGAAGACTACCACCAAGAGTATTTTGCCAAGCAGTGCCGCTTATAAGGGCTACGGGTTTACCAGGTACGCCCATTCGCCAATCGCTTCATCGATTTCGCCTTGATAGAGACTTTCCATCGTCTCAACGAGATAAGCTTCAACCGGCGTGTCGGTAGGCGCTGCCGGTTTGCCCGTCCAAAGTACAAGGACGAGTGCCGCTGCCAGGGCGGCAGGGATGAATAATTGGATGCCAGGAAAACTCAGCCAACGAAGCTCGCTGATCCGGGTTTCGATGGCCTTCCACTCCCCGTTAGGGGCAGCGGGTGGCGTGAGTTGGTTTTCACGCAAGAAGCGATCGAGATTTTTTCTTCTTCTGTGTTTAGTTTCTCACTCATATTTTCACCCCTGCTTCTGCAGGAATGTGTGAAGTTGTTTTCTTGCAAAATGTAGACGCGATTTCACGGTGCCCACAGGGACTTCGGTCACTTTGGCGACATCTTCCAGACTGAGTCCCTCCATGCAATGGAGCACAAGAACCGAGCGGTGGTCGGAGCTCAACGTGGAGAGCCCTTTCTGCAGCCATTCGGTATCCGTCGGTTCCGTGCTTCCCGCCATTGATTCTATGAATGGGAGCGGAGCCGGACGGCGCTTCCTCAATCGATCCATCGCGTGGTTGAAAGTGATGCGATAAATCCATGTCTTGTGATTGGATTCGCCTTGAAAGCGTTCAAGGCCTTTCCAGACTTTTACAAAGACTTCCTGAACCGCATCGTCCAGGTCTTCGGCGCCACACAACTTGAAGAGAAGGGAACGGACCAAGCCCGCGTAGTTGTCGTAAAGACGACGAAAAGCGGGGTGGTCCTGTTCTACCTTCATGGGTTGGTTCAGCGTCCATTTTGCGAGGAGCTGATTCATTAATCCTCCGGAGAGAATTCCTCCATTTCCTGGATGCGCTCGCGAAGGTTCTCGATCTTCTCGGTCACCTTGTTGGCAAGCTTCACCCTTTGCTCGGGTGTTAGAATCTTTCGGATTTCCAGCGTCTCTTCAAAGTGCAAGCGTTGCATTTCATTGCGGTAGCCGCTCACCACTTCGAAGGTCTTGCGGATATCCGCATCCGAGGCTTTGGCGTCCTTCATTTTTTCAAACATCGCCTTACGCGCGTCTTTCATCTTGGCGCGGATGGCTTTGGACTTGTCTCGGTTCGCTTTGCGCAAAGCCTGAACTTTCTCACGCTGTTCTTTGGTGAGATCCAGATCTTTGAGCATGCGGTGTCCGCCACCAAAACCGCCTTTGTGGCCACCGTGTCCACCGCGCCCGCGGGCTTCGGCGTGGGGTAGGCCAAGAGCAAAAACCAGTGCCAGACTGAGTAGTAGTTTGGAATTCATAGGGTCCTCCTTATTCTGTCTATTTAGACGTGGGGTCTGTGTGTAGGGTTCAACCCAAAGCAAAATTTTTTGAGATTGTCGGTAAAACCGTGAAAACAGGGACCTTTTTATGTTAGTGCCCGCCCACTCGGGAAGCAAGCCGTAGGTTGACTAAGCCGCCGAAGGTGGATAGCTTGTTTGCCCATGCGAGCAGTTCACGTTATTTGGGAATATTTTCAGCATCTTTGGGTCTCTTGTTAACCATGCGATCACTATTTTCTAGAGCTAAGTCGTCTCACGTCGGGGTCACCCGAGGCAAAAATCTGGCGGAACTGGGCGTTTGGGCCCGTACCACGCAAAGCCTTCTACGCGTAGAAATGCGCTACGAGGGTACCTGGCAAAACGGAGATGGGCTCTCTGCCGTCTACTGTTTTTTGCCCATGCACAACGCGCCTTTTTGGCAGAGCTTGGACATTCCCTACGAGTTCGTAGAGCTCCTCGTTGGTTCCCAACGCGCCGAAAGCGGGACCTTCTATTTCAATTTCTTATTCTCTGATTCCAGCACCGCCCAAGTTCGCTTGAGCCTCGCTGAAGTTTATAAGCGCTACCGGGGACGCGGCCCCAAAGCCCCCTCCGGTGTGGCGCACGTGGAAGGCCCCCGTAAGGTGGCCCCCGCCGAATGGGTTTCGATGGACGCGACGGCGCTCGTGCGAAAAAGCGAGGCGCTCGTCGAGGCGGAGCGCCAGGCAGAAGAGGCGCGCCAGAAAGCCGAAGAGGAACGCATCCAGGCCGAGAAAGAGGCTTTGCAAAAAGCTCAGGCCGCCGCCGCCGCAAAACGCGCCGGGGCTGCGGCTCCCAAAGCGGCTCCGGCTGCCGGTGGAGCGCCGGCCGAGGACGCTTTTGATACGGGCGGGGCGAAAGTAGGCATTTTCTATGGGTCCACCACGGGCAACACGGCCGGTATCGCCGAAGCGTTGCGCGCCGAAATCGGGGACTCGGTCGCGAAGGTCGTCAATGTCACCGAAGTTACGCCAAAGGTCTTTGAAAAGTTCGAGCACCTCATCCTCGGAGTGCCAACCTGGCACATCGGCGAGATGCAGGAAGACTGGGCGGAGATGCTGACCCGGCTTGCGGGCACCAATCTCAAGGGTAAGAAGTGTGCGGTTTTTGGTTTGGGCGACGGTGTCGGCTATCCGGATACTTATGTGGATGCCATGCAGGAGCTTTGGGAGGCTTTCAAGCCGCTGGGTGCCGAGCTGGTAGGTCTTTGGCCCACAGAGGGGTACGTCTTTGAGAAGTCCAAGGCAATCCAGGACGGAAAGTTCTTGGGCCTTGTGATCGATATCGAGAACCAAAACGATCAAACCGACGCGCGTGTGAAGCAGTGGGCCTCCGATCTGCGCTCAGCAATGTCCGTCTAGAATCCCAGAAACTCAAGACCCCCAAAAAAAAAAGCCCCTCGGCTTGCGCCTCGGGGCTTTAATAAATCTCCAAGACTAGGGTTAGTAGTCTTCGACCTCGATCAGTTCTTCATCTTCACGCAGACGGTAAACCAGAGCGGTCTCGATGGTCTTGGGCTTGAAGGCCAAGCGCAGACGATCGTAAACGATGTCCGGATCGAAGGCCTTGCAGCTATAGCAGTCAAAAGTGAAGAACGGCTTAAATATCCGGCGTTCGATACCCCGGGGTTTGCGCTTTCCGTCGCGCTGACCTCTGGGGAACGTGTGGATACTGATATGGCTGGTGGCAATAATTGCCGTGCCCGTGATCCCGATATCCGGATGATCTTCGCTGGATACCTTATAGACGATAGGTAAGCCCATCGGCTGCATCCCGATCTGTTGCGGCAAGTTCTTGAGGAACTTGTAGATGCGATCGTAAGACATCAAAGCCTTCTTATCGCAATCAAAGCCCGAACACATCAAGTGGGGCCAGCCGCGATAATCATCTTCCTTCGGCTCTTTGACCGTCTTAACGAGATCCCATTTTTCTTCGGAAGGCGAATCCGTCGACTGCCTTCTTCCCTTGTAGTAGTCCATCTTGGACTCCTTTCGCAAAGGTACCAGACTTAACAGGCACGTAAAAAAACATACTCAGCTTCAGAATAAAAGGAAATTCTTGAGAGTACACACTTATTTTATCTCGCACCGTAGCAAAATACGGGCGAACTCGCGCTCAAGTCGGCGATAGGATCTGCCGAAGGAGATGAAGAGAAGTTCTGATCTCTACAAGGAGAGAGAGATGGACCGAGTAAGCACTCCCCCCAATCAGAGCAACCCGTTTGGTACCGAATTCGAGGGCGCGGTTTATGAAACTGCGATGCGGATTGTCTCCCGCAAGAAGGCGGGAAAGCGCTGGCGGCTCTTTGGCTTTTTGGCCGCGTTCCTAGTGGCTGCCGCCGTCAGTTTCCACGCGTACCAGGCATTCCAGCAGTTGTTTTAGCGTCCCGCGCGTCGTTGAGCGCGGCGTTTGCGGACACGACCCGCTTGGCCACCAAGGCCGCCAAATTTTGCCAAAACTGAAGCTGGTCGGCGGCGCTTTTAAGTGTATCGACGACCTTGCGACTGAGAACGAGCAGCTCGGTTTCCTCCGACGCCGATCGGACCATGGCGTTTCGTTTCCCCCCAAGGATGAACGCGAGCTCCCCAAACACATCCCCTTCGCCAAGTACCGCGATGAGATCCTGCCCGAGGTAGACTTCTAGCGCGCCCTTTTTCACAATCCCGATGGAAGTATCATGAGCGCTATCGGCTAAAACGGTTTCACCAAATCGGCAGCGCAAGTGAAGGGCGTTCATGAGCAGTTGTTTGCGGGCCGCTTCCTTTAGCCCCTCCGTGAGAGCGGAGTGGAACTCATTGGCATCGGCCCCGGCCTGATAACGGGTGTAGCCCGTATCGATGTTGCCGTTCTTGAAGATGAAGTCCTTATACCAGTCGCTTCCAATCTTACCGGGCGGAAGGCCCTGTGAGGAGGCGATCTCATAGAGGGGGGAGTCGAGCAGTTTGAGTGATTGGTAGCCATGCATGTCCAGGAAAACGGGCAGCGCGTGTCCCCCAATTTCGGACGCGACCACTCGGCCTAAGGGTCTAAAGCCCAGGCGGCGGTATTCTGCGATCTCCGTGGGACTGCAGCTAGAGACGGCAAGGGCGGCCTTGCCGCCGGATAAGCAGTGGCCGTAGGCGCCGGCACAAAGACTCTCGCGGATGAGAGCCTCATCTTCTGTCGCTGCGATTCCCATCCAGTGCCAAACCGTTACGAAAGGGTGTACGGAGGCCGGGAAGTGGCGTAGAGCGCCCTGCAAGGTGGGATCGATGGCGCCTCCCAGTCGGTGAGCTGCCGTGGCCCGCAGGTAGCCCACCGCTTTGTTGGATCGCGTGTCGTACGCTACGAGGTGGTCGCTCTCGTCGTCCAGGGCGTTCTTGAAGGCGGGGCACTGGGAAGGGTTTCCCTTCCAGTCCTTGCCGAGCGCTCCGAAGACAGACTCTCTGAAGGCCAAAGCTTCAGCGAGACCCTCCTTGCCCGCTAAGCGGGTGGTATAACGTTCAGAGCCTGAAAGCGTTGCGGAGATTTTCTTTAATAGTCCCATGGAAATATTCTAGTGTATGGGACTTGGATTTGAATCGTGCGGGGCGAAAGGCCCTGGTTCGGGAGGCGAGGGTGCGACAACTCGATTTACATGGAAAGCTGGTGGCGGAAGCCGAGGAGATTTTTCACGACATTTTAAACGACGTGCGGATGAAAGACCGTGCGGAAGAGGTGATGTTCATTACCGGGGTGGGCAAGATTCAGGATCGTCTCAAGGCCTTGGCTTCGGAGCAGGATTTGAATCACTATGTGCAGATGGGAAATCGGGGAGTGCTGGTCGTGGAGTTTGAATAAGAAAAAGGCCCCCGTTTCCGGGGGCCTCGTTCCTAAATACTTAAGCTGCCTTTAGCTGCTTATTGAGAAGCTTGGTCATCTGGAACATGTTGACGACCTTCTTCCCGCTAAACACCTTTTGCAGATTGGCATCTGCAACGATGTTCCGACGGTTCTTCGGATCTTGAAGCTTTTTCGACTTGATGTACTTCCAGACCTTCTTAACCACCTGAGTTCTCGGGAGCGGACGGTTACCGACCACAACCGCGAGAGCCGGGCTCGGCTTCATGGCAGCCATGAAAGCCTTGTTCGGACGACGTTTTTTGCCGGACTTTTTCTTCTTGCTAGCTTTTGTCCGACGGGTTTTGCGTCCTGTAGTTTTGCGAGTAGCTTTTTTACGGCCTTTCGCTGCACGACGTTTACGACCAGAGGTCTTTTTGCGTCGGGCTTTTTTTGCAGGACGACGTTTGGCCTTGCGGGCCTTTTTCTTTTTCGCCATGGGTATATCCCCCACTATTTGGTTTACGTAATGAAAGAGTTAAGGTGACAGGTTAATGATAGCGGGTTTTTTTGGCGGATGCAGTCAAAAAACTGCTTTTTGTCGGGGAAAAAGCAGTTTTTATCGCGTGTGGATCGTCGAAAAAGAAGAATATGACGGGATGAGCACAATTCCTACACGATTGCGCCACTGAATGGATTCAATAAGCTACGTGCAGTTTGTTTGCTAACGCAACTAGCCGATGCGTTCTTCGCGTTTCGGTTCCGATCCGGGTTTTTCCGCTTCGGGCGGCAAAGGCTTGAGGGCCGGGTAACCGGGACGAATCCCTTTGGGGCCGCTCAAGAGGCCTTGGAGCTTTTCCAGAAGCGTTTTGGAGTCGTAGTCGTCGGCTTTTGCGTTGATAAGGGTGCGGCATTCGTCGACGATGCCCTTAAGCTGCGGGTACTTATCCACGAGCTTCTGAACTTCAGTGGAAAACGATTCGAGTACTTCAATGAGTTCGTTGTCCAGAGCGAGACCTTCGCGCGTCGCCTGAAATTGTAGCCTTAAAATCTGCATCTGTAGCGGCCGGTTGTTATCGACGTAGTCGAGTTCTTTTTTGAACGCCTCTTCCGATGAGGGCGGGTTCATCGGATCGGGATTCAAGTTGTTGGTGTCTCCGTCGGTGCTTGGCTTCTGTTGCTCTTGCGCCTTCTTTTTGAGCGTTTCCAGAAGGGTCTTAAGCTCTTTTGAGTCGCGAAGCTGCGGGTACTTTGCAATCAAGCGTTCGATGGTTTCGCTCTCGTCCTGATTCGGAACGAGTAGAGGGTAGAAGTAGGGGGCGAAATAATGAGTCAGATCGGGCTGCGCCTTTTTCCATCCAAAGTTGAGTACATTTCCAACGTGGAAGTAACGTCCGTAGCGCTCTTCGAAATGAGGCTCATCCGACGAAAAGGGCGCTTGAACCCGCAGGCGTCCCATGATGCCAATTAAAGTCTGGGCCTGCTCGTGCAGGGTGGAAAGCATCTTGGTGAGCTGCGTGTAGTACTCGGATCCTTCCTGGACCAGGTTGTTGTACAAGTACGCTCGGCGTACGTACTCCATCCACACGTAGGTGGTGGTGAGGCTCTGCCAGTAAGCCGGGTGGACCGTGTCCTTGAACTGGCTGCCAAGGCGTTGCTCCACATAACGAGCGTCCAGAAACTTTCTGCGCTTGTAGGTCTGCTCGATCTCGATGGCCGCTTTGTTCAGCTCGTGGGGCCATTTAAATACGGTGTAGCCGTCTGCGTGGCGCTCAAAGACAGCGATCTCTTTCAAAAATGCGTGGTAGGGGGCGTTTCCGCGCCCCTCGGCGTCTCGTAGCATCTGGCGCGCTGTATCCGAGTACGCTTTGGTGGTGTGCGAGAGATTACGCATGAGGTACTTGGAAGTACTCACCAGCTCTTTTAGCGACTCTTCCACGGTAGGGATGTCGCCCTGCTGGCCAAAGGCCAGTGAACTCGTAATCAACAATAGCGATAGCGCGTACGTCAGCTTCATGAGCTAGCTCCTCAACAACTTGATGGACAGGGTTGTACGTAAAAATTAGGTGCCCTCTTATACAAAAAGAGGGGCCCCGGGATCAAGGGGAAAGGGTTAAGGCCCTGATATCGTATGAAAAATCAAAAAAAAACGCCGAGGGTTTCCCCTCGGCGTCTTCAAAGGCTGCTCTAGAGCTTATCCCCAGAGACAAACCGTGTAGCGCGGTCCGTAGTAGTAACCGTAGCTCACGTTCACAGGGTTGTAGCTATTATAGTAATAGCTGCCGCTGTTGTAATAGTAGTTGCCGTAGCTTTGGTACGAGTACGACGGGTACGAGTGGTAGTACACGACGTTACGACGGTAGTAGTTGTTGTAGTAGTAGGGCGCGCGGTAGCTGTAGCCCACGTAACGGTAATTGTTATAGTTGTAGTAACTATAGCGGTAACCGTAACGGCGGAACAAGTGCACCAACTGAGATTGGCGCTCTTTCGCTGTCTACTTTTCCTTCCTTCTTAAGGTTCGCCAGGTGCGTTCCCGCATCCTTAGCAACCTTATCGAGGCTCACCAACTTTTCGCCATCCAAGTAACCGACGGTGAAATTGTGGGAAGCGTCTTCACTGATCCAGTGGCTGACGCCTTCTTTGTCTGAATAATAATAATTGCTCTCGGTCTCTTTCTCACCTTGAGCGCGATAGACTTGATATTTCTTGCCGTCCTTTTCGACGATCATGGGAAAGTCTTTGGCGTTTTGTTCAAGCTGTACGAACACCGGTTCGATATCTTTTTGTTTCACATCATCCGCTAGGGCAGCGTTTGCCATGAGCATTAAGCTTAGGGCACATCCAAATAAACGTTTCATCACTAATTCCTCCTTACGCCTTTAGTGTGGCCTTTGATGACAGCCAAACAACGCGCCGCAACTTATGTGTCAAATTAATTCGAGTGGTTGGCTTGTAAGTAGCTGAAATGCGAGAGATTGCGGAAAGTCTGTGGGGAAGCTGGTTGACCCAGATTCCCCACAATTTCACTTTTACTTGGTTACTAACCCCGGCCCATTCGTCATCCTATCTATCGCTGACTGTGGTTTTAGCACTCTGAGTCATAAAGTAAAAATCATAATTTAGAAGTATCCATCAAAATTTGTGAGTTCTCCGGGCTTGGCGATAGGCGCGGGAATCGATATGATTTGTTTTTCTAATCGCTCACAAGGAGCCATCGATGCGAACGTCCAATCCGGCGTTGAGTGAAAAGGCCTTCGGGGCCTTGAGCGCGGCCACCCCATCCGATCGAATGACGATCCAGGGGACGGTGAATAAGACCGCGGTTCTGTTGTTGCTCGTGATCGCGGCCGCCAGCTACACCTGGCGGGAATTTATTCAAGCTGGGACCCGAGTACGGTCGCTCCGTGGGTTTGGTGGAGCTTTGGGCGGCTTCGTTGTGGCGATGGTCACTATTTTCAAAAAAGAATGGGCGCCGCTCACCGCGCCGGTTTACGCGGTGTTGGAAGGACCGTTTCTAGGGGCGGTGTCGGCTACCTTCGAAGCCCAGTACCCCGGCATCGTCATCCAGGCGGCTGGACTCACCTTCGGAACGCTGTTTGCCTTGCTGGCGGCGTACAAGTCTCAGATGATCCGGGCCACCGAGAATTTCAAACTGGGTGTGGTGGCCGCGACTGGTGGAATCTGTCTTCTCTACTTTGTGTCGATCATCCTCGGGTTTTTGGGGGATACCGATTTCTTTCATTCATTCTTCTGGAACTGCCGACTCTCTTTAGCGTCTTCGTGGTGGTGATCGCCGCGCTCAATTTGGTTCTGGATTTTGATTTTATCGAGAACGCGGCTTACCGAGGCGTCCCCAAGTACATGGAATGGTGCGGGGCCTTCGGTTTGCTCGTGACCTTGGTTTGGTTGTACCTAGAGATCCTTCGGCTTCGGCCAAAAGTCGGCGTCGCTAGAGCCGTTCTCATGCAGCCTTTGGATCTGAATCCCACCTGGCCACCGCCCCCTGCATATTTTTTTGATCGTGCTCTCTCGTTACGCTTTTCTCTCAGGAGTGATCTATTACTTTTTCTACCGTTGGCGCCGCGACGCTTTGGCGGCGACAAAAATCGAGCTACGTTGGCCCAATCCTGATAACCGTGCGGCGCGAGATACTGTGGTCCGTCTGCACCTCCGCTATCATGGCTTTGGCGGGCACCGCTGGGCTGTGGGCCTGGGCGCATGGCTATACTCAGGGTGTATCTCGATATTGGGGAGCACGGGTGGTTTTACTTTTTTTTGAGTGTGCCGCTCTTGATGGGGTTGCATGAAGTTTATTTTTATTGGACCCACCGTTGGCTGCACCACCCGTGGTGGTTCAAAAGAGTTCACCGCGTTCACCACGAGTCGGTTAACCCAACCCCGTGGGCGGTTTTCTCCTTTCACCCCGTGGAGGCTGTTATTCAGGCAGTGGTTTTGCCACTCCTTATCCTAGTGGTCCTGGTACCTGGCGGCACCGGTGTTTTTGATGATTATGACGATCACAGGGGTGCTCAATCACACCGGCTTTGAGATCTACCCAAAGGGGTTAGCCAGTGGGCGATGGGGCCGTTATGTGATTGGAGCTACCCACCATTCTCTCCATCACCGCAAGTTCCACCGCAACTACGGTCTGTACGTGAGTGTCCTCGATCATTGGTTTGGGACAGAGGATCCTGACTACGCAGAAACTTACAAGAAGGTCGTCGCGCGTAGGGTCCCCTATTTGATTGAGGTCTGTCAGCCGCGCGCGGACGGTTTAAAACGGTGTTCAGCCGTTCAGATCGATACGAAGCCGCCCTGAAGGTATTCGATGAGAAAGGGCAAGGATCGTCGCCCCAGAAAAATCTGATTGTCGACCCAGAAGGTAGGGACACCGAAAACTCCCTGCTCAATCGCCAAGTCCGTGCGATCGCGCAGCGCCTTTTTGATGGCGTCGGAGCCGGCCTCGTTCATGAGCGTTTGGCCCGCCAATTCAACCTTTGGCGGCAAGGCTGATGGTCTTCGACTCATCGGTGAGATCGGCGCCTTCGCGCCAGCAGGCGTTTAAGATTTCTTCGGCTAGCCGTCTTCTCGCGCTGGTCGCTTCTACAGCGGTGCAAAGTCGCAGCGCTTTGAGCGGATTGGTGCTGGTGGGCCGGCGGCCCTTCAAAACTCAAACCCAATTTCGAGGCCCACCTCATTGCATCGGTCATCGTGTAACGGCGCTTGGCAGCGATTTCGGCGGGGCCTTTCTGGCCGTGCGCGTTAAGTAGCCCGGCGAATAGCACAGGTACATAATCAAATTGAATGGGAAGCCTCGCTTCAATTTCCGGAATTTGGTTGGAGGCCAGCCAAGAGTAGGGGCTGATCGGATCGAAATAAAAGACTACCGACTTGCGTTCCATTAGTCCTCCAAGCGCGCGTCCGGGTAAATGTGGTACAGCCCGGTGATGGTCGCTTTGCGAAGGACGTGGGGCTGAATGGCGTTTAGAACATCCGGGCCTGAAAACTGCCCGTCCACCGGACACTTCTCAACGCCCAAGGCATAGAGTGTAAAGTGGTAATGGTGAACCAGCTCGTCGTTCCAGGGCGGACAAGGGCCGTCGTAGCCGAAATAGTTTCCTTTGAGGTTTTTGTCGCCCGCAAACCACTGTGTGAAATTATTTAGGCCCTGGCGCGTATCGCGAGGTCCTAAAGGACCTGGTTTTCCGCGCGGGACAATGCCATTGCTGAATTCGCCCGCTTCAATTTGCGCCGGATCGGGCGGAAGATCCACGAGTACCCAATGAAAAAAGTCCACGCGAGGAAGCGAAGTGGGAACGGTGATGTGTTCCTTGTTTACGTTATCTGCGCGGGAAGGGACATCCGTATCACGGCAGATCAGTACCAAACTTTTGCACCCGGTCGGCAGTGCGCTCCACGCGAAATGAGGGTTCTGGTTCGGACAGAGTTCTACGTGAGTTTGTGGGTGGTATTTCCCGAAGGCGAACTCTGCAGGGATCTTTTCCATGTTGCCAAAGCTATCGCTCCAAAATTCCAAGTGCGGTGGTCCTCCAATTGTAATGAGGGTAATTTCGTATCACGGCACATTTTACGTGGCAAGACGGGCGTCCGGGCGTTATCGTTTGGCTTTTGCCATCGAGGAGACGCCATGGAAGTGTCGGTAGTAAAGAACGAGGGGCTTAGCGCCGATGTCTTTCGTTTGGAGCTGAAAAAGCCCGACGGGTTTCAGTTCAAGCCAGGACAGGCTCTCCAACTCAAAGTACCCGATCCGTCCAATCCCGGCTCGTTCTTGGATCGTTACTTCTCCATCGCGTCGGCACCGGAAAATCCGACTTTGGAGCTGTGCATCAAAAAGCAGGGAGCCGCGACAGAGCACCTTTCAGCTCAAAGCTGGGACAAGGTGGAGCTTGTGGGGGCTGTTGGTTTCACTTCGTTTTAGAACCGAAGCAGCACCGTCACTTTGTGTTCATCTCGATGGGGACAGGGTCGCGCCCTTTCGCTCCATGGTTTTCTCAAGTCTCTTTCAGAAAAACTTACCGCTTAGCACACTTTTTTTGGCGGGGTTCAGGCGATCCCAGGACATCCTTTTTGGTCAGGATCTAAGCCGGCTCAAACTATCTCGAATGGGTGCCCGCACTGAGCTTAAGGAGGATCAGAGGGATTTTTGCCGGGCGGGTAACCGCCTACCCAAGGTGCGGCCGATATTCCCTTTGAGTTGTCCGAGTTCTATATCTGCGGGAGCGCGGATCTAGTAAAAGAAGTCCGCACCATTCTTGAGTCCAAAATAGCGGAAGAATCGATACACCACGAAGCCTACTTGCATCAAACAAGAAGAAGAAGAGCTGGTAGCTCTATTCGGCCATCGGCGGCCCGTACACTCCAAAACTTCGGATTCCAGACTCAGGTCGCGGGGTCGGACATGAACTGAAAGGGCTCTTGTAAGTTGATGGGGGGACCGCAAAGTATTTGCCGGGAATAGTAACCGACGCCGCGGATGTTGCGGTGATCGTCGTCCCAGACTCCTACAGGAAGGTAAGCGTCCATCAGCTCGCGCCGCTCCCACGTAACGGAAGAGTACTTGGCCTTTCCCAAAAGCGGCCGCGCCGAAATGGGTTTTACGCCAATCGGGTGGTAGCTCACAGCGTAGTAGTCCACGCGAAATTCCTGTCCCACAAGAGAGGAGCTTTGACGAAGACTTCTAAACACGATTGGTCAACGTACGAGTGCTCGTGTGAGGTGTTGATAGTGGTTCCGGATTTCCCGCATGGCGATATTTTTTTCAAGCTTCTTCGCGCAGCATGCGATCAACGAAGTGGAGCCGTGATGGGCGTGACCACGACCTCATAACGGTAGCTTTCTTCCACTACGACCGGCTTATCTTCTACGAGCCAGTAGCGTCGGCTCAGATCAGAGTCCATCTCAGCCACCTCACCTGAGGGAGCAGATTCTTACTCGCCAAAAGCCGGGTTAGAAGGGCGGCGGTACTCCATCGTAGCGGCCGAGGGACGGTATCCTCGAGCACCGAGCACGCTGACAGGGAGAGGAGAGTAACGAAAATGATCGCAAAACGTTTCATGATCGGGAGCGTTTAAGTAAATCCTGGCAAGCGCATCAAGGCGCACTTTTGGGCACCCAATCACAAGACGTTGAAATGCCGTGGATTTGTTCAAATGCTGGCCGAAGCGTGGGGTAGAGACTTCGGTACACCCGGTAGCGGTCTTTGTGGTAGCTGCAACCGCGGTTTTTGCGGGGCCGCGTGGACGCCTTTTTTTTTTTTTTTGCAGGCTTCAGCGAGGTTTTCCCAAAGTCCCACTCCTGTGTGCCCGCGAAGCAGAGCCGCTCCCAGTGCGGAGGCGTGGGGCGTGTCCAAGCGGCAGGTGGGAATACTAACAGATATCGGTTTGAAGCTGCTGCCAAAAAGCGTTTCGGGATCCGCAGAAGCAGCTGAAATCTGAATGCCTTCGGATTCAAGGCGAGCAACTGATCTTTCAAACCGAAGGAGATGCCTGGGCGGCGCGATATGAACAAACGCGTATCACGGTCCACATCCCACCAGCAAGCTCTGGAATGCGGATCCGGATGCTGGGCAACGTTCCCCATTTTTAGGTAAGGAAGGAAAAACAAACCCTTTGAGTCGGCTTTGGAAGCCCGCGCAAACGATGATTTCACCACGAGCTGCCACCACTAAAGAATATTCTCACGCAACCACTCGACGCTCGCACCGGCAGAGCATGCAGCCGAAGCGCACCAAGCGTCGGGCACCGCATGACAAACTTTACACTTGAGCCTGCGTGATTGGGGACCGGGACCGACGAGGCGGCAAACACGACTCCGCTCGTGCCGAGCGTCAACGGGCTTCACCGAACCCAGAAACTCCCCATGCCGACGGCTGCAGCAGGTTGATCCCCGCTTCCGATCACAAGGCTTACTTTGTGGGGGGCCCAGCTGCCAGCGTTGTGCGAGCGATCGGTGCAACTCTCCCACGACAGAACTCGATTCATAGGCTTTGCAAAAAAGTTTGGGATCGAGTTCCAGTGCTTTCAGCACCCGCTTGTGCCACTGCGTTTGCGTACATTAAAAAGTAGAGTACCGGACGCGTCGCCCACATCCGTCGCAAACTCACCGCAGAGTCTCCACGCCACGTAGTCTTTGGGAAGAAGGATCCGTCTGGTTTTGGAATAAACTTTGGGCTCATGGTGTCGGACCCAAAGAATCTTGGGTGCGGTGTAACCGGGAAGCGCGACGTTACTTGTGTAACGAAGCAGCGTTTCTCGCCCGCCCACCAGGCGTGTGATCTCCTCGCATTCGCTTGAGGTTCTTTGATCATTCCAAAGAATGGCGGGTCTGAGTACCGTTCCCTTTTTGTCCAAAAAAACACTGCCGTGCATTTGACCGGAAAGACCGATGGCTTGAACCTCGGATCGGCAGCGCGGGAATCTTCGGAGGAGTGTGTGAATGGCTTTGTCGGCAGCTCGCCACCAGCCTTCGGGATCTTGTTCCGACCAGGTCGGCCGGGGAGTGGAAATCTTGTGTCGGACCTCGTGGTGGCCCAGCACGCGCCCGTGGTCGTCCACGAGTAGCGCCTTCGTCCCACTGGTTCCTACGTCTAGGCCAATGACAAATTTTCGCCGCTTACTACTCAATGGTCGGGCTGTAGAGATACTGATTAAAAACGTTTTCCAAAGCTTCCTCTCGCCCGCTTTGGAGTTTGGGTTCACCCGACTGGATGGCCCACTCCTCTAGCTCCGGCAAATCAAAGTCGCCCGCTAGAATCTTTTTCCCCATTGGGCTTTCGAAACCGGCGTAGCGCTTCTCGATGAGTCCGTCCAAAGCGCGCGTGCGGACAAGGCGATCCGCTACGAGCAAAGCCCGCGCAAAGGTATCGATGCCTCCGATATGAGCGTGGAAAAGGTCTTCCGCCTCTACCGATCCTCTTCGGAGTTTGGCGTCGAAATTTAACCCGCCGTATTTTAGGCCGCCTTGCTTGAGTAGTACCCACATCGCCAATGTCGCCGTGTGCATGTCGGTGGGGAACTGATCCGTATCCCAACCGAGTTGCGGGTTGCCGCGGTTAATATCTAGGCTCCCCAATTTTCCGGCGAGCGATGCGGTTAGCACTTCGTGCTCAAAGCTGTGACCGGCAAGGGTTGCGTGATTGGCTTCCAAGTTGAGCATGAAATCGTCGATAAGTCCGAACTCACGTAGGAAGTTGAGCGTCGTAGCCGCGTCAAAGTCGTATTGGTGCGTCGTCGGTTCCATGGGTTTGGGTTCGATGAAGAACATTCCCTTAAACCCTATGCGCCTGCCGTATTCTACGGACGCCCGGAGAAAGCGCGCTAACTGTTCGCGTTCCTGCTTCATGTTGGTATTGAGAAGCGAAGAATAACCTTCCCGTCCTCCCCAAAACACATAGCCGGTTCCGCCCAGGGCGACTGTCGCATCCAGGGCGCGTCTGACTTGCGAAGCGGCGTGTGCAAACACAAGCGGATCGGGGTTTGTGGCCGCTCCGTGCGTGTACCGGGGGTGGCTGAAGAGATTGGCCGTTCCCCAGAGAAGCTTCACGTCATGGGTCTTTTGCAGTTTCTCCGCGCGGCGGACCAGGTGTTCCAGATTGCGGTTGCTCTCTTTAATGTCCGCCCCTTCCGGCGCAAGGTCGCGGTCGTGAAAACAATAATGAGAGATCCCCAGCTTGGTGATGAATTCAAATAGTGCATCCAAGGTGGTTTCTGCTGTGGTTAGGGGATCTCCAGATTGGCGCCATGTTCGCTCATGAACAGCGCCGCCAAAAGCATCGGCACCGGTTCCTTGCATCGTGTGCCAGTAGGCCACGGCAAATCGCAGGTGCTCCGACATCGGCTTTCCACCGACTTCGCGATCCGGACTAAAGTACTTATAAGCAAGCGGATTGGGACTTTCAGGTCCTTCGTACGCAATGCGATCTCGGACATGCGGAAAAAAGTCTGACATGATGACAGCCCTCTTAGTTTTCAAAAGCGGAGTCAAAGGCGCCGCCGTGCGAGCGCTTGAAGTCCAAGCGCTTCACAAAAGCGCAGGCTTCGCGCGCACCGTACTCGCGATCCATGGCGTTGTCTTCCCATTCGATGGACAGCGGTCCCTTGTAGTTAATATCGTTCAGGGCACGGATAATGCGTTCAAAGTCGATATCACCGCGTCCTACCGATCGGAAATCCCAGTTGCGGTCTTCGTGCCCGAAGGCCAGGTGACCTCCAAAAACGCCCGACACGCCTGGGCTCTTCCGCCAGCTTACGTCCTTCATGTGCACATTGAAAATGCGATCACGGAAGTTATAAAGAAAACCTACGTAATCCACTCCCTGGTACCCGAGGTGACTGGGATCGAAATTGAAGCCAAAGGCCGGGTGGAAATCTACGGCCTTCAGCGCACGTTCTGCCGTAACCGTGTCAAAAGCGATTTCGGTCGGGTGAACTTCCAGTGCGAAACGAATCCCCTCATTCTGAAATTCGTCCAGGATCGGCTTCCAACGACGGGCAAACTCTTGGTAGCCTTCGTCGATCATTTCTTGAGAGGTCGGCGGGAAAGCGTACAGCATGTGCCAGATAGGGCTTCCGGTGAAACCTACAATGGTGTCGACGCCGAATTTCTTCGCGGCCCGTGCGGTGCGGATGACTTCCTCAGCCGCGCGTTGGCGGACGCCTTCGGGATTGCCGTCGCCCCAAATTGCGGGCGGCAAAATGCTTTGGTGGCGCTTATCGATGTTATCGCACACCGCCTGGCCAACCAGGTGGGTGGAGATGGCGCGGCAGGTAAGCCCGTACTCTTCTAAAATATTCCATCGGTTGTCGCAGTAACGCTCGTCCTGCAGTGCCTGGGACACATCAAAGTGATCTCCCCAGCAAGCGATTTCCAGACCGTCGAATCCCAGTTCTTTAACCAGGCGACAAAGCGGTTCAAACTTTAGATCCGGCCCATTGTCCGGTGAATAGAGTTACAGGTCTTGTCATTTTTCGCTCCTTATTTCCGCTTCCGGAGTGAGGCACGTCTGTCCATTTCCGGTCACTTCCGCCACTGCGGATTACCGATTGAATAAAAGCCATGCCCCTGATGCCAGCGTTCACATCCGGAAAGTCGGACTCGATGGCAGTCGGGGTGCGCCCCTCAAGCTTCGCTGAGAGGGTGCGGGCGTAGTTGCGATAGAGATTTGCAAAAGCTTCAATAAAACCTTCTGGGTGCCCGGCGGGTAGTCTTGTCGCCGCGCGCGCCGCCTCGGAGAGATGCGGGTAGTTGACACCCGTCCGTAGGGTTTCGCGTGGGCGATCGGCCCAGCGCAGGTGCAAACTATTAGGGTCTTCTTGGCGCCACCACAGTCCGCCGTGCTCGCCATAAACGCGGATGTTGAGGCCGTTTTCCTCGTCGACACAGATCTGGCTGGCGTGCAGCACCCCGTGAGCGCCATTGGTGAAGCGCAGGAGCACATTCGCATCGTCGTCGAGCTTTCTATCGGGCACGAAGGGAGGCCACGTCTGCGCAGACGGATTCAATGTGCGAGTGGGTGATGTATTCAGCTAAATTGGCCGCGTGCTACCGATGTCACCGACACAGCAACTGGCTCCGGCTCTGCTAGGATCGGTACGCCAGGACGCTTGCTTTTGACCTGAAGTTTCCAGTGAGGTCGCGAGCCACCCTTGTGGGTACTCGACGACAACTTTGCGTAACTTTCCGAAAGCTTTGCTGCCCACAAGCGCGCGCGCTTCTTTTACCATCGGGTAGCCGGTATAATTGTGTGTGAGCCCGAACAGCAGCCCACTACTTTTCACTTTTTCCGCAAGCATCTGGGCCTGCTCGAGGTTAAAAGTCATCGGCTTCTCACAAACCACGGGAAAGCCGGCGTCCAAAGCCGCCATGGCAATTTCAAAATGGGTGTGATTGGGGGTCACGATGGACACAAAATCCATCCGATCGCTTCGGCTGCGTTCTTGTTCAAATAGCTCGCGGTAACTTGCGTAGACTCGGTCGCTGGAGAGAAAGAGATCTTTGCCGGAGGCTAGGGATTTTTCGGGGTCGCTGCTGAAGGCGCCCGCACAGAGCTCGATGAGACCGTCCAGGCCCGCGGCCATTCGGTGAACAGCTCCAATGAATGCGTCTCTTCCGCCCCCAACCATGCCCATGCGCAACTTACGGTTCATGGTCGGACCCTCCTCAATCGCCTTCCGCTTCAAGTACCTGTGAATAAGCAGTTTCCGGCCTATCTGCCAAGGGGAAAAGCCAGCTGAGAAAGAGCCGCAAATATAGTGTAAAGATTTCAGAAATTTGTGGTCGAATGGAGAAGGACCGGCAAGGGGCCAAACCGCCTAAAAGAAGTCAAAGAAGGCGAGCACTATTTCCATCACGATGAGGATAACGATCAGGGTTTCCATCAGTAGACCCCGGCGCGTGCTGCTGAGATCGGCGAGAAGTTCGATGTTGTCCTGAATCAACGTGAGTTTTCGATCCAGGATGCGCGATCGCAGCTCGATCTCGAAATTGTACTGCACGTCCCGGTGTAAGGCTTCCAGGGACCGGCTTTCCCAGGTTTCTTCGGGAGCGTCCATTACGGCAAGGTTGCTGACGATATCCTGCCGGGCGGACGCCGTGCTGGCGATCATCCGAACGAAGTGTTTGTTGGTGTGAGGGACGCGGCCCCGTTTGGACACTTCCTCAATAAGTTTGGCTGAATCTTCGAGCATGGTTTCCGTTCGGGATTCCATCAACTCCAGAGCGGCCGATTGGCCGAGCGTCATCGCGATCATCCGAAGCGTGTCCTTGGTCATCTTCTTGACCTGCACGTACTCGAATTCCACTTCGGTTTTGTTGCCGAGACGGACATCATAGGATTCTGTGGGCGGAATGCGTTTGGGTTCCCCAATCAGGTTCGCTACCCGCTTCATTTCCTGTACGGCGAGTCCCGGATCCACGTTCACAAACACCAGAGAGCCAAAACGGTAGACGAACAGATAGCTGTCCTTTCCGTACTTAAATTGCAACTCGCGCGGTGAACTGCTGAGTAGTTTTCCACTTAAGATTCCCAGAAGCGGTTTCAGCTTCAGGTGATCGTAGAGGTGGTAGGCTGTAACCGTGATCTCAACCGGGGGGGCATTCGTTTCAACGGGCGTTGGGGTGATGACCTCAGGCAAATTGCGGGAAGAGTGGGACGAACTGGTTTTGATTATCTCGGGCTCCATAAGTTACCCAGTATAGCGTGCGACACAGCGGGCCAACAAGGGCGTTGGAGTCAGAGATTTTTACTAATGTAATCGAGTAGTTCGGTGCTGGCTCTCTCAAATTTGTCTTCCGAGATACCTTTGGCGATGAGCACAAAGAGGGGGGCGAGTGCGTACCAGGGCCTTTCCACCTGCACGTTATTGTTGAGAACGATGTCGAATTTTCCCGCATCCGGACGCCAACGGAGTTCGGTGCTGAACCCCACTTTGCGCAGGTAGGAGGCCATTCCGTGAGCTTCCACCCGCTTGGACTGCGTGCGGTAGATAAAACGCGTTTTCTCGTCGCTGATGATCTGAACTTCTTCCCGGATTTTTACAGGGGAGCCAGAGTCCTCGACGGTGTTGGTAACTTCCAGGCTGATTCCGTTCATCCCGTCTACGCGGATTTGGATAGGGCTTGTGTGAACTTCTGATTTTTCGTTGATGGTGCTAAGAATAGCTTCCTTCAGCGCGGCAAAGCTCTTGGGCCCATTGCCCTGAATCCGGCAAACCGTGCCCCGTGCGCTGTGGAAGATCCCATCGTGCATCCCAGGTGATCCAATCCATTGCGCGTCATCGCATTCCCACGGAGATTCCGGGACGGAAGCCTCCAACGACAAGCAAAACAACCCAATGATGACCCAATAGACGCGCACGAGGCGGAGTATCTCATCACACAGCCGATCCGACAAATTCTGGGAAAAGAAAATCGAAGCGATGTGCCCGGAACTCGGCCCTTAACCTCTGTGCGGCCTGCCGTACGCGCGAACTTTCCAGAAGCTGTGGCAGCAGTCCTTTTAAGCGATCGATTTCGCTGCCTCGCAACCAACACCCGGCCCCCGATTTTTGTATCGCATCGGCCGAAAGAAACTGATCGAGATTGGACGGAATACCGACAACTGGTTTACCGGCGAACAGGGCTTGGTAGGCGGTGGTAGCGCCTCCATTGCAGATGACAAGGTCTGCGCGCTCGCAAAGCTTGTCACCGGGAAGATAAGAAGCGGCGTGCGCGTTCCCCGTCGCGGTGCTTTTTCCCGCGGTGCTGACAGCGACTTCAACGGGAAGGCCAGACAAGATAGTTAAGATTCGTGGAAGTAACGTCTGATTCCCGGAGGATCCCAAGGTGACGTAGATAAGCGGTTTATCCTTTTGGAGCCTGTCCCACCATTCGGGCAAAGGAAGGGAAGGAGACCAAAGCACCGGGCCTAAATAGTGTTCGCTCGGGCGGATTTTGGGCAGCGGAATAAGTCCCGGAGTATCTGGGTAGAGCGTATGCGTGCCAAAAGTCAGAACGTCCTGCAAGTTACCTATCGTCGGTAAGCCAAAGCGACGGCGGAGACTGTTTACCGGGCTTGCAAAGTGATGAAATACCCAAGGTTTTGCCAGGGGGAAAAACACGCCCGCGATGTGTTTGCCAAACCACCTTAAGGTCGGGTGATCGGGTAGGGGGTAAGGCCGGGGACGCCACAGGGGACTCCAATACGCGTTGATGAGCGCGGCGTACGGAATATTTTTATGCTCGGCGCTCACGCAAAGGGATAAGCGCAAATCCCCGACAACAAGATCGGGTTGAATCTCTTCGAAAAGGCGGATGTCCTCTTCCACATATCTCGAAAGCGTTGGCAAATTAAAAGGGCGTTTTCCTGCCTCCGCCGTCTTTAGCACCTGTTGCGGGGGCAAAGAGTAGATGGGCCAGCGTTTGAAAGGGGCGTCGCCGAAAATAAGATCGGGAAAGCGCTGACAGGCAAAGTGCACTTCGTAGTGGTGCGGGTTGAGTGTGGTCGCAAGCGTCTTCAGGCGCACCATTTGCGCGAGTGTGGTGTCTTCGGCGATGAAGAGAACTTTGCGTTTCCCACTCACGTGCGTCGTTTGGCTCGGAGCGAATTCACGAATTCGCGCCACAGCTCGGCGGCCACGTCCTTACCGCCCAGGCCAAATGCCGTAGCGGTGGCCAGAGCTACCGCACCCAGTACGATACCAAACGCCAGATTGATAATGCGCTCGGCAAGTCCCATCTGCTGCAGCGCCATGGCTCCCGCGAGCACCAAAATGGCGACTCTCGAAACCAGGGCGAGTGCGTGCGATTGTGGGCTTCCTGTCGCGCGGATGGTGTTGGCGACGATATTGGAAATGAACATCGCAAAACCAAAGATCCCAAGGCCAAGCAAAACCTGGCCAAAGAACACAACGAAGCGGGTGAGTAGTTGAGCGAGTGCTTGGAATCCCACAATTTCCAGTGACTCGACACCGGCGAAGAGCATCAAACCGAAAAAGATGATGAAACCGGCGATATCCGACGGGGTACGCGTCCCCTCCTGAGGGGCTTCCCCAATCCCCATTTTGCCCAGCAAAGAGTTGTAATCCATCGGATCTTTTCCGATCCCCATCTTCGCGAGCACGCCGTTAAAGCCCGCGTTCGTAAGCCCCACCGTCACAAGCCCACGCAGTAAGCGCCCCGCAAAGTAGGCGACGGCCAGAACCAACAGAGCGGCGAGAAGCTTGGGCAGTGTAGTGAGTACCTCATTGAGCATTTCGCTAACCGGTTGGGTAATGGAATGCAGGTTGAGGGCGTTTAAACTCGCGATGAGAACGGGAATCAAAACCAAGATGTACCCAAGTACGCCTAGCCAATGCGAAGTCGGATGCTTGCCCAAATTCCCTTGCAACCCAAGTTGCACGCTAAGTCTGTCTACTCCTACTGTCGCCGATAGGTTGGAGAGGATGCGTTGGACGACGCGGGCGAAAAACCAACCAAAGCCTAGAATCAGGAGGGCTGCGAAAACGTTGGGCAAGAAGCCTAGAATTTGCTGAAACATCTGCTGCAGCGGTTCGAGCAGGCCCTGAAGGTTCAGCGTATCGAGTATGGCCAATGAGAAGATAAGAAAGACCATCCAGTAAATAATGTTGCCGACCGTTTGCGCTGCAGAAGTTTGAAGATTCCCCTCAATGCCGATCCACTTGGCGAGCATCTGGTTCAACTGAGGGCTACCCATCAGCTTATGTACTAAGAAGCGAAGAAAGCTGGCGACGATCCATGCAATAACAATCAGAACGAGCGGCCCGAGTAAGGTCGGGATAAACTCAAATAACTTAATCAGAAAGTGGTTGAGGGGTTCGTTGATTACCTGAAGGTCCAACACCTCAAAAAAAGCGATGAACACAAAGAGCATGAAGATGTAGAAGACGGCGCGTGAAACCCAGCGCTCCAGCGGAACCGGGCGTCGGGCGTCGGGGCCCATGAGTTGCTCCAGTGAGCCGCCGACGTTGGCTTTGGTTAGGGCCTTGCGGGTAATCCCCGAGGCGATAAGTGCGATGAGCCAACCAAAGAGCAGGACAGCGATGCCGCTACCTAGCCGCAAGGCGTGTCCTTCCACCAAACGCCCTACGTGCTCCAAGTCGGCAATCCGATTCAGTTCATCCAAGTTTGGCATGGCCTTCTCCTAGTGCTTCCAAAAACGTGTGCTATATTGTAGGCGTTTTTTTCCGTATTGAAACCCCTTTGGTGCAGGTGCGAGAAGATGATAGCTGCCGTGATCTTTGATATGGACGGAGTGTTATTGGACTCTGAGCCATTCTGGCGTCGGGCTGAGATTGAATGTTTTGCGGAAGTAGGGATTCACCTGACTGAGGAGCAGTGCCTGCAGACGCAGGGCATCCGGATGGCCGAAATCACTGAAATGTATTTCCGTCGTTTTCCTTGGGAGGGATTGCCGCCCGCCGCGCTTACCGAAAAAGTCATCGACAAGGTGGCCGAGCAAATTTCTGTGAAGGGTCACCGGCTCCAAGGCGTGACCGAAGCCCTGCAATTCTTGGCTGACAAAAAACTGCCGCTGGGCCTAGCCACCTCGTCACCAGAAAAGCACATCACGGCGGTGCTAAAGGCCTTGGAGCTAAACGGCACGTTCCAGGTGGCTTACTCGGCCGATCGAGAGCCGTACGGGAAGCCCCACCCAGGGGTTTATCTCTCCACGGCCAAAGCCTTAGGAGTGCCACCGGAAAACTGCCTCGCCATTGAGGACTCGGTGAACGGTGCGCTTGCGGCTAAAGCGGCTCGCATGAAGTGTATCGCGGTACCCGAGGAGAAGCTTCGCCACGATCCTCGGTTTGCGATCGCCGATTTGAAACTCCATTCCCTCAGCGAACTGTCTGAAACGCTTTGGACCAAACTCTGCGGTTAGCCACGGACTGGGGTTCCCACGAGACGCAGGCATTCGTTGTACTCATCGGGCCAGTTGAATTCCTTGCAAAGTCCGATCTCTTCTTCGGTATAGCGCTTGTTTTTGATGGCCCGCAAACACCCGTTGTAGAAGCTCGCGGTATTGTGGCGCCTGCAGGCTTCCAAAGCCACTGTTTGGTAGTTTCCATCGGCTACAATGGCCAAACAGTAGTTGAGATCGTCACTGTAGCGGTGCTCTTTGCAGGCCGTGAGTGCCTCGTCTTCAAACTGCCTGTCTTTGATGATTCGAAGGCAGTCGAAAAAATAGGACTTTGCGTTGTGCAACTTGCAGACCTCCAGGGCTGCCGGATCATAGGCGGCCTCTGCAGAAGGTAAAAGGCTCAAGGCCAGCAACAACCAAGCAATTCTCATGGACATTCCCCTTTGCGAATCACTGTATTCGGCCAACTCACGGAATTCGAGGCCCCGTGCGGCAAAGCGGGGTTGAAAAAAAAACACCATTCGGGTATCCCCCTTTCATGGCAAAAGTTGAAATATTTACCACCACGTTTTGTCCTTATTGCATCCGGGCCAAGGCTCTGCTCGATGCGAAGGGCGTAAGCTACACGGAAACTGATTTGCAGGGGCGGCCGCAGGAACTGGCTGATCTTAAGAAGCGAACCGGGCATATGACCGTTCCGCAGATTTTCATTAATGGCACACTGATTGGCGGCTTCAGCGAGCTGCGGGCTTTAGAGGATGCGGGCGAGCTAGACAAGAGGCTCGCTACCAGCTAGCGCTTCTTTTTGGTGAGCATTTTCTTTAGCCACCAATACGGTCCCACTATTAAATAGAGGGGATCTGAGAAAAACGCCGGTGGCTTCCCCTCAAAGTAGTGTCCTAGAAATTGTAGCGCCCACCCTCCAACGAAGAGCGCTGCTCCCCACCAGACGTGGAAAAAAAATAAGGGCAGCGAAACGACGATTGCGGGAATGCCTATGGAGTGGAGCAGACGGTTGATTCGATTTCTATGTGAGGCATTGTAGGATTCCAAGTAACCCATGACCCTTTGAAGATGGCGTATTCCCGTAGAATGCGCAAGAGCGTTTTGATTCGAGACAGCCCGACTACTAAATCTACGCACTCCATAGGTGAGCGTGGACGACCGAGAAACACTTAAGCTTTTAGAAGTTCATGACTTTTTAAATTCGCCTCCGTGGCACCTGCCTTGCACCTACTTTAGGCAACAGGTGTTCATGAGTTATTACTGGGGAAAACAAAAATTGTTCCCAGCTTTGTTGTGCGTCTTGTTGTTGCCTAGCTTAGGCATGTCGGCGAATCCGCCCTCGGTGCAGGCCCTTGCTTCGAAAAAACTCGATACCATGAATTCTATCGAGCTTGGCCGCTTGGCCGGCATTCAAAGCTCAGTTGCTATCCGAGTGGGGAAAGACCTCAATAAGCGTCTAAAAGAAAAATACCTTCAAGTTATCAAAGAGAAATTTAAAGACGTTCCCGAAGAGCTCAAAGAGCTAGAAGCAAAGATCGACGCTGAGGACTTTGTCTTAGATTCGAAACAATTGCTTGAAACCCTGGAAGCCAATCCGGACTTTGACGTCAATCTTCCCGAAAAAATGGAGCTGATGGCAGCTTTGCGGCTTGCTAACCGCGAGGGAAGAGAGGGCCAAAACAAATCACCGAGCGCCAACCTTAGGGATCTAATCGTGCAAGAACTACGCGATGCGATTGATAACAAGGTGCCGTCCCTGCGTCTTTCAGCGTCGGTGACCGATGCTATCAAGGGAATACTCCCCAAACTTCCTGAAGAACTCAGAAAAAAGGCCGAAAGCGCCCTCACGGAAGAAGAAGTCCCGGTAAAAGTATTGAAAGAGATTTTTGACGACAAGGCTGCCGAAGCGATTGAATTCGACACGCTCCGGGATGCGCTTGCTGAGCTTCGCACCGATCACAGCTTGGCCGCGGGTGTGCGCTTTGCGGATTCCTTCGCGCGCGACCGACGAGCGGATTTGGTCTTTCGAAATGGCGAAGAGAAGTTCAAGAAAGTATTGGACGGTTTGCTGGATGCCAACAAGGCGGCCAAAGAGAAGTCGGAGACGGATAAAGAGAAGCCCTCAGCTAAGAATGACTTGCCCGATGGTTTTTCAAAGGTGCCTTCCGAATCGCCGACGGATGAGCCGTTCAAAGGGCCTCATGCTCCGAAGAACGAAAATCGGCCTGTTGATAACAGTGCCGCGAACAACGTGGCGCCCTCTGCGGGCCAAGGTCTCTTCTCGCCTGAAAGTGCGGTTCGGGGTTTTGATATCGGCTCCATCGATCCGGGCACTCGATCTTCTTTCATTCCGCGTTCAAAGAGCGGCAGCGGTGCCGCCAATATCGCGGGTGCGAAGCCGGCTAGCGGCCAGTCCAAGAGTGAGGCCGAGGCGGCTATTGCCGAGCTGAACGCGCAAGGCATTTTCGATTTTAGCATTGATATCTTTTCGGATTACGGCGACGCGATCGGTAAATGTCAGATGACGGCTATTCAAAAAGTCTTTGATGCTGTGGCTAGGGTCTGTCGCATGAAATTTTCTACGGCGGATCACTGCGTGAGAAAAAAGGCCAATACGATGGAGATAGCCCAGTTAGGTCGCTCCTTCGGTGTGGTGCACGCGGTGTCACAGTCCCAAGTGGAATTTTCTACGGATGAGGTAGTGGTCCAACGTCCTCAAGGTACAGCGAGCGCCATGGACATCGCCTTGGTGAGCCTGAACCTTTCGGGCGAGAGTTGTCCTTCGGACACGAAAATTCCGACCTTTGAACTGGCGAGTTACGCCCTACCGATGGCGAAGCCGTCGTAGTCGATGGTTACCAGCCCTTGATTGGCGGAGTAAAGAAGAGCCCGGAAGGAAAAGGGCTTTTAGAAGTCAACCTCTCGGGGAATGCGGTCGGAATTCATGAAGGCAATTCCGGTGGCGGTACTTTTGTAGTTGAAAATGGAAAACTCAAAGTAGGGGGCCTCTCTCTGCAAAGTTTACAGCCGCTAAGTTTAACGATCGATTGGGGCTTGTCGCCGCGGACAGCTCGGTTCAAACCTGGTACCGGCAGCAGCTCGGCCTAGAGCCGCCCAAATATGAAAAGGGAACCGACTACGACAACTCAATCGCCAGGGCCGAGGAGCAACTGCCGCACACCCCTGCAAACTAACTTCGCCTAGGGCATGGTGCTCGTTCGCATTGCCTGTACAGGAACCGCCACAGGCACCTTAGCTTCATATTCATTTGGAATCCCAAGGACTGAGAAAACTTGCTGATCGAGCAAGTCTCGTAGCGCTCCTGCGTCTCCCTCGGCCAACATCTCAACGGCACTCGCAAAACGAGCGGGTCGCGTGCGGCGCATCTGGTCGAGTCGATGGAGTAGCGTTTGCTGCACTACCGTTCTGAAATCCGCGGGTGCGAAATCAAAACGGAAAAGGTCGTTGCGTAGTTTCTCGAGTTTGGGCTCCAAGCCTCGGGTATTCTGCACAAACTCCCAAGCTTTTGCGACCTCTGTGACATTCACGTATTCCATTAGATCTTCAAAGGGCATTCCTTTGCGTCCTTCTATGTTGTAATCGTAGATAGCATCGAGAAGCGATACAATTTCTTTGTACTCTTTGGGGTGAACCACTTCGGCAAAGCGAATCAGCTCGTCCACGTCCATTATATAAACCGAAATCCACGCACGTTTGTCCGCGTACTGGGAGTCCAGTTCAAATTGAAATTCCCCGTAGCGCAATCGCCCACGATTTGCATGGGCTGCCACGAGCCGTCCCGACTTTCGCTCAATATACGGGTCTACAAAAAAGAAAACCCCTTGATCCGATTTCAACCAACGGTTGAACTCCGAGGTGTTAAGCCCGCCCGTAAACCCTAGGCTTTCCAGGGAAGACGAAGAGAGCAGGGAGTACTTGGGTTTTTGAACGGCGCGAGGCGCGTTGTGGGTGTACAACAAGCCCAAGCTACCTACTAAAGTTTCCGCAAGTTCCATCCCTTCGGTTCCCCGCACATAAGGGAACTTCGCCAGGAGTCTCTCCCGGTTCGAACTGCTAATCTCCGCAAGTGCGGTGTAGCCGCCTTTTCGTCCGGGCTTTGTGCCGTGAACCATGAGTGATTCTTTAAGCGAGGCTGCCTGCTTTTTATCCAGGTCCCGTCCTGCGTTGAACTCGGGAAGACGTCGGTCGAGGTACTCCTTAACGGCATCCGGATCTTCGTGAGGGTATTCCGCCGTAGTCGGGTGATCCATCAGAAATTCTATGAATGGAGGGGAATCCCAGAGGTCTTGAAAAATCTCCGTGTTGTGTTTGCCCAAAACACGGAAAAGATCGGCATGGTCGCCAACGCCGGCAAGAGTGTCGGGACAAAGCTCGGCTCCGTGCTCGTCCTCCTCGTCGAACTCCTGCTGGGCTCTGCGAAAGTCCTCCCAGTTGCTAGGAGGCGCAGCCGTGGCCGCCGCATACAGTGTAATGAGAAAAAATATGTACTTCATTTGGGTTACGATTAAGTGGCCGGAATCTAGCACATGGCGTTAAAAACACAAGGCTAATCCGGATCGGAAGGGGGGTCTGCAGGCTCGCCATACGGGCAGTGGCGGCATCCGTTACGGCAGCAATATCCACGCTTTAATAGATAGGCGGCGGTAAAAACCAGAAGCCCGTCGTCGTTTAGGTAGTAATCTTCGCCCTCTTGGGTGTCTTCAGCCATGCCTTAGCTCTTTTGGAAGGTGCGCTCTTTGTGCCGGGGGCCAGCTTCTCCAGCTTTAATAGGACGTCGCCACCTTGGAAGAGCGTGACCGTGCCTGAGGACTCCGACAAAACGACGGCAATGGTGTGGCGGCAACGGCTGGTGAAGGCAGCGGCCGCCGTATGCCGGGCTCCCAGTCCCGGAAGTGTGCGGGCGTTTTCCGACGCTGCCCCTAGATAGGTGCCTGCGGTTTCAACGGTTCCATTCGGTGAAATCAAAAACGCCCCGTCCAGGCCGGTTAATTCCCGAAGCGTTTCAAAGAAGCCGGTATTTGCGAACGTTCGCAGTTTTTTCTTATGGCCCGCCAAGGGGTTGAGAATCAGCTGGTGGGTGTACTTCTGCATTTCCGCCAGTTCACCGATTACAAAGATAGTGCCGATGGGCCGTCCCTCGCGCCCTTCCGTCGCCAAACGCAAGGCCCAACTGATGACGCGCTCAATGGTCTGGATGGGAAGGTCGCTATTCTCCAGAGCCTTGGACTGCTTTTGGTACCAAGGGAACTCGATTCCCGCGTTTAGGATCATGAGGGTATCGAGCCGTTGGGTTCCGAACGCACCAGAAAGTGCGATGACACTTTCCTTGGGCGTTGCAAAGCCTTGAGCGACTGCCAAGAACAGCGCCACCCGCATTTGGCTTACGCGTGTGAGTGGGCTTTCGGGTACGGGAATGATGACGTCCTGCTTGTCCTCAAGTTCAGGGGCGCGCTCTCCCATCAGAATCCAACCGATCTTTTCACTGGTGCGCTTTTCAAGAATGCGCTTCATCTGGCTGCGGCTACTGATCTGAATGAGCAGCGTTTCGATGGAGAGAGACTTCGCGAGCGAGAAGGCGTGTTCTACGACTGCGGCGGATTCCCGCTTGTCTTGGTTTTTTATCAAGGACCCGAGCATCCTTTCTTATAAGATGCCCGGGTCGTTTAATGAAGGTTTTTTATAGCGAAAACAGACCTTGGTAGCGAGCCCGGTGCTGCCACGCCAGAAAAATGAGTAGCACCATTGCCAGGCCGCCCATCACTAGGCCCGCGGGGTCTAGAAAGGCGTGAAAGAGCACGATGTTCACCACGATCGGCGCAAGGACCACCAAGGCCAGTGGAACGTAAACGCCCGCTAGGAGCGCTGCGCCACAGATCACTTCAATGAGCTTCACCACCGGAAAGAGGTAACCCGTGTTGATCATCGCCGAGAGAAATTCCCCAGCCGCGGGCGCGGGCGGTGGTGGGGAAATGAACATGAAAAATCCATTTAGCCCGAAAACAAAAAATATGAGTCCAAGTAGCAGTCTAGCGATCAGCGTTGCCTTTGCCATCTGTGTCTCCCTGATAATGTGTGAGTGGTTTTCAAACGGTGCGCTTAAGTCTATCCTAAAGTTTAAGATGAGCACAATTAGTATAGAACGCGAGCGTGCGTTGAGACAGCGCGTAGCGCGCGCCTTAAAAAGCAAGTCGCAAAAGCTTTCCTCCACCTTTGAGACCTCAGCCTCTCGTCCTTACGTGGGAACGAAGTTGTACCTTGAGGGCGTACATTTCGACTTGAACTACACGACCGGTCAGGAACTGGGCAAACGCCTAGTCACTATCGGAGCCAATGCGATGGCGTGCGCGGGGATTCGCCCTGAGAAAGTCGCTGTGGTGTTAGGCATGCGACAAGATACTCACGAGATTTTCCTGAGCGAGTTTTTTACCGGGGTTCATAAGGCAGCAAAAGCGCAGAAGATTCAGTTGTCGGGTGCCGATCTCACTGTTTCGCCGACAGCGATGGCAGTGAACGTGGTTTTCTCGGGAAAGCCCATTCGAAAATCTAAGTCACAGCGCGTGCGTATCGGAGACCTGCTCGCCGTATCGGGGCCTTTGGGGACTTCGGCTGCAGGTTTGGAGTGTCTAAAAAAGATAGGTAGGGAAAACCTACACAATTGGGATCGGTTGGTTCGAGCGCATTTAGAACCTCCGTCTCAGGTAGTGGTAGTTGAAAAACTACTTAAGATCGCCGCCGTTCGGGAAGCCGTACTTCTCAACGAAGGTTTTGCGATGGATATGAATCTGACGGCGGAGAAATGGGGATTGGGGGCAATTCTCAAAGAATCCTCCCTTCCCATCACAGAGGCCATTCACTGGGCGGGTCGAAGCCTAAATGTCGATCCACAGCGGTGGGTATTGTACGGTGGAGAAGATCAGCAGCTTCTCGTCGTATTGGATCCTAAGAAGTCCGGTCCTGTTCTGAAGCGTTTTGGCCTCAACGTCGTCGGAGAGGTGGTTGAGAAAAAACTAGGCGTGAAGCTACTCAACAAGAAAGAAGAGCTTCAACCCTTTCTGCCTAGGGCGTGGAATGATTTGGTAAGGCGGACGGCGCCTCTAGCTTGATCGTCAACTTCAGATAAGCCAGATCGTTTTCAATCCCTTGGGACGCTTCAAGAACGCGCATGTAATTTTGCTCACTCCCATTGTGTATCCAAATCGTAGAGGAGTCGTGTTTGGGATGAGCGGCTTCCGTCATGTCGGTTACCCAATATAAAAGCTCATACGCGTTCTTCCCGTGAATGGTCTTGGGGTAAAAATGCAGGGCCAGGTGTACGAAGTAAGAGTGGAGCTTTCCATCGACGTTGCATTCGACGTCCCACTCATAGACTCCGACGTCGGCCTTTTTATGATCGCAGGCCACCTGCCGATCGTTTGCGAGACTGATGTATTGAAAGCCTAGATCCGCCGCCTTAACGGCGGCAGCGTGCGATGGGTAGGACAAGAGAATTAATAACAGACAGATTTGTTTCATCTCTGCATTAAAACAACGCTCACCGTTTTCGGCTACGCGCTCTGCGTCAGTTACTAAAGCCTTCTCTCGCTAGGGTCGAAGAGAGGGGGTATGAAAAGTCTTTGCTCAATGTTGTCTTTACTGGTTCTTACGGCCTTGGGAGCCGATCACCGCTCCTCTGACGCCGAGCGCCAAGTTCCGGAGCCCAATCAGCCTTTGTCCGTTCGAGCGTTTCAGTTGGAGGCAACGGATCCGCTTGCGGCGAGCGCGCTTTATGAGAAAGGCTGTGAGGCCGGTGAGGCCGCTTCCTGTGCGGGGCGCGCGCTTCTCTTTGAAAAGAGCGGAAATAAAGTGGCGGCGCAAGGACTCTATAAGAAGGCCTGCGGATTGGGGGACGGCTACGCCTGCTACCAGATGGCGCAGGCCGCGGAACCTTCTGCGCGGGGTCCCCTTTTAAAGAAGTCTTGTCAGGGTGGGGTGGCCTACTCCTGTTTTCTTTGGGGAGCCGATGCCATGAATAAAGGCCAGGACGCGGAGGCTGCCTTCAAAAAAGGTTGCGCCATGACGGACGTCCATTCCTGTAACGGTCTGGGAGTAGTGGCTCAGCAAAAAAATCAACTCGACAAGGCCAAAGCTATCTTTGAAAAGGTGTGCGCCAAACGTGCGGATCTCGGTTGTAACAATCTTGGCCTGGTGGAGCTGCAACTGGGAAATAAGAAGCGTGCCGTTGCCCTGCTGGAAAAGACCTGCCGCGAAAGAACAGATTTTCACGCTTGCAATAGCTTGGGCGTGGTGGAAAAGCAGAGTGGCAACCTCAAAGCTGCCGAAAACATGTACCGCCTGGCTTGCGAGAATGGTGTGCCGTCAGGCTGTCGAAACCTCCAAAAAACAGCTTCGCGCTGAACTACGCCTTTTTTATTTTCTTGCTGTGGTGATGATCGCAAGGATCGAAGTCATCTTCTAGGCTGAGCCGTCCCTTTGTATCCAGCTCTTTATTGAAGTGGCGAAAGATCGCCGGATCGAATTTCCCTGGCTGCATCGAGAACATAGTTTCCAGAGCTTCTGTCGCCGGCATGGCTTCGCGGTAGGACCGAGTGGTGGTCAAGGCATCAAAGACGTCGGCAATGGCACAGATGCGCGCCAGCTTGGATATCTCTTCTTCTTTGAGCCCAACAGGGTATCCGGTTCCGTCGAAGTTTTCGTGGTGCTGACCTACGATCTCTCGAGCTTCCTGCGGAACATGAACGTAGGAGCGCAGGAACTCCAAACCGTAGTCAGGGTGTTTTTTCATTATCCGCCATTCTTCCTTCTCCAGCGGCCCTTCCTTATTCAAGATATTGAGACCCACTTTTCTTTTCCCAATGTCATGGAGCAGCCCACCAAAGCCGGCTGCAACCAGTACCAGCTTGTCATCTCCGATAATCTTTTTCGCAAGCGCAATGGAGTAGACCGCGACGTTCACTGAGTGGTTGTAGGTGTAGTAGTCGTGGTTGGAAAGGCGCATCAGTGAGGTGGCGGCTTCCATGTCTTCAGCGATAAATCTAACGACTTCCTCGATTAGGATCTTGCTGTCCGACAATACGGTTGCGATGTTTTGCTGCGTGAAAAGATCGTGGACATGGACGAACGCGGTTTCCTTGATAAAGCGCGCCTTAATATCCATTTGAAGATCCGGGTGGCGAACCATATCAAGTAGAGAATAAATGTAGAGCTGGCGTTGCTCGTCCGGAATCAGCGCGTCCTTCACACCGGCCTGCTTTAGCCGCTCCATTCGATCGTGATCGATAAGCTCATTTCGTTTGCGAAAAAGAATCGGGCGATCATCAATCCAAAGGTAAACGTCATAGGGGAGTGGACGATCGGCCGGGATCGAATGGATCCGTACCGTAAAGAAGATCCCTTTGTCGGTTTTTCTGGTCTGCTCCATGGCCATTCTCGGAAGCTTATCGGAAGGATTCGCGATAGCCTTGAGGGAAAGCCCATGGTAAGTGATTGTAATGACAACGCTAACATCGCCTCCCTCCGGCCGCCTCCCGAAGAGTTCCGCCATAGAAGCTTTTTTTGAAGGCTTCGGTGTCGCTTGGGAGGGCTATGGATTTATGAAATCTCACCGGGGGCTTTGGCGATACGGCTGGGCTCCCGTGCTGCTGAATCTGGTTCTCTCGATCGGCATGCTATTCCTCCTGTACTACGCCGGTTCCACCTTTTACCACTCCTGGCTCCCCAGTTTCCCCGAGGGTATTTGGGGGTATTTTCTCAAGCTGGTCGCAATCCTCGCCGGTGTGGTGGTGATTTTGGGGGTGGGTGTGGCCGTGTGGTTTCTTTTGGGGGCGATACTCTGTGGTTTTTTCTATTCCAAGTTAGCGAGACAAACCGAACTTTTGATTGGGACACCTGAGTCGATACTGAGGGAGGTGCCAATCGCGTACGAGATTCTTTACGCCATTCGTACCGTGGTGTTGATGCTGTCCGTCAACTTGGCGCTACTGCTCACGCACCTGGTGCCTTTGGTGGGGTCTACCGTCGGCTTTGTGGCGTCGTGTTATTTTAGCTTCTTCTTTCTTGGGTGGGAGTACTTCGATTACCCGTTAGCCTTGAGAGCGAAAACCTACGGAGAAAAGAAGCGGTTCGTCAAAGCCTATCGTTTCCATACCTTGGGGCTCGGGGCTTCGGTGATGTGTTTTACTTTTGTCCCCGTTCTGGGGGCCGTTCTTCTCACGACTTCTGTGGTAGGCAGTGTGCTCTTGCACCAACGGTTGCGTCCGCTGTAACGCATCGCGGTAATAAGTCCTTGAAAAGACCTAACTTTTCTTAAGATCTCATTCGATACGAATAGAGGAGCCGTAGAGCCGGAACCACAGGAATGGTGTATCGACTGAAAAATTTTGCCTGGGTACTCATCCTACTCAGTCTGCCTCTTTTTGCCGCGGAAGTTCTCAAACTCGGCAAGCGTGGCAAGTTTGCCGTCATCTCACACGGCGAAAACGTGCCGTGGGAGGTAGAGGATAACGTGTGCTTCTACCGTGGAGCTGTGGAGATTGCGTGCGGCCGAGTGGTGAGAGCCAACACCAAGGCCGCGGTCATGAAGATCGTTACCCAACGCGAAGAACCGAAAATTGGAGATGAGGTCCGGCGTTCGTCGCCCAGTACGTGGCAGTCCATGCAGGACGAGCGCAAAAAAGAAACAGAGGACAAACCTGCCGCTGCGGAGAGCAACGCGAAGGAAGGCGAACGAAAGCCGGTCCGTGGCATCCAACGTTCTCGGAGCCGCAATAAGTTTGCGCGCGTGGATGACCGACGCAAGAAGTCTGTACGAAGGCGTCGTCCCAAGAAACCGCAAAGTAAGCGCGATATCGCCTTAATGAACGAGAGCAGCCAAACCAAAGCTTACCTGTACGATCAACTGGTAAAGCAAAAGACCTACGACACGATTTATACGGCGGATCTGACGGTGGGGGGGACTATCGGTCTTAACCACTTTTACCCGCTACTCAGCTTTCAGTTTGCCGTCGGGAAGCGAATCGCACTCGGGTTGACGCCCTTCTACTTTGCGCAGTCCCAGGATGTGGTTTCGATCAGTGGTTTGGGAGGGCATCTCACCTTTAACTATTACCATGACTACGCTTATCGAGGGCTATGGCTGCAGGCGGGTGCGGGAGCTATTAAGTTTAATGCGACAGTTCCCGGAAGCGAGGAGAGCCAAACCTGCTTGTCTTTTCTGGGAACTGTAGGCTGGCGGCAACGTTGGGATTTAGGCATCAACGTGGGGGCCGCAGCGGGCTTGCAGTTCATCTTGAATCAAAATCTGCAGTTGGTAGATCTCTCCTATAGGAATTTCCAACCTACTATCATCATCGATTTCGGCTTAAATTTTTAGGTTATTCCGTTCGGTAGCGGACAATGGCCTGATCGGTACTGCCGGAGAGGAAAGCACTACCGGCGGCGACGAAACGATTATTCACGAGAGCCAGCCCCAACGCCTCATCATTGCCACTCGAAACGGTCGTGCGAAGTGAGCTTCCGCCTGCGAAGCTTGTGTCTTCGTTGAGGTTGGCATCCAGACGGGCAAGAAGGAAATCCCGTGTTCCTGAAGTTGTCTGCTGACCGGCCACAATCAACTTATTGGATAGAAAAACAGCTCCATTGAGATTCCCGACCATGGAGAGTTTTTTGGTGGCAAGCAGATTGCCGCTGTTATCGTACTTGGCGATGGCAGGCGATGTTCCCGCCGTACCCGCCACGTAGAGGTTGGCGCCACTCACGACTACCGTGTCGGCGCGACCGCTACTTTCTCCAAAGCTTTGCTGAATCGGCCCGGTGGCGTTTCCTAGATCCGAAGGGATTAGGTAAGTCGAGAATACATTGCCGGAGGCCCCTGCCGCGATAAAGCCGCCGGAGCGCGCTGCCAACGCATGTACTGAACCGCTAACGCTCACGCCGAGGTCCTCCACGTGAGAGATCGATCCTCCTGAAAAAGAGAAACGGGAAACGGCTATCTGCAGGCCACTCCCACTATTGACATACCCACCCACTACAAACTGGCTCGCCGATTCCACGACGACACTTTGAGCGGCATCGTCGAAGGATCCACTGCCTTCATAATCATAAACTGTCACGTCCTCTACGGAGGTCGAGTTGAAGCTTGTGCCCGCTATATTGAGCACCGCGACGGCGATGTCTAGCCGGCCAGAAACCACCGCCTTGCCAACGGCAACCACGCGACCCGTCGAGCTGCGCAATGGCTAAGCCTTCGGGGCTCGTTGCCCCCGGTACATTCACTTCCAAGGTACTAATCGTGTAGTTTCCGCCTGATTCTTTGTAGCGAGTAACGGTTAACTTGTTGTTGCCTAGCCCAGCGGTCGCGAAACTGAAACCACCGATGCCGACCACCGCATTGGCTTTTTCGGTTCCACCGGAAGTGGTGGTCTGAATACCGTTGCCAAAAAAGGCGAAGTCCTCGCGCTTTACCGTAACGCTTTGGTTGCTCGACGTACTGACGCCGAGTGAGGCCGCAGAAAGTCCGAAGGCCTGGTTGCCCACTTTTTTGCCTCGCACCTTAAAATTTGCGGAACTGGCGGTTGAGGAGACAGTCAAACTGGAGACACTCCCCGACGCCCCGCAAGTGCTTTGGAAAAGCTCCAGAGCTGAGTTGGAGTTGATCACACTGAGAGAATTGACTCCAAAGGGCATGGCGTTGCCGTAGGCGTCCGCCGGAGTCACACTAAAGCTGCCACAATCGCCTTCCAAGGATAGCGTCGTCGGACCCGGACTTGCGCTAAGGCTAAGTGAATCCATGTCCCCCGGTCCAAAGGTCAATGTGAAGTTGTCTGAGGAGTTGGGGGACGTGATACTCGCCGAGACAGTGACGGTACCGCTCGAGGGCCCGCCACCGGGAATCACTTTTGGCATGAACTTCAGCGTGCGGGTGGCACTGTTGGCGATCATGTTTACCGAGCCTGTGGTAGATCCTGAACAGGCCGTTTGACTCTGGAAAAAGTTAACATTCGCCCCATTGGGGGACACCGTTACACTTTTGTTGCCGTGATCGTTGGTCGGATTTCCGAATATGTCGCGGGCTCGCAACGTTTTGGTCAAACAGGTACCCGCCGAGGTGGTGATATTTCCGCCTTCCACAAATTGAATAGTCTTGATGGAAGCGGGAGAAATGGAGAAGTTCGCAGTTTTGCTTCCCGCCAGAGGGGAGCCCGCTGAAGCGGTCACACCAAAAGTATCTGCGGAAGGAGCACTGATAATAGTATTCTTTTTTACACAAAAATCGACCGTGCGGTTGTTGGCGGGAATGGATACTGAGGAGATGGCCGTTGTACAGTTCGTTTGGTAGTGAATGGACTCGGATCCCGAGGCATTATTAGCAAGTGAAATGTTAACAAGCGAAGAGACGTTCGAAAGGTTTCCAAATTCATCAATGGACTCAACCCGCACCGTTTGGGTCTCGTCCGCTTTGAGTGAGGTGGTGCCCGTCGCGACCGAACCGTTGATACGAATTTGTATCCCGCTCGGGGCGGCCGGGTTCACATCCAATAGCGTGTCCGCGTTGCTATCGGGCTGAATATTAGCCCCTTCGTCGTTTGTAGTGGTACCAGTTTCCTGAACCGTTATCCTTCGCTGGGCCGCTGACGGCTGTTGTACCGTTGCGTGCTGAGTTTTGAAGCTAAACTGGCGGGTGCTTCCCATTGCGCCAATGCTGGTACTCAACTGATTGGAGCCGCCGCCGCCGCAGTTAGTGTTCGGGAAAAATCGATCGGAACTGGCCTGTCCCGAGATAATAAGGTCCATTCCGGTAGGGGCTACGGTGGTATTGCCCCAACGATCCTTTAACGTAATCAAGAAGGCCGGGCTGCTACACTGATCCACGTTTAAGCTGCTTACGCCCGCCGAAACCTCAAACTGCAACGGGTCACCCCCACGGAAGGATTTTTCCATGTTGGCGCTTAGTTCCTGACCCGAGCTATTGGTAGTGACAAGGCGATAGACTTGCGAGGCGTCGATGGCGATACCTCTCAGGTAGAAGTCTTTGGAGGTCTGCGTTTCGCCAATGAAGAGAGTTTGATCGGGAGAACCCACGTTAGAAGACGAGTTCGCGTTACATTGTCCTTGGGTTTGATAAAACTTTCCAGCGGCAGAAGCCGGTGCCACGAAGCTGATGGTAAGGCCACCGGTTTGGTTTGTGGGGTTGTCCACAAAGTCGCGCACTTCTACTCGGAAGCGGTGGCACGGGCCGTTCTTTAAATCGTCCTGGGCGAAGCCGGTTGCAGCGGGGGGTTCATAGGTTAAGGCCAGTTTCACCGGAAGACCTGCGCCCACCGAGTAGGTGACGGAGTTGGAGTTCAGATTGGTATTCGTGCTGGGAATGTTCCCCCTATACTGAATTTGTGTAGATCCTTCATCGTCACTCTTAAAATAAACCGTGTGTGTGATGTCGGTACCGGACAAGGTCACGTTGGAGGTTGTCGGTAGCACGTTCTGGCAGGAGGGGTTCGAATAAAGGCGACCCGTTCCGTTCATTCGCTGCATTGTCAAAACGAGATCGAAGTTCTTTGTCGCATCGTTTCCGTACTGATCTTTTATGGTAATTGTTTGGGGGGCGCATTGGCCAGCCGTGGGGTTTTGTCTTCCGGCGACTTCGATATTCTTCGGAACATTGCCCACAATAGAACCTGCGTAGTCGTGTCCCTGAAGCGAGGAAGCGGCTACGCCGAGCCGCATGTTTCCCGCGTTTTGGCTTCGCACATAAAACCCCGCGGTGTCGGTGCCAGGAAGAATCTGCACGGTGAGCCGGGAGTACGAAGGGGTACCGTTCGAGCATTCAAAAGCCGAGCGGTAGAGTGCGGCCGTCGCTTGCTCGTTCAGAAAGCTATCAACCGCCACCAAAAACGTTTCGTCTTGCTCGCTAAGGTCAATTGCCAGTAAGTCCTGATTGCGCAAGTTTACTGAATAGAACTTACAAGCGTTTGCCATTTGGGCCGAGGCATCGGTTTCGACCACCACCGCGGAGGGGAGCTTCTTAATGAAGCGGCCTAAAAGGGATTTTCCGCTTTCCCCAAATTTGAAAAGCCCAAAGTTACACGAAGACAGCGTCAACGAAAGCGGCAACAGCACAAGCACAGCACGGCTATGTTTTAAGAATGTTTTCAAGATTGTCGTAACGCGGAACCCACTATTATGGGTTACACGTTTTGTGCCAAGGTCCTTCGAAATTGCCAAAAACTCTGACAAGTGTTTGGACAAAAAACGGTTTGTCGGAGAATAGAAAATTCTTCGGATTTCAGCGCGGTTACGTCTGCTACCGGGATTCCCCTATGCCCCTCTGATCAAAGCTTCGACGATCTCCTCCCTATTTTTGAAGGTCAACGAAGTAGACACTGTGAAGATGGTGTGGAGAAAACACCCGTAATTTCATTACTCTGGCCCCTGTTATTTTCCTCACAGGGGCTCAGATTGGCAGGTTACGCGAAAGCTTGTGTGATTTTCGTAGCTTGCCGGGGATTGTGTGGTTTTCCTCGTAAAGAACTTCGTCGGTATTTGCAGCGGTTCCAAGTCCTGTTCGCCCACCGCGCCGATCGCTTTGTGAAGCATTTGTGCATTGAAATTCTGCAAGTTAGAGAATTTCCCGCAAAATGCGGCACTAAGTTTGCTTTAACATAATAAGGATTCCGTTTTCCGCATTAAAAAACATGATTGCATGATTGTACGTTTACTGACGAATTGTATCTTGCTGCTCCTCTTTTTGGTGATAGCTTTCGGTTGCGCCAAACAGGGAACAACGTCCGTTGCAGAAGAAGGGCGTGGCATCCGAAATGGTGCCAGTGATAGCGGCATTTCTCCTGTCTACCCCGATGTCGCGGGGATCTATCTTTCCGGTCAGTTTCACTGCTCCGCGGTTTCGTTGAGTCCTCGTTTGTTGCTTGCCGCGGGGCCACTGTAGTAGCGCAGTTTCGGCGTACACCCAGCTTATATTCCGTTCTCATTGGTTCCTCGCCAGTTCCGGTGAAAGAAGTCTTGTTCATCCCAATTTCAATTTTGGTGGCGCTGTCGGTACCGTGGACGTCGCAATCATCGAGCTTCAAAACTTTGGCTCTGCAGGATTCTCCTCAGTATCCGGCTTTGGGGGCCGGGACTTTCGAAGAGTTTATACCGGCGGAGATTTTAGCCGCGGGAACAGTTTTGCTGGCCGTTGGCTTGGGAGATAGCGGCTCAGGGCAGACCGGTGTCAGGCGTTACGGTGAAGTGATTTTCAACGAATACCAATCGGCTTCGGGACGCGACGGCCAGAGCTATTCAAAAGGTTTACTGGAATTGGTACCAGACCCAGACAGCAATACCATTACCTGTTTGGGCGATAGCGGAGGTCCCGCAGTTGCCGGTGATCAGCTCATCGGGCTTTCCTCCTTTGTTTCTTTTAGCGGCGGTGCATGTAGTTGCGGCGCCGTACACTCGGCTCACTTTACCGATTTGCGTGCTTTTGGGGAGTGGATCGATCTAGTACGCCGGGCACGGGATCCCGACGGGGACTGTCGTCGTGAAGGTGAATTTCGTTCAGAGGATGGGGGCTGCAAGAGCCAAACTTCCGGTAAGGTATGGAGCGGTCAGGCGCGTCGGACCTACAGCTGGAATGAGGCAGTCAGTTACTGTGAAGCTTCCTCTGAAGCAGGCCAAACAGATTGGCGGCTGGCGAGTCCGGATGAAATGCGCAGTTTTTCGAGTCAATCTGGCGACGCCTACGTGGCCATTGAAGGTTCTTTATTCTGGAGCGCGAGTTCGGTGAGTGACTCCTCGGCGCAGGCGGTGGACTTGCGAAATGGCGGGAGTTCCACCCGAGGTAAGGGCGAGGCGCTACCGGTTATTTGTATTCGAGGTTAGAGTTTGAAGCATTTCTTGAAAATTGCAATTTGGGGACTGGGTTCCCTGACCTTGAGCGGCTGTTTTGGGCTCATGTCCTTCAAGCAGCGCGGGGACTCGGATGCCTTGCGCGGGGATGCGAATATTCTCCCAGCGCGCTTGTCCATTACTCGGGCTACAGGAAGTGCCAGTATCACCGCCGGTGATTGCGTCGCCCTCAGTCTTTCGCTCTCCAATACCGCCGGAGATCCGGCGTCGCCCAAATCTCCCATGGAAGTCTTGCTTGTAATAGTGCAAGGGACGCAGGAAACGGGCGAGTCCTTTTACACCCATGAGGGGTGCTCGGCGCTCAATCGTGCTCCGCGCGTAGCCGGGCGTTCGCTCATCGTCTTTGGTTCCGGTGTAAGTCAGCTCACGGTCTATTTGCGCCACACCCAATCTGGAAACGCGAAGATTCGCGCGTACGTCCCTAGCGTCCAAAGCGGAGATTATCTGGTGGGAGTCATCCCTACGTCTGCAACGGCCTTTACTTTCTCTGGCCCTTCGTTTTTGCCCACGGGCAGCTGTGGGGCGTACTCGGTGGCCCGCACCGATCGGTACCTCAATACGGTTTCCGGCCCGCAGGTGATTCCAGTGAGCACCAATTCCGGCGGATTCTTTTCCAACTCAAATTGTTCTAACCCGACTACTACGGTGTCCCTAAATTCCTTGGGTACGGGCACCGTGTACTATCTGAACGATGTGGCGTCGGAGAATGATCTGACGGCCGCTGCGAGTTCGGTCTTTGTGGTGACGACCCAAGCGGGGCTCCCTTCTAGGTTAGCGATTGAAGGCGCCACCCAATTGGGCCGCGATCTGTGCGGCCGTTATGAAATCGGCCTTCAGGAAGGTCCCAATCCCACGGTGAGTAGCGAAAACACGCTAGTAACTCCGACGGGTGGAAGTTTTTATTCGAACCCCAGTTGTTCGGTACCTATTCCGTCGATCCTATTGCCGGCACAGACTGAGAAGGTCCCGGTCTTTTACAAAGCTTCCGGTACCACGGCTACTTTGGGCGCCAGTGCGGCGGAGTTGACGGGGGACTCGGAGAACGTAGCCATCACGAGCGCCGGTGCTTTGGATCTTTCGTTTAACGGAAATGGAAGAATCACCGCGAGTGGGGTGAGTGCTGTCGCTGGCGGGGTGGCGGCCTCGGGAAACAACTACTATGTCGTTGGTACCAGCCAATCCACGACCAACTCCGATTTTGTAGTAGCTAAATTCGTCTTCAACGACGCCTCATCGTCGTACACCTTATCGTGGCTCCAATCCGTAGACGTCGGATCCTCTCGAGACGTCGCTCATGGCGTAGCCGTGGATTCCAGTGGGAACGTTGTTGTTGTAGGAACCACAGTGGAGTCGGGCCGGGATCACGTCGCCGTGGTGCGATTATTGAGCGGTACGGGAGATTTGGACGATGATTTTGCGGGGGGAATTGTAAAAACCTCGGTTGGAACAATTGGCGATTCCGGCCATGCGGTTGCGATCCAGCCGAACGGACAGATCCTTGTTGTGGGAGCTAGCCGGCGTACAGGTAGCGAAGGCGAAGTGAGTGACATGCTAGCGCTTCGTTACAGCTCGGTAGGAGTGTTGCTCAGCGACTCGACGTTTGATTTTAACAGCTCTCGAGGGAATAGTGACGGGGATGACGCCGCCTATGCCGTTCAAGTGGTATCCAACTCACTGGCCTACGTCGCCGGTTATGGCCGTGCCGGTCGGTACCTGAATATGGCTTTTGCCAGCTTGGATTCCGGTCTTTCCGCGAGCAACAAGACCCTGATCGATTTTGGAGAAAACCACCACGATGTAGCCAACGCTATTCTGGTGAATGGATCTGACATTTACCTTGGCGGTTATACGCGTCAGGGTAATCAGAACGTGTTTGCACTCGCTCGTCTCAATACGTTTGGGGGCGTGCAGCAGCAACGCACGCTTGCGTTTGAAGGCGAATCCAATGGTGTGGTGAACGGGCTGGCACGACAGGAAGACGGCAAGATTTTGGCGATTGGCTACGCCGGCGAGCAGGGTTTCGGAAACGCGTTTGCCGTGGCACGCTTCTCTTCCACGCTAACGCCGGATCTGGCTTTCGGAACAAACGGACGACTGAAACTGCACCTGGGCGATGGTACCGATGAGGCCGTCGGGGGTGTGCTAAAAGGCACGGGGAGTTCTCGGCGACTGATTGTGGCGGGCAGCACCGCTCTGCCGGTATCGGGCAGTCCCAAAGCCGTGGCAGCGGCCCGCTTGAATGTGGCCGACTAGCTCCAAGATCTTTCCATAATTGTAACTAATTGAAATTACAGGCGTACCAAATGTACCGGCTGGAAAGCTAAGGCGTGACGCGGTACAATATAGGTGGAGGAGGAAGCGGTGAGATTCATTCTCTACTTTCTTACACTCGCCATTCTTTGTGTTCCCAGCTGGGTGAATGCGACGGAACGAAACCCCAAGGCCGTGAGCGGTACCACACCTTTGTATAAGATCAGCTTAAAAGCCTTGTTGCCGACGCCGAACCAAACGGCGGATTCGCAACGTACCTTGGCCGACGCTCCCCCGCATTGGACTGAAAAGCGGGAACCAGAAGCTCGACGGGTTTACGACGCTGAGTTTTTCCGTCGCGCACAGACTCGCTACATTTACGGAGAATAGCCGAGCTATTCTTCGCGTTCAGTAGGAGGCGCGGGCGGCGGCGTTGGATTTTCGATCTTCGGCTTTTTTGATTCCTTGAGCAGCTCCATGGCTTTTTTCAAATCCTCAGCACTTTCAATTTCGCCTTTCAGGATGAGCGCTGCGGCTTCACGCAGTACGGCTTGGCGCTGATAGATTTCTTTGGCCCAATGCGGATCCTTTTGCATGGTTTGGAAAAGGCGCCAGAGCGCAAGGTTTACGGAACCCGGGCCAGCAACTTCGCTACCGGTGGATCGCCCTAATACTTCTTTAAAATCCAAATCCAAAGATTCATTTGCCTGCGATTCGGCGAGTTCCTTCGCAAGCAAGAGTACTTCCACCATTTCTTTGCCGGAAGGTCCTAACCCGTCCAGGTAGTCCTTGTCCCGCTTTAGAAGTTGCGCCATGTCAGTGACGTAAGCGCGCAGTCGCTCGGTTCGATCGCTCACTACAAAGCCATCCACCAACTTCTTCATGGCTTCTTTGTCGATGGCTTCCACCTTGCCCTTGTCCTCTACCAGGAACGCTAGCTCCATAGTGAGCTCATGCGCTTTTGAGGTTCGCTTGCTGTCCGTTTGGGGCAGAATGCGCTCCAAAAGGGCGTACAACAAACAGTAAGAGCGGTTGACCATCTGGTTCTCGCCCTGATCCGCTAAGCGGTTTTTGTCGAGCGAGTTCCACTTGTTTTCTGCAATGACGATTCTTCGGCCGTTGTAGGAGATGACGTGCGCAAAGTGGAAACCGTCGTCAACGGCTTTCAGCGAATTCACAGGGAGCATCTCTACGCGCAGGCCGGAGTTAGAGTCCAGCTCCTTTTGGAGTCGGGTGTACAAGTCCGGATGCGTTTTTGAAAAATGCGAAAGCAAACGACGAAAATGGGGTAGCTCTGCCGCGAGCTTGCTGACGTGAATACCCTCTTTGAGGTCAGGGCGATTCTCAATGCGTTCGACAAGGGCCGGTCCCTTGAACTCGGTTACCTTTTCAGGCGTTTTTTCCACTTCCTTCACGCGCTTGTCATAGACGTAGCGAATATGTCGAACAAACTTGTTGGTGAGCTCATCATGTTCGGGAAGGGTAAAATAGCTGGACTTGCCGTTGTCCGGGTAAAAGAAGCGTAGACTGATTACCTTTTTATTAAAGATAAGGTCACCCGTTTCGCTGACTTCAAACTCTTTGACCGTATGGCCTTCCATCAGCGCCTTGACCATGTCCAGAAGCTCTTCTTCGTCGTTCTTATTGGCGACAAGTTCTCTGTCCAGAAGGATTCCGAAATAGACCTTCTTGCCAAGGTAAAGATCAAATGCTTCGAGTCGCGGACCGCTCACGACTTTACTGAATTGTTCAAAAAGCTGACCTCGCATATTCGTCAACGTATCGTTGCCTACATTGGAGCCGTTAATCCGAAACCACACGGAATACTTTGTGCCGTTGTAGGTTACCGTGCCGTCTTTTTGTATGTTGAGGCCTTCGAGAGGGGCATCCTTATATTTCACCGATCTCAGAATCATGGCCTGAAGGCTGCGCTCTACGTGAGCGGAAAACCGGTCATTCTGCTGCGGGCCCGTTACAACGACTTGAAAACCTCTATTTTGAGGACCAGAAACATCCAATTTGAAGCTTTCGTCTTGCTGGTCTTTCCATTTGTCTACGAGTGAGTCGTGCAAGGCCGGTGCCCGAACGGCGGTTTTAGGGACCGGTAAGGTCTTTTCCTGCGCTCGAAGTGGGCTGCTAGAAAGTAGCCCCCCAAAGATAAAGAGAGTCCAGAACGAGGCCACGAAGGCCTTAGATAAGCTCTGCATTTATTAACCCCTGTCTGTATTCGCTAAAAACTGCGAAAAAGCTAACGACGACAAAGGTTTATGGCCAGTCTGCGTTGACGACTTAGGCTGGACCACTTTAAGCCAAACTTAGTCTTTCCGACAAAAACTTGCAATTCAATAGTGTGAGGAGCCCACGTCACGGGTGACTCTCTGTTGTGTGGCGCGAATTCTCCTCACACTCAGTTCCCTCTAACTAGGAAGGAATTTTATTACCAGCGTGGATCTTCCACGATCTTGCAGACTCTGTATTTGCAGCGGCATTTTTCGAGAGCTTTCTGATTGCGCGTCGCGGACAGTAGTCATAGGCAATGAAGATCTCACAACGACCGTTGGGGTCGCCGTGAACCACGGCCTTCTTCTGGCCGTAGCTGGCTGTAGCATCGCACTGTTCATCAGCCGAAGCGTCGATCTGAGTGACGGCATCCAACTGACAAGCGAGTACGTCTGTTTCACTCTCTTGACATCAGCGGCGAAGCTCGCACTGGTGATGAAAAGAGCGACTAACATGGTTAATGCGTAACGCATTTGACTCCTCCTTTTTTGCATTAGCTAAAGGCAATTGGATACAACCGCATTCGTCACGCAAGGCATTTGCCGCGATCACTCGCGAGACGCGTGGTCACCTTAGATAGTCTCTTGTCGTCGACAGAGTAAAGTCCCCAACACATCCGAACGAAACCGCACGATCCTGGACCGGTGATAGTCATTGGCGTTACTAAAGCAGAGTCGGCCTCCGATAGTTAACTCTACTTTAGCCTTCTACATTGTCCCGAATCTTTGTGCCGATCATTTCCAATCAACCGTTACGCTGATAGTCGAAGTTGTGTCGCTTATTGTCAATTGAGCAGCCGTTGCGGGGAGGGGTTTTTGTGGCGCTTCTAGTCGGTATGACCAAAAGCGCCACAACATACGTCAATACACGTCACCATATATCGGACGTGTTCTTGCTATTTTGTAGAGTCTTTGCAGCTTGTTGGATCGCTGCTTTGATTTGGCGAACATCGTTCCAGTCTTCTGCGGGAAGAAAGGAGACGACTCGTCGATAGGTTTCACTTTCAGATCCTTATAATTGATAAACACCACGCCGGGTTTTCCTTTCAACACTGAAAAGGCGGGGTGATCGATCAAACGGGATTGTGATTTGTCGTCGCTAGTAAGCACGTAAGCTTCGGGAATGTACCCGATGGCATTGTCCTTGAGTGCAGCGACAACCGAAGCAGAAGGTCGAAACGGTTTGCTCTCGCTGTAGAAAAAGAGCGCGAGCACTTTGCTTTTTGTCGCGTCCCCGTTCGCCTTAGCTTCTGCCGACGCAAGACTAAGTCGTTCGTGCCGACGTTTGGTGAATTCGGCGTGCGCCCAGCTTTTCGAGTGTTCTGCAAAAAGTTCTGAAGCACCCAGTAAATTCACCGCCGCTTCGCGAACCGCCTCTTCTTCGTCATTTGTAAAGAGTGAGTACTCCATGCCGAATTGATCGATGAGCAGGTAGTTGGGTTGCAATTGCTCAAACACCAAGTCCAAAGTGGAATGTATTTTCGCTGCATCCTCACTATCCCGCAGCGTCTCAAGCTTCTGAATGACGGCTTTGGCCTGTTGGCGGACGCCGTTGCTGCTCAGTCGGGAACGCGAAAGGTGATGGGCCGCTCGCCACATGATGGCCACGTCCTCGTTGAGAGTCCCTTGTTTTTTGACCTCGGGCTTTTCATTTTTCCCTTCAAAAAAAGCATAAACGTCAGCCAGGCGTTTTTCCACCTGGTGGTAGAGGGGGTTGCTCTCTCCGGGCTCCAGAGCCTGAATGGAGGCCGCAGAAAGCTGCAGACGCCCCTCAAAGCGCGCCACTTCTTCCAGGATGCTTTTACGCTTCTCCTCGCTGAGGGAAGGGAGGTCCTTTAGCGAATCCCGGGCCTGGTAGAGGCCTTCGCGGAGAATGCTAAATCGACCGGCAATGTGAAGGTAAGGGGCGAGCTCCCGGTTTTGCTTTTTGAGCGCGATAGGGCATTGCTCGCAGTACACTTCCACCATCGTAAGCTGCAGGTTACCGATCGCGTTCGTCAGTGCCTGCAACCTTTTCTCGAGGTCGCGAACTTCGTCCACCTTCGGGTTCGGAACGGTTGCGGGTTTTTCCTTGGGAGCTGGGGCGACGACTGGCGGCGGAGAGGGTGGCTCTTTTGGAGCTTTCTCTTGCGCCTGAACGTGCGCTGAACAGATCACTACACTCGCGAGTAAACTCGCGTAGACTTTGGCCTTCATGTTTTCCTCCTAAAAAACCCTACTTACCCGAAGGCACGCGTGCCGAGTTCGGGAACAGTGGTTTAGGCTGGCACGTCGCCGCGTCCAGGATGAACACATTCTCATCCGGCGGAGTGTCTACTGAGAGATCGGACCCCGGCTTAAGCTTAAGCTCGTAGATATCCAGATCCTCTCGCGCCTTGAGCCAGAAGGTTACCGGCTTGTCTGTCTGTTCGTTGAAGTCCCCCGGTAAGCGTCCCACGATTCGCAACTGTGTAGCCTCTTTCTCGTCCTCTTTCTTTTCCGCATTTTCGGCCGTGCTTGCAACCTTGACGGACTTGCACGCGTTTACGGATTCAAACTCACTATTCTTAGGGATGAGACAGCTGAGATCAGGCGCCTTGATCCGCTTCGTAACGACTTGGTCGATGAAGCAGCGGGCTGGGATCTCAAACTCGTAAGTACCGTTCTTGTGATTGAAGACGGGAACCTCAATCAGGAAAAGGACTTCTTTTTGCTCTACGTCCTTCTTTACCCACAGGAAGCCAGGCCCATCCCCTCGCAAGCGATGCTTGATAAGAAAAATTTCTTCAATTTTTCCTTCGTCGGTGGCTTCTTTTTGATCGCTTTCGCCCAGGTTGGAGTTTTCGATCTTAATCTCCAGCGGTAATTTGATGTAGTGCTTATTGTAGAGCTGCGCGGGAATGAGTTCCTCTACTTCCTGAGCTTCGTCCCCATCTTTTTTCACTTTCTTGTAGAGGGAGTTGCGAACGGTCTGAATCGCTTCCGGATCTCCCCACTCAATAAGAGCGCTCGAAATGATGGGCTTAGAAATCTTGGAAAGCTCAAGCTGCTGGTTATTGAGGACTAGGTTGCCGTCGGTAACCGAGAACTGCTGAACCTTGGAGGGCTTGGCTTCCTCGGTGGCATTCTCCTCTTTTTTTACCGCGCCTTCGAGTAGGCTTGTGGGAAGCAGGTACCATTCGTTCGTCTTTTTCTCGTTCTTAGCAAAGACTTCTTTGGTGTTCGTTCCAGGCAGGAAGAACAGGTCTCCCTCAGGGAGTCCCACCTTCAGCTCTCTCAATTTTTGCACGACTTTTTCCGAGTTGATGGAAAAGGTTTCTTTTTCCTTGTCGAAGTCGAAGCGGATAAAAGCTTTTTCCGTCGTATTGACCTTGTTCTGATCCAGGATCAAGAACTTCATCGTCGTGTCGATTTGGTTTGTGCTGACGTTGGCATTCTCAAAATAGTTGACGGTCGTTGCGGTTTTTCCCATCTGCACACTATTTACCTTCCAGAGGCTGGCATTAGTGATGAGAATTTCCGAGGGGCGCGAGTCCCAACGAGAATCTGAAGTGACCATCGTCGCGAGCAAAAAGAAAAGTGCGGTAGCCTTCATGGCTTTATCCTCCTAGTTAGCGTGAGCAATTAACCCTTCTCCTCAGGAACCAATTTCTCGTCGGGAACCTTAGCTTTGGGCTGCGGTGCCGTCGGCGGGGGACTGGCCGGGTCTTTGTCGGCGAGAGTCTTGACCGACATGTCTTTTGGGAATGGGCTTTTATTCCCATACCAACGGATCCAACGGTTGTCAGAGTCCGTCACGAGGAGCCCGGGTTCGTCCCCGTAATTTACGAACTGAAAGCCCGCTACCTGAGTGATGAAGCGGGAAAGATGGGAAACTTTGTAAACTTTTTTGTCCTCGAACGAATAATAGAAGACGAACTGTTGGCCGCTGCTACTGCCTTTTTCGCTGCCGAGCATTCCATTAGGCGTGAGAGCCAGGAAGCGGGGGTGGCGAATTGCAAAATCAGACTCATCGACTTCCGTCCAGCTCGGTGTCAAACGATCGGGCTTACCCACTTCTTTGGTTACCTTGAGGGCCTTGCCATCCCACTCAAGGAAAAGCAGTTGGCCCATTTTCACTCGAGTGCCATCTAAAGCGAGAATCAGCGAGTTGGAGCGCGGGATGAGAAAATCCGCAACGGCTTCGGACTTTATCGGCACATCAATCACCGGCTCACTGGAGTCCCAAGGATCTTTGATGCTCAAAATGTCCAAAAAGGTTTCGCGTTTGTCCCCTTCGCCCACTTCCGCAAGGACGAAGAGTTCGTCCTTGTTGATTAAAGAGGTGCGTTGCGCGCGCGTGTCGCGTGAGCGTTTCAGGTCATCCATTTTGACGGCAAAGCGGACTTGATGGGCGGCTTGCCCGCGTTCTCCGACCACTTCGGGAAACTTATTGCGATCGACTGTCATGGCTCCGGTTCCTGCAGCGGCGATCTTGTCTATCCGCAGCTCCGGAGAAGGTGTTTCCTTCACGGTAGAGTTTTCAGCAACGGTTGGGGTGTGGCGGTAGGTGACAAAGAGGTCCGTACCGAAAGTTTGAAGCTGCAGCACGCAGTCGTAGCGGCCGACGAGAACTTCCTCGCGCTTGCCCTTAACTTCTTTCACTGGCAACGCGTAGACATGGCGGCCTAAACACCCCAGGCGCGTGTCTCGTTCATTCAAGCTTGAGTAGAAAACGTAGTCTCCGGCAAGGCGAGGCATGATAGGGCGGTAATTGGACTGGAATACCTCCACCCAAACTTTAGGTTGTACCAGTACCGTTTGCTCGTCTTTGGCGGTAATTTGGATTTCTTTTTCTTGCTCCCGTTCGAACGCGAATCCAAGCGAGCATTGAATCAGAATCCAAATTCCGAAAATAGAGCTAAGCTTCAGCGTCTTATCCATTCGCGTACTCCATCCAACTTCTTTTTTGCAAACCCAAATGCCTTATACTCTTGCAGCTAGCGCAGTGCGGCACCAAAGACAAGGGTGAATTCGACCCCTGCGGGAGAGAAGCCGCGCTTTCTCAACCGCCGCGCATCCCACTGCCCATCAAAAAATGGGAATGGAGCGAACTCCATTCCCACTTTTGTCGTCGTTAGCTTTCGCAGTCTCCTGGACTATCTACGACCAGGAAGATTTTGAAGGTCTAGCCCTTCGTAACGGCCGCGGGACGGAAGATCGCGCAGCGTAGGACCTTCGTTGCGTTTCGGAAGATCCTTCAGCTCGGGAACTTCAGGCTTCGCCGGAGCCACAGGGGTCTCAGGAGCCTTCGGTGTCGCGGGCTTGGTCTGTGAAGGGTAGGTGTAATAGCTAGGTTGGCAGCTGCTGGGATAGTAGTAATACACTACTCGGCGCTGCGGCTGACATTGGTTCTGCTGAACGTTGCAGCTTCTACGAGCACGAAGACGCTGGAACCAATCACAAGCTTCAGCAGAGGTGGAGACCATCATTCCGACGATCGCCACGAATCCCAGAACGGGAACGATTCGCTTTAACATGTTTCCTCCTAGTTAGATGGCACAGGACCCAACAGCAGGTCCGGTATTAGCCACACAACAGATGTTCTGAGCGGTAGCAATGATGGCGCAGTACGTCAAACGCCAAAGAAATTATATGGTGATGTATTGCGGCGCGGACCAAATAGCCCCGTTTTCAAGGTTGGAAGCCCCATCTGACAACGCTTTTGTGAGGGCATAGCTTGCCAACATTGGCGCGGTGCATATAGGACGGATCTGTCGGTTAAATAAGCGGGGGTACGCCTTTCTGTCGCAACAGGGAAGGCCTAAGGAAGTTGCAAAGGGGATAGCCGTGAAGGATTGGACACGCTCTTTAGTACTTTTTATTTTCGCTTTTGTTTTGGTGATGCCGGTCGCATTCGCCCAGCAAAAAAACAAAGAAGCGGGACCGCCAATTGGCGACGACAAAGCGGTTAAACCCGCAACGACGACGCCTTCAACGAAGTCGAGTACGGATGAGACACCGTACGCCGATCTCAAAGCGGATAAAGTGGAAGCGGCTGAGTTGCCAGCGCCGGACATGGAGCGCTACCAGGCGGTGGTTTCTGCCGGAACGGGTTGGCCTAAGCCTTCCACTGTCGCTGAAGTCCCCGTCAACGCGCATCCGGACACTAAAAGTCCACTTAAAGAAAAGAAAGTAGAGTTTTCAACTTTCAATCCGGACAAGCACGATTTGAAGCTCGCCACTGTGTGGAAAGAGAACCGTGACCACATGTCGGCAGAGGACTCTGCCATTGTGTCGCAGGAGCTCGAAAAGGTCTGGATTGGTATCCCCTCCGACAAGTTAAAGCTCAATGGAAAGGGAGAGATCCTTTACAAGGACAAGCCAATTTGGATTGTTTTGGGTTGGGTAGATGGGAGAGCGACCAAATTTTACGATGAAGGAATTTTGGAGCGCAACAACGAGCTACTCGCGCGCTTTGTGGCCGATATCCTCATCCCTGCAAAACCAGAGAACTTGAGAAGCTATGGCGGAAACCCGGTCTTCTTTGCGGTCTTCTTGGACGGCCAAAGCGTGGCGGACCTTGCGAAGGAGAAGGCCCTTCAAGAAAAGATCTACTGGATGCTTGCTGGAAAAAGCGTGAGCGAATTTGAGACTGATAGCTGGGGTAACCTCTATTGGAAGGAAAAAGACGCTCCGGCTCGCCAAAAAGTAGATCTTCGTTTCTTCAATTTGACCGATCGACGTCTGAGCCTCATCGCGGAAGAAGGTCAGTCGGCTTTGGATAATAAGTTCCGGCGTCAAACCCGCTATGCGCTTACGGTCGAAGTGAACAAATCCACTGAGCGACTTACGCAACTGCAGAACGCGAACCAAAAGATTGCGCGTATCCAGCAGATTTTGGATCTCAAGCGAAGCATCACACGGGAGGAAAGACAGAAGGAGTTGACCGAAGCCGAGCGTTTGGTGGAAGAGGCGACGACGGCGTGGAAGACCTACGGGGACGGCTACCCGCAACTTGCGGCGCAAACGCGAAAACTTGCGACGTTTAAGACGGAAGTTGCCTACCAATTGGGCCGGCTTTCGTACCCTTTTACTTTGGAACTCCCCAAAGCTTGCGACAGTTTTGTTCTCTACCAATTGAATGCTGACACCGTGAACCTTTACTTGAAGGCGGCCAAAGCTCCCCCGATCTTCAAACAGCCGGCGCCCGCGGAAAAAATTCCGGAGACCGTTCCTGAAGAGAACGATCCGGAAGACAAGACGCCTCCTCTTCCAGTCAAAGGCGATGAAAAGGAGGACAAGATTGAAGTGGGTGAAGGGCAGCAAGGGCCTCAACCGCTTACGGCACCGAAGACAGAACCTGAGGTTGCAAAAGAGGAAAAGAAGGACGTGGACCCGGATCGCGTGCCGGATCTTTCTAAAGATGATGTCATGCTCGCTCAATTCAAGGGAGAGCGGATTCCGTTTCACTGCTTCGATGGCGCCATTGCGGTCTTTGCCAAATGGATGCCGGCGGCTCAGTCCAACCTTGTGATGAAGCTGCAGAAGAGCAATCTGACGGCGGAGGATTTGAAGACCTACGAAGGGAACGGTCTCTTCGTGGTTTCCTTAAACCAACTGGTGGTGGCACAAAAACTTGAGGCAGATCAAACGCTGAAGCAGCTTTCGGGCGAAGTGAAGCGTGGCAGCAAAACGCTTGCCCGGCTGGACATCAAGGAGTGGGAAGAAAGCTACATTGAGTTTTCTTCGGATGGCTCCATCCTACGCCGACGCTTTGTTACCAGCGGATGGGATAACTACGTCTTTGAGAAGCTCAGCGAGGATTCGATCCGAATCTTTTACGTTGATGTAGATGGTAAGGAGCTGGAACTTGGCAAGATTGCCGCCAAGGACCTGACTACCGTCAACGTGGTGGAAGGTAGCCTTGCGTTTGCCACCGACAAGTTTGAGCCTGCGTCAGACTTGGATCAGCCGCTGGACGGTACGGGGTCTACTGTGACCAAAGACAAACTTTCCTCGCTGAAAGGGAGCAATGCGCTCTTCCTCGTCCGCGCCGGGAAACTGCTCTTCGCCCGACGCGCTCAAGAAGGGCAGAAAATCAAAGATATCAAAATTGGCGATCTTGCGGAAAAAACGGTGTTTGTGGCTCGCTACGAGGGTGACGCCACTTTCAGCCACATCTTGACCCCCAAGGCCGACTTCTTCCAAAGTCATTTCAACTTCGGTACGGAGTGCTCGAACTACAGTGCAGTCATCGAGGATGAAAAAGAGGTACAGCTCTACTGGTCTGGAAGAAAGGCCGAGGCACTTCTAGGCGTGCAAGGCTTGGGCAATGTGTCCTGCAGCGGTGAAGGGATTGCGTTCTTCGCAAAGAAGCTGTCGTACGATCCGAAGGTGCTCAGCGAAAAGCTAAGCAACTCCTCGAACGTGTCGACGGAAAGCATAAAGACGGGGCGCCCAGAGAATACTCTGGTGGTCTTACACAATGACGAAATGAAAATTCTCCTGGCTCCCTTCCCGGGTCACAAGTTTAAGAGCTTGAAGTCTACCGAGAATGCGAAGCGAGATCAGGTCTTCCTTGTTGGCTACGAAGGGGATTCGGAATTTGCCGCGGAGATTTCAACCGGAGGCGAGTGGCTGTATCCGGTTCGCTACGGCAATGCAAAACTGGGTTACTCGTTGCTCGATTTTACCAATGAGAAAAAGACCTTGCTCTTTCTGCACGGCCGAGTGCTGGGTGGGGTCGAACGCCTAGTGAGTGCCAAAGCGTACAACAAGTCGCTCGCTGTGATTGCGGATGGCATCTACTCCGTAAAAGGACTGGACGGCCGGCTGCGAAACCGAACCGACGGCGAGCTAAAAGGTAAGAACACGCTCTTTGTACTTTCGGAAAACGAGGTACTCACCAAAATGAACTCCCGTTCGTCCCGAGCGGATGAGGTCTATGAAAACGTGGGGATGGCGGACCTCAAGGATGTTGGTGCGCGATTTAGAGTGTGGACTGCCAATAACACGGACTACACAGAGCTTGTAGGGCTGGACGGTAGAAACTACCGCTTCTGGAAGTACAATGAGTGCCCGAATCAGCCCGTGGAATTGGACGTCTCCGATCCTGAGAAGACTTGGTCCGATGAATTGAGTCGACAGAAGACAGACGAGCAAAAGCGTCTGCAGGAACTTTTTAAGGATGGTGATCCTTTTAAAAAGGAGCCGCTTCCTGTCGCTGAAAAGAAGTAACTAGGGGGACTCTCATGAAAGGTCTTTTTCTACTCTGGGTATTGGTGTGCTCGGTAGGGATAGCCGCAGACGAAGCGGTGGATGACTTAGCGCAGCGCTTTCGAAAATGGGAATCCGAGCAGGCCAAGGCTCTGGTAGAGAGCTACAAGAAAAGCGATCTCCCGATCGGGAGTGTCGATGCCATTGAAAAATACGAAAAAGAGGTCGACGAGTGGCTAGTCGAAGAGATCGGCTACTTGGCAAAAGCCAAAGAAGTACCGGTTTCTGAGAGTGCGGCGAAGTCTTATGCCTATGCCGAAGCCCTGAAACGCAAAGAGTTGATCCCCGCGTGGCACAAAGCGCGCAATGAGGCCTTCAATAGGTACTACGAGCAAGTCCAACAGATTTGGGCGTCGCGGCTTGAGAAAATGAATCGCGATTTGCGTGAAGCGCTCAAGCAAGAGCGTCGTTACGGCTCTCGTTACGCGTACAAAGCGCCGGAGTTGCCTTCGGAAATTAGCCTCGTTAAGGACACGGGTTACCGAAGTTTTGCCGCTCAGATGGAAGACTATTGGGCCGCCGAGCAGAAAAGGCGCGATCGGGCTTATACCAGTCTCGCCCTGCTACTACCGCAAAATGCGCCCGCGCCCGTAGATATCGGTGAAGCTCCGGTAGAGAAACAGCCGGAGCCCGCCCCCGCCCCGGCTCCACCTGCCGCGACGACTCAAACGGTAGGAGAAATAAAAGAGAGCGTAAACAAGAGTCCCGCTGATGAGAAGAAGAACGAAGTTCCCAAGGACGAGAAAGAGGGAACGGAAACCCAGCCGGAAAATGTTAAGGCCAAGCCTGCTGAATTTGAATGGGCTAAGTATAAAGGGAAGACGGTCCAGATGGAGCTGCGCTGGAACGGTAACCCCATCGCAGACACCCGCGTTCTGAATGCCCTTTCGGATCGGGTAAACCGAGTGCTCCTTGGGGAAGACATCCGGGACTTCAAGTATTCAGACGAAGGCAACATCTACTATCAAGAGGGTGTTCTCGGTCTGAAGTTTTTCGTGGTCGACATTGAGAAATCGAAAGAAAGGGTCATCGATCGAAATGCCCCGCTCATCCCGAAAGGCAATGGGACTTATGAGTACCAATACAAAGAGCAAGTAGTAGAGAAAAAAGTTAGCCGTGAACTCGATGACTTTGGAAAGTCTTTGTACGCATACAAAGTGAAGGAGCAGGTAACCAAGCGGTGGCATGCGCGTGTGATGGCGCAGTACCGGGAGAAGGTGGCTGAGCTCGCTAAACGCATTGAACCCTACAGGGCATCGAAGCCTCCAAGGCCCTCCATCGCTGAAGAAGTTACGGTTAATGAAAACCCGGCGGATGATTCGGGTTTACCTTTTGCGATGGTGGACTGGCATGGACGGGATCTCATTAAAAACGGTTTCTCCATCGTCGATTGGGAAGGGCACATCGCCAACCCTGCGTTCAAGATCTTCATTCGGCCACGAGAAGGAGCGCGGCTTCCGTTAGATGTGACTATCAAGTCTAGCGCGCCCCGCCTCTATTTTAGTAACCCGTCGTCAGTAGGGAAGTCGGGTCCACGAAAGACGATTAGCCTTAGAACTACAGAAGAGTGGCAAAGTTTTTACGTGTCGATTTGGCCCGATCGCGATGGGAAGAATGAGGAACACGAGCTGACTGTTGAGTATAACTTTGGTGGCGAAAAAACAGCCAAAGTTAAGCTCTTTGTTTTGGATCAAGACAAAGATGTAAAGTGGCAGCAGTCCCCCGTTGTTTCTCCAGTCAAGAACCTCGCTTTTTTGCAGCAGCCCAAAGAAAAACCTTTCTTGCAACGCGGCTTTCCCTTTGTGGTGGACGAGCCTTTTACCGTCAAAGATCCCTGGCCGTTTACAATTACCTTGGATTACACCCTGGATAAGTCGGGCTATTTCCGTGAAGAGGAAAAGGTCGATGACTCCGTAGATAAGGTGGTTCAGCTGGCAGTCAACGACTGGGCGTATTTCATCGATGAAATGCCGTATAGAGATCTTCCGGCGGGCTCTGAAGTGACGGAAATCCAAAAGCACGCGAGCGATAAAACGGCGAAATTCGAGCATAAGAATCGGTACACCATTAAGGATTTCGTTTTGTATTTTGTGGGAGCCGATACCTTGAACCGCCCGCACGCGCAGGCGGGCGCTCGGGGCGCGACGCTCGATACCATCGGAAGTAACGCGGATAAGCTTTGTCGAACCGGGCAAGTGCTCGTTGAAGGGATCCACGCTCAAGCAGGGATTTCGCTGAACTCGAATCCTGAAGACTGGTGGCAGTTCACCCACTCCGAAAGAGAGCCGGGTGAACTTTACTCCTATCTCATCCACGAGGTAGGCCACCCGCTTTTTGCGTACCCGACTTACCCAAACTGGGCGTTGTGGTCACCGGTGAGTGGGCTAAAAAGCGAACGACTCCTCGACCTAAACGTCGCCGATTACTCGGGAGAGGTGCTCTTTGTGGATAGTGGCGACCATCTGCCTGACGCTATCGACCGAGCCAGCCGAAAACAGGCCTACGGCGCGGTAGAAGGGCGTGAACCCAAAGAGGGGCTGATGCCCCAACGCCGCTGGATAGTCACAAAACTGGATCTGCTACTGATGCAAGCGGTCGGCTACAAGTTGAAGCGCACTTCGCCTTTTGAGCCGCTGAAACTAGAAACCAAGGCTTTGGCCGAGGCTAGAGTCGGAAAGATGTACCGCGACGGCATGCAGGTTTCCGGGGGGATTCCCTATTACTACTGGGACATTGCGGCCGGGAAGTTGCCGGCGGGAATGCACCTCGACTCTTACACCGGGGTTATTCACGGCACGCCTCAACGGGCGGGAACCTACAATTTCATCCTGCGTGTTTACGACTATGACAACGCCGATGGAATCGGTCTCGCGCACGCAACCCAGTTGGTAGTTAATTAGAAGGGCTATTGATGCGTTGGAGCAGCTCGCGAGCGTAACGATTGTGCGGATCGAGTTGGATAGCTTGTTCCGCTTCTCGTACGGCGCGCTCGGGGCTTCCGGCTTGCAGAAACGCATTGGCCAAATCGGTCTTGGCAAGGCTATAACTTTTTGCATCGAGTTTGCTGCGCGACTTCTCAAAGCGTTCTCGCTGTTGATCGGCGTGTTTTTGGAAGCTATCCACGGCCTCTTCTGTTTGCCCTGAGTTCAAGTAAGCGGCCCCTGCCATTCTGGAGTCCTTGGCGAGATCCGGGTTATTCTCAATTTTCTCAAGAGCGGCGTGGGCCTTCCCCTGGCGCAACTGTACGTCGGCAAGTGCCATGGCCGCCTGGGAGTCTTCGGGTAGAGTCCTTAGCAACGCTTCCGCCTGGCCCAAGCTGCCTTCGCGTGCATGCAGCTCCACAAGTGCCGCCAAAGCGTCACCGTTATTCGGATCGGATTGCGCGGCCGCTGTGAAATACTGCAGAGCGGGACCGGCCTCGTCAAAAGTGTCCATGTGCATGGCACCCAGTTGCGTCAGCAGCTGGCTGTTGTTCGGATCGTTCTCCAGAGCGCGCTTTAGGATCTGGATGCCCTGCTCGCCCTTGCCTTCGTTCCAAAGTTTCGTAGCGTCGGCGAGTTCCTTAGCGGATGGATCTTCAGTTCGAGGCCTGGCCGTCTGCACGGTTTTGACACTTGGGACGGGAGCGATCGGCTCCGGAGCCACTTCAGGTTCGGGGGTTGGCGCGGGCGTCTGCACCACGGCGACAACCTCCTTCTCTTCCGTGACAGGCAGGGGGCGGGGCTTGTCGTTGAGTTTGAAAGCGATGTAACCAACCGCAACTCCCAGAAAAACGAAAATGCCGATTTTTTTCATCCTAATACCTCGGGGTCAAAGTAGTGAAAGCGACGCAGCATGTCAATGCTGCCCGTCCCGGCCGCCGCACAAATTTATTTAGGCAAATTAGATACTTGTGAGTTTGCAGGGCGGATTTGACTGGGCCGGGTCCATAGAAAAGCCGCCACCGCAAGTCCGCAAGTCGCTGCCATCAGCTTGAGCGGCCAGTAGAAGCTTCGAAAAATGAGGGCGTAGCCAAGCGAGAGGGTGAGCAAAGTCGTCGCGAGGATCTTGGCGCGCAGGCTGATGACACCGTACTCGTTCCATTTGCTTAGGATAGGACCGAGGTAGCGGTGTTGCATAAGCCAGCGGTGCATGCGGCTTGAGCCCTTAGAGTAAAAGTAGGCGGTCAGAAGCAGAAACGGTGTTGTCGGAAGCAACGGCACAAACAATCCCGCAAGCCCGACGACAAGAAACACAGTTCCTGCTATGACGTACACGTAGCGCATGTTGCTAGGCTAACCTGAGCGTGCTTCCAAAAAAAGAGAAACTCCACGTGCTGGCGACTTGACTCGACGTGCACGCTGAAAAATATTGAGTGCGTAAAGGGGGGCCGGTGAAAATTGCATTCGTGTTCAATAAGAAGATGTCGGACGCGCTCGAAGAGGCCGAATTCGACACTGAAGAAACTATTGCCTCCATCGCTCGCGCTTTGGCATTCGAAGGGAACGAAGTTGTTCTGGTTCCAATGACTCGCGACGAGACTTGGGTTTCCGATCTTCGCCGCGCGGCTCCCGATCTGGTCTTCAATACAGCAGAGGGCTACTCCGGGATTGGCCGAGAAAGTTACGCCCCCATCGTCTTTGAACAGCTAGGAATTCCGTACGTAGGTCCCGGTCCCTACGTTTGTTTTCTAACCCTGGATAAGTTTCTTACCAAAGAAATGGTCTCACACCGGAGTGTGCCGGTGGTCGAAGGGGCGTTTGTGACCCGGCCCAAGGAGCTGGAAGCGCTTGCCAAAGACGTCCCTTTTCCCGCGTTCGTAAAGCCGAACTACGAGGGTTCCAGTAAGGGAATTACGAGCCGCTCTCTTTGCCGCACTTACAACGAGCTGGTGGCCTATGGCAAAGAGTCCCTCAAACAGTTTCCAGAAGGTCTGCTCATCGAGCGCTTTATTCCTGGGCGAGACATCTCCATCGGTTTTCTTGCGGGGATGCCAAACGGCGGCATTCTGGATCCCGTGGAGTATCAAGTGTTGGGAACCATGGGCGACGAATGGATTTACGACTACGAATATAAAAACAAAATGGATGAAAAAGTCCAGGCGGTCTGCCCAGCTCAGCTTACCGACGAACAGATCCTCAAAATAAAGCATTTCATGAAGCTGAGTGTGGAGGCGCTGGGGATTGTTGACCTAGGACGCGCCGATTTTCGTGTCACCCCGGACGGCGATATCCTGTTTATGGAGTTTAACGCCTTGCCAAGTCTCCAGCCCGGAGCTGGGATGTTTGAGGCGACGAAGCGTTTGGAACTGACTTACAACGAAACCATCCAGAAGATCGTCGAAGGGGCCATTGCCCGCATGAAAATCCGGGGCAAGCGGACGCGGCCGTCTCACCGCACACAAGTGCGCACCCCGAAAGTCGGACTCGTTTACAACCTTCGCCGAAAACAAAGGCACGAAGAGGGCTTTGAACAGGAAGCCGAGTTTGATTCCCCCAAAACGATTGAGGCACTTTCCGGAGCCATCCAGTCGTTGGGATTTGAGGTACTGCCCATCGAGGCGACCAAGGACCTCGCGGAAGAGCTCAAACAAAAAGAGGTCAATGTTGTCTTTAACATCGCCGAGGGCATTGCCTCGCGCGCGCGGGAATCTCAGGTCCCCGCTATCTGCGATCTACTGGGAGTGGAGCACACGGGCAGTGACGCTACCTGCTTGTCCATTAGTTTGGACAAGGCGGTGAGCAAGAGACTTGTGGCCGCAGAAGGTGTACTGACCCCGCAATCCAAACTCTATACCCGCCCCCCCAAAAAAGCCCCGAAGCCTTCGGAGTTTCGTTTTCCCGTGATTGTGAAACCTAATAACGAAGGGACATCCAAGGGGATCAATGAAAAGTCTGTCGTCCAGAACATAGACGAATTGATGGACGCCATGCAGCGCCTCTCCGAGCAAATTAGCGGTCCCATTCTGGTGGAAGAGTTTGTCAAAGGCCGGGAGTTTACCGTGGGTGTATTCGGTAACTCCACTCTACGGGTGTTGGGACCTCTGGAGATACGGTTCAAGGAGAAGGCGGAAAACCCCTACTCCATTTATACCTTGGAAGCCAAAATGGACGATTCTCCGGAGGACAACGAGTTCTTGCAACTTGTTTGTCCCGTAGCGGATTTGTCCCCAGCGAGTCAGCGCCACCTCCACACGAGCGCTAAAAAGGTGTTTCGGGCCTTAGGTTGCCGAGACGTGGCGCGCGTGGACTTCCGAATGGACGAAGCGGGCAAACCTTACTTTCTTGAGATCAACCCACTACCCGGGCTTACGCCGCACTTTAGTGATCTTACGATCATGGCGGAACGGTTGGGGGTGGAGTACAATCAACTGATCAAAATGATCCTTAATCCCGCCGTCCAACGCTGGCGCGCGAGCGAAAGGCGTTCGTTAAGGGCGCGGACCGTAAATATATAATGTCAAAACACCCGCACGATAACTCAAATGAAGCTGAAAGGCCTGTGCCCCGACCAACGGCTCGGGAGCTTGGTATTCGAGTGGGCCGATTCGCCGTGGGCGAAAACAACGCGATTACCGACGTAAAAGGGGTAAAAGTCGGTCACTGCACCAACATCGCCGATGAAGTGGAGATCCACGGTGGGAACGCGACGACAATGGTCCGCACCGGGGTGACGGCCATCCTACCCGCAGGCGGGAACATTTTTGAACGGCGTTTGGTGGCGGGTGGGTTTGTACTGAACGGAGTCGGCGAAATGTCCGGCCTCAATCAGGTCGTCGAGTGGGGCTTACTGGAGTCGCCCATCCTACTCACCAACACCATGTCGGTGGGAAAGGTGCACAGCGGGGTCATTAGCTATTTAGCGCACAAGTACCCGTCGCTTGGGACAAGCACGGATGTCGTTATTCCTGTAGTCGGTGAGACGGACGACTCGTTTTTGAATGATGTAAGAGTGGGTTTGAATGGACCTGCGCACGTAAAAAAAGCGATTGAAGTAGCGCAGTCGGGGCCGGTTGCTCAAGGATCTTTGGGAGCGGGTACCGGCATGATGACCTGCGATTTTGCGGGGGGCATAGGTTCCTCTTCGCGCATCTTGCCGAGTGAGGACGGGGCTTACACTGTCGGCGTCCTCGTCCTGTCCAACTTTGGAAACATGCGCAACCTTACCATCGAAGGGGCGGTCGTCGGACGTGAGTTGGACAAGAATTTTGGAAGTCTTCACAGGCGGACCTACAGCTATGGTTCCATTATTGTGGTGGTGGGAACGGATGCGCCGCTTTTGGGAAGCCAGCTAAACCGCATCGCTAAACGAGCGGCTTTGGGGCTGGGACGCGTCGGATCGCACGCGGCCTACACAAGCGGCGAAATCATTATTGCTTTTAGTACAGCGAACCGTGTCCCTCGGGGACGCGCTGACTCCAAAAGGCACATGACCCTGCGGTTTATTGGAGACGCCTACATCAATTCACTGTACGAAGCGACCATTGAAGCGACGGAAGAGGCCGTTCTCAATGCTATCTTTTGTTCGCACGGCATGAAGGGCCGGGAGGGGCGGGAAGCGCCGGCTATTCCCACCGACGCGGTCCTCGAAATTTTGCGCAAAGGCGTTCAGGCGTAGTCCCAGTCGCTATTTTTTTCGGTCAATTGACTTTTGATAAGGCTTACGCAATCTTAGTCCGCTACGCCGGTTCTCCGTCGTGTGCGGGAGTAGCTCATTTGGTAGAGCATCAGCCTTCCAAGCTGAGGGTAGCGGGTTCGAGCCCCGTCTCCCGCTGATTTTAGTTGCTTGTCCGGTCTCGTTCTCGCTTCGCGAGGGTCTTGCCCTGAAACTGTCCGCCCAAGACACTAACCTAGAAATAAGCGTTTAACTCCCCGTGCGCAGGACAAAAACCATCGTGAATAGAACCAAACAACCCGCACGACCAGTTTTTGCTCTGGGTAGTATTCTGGCGAAGGGATCAAAAATCCCAAAACGTAAGCGAAACGAGCTCGCCAGCTCCTTTGAGCGCATGCGCGGCGGTAGTAGAAAAGAACGGGCGTTTGGATCTCATCGTCGCTTGGTTTCGCTCTTAATAGTTCGGGATAGCGTTCCTGGCTGCCGAAGTAGGGGACCATACTCCGATGTGTCGCCAACTCGCGGAGGTCCGTGTTGGGGCTGGCCAAGAAATCGATCATTTCAAGGGTCTCCCTTACACCGGGAACGATCTGAGGATCGTACCAATCCTGCGCGGCGACCTCGGGTCGCACACCATATCGTTTCGATTGGCGGACAAGGTCGACGACATGCAGCATGATCTTGTGTTCACTTGTCGCGGCATGCAACAAACCAAAGGCAAGTTCAGTCTCCGGCCGAAGTGACCGGGCCAGAGCCCCCATTTCTGGCCACCTCTCAGAACACTCGAACAACTTGTGGTTTGGAAGGCGAATGCTGGTAATACCCGAGCCGTATGTGGGCGACCAATGCAGATCGAGTGCAAAGTCCTTGAAGTAAACTGGCATCCTGCCGAGGGGGGTGCTGTCCACCGAGAAGTCTTCGATAGGAACAAGATTGCGATGCCAGCGAAAACGAGCCGCATCCGCTCGATAGGACTCTGGAACCCCCTGCCATTTCTTGTAAAGCTCCTGTAGAACTTGAGGCACGCTTTCTGTTGGGAAAATGACGTCGATATCACCCATGTTACGAGGCTCACCGCGGTAGATCTTTTGTAAATGCGAAATGCCTTTTATCGGTATGTACTCTACGCCAAGAGAGTCTAGAAATTCGGAGAGCTGCTTCCACTTATTTTTCAGCCTCTCGACTCTATCAGACTCTCCGCTAAGAATCCGATCACGAAACTCCCTTTGAGAAGCTGGAAGATTTCGGTTGGACAGAACGGGATTGGCAATCCCTAGCAGATTGTGCCAGGCGAGAAGTTCAAACAGGTAGTTACACGGTTGGGGCAGGGTGCTTGAGACGGACCCACCGCCGTCTTCAATGGCACAACATCTGGCGAACTCTAGAAAAGATATTTTCTGTAAGAAAATTGAATCGCTCGGGGAGGCAGTATCCAAGGTATTTTCTCAAAAAGAAAGTAATTTCATTGTAGTATACTATTAGGCCACTGTGGGAACAATTGCAGCCATGCGCAGTCAAAGCACACACCTCACGAACTTTAAGTTCGGAACGCTGCGTGTGACTGTTAAACACGAGAACGATGATCTTAGTCGATACCTCGAGCGAGAAATGCGGCCCCACCTTGAAAACGGTCCGATAAAACGGGCACACAATGCGCAACTCTCGCTCATCCCTTGTGCGCGCCTTCCCTTGCTGCCTTCTAAGGCTGAATTTGTCCGGCAAGAGGCCGGTGCCGAGGTCTATGAACGCGGCCCGAGCCGATGCATTTTGGCTAACCACTACCTCGTCATCTTAGATACCAAAGGACGTACCGCGCAGGCGTACTATACGGACGACGCCGACGTATACTCACGAGTGCGAAGCGTGCTCAAGTGGCTTGTCATCACCGCAGCAGAAGAAGCGGATCAATTTTATTTACACGCCGGGGCCTGTTCCTGGAGTGGAAAGTCCGTGATCTATTGTGGTGATTCTGGAGCGGGCAAGACATCCAATTTAATTCGCAGCGCCAAACTCGGGGCTATTCTCGTGGCCGATGATATGGTTCTCGCGGACAAGAACGGCATACTCCCAATTCATTTGGGCGCGCACATTAGAGGCGATGCACCTATCCGCTTCGCTATCCCTGAGGGAGAGAGGCGCTTAAGCGAAATAGGCATGGTCGCGGACCGAGCTCAGCAAGGGCCTCATACGGTGGTCCTAATCCACGCGTGGCGAGAACAAACCTCGCTGCTAAGAAGAATTGCGCCCAAGCGCGCCGTCCTAAAGCTTTGGAAAATGTACGAGCGCGAAAGCGCTTACAACGCAAAAGCACAGTCGAGATCCAAATGGCTTGCGAAAGGGAGAGAGTTTCTTCACGAAGCATCCTACTTTGAGCTTTTTACTGGAGAAGACGAAGCTTTGATCAACAGCCAGTTAAGGTCACTTTTTGAGGCACTTTGACGTACTACTTCAATCTATTTGGAAAGTGTCTATCCGTTCAAGGTGCAGAACCTATCTTTCACGCTTATGCGGGCCAAAGCAGCGGGCCTAAGAAAACTGATTTCGCGCTTCGGTTGTCATCAGGACAGCCCTTCGCCCAGCTGCCTGTTGGCGCCGTCCGTACTTTCTATCAGCCGGGTTGGCCAGCGCACTACCAATTTGGAAACTCGCGGTTCTACGTTTCAAAGAACGTCTGTTTGAGAGTAGAGACGAACCAGGCTGAAATCACCTATCTCATCGAAGATGACTACCTGGCCTGGCTAGCAAAGCAGGTCGTTCGGTACTTCGCTAAGATTGCTGCACTGGAAAACGACTTTGTGTATCTACCCGTTCTGCTGTTTGAATCGCCGTCCCGTTCGCTGATTGTAGCAGGACGACAGGGAGGCGGCCGACATACCTTTCTAAACCGAGCGGAGAAAAAGAACATCCGTGCCTTCAGCGGAACCACGATAGTGGAGCCCCACTCTTCTGCGTTGCATTGGCTACCATTCGGAGGGGCTTGCGCCTACAAGGAAATCGAGGGTCTCAACCAAGAGAATATTCAGCCAGAACGCACACCGCCTGTTGACAGTCTGGTGATGGTCAATCGCTGGGTAGCAGAAGAGAGCGCGCTTCAAAGTTTGTCACCCGAAACTGCGGTGGATTTTTTGCACGAATTGAATCGGCGTGAGTACGAATTGTTTACTTCCCGACAGCTTCGTACCCTGAAATTACTTTGCAGGAAATGGATCCGTTCGGTTCGGGTACAAAAACTTTGCTTAGGGACCTCTGATAAGTCCTTAGACGGAGCGATCGGACAACTTTGCGGAGTTAGACCATGAATGAAGTGAGCCCGGTCTTTACGACTGTGGTGACAGATAAGTACGCCGCCGGCGCGCGCGTATTGTTCGAGTCCCTTGCGGAGCACCATCCCGGCCTGCGCTTTTTTACGTTAGCGGTCGACGACTCCGTTTCCAAGAAGCTCCCAAGCTGCATGAATCCGATCTCGCCGACAGTTCTGAGCCGTTCTCCCCATCCAGACGTACATTACGACGCTTTCGAGTTATGCAATGCCCTTCGTTACAGCTGGATTGAGTACCTGATGAAGAAAGAAAGCCCAAGTCACGTGGTGTATCTTGACGCGGACATCCTTGTACTAGGCTCCTTTGCACCCTTGTTCGATTCTATGGGAGACAGTGCCTTTTGCCTCACTCCCCACATCCTCCGGCCTTTCCCCTCAGACGGACACCGGCCGAACGACGCGAGCTTGATTGATTTTGGTTTTTATAACAGTGGAATGCTCGCTTTCGCCGCCAACGGAAAGACACCTCGGATTCTTGAGTTCATGAAAGAGCGCGCCGAGCAATATTGCTACAACGATCCTCCACGCTACTTTGTAGATCAGAAGATCTTGCCCCTCGCGACCGGACTGTTCTCGGAAGCCTTCCTTCAACTCAAGCACCCAGGTTTTAACGTGGCCTACTGGAATCTTCATGAACGCTTGCTCAGTTACAGCGGAGGAAGGTTTCGGTCAAACTCCGAAACTCTAGTGTTCTTCCACTTCAGCGGATTCGACGTCGAATCTCCAGATTGCCTCACGCGCTGGCCGTCTCGCCCTCTCGGAGAAAACACCGAAGTGGTTAAACAGCTTCTCAAAGGCTATTGCGTTCGTCTAGCGAGAGCTTTTGAAGAAACGGCACGGTTGGAATTGGGATGAGGGTGCTTCTGGTATCGCCCGTACCGACACACCCTCCCTACGCGGGCAACCGCGCCCGCATACTGGCAATCGTGGAGACCTTGAACAGGATGGGACATCATCTCCACTACGTCTGGCTCCGTGACAGCACATGCCGAGCAAATGTCTCAGATCTTGCTTGCATGTCTGCGTTTTGGGGATCACGCTGTACTGTCGTGCCGTTCACGCTGGGTGCCGATGCACACCGAGACCGTGCGGACATGCTCAATTGCTCTTTTCACCCTGATCTTTGGTACGACTCAAGTATCGATCAGACATTGAGCAAGATCCTTTCTCAAATCCGTCCTGAAGTTATGTGGATCGAATACGCCTACCTTTCAAAGGCGTTCGAGTTAGCTCCTCCAGAGGTGGTGCGCGTGCTTGACACCATTGACCGGTTTGCTGGCCGCAGTGAGCGACTGTTGCAGTCCGGGGTCGAGTCCATGCACCTCGTCCCCTCCTTTGTTGGGGACTCGGATGAGCTGTTTGCACTTCAAAGAGCCGACTGCGTTGTGGCCATTCAGGAAAACGAGGCGGAGGTATTTAGCAAGCTGCTCGACCGGGAAGTCTGGACACTCGGGCACCGTACAACGCTGAACACTTTAGAGCAGAAAGAGCCAGCGCGTTCGACTATTGCATTCCTGGCTTCAGAAAGTTACGTCGGGGCCGCAAACTTTAGCTACTTTCAACACAGCATCCTACCACTGCTTTGTACCGCCATGTCGGAGCTTCAGGTGATAGTAGGAGGTGGTGTCTCCAAGCTTCTGAACAACATCCCGCCAGAGGTCAAGGTTATGGGTGCAATGGAATCGGAAGCGGATCTTTTCAAAGATGCCCTCCTCGCGATTAATACGGATTTTTGTGCCACGGGAATCAGCATCAAGAATCTAACTGCCTTGGGACACGCAATGCCCCTCGTGACCACGCCTAACGGTGCAAGAGGCATAGAAAATGGAGCGGGGAGTGCCTTTCTTCTAGCAGACTCCGACGAGGACTTTGTGAACAAGACGATCGAAATTCTCTCGAGTCCAGAAAGACGTAGCCAATTGGGAGCCGCGGCCCATAGGTACATAGAAAAATACAATGAGCGGCAGGAGAAGACCATGCAAAGTATTCTGCAAACGACTGAAAAGTATCTGACGGACTCAGCGTCTCTCCGATGAGCCGAATTCTCGTCTTTTCGCCCGTTCCCACGCATCCTCAAACGGCGGGTCACCGGGCACGCATTGCGGCGACAACGCGTTACCTAAGAGAAATGGGCAACCAGGTTGGGTTTGTCTACCTCCGAGGGATGAATCAAGGAAGTGATGAGGACCTGGAATCCATGCAAGCCGATTTTGGGCCGAGCCTTTTTGTTCCCTCATTTGAAGAACGGTACAACGGGATTGCCCGGGGGGGCAGCCCTCCCTTCAAGGGAGTCGACGATTGGTACGATGATAGGCTCTCCGTTTTTCTAAAGGAAGTTTGTTGTGATTGGCGACCAGACGTCTTGTGGGTGAACTACGTCGCCTTGTCCAAGATTTTTGAGGACTATCCGGGAAAGTGTCTCCGTGTCCTTGATACCCATGATGTTTTCTCTGAACGCAAAAGAACCTTGGAAAGGTTCGGGCTATCTGCCGGCGACTGGTACGAGTTTGAGTCTGGTGAAGAGATCAAAGCAATCCAGCGAGCACATATAACGCTCGCAATAACCTGGGAAGACGCTGCAGCGCTTCGTCGGTTGGGTGCCTCTAGAGTGTTCACGCTGGGACATCTGGGAGATGCAAAGTCGTTGCTGGCTTCGGCCAACAAATGTCCGACAATCCTGTACTTCGCCTCGGGTGGATCGGTGAATGCCCTTACGCTACAGAGGTTGTGCCAGGAAGTTTTCCCGCAGGTTTTGGCCGGGATTGCAAACGCCCGTTTGTTAGTTGCGGGCAAAGTCTGCAAAACATCGGATACCCTTACACACCATTCGAGTCTGGAATTACTAGGCCCTGTCACTTGCTTAACTTCTGTTCTGGAAAGAGCCGGTGCGGTGTGTAACCCCGAGATTGCTGGCAGCGGGATTAGCATCAAGAACCTGACTACCCTCTCTTGTGGAGTACCACTAGTGACCACTCCAGCTGGCGCTCGGGGACTTCGAACGGGTTACGATCAGGGGGTCCTCGTCGCTGAGGATACTGAGGGGCTCGCGGCGCAGCTGGTGCGGGTACTCACCGACAACTTACTGAATGCGCAACTTCGGAAAGCGGGCCAGCAGAACGCACGCCGCTACTTCGCCGCACAACAGCGCCGCCTGGCGCGTTTACAGTCCATTTTTCCGCAGTAGAGTTACAAACAACACCAGTAGAGATTCCGATCTTGTTCTCCTACAGCGTGCTATACTTGTTTTCTAGGCTTTGTACCAACTGTCAAAATTGCCCACCACCCTCTTTGCCGGAATATTAAAGACCAGAATCAGTGAGTCGCTTAGCCATGAAAAACCTCAATCTTAGCGGGCCAGACGGCGGTCCGATGTATATGGAGACGGACCTAAGCCGCCTCGTCGCAGAACCCTTTAACGGGATCACCGCAGCTTTTTTCCTCTTTTTGGCGATCTTCTGGCTCTACCGTTTGCGGGGGCGTTACCGGGAACAGTGGCTTCTCACCACCTGCCTTCTCATTCTCGCAGTCGGCGGGATTGGGGGTGCGATGTTTCACGCCTTTCGTTCTTCGCGCATTTTTTTTCTGATGGATGTGATGCCGATTGGCGTGCTCGTCATCGTGGTGAGCGTGCAGTTTTGGTTACGGATCTTCTCTTCCAGGCTCTCGGTTGTGCTGGTAACGCTGAGCAGGTCTACGGTGCCTTCTAGCCGCGTGTTCTTTGCGAAAAAGCCTTATTGGGATCGAGACTCACCTAGGCGTTTTTTTCCACAAGCCCTTTTAGCTTGCTTAGGCCTGCATCAAAGCTACCGTTGATGTGTTTGCTCATGTCGACAAGGGTGCAAAACAATCTGCCCACAAAACCGTTTTCTCCCCAAACAGACCAGCGCACCAAACTCGCGTTGCCTTCCGGTACGATTTCTATCGATGCACTTTGCTTCATTTCGTGAGGTTTCATGTACTGCAGATCGAAGACTGTTTTTTGGTTGGGGATGGATTCCACGATTGTTGAGGAACCTTCTCCCATTTGTCCTTCGCTCGTCCAGCTAGACTTGGAGCCGACGCCTTCTTCAGGACCGCTGAACGAAAGTACCATCTTACTGTCGACTTCTTTCCACGGCATCCACTCATCCATTTTTTTTGCGTTGTTAATCCACGGAAAGATTTTGTCCGCACTCGCTTCAATTCTTATTTCTCTAGCGAACTCATATTTTGGCGATTTAAACGCCACATAAATGAGGAAAACTCCAAGCACGACTCCGAGAGCGATGCCGATCTTTTTTGCCATGTTCTTACCCTTTGTGTGTGAACGTTAGAGATGCACCATTATTATAGTAGGGCCGGGCGGCAAAGGGTAAGTTTTTGTGAGAGTGCTTAGTTGCAGGTGTGTCCGTTGAAACGGCTTTTCAGCGCGTTGCAGTTTTGAGAAAGTTCGCTTTCAGTTAGTTCGCGGTTGTAGACGCCAAGGTAGGCAATTTCTCCATTCAAATAGTCATTTGCAGCATTGTAATAGGTCAGTGAGTCCCCCGCGGTCGCCGTCCCTTGCGTATAAGTAGCCGCACCAAAAGATACGGAAGAGGGAGTCTCAAGGCTTCCATCGTAACCCAGGTTCAATTCGTCGCTCCCAATGTTGAAAACTCCGGCCAGATGGATCCAGGTGCCGCTAGAAAACGTGGTGGTACCGGACTTTTCCAAAAAGCTGTCGCTTGTTTGGGAGCGTCCCGCGATGAGTATCTTGCCCGAGTTGGCACCATCCCCTCGAAAATTTATCCAGAGGCCGGCTTTGGTGCCGTCAATACTTACATAAAGGAGATTGTTGTCATACTTGCCCGATTCTAGGCTCGTGTACCGGACCCAAAGATCAACGGTCACAGCGCCGGCGCCATTGACGGCTGTGCCAATCGTGCCGGTTCCGAGCGCCACGCGATCGTCGGTACCGTCTAAAATGAGGCGGTAAGGATCGGAGGAAGTACCGTCCCCATTCCACCCACTCGTAGATCCACAGCCGGAAAAACCAGTGAGGGTGCCAGTGAACGCGCTGATTAGCTCTGTCCAGGTGAGTGAGGCGCAGCCGGTTGCGGGAAAGGTGGTACCGTCATACTTGGCGGCATCCAGTTGATAGACGAGGCCAGACGTTACGGTGGCGGGCGTATCGTCGCCGCCGTCATCGCCTCCGCCGCTGCTTCCTCCGCCTTCACCCGAACCACCACAGGCGGTCAATAGCAGGCCGACTAGGCAAAATGCTATGGCGCGTTTAATGAGTGTCAAACCGGTCACGTTAAAAGGTCTTAACACCTAGTGTAACCGGAAAAGGCGCTCGGGTACTAGTCGTCAGTTCATTTCTTGGGGAACCACGCTTCAAGTTCAATTAGTCGCTCCGCAACATCGCCACGGACGCTGGGATCGTTTTCGATCTTACTGAGGCGAAAGGGTTCGCCGCGGTGGAGCTCTTCTAGAATTCTTTCCGCCCCCTTGCTGCGTGCGGTGGACGGTGTGAGCGCCTTTGTCAGTCCCCATTGTTCCTCGTCGAGGATCTCGCGACGCAAAGAGAGGACCGCTTTTTCCACAACAGGTCCCACGGTCTGGATGAAGGCAATTACCGCCGGTGGAGCTTGTGGGAAATTGTCTTTGGTCCAGGGGTGGCTTGTCGTGTTGTTAAGCGCCAGCCACGCCCAGCTTTGGTTGCTATAAACTCCCTCAAGAAGACTCTTGCGCCAGGCGTAGCTTGAAGGCATCGCGCTCACATTCCATTTTCGCGTGCTAAAAATACCTGCAAGGGTGTGGTCGAGGCTCGCATTTCGAATGACAAGCTCCTGTGCCAGAACGGATTCCAGATAAAGCGGATCGACTACTCCAACAAGCTTGAGATCGGCGTCGCGACGGTAGTCCGTGGGGGTTAGGTATTTCTTGAAGTTGAGTCCCAGCGCTTTCAACAGTTCCAGCGCTCCCGGCTCCACTTCGCAGCGGCTTTCCAAGGGTTTCTGTCCGAGGTGCAAGAACATGTGCGACGGGAGACTGGAGCAGTTTGCGGTCTTCTCCTTCGCATCGCGGATTTCCTTGGCGTAGAAGTCGTAGGTCCACAGGCCTCGCTCTTTCTGGATCTGCTTGGCGAATCGCCGCAGCTTGGCCGCCCAGCTCGCTTCAAAGTGTACGGAACGATGGACCTCGGTGTAGTGAGAAAAACGTCGCCCCAGGTAAAGATCGACCGGAACAAAACGCAGTCCATGGCTGTAAACTTCCAGGACCGCCGGCAACCGTTTTTTTAACGGGGTTTCAATCTCCAGGAAAATGCCAGCGTGGCTAAATTGCGAAATGGGGCGGCTAATAGAAGTATTCAGGTCTCTGCAAAAATCGACATTTTGCTCGATGAGGAGAATGTCTCCAGGCTTGAGTACGAGACGGTCGCGGTAGATATAGATGCCGTCGCCCTCGGTCTTCCGAATGATGGCGGCCGCCTTCAATTCCTCTTCAGTACGCTTTTGCCACTTTTCCACGCTTGAGTCGTCCTCGACCTTTTCCCCGTGTCTTGTGTCTCGATGGGTCGTGTAGGAACAATCGCGTCTTCTAAGGAGAGATCAATAGGGGCTAGTACCGCGATCTTGTTCGAGAGAGTGTGCTTGGACTCGGCGTCTTCAATTTTCTCAACGCGTGCCTTGAGCGTCGCAAACTGGTTTGGTTCCAGCTCGATGGCAAGCTTTTGAGCTTGGTCACTAGAGTCGCTATCTCGGAATCCTTGAAATCCTTGAGTCCTTCAATGTTCGTTCGCACCAGGAAATCGCGCCAATGCATCATCGCATAGCGAAGCTCACGGATTTCTCCAGCAGGCAATGAGCGAGGCAAGTCAACATAAGCAGACTCAATCGAGTCTACGCCATCGTCCATGTCAGTAGGGATTTTAAGGATGCCGCTATCTTGTCTAGGAGGGCCAGCCCTTCTTGGCTTCTGACGGTTTCGCCCGGCTCAGCCGCGAACAAAAGTGCGGTGAAAAAAAACAGGGTGAGCAGAGCAAGATTCTGAACTTTCATAACGCCTCGTTTTCGTTACCGGGAACGGTGTCTTAGCCGAGGATATAGCCAGAAACAGGCCAAAATAGCAATCCTGCAGGGGAAGGGTGACGGCAATTGTCACCTGGCTTTTGTGCCGAATATTGTCTCTTGTTATTTTTTCTCAAATCCTTAGAATACGCTCTAGTCCTACATCTAAACGGTATTCCGACTATTCTTAAAATGGGTTTTTCGGGGGAATCATGCGATTCACATGGGTGTTGCTCGTGCTCCTTAGCATGGGAAATTCGGCGTTCGGAGACGCTGTTTTGGCAGACTCGTTGCTCGCAAATCGTGAGTACTTGTATGAGCGCCAGGAATTTCGATCCCACACAGGGGAATCAAACAATTTAGACCCCAAGCGACTCTATTGGGGAAGCTCCGATTCAATGATTCTCCGTTTTCCCGTCACTAGCTACCGTGATGGCAAGGGCCAGCCGTTTGATTGCGGACGGGAGTGCCGTCTGAATCCGCGCGTGATTAGCAATAACGTCCTCTTCGATCCGGATCCCAAGAATTCGGAGTTGGTGGATTCGCCGGTAGGCATCTCAGACTTTTTCTGGCTCTGGGGCCAGTTTTTGGATCATGACATTGTTCTCACGCCTGTGGACAAGATCGACAAGGGGCGAACGAAGGAAGGGAGAGAACCCTTCCCGATTCTAGTGCCTCCCGGTGATCCGGCCTTTGATCCGCAAGGTTCAGGTGTGGAGCAACTTCCTTTTAGTCGCTCTAAGTTCCGGGTGTACGATGGCGTTCGATTCCAGATTAATGAGAACACCGCCTTTGTGGATGCCTCCGTGGTTTACGGATCCGATGAGAAACGTGCTAACGCCTTACGGGCGAAGTTACCAGGCGGCGGACTTTCCCCTTATTTGGCGATGAGCCGCGGGCCTCACCGTGACTACCCCCTGCTTCCGTACAATACAGTTGGTATAGCGAACGATCCCGATAATAACGCTCGGTTTGGCCAAGATCATTTCTTCATGGCAGGCGACGTAAGAGCCAACGAGCAGGTGACGCTCACTGCTTTGCACACCGTGTTCGCTAAGAGCACAACTACCTGGTTGCATTGATTGAGCATACCTTGGCGGCCAAAGGCCTACCTGCACTCTCGCCGCAGAAACTTTATCACCTTGCGCGCATGATCGTCGGAGCGGAAATACAGGTCATCACCTATCGTGACTTTCTTCCTTTGCTACTGGGGAAAACGGCGTTGCCGGCGTACGAGGTTACAACCCGGAGATCAATCCTGGCATTCTGAGCACGTTCTCTACCGCCGCCTTCCGATTTGGTCACACGATGTTGCCTCCAAAACTGTTGCTGGCGGACAGGACCATGCGCCCGCGCGCTCAGATTTCCGTGCGGGACGTGTTTTTTGAAAAAGTGCCGGATCTGATGCGTTCAGGAACGATGGACGATTTTCTGCGAGGAGCGGCTAGGCAGTCTGCGCAGAATATTGATGTAATCATCTCCGACGATGTACGCAACTTCTTGTTCGGGATTCCTGAGATACCAGCCATGGTCGCCAAGCACTTGAAGATTCCTAAAGGCCTCGATTTACCTTCTTTGAATATTCAGCGTGGCCGGGATCACGGTATCCCTCGTTACAACGAGGCCCGCCGATTTTACAAGCTAGCACCTGTTCGCAATTTCGCTGATATCACTAGTAACCCTGCAGTCCAAAAGCGACTGGCCTCCGTTTACAAGAACGTTGAAGAGATCGATACGTGGGTTGGGGGGCTAGCAGAAGATCACGCTCCAGGGGCAATGGTGGGCCAATTGTTTCAGGCAGCTATTCTTGAGCAGTTCTTGCGGCTTCGTGATGGGGATCGTTTTTGGTATCAAAAACAGTTGCCGGCTTTCTTGCGCGACTGGGTAGAGCACCAGTCCATCGCTACCATCATTCGAAGGAATACGACGATTGGAAAAGAATTCCCTAGCAATGCCTTTATCATCGGTTCCTAGATTAGCGTTCAATGATTGATTTGAAGATGATAGGACACTGTTTTCCCAAAGCTGTATCAGGTTTGGATTTCCGAGAGATCGCTTTTGCTTTCAAACTTGTAGCGCCGCGCGGGCTTCGCCACTCTCTCTCCGTCTGGCCGGATGTACGACTCCGCTTCGCCTAGATCCTTAACGTTCGGAATCGCCACTGCGAGATTCTCCAGCACTTTGACCGAACTGACCACCTCAAGCCCTTCGCGAGAATGATCGGCGAGTCGTTGAAAGGCCACCAGGGTGGATTCCCCCCCATCAAAGATTTCCCCCGGCGGGTTGTGCAAGGCGGCTGAATCCGTGGTGGGCAACTCCATCGAGAGAAAATTTCCTGGGAGAGCACGTATTTCTACGTTCTTGTATCCCTTCTTCGTGGCGTAGGCCAAAAGAGCGTTCCCCGCTCTTTCCGTCATCTGCGCATTCAGATCATTTACATAAAAGATGACGCGTTCGTTTTTTTTCGCGAGCTCATCCAGCCTAGCTTCAGCGACTTCAAGGCGCAGGCGAGAGCCGGGCCCGATTGAAGTCGAGCCAGACTCCACATTAGCAGCCCCATACTCGATGTGAACCCATGGATCTTTTGCCTCGGCCGACGGTATGACGAGCCAGCCAATAAGGAATGCCAATGAGGTCTTAAGCATTCCTTCTATTGTACACGACAATTCCGAAATACCGCGTGAGCCCTTTTGGCGGTTTCTCGCGCGTTCCCTAGTGAAGGGGCCCGAGGGGGGACCCATTGCCAGGAGGAAACATGAGAAAAACTAGTTTGGTATTGGCGATAGCAGCTCTGCTTCTGACCGCTGGGAACACTTCGTCGGCCGCCGTTAGTAAGAGCCAGCGGCGTTTGGTGCTGGTATCTAGCTTACAGAAGTTCGGTCTCAACAAGTACAAGTGGCTCTACAGCTTCTTGGACGCTTCAACCATAAGCATGGGACAAGCGGGACTCGGCGGCAACTACGCGGGTGTGTCAGTTATTCAGGACGCTAACGGGACGAAGGCAAATTTCGTGAATTGCTTGCGACACACATCAGCGAACCCGCTAGTGAAGGCAATTGATGTCGTCCTGTCCTTGCACGGGGCCGATGAGAAGTTGTATTTCCACGATGGGAAAGTGGTTGCCTCCGATTTGGAAGCCACTCTCAAGACAATTCCTCACCGCTCCAAATTCCGGTTGATGTATAACCTAGCTTGCTATGGTTCCACGCACCGTAACAACTTTCGCAATAGTGGCTTTCGTACGGCAATTGGATCGCGAAAAGTAAATACTGCGTCGGCATCTGAGTACCCGGTGTTTATCGCGCGGTGGAACGTAGGGCACCCTGTAAATTCCATCTTTGCTCAGACGAATGCGGATCCGGCGATGCAGGTAAGTGACAACGTCGGCAAAAGCTGGGGTTTCAGCGACGCCGATAGTTACAAGCTCATTAGCGGAACGAGCAACCTGACCATCAACTCCAACGCCAATTAATCTCAATTAAGAAGGGGAGGTCTTGTGGCCTCCCCTCATATTTTTGGAGAAGACCATGCGCTACTTAATGTTTACAGTTGCGGTACTGGGAGGCCTATTCTTCTGGCACCAATTCTCATCGACGGCGGTTCCAATCGAAGTTGCTTTCGAAATTCCCGTAGTTAAAGAGGACTTCGGTGCGATCTCTCTTACTGCCAAACCGGCGGCGCCCGCCCCGAAGCCGGTGTTGAAACAAAACGCAGTAGTGGAGATCGCCCAGGCGGTAGATGAGGAAGCGTTTGTGGCTCAACTGCAGGAGCAGTTTCGCTACATTGCGGAGCTACCCGGGGCGCACGACTTGGCATGGGACATTCGAGATGCCCTCATCGATAATCCGGAAGCTTTTGACATGAGCGCCATTACCGAAGGGCCTGAAAATCTGCTGAAAGCCAACTATCTGGAACACATGATACCGGATCCCAACCTGCGGGAAAAATGGGTGGCTCTGATGGATATTGTGGTGAACTCGATACCAGGCGAATGAAAGTGTAGGCGCGCCTCACTTTGGGCCGCATTCCCCCTATTGCGGGTTGCGTTGTAACGCTGCCTGCCGTACGAGTTGAGAAAGTTTGCGGCAGGGGGCTTGCAAACGTAAACCTGGGAAAATTTGGGGGGGCGATGTCTAAATTCATCACCGGACTTTTTTGTCTAATTCTAATTCAAACGGCCTGGGCTCAGCCTGGTCGCAATCAATACACCGTGAGAGAAATGCAGCTTCACCGCTTGAAAGGAATGAGCGAGCAGAGTGCCGCAAAGTTGGAGAATTCGCTGGGGCAGCTTCTTCAGCAATACGACAACCCGCAAGTGATTCCTAACTTCAGAGATCGACGCCAATTTCGAAATGCCCTGCAAGATCTCGTGGCCGCTATCCAGCAGGATTCTTTTGTTTCCGATTGGATTCAAAACGTGAAGCAGGGTGGGGCGAACCCGCCGCCCGCACAGACGGTGCCGTACGAAGTCAGTGGCTTTTGGGTGGTGGGTTCTGAGGATTCCAAGAACTCAGGATCTGCGCTTTCTGCACACAGCTCGGCGTGCACCAAGCTTGAGAACTTCTTGAGGCAGGTGGTTGGAGATCGTTTTGATGTCTTTAGCTGTGGTGGCCCTACCAATGTGTCGCCTTATGCGAACATTGGTTACTACCAATACGCCTCGACCCCGAAACTGAGTGTGAAGATACGCTCAAATCAAAACGTTCGGCGCGTAGATGGAAATTCGATCAGCGGAACGAGTGACACCAAGCAGGTCTACGAGGCGCAATCGTCCTGGCAGTCAGCTTGTGAAACTTGGATCAGTCGTCAGAAGTCCAGCTACGGGGACAAGTTGCTGGCGGCTTCTTGTGGTACGCCACGGAATACTTCCAGCTATTCCAATATTGGCTACCACCAATACGCCTCAACGGGAGTGCTGTATCTGATTGATTAAGGCCTATTAGGAGAGGGGCGGCGGATCGTCGCCGTCCCTTCATTTTCCCCTCAAGAATCCATCAAGATTATCCGAAACTAGTATTGCAGAAAAGTGGCCACCGAGGACGGGATGGGCAATCGATGTCGCACGACAGTGGAAAGTCTTACGATTTAACGGTACTGTATGTGACCACGCAATACTATGTACCGTTTCTTTTGAAGAGTTTGGCCTCGCTCCCTGGGGAATTACGCAAACTGGTTGCGTGGTATTCGACGGCACCCATTCCAGCCGAGATTACGGCGGCCGCTCCGAATGTGGAAGTTGTACCGGTGGTTCCAACGGTCGAGAATTTCCATAAATCGTACGCCCTCAATCGACTCCTCGAAAGAGTCCAGACTCAGTGGACAATGGTGTCCGATGCCGACATGCTCTACCCGCGAATATTTGGAAATGCTTTGAGTCTGGAGTCGGAACGAGCGATCCACCGTTTTTTCGTAGCGCGATTTACGCGAGCCTATTCAAAGTCGATTCTTAGCAACAACCGAGACTGGGAGACCTCGATCCCTATGTATTCCGGAAAGTGGGTGATCCCGGGGCGATTTAGCAAGCTGAAACGACAGCTGTTTGGCCGTAGTGCCCTTCGGCCCCAAAACTTTTATGAGATATACGCGAGTCAAAACCCCTCGATCCACGCTACTTCGCTGCTCAAAAAAGTAAATGGCTATGACGAAACTCTGTACGGTTACGGCGGAGAGGATACAGATCTTACCCGTCGCTGCCACGAAGTGGGCGCGATCGATTGCCGTGTTCCCCTCATTGTTGGCCACCTCTATCATCCAGCCGTAACGGACTATTCCAACTATCGATTGGGTTCTGTCTTTCTAAGAAGGGAACGAACGGAGTTTTGGCTTCGGGTACGAAGAAAACTGATTCGGAAGGTATTTAAGAAGGCCGCCTAGGCAACAGGATATTGCAGATGAAACTGCTCAGATGGACGAAAGAACTGTTTCGAATTGTGAAAGCTGCCCTGCGTGCCGTTTTTGTCGAAGATCGACCGTTGGAGTTCGTGAGCGCCCTGATCCGGGACTATCGTATTCAAAGAAGTTCGTGCCGGCTTTCGCTCTACGTGACATCAATTTGTAGTTTGGACTGTGAAGAATGCATTATGCAGTTTCTTATGAAGGCGGATCCGAAGTACCAAATGAGCTTGGAAGAGCTCGATAAGTTCATTAGCATGTCGGAATACTCCAATTATAGTTTCGATTTTCTCTTAACCGGTGGGGAACCGCTCATCTGGAAGAATTTGAGAGAAGGTTTAAAGCGTCTTCGTCAGTCGCGCATTTGTAATAGTATTCGGATTCTTTCGAATGCGATGAACATCGATAGGCTGGACGATGAGATAATGGGCTACTTAGATGGTTTACGGGTTTCCGAGTACTCCACCAACAAAGAGAACATTCCAGATTCTGCTGAAAAAATGGCCGGACAAGATATCTTTCGTAAACCGCGAAGAATTTTGGGTGAATCGAAGACGTCGGTTTCAGGGACGCTTCCCGCCGTCTGTCTGAATCCGGAGATGCTTCTGTACAAAGACCAGGTTTTTGCCTGCCCTCATTCTCGGTCCATCGCGCTATCCGTACAAAGTGAACTGCGGCTTGCTAATCCTGTGGCTCCCCATTTCATGACGGGTTTGTTCTGGATCAAGGCCGCCCAGCAAGCCGAGATTTGTACTCGGTGCATCTCCAACCAACGTGTGCGTGATAAGGCTAAAAAGACCAACAATATCGTACGCCCCGAACGGGCGGCTTAGGCCCGATTCCCCGCTGTATACAAGCCGTGCGGGTGCCCAAAAGATCGCCACAGAAGCACAATTTAGTAACTGAAATCATTGGAGAAAGGCCTGTATTCTCGTGGTATGCGCCTTGCACCTTTTTGAGGTGTCTGGTGCTTTTATGAAAATGTCCTTACGCCTATTCGCCTACGTGGCTATTCTCCTCAGTTTGAACGCCTGCGGGCTACTCAGCCTGGTCGGCAAACCGCAAGGAAACGCTTCCGGTTACGGTGGTGGCGATCCCCATTTTGTCATTTTGGACCGTGTTCGTGTGGCCCTGCTTTCGGCCCTGCCCAATCTGGCCGCTGAACGCCAGAGTTGTCGTGTGCCGGTGGGGGCGAAGGCTCCGGGCGGAGAAGGTTCTCAACTTTGGATCGGTTTGCAATCCTTAAGCGCGGAGCAAGATGCGTACTGCGAGGCTTTCTTCAAGAGCGCACTCGGTGCGGCGGGTGATGTACTTTCGCGATCCGTGGAAGACTTGTTCGAATTGTATCCCGGCGCGCTCTTGGTAGACGATACCGGGGCCTCAGTAAAAGCGCGCACGAACCGCTCCGCGGATGGCAAGATCACCATTCTCACCTCTGCCATTGAGTCGCTTTCGGACGCAAGCTTGATGGCACTCGTCGCGCATGAAGTGCTTCATAAAGTTGTGGTACTTGGAAACGGAATGCCCGGTGAGCATGTGCACGACGAGTCGACTTATGGCCCGTTTGCCAGCGGTAGAGTTTTCTTGGATAGAGTGGGCGCTCGCATGAGCTTGGAAGTACTGCGCTGGAAGCCTGAATTGGGTTGTCCTTCTCCCACCCAGTGGGACGAGGGTGCCCAGCTCTGCGTGGATCCGAGTCTACCCGCAGTCCTTCGATCCAAATACCTGCGTTTTGCTTTCCGAAGTGACTTCGATTTCTATCTTGAAACCGATAGTGCTTCGGAAATAAACCCCATCGCCTTGGGTATGGAGGCGAGTGGAAACTTTCATACGTGGCCAAAAAGCTCCGCTCTTTCTTGGCTGGGTGGTTTTTGTTCAATCCGCTTGGACTACGAGGGGGCCGATCTTCTTCCTTCGCAGATGCATTGGTATGGTTTCGTGGCCTCTTATCCCAGTAGCGCGGCGCCAGACTTTGGGGCGGTCACGCCGGACGGCAAACTAAGGCTGTGGGATGCCGGGACCTGCGTGAACAGACTCCCGAAGAAAACACTTCTTCTGACTGGGCCGGATACCCAGCTCATTGATCCCAGTCTTTTTTCCCAATTTGAAATTGTCGGAGGCCGTCTAGGCGCTTACCTGTCGGGCGAAGGAAAATACTATGAGTGGGATTTAACTTCGGGAAAAGGTACTCCTGATCTGCGCGTGTGGGATGGCGTTCCGATTAGCGCTTCGGGGCAGTTGATCTCCCCGCTTCGCCTGGTGCACAAAAGCGTCGTCGCCCACAAGTACTATGTCGCCGGTACCAACTCTCTTATTCAGGGTTACCGCTGGATAGGGATGTTAGAGGGAACCAATCACTATTTCATTTGGCATACCACCAACGGGCAGTTTCCCACCGGAGTTGCGGTGGAAGAGGGGACACTGAACAGCGCTCAGTCGGTACCCGTTCTGGCAGCCAGCTGAGTGGGCTTATGGTAACTCCCAACGGTTTCTTTGCCCTCACACCTGCAGGGTACGCCTACCAGCGCGTACGCAATTCGCAGGGTCAGCTTGTTTCCGATGAAGGGCAGATTACGACGCCGGCTGGTGTGCCGCTAACGGATCCGATTTGGAATGCGTACGCCGATGCGTACGGCCGATTGGTTGTGGAGACGACAACCCCCCCCACGGAACCGAACGTGATCTACCACTGGTACGCGTATACGACTCCGCGAGCGGTTCCTATCGCGGGGACTACGCAGGATACGCGCCCTCCGGCAAAGATTTTAGTCGCCAGTCCCGGCCAGTACGAGAATGAATACGGTATTACTACGGGTGAAACCGATGAGGCCACCGGCGATCGCGTGGTGCGAGTCGAAGCGCATGAGGCAGGCCAATTCAGCGTAGGAGCCGTGTTTTGGAGTGGCATCGGTGCCGGAAGGGCCGCGGTGCGCTTGTGGGGCAGAAAGATCGGAAACGGTCCCGATCAGGACGTGGCGGTCGTCGACGTCATCGCGTACAGCTCGGGGCCTGAATTTGTTCATGTTTTTGCTCAGAAAACGATTAAGCTAAGCGATTTTGGGTTTGTGGCAGGCCAAAGCGAGTCCTGGGATCGGCAGGCTACGATTTCACTCGATTTCATTACGGATGTCAGCTGGATACCGGGCTTGAAATTTGTTCGGGTCCGCTATTTGGGTCCGGAAAGCAACGCCTCGATTCGGCACGAAACAACCTCGGTCTATTACTACCCCCACCCGACTAACTAGCTCAATTTGACAGCAAGCAACATCTAGGGATAGCTCTGATCGCTCAGGCAGACTAAAAACTGGAGGAGCGAATGAAACTATTGTCGTGGATAGCGCTGTTTGCTGTGGGCTCGGTCGCCTCTGCAGGAGTGATCAAGCGGGAACTCAAAGCTCAGCAGGAATATACGTTTGAAACCGAATTCGATCGGTATGAGATTCTCTGTACCGCAACCCCTCAACAACCTTCATTGCTATTAAAAGGGTGCACTTGCACGAAGTACGATGAGCGTCCGTACACCGGCCAGTGGCGCTATCAGTTGGATCAAAGTGCGTTGCTCTCTGACGGAAAAACCGTGAAGCGCCTTCTTGCGAACGGTCTTACTACTTTAGACGAATGCCATCGGGAGCAAAAGGAGCACTTCACCGAAGACTGTAAAGTAACTGAGGTGAAGTAATGAAGGCCTTACTTCTTTTGACCCTCGTGTCCATTGGCTTCAGCGCACAAGCCGAGCAATCTGCTTACCGTGTATGTTCCTCAATGGAGGACGAGCACGACAAGCTCAAGTGTTTGGAAATTGTGCGAGGGGCGACACGTTCTTACCCGGACGCGATTCTCAAAATATGTGAGGGTTTGGAAAGAGGCTCTTACCGCAACCGCGTGTTGGCGGCGGCCAAAGATCGCCTCTTTCCGGCGGAGGCTGCTGAGGTCTGCTTGGATTTTGCGGAAGACGAAAAGATCAAATCGCTACTTGCTTGCGTGGAAAAAGCCGGGACCGTGAGCGTTAAGCAAAAGAAAGTCTACTCCACGGGTGATGAGGTCTATGTCTTCAACTGGAACCGCTATACGGAAGCGACCAACGCGGCCGAGAAAAATGCGGCGAGTGGATGCAAAGGGTGGCCCTATTACGCCTTTAGTGATGCGAACTGGAAAACACGCAGCTGTTGGGCGTCTAGTCATGCACAGAACTACACCAATTTTACTCTTGGTTCTGAAACTCGGTATACGCGAAAAGGCACTCCGTACACCGCTTGGGTCCCCGTTGCGTATACAGCTACGCGGCACTACAAGCTGTACCACTGTAGAGCCAATTACTACTGTTGGAAGTGGGAGAAAGACTTTTCCGAAGTGCAAGACTAGATCGCAAAATGCCGCACTGGCGTTTGAGAGACTGATTCGCTAGACTTCGTGGAGGGGGAGCCGACGGGGTCTCATGAGTAACGCAGCCTTTCGACCATACACACGTAGAGAAGAACTCGCCAACGCCATCAGCCACGGCGTGGGGGCGTGCTTAAGCGTAGCCGCACTTGCCGTGCTTGTGGCTTACGCCGAAGACGGTTGGCGGGTACTGGCCTTTAGCATCTATGGCGGTTCGCTCGTCCTACTCTTTCTGGCTTCTACGTTTTATCATTCCTTTCACGATCCACGTATTAAGCGGATTCTAAAGATTGTCGATCACAGTGCGATCTTCATTTTGATCGCGGGCACGTATACACCCTTAATGCTGGTGACGATGCGCGGTTTTTGGGGCTGGGTGATTTTCACAGTCATTTGGTCGCTTGCGGCTTACGGGGTTGTGCTGAAATTGTTTTCACGTATCCGGTCTCCTGGGCTGTCGCTTGCTTTGTACCTCGGAATGGGATGGCTCGCGGTGATTGTTATCCGGCCTTTGATGCAGCAACTTCCCATGGGAGGGATTTGGTGGCTGGTCGCCGGGGGACTTTGTTACACAGTCGGGACAATTTTTTACGCGAGTAAAAAAATGCCCTACAGCCATGCGATCTGGCATTTGTTCGTGCTGGCAGGCAGTGCCTGCCATTTCTGTTGCATGCTTTTCTACGTCCTTTAGTCCTACAGCAAATATTCTTTTGACGGCCGACCGCGTACTCTCTATGTGTAAAAAGAGGCGCAGCTGGGACTGCGTCAAAAACTATTGTTGGGGGCAAAAATGAAACTACTAGGAATTATTCTCACTACTGTTCTTGTATCCACATCCAGCTTTGCGAACACTGGACTGGAAACCGTCTCGAATTATGAATTGCTTCGCGAACTCTCTCGGCGCCTTGAGGGCGGGCAGGTTGAGGGCGGCGCGCAAGCGACCTTCTCTTGCAGCTCGCATGTACTCAATGTCAGCTTGATCACGTCAAGCGGTGACGAGTTCAATAAGTCGGTGGCGTTGGATTACGCTTCTACTTGTACAAACTATAAGAACTTGTTTGTTCAAAAAGTTGCGGCAGTCCCTCAGCTAAAGATTATTGCAATGTGCAATTCGAACCGTCTGCACCGTTTGGCGCTGCTTCCGTCTGAATTAAAAGAACTGGAAGTGAAGGACATGGATTACGCCAGCACTTGCCAGAACGAAGCGAAGCTTATCAATAGCAAGCTCTAAAATTCTAAGGAGCCTCGGACTCGGAAGGGTCCGGGGCTCCGAACCTCACCGTTACCCGTTCGTTTAGACCAAAGCCGCTGAAATCAAGACCAGAACGATTCCCGACAAGCAGGGGCGTCGGGTATTCGGCCGAATAGTCTAAATCGACTGGGGGATCCTCTCCGTAAGCGCCACGCACGTACTGAACCAAATGGGCACAGGCGGCCGGGATCAAAGCATTCTCACCGCCGAGTAAGGCTCTTTCCAGCGCACAGGTTCCGGACTCTGTAAACGCAAGTCGGATGCGGCGCCCGTCTCTGAACGCCCTCCATGTCCCTTCTTCTAAAACGGCGTCGGCGTCCACGTTGAATTCAAAGGTACGCGTTCCAAAAAGCACCTTCCCTTTGATTTGCACAAGAGCCTGGGTTTCGTCGGCGGGTACGAGCGTTAGCTGATGAAAGCTGAACTCGCTTTCTCGCACCTTGTTTACAAATTCGTTATCCGCTCCGATGCGGTGATTGGCGATGGATCGCATCAGCGGGTAGGTAAGGTACGTGTTAAAGAAAGTCTTACGAACTTCCGGCAAGTCCATGCTTTCGACGTGTTTCGTATCTTCGCGCTGCTCGCGTACTACCTTATAGTGGTATTCCCCGTCGGCGTGAGCAGTCGCCTGCAAACGTGCAACGCAGGAGCGTTGAGTGGAACTGATGACCACTTGACCCGCAAAACTTTCAGGAATGTAGAGAAGCACGGCCATGGCCGCGGCGAAAGCAATCCTCGCCCCCATAAAACCCCTCATCTAAAAGCTCTATTAATCGCCCCATGGCGCACTAAGTCAAGTTGGGCACCAAAAGAGGCTCCATGAGTTAGGAAACCACCGGAAAGGCTTGAAATTCAGCAGGCTTTACCGCAAGCTCGACTTTTGTCACTCTTTAGCTAGCGAGCCGTCACTTTGGGATTTAGATTCCAGCACTGGGAAGCCCGCGTACCCAAAACTCCGAAAGATTTTTCAGAACTGGGTGCCATTCTTTTTGAAAACCGATCTTTTTCTCCCATCAAAAAGCTTGAGTATGGGGATCACGGACTTGAAGCCGCTCTCGAAACCATCCGCTCGGCGATTGTAGATAAAAAACGGATCGCACTCTATGCGGACTATGACGTCGACGGCACCATGAGCTGCGTCAGTTGGATATGGTTTTTGCAGGCGATCGGGTTTTCGAACTACATCCATTATATTCCGTGCCGTTTCAAAGAAGGCTATGGCGTGAATCTGGACGCCGTCCGCTATCTGGTGGAAGAGGAAAAAGCTGAGCTCATCATCACGATGGATACCGGCATCACCGCGAATGAAGAGGCAGAATACTGCGCTGAACGCGGTGTGGGTTTTGTCTGTACGGATCACCATAAGATTCAGCCGGACAAGATGCCCAATTGCATTATTCTTAATCCAAAACTCCACCCCGAAGCGCTTTACCAGGAACTTTGCGGCTGCGGGATTACCTTTGTTCTGCTTCGACGGTTGGCGGAGGCCTTTTCGGTAGAACCTGAGTTGTGGACGGATCTTTTGGCTTTGGCGGGGCTTGCCACCATTTGCGACATCGTGCCCCTGAATCCTGTGAACCACGAGCTTGCACGGCTGGGTGTACGGGCGTTGATGCGCAGTCGTCGTCCGGTTCTAAAGCAGCTTCGGGAGGCCGCCTCGCTTCAGAGTGGAATGGATGAGAAGGACGTGGGTTTTAGATTGGGCCCGCGTATCAACGCGGTCGGGCGTCTGGGACACGCGGATCAAGTTGTGCGCGCCTTTATCGAGGAGAATCCCGCTGAACTTATCGAGTACATGGATAGCTGCAACAGCGAGCGAAAAAAGATCCAATCCAAAATTGTGCGGGAGGCGGATGCCGCCGCAAAGACCTACAGCGAGGATCCTATTCTCTTCTTGGGAGGGGAGTGGCATCCGGGGGTAGTGGGCATTGCTGCCAGCAAAATCGCTGAGACGTATTGGCGACCGACCTGGCTTTTTGAGCGCAAAGACGGGAAAGGGAAGGGGTCCGCGCGATCCATTCCCGGCTTTGACGTGACCGAAGCCATGCAGTCGGCCAAAGACCTTTTTGCGAAGTTCGGTGGCCACCGTGCTGCGGGGGGCTTTACCTTTGATCTTGAAAACGAGGCGGCGATCCGCGAAGCCCTCATCCGGTACGCGGAAACGAAGCAGCGCGAACTTCCCAAACTGTGGGAGAGCACCATTCATTATGATTGTGCCTTGCCGGTGGAACTTGCCGAGCTAAGGTTGGCGGAGGAGTTGGAGGGGCTAAAGCCGTTCGGACACGGTTTTGAGGAACCCCGATTTCTCATCGAGGCGGACATCGCGGGCGTGCAATACTTTAAGGATAAACAAACCGGCGAACCCAAACACACGGCGGTGATGATCCAACGCCGAAACGGACTCGCGCAAAAGGTTTTATTCTTCAACGAGGTCTTCGACGTCTTTAAATCAGCGACACGCGCCCGTTTCGTCGTATCGGCTAGCCGAAACGAGTTTCGTGGCAACGTGTCCTTGTCCTTGATGGGACACGATTACGAGTTGGTGGACGCGTGAAAAGTTATCAAGTCGATCCCGCCGATCTCAAAGAAATAGCGCCGTACCACGGAGAGGAGTACCTGCAGGCTCTGCATCGCCTGATGAAGAGCGATCGCTTACCCGCGATAGTGGCCGGAATTTTCCCAAATACCAGCCTGGAAGAGCTTCTCAAGATGGGAGAAGCCGTGCGTGATGTCGCCGATTTTCACCGCACCATTATTGCTATTGCGATCAAGTCGTTGCTCAACCGAACCTCGGACGGGCTTGAGGTTAGCGGCCTGGAGAGCGTGACGGAAAAAAGGCGTCACGTATACTTTTCCAACCACAGAGATATTATCGCCGACTCCGCTTTGCTTTCGTTTTCACTCATGAACGCGGGTCACCCCACGCTGCAGATCTGTTTGGGGGATAATCTTCTCTTTAATGATTTCACCAAAGACGTGTTGAAGATCAATAAGGGCGTCATCGTAAAAAGGGAGCTGGGCCAAAAGGAGCTGCTGCGCTGGTCCTATGTGCTCTCCCGGCACATCCACCAGGTCGTGGAGAGCGGGGAAGACTCGGTTTGGATTGCCCAACGCGAAGGCCGTACGAAGAACGGGGCCGACAAGACCCAACCTGGGGTACTGAAGATGCTGTCGCTGGCCGGGGAGGGCAGCTTGGTGGATCGCCTTTACTCCTTAAATACTCGGCCCGTCTCTGTTTCCTATGAGTTTGAACCCTGCGGGGCCCTGAAAGTGCGGGAGCAGCTGCACCGGGCGCGTTCCGGCGAATACCAAAAGGCCGAGGACGAGGACGCGAAGAGCGTCTCGCTGGGCTTGCTCGGTCCCAAGGGCCGCATTCACATCAGTGTGGGTGAGGTTCTGGCAGAGTCAATCTGGGACAAGGTACGCGCCGCCGACGGAAAATCCGAGCAGCTAAAAGCGCTATGCGCCTGTTTGGACGCAGAGATCCACCGCCTGTACCACCTCTTTCCTTCCAACTTCGTGGCTTTCGACGTTTTGGCCGGGAGTCCCCGGATGGCGGAGCACTATGACGAGGCTTACAAGGAAGCGTTTCTCAAGCGCATGCAGAAGGAACTTTCGCTTTTGGGTCCGGATGCCGAGCAGGCGGTGCCCTTCTATCTGCGGATGTATGCCGCTCCCGTAGTTTCGGCCCTGGCGTTAGAGGATTCCGGCCCAGCCTATTGATATCTACCGCGATTTTCTTGTTGAAAGCTTTGGTTCTACGGGTAAAGTGTGGCTGAGTTTTTTTGCATTTTTATGCCCATGTAGCTCAGCGGTAGAGCACTTCCTTGGTAAGGAAGAGGTCACGGGTTCAAGTCCCGTCGTGGGCTCAGTTGGAGGAAGAGGAATGTCGAAGGAGAAATTCGAGCGCAATAAGCCGCACGTGAACGTAGGGACAATTGGGCACGTGGATCATGGGAAGACGACTTTAACAGCCGCGATCACGACGGTATTGTCGGCGAGCGGTAAGGCGCAAGCCCGTAGCTACGCGGACATTGATAACGCGCCTGAGGAAAAAGAGCGCGGTATTACGATTGCGACGTCTCACCAGGAGTATGAGACGGAAAAGCGCCATTACGCGCACGTCGACTGTCCGGGACACGCGGATTATGTGAAGAACATGATCACGGGTGCGGCGCAGATGGACGGAGCGATTTTGGTGGTCTCGGCTGCGGACGGCCCGATGCCTCAGACGCGTGAGCACATTCTGCTTGCCCGCCAGGTCGGTGTACCGGCGATGGTTGTGTTTTTGAACAAGGTCGATCAGGTCGACGACAAGGAACTCTTGGAGCTGGTGGAGCTTGAAATCCGCGAGTTGCTATCCAAGTACCAGTTCCCTGGCGATGACATTCCGATCATCCCGGGCTCTGCTCTTAAGGCGCTTGAAGGCGACAAGAGCGAGATCGGCGAAGGCGCCATCATGAAGTTGATGGAAGCTCTGGATAACTACATCCCTGAGCCCAAGCGCGATACGGACAAGCCGTTTTTGATGGCTATCGAAGACGTGTTCTCGATTCAGGGCCGCGGTACGGTGGTCACGGGTCGTATTGACCGCGGTATCGTGAAGGTGAACGAGGAAGTGGAAATCGTGGGTCTGCGTGACACCAAGAAGACCACCGTTACCGGCGTAGAGATGTTCCGCAAGCTGCTTGACCAAGGTCAGGCGGGTGACAACATCGGCGCGCTCCTTCGTGGTATTGATAAGGAAGATGTGGAACGTGGACAGGTGCTTGCCGCTCCTGGCTCCGTGAAGCCTCACAAGAAATTCAAAGCTGAAGCCTACATTTTGACCAAGGAAGAAGGCGGTCGTCATACGCCTTTCTTCAAGGGGTACCGGCCTCAGTTTTACTTCCGCACAACGGACGTGACCGGAAACGTGACCTTGCCTTCGGGCACCGAAATGGTCATGCCGGGTGACAACGTGACACTTGATGTGGAACTGATTACCCCTATTGCTATGGAGAAAGAGCTCCGGTTCGCTATTCGTGAAGGCGGTCGTACCGTCGGCGCGGGTGTCGTGACCGAGATCGTGGAATAACTGGAGTAGCGAATGCAGACAGTGATTAATATGGAATGTACGGAGTGCAAGCGGCGGAATTACTCCAGCTCCAAGAACAAGAAGAAGCACGCGGATCGTTTGGAGCTCAATAAGTATTGCCGTTTTTGCCGCCGTCACACGGCCCACAAAGAAACTAAGTAGTCTTGTGGTTCTAGGTTTAGGTCAGTAGCTCGAATTGGTAGAGCAGGGGCCTCCAAAGCCCAAGGTTGCCGGTTCGAATCCGGCCTGGCCTGCCACTTTTGAGTTTCAGTCGCCGTTTGGGAGCGACATCAGTGGTCACCTCGGGACGGAGAGCGTTACAGTGATTTCGAATCAAGTCCTGGGTTCGATGGACCACTTGGCCAATCTGCTTGCGTCTGTGCAGGTGCTTAATGACTCTATCCTCGGAATAAGAAACGGATCTCCGCATCAAATTATTCCTCTATCGGGGCAGCTTCGGGCTCTTCTGCTCGAAGGGAGAAAGGATAGCGTTGCGCTTCTACTCGAATTGGCTAGTTATCTGGGGCACGACCTGAAGGTTTACTCTATGCCTGATTCCGAGGCGCCGCTTCCGCCTAGCGTCCCGGAACCGTTGGTTTTTGTCTCTGGGCTTCCTTTTTCGTTGCGGCGCGAACTACCAAGCCAGGTCAAACTCTCCATTCCAGAGTTTCTAAAGCGTAAGATAATCAAGTACGGCCAAAACCATTTTGACGTCAGCCAGCTCATTAGATGGTTTGCGAACAAGGCGGGTGGAGCGCACTACTCTCGAAGCTGGCCTGAAGAGTTGGTTGCATTAATGAAATTACCGGTCATCGGCAGGCAGGGATTGCAGAACGTCCTGATGCAGGTGGCTAAGGTTACTGCAGAATTAGCGGTTCTGGTTTTCCGTGAGCTTAGTGATGAGGAGTTTTTTGTCCAGTTCTGGATTCCAGGGAAGTGCGACAAGCCGACTGTCTTCTTTGATACAAGACTTCCAGATTCGGTAGTTGGGTGGGCTCTTGGGTGTGACAAAGTCGGCCGAATATTCGTCGAGTTGACCGGCATTGATGGGCGTCCGTGGCAGTTCGTTGCGGAACATTGTATTGAGTGGGGTCAACAACTTCATCACTTGCGGTTTTCTCGCAAGTTGCATCAGGACCTTTCTACAGAAGTTTCTATCTGGGTGGATGGGGAACAAGTGTTTACCAATAGGCTGCGCTGGCCAATAGTCGTGCCCAATGGGATGTCGAATTGTAATTCCTATCTCAATTGTACATCCGCATCCACAAGTACTGGTGGAACTCTTTTTCTTCGGCAGGTGTTCGCATGCAGGCCCACGACTGAGTCCGAACTTGCGAAGGCGATACTCGCTGCTTCTAGAGCATGGAGCCCTTCGACCAAGGGCATACTCCTTAGTAAAGGGGTGTACGGCCATTCACCAGTCGGATCGCGGGACTACAAATTCAGTGGTAGTGCTTTTCAAAAGAGTTTTAAGGGCGCTCTGCGGTATTTGGAAAAAGGGCCGCCGGCTGGAATCTAAATCATCTCTTGACTCCCACCCACTGCAGCATTATCCATACGCATCACGTTTTTAGTGTGGGAGGCACTTTGAGTGCCGTTTGCACCACGGAGAAACATGCCGAAACCTAGAGAAATTTCAGCCGCTTACTTGATCTTTCCTCGCTTTTGGGGCAGAACGGGGATGCACAATGGATAATCGCAAAATCATCCTGTCGTTTTACGTGGCATGCGCCATGGTCATCTGGTTCTTATCCCGCGAAGGTTTCCAGTACGTGTACCTTCAGTTTTATCAGGTTCGCCGCCTGCCCGGAGTGGGCGCGGCTCGAGAGGTTTTGCCAGTTGTGCTCGGTGCTGTAGGCTTTTTGATCGCCCTCAGCCACCGAAAGTTGAATGTGTTTATGGATGAGGCGGTGACTGAGCTTAAAAAAGTCACCTGGCCGACGCGGGAAGAAGTGGTTCGGTCCACCACGGTAGTCATCATCTGTATCCTGGTGGCTGGCTTGATTTTGGCAGGCTTTGATTTGCTCTGGGGCAAGGTCATCAGTTTCTTGCTACAGACTTAGCGAAGTAGGGACGGGTAGTTCGGAATGAGCGACGAAACATTACATCCTAAAGATTCCGAGACCAACGAGGTCTCCGAGTCTACCGAAGAAAAGACGGCGCAAGAGGCCGCGAGCACCACACCGCCGCCTGTGAAGACCCCGGTTGTTGAGGAAGTCCACGCCGGAGAGGAAGCCGTCGACGAGGCGTCTTCCGACGAGGGTGAAGCCGCCGAAGCCGGATCGGAAGAGTTGCCCGAGGATCACAAGTGGTACGTGGTCCGCACTTACAGTGGTTACGAGCAGAAGGCCAAGCTGGCGCTCCAAGAGCGTATCAAGCAGCACGGGATGGAGAAGAGCTTCTCCAAGATCCTCATTCCTTCTGAAAACGTCATCGAGCTTGTCCGAGGCCAAAAGAAGACGACGAGCCGCAAGTTTTTCCCAGGTTACATGCTGGTACGCATGGACCTGAACGACACGACCTGGCACATGCTCAAGAATACGCCCAAGGTAACGGGCTTTGTGGGCAATGCGGTGAAGCCGCCTGCAGTTCCGGAAGAGGAAGTCGCCAAGATCGCGACGCAGATGCAGGAAGGCACCCTTAAGCCGCGTCCCAAGGTTCAGTTCCGCGAAGGCGAGAACGTCCGGGTTATCGACGGTCCGTTCAATAATTTCAACGGCGTCGTAGAGAACGTGAATGCTGAAAAAGGCAAGCTACGCGTGCTGGTGAGCATCTTCGGACGCTCCACCCCCGTCGAGCTCGACTTTGTGCAGGTGGAAAAGAATTAGTAGGAGTCGACTATGAAGAAACTGACAGCCCAGGTGAAGTTGCAAATCCCCGCTGGGAAGGCGAATCCCTCCCCGCCTGTGGGTCCGGCGCTCGGTCAGCACGGCGTCAACATCATGGAATTTTGCAAAGCTTTTAATGCGAAAACACAAAAAGAAAACGGGATGATCATTCCGGTAGTCATCAGTATTTACCAGGATCGGTCTTTTACGTTTATCACCAAAACCCCGCCGGTCGCGGTCTTGTTAAAGAAAGCGGCGAACATCGTGAAGGGGTCGGGCGTTCCCAATAAGACAAAAGTGGGAAGCGTGAACATGGCGCAAGTCGAAGAAATTGCGAAGCTAAAAATGCCCGATTTGAATACGGTGGATTTGGCGTCCGCGGTCTCGCAGGTGGCGGGAACGGCGCGGAGCATGGGTTTAGAGGTCAAATAGAGAGCGGGGAAAGAGGAGCAACTATGGCTAAGAAGGGTAAACGCTACAAGGCCAACGCCACCAAAGTGACGCCGGATAAGCTGTACACTTTGGATGAGGCCTTTCAGACCTTGGCGAGTTTTGATGCACCCAAGTTTGATGAAACGGTGGAAGCTGTCTTCAACCTCGGGGTAGATCCCAAGCAGTCCGACCAGATGGTGCGTGGAGCGACGGTGCTCCCCCACGGTATCGGTAAGAACATCCGCGTGGTCGCCATCGTAAAGGGCGAGGCGGAAAAGGAAGCCAAGGATGCTGGAGCGGATCACGTCGGCAGCGCCGATTTGATCGAAAAGATCGCCGGTGGCTGGCTGGATTTTGACCGGGTGATTGCGACCCCTGATACCGCGAAGGACCTTACCAAGGTAGCGCGTGTACTCGGACCTAAAGGTTTGATGCCCAACAAGAAAACGGGCACGGTCACAGACGAAGTAGGCAAAGCGGTGCGTGAGCAGAAGCTCGGTACGGTGAACTACAAGGTCGAGAAGGCTGGCATCTTGCACGCCATCGTGGGCAAGCGCTCCTTCGGGGCCGACAAGCTGAAGCAGAATTTTGTGGCGCTGTACGACAGCGTGATGAAAGCCAAACCCTCAAGCTCGAAGGGCATTTACATGCGTCGGGCACACTTGGCGACCACCATGGGACCCAGCATTCCGCTGGATCCGTCGAAGCTCGAAGGAGCGGCCAAAGAGGGCTAAGGTGTTGGAAATAAACATTGACCTTAAAAAGTTTTGGGTGTTTAACTCAAAGGATTATCTCTCGGGGAGCGTGTCTTGAAACGGGCGGAAAAGGAATCTTTCGTAACTGAGTTTACCAAACAGATTGAAAAATCCCAAGCGTTTGCATTGCTCTCGTTTACCAAAGTGGACGTAGAGACAATTACTGCCTTCAGAAAAAGCCTCAGGGAAAAGAATGTCCGTGTCAAGGTGGTAAAAAACACACTCGCGAAGCGGGTGTTCGGTACCACCCCTTATACGACGGGCTTGGACGCTGATCTGAAGGGGCCAACCATGTTGGCTTATGCCGACGGTCCCGATGTGGATCCCGTCAGCACGGTGAAGGCAATCTGGGAGTGGGCGGATAAAGAGGATTTTAACGTTTCGGTAAAGAGCGGTGCCGCTCTGGGTGGTGTGATGACCCTCCAGCAGCTCAAAGCATTGTCTCTTTTGCCCGGGCGCAAAGAGCTGTTGGTGTCGTTCCTTTTTGGGCTCAAACATCACCCTACGCGGTTTTTGTTTGCGCTCAAGGACCTTCCCCAGCGTTTGGGCTACGGACTGAATGCCCTTAAAGAGAAGAAGGCAAAGGAACAACAATAACCCACTTCATTGTATTTATAGAGAGGATGGAGGAGACCCAAAATGGCAGTAACTGAAGAGCAGGTATTTGAGTATTTCGACAAAGCAAACTTGCTCCAGATCTCGGAGTTTATTAAGAAGTTTGAGGAACGGTACGACGTAAAGGCCGAAGCCCCCGCAGTGGCGGTGGGTTCGTTCGCCGCCGCTCCTGGCGCAGCCCCCGCTGAAGAAAAAGACGAATTTACCGTCGTCTTGGCGGATGGTGGAGCCCAGAAGGTCCAAGTGATTAAGGAAATCCGCGGATTTACGACGCTCGGACTGAAGGAAGCTAAGGATTTGGTGGACGGAGCCCCTAAGACGATCAAGGAAGGCGTGCCCAAGAAAGAAGCTGAAGAGATGAAGAAGAAGCTCGAAGCTGTGGGCGCCAAGGTCGAGCTTAAGTAGAAGCCGTCGCCCGATCGATTTTGAAGAATACAAACCCCACACTTCCAGGGAAGAGGTGCCTATATGGCCTCAACCAACTTTTTTGAAAGCAAACGCTTTCGAAGAGATTTTGGTACGTATAAACCAGCTATCGAGATCCCCGATCTGATCGATGTGCAACGTCGGTCGTACGCGAAGTTCTTGCAGGCCGACAAGGCCCAGCATGAACGGGAAAATACTGGTTTGCAGTCCGTGTTCAAGTCCGTCTTCCCGATCCACGACTTCAACAAGACGGCTGCGTTGGAATTTGATTCCTACCAGCTCGAAGCACCTAAGTATGACGTGGATGAGTGCCGCAGCCGCGGAATGAGTTTTGCGGCGCCCTTGAAGGTTACCGTGCGTTTGGAAGTCTACGATGTAGATGAACAAACCGGCACGCGTAACATTAAGGACGTTAAAGAGCAGGAAGTGTATCTGGGCGAAATCCCGCTGATGACCGATGGCGCGAGCTTCATCATCAACGGGACGGAGCGCGTGGTAGTCAGTCAGCTGCACCGCTCTCCCGGTGTGTTTTTCGACCATGACAAAGGTTCCTCTCACTCCAGTGGGAAGATCCTGCACTCCGCGCGTATCATTCCGTACCGTGGTTCTTGGCTCGATTTCGAATTCGATCACAAAGACATCCTCTATGTACGCATTGACCGTCGTCGCAAGCTGCACGTCACCGTGCTCTTGAAGGCGCTTGGTTATTCCGTCGAGGAGCTGCTGAGCTATTTCTACAACAACGAAACCGTCTCCATTGAAAAAGACGGAACCTTCTTCCTCAATTTCGATCCGGAACTGTATGTAGGCACCCGTGCCAACACGGATTGGAAAGACGAAAAAGGCAAAATCATCGTCGAGAAGAACAAGAAGTTCAGCAAAGTCATCCTGAAGCGGATTGCGGACGCCAAGATCAAGCGCTTCCCCGTGGAAGTGGAAGATCTGACGACCAAGATTGCGGCTTTTGACGTTGTGGACATGGAGACCGGTGAAGTTCTTCTGGAGTGTGGTGAGGAAATCACCAAGGAGAAGTTGGATCTTCTAACTTCTCGTAACATCTCCGAGTTCAAGATCCTTTTCTGTGACCGTGTGAACATCGGGACGTACCTGCGTGATACGCTGGTTCAGGACAAGGTCCAAACTCGTGAAGAAGCACTCATCGAGATCTACCGCCGTTTGCGTCCGGGTGATCCGCCGACCCTTGAAACCGCTCAGGCGTTGTTTGATGGACTCTTTTTCGATCCCGCGAAGTACGACTTGTCTCGCGTCGGTCGTCTGAAGATCAACCACAAGTTCGGCTTTGAAACACCGATTGAGGACACCACACTCACAAAAGACGACATCATGGCCGTGGTGAAGTACCTCATCGACCTTAAGAACGGTCGCGGTCAAATCGACGACATCGATCACTTGGGTAACCGTCGTGTTCGTGCCGTGGGTGAGCTTCTAGAGAACCAGTTCCGCATTGGTTTGGTTCGTATGGAGCGCGCCATCCGGGAGCGCATGAGCTTGCAGGATGTCGAGACCCTCATGCCGCACGATCTCATCAACGCGAAGCCTGTCTCCGCGGTGGTCAAAGAGTTCTTCGGCAGTTCGCAGCTTTCTCAGTTCATGGATCAGACAAACCCGCTGTCGGAAGTGACGCACAAACGTCGTCTTTCCGCGTTGGGACCTGGTGGTTTGACGCGTGAGCGCGCTGGTTTCGAAGTGCGTGACGTTCACTCGACTCACTATGGTCGTATTTGTCCCATCGAAACGCCGGAAGGTCCGAACATCGGTTTGATTTCGTCACTTTCCACTTTTGGACGCGTGAACGATTACGGATTTATCGAAACCCCTTACCGTAAGGTTATTGACGGCAAGGTGACCGATGAAGTCGGCTTCTATTCCGCGCTGGAAGAAGCGGATCACGTGATCGCGCAGGCCAAGGTGCCTACCGACAACGGTGGCAAGATGGAGCCGGAATTTGTTTCCGCCCGTAAGCAGGGTGAAACCGTTCTTGCTCGTCGCGAAGAAATCGACTTGATGGATGTGTCGACCAACCAGTTGGTGTCGATTGCAGCGTCTTTGATTCCTTTCTTGGAAAACGATGATGCGAACCGCGCTCTCATGGGTTCAAACATGCAACGCCAGGCGGTTCCTTTGCTCCGCACGCACGCGCCTCTTGTAGGCACGGGCATGGAGCGATTGGTTGCTCGTGACTCAGGTGTGACGGTGACGGCGAAGCACGCCGGTGTCGTAGACTTTGTGGACGCCACCCGCATCGTGGTGCGTACGGATGACGCCTCGGCCAACAGCTCGGGCGTAGACATCTATAATTTGGTGAAGTACCGCCGTTCTAACCAAAACACCTGTGTGAACCAAAAGCCGATTGTGCGAGTAGGGGAACACGTGGAGCGCAACCAGGTGCTTGCCGATGGTCCGGGAACGGACATGGGCGAATTGGCGCTTGGCCAGAACGTGGTTGTCGCGTTCATGCCTTGGTGCGGTTACAACTTCGAAGATTCTATTCTCATCAGCGAAGAGTTGATGGTGCAGGATACCTTCACCTCCATCCACATCGAAGAGTTCGAGTGTGTGGCGCGTGATACGAAGCTTGGTAAAGAAGAGATTACGCGTGATATTCCGAACGTGAGCGAAGAACAGCTCATGAACATGGATAGCAGCGGTATCGTTCGCATCGGTGCGGAAGTGAAGCCGGGTGATATCCTTGTCGGCAAGATTACGCCTAAGGGTGAGACACAGCTTTCTCCTGAAGAGAAATTGCTACGCGCGATCTTCGGTGAAAAAGCCGGTGACGTGAAGGACACTTCCTTGCGCGTGTCCCCTGGTATCCAGGGAACGGTTATCGGAGCGGAAGTCTTTTCGCGTGAAGGCGCGGATAAGGACGAGCGCACGGCGGCTTTGGCCGACGAAGAAGAAGCCCGCATCCGCAAGGATGAGCGCACTGAAGTGCGCATCATTCAGGACGTGGCCCGCAAGAAAGTCGCTTCGTTTGTGGTCGGTAAGAGCACGACGGCTAAGCTTCTGGACGCAACCGGCGAGCAGGAACTTCTTGCCAAAGGCGCGACGATTTCTGAAGAAGCGTACAACAAGATTCCTTACGATCTGTTGAAGCACGTTGCTTTGCCTGCTGACGTGGAAACCCGTGTCGCGGAAATTCTGTCTGCAGCCGACACCCAGATTGCTGGGGTTCGCGCTGTCTTTGACGAAAAGTGCAAAAAGCTTCGCAAGGGCGACGAGTTGCCTCCCGGTGTGATCAAGATGGTGAAGGTCTATGTCGCCATTAAGCGTCGCATCGCGGTCGGTGACAAGATGGCCGGACGTCACGGTAACAAAGGTGTGATTTCCCGCATTCTGCCGCTCGAAGACATGCCGTACATGGATGACGGCCGACCGGTTCAGATTTGCTTGAACCCGCTGGGCGTTCCGTCTCGTATGAACGTGGGACAGGTTCTGGAATCCCATTTGGGACGTGCGGCTCACGGTTTTGGCGTGAAGGTGCAAGAGCTTCTTGAGAAGTGGAATGCAAACCACCTCAAGGATCTTCTAAAAGCTTACTTCCCGTCGCCTGAGATGAAGAAGCAGGTCGACGAGCTCAGCGATGATTCGCTTAAAGCCGTCGCCAAGCGCCTCAAGCGCGGCATTCACTTGGCGTGCCCAGTGTTTGACGGTGCTTCGGAAGACAACATCCGCCACTCTTTGACGTCGGTGGGTGTCCCTTCCAACGGCCAGCAGATTCTTTTTGACGGACGCACGGGCGAACCCTTCCACACAGATGTGACGGTAGGCGTGATGTACGTGTTGAAACTCCATCACTTGGTAGACGAAAAGATCCACGCGCGGAGCATCGGACCCTACAGCTTGGTCACGCAGCAGCCGCTCGGTGGTAAGGCCCAGTTCGGTGGGCAGCGTCTAGGAGAGATGGAAGTGTGGGCGCTTGAAGCTTATGGCGCCGCCTACTGTCTGCAGGAATTGCTCACTGTGAAATCTGACGACGTGGCCGGCAGAACGCGCATGTTTGAATCCATTGTAAAAGGCGAGAACGTCCTGGAACCGGGGCTACCGGAATCCTTCAACGTTCTGGTCAAAGAACTTCAAAGCTTGGCGCTAGACGTTGAGCTCATGGAGGACAGCTCCCTATGAAAGACCTTCTGAATTTTTTTGATAAACCGAAGGATCCGCTTAGCTTTAATGCGGTTAAGATTCAGCTCGCGAGCGCTGAAAAGATCCGTTCCTGGTCCTTTGGTGAAGTCAAAAAGCCGGAAACCATCAACTACCGTACTTTTAAGCCGGAGCGTGATGGCCTTTTCTGCGCGCGTATCTTCGGACCGGTAAAAGATTACGAATGCAACTGCGGCAAGTACAAGCGCATGAAGCACCGCGGAGTCGTTTGTGAAAAGTGCGGTGTAGAAGTCATTCAGAGCAAGGTCCGTCGTGAGCGTTTGGGACACATTGAGCTGGCGACACCGGTGGCGCACATCTGGTTTCTTCGCAGTCTTCCGTCTCGTATCGGCGCCATCCTTGAGATGACGCTAAAGAACGTCGAGCGCGTTCTTTATTGCGAAGCTTTTGTGGTTTTGGATCCGGGTAAAACGCCTTTGAAAAAAGGCGAAGTTCTGACTGAGGACGAGTACCTCCAGGCCCGCAAGGAGTACAAGCACGAGTTTAAAGCCGGAATCGGTGGTGAGGCCGTACGCGACATGCTGCGTGAAGTGGATGTCGTCACACTCGCCAAGGATCTGCGCGCCGCTCTGGCAAAAACCTCTAGCGAAACCATCCAGAAGTCTCTCGCCAAGCGATTAAAAGTAGTCGAAGCCTTCAAAAATTCCGGTAACAACCCGGAATGGATGATGCTCGATGCCGTCCCGGTCATTCCGCCCGACTTGCGTCCTTTGGTTCCTTTGGACGGTGGCCGTTTTGCGACTTCCGACTTGAACGATTTGTACCGTCGCGTGATTAACCGGAACAACCGCTTGAAGCGTCTGCAAGAGCTGAACGCTCCGGAAATCATTATCCGCAACGAGAAGCGCATGCTTCAGGAAGCAGTAGACGCTCTCTTTGACAACGGCCGCCGAGGCCGGACCTTCACCGGTCCTAACAAGCGCCCGCTTCGTTCCTTGAGTGACATGCTCAAGGGTAAGCAGGGTCGTTTCCGTCAGAACCTTCTCGGAAAACGTGTCGATTACTCCGGCCGTTCTGTGATCGTCGTCGGGCCGGAACTCCGCTTACACCAGTGCGGGCTTCCCAAAAAGATGGCCTTGGAACTGTTCAAGCCCTTCATCTTCAACAAGCTTGAAGAGCGTGGCTACGTGACCACCATCAAGAGCGCCAAACGCATGGTGGAAAAAGAGCAGGAAGAAGTTTGGGACATTCTCGAAGAAGTGGTGAAAGAGCACCCGGTCCTATTGAACCGCGCTCCGACATTGCACCGCTTGGGTATCCAGGCGTTCGAGCCCGTACTCATCGAAGGTAAAGCTATCCAGCTGCATCCTTTGGTGTGTCAGACATTCAACGCGGACTTTGACGGTGACCAGATGGCCGTGCACGTACCGCTCAGCGTAGACGCGCAGCTTGAAGCGCGTGTGCTGATGATGTCGACCAACAACATTTTGTCTCCGGCATTCGGTAAGCCCATTATCGATCCTTCGCAGGATATCGTTCTTGGGATTTACTACATCACCCAGGAACGGGTGGGTTGCCGCGGTGAAGGCATGCGTTTCTCGAGTCCCGAGGAAGCCATCTTTGCCTACGAAGCCGATCGAATTGAACTGCACGCGAAGATCCATTGCCGCGTGAAGGGCAAGCGCTACGAAACCTCTGTGGGCCGATTGATTCTGCTCCAGATCATCCCGGACGACATCGCGTTCAGCGATTTCAACAAGGTGATGGACAAGCGCAGTCTTTCCGAGTTGCTTGACTCTGTTTGCCGTGCCACTGGCAACAAGCAGACCGTGCTGCTCGCCGATAGACTCCGCACGCTGGGTTTCGAGTACGCGACCCGCGCCGGTATCAGTATCTGCATGGAAGACATGCTGATCCTTCAAAAAGGAGCCCTGCTTGATAAGGCGCACAACGAAGTTCAGGAAATTCATGACCAGTACACCGAAGGGTTGATTACCGATGGTGAGCGTTACAATAAGGTCATCGATATCTGGGCGCAGTGTACGGAAAAAGTCGCGCGCGAGATGATGGAAGAAATTTCCACGGATGATGTGCCTGACAAAGACGGCAAGCTGGTAAAGATGCCGAGCTTTAACCCGATTTACATGATGGCCGATTCCGGTGCTCGTGGTAGTGCGGCGCAGATGAAGCAGCTCGCCGGGATGCGTGGTTTGATGGCGCGTCCGTCTGGTGAAATTATCGAGACCCCGATCACGGCGAATTTCCGTGAAGGCCTGGACTCGCATCAGTATTTCATCTCCACTCACGGCGCTCGAAAGGTTTGGCGGATACCGCGCTCAAGACAGCGCATTCCGGGTACTTAACTCGTCGTCTGGTAGACGTCGCGCAGGACCTGGTTGTTTGCGAAATCGATTGCAAGACCTCTGACGGTATTGAAATCGGTGCCTTGATTGAAGGCGGCGAAATCATCGAGCCCATTGGTGACCGCATCCTTGGCCGTGTGGCGCTTGACGACATTAAGGACCCGTATACGGATGAAGTCCTTGTGCACGCCAACCAACAGATTAACGAAGACCTCACTCGCAAGATTGAGGAAGCCGGTATCGAGCGTGTGATTATCCGTTCGGCACTGACTTGTAACACCCGCACTGGTGTTTGCGCTTACTGCTACGGCCGCGATTTGGCCCGTGGGCATTTGGTGAACATCGGTGAAGCGGTGGGTATCGTCGCAGCGCAGAGTATCGGTGAACCCGGTACACAGCTTACGATGCGTACCTTCCACGTGGGAGGTACCGCGACCCGACGCGCGGAGCAGAGCTCCTTGGAAGTGCGTCATGACGGTGTGGCCCGCTTTGTGCGCGTCAATGTCGTCCAGGATCGTGGTGGCAAGTGGACGGTCATGAACCGTAACGGCGATTTGAGTATCGTCGATGAGAGCGGTCGTGAGCGTGAGCGCTACACATTGGTATACGGTGCGCAGCTCACCATCAAGGATGGCGACCGCGTATCCAAGGGTCAGGTTGTGGCCACATGGGATCCTTATACGGTTCCGGTGCTCGCCGACAAACACGGTAAGATTGACCTCGTCGATATTACAGACGGCGTCTCGGTGAAAGACCAAGTGGACGAAGTGACCGGTCTTTCTCGTCGCGTGATCTTGGACTCTCGCGATACCGATCTGCGGCCGCGCGTAATGGTGGTGGACGATCAAGAGAACCCTCTTGCGACGTACCAGCTTCCCATCGGCGCGAACCTGATTGTTACCCAAGGGCACGAAGTGCATCCGGGTGATTCCATTGCGAAGATCCCTCGCGAAACCACCAAGACCAAGGATATTACCGGTGGTCTCCCGCGTGTGGCGGAGCTCTTTGAAGCGCGCAAACCCAAGGAAACAGCGGTCATCAGTGAAGTCGACGGCATCGTTTCCTTCGGTAAGGACGTGAAGGGTAAACGTAAAGTGATCGTCACGCCGGAGCATGGTGAGCCGGTGGAGTACCTCATCCCCAAGGGCAAGCACATCAGCGTGCGTGAAAATGATCACGTCCGCGCGGGTGAGCCTTTGATGGACGGTGCGCCGAACCCGCACGATCTTGAGCGTGCTCGGTGAAAAAGAGTTGGCGAACTACCTGGTGGACGAAATTCAGGAAGTTTACCGCTTGCAGGGTGTGCGAATTAACGACAAGCACATTGAGCTTATCGTGCGCCAGATGCTCAAGCGCGTACGCATTACGGATCCTGGTGACACCGAACTTCTACTCAGCGAGAACGTTGAAAAATGGAAGTTCGACGAAGAGAACGATCGCGTTGGCAAACTCGGTGGCAAAGCTGCTGTGGCAGAACCCTTGCTACTGGGTATTACCAAAGCGTCACTCAGTACGGAGAGCTTTATCTCTGCGGCGTCATTCCAGGAAACCACAAAGGTACTTACCGATGCGGCCATCCACGGGAAGATCGACAAGCTTCGCGGCCTGAAGGAAAACGTCATCATGGGACGTCTCATTCCGGCGGGTACGGGTCTTGATGCTTACCGTCGTGTGCGCCTGGAAGTGAACGCTCAGGAAGATCACTCCGCCCAAGCCGACGAGCTTGCGGCGAGCAAGGAATCTTCTGTTGGAGCGGTAGCGGCGGAAATCGGCCACTAAGTACCACGTTCCCTTTGGCACAAAGCTGTGGATTGTTTACTCAGCGAGGCGGAGTTATGGGCTCGGTCTAGGGGCAGGACTGCGCGTTTTGTAGTCTCCATCTTTGGAATCTCGATCGGGCGTTTTTTTCCGGTGGCGCTTCGTGGCCCTGGTTAGCGCTAGCCAATCAGAGTACAAGCGGAACTTCTTGCACAGTGGAGTCCCGTTCGAAAAGCCCGAAATTACTTTTCGTTACAGTTGAGCACCGTAACGCACTCTACTTAGAGACTCTGATTCTAAACTGCCCGAGCAGCGTTTTAGGCAGGCTAAAAGACGAGTTACCGGCGCTGTCCGTGAGATTAACGTTCTCTAGATAGTATTCGCCGGGCTCCGTGTCCTTTGAAATCTCTACAACAGTGTTGTACCCAAGGCCCACTTTTACCGGGGTTAGCTTCTGGTAGTCGTCGATAGTATTTTTGCTGCCCACCTGAGCAAACGACACATGATGGACAACGCCTTCTTCCTCGCTGAGTGGGTTTTTGTCGTCGATTAGCAGGCGCATTTGGATTTTCTCGCCCGGGGCGTAGATCACTTTGTCAAATTGGGCGAGCGTCACAATGGGGGGCACGATATCGGCTTTCTCAGCGGAGTTCTCGACAAAGAACGAGGGCATCGCTTTTGCGAAACTATCAAGCTTGCAGAAATACAGTCCCGTATCCGAGTTCACCTGAGCCGTGGCCTGCGGGCGGTAGTTTCCGATGGCAGTCGAAAGGATGCTCTGTGTTTCGTCGAATTCAACTTTTTCATTTACCTTTCCATTCAGCACCACAAGAAGGCTTCCGGGCTCAGTGGAATAGGCTTTCGGTCGTCCGTCAAACTGAGGCGCCAACAGGTGTTCGTAGCTGAGTGTGACCACAACGAGTTTGAGTTTTTTTAGTTCGTCCCCCTCCAAAACATGAATGGCACCTTGAAAATCGAGTTTAGAGCCGGGGTTGAGATTTGCGGGGATTTCCGTATGCCAGCGTAGCTCCATCGCCTTTTCCACTGTTTTGCACACGTCAGGTTCGCTCGCCGCTGCGTTGCTTAGGGAAAAAGATCCGAGAACGGCGCAAACCAGGACAAGCATTCGATAGTGCATTGAGAAAACCTCCAATTGAGCTTGGCTTAACTAAATGGCGTCCGACGGCATATAGCACGAATTATGGTCAGGTGCCAAGGGTGAGTCCTTTGCGGCTGAATTGACCCAAACCTACGAAGTGCGTTAAAGGTGGGACGGGAAGGGCAGCAACAAAAGGAGGCAGCGATGGCAAAGATCTTCGTAAGCATGCTTTTGTTGGGGGTAACACTCACTTGTCTAGGCCAGGATCTCGCTTCGCCGGAGGATCCGAGGCGGGTATTGTCCGCGCTAAAAACATCGGCTGATCGCATTGAGTCTTTCGTGCGTCTGCTTTCGCAAAAGTATCCAAAAGCGAAGGAAGCGATTCATCTAAGCATGTATGGACCCGTCCAAGCTGTTCCGAAGGATTACGTGAGTCAGTTCAATGATCTCTTTCTAGTTCCCTATGTGGTACAGACGCCATTTGGAACAGAGAAGCGGGTCGAGTACCGGGTCTATCGCTTCCCGGAACGCCTTAAGGCGGCCACAAGCGATCTGAACGCTCAATGGGCGAAACCGGGTGTGGGAGAGTCGGCCCTGGCTACGTCATTTCGAACTGTTGATTATTCTTATTGGCGTTCGCTTGCGGCTTCGTACACCTTTATTCGCTACGCCAAGCTGCAATATTTTTATGCGGGTTCCCCCTTTCTGTTGACCGGAGAAAAGCGCTCCGTATTCGAAACGGAAATGCGAGGCTTGCACCAGGAGCTGCAGGTGATGATGGGCCTCATGAGAACGCTGCGTACCGATTCGCGATTTGGTCGGCTGCAGCCGGGAAAATACACACCGTACTCGTGGGAGGACACCTATGGGGCGCTATACTATTTCAATCGTCAGTTTGATATCGTCGGAAACGAGCCTGTGAATGAGCTTGTCTACTACCTTGTTCCCGCAGCCTATCCCAATCTTCCCACCGGGATGCGAGTCGTACCGCTGCCAGGCTGATTTCGCAAAAGCGTTTTGTCTCTACAGTGAAACGCGTGTGGCGCCGACGCCACCTCCTCGACAGGCTGAAACCTACGAACCGAAAGAATCAAAAACCGAGGGTTTCGATTTCGGATCCAGAATATATCCGAACCGCCGCAGGCCGGCCCGGGAACCCGCTCTCAGCCGCTTCCGCTACGCGAGCAGAAATAGGTACCACGTTCCTTTTTGCATGTCTGTGGATTGTTTGCGGCGGCTATCGGTGTTCGATGATTAGAAAATCCTGATCACAGCTAAACGGTAGACGCCGTCTGGCCCTCTAAAAAAGCGATTCACGTGGTCCAGTAGCAAAATCCCGTGGTACCGGTTCGCGCATAGGGACTACGTTCAAAACAAATTCAGCGATAGTGTACGCCGTCTCCTCATCCGGTGCTTCGATGAGCGACGGAAGAGGTGCGCAGATTTTGGCGGTAACGGTGCCCTGCAGAAGAGATCGAATTTTTGGGCCAAACCGGAGAGGTCAAAATGATCCTGGTACAGGTACTCCACCATCCGCATGCAATCGGTGGAAGGGTTTGGAGGATACACACAAGCGTCCCTCCGGGGGACAACCAGGACGCAAGCTTATCCAGGACCGCCATCCATTTGGTGCGATCGATATAATAAAGGACGTGCGAACAGACGATGAGATCCGCGTGCAAATTCATGTGAACATCATCGATGCGCTTGGGAAGTACGTTGATTCCCGGGCAACGCCTTCGAAGGTTTTCACCCAGCGTCAGGTTGGGCTCTAAGGCCAGAGCCTCCTCGAAGTGATACCATTGAGGTAAGCGTGCCGTCCCCCGCTCCGACGTCCAAAAGACGTGACGGGCGTGCAAAGGAAGAGGCCCTGGATGAGGGTTCTAACACTTGGTAAGCGGTCGTTTTCTGATTGGTGTATCGCAAGGTCTCAAATGCCGTTTTGTACTTACGGCAGTCGGAGCTAAAGACTTGTATCGGCTCGATCACTTCGCCTCCACAGCGACGATGGAAATAACAAAGCGCGGCAAAGGAAACAAGTGTTTTGGAGGGTCTTTATCTAAGTGCTAGCAATAACACGGTAATTTAAAGCAGGCGGTCCCAAAGCATAAAGAAGCCGCTGACAAGAACGAGGAAGCCGGCGAAGGTCATTTTTGAGCGTGCGTTCGGAGAATCGGCGACGTAGCCCCGCCCCGGTAAAAAGAACCCCGCGATGCCGCAGACTCCAAACAAAGGTATCGTACAGGTTGCCACGGACCTCTCCGACATAGCCTAAAACGCCAAAAAAGCTCTTCACCGCCACGATCGCGATGTTGGTCCCTACGGCGACCGTCATCGGAAAGCCTCCAATCAAGGAGAGCGCCGGGACCATTGCACAAATCCGCCACTGATCCAATCATCCCGCTGAGCACGCTGACGAGAAAACCGATTCCCACCAAAGGGGTCTTCAGGCCGAACCTTCGGGGACAAGGCGTGTGGGCCGTTTCCGGGGCCATTGCCCCGCGAGGCCATGGCGAAGGCGGCGGCAGAACGACCGCAACGAGAATCAGGATCGAGTGTTTTTTCCGCAAACCATAGAACGGACACACGCCCCGACAAAGATGCCCACAACACTGGCCACAAACGATGGCGCCTTCAAACGGATACGGCCGGCGCGCCACTCTGCAGCGGATTGCGCAAGCGTTACAATTCCCAGGATCGGGATCGTGTGGGCAACCGCTTGTTTCATGCCCATCGAGGCGCCGTAAAGAAGAGTGGGGACGTGGTGATGACCCCGCCGCCGCTGCCGAGCAAGCCCAGCACCAAGCCCACAAGTAGAGCGCTCGCGATATTCAGCACAGCCTTGGGGCTCCCTCGGCTTCCATGACCTCTCCGATGATCGCCGCGCGCTCATAGCCGCAGGCTTTCGTGAAGCACATCAAAAGCGGCGTCTGGATCGACGGCCGCTAGGAGGCCGCCGGAAGTCTGGGGATCGAAAAGTACCGGGCGAGTTGAGTGCAGAGCCCACACGAGTTCCCAGCTTCGCATTCTCCTCGTGCAAACTGCTCAGGATGCCTTTTGCGACGACTTCGTTAAAGCCCTCGTAGACCGGGATTTCGTGCGGGTACAAACGGGCCGAAAACGGCGTGCCCTCTAGCATTTCAAAAGGTGGCCAGCCAATCCAAACCCGGTGATATCGGTACAAGCCCGAACACCGGCGGTAAAAACGGAGGCTGCGCTTTGGTTGGAACACAAGAGCCAGTAAACTAGAGATTCGTACCACTGAGATCGGCACTCGCCTGGCTCACGGATGCCAGCAGTGCGCCGCTGCCGAGCGGCTGCGTAAGGATAAGCTTCTGGTTTGCGACCAGCGCATTTTTTCGAAAAAGAATCTCGGCGTCAGTGCTTCTCCGACGACCGAAAAGCCAGGGCTAACTCCGCCCCTTCGGAGGTGTGGCCTCTGACAAGGTGGCCCCGGCGCTTATGAGCGAGGCGATGGCTCTGAAAGCATCTGTTTCAGCACTTCTTCTTGAATCGAGGCTTTGGCGAGGGAAGGGTCACAATAGCCTGCGCGTGCACGGGAGTCGCGTTCATCGCAAACAGATCGCTCAGCGCGTTTTGAGCGGCGATGCGACCAAAAAGAAAAGGGTCACTCACAAAAGCGCGAAAAAAATCGACAGAATGGACTTCAAAGCCGGCTTCATGTTCTACCACCGCCGCGTCTTCTTTATCGGCGCAGCCAATGCGAAGCCTCGGTGTTCGGGAATCTCAAGTCTTCGTAGTGCGCCGTGAAGCACCTCACCCGGAATCTTGGAACCGCAGCCCCCACAGCGCATCGGAGTTTCCGGCTCCATTCGAAAGCGGCTCACGTCTTCGATTTTTCATCCACTGTGAGTCAATGTACTGCGCCAGGCTTCCACGCCCAAAGCGCCGCACAGTCAATCTGACCGCGGCTTAGTACTGCTTTTCCATCGCAGGTGTTGAGCAGAATAGAAACTTTTTTGTGGTTTTGTACTTTTTGAGCGGCTTTTGTTTAGAAAGGCTTTTAGGAGTTTCTTCAAAGCACTGGACCTTGTCGGACCGCGAACACGCCGGCCCGGGTAGATTCATATGAGATTCGAGCGCCGCACAGTCGCCCGCTGCAAAAATCGCCGGATCGGTAAAGGATTGAAGCGTGTCGTGAACCAACAGGAAGCCACGCTTATCTACTTTGAAATGAGAGGCACTCCAGCAGAAGGCGGAACCGCTTGGGTGGACCAAAGAACGGCATCGGACTGAAGACTTTCTCCACTTGATAAGTACAACTGACTCGCATCGCATCTTAATACGGTAGCGTTGGTTTGAGTTTTGATCTTACCCGCCGCAAGTGCAGCCAGTAGAAAAGTGTTTACTGCGGACTCTGGATAGGCGGGTAGTAAGACTCAGACGGAAGCCCTCAGGGGATTGGATCTTGAGAGCGATTTGCTCTTGAAAGCGTCGAAGCGCCAGTGGCTCGGCTCCACCGGGCCCACTCCACACCCACGACCGTGACGGTGACGAGCACTTGGATTCTGCCATCCATGTTTCAGGCGCTTATCCCATCAAGCAGTCGGCTGAGCGGTCGTACTGAGAAACTAAACTCCGGAAGATCGGAGCCTTGGGTGGCGCATTTTGGAGCCGATGTTTAGGATGGACATCGTAACTAACTGGCGGCGCCCTTCAGGTAAACGAGCTTTGCTTGAGTGTCCACACGGCGCGCTTTAGCGGGAAGAAAGCGCACTCAGCCGCCGCAAAGAACAAGAAGATCCATCTCTGTTTGATCGCGAGTGTATTGTCCTGAGGATCGCACCGGGGACCATCGCCGAATAGGGGACGCGCCACTCAGGGTTGATGAGGCAGAGTTCGGTTTCCGGAACTGGCGACATCGCCCACATCCGAACAATTTGCAAATGAGCATTTCCGGCACCGAGTAAAACTATGCTGTTCTTGATCGTGTTGCTATGGATCATGGTGGAGTGTGCCCGCCCGGCAAAATGGTGTTAAAAGGAAGTTATAAAACGCTCGGACGGGCTCTGCAAACAGAAGTTCGTGTGTTTGATTTCGCTCGCACGCAGTTGGGGCCAGCTGGGTTTCAAAGAACGCTCCGCGAAAAGCTCGTCATAAAGTTCGTCGCCCAAGAGCGGGAAACCCGCTGCGGCAAGATGCACTCGAATTTGGTGGGTGACCCCGGTTTGTGTGATGGCGCGGCAAAGAAACTTGTCGACCTGTGTTTTTAGGACGCTCACCTGGGTTTGGGCCGGAAGAATCGGAGACCTGATCTTTGTTGCGGACTCCGTAAGCATGCGAGAGGCATTAGACGGGTCGTGGCCGATGCCTACATGCATCTCAAACTCGGGGTTCTTGGGTGTTCCCCAGCACCACGCCAAATAAGATTTTGTGACTTCATGACGGCTAAATCGTTGTCGCCATAATTGGAAATTCTCCTCGCTCTTACTCACGATGAGTACCCCCGTGGTGCCCACATCTAGGCGATGAGGCGTGAGGCAGGGCTGCACGAGGTGCTTGAGCGATTGGCGCAACTCGGGATAACGGGCTAGCGCCCAGTGAGTCACCGTACCGTTCTCCAAGAGGCTGAGCGGGTGCCCGTGGATCCCGGCCGGTTTGTCGATGACGACGAAGGCTTCCTCCTCGTGGAGAACATCGAAGGCCAGATCCGGATTCCCGGTCAAAAGGGTGGCTAAGTGGGCCTCAAGTTGACGGGTGTCCAGGGGCGCGTCCTCGGCGACGCGATCCCCCTTTTTTAAGGGGGCGCCCTCGTGCTGAATGAGCCCGTGGCTAAGCGCCTCTTGGGCCTGTCGACGGGTCAACGAGGGGAAATGGGCCTGCACCCACTTTTCGGCTCTTAGGAATTTAGGGGCTTGTTCCATGGGCGCGCCCACTATACAACAGGCGTGCGTGGACGGCAGAAAAAACATAGTCGCTTGGTCGAACTACCTACGGACTCTGCGAGAGTTCTTCGAAAGCCGCGGGTTCTATGAGGTGGTGACCGATCACGTGGTCCCGGCGGGCGCGTTTGAGGCCTGCTTGGACACACTGAAGGTGGAATGGGCGCAAGGACGCGGAGAGCTGCACACCTCGCCCGAGATCGAGATGAAACGTCTTTTGGCAGAAGGCAGCGGATCCATTTTCCAAATCTGCCAGTGTTTTAGAGACGATCCCGATACCGGTGTTCACCGGCGGGAATTTAGCATGCTGGAATTCTATGAGGTGGGGGCGAACTGGGAAAAGGTCATGGAGCTTACTAAGGCCCTGATTACCGAGTTAAGTGGGAGCCGTTGTCCTTTAGAGTCTTGAGTTTCGAAGCAGCGTTTAAAAGTTTGCTGGGGTCTCACTGTTCCCCATGGACAAAGAGCGTTTGAGACGAGAGGCTCAGTCGCTTTTCAGTCCGAAGATTCTTGGGATGACATGGTCTTTAAAATTCTGGTACAGCAGGTGGAACCGTCGCTTGACCCTAACATTCCAACGGTTCTTTGCGACTACCCGCCTTCGATGAGCGCTCTCGCGCACGTGAATCAAAAAGGGGTGGCCGAGCGTTTTGAAATCTATTGGAAGGGGATGGAGCTTTGTAACGGGTGTACGGAGCTCACTTCTTTAGCAGAACTTAAACGCCGTACCGGAGAACAGGGGGCTCAGCGCATGTCGGAAAACAAGACGTCCCATCCGGTTCCGGACCGGTTGATGGAATCCTTGGATAGAGGCCTGCCTTCTTGTGCAGGTGTGGCGATCGGCCTAGAGCGGCTCTTCGCCTGCCTCTCTTAGAATTCGAAGCCTTCGGTGTCCATGGTCAGTTTGTCCCCTGCTTTATCCGCATTGTTGGGGCAGGTGACCTCAAGGCGTCCGCACCGAACGCGAAGCGGATCGACTGAGTCTATGCCGATCATTACCTCGTCAAAAAAACAGCGAGAAGTGCCGCTGCTTCCGTAGCTGACCCGCACATTGCAACGCGAGGCGTCCACTTTTGTTTGGCCGTCTTCGGCGATGGCAACGCCGCTCAGGAATAGAGTGATCGCAAGATAGAGTGTTTTCATAAAGCCCCCCTGTTTATTTCTAGCACCACGGCTGGCTTTGCCCTAGACGGGGTGCGTCGGTTGGAGTCGCTTAACAGCTGTTAATTCAAAGTCAGCACGATCCCGATTAGGTTTTGGATCCGACGCTAGAATATAGACATTCCCCTACAAGGAGAGTCCGCATGTTTCGCACCCTAATCGCATTGTGTGTGTTGAGTGCACCGCTGTACGCTGTTCCGAATGGTGAGCGCGCGGCCGATCGCGACATCTACTCCAACAGTAACCTGACGCGACGACCGGCCGAAGGAGACGAATTTAACTTCGTTCTTTCTCTAGGCGGGTGTAGCGGCTTCATTCTAGGTCCCAACATCGGAGGATCCGCAGCGCACTGTCAGAAAAGCGGTTCTATTAAAAGCGGTGTGGCCTTGCGCGAAGGCCGCCCGAGCGATGGGACCATCGGAAACACCATCGAGATCGGTAGCGTGAACCAGTATGACTACTGGATTTTTGAAATCCGTTGGTCCGGGGGGAAGTTGCCCGAGGGGGCGGAGCTGGTGCCAAGAATACAAACCACAGAAAAAGATCTCGCCATTGGTGAACATTGGGAGGCCGATAGTATCTACACGCTAGGTTTTCCAGCCGATATCAGTAGCGGCCAACTTATTCACTCCTGGGGGTATCCCAAGTCAAGCGGAACCGATGGTCGGATCGTAAACAATATAGCGCTGATCAATGGCAACTCAGGCGGCGGTATCTGGCGCGAGTCCGATAACATGTTAGTGAGTGTGGTGAGCGGTGGACCGCATGCTTTTCAGCAGCCGGGATGGAATAATAATGACTGGATGGATCCTTCCCATTGGAACCACGGGCCTGCCATGTGGAAAGTTTATGGGAATAGCCAGCGGCTGAAAGATATTTTTCCGGATGGAAAGAACCGCTATCTAGGTGCAGAACGAGACTATGAGAATCTTAGCTTTGCGCTGCCTCACGTAGCTCTAAACTCTTGGGTGTACTAAACGTCGGCGTCTGGGTAGGAGCTCGATGATTTTGCCGCCGGTAGAGCACCTGGGTTTCAGAGAACTTGTTGTTCAAGGTATTTAGAATCAATCCAGTTGTGACGAGGCTGATCGCCGCCATGGCGAGCGTGGTGTGAAGGAAGCTTGCGTTGGGCATCCAGTGCACCGCAGGCAAAGCTGCCCCGAAGAAAAGCGCCACTCCTAAAATCCCAAAAAATAATAACGGTCGCAAGTCCCTGGCTAACCACACAATCGTAAGCAGTACCTTATAGCCATCCTGGAAGGTACGCAGCTTTGAAAAGCTATTGGCGGGTCGGTGCCTATAGGGCAACGGTGCCTCCTCCACGGAAAAGCCATAGATGAGTGAATACACACTCAACTCTGTTTCGACTTCAAACCCATCTCTCAAAAATGGAATGCTTTTTACAAAGTGTCTCGACATGACTCGGTAGCCGGAGCAAATGTCCGTGAACTGGCTTCTGAAGATGAGATTAATCAAACGAATAATAAGCCAGTTGCCGAAACGGTGAAATTTTCTAAAAGCTTGACCTGAGTAGTCGCTAAGACGGCTTCCCACCATCATATCGGCTTCACCGCTCAGAACGGGTTCCAGAAGTCCCCAAATCCCACTGGCGTCATAGGTATCATCCGAATCCACCATAATATAGTAGTCGGCCTCCACCACCTCGAACATCTTACGAACGACAAAGCCCTTTCCCCTTCGGGAAACTGGGATCACGGTCGCCCCTTCGGCGCGCGCTATTTGCGCGGAGCCATCTGTGGAACCGTTATCAAAGACATAAACATCAATGTCTGGAAGTTCGTGACGAAAATCACGAATTACCTTGGCGAGTGTGGGCGCTTCGTTCAGGCACGGTAGCATGAGCGCGATGCGTGCGTTGCGGTAGCGCTCCTGCAGAACGGGATCTTGTAGCCATTTTCTTGGGGTTTTCATAAAGGGCTTCCTTGCTCTTTTGTGGGTGGGTCCTCTCCTTTATCGGTAGAAGAGGGCCCAGGCTTGTGGGGCGGGGGGTCGAAAACAAGA